>NZ_QLLR01000028.1 GCF_003259615.1 Pedobacter cryoconitis | reverse complement strand
GTCCATAGATAAGCACATTCGCTTTATCCAAGGATTTCTCTAATTGCCTGATTCTAGCCTGAAGAGCTTTGGAATCTTTAACTTTGGGATCCATAGGTAATAAAGATACAGCTCCTTTTTCTAATTTTTTCTTATAAATACTTACCCAATTGGTGAGCATATGGACACTGGGTAAATGGTGCATTTTTGCAACAGCTTTGGCAGGTAGATTCTGATAAACTACCATAATAACTAGCTTTTCTCTAAAGGTTTTGGAGTAAGTTTTTGGCTCCGTTTCTAGTGCTTTCATTTGAGTCAATTAACTCAAAACTGTAAACCTATATCCGTATAAGACCACTTCTAGATACCCACTGTCTCATGTTGTCTGATTTGACAGCCAGGGGAACACCACCAAAGTAATCAAGAGTGTGGTTCAACGCCTTGACCACCTGAGGAAGTTTGGCATCAGGTAAGGCCTCCACATAGCCATATCCACTAAAGGGAAGCACAGCGACATATACCGGACAAGCGATAAGTTCGCCTGTTGAAGGGTCAACGTAGTGCAGCATATCGCCCGCAAAGTCCACTTCCAGCAGCTTTGCCGGATAATGAACGAAGTGCATCACCGCATTATTAACCTTCATTTGATCCTGTAAAAGCTCACAGAATCTGGAATATTGAAAGCCAGCCGGATATTCTTTAATATATTCTTCCCAAAGTAATAAACGGGTTACGCCAATTCTGCTGAGTTCCTTATTGAAATACTCAATAAGGCTGTTGAAATGAACTTTACGGGGGTCAGTACCCTCCGGAACAACGGGCTTTAATAAGCCCAGTATCTGTTCCAGCTGCTCATCAGAACGCTTTAGTAGTTCCTTAAAATCGATTCCTGTTTGAAGGAATTTCTGCAAGTAGAGGGCAATTGTTTTCCTGGTAATCTTGACTTCTTTTTCTATCGCCCGCTGGGAAATACCGCGTTCAAGAAATAAAAGTATCTGTCTTATCTTTTGCATACTAAGTAGCTTATTTGCCATACTGCAAGTGGTTTTGGTTACAAACCAAACTTATAGTAATTGGCGGTTAAACTCAGCTTAGTGGTGAACTTTGGCGCGGAATAAGTGGTGTACTTTGTGTCGGAATGTCAGACCTCAACAAAATCAGTCCGGTAGCAAAGTGGTGGACTTTGCAGCGGAATAATTGGTAACCTTTCCAGCGGAATACTGGTGGACTTTACTCCGGAATGGGTGGCGTACTATGGAGCGGAATATCCAGCAAGTACATTTTTTACTTTCAATTTCTGAATTATTAGGATGAATAATAAGCTATTGATGTAAAGTTAATTTTGGGGGCCGGGCAGAAAATGTAGAAATTGATATTTCAAATGTTGTTTTTGATATAGATTATAATTTATTTCATGCGATTCAAACAAATTGGGCATCTATTTTTCAGGAGAATTCAGAATAAATGAATCAAATTGATATATTTGCCGAAATGTCCTTGTAGTTCAATGGATAGAATTTTGGTTTCCGGTACCAACGATGGGGGTTCGAATCCCTTCAGGGACACATAAAAAGAATAAAACGGCTGATCTTGTGATAACGAGATTAGCCGTTTTTGCTTTTTTGCTGATCAGCAGGAATCTCATAAACCTTGATAGGGGTATCCACAGATTTATCGTCTTTAATGTAATCAAAATACATTAAACACAATTGACACACCCATGAAATACCTGATTACAATTTCAGCCATCCTGCTATTATTTCTGGCCGGATGCAAAAAAGATGACCTGAATTCCAATAAATTAAAAGTAGAGATCAACAACAATGACCCTTATTATTCCAGAGATCCTTATGTTATTGATGTTTTTAATAACAGAACAGGAAGAAACATATTGAGTGTCCGCGAAAGAAGAACTGGTGACTACGAAACCCAGGACGTTTTTCCCGGAGATATAATTGACATCACTTATACTATGTTCTGCGATTGCGACATCACCATTAAATTTAAAGGTCAGAAACTGGATAGGCGCTCCAGCAATTTTTTTGGCGGCGTTAAAGACGGCAGGATCACAGTGACTATCCCACGATAAGATTTGAATCTTCCAAATATTTCACGTAACAAAACCAACGAATGTTACCACTTTGAGCTAAGAAATATCGATTTATCAAATAAACATCAATTATTTGACGCATTCACCTCAGGAAAACGGGCGTTGGTGTAATAATGAAATGATAAGTCAATTGAGAAGCTTAATATTGAACTGTGAATCATCTACCTATGGAACACACACAACAGTAATGTATATATTTTACACTACAAAAAAACCAGCCTTCCGGCTGGTTTTTTGTGTTTACAGGAAAAAGAAACCCTTTATTAAAATGCGTTGATGATTAATTGTATAGCGCCGTAATTGTGTTCAGGACTAAACATCGCTGTTGCTGCAATTGGCATATGATGCGTGAAAACGACCAGGTCTTTATTTAAAGTGACCCCGGCATTGACAACATTGGGTTTAGAACCGTAAAAATTCTCGTCTCTGCCAAAAGCAAATCCGCCACCTGCAAAAAGATGAACATTCGACCCTCCATCTTTCCACACTCTGTAATCAAGAACTACATAGTTGGAATAATTATTGGCCAGATCTCCATTACTCTTCATATGCGTATCCCTGCCCTGTACAATCGTACTCCAGTTAATACTGATCGGAAAAGCATCTCCAAACTGGTATCCCGCAGTTACGTCGATAAAGTGAGACGTAGTAGCCCTTTTATAATCGAACAGGTTAGCATTCGGGAAATCCGTCACATTGTTAATATCCCAGACCGAAAAGTTAAAGCCCTTTTTAACATAACTCACATAATAATCGAATTCCTTGTACTCTCCGTTAAAACCCGCTCCTCCCCAAAAACCTGCAGAGAAACTTCCGTCTTTAGTGGTATAGTGCATATCCACATCAGTAATCGGGCTGTTTGAAACCTTAAATCCACGCCACAAGTATAAATTACGCACTTGCAGGTTCACATTAAAAGGTTTGTATTTTTTTACTGCGACAGTATCAGTTTTAGGCGTTGTCAGATCCTGGGCCCCCGCAGAAAGGCAAAGGCATAGCCCTAGTATAGCCCCAAGGCTACCTTTAAAAATCGTTTTCATAAAAATCTGTTTAAGAAGTTCTGTTTTGTTTAACTGATGATTAGTGAAGTTGTAAATACAGAAACGCTGCTATCGCTGCCCCCATAATCGGACCGAGAATAGGAATCCAGGCATAAGTCCAGTCACTGGTGCCCTTCCCTTTGATAGGTACTAAAGCATGAATAATCCGCGGAGCTAAATCACGGGCCGGGTTAATTGCATATCCGGTAGTTCCTCCTAGTGAAAGGCCAATTACCCAAACCAGAAAAGCAACAGGGATAGCACCAACAGAGCCTAAACCAACAGGTATTTTAGTCGGTGTAATTTCAGCTCCGGTGATATAGAAAACCGTAAACACCAATACGAATGCACCGATAATTTCACTGGTTATATTCGAAGTATAATTACGGATAGCCGGGCCTGTACAAAAACAGGCCAGCATAGCTGCCGGATCATTGTCCTTGTTGAAATGGTCTTTATACATGATCCAAACCAGGAATGCACCCATTCCCGCCCCTATCAACTGCGCGGTGATATAAGGAAGCACACTTGCCCAGGCAAATTTTCCGGCTATTGCCAGACCAATCGTTACTGCAGGGTTTAAATGCGCACCACTGTACGGGCCTGCAACCGTTACGCCCACAAAAACTGCCAGTCCCCAGGCGGCGGTAATTACTATCCACCCACCATTCTTTCCTTTGGTATCATTTAATAATACGTTGGCCACTACGCCATCGCCTAAAAGTATAAGTAACATTGTACCTATAAGTTCTGCTATGAATGGAGTCATTCTGGTAAAATTAAGGATGAATAATTAATTTAAATCTGTATCAGGCAACTCTTCATTCCAGCTTTGTGCAGCATGAATAGCTCTCTTCCAATCCTTAATTCCCTTTTTAATCACTGTCTGATCTCCTGCAGGCACAAACTCTTTCTCAGACTTCCATAACTGCTGAATCTCTTCTACGCTATCCCAGAAACCAACTGCTAATCCTGCTAAATAGGCCGCTCCCAAAGCTGTAGTTTCTACTACATTCGGACGGATTACTTTACAGTTCAGCAAGTCAGATTGAAATTGCATCAGCAAATCGTTCGCTGTTGCGCCACCATCCACCCTTAATTCTTTAATTTCCATTCCCACATCCGCTTCCATTGCTTTCAAAACGTCCCTGGTCTGGTAGGCGATAGATTCTAATGCAGCAAGCGCGATATGTGCCGATGTACTCCCTCTGCTCAATCCTACAATTGTACCTCTTGCATCAGGCTTCCAGTAAGGCGCACCCAAACCAGCAAAAGCAGGTACAAAATAAACTCCCTGCGTATCTTTAACACTTGCAGCCAGTTTTTCTACATCAGCAGATTTCTTAATTACGCCTAAACCATCACGCAGCCATTGCACAACCGCTCCTCCGATGAAAATACTTCCTTCAAACGCATATTGTATTTCGCCGTTAATTTTCCAGGCAACAGTAGTTAATAAGTTGTTTTTTGATTCTATAAATTTATCACCAATGTTCATCAGCATAAAACAGCCAGTCCCATAAGTGTTTTTAACCATAGCTTTTTCAATACACATCTGTCCAAAAAGCGCAGCATGCTGATCTCCCGCAATTCCGGCGATTGGTATTTTTGAAGCGAAAATAGTAGTAGTTGTTTCTCCGTAGATTTCGCTCGATTGTTTCACTTCAGGAAGCATACTTTTAGGAATATCCAGCATTTCCAATAATTCATCATCCCACTGCTCAGTACGGATGTTAAACAACATGGTACGGCTTGCATTGGTTATATCGGTTACGTGTACATGGCCTCTTGTAAATTTCCAGACCAGCCAGCTATCTACTGTTCCAAAAGCCAGTTCACCTTTATTTGCCCTGTCCCGGGCTCCTTCAACATTATCAAGAATCCATTTTATTTTAGTCCCTGAGAAATAAGAGTCAATAACCAATCCCGTTTTAGCACGGACCATATCAGTTTTACCGTCTTTTTTCAGCTGATCGCAGAATTCTGCGGTACGCCTGTCTTGCCAGACAATCGCATTGTAAACAGGTTCACCAGTTTCACGATCCCAGACAATGGTCGTTTCACGCTGATTAGTAATTCCGATTGCCTTGATATTAGAACCATTAATTCCTATTTTTACCGTTGCCTCTGCCGCTACACTTGCCTGCGTAGACCAAATCTCATTCGGGTCATGTTCTACCCATCCTGATTGTGGAAAAATCTGGGTAAATTCCTTCTGTGCCGTTGATTTAATTTGTCCTTTATGATCAAAAATAATTGCACGAGAGCTCGTTGTGCCCTGGTCCAGAGCCAAAATGTAATCTTCCATAACTTTATTGATTTATATTGGTTTAATTGATGCTGAATATTTTCTATTCAGGCGTATAAGGTTCTAATAAATAAGATTGAGCTAGTTTTCTGAAGGTTTTGACCTGTTCTTTTTCCCAGGCTTCATCATATTGAAGTTCTGTTGCGACTAATTTGGCTACAGCAGGTGCCATATCAATTGCAGCACGTGCATCTAAGAATAATGCTCTCACCCTTCTGGCTAAAATATCTTCTACCGTACGGGCCATTTCATGTCTCACTCCCCAGACCACTTCGGCCTTGATATAAGGTAAACGCACATGCAGTTTTTCTTTCCAGGCCGGGTTTTCATCCCCTAACGCTAAAAGGGCAGCTTCATCACTTCCGTAAACATATAAATGATCGTTGCGGTTTACATCTGCTTTACTACCATGGATAGAAAGTTCTTTCGTTTTGGTAGGACGGGCTTTTAATTTCCCGACCTCTATGGCTTTATCGATCGTATCTTCACCCATTCTGCGGTAAGTTGTCCATTTACCACCGGTGATGGTGATCAGTCCCGATGTAGTCACAATCAGCTTATGACTTCTTGAAATCTCTTTTGTTTTAGAAGAACCGTCTTCTGGCGCAGCCAAAGGACGTAAACCTGCAAATACACTCAGTACATCCTTACGTGTTGGTGCTTTAACTAAATATTTTGCTGCTGTACGCATAATAAATTCAATCTCCTCTTCCAATGCTACCGGCTCCAGGCTATGCTGATCTAATGGCGTATCGGTAGTTCCCACGACCAGTTTATCATGCCACGGCACTACAAATAATACCCTGCCATCATCCGTTTTAGGAATCATGATTGCATCTTCGCCAGGCATAAATGAACGCTCAATTACTAAGTGGACACCCTGACTTGATCTGACCAATGGCTTTTTACCCGGTTTATCCATTTGTAAAAGATCATCTACAAATACCCCGGTTGCATTGATGACCGTTTTACTTTTCAGCTGGTAAGTAACGCCCGATTCTATATCAGTCGCCACAACACCCGCTACTTTATCCTGCGCATCTTTAATTAAACTCGTAACGCGAATATAATTTAAGATGGTAGCTCCTTGCTCCAGACTGGTCTGCGCAAGGTTAACTGCCAGACGGGAATCATCAAACTGTCCATCATGGTAAACTACGCCTCCGTATAAATGTGCAGGTTGTATAGTAGAAAGCTTGCTGATCACTTCTTTTTTAGAGATATGCCTGGCACGGCCGAAACCTAATTTACCAGCAAGCAGATCGTATAGTGTTAATCCTATGGTATAAAAAGCACCACCCCACCATTCATAATTCGGAATAATGAACGATTCGTTTTTCACTAAGTGGGCTGCATTTTTTAAAAGCAAACCACGCTCATATAGCGCTTCTCTGACCAGTCCAATATCACCCTGCGCTAAATAACGCACGCCTCCATGGACTAATTTGGTACTCCGGCTGGATGTTCCTTTGGCAAAATCAGCCTGTTCTAACAATAAGGTCTGATAACCACGGCTGGCCGCATCAAGTGCAGCACCTAAGCCTGTTGCTCCGCCACCAACTACAATTACATCCCAAACCTTTTCCGGATCAACAATATTTCCTATGAGTTCTTTTCTATTCGTGTTCATGTGTGATGGCCTCCTTATATCAGCTAACGATTTGTTTCGCTTTCTATATCAAATTTATAAAATAAAACATTTCAAAACAAATTAAAATCAATAAGAACCTTCATTTATTTTAAAAAGGATCAAAAACACCATATAAAGAATGTTTATCTACAAAGAGAAGAAAACAATCAGTCGAAATCGAAACAAAACGAAACAATCATTGAAATATATAAGTCAGTAAACTGAAAAAACTTCCGGTTTTTGCTTATTTTTGGTTAACGCAACCTACAAATAACCAAACCGGAATGAAGAGTATTACCGAAAGACATCAGCTAATTTTAAAAAAACTTCAGGAAACAGGTTTTGTCAATGTACAGGAACTCAGTACACAAATGCGGGTTTCTGATGTTACCATCCGGAAGGACCTGAAGTTACTGGAAGATAAGAAACTACTTTTCCGCACGCATGGCGGAGGCTCCAAAACCAACCCTTACACGAATGATAAACCGGTTGCGGAAAAAGAGCAGATCCACGCAGATAAGAAAAGGCAGATCGCTAAAGCTGCTGCAGATATGATTGGTCACAATGACTCTATCATCATCGCCTCTGGAACTTCTATGTTAGCCCTGGCCAGGGCTATACATCCGGAGAAACACCTCACCGTAGTCACCTCAGCACTCAATGTTGCCCTGGAACTCTCCCATCATTTACATGTGGAAGTTTTACAGCTTGGCGGTCAGTTAAGACAAAATTCATCTTCAGTCATGGGCCCTTATGCGGAACAGATTTTAGAGGATGTGTCTTGCAGCATGTTATTTTTGGGCGTAGACGGAATTGATATTGAAACCGGGTTAACCACAACCAGCCTGATGGAAGCACGTTTGAACCAAAAGATGATCAATGCCGCGCAGATTACGGTCGTACTCGCAGACAGCTCAAAAATGGGCAAAAGAGGGCTGGGAAAGATCTGTTCTCTCGATCAGATTCAACATGTGATTACCGACGATGGCATATCACCTGCCCTTGTTAAACTCATGGAGAATAAAGGGATCAGCGTAACCATTGTCAGGGATTAAATTCAGGATTCCAGTTCAACTTTACAACGTTCTCTGCTTAAGGCATCCATAAAGCTATGGTGTTCATACGTTGTTTGCTTCAGCATAGCTTCATCTTTTTTATACGTATTCTTCAGTTCTTTTCTGTTCATCGCCTGAAAGAAACGCCTGACATCTTCCCTGCTTTTTAAAAGCAGTGCAGGAACCTGTTTTGGCTTATTATCCTCTCCAATGGCCACCATGGTAAAATAACTGGTGTTGGTATGTTTGATCACGTGTGTTTTAAGGTTTTCTGAAACGACCCGGATGCCGATAATCATAGAACTGTTTCCTACATAGTTGACCGAAGCCATCAGAGAAACAATCTCCCCTACTTCTACCGGGGCAAGAAAATCGACCACATCAATAGAAGCCGTAATACAGTATCCGTCGGCGTGTTTTGCAGCACAAACGTAGGCTACTTTATCCATTAAGCCCAGGATAATCCCACCGTGTATTTTACCTCCAAAATTCGAGTAAGAAGGGATCATGAGTTCTGTTAAAGTAACCTGGGAACTTGCAACGGGTTTATATGCTGACATGTTATTTTTTTGATTGCAATTTAGCTTTTTTTGTATACTTGTACATGACAAGCACCGAAAACCGCTTTAAATCCGTTCCTTTCCTGATTAACATGCTCATTCCGCTAACCTTTGGTGCCATAGGAGGATACATCACACAAAAGACAATCAAATCATGGTATCCTTTACTGGAAAAGCCATCTTTTAACCCGCCCAACTGGCTATTTCCCCCGGTATGGTCTTTATTATTTATTCTTATGGGTATTTCTGCTTATTTGGTATGGAATAAAAGAGCTCAGATAACCCATCTGCCAAGAACGGTCGCATTCTACTTTATCCAGCTTATTTTGAACCTGTGCTGGTCTTATTTATTCTTTTACCATCAGCTGATTGGCGCTGCCCTGATTGAGATCATCTTCCTGCTTGCCGCGATTGTAGTGAATGGCATAGCTTTCTATAAAATCGACAAAACTGCAGGGTTACTTTATATTCCCTACTTTTTATGGGTGAGTTTTGCAACGCTGCTTACTTATAATATTTACGTGTTAAACTAGCGCTTCTAAAAGAAAACCTGTATTTTAGGAAAGTGATCTGTTTAAAGAAAATCTTTCTCGGTTTACTCTGTTTTTGCACATTGCAGGTTTATGCGCAAAAGGTTGGACTAGTGCTCAGTGGAGGGGGTGCTAAAGGTTTGGCACATATCGGAACGCTGAAAGCACTCGAAGAAAATAACATTCCGATTGACTATATCACCGGAACTTCAATGGGCGGGATTGTAGGCGCGCTTTATGCAGCAGGCTATTCTCCGGAACAAATTGAAAAGATAGCCCTCACGACTGACTTTCAGGATTGGGTAAGCGGCAGGTTTAAAAGTGATTATAGTTTCTTCTTTCAGAAAGGCAGTATCAATGCCTCTTTGATTACCGCTAAACTTTCTGTTGACACCGCCTTACGGGTAAACTTCCGGTCGAACCTGGTGAATGACATCCCTTTAAACTTCGCATTAATGGAGTTGCTGTCACAAGCATCAGCCATAGCCAAAGATAATTTCAACAATCTCTTTGTGCCTTACCGCTGTATGGTTTCTGATATATTTTCACAAACCAGTATCACCGTAAAAAGCGGTAGTCTGGCCGAAGCAGTACGGGCAACGATGACCGTCCCAATGATCTACAGGCCAATTAAACTGGACAATAAATATGTTTTTGATGGTGGGTTATATAATAATTTCCCTGCCGATGTGATGCAAAAAGAATTCAAGCCCGACTATATTATCGGGGCGAATGTATCCTCTAAAAACTTCAAAGAATACCCAAAAACCGGGGACGAACGCCTGATCAACAGGCTGATGCTCTTCATGTTTTTATCTAAATCAGATTCCACCTTAGTTGGTAAAAACGGGATTTACATTCAGCCTGACCTGCAGGATTTTAGTTCCAGTAATTTCAGCCCTGTTGCCGAACTGATTAAACAAGGCTATGATGCAACCATCGCTGATATGCCCAGAATATTAAAATCAGTACAGCACAGAGTCAGCAAAGAAGAACTCGCGCTTAAAAGAAGCATTTTCAACAATAAAAAGCCGCAGCTGGTATTTAGTGATGTCAAAGTAACTGGTGTGAACAGCCAGCAGAAACGGTATATCGAGCGCCTGTTTAAAAGCGATAAACCGACTTTCAATCTGGCGGACATCAAACAAGGTTATTATAAACTGGTAGCAGATGAAACTTTCGAAACTATTTATCCGACAATCACCTATAACCCTGAATCTGACAGTTATATTTTCGGTATCGTAGCTAAACCTAAAAGAAGTTTTAAGCTGGACTTTGGTGGTAATATTTCCAGCAGGCCGATCAGTAATGTGTTCCTTGGCCTGCAGTATAATTACCTCGACCGCAAAGCTTATACTTTCGGCACAAATTTTTATTCAGGTCGTTTTTATGAATCTATTCAACTCAATGGCCGTATTGATTATCCGTCAAAGCTGCCCTTCTTTTTAAGCGGGGAAATGACTTACAATCACTTTAACTTCTACAATACCAGCCAGATTTTTATTGAAAACCCACATCCAACCTACATTGAGCAGTCGGACAGAAAGATTGAACTTAAAGCAGGAATTCCGCTCAACCGCAATACCAGGATCACGCTCAGTACCTCATTCATCAATAACAATGATCACTATAGCCCTACCAATTCCTTTAATATTGGTGACATTTTAGATAAAACTATTTTCAACGGATTGAGAACGACAGTAGCTTTTGAACAAAACACTTTTAACCGTAAGCAATATGCTACACGCGGCAGAAATTTCCTGCTCAGCCTCAATTATTTCAATGGAATGGAAACCTACACTCCCGGTAATATCTCCAGAAATAGTGGTGTTTCAACAGATATAGAAGAAAACAGGAAAAACAGAGCTTGGTTCAATGTCAAATTGAGTGATGAAAATTATTTCTTTCACAAAGGTAAATACACGCTTGGCTATCTTGTGGAAGGCGTAATATCGAACCAGCCATTGTTCTCAAATTATTATTCTACGCTGCTGGTAGCGCCCGCATTTTACCCTTTACAGGATAGCAGATCTCTGTTCCTGGAGAAATTCAGAGCAAGTACTTACCTGGCCGGAGGTTTAAAAAACATTTACAAGGTCCGCAAAAACCTGGATCTCAGAGTAGAAGCTTTTCTATTTCTGCCTTACCAGGAAATCGCTCAGAATGGGTTTCAGGACGTAAAAAACAGCCCGACATTCAATCATATTCATTATGCCGGAACCGCAGGCCTGGTTTACCATACGCCAGTCGGCCCGGTCAGCCTGAGCTATAATTTATATGATGATCCGATAAAAAGAAACGGCGTTTTACTACATTTGGGGTATCTCATTTATAATAAACGCTCCATAGAGTAAAACCATAAGGTGCCTGCTCCTGGATAAACCCATATCAAGAAAAATGAAAACAATATATTACTGTTTAGTATTCCTGCTGATCTCCAGCGCTGGCTATGCCCAAAAGTCAGACATCGACAATTTCATCGTTAAAGAAAGCCTGCTCAAAAACAGCAAACTCGCTATTATCGCTGCTGACTCACTGGATCGTCCGCTGGAAAAAATCAATGGCCTGTACACCTTCACGGTGAGCGGTTTCACGCAAACCTTAAAATTCAATGATGGTGTAGCTATCCTGCCTTTACAAATTGACAAATCAGCTTTTGTGTATGTAAAACATCAGAATGATAAAGGCACACACAGTAAATTGCTTTATATCTATAAAAAAGAAGGAAGCCTGAACCCATTCACCATCAATAGTATCTGGATGATTCTTTTCCCTGTGTTACTGGTTTTCATTGCCTTTGCTTTCAGGAAACTCATCATTTACGCAGTGGTTATCTTACTGATATTTATATACTTTAACCACAGTAACGGCCTGGATCTTTCTACCTTTTTTGAAACTGCATTTGATACTTTAAAAAAGGCTTTTTAAGCGAATTTAAACATAAAAAAAGGGGTATATCCAAAAGATATACCCCTTTTTTTATGCGCTGCCTAGAACGGCAACCCTATCCCAAAGTTGTATTGGAAGAACCGGTAGCTGTCAGGGCTGTTAGCCAATTTATAAGCATCCTGAAACTCTTTTCTTCCGCTAAATAGTTTCTCAATCACCCACTGGTTTTTAGGCTCAAACTGAGGATCTCTCAGCTTCAAACCCACATCAAACCTGAATACAAAATATTGTAAATCATACCTGAATCCCACACCTGTACCTACACCAATCTGATTGCCCAGGTTTTTAAAATTAAAATAAGTCTCAGGATTTGGGTTGCCCGGAGATATATTCCAAACATTACCCGCATCCAGGAATACAGCACCTTTAAGCTTCGCCCCAAAAAAGTTATCAATTAATTTATAGCGGTATTCCAGGTTGGCTTCAATGTGCATCTGGCCCAATTGATCTATACCGTAAGAAATTCTCCGTTGCTGCTCTGTAGGCAGGCTGACTCCGCGGTTATAATTTCCCGGCCCTAAAGTTCTGGCCTGCCATGCCCTGACCCCACTGGCACCACCAGCAAAGAATAATTTCTCAAAAGGGACAGCTACAGAATTACCATAAGCAACCCCGACACCTCCATTGATCCTTGCAATAAACTGCCTGTCCAGCCCTAAATTCTTGTACCACCTTATATCCACTTCCGGCCGCACATACTGATTAAAAGGCAAGCCCAGAATCTTCGCATAATCTCCCTGGGAAGGATCATGCTTGGTATCAATAATCCTGGAGATCCCGTCCAGCATATTACCGGCAATATCTATATTCCCACGGAAATAAATAAAGCTTTTATTCAGCAATAGTTTATTCGCATTCAGGGAATACGCATATTTCATCCCAATGGTCAGATCTTTTCTTGTCAGCAGGTTGATATTGTAAATATTGTTCAGAAAAGTAGTTCTTCCGTCTATCGTGGTTGTATCAATTAATAATCCTCCAAACCTGTATTCAAAATTGAGCGGCGTAAATGAATGCAGTTTCGACTTCGTTTCTACCCATTCATAAGTGATGGAATTCAACAATGCCCGGCGTACAAAGAAATCTTTTTGCAGCGAGTAAATATAACTTGTAGAAAACGTAGTGGTCGGCATTCCATTTTTACCCATTAACGGAATACTAAACGGGACCATTAATCTCGGCACTGCCAGGTTAGCACTGACAGAGAAATCACGCTGATAAATATCACTGAATAGTGAACCTCCCTGCCCGATTCTGGACTGAAGGCCGCCTTTTACCTGAAATTCAAAACGCTCTGCTCCCCTGAAAATATTATTGTTCGTATAAGTATTACTCAAAGTAAACCCTACTGTACCTGCATTAAAAGGAACCTCCCCCTCTACCCGGTTACTCATCCGCTTCTGCGGCGTTAACTGGATCAGCGGATTCAGGATGTTTGCACTGTCTTTAGATTTAACATATTCGATCTTCACGTTTTTAAAAACATTCAGCTCATATAAACGGTCGTAGGTTAAAGTCTCTTTATTGACATCATAAACTTCCCCTTGTTTTAGGAAATCGTACCTGACAATTGGATTTCTCCTGAAACGTTTCGACAGATCAGTATAACGGATACCTCTGAAAATCCGGGGATTTAAAGTAATTGAATCAGTGAATCCTTCGGTTGAGGGTGCAACCAATATATTGGTTTCCCCAATCATATATTGCGTATGACTTCCCTTATTTGCAGGAGTATCGATAAAGAGCGCCACATTCGCCCGGCTCTTGTTCATCGTAGAATCAACCTCAAATCTCACATAAGGCCTGGAGAAGTCATAATACCCATGTTCTTTCATCATTGTATAAATCTGCTCCCGTTCTACAGACAGAGAGTCATCATCATACTGAACGCCTTCATGCAAATGACTATTAAACGATTTATCCTCTTTATACAGCTTTCTGACGGCCGTATCAGGGATAGTAGTCGTTACTTTCCCTATAAAAAAGGCTGGCCCCGGAGTGGCGATAAAATCAACCTGTGCCCGCTGATTTTTCACTTTGATCACAGATTTGACTTTTGCCATAAAATATCCCTTGCTCATCAGGTACTTTTCGATCTGACCTCTGGAAATCTCTACCAAAGTACTGTCCAGTACAGGTGCCTTTTTTCCTACGGACTTTGTCTTGAACAAAGTGTAAAAAATATTGTACAGCCCGACGTTGATCCCAAGGCGGGATGCCGGGCGAATATCTTTCTGAATATAATTCTGTGCTTCTTCATTATATCTGGAAGGAATACTATCTATTTCAATTACTTTTACTATCGATTGATTGCTCTCAATAAATTTTGTAGAGGAACAGGCAGCAGCAAAAAGAATAATAAATAGTAATATTGCGGGAAACTGGAATTTCTTTTTACAAATAGAATATGCTTTCAAAGTCTCAGATAAGTTTTATAAAATCGTTACATCAAAAAAAGTACCGCAAAGCGCATGGGCTATTTATTATTGAAGGAATAAAATCAATAGTAGAATTCATTCCTTCAGCTTACCAGATCCATAGCATCTATTTTCTGGCCCAATATCAGTCTTTACTACCTAAATTACCTTCAAATATAAAGTTATTTGAAGTAAACAGTGCCGAATTAGAGAAGATTAGTACTTTACAGGCCCCACAAGGTATTCTGGCACTGGTTCATATCCCTGAAACTACGGCATTCGATAAAAGCACACTGCAAAACAATTTCTCTCTTGTCCTGGATGGTATACAAGATCCGGGGAACCTGGGTACCATTATCAGAACAGCCGACTGGTTTGGGTTTAAAAATGTAATTTGTTCTTTGCATACCGTAGAAGTTTATAATCCGAAAACTGTACAGGCAACCATGGGTTCTTTGTGCAGGGTAAATGTGAGCTATCAGGATCTGCCGTTGTTTTTAAAAGACATTAAACTTCCTATGTTTGGCGCAATGCTCGATGGAAATAGTCTTTATGAAACAAAATGGGGAACTGAAGGTTTGATCATTTTAGGCAATGAAGGACAGGGAGTGAGCGATGAAGTGAATATTTTAATTAATAATCCGGTAACGATTCCAAGAGTCGGAGGGGCTGAGTCATTGAACGTTGCGGTGTCGGCAGCAATCTTTTGTGCAGATATTAGTAGAAATTTGCAGAAATAAATTGCAGGTTAAGTATTAATTGCTATTTTTGCAACCTGAATTCAAAACAGGTCGAGTGGCCGAGTGGCTAGGCAGAGGTCTGCAAAACCTCGTACAGCGGTTCGAATCCGCTCTCGACCTCAGATTTATATTAAATAAAAAAACTAAAGGTTAAGACCATGGCAGTTACAAGACTAAAAAGAAAAGACAGAAAGAATAAAACAACTTCACGTTTAGAAGTTAAAACTTTGAAACTAGCTACAAACATTGAATTAGGTAGTCGTTCACAACAACCTAAAAAAGATCAGTTAGCTAAAAACAATCTTTTATTAGATCAACTTTCTGCAGCTTTAAGAGCATAAGTTCTAAAGTTAAAAGCATAAAAAAAACCTTTCTGAAATCAGAAAGGTTTTTTTTATGCCCGGTATTTTCAAAGCAGCTTTATTCTTTTAAAAGCATTGGTTATTCAACCAATGCCTTACAGATTCTTTTCACAATACCCGGGCCTTCATAAATGAAACCTGTATACAATTGTACCAGTGAAGCACCCGCTTCAATTTTATCTTTAGCATCCTGCGGAGAATGAATCCCTCCTACTCCTATAATAGGAAATGCTTTATTTGATTTCTGGGATAAATACCTGATCACTTCTGTTGAACGTGCCGTTAAAGGTTTACCGCTTAGCCCGCCTGCTTCATTCGCTATTTCTGCTGCTGTAGTTAAGCCTGAACGGTCAATAGTAGTATTGGTCGCAATGACACCAGCAATACCAGCCTCCATCACGATCTCTACAATATCATCCAGTTGCTCATTGGTCAGATCAGGTGCAATCTTTAATAAGATCGGCCTGGATATTCCATCTTTATGATTACGTTCCTGTAAAGTTTTAAGCAATAAAGTAAGCGGCCCTTTTTCCTGCAAAGCTCTTAAGCCCGGTGTATTTGGAGAACTCACGTTGACTACAAAATAATCTACCACATCGAATAAGCGGTCGAAACATTTTACATAGTCAGAAACAGCATCTTCATTCGGCGTGTTTTTATTTTTACCGATATTCCCGCCAATCACAATACTCTTATCTTTCAGCTTCAATACCCTTAAACGTTCTGCCAGGGTATCTACTCCTTTATTATTGAAGCCCATCCTGTTGATGATCGCCTCATCTTCAGTCAATCTGAACATCCTGGGCTGATCATTTCCCGGCTGAGGCAAAGGTGTTACCGTTCCTACTTCGATAAATCCGAAGCCAAGATCACTCAATGCTTCTACATATTCTCCGTTTTTATCAAAACCTGCGGCAAGGCCTACGGGATTTCTGAATTTGATACCAAAAACTTCACGTTCCAGTCCTTTGATATGGATATCAAAACTGCTTCTGATGATAGTTTTACCTAAAGGGAAGTGTTCATGAAACCATTTGAGTCGCTGGACTACGAAATAATGAACTTTCTCCGGGTCAAATTTGAAAAATAAAGGCTTGATTAAACGATACATGAGTGCGAAGATAGGAACGTTTTTATAGGATTACAATTGCTGTATTCATCTTTTGGGACAAAAATCGCATGAACTTGTAATAAAAACGTAGAAATCCACTGCTATATGCACTGTGTTCAAACAATATGCGCCTAAAAATTGTATTTTTGCACCCAACATGATTTCGATAAACGACTTAACATTCCTTATAGGTTCCCGGGCTTTATACGACGAGGCGAACTGGCACATCAAACCGGGAGAAAGAATTGGCCTTATTGGTGCCAATGGAACGGGAAAATCTACACTCTTAAAAATAATTGTAGGAGAATACGCACCCTCATCCGGGTCAATTTCAATGTCTAAAGATTTAAAAATAGGCTATTTGAACCAGGATTTACTTTCGTATGAATCTCACCATACCATTTTACATGTTGCGATGGAGGCCTTTGAACGCCAGAACCAGATACATGATGAGATTGAAGAACTTTTAAAAAAGATAGAAACTGATTATTCTGAAGATGTATTAAACAAACTGAGCGATAAGCAGCAGGAGTTTGAGGCATTGGATGGGTATAACATTGAATATAAAGCAAACGAGATCCTTGCAGGTTTAGGATTCAGTACGGCCGATCAGCATCGTCCGCTGAATACTTTCTCCGGTGGATGGAGAATGCGCGTAATGCTTGCGAAGATCCTTTTACAGACTCCCGACATTCTATTACTGGATGAGCCAACCAACCACATGGATTTACCTTCCATCAAATGGTTAGAGACTTATTTAGCAGGATTTGAAGGTGCGATTGTAATTGTATCTCACGATAGGTACTTCCTGGATAAAATTGTAAACCGTACAGTGGAATCCCGCAAAGGAAAGTTAACGACCTATGCTGGTAACTATACCTACTATCTGGAAGAGAAATCTTTACGCGGAGAGATCCAAAAAGGAGAATTCAAGAATCAGCAGGCTAAAATAAAACAGGAAGAAAAACTGATTGAACGTTTCAGAGCTAAAGCGAGTAAAGCTAAAATGGCGCAGTCCCGTATGAAAGCACTGGATAAAATGGAGCGTGTAGACGATGTGGATGATGACAACCCAACCGTAAACTTCAGCTTTAAATTTACCAAGCCTTCTGGCCGTCACGTAATCCGCATTGAGAACGCAACCAAGAGATACCCTAACATTGACATCCTGGAAAATGCAGAAGCTGTCATTGAAAAAGGAGATAAAATTGCTTTAATTGGTGCCAACGGTAAGGGTAAGTCTACCTTATTGAGAATGGTTGCTGGTGTGGAAGCTTTCGAAGGATCCTGTGAAACAGGACATAATGTAACGACTACTTTCTTTGCACAGCATCAGCTGGAGTCTTTACACCTGGGTAATACGATACTGGAAGAGTTACAGGCTTTCGCCCCTAAACATACAGATACTGAACTTCGTTCTATTCTGGGTTGTTTCCTTTTCACAGGGGACGATGTGTTTAAGAAAATTAAAGTCCTTTCCGGAGGAGAAAAATCAAGGGTTGCACTGGCGAAGTCATTAACAACAGATTCCAACTTCCTGATCCTGGATGAGCCAACGAATCACCTGGACATCCAATCGGTAAATATCCTGATCCAGGCTTTGAAACAGTTCGAAGGAACATTCATTGCAGTATCCCACGATAGGTACTTCTTAGACAACGTAGCCAACAAAATCTGGTTTATCGAAGAAGAGCAAATCAAACAATACCCTGGAACTTATGCAGAGTATGAAGTTTGGAACAGCAAAAGAGAAATTCCTGTTGCCAAAAGCATCCCTGTAAAACAGGAGAAAGAAGTGAAGCCTAAAGCGGAGCCGAAACCTGTTACAGTAAGCAGCCAGCAGCAATTGAAAAAACTAAATGATCAGTTACAGAAAGTCGAACTGGAAACTGTAGAGTTAGAAAATAAGGTAAAGGCTATTGAAACTGAACTTGCTGATGAAGCAGTTTACGCAGATCAGGCCAAACTTGCTGAAGCCAATAAAAAATATCAGAGTGCAAAACAGTTGTTAGACACTGCTCAGAGTAAATGGGAAAATCTTGCAGCAGAAATCATGGAATTAGAATAATAAAAAATGATCAGAACCGGAATATTGCTCTTTTTATGTTTGTTCAGTCTGCAAACTTTGCAGGCGCAGCAGAAATTTACTTATGATAACCACGTTTATTCTTCGCAAATTAAAACTGTACAGCTTTACAACACACAAAAAGAGCAATCTATCCCGGTGATCGCTTTGGGAACTTCAGAGAAGCTGAGCTTTTCTTTTGATGATCTGAGAGGCGGAAGCAAAAACTACTGGTATACGGTTGAGCATTGTACTTATGACTGGAAGTCTTCTAATTTATCTGTACTGGATTACCTGGACGGAATGAATGAAGATCGCATCATTGACTATGCTTATTCTTCTAAAACACTTCAAAAGTTCACTCATTATTCTCTTACTTTCCCAAATGATCAGATCAAGCCCAAAATTTCGGGCAATTACCTGTTAAAGGTTTATGAAAATGGTGATGTGAACAGACCAGTTTTGTCACAGCGCTTTTATATTACTGACCAGCAGGTTAATATCCAGTATGAGCTTATCCCGAGTAATGATGTCGCTTTAAGGTTCAGTCACCAGAAAGTGAATATTACCATTCTTCATACCAATCCAATCCAGAACCCCTATCAGGATATTAAACTGGTGCTGATGCAGAACGGCAATCCGCTGACGGCAAAGCTGAATACTAAACCTACTTATATTAAACCGGGTTCCCTGATTTACAATGACCTGGACGGAAACAATTTCATGGGCAGTAATGAATTCAGAAAATTTGATTTCCGCAGCGTGCGTTACAAAGGTGAAAATGTACAGGATCTTTTTATGGACAGCACCAATAACGTAGTGTTATTCACAGATCTGAATGGTACTGCTCCGAAATACACCCAGCAGATTGATGAGGACGGCGCATTCTTTATCCGTAATCAGGATAATATAGACAATGATACGGATAGCGATTACGGACACATTCAGTTCAGCTTAAATACGGCTGCTCCGGGTAAGGATGGCGATATTTATGTAGTCGGCAGATTTAATAATTTCACGCTTACCGACGAAAACAAACTGAGTTATGTTGCTGCTAAAAAGAAATATTATGGCAGTCTCTATTTAAAACAGGGATTATACGATTATCAGTATGTATGGAAAGACAATACCACAGGAAATGTAGACAATACTGTTCTGGAAGGCTCTTTCTTTGAAACAGAAAACAATTACCAGGCTTACGTATATTTCCGCAGACCAGGCAGCAGATGGGATGAACTCATCGGATACAGCCTGTTTAATAATCTGCAGAAAAAATAATATACTCGTCTAAATTCCTTTTGTAATCCAGACAGAAACGCTTCCGGCTTCACAAAAGAATTCTGCCCAGCCATTTTCATCGATCGTCACTTCTTCTTTTCTATAGCCCAATACATCGATAAATGTTTTGCCAGCATGTCCCATTCCCATTTCCATCGTTTTAGTACCCTGCTCTCCATTGCTTAAAACTACAGCAATACCTGAATTTTCAAGTTCCGGTACTCCCTCTCTGGTCCAGCCGATACAGTTCGGATGATCCAGGTAATCACGTTGAAAACCATAGGCCAGATCTCTGCGCAGTTTGGTCATTAAAGGAAGGCTTTCGAGTGCAACCAGTTCAACTTCTGCCTCATTCCCTTCATCATCGTGGTCATTATATTTCGCGCCGTATAAATCCGTATAAAAGACACAAGGTATTCCCTGCTCTCTTAACAGGATCAAAGCATAAGCCAACGGGCGGAACCAGAAATCAACATAAGTTTCCAGATCCTGTAAAGGCTGTGAATCATGATTATCTACAAATGTAATGGACAGTTGCGGATGAGATTCTACCAGTGTATTTTCAAATATTTTACTCAGATCATAAGTATCACCTGCATCAGCAGCGGTGTGAAAGTTTAGATGTAACATCGAATCAAACAGCTGCATTCTACCTTCAGTCAGGTCAATATAACTCCTCAATTTCATCACATCATCCACCACCCAGTTTTCAGCAATAATAAAAAACTGTTTATCAAACTTCGCATTCATGTGGTCAAGCCACTCCTTCAGATAATCTGTTGCTATATGTTTGACCGCATCTAAACGGAACCCATCTACCCCTGTGGTTTCATAATACCATTCTCCCCAACGCTTCAACTCTTCACGAACAGCCTTATTCCTGAATTCAATATCATTGAACATCAGGTAATCATAGTTACCCAATTCATCTGAAGGCACATCTTCCCAGCCTTCTCCGTATTCATTTTGTATAGAGAATATTGAGGTTTCCTGCAAATCTTCAGCCCAGTCTATCCCGCTGAAACAGCTTTTATCCCAGATAAATTCCGAATATTTTCCTTTTCTACCCGGGAAAGTGAACTTTGTCCAGGCTTCAATTTCAAAGACATCTGAAGTATATTCTTCTCTGTTATCTTCAGCGACTCTGCGTACAGGTATCTTTTCCAGTTCATCGGCACCTGCTTTATGGTTAAAAACAACATCTGCAAGTACCATAAGCTCCTGTTCTTGCAACGCCTTAACAGCTTGCAGATACTCATCTTTCGTCCCATACTTGGTGGGCACGCTGTTTTTCTGATCAAATTCACCTAAGTCGAACAAATCATAGCAATCATAGCCAACAGAATCTGCACCTTCTGTAGATTTATAGGATGGCGGAAACCAGACTCCGGTAATTCCGATTTCTTTTAGTGCAGGCGCTTGTTCTGTAGCTTTTTGCCATAATTTTTGTTCTTCGTCATAGTACCAGTGAAAGTACTGGATCAGTGTTTGGTTACTCATATATAAACAGCTTATTAATTGGGTGGAAACAATAGGATAACATGAAGTCTCACATTTTGTTTACTTTTGCAGTAATATGAGCACAATAGTAAAAAATCCTAAAAATTCATTCACGATTATGAATGAATTGGTCCTACCCAATGATACCAATACGCTAAACAATTTAATGGGTGGCAGGTTACTGCACTGGATGGATATTGCGGCAGCAATTTCAGCACAAAAACACTGTAACCGGATTGTTGTTACTGCTTCAGTAGACAATGTATCGTTCAAACAGCCTATTAAATTAGGTGATGTGATTACCATTGAGGCGAAAGTAACCCGTGCTTTTCATACTTCTGTAGAAGTACGTATGGATGTATGGGCAGAAAACATTCCTTCAGGAACCCGTGTTAAATCAAATGAGGCTTATTATACTTTCGTAGCAGTTGACCAGAGTGGCCGAACAATTCCTGTTCCTGAATTGTTACCTGAAACGGAAGATGAGATTGAATTATATGCAGGTGCATTAAGAAGAAGACAATTACGTTTGATCTTAGCCGGCAAAATGAAAGCAAATGATGCCATTGAACTAAAGGCTTTATTCTTCAACGAGTAACAGGAAGCCTTTTTTAAACGAATAATATGACCACGTACACTACCTTGATTATTCTGAGCGGACTGGTCATATTTTCTTATCTCTTTGATTTAGTAGCCAGCAAAACAAAATTACCTTCAGTGTTACTGCTCCTTTTACTGGGGATAGGTTTACATGTTTTGGTAGATCAGCTGCACATCCAGACTTTCGATTTCTTAAAGGTATTACCGACGCTGGGTACAGTGGGGCTGATTTTGATTGTTTTTGAGGGCGCACTGGAATTAAAGTATGAGCGGGAAAAGAATAAGCTGATCAGAGGGGCTTTTCTCTCCGCTTTTTTTATTCTGGCTGCAACTGTTTCCGCAATCACGTTTATCATTTATCAGATCACCGGGCAAGACTTTTATCGCTGTTTCACGAATGCCATCCCTTTTAGTGTCATCAGTTCAGCGATTGCAATTCCTTCCGCCGCTGCGCTAACAGGTAAAAGCAAGGAATTCATTATTTATGAGTCTTCATTCTCAGATATTCTGGGCATTATATTATTCAATTTTGCGGTGACCAACCCGCATATTTCTATTTCTTCTTTCACAGGGCTGGGCTTAAGCACCTTATTAATTATCGTATTATCCATCATTTCCTGCATCTTACTGCTGTATCTGATGGGGAAGATCTCTCATCATATCAAGTTCTTCCTGATCATTTCCATCCTGATCCTGGTATATGCAGTAGGCCAGTCTTATCATTTATCGTCATTGGTACTGGTACTTTCCTTCGGATTATTCTTAAACAATGCCGACGCGATTGAGCATTTCTATTTCAGAAGTATGTTTATTTACAAAAACCTCTCAAAGGATCTGGAACAACTGCATCAGTTATCGGCTGAAACGGCCTTTATTATCCGTACTTTTTTCTTTGTGATCTTTGGCTTCACCATGAATATCTATGAGCTGAACAATGGGATTACCCTGATGAACGGCGTATTCATTCTGATGACTATTTACCTGATCAGGATCATCTACTTAAAACTATTCAGGAAAGAGAACAGCGGTACGGAGAGCGTCATTGCTCCCCGCGGACTGATCAGTATTTTATTATATTACAATTTACCTCCGTCATTGAGACTGCCGGAGATTGGTACTTCTTTCTTGTTCCTGGTGGTATTGGGTTCAAGTCTGGTGATGAGCATCGGCCTTTTGGCAAGCAAAAAAATGGTGAAAGCGGAAATCCCTGCTTAGCTGCCCATTTCTAATATCTTGTCAAATTCGGTAGCCTTAAGTTCCATCACAGATAAACGGCCTTGTCTGACCAGGGAAATATCCTTAAGACTTTCTTCAGCTTTAACCTGCTCTAAAGTAACCGGATTTTTCAGCGTTTCTACGGGAACAAGATCTACCACTACCCAATTTGCATCATCGGTAGTCGGGTCCTGATAAAACTCTCTCACTACTTTGGCAATCCCGACCACATGTTTACCTTCATTGCTATGATAAAAAAGGACAAGATCCCCTTCTTTCATCAATTTGAGATTATTGCGCGCCTGATAGTTACGTACACCGTCCCAAAAGGTTCTTCCGTCTTTGTTAAACTGTTCCCAGCTATATTTAAAAGGTTCTGATTTGACTAAGAAATAATTCATTTTGTATCTGCTTTATTAGCGCTGACAGGAAAATACCCCTCCATTCAAATGGCCGGTTTTCCTGCGCTTGTATATTCGTATTCAAAACTAATAAAAGAGAAAGGATATGTGGTTAAATAAATAATACAAAATCAAAAGCAGGCCTGATTGCAGGGGATACTTACTTGTTTAACTTCAGGAAATCAATTCAAACAGGCCCCTGGTTTTTATAGGGAAAATAGCTTTGCTATTTCAGTTTCCAGTGAGGTTCGATACTGATCAATTAATTTCCCTGGATTAGCGGTTAGCTTTCATGGATTAATGGATCATCTTAAATAGCAATTCTTTCAGTAATTCCCCATCAGTTATATTCCCTGTACTGTCAACCCCTTTACTTTTCAAATCATATTCCCGGAGCAGACTGATAATATCAAATGTTTTATTGAGGTTATAATTTCTCGCTGCAGTTTCATAATCTTTTACAAAGTATGGATTTACGCCAAGTTCTTTCGCTGCATCACCTTTGTTCTGCAGATAATGATATTTCAGGATTTTCGAGAAATAGCTGTTCAGATTTGCCATGACCATCACCATCGGGTTGGCTTTTGGATTATCAGCAAAGTAATTAATAATCTGATTACATTTCAGCACATTACGCGAGGCCAGTGCTTTCTGCAATTCAAAAACATTATATTCTTTACTGATGCCGATGTTGCGCTGTACCAGGTCTGTATCAATGATAGTTTCTTTACTGATATTCAGCAATAGTTTTTCCAGCTCATTTGATATTTTAGATAAATCAGCCCCCAGATATTCTGCCATCAGTGCTGAGGCCTGCGGTGCAATTTTTGCGCCCATACCTTTAACGAGTTCTTCAATCCATTGGGCAAGTTTGTAGTCTCTTACCGGGTCTGACTGAAAGACCACACCGCTTTTAGTAATTGATTTGAATATCTTTTTACGTTTATCAAAATTCGCATATTTATAACCCAGCACGAGGATGGTACTATCCAGCGGGTTCTCAAAATAGTTCTGAATAAACCCGGCTTCTTTACTGCTTCCTTCTGTTTCTTTAGACCATTTCAGGTCTTGCGCTTCTTTCACTACTATCAATTGATAGTCTGACATCATCGGATAGCGTTTTGCTGCATTTAAAATCGTGGCCATATCTGTATCTTTACCATATAATACAGTCTGGTTGAAACCTTTCTCCATATCATTCAATATATGATCTTCCATATAATGAATAATCTGGTCGATATAGTAGGGTTCTTCACCATGCAAAAGATAAACAGGCTTGAATTTTTTAGCTTTGAGGTCTTTGATAATATCAGCAGCAGTCATAATTATCCAAATGTAACGGCTAATTACTAATTTTTAAAGGTTATTTTTGCACAAATGGCATTTACACCTACAGCATTGAATTTACCGCAGCATCCTTTCCGGATAACAAAGAAGGAAGAGCAGTACTTTATTTTTGATGAAGTGCGGAAGAAACACCTGGTTTTAACTCCTGAGGAGTGGGTAAGGCAGCATTTTATTCATTATTTGATAACGTATAAAAAATTCCCGAGGTCTTTGATACAAATTGAAGGGGGACTGAATCTGAATCAGCTTCAGAAAAGAACTGATATTGTTATTTTTAATACGAGTGGAGAAAGGATTATGGTCATAGAGTGCAAGGCTCCGTCGATTAAAATTTCTCAGGGGGTGTTTGATCAGGCTGCAAGATATAATTCTGTACATAAGGCTAAATGGCTTGTAGTGACGAATGGGTTGAAGCATTGTTATGCGCAGATTGATCATGTTGCTTCTCAGTTTCTATTTATCGAGGAACTTCCTGATTACTCTTTGTTGTAAGGTGGTTTTATTTATTCTTCAATATTTAATTTATTCTTTAATATAAAAAAAACATGTTCTATGTTTCAAGTCGGCCAAGCCCTGAAGGGTGCTTGAAGGCCTCGAAACATAGAACATGTTTTTTTTATTCCTGATCAAACCCTTTTTACTTTTTAAAACTCCTTCAGCTGGTTTCTCCATCATTATAAGAGCTTATCCTTTCCTGGATAGAACAACTTTACATAGCTTATTCTTTGAGTTAAATGTAAAATTTAATTACAGCTCAAAAAAAATAATTAAGTATTGGTTATTAATTACTCACTGAATCATTTGAATTTAGTGAATATGTAAAATACCGGCTCAGTAAGGGCTTTCAATTACGGCAGAAACAGCTATTACTTCATAGAATAAAGGAATTAAGCCTATTACAACACTCTGACTATCAATGTAGTTAACCTACCTTGTTCAGACATCATTCAAAGGCCTTTCATATCCTCTTCAAATTTCACTCAATTGTTACCGAATAAAAAGTGTAACATTTATAAATTATTTTATAATTAAAATTTAATTATAATAGTATTACTCAATACTTTAACTAACTTGGTAATACTAAACCAGATATAGTTATGGCAATTTTACTAGAAGGCACAGTATTGGCAGGTATCAGAGGAAAAATCGGGAACATTGTAATTTATCCATGGAAGAGTAAAGTATGCGCGCGTTCTAAACCCAAAAAACCTCATAAAAAGGCTGTCAGAAGTGTGAAGCAGCAAGCTCAATCCAATAAATTGAAGGTAGTGAGCTCATTTTTAAATGAGATTACCCCTTTTCTTCAGGTAGGTTTCAAACAAAAAGTTAAAGGTCAGGATATGTCTGCAAACAATGCTGCTAAGTCTGTGAATATGAAGCATGCCATTAAAGGGGAGTTTCCTGAGCAACAGATTAACTGGGATACTATACTGGTTGCAGACGGAGAACTGGTTAAACCGGAAAATGTAGTGGTTAAAGTCGCAAATAACACGTTTAATTTCACCTGGGATGAAGATAAAACAGGTTTGGCTTCTCCAAATGACAGAACTATGATCCTGTTATATAACCAGGAATACCAGCATTTCTTTGCCAATTATAGCGGGGCACGGAGAGACGAATTAAAAGATACTTTATGCCTCGATTCCAGTCCTGTCAGGACCAGGGGCAGGACTTATGAGGTATTTATAGTCTTTAAAGATGTCATGAGTGATGAGGTTTCCAAAAGTGTTTATTGCGGTAGCTTTTTAAACTAAGTACAAATTAAACTGTAAAAATCTTTTAGTAATCTATCTTATATAGCAGTAGTATTAGCATAGCTATGTTTTTACAGCTATCCCTGTTGATTAAGTATTAAGTTAGCTTCTATAATAGATTGGTTCAGCTATAATAACCTATGCGATATAATAAAGATGTGCGACATAAACCCAAATATCCGGACTATGCCAAAATCGCCTGCTAAAGCACCTATAATTTACAAGTCTGGCTTCCCACTGAGTTTATATCTATTCCTATCATTTCCTATTGTATCGTCAGGAATTTTTGTCTTCTATCAACTCAGCATTTTGGCCTTACTAATTAATTTACCCGTAGCCATGCTGTTATTCTATACTTTCTTTTGCAGACACAGTTCTAAAATTGAAATAACAGCCAAAAACGAAATGAGAATAACTTACTTCTTCCCATGGGACAAAAATGTATTAATCAACCTTACCAAATTTAAGTATATAGATTATGCCAGAGGATTCTATAACCCATTTGACGAGCGCACACTTGGCTACTCCTCCTTATTCCGAAAATGCTATGATTTATTAATAGTATCAGACAACATCAATGACTCCCAAATAGAAATCAAAGTCAATACAAAGCTGCTGAACTTCCATAAGTTAATCAGATTCCTGAAAAAAGATAACAAGCTATTTCTAATAAAACTGAAAAACACAAAAGCATTTATCTGGTGATAATTGAAACCTATATGTATTTACACATAGATACCAAGACACATTGAAATCTATATATCTAAAAACATATATGTCTAAGAACTTAGATATACAAAAACATAGATTTAAACACACTCAAAAATAAAGAAGCGCAAGCACAAAAACACATATAGACACCTATACATAAAGACATCTATACATAAATAAAACACTTTAAAACAGCAATAAGAAGGCAATTAAAGACCTCAGTGCGATTAAACACTAAATACAACCGACATATCAAATCAGATGTCAATATTATAAAGACATCTATATATCTAGAAACATAAATATCTATACACCATAAGCAAAACATTAAAAGAACAGGGTTCAACAACAAAAAAACCTAATAAAGACATCTATACATCTTTATATACTACCAAACAAACCACAAAAAAAGACAACACCATCTATGGTCCATATCAAATTGCAGAAAGTAAAATAAAAAAAGAAGGGTCGATTTCCTTGCCTCGGATGCTCTTCGCACCGTAAGCAAGGAAATCGACCCTTCTTTTTTTATTTTATAAACTTAGCAGAGACTCTTGAATAATCTTCACCTTCGCTTCAGCATCCGCCTTCTTATTCCTTTCATTCTGAATAATCTCTGGTTTCGCATTCTGTACAAACCTTTCATTGCTCAGCTTCGCATCTACAGATTTTAAAAACCCTTGCAAATAAACAAGCTCTCCATTCAACCTTTCCCGTTCCGCATCCACATCAATCGTCTCATTCAGCTGTATAAAAAACTCATCATTTCCAACCATGAAACCCGAGGCACCAGACACCTTATCACTCACAAAATCTACCTCAGTAATATTTGCCAGTTTAGAAATAATCGTTAACCATTTATCATAAGCTAAAGAAGAATTAACCTTCACACTCAAAGGCAAACCCTCTTTCGGAGAAATCTGTTTCGTATTCCTGATATTACGTACCTCAGCAACAATCCCCTTCACCACTTCCACATCCTTCAACAAAGCTATATCAGCAGAACCCGCAACAGGATAAGGTGCTACAATAATGCAGTCCATTTCCCCTTTGACCCCAAATATCTCATCATGCCATAACTCTTCCGTAATAAACGGCATAAACGGATGCAGCAAACTCAAAATCTTTTCAAAGAAACCAATCGTCGCTTTCAGAGAAACCGGATCAATCGGATGCTGATAAACAGGTTTTACCATTTCCAGGTACCACGCACAGAAGTCATCCCACACCAACTTATAAGTTGTCATTAAAGCTTCCGACAAACGATACTGCTTATAATTATCTTCAATCTCCGCTAACGCCTCATTGAAACGATTCTCAAACCATAAAATAGCCTGCGCATTAGGATTTGCTAAAGTCTCATCAACCTCCCACCCTTTCACCAGGCGAAAAGCATTCCAGATCTTATTTGCAAAATTCCTTCCCTGCTCACAGTAACTCTCATCGAACATCAGATCATTACCAGCCGGAGAACATAATAACATTCCTACACGAACCCCATCCGCACCATACTTCCCGATCAAACCAATCGGGTCAGGAGAATTACCTAAAGACTTAGACATTTTACGGCCTAACTTATCACGTACAATACCAGTCAGGTACACGTTTGTAAACGGCTTTTTACCCATGAACTCGTGGCCCGCCATAATCATACGCGCTACCCAGAAGAATAAAATCTCAGGAGCAGTAACCAGATCATTCGTAGGATAATAATAATTAATATCCTTATTTCCAGGATCTTTCAACCCGTTAAACACCGACATCGGCCATAACCACGAAGAAAACCACGTATCTAATACATCATCATCCTGTCTGATAAAAGCAGAAAGCTGGTGCTTAAACCCATTTGCTTCTTCCTCAGTAAATTTACCATCAATATCTTTAAGCTTTAAAAACTCATTTAAAGCATCTTCTTTAGTTTTAGCAACTACCCAGTCTCCTTTATCATCAAACCAGGCAGGAATACGTTGCCCCCACCATAACTGGCGGCTGATATTCCAATCCCTTACATTCTCCATCCAATGACGGTATGTATTCACAAATTTCTCAGGAATAAGCTTCACATCACCATTCAGCACATCAGCTAAAGCAGGCTTGGCCATTTCGTCCATTTTACAGAACCATTGCAAAGAAAGCTTTGGCTCAATGGCAGCATCAGTACGCTCAGAGAATCCAACCTGTGATTTATAATCTTCTATTTTCTCCAGATGACCAGCTTCGTCCAGTAATACCGCAATCTTTTTACGGGCAACAAAACGGTCTTCACCTACCAGGATCACAGCAAGCTCATTTAAAGTACCGTCATCATTTAATATATCAATTACCGGAAGTTTATGTTTCACGCCCAGCTCATAATCATTTAAATCATGCGCAGGCGTTACCTTTAAACAACCCGTGCCAAAATCCATCGTTACATACTCATCCTCAATAATAGGAATCTCACGATTGATTAAAGGAACAAATACTTTTTTACCCTTCAGATGTGTATAACGCTCATCATTCGGATTGATACAGATCGCTGCATCAGCCATAATCGTTTCAGGACGTGTAGTTGCAATTGTTAAAAATTCCGTATCCGCACCTGTAGCAGGAGCAATAGAATATTTAATATAATACAACTTCTGATTCACTTCCTTACGGATTACCTCTTCATCAGAAACGGCAGTTTTACCGGCCGGGTCCCAGTTCACCATACGGATACCGCGGTAAATTTTCCCTTTTTTATACAGGTCAATAAAACAGTCGATCACAGATTCAGAAAGGTCTTCTTCCATCGTGAAACGCGTCCGGTCCCAGTCGCAGCTTGCGCCCAGTTTCTTCAGCTGATCCAGAATAATACCACCGTATTTTTCTTTCCATTCCCACGCATAGGCCATGAATTCTTCCCTGGTCAGATCTTTTTTACTGATACCTCTTTCTTTCAGCATCGCAACGACCTTCGCTTCTGTAGCAATAGAAGCATGGTCAGTTCCAGGAACCCAACACGCATTTTTACCCTGCATACGTGCACGGCGAATCATGACATCCTGAATTGTATTGTTGAGCATGTGGCCCATATGTAATACTCCAGTGACGTTTGGCGGAGGGATTACAATTGTATAGGGTTCACGTTCATCTGGTTCAGAATGAAAGAACTTTTTTGACAGCCAGTAGCTGTACCACTTGTCTTCGGTTTCGGCGGGATCGTATTTAGTCGAAATGCTCATTTATAGGGTGCTGATTAAAATGCAAAAATAAGGTTTTTAGCGGAAAATATTCAGGCTTTCCACTCTTCGTCCAGAATGGCGTACTCAAAACTATCCATCCAGCCGGTTACTAAAGGTAAAATTTGTCGTTTCCTGCCTTCCTGAGTCATGCCTGCTTTTTCCAATACACGGATAGAAGCTAAATTTTCTACCGCACAGCCAGCTTCAATACGGTGTAATTTCAGGCGGTCAAATCCAAACCTGATCACTGCCCTGATTGCCTCTGTAGCATAACCCTGATTCCAGAAATCTACATTAATTTTATACCATATTTCTGCACTGTTGAATTTAGACGACGACAGTTTAAGAGACACCAGTCCGACAAAACCACCTTTCTCAAATTCAACGGCAAAAGTGTAATTCTTAATCGTCTTTTTCTGATGGTCATTGATCCAGCCATCTACAATTATATTTGTCTCTTCCAGATCTTTAGGAATCCCCAAAGTATTATACTGATCTGTTTCAGCCAAATGGTGCAATACATGAATCGCTTCAAGATCAGCCATTTCTACCAGTCTCAGTTTTAGTCTTTCCGTAAAAAATTTCAATACTACCATGCTCCTATTTAAGATTTTGCATAAAATAATCTGTTACTTTCTGGTAAAGATGAGTTCTGTCTTTACCCAATACATTGTGTTCATGTCCCGGATAAATCATATAATCCAGTTGTATATTGTTATCTACAGCCTTTTTTACCAGATCAACGGTATGTTGCTGCACTACTACATTATCCTGTAATCCATGAATAAGCAATAATTTACCTTTTAGTTTTTGAATCTGATTCGTCAGATCCGTTGCCGCATAACCTTCAGGATTTTCCTGTGGTGTATCCATATAACGTTCTGTATACATCGCTTCGTAGAAATTCCAGTTGGTCACAGCTCCGCCAGCTACTGCCGCTTTAAAAACATCAGGATGGTTCAGCATAAAATCTACCGTATTGAAACCTCCGAAACTCCAGCCAAACAGCCCCATATTTTTCTCATCAGTATAAGATAGTCCTTTCAGATAGTCTACAGCAGACATCATATCTTCTATCTGCACATCACCTACTTTTCTGAACATAGCCTGTTCAAATGCTTTTCCACGGTTATCACTTCCCCTGGTATCAATGACCATCACCACAAAACCTTGTTCCGCAAGATATTGGAACCAGTAATTACTACCCCCTGCATTCCACTGGTCAAGAATTAATTGCGCATGCGAGCCACCATACCAGTAAACTATGACAGGATGTTTTTTAGTGCTGTCGAGCGCTACAGGCTTGAATAAATTACAATAGATAGGATCGCCATTTTTCCCTTTGATCGTAAAAATTGAAGACGCACCCAAAGTATAATCCTTCAGCGGATCTGCTGATTGGAAGATTAATTTCTTCGCTCCTTTTTTAACGTCCAGCAGTTCAATAGTACCGGGATTTTTAGTGGAGCTGAAATTATCAAGGACTGTATTTCCCGAAGTACTGATTTCTGGTTTATGTACTGCAAAACCTGAGGTAATTCTCTTCGACTGACCAGATTTGATATTCACGACATACAGGTTCCTGGTAATCGGAGATTCAGCTGTGGAAACATAAAATAAATTCTCACCTGCTGCATCAAAGCCTTTTACTTCAGTAACTTCCCAGTTTCCTTTAGTCAATTGTTTAACCAGTTTACCGCTGGTATTGTATAAGTATAATTGATTCCATCCATCACGGTTACTTTGCCAGATAAATTGCTGAGGATCATTTTTAAGGAATAATGCCGGAACAAGTGGTTCTACATATTTCTCATCCCGCTCTTCGAAAAGTGTTTTTATAGAGTGACCGGTTTGCGCATCAAACTGCTTAAATTCCATATGATTTTGTCCGCGGTTTAAAACAGCGATATATACAAATTTATCATCCGGGCTCCAGGCGATATTAGTAAGGTATTGTTCTGCAGGCTGGCCGGTTTGAAGATAAACAACAGTCTGGGTTTCGGCATTGTAAACACCTACGGTTACTTCATGGATTTTATCCCCCGCCATAGGATATTTAATATTGATATTTTTTGCAGGACGGGTGGTCCAGTCAATAATTGGATAATCCGAAACCATACTTTGATCCATCCGGTAAAAAGCAAGTTTTTTACCTTGGTTACTCCAGAAAGTCCCTTTTGTAATTCCAAATTCGTCACGGTGTACTGATGAAGCATAAACTATATCGTTGGTGCCATCAGTGGTTACTTGTCTGGCTGTTTTCCCATCGTTCACAAATAAATTGTAATGATCCAGGTAAGCGGTATAACCGGCAACACTTCTTTCTGCTTTACTTTGACCGGCCAGTTTACAGTCCATCAAAGTGGTGAAAGTATTTTTTACCGGGTTATAAGCTAAGGATGCCCCGCTCACAGGAATAATCCAGTCTGCTCCCTGGTTGAAAGAAATATCAGGCATCGCCTTTAAGGTATCCTGCTTTGCTGAACGTAGTTTTTGATTGAGTTGAGTTAAGTTCAATAATAGTTTTTCTTCTTTTGCTGCTGCACTCCCTGTAAACCAGGCCGTTCCCCCATTTACAGCTTTACTATATACATAATCTTCTTTTCCGTAAAGGAATTGCAGTTTATTTAATTTTTGTGGGGCAAGCGTCGTACGTGCATTGAACATGGCATCGGTCATGCTCAGATTTTTCTGCTGACCGTTTACAATTACAGCGGCAGAAAGCAATACGGCGAATAAAACTAGTTTCTTCATTGATTTGAATTTGATGGCCAAATATAGCAATTATGGCTTAGCGGGATGAATTTTACCCAATTTGGAAAATGCCTTGATAAACTAATTTTTCGTATCAGCACAATAATAAATGTTAAATTATGTTAATACTGTAATTAATTCATCTGGTTATATTTTATGAAAGCGATCAAAGTATTCCTCCTTCCGGGATTAATCATTAAAAAACTGGGACTGACCAAACTCTATTATTGGTTTAACAGATAGCGGAAAAAGTACGCGTTTTCTCAGTAATATTTTCATTAGAATAAGTTTTTGTAAATCTCATTCGCTATTTTGAGCGCATTAGGCAAGCCTTATTAAAAAAACTGATGAATACAAAACACCTGAAAAACTATTTTGCAGTCTTAGGAATATTAGCAGCAAGCTATTCTTCTTATGCACAAAAGGTTCCCACAAAGTTTATTGATCCTGCAAATATGGATCTTACGGTAAAACCCGGAGACGATTTTTACGAATATGCCAGTGGAACCTGGATTAAAAACAACCCTGTCCCTGCCAAGGAAACACGCTGGGGAAGTTTCAATGAGTTAAGAGATTTTAACATCAATGCAGTCAAAGGCATTGTGGAAGAGGCCGCTGCAGATCGTTCTGCGCCTGCGGGATCAGCAAAAAGACGCGTAGGTGATTTTTATGCCGCTGCAATGGATAGCCTTACGATTGAAAAGTTAGGGTACACACCTATTAAAGCTGACCTGGCTAAAATTAACAAGATTAAAGATATACAGGGTATACTGGATGAAGTTGTCGCTATGCGGGTTTCTGGTATCGGATCTCCGATGTATAGCTTTTATATAGGACAGGACAGGAAAAATGTAACGAAGTATGTAGCCCAGCTTGGTCAGGGTGGAACAACTTTGCCTGACCGCGATTATTATTTAAAAGATGATAGCAGGACCTTAAAAATCCGTGAGGCTTATCTGAATTACATGACTACTTTGTTTACGCTGACGGGCAGTTCTGCTACGGATGCAAAACAAAAGGCAAACACGGTACTTTCGATTGAGAAAAAGCTTGCTGAGGCTCAGATGTCACGTCTTGAAATGCGTGACCCTTACAAGACCTATAATAAATTTACAGTTGCTGATTTTGATAAAACAACACCAAATATTAACTGGACTGCGACTTTACCAAAACTTTTGGTCAAAGGACAGGATACTGTTTTAGTAGGTGCTCCTAAGTTTTTTGTCAGCCTGAATGGCATGCTGAGTACTGTACCTGTTTCAGACTGGAAAACTTACCTGGAATGGAACGTGCTTAAAAATTCAGCATCAAACTTAAGTTCTCCTTTTGTAAAAGCAACTTTCGCCTTCAACCAGGCACAAACCGGACAGAAAGTACAAACACCAAGGTGGCAAACGATGTCTTCCAAAACTGATGGTTCAATCGGTGAGTTATTGGGACAACTTTATGTGGCTAAATACTTTAAGCCTGAGGCTAAGGCACGCATGACTGAAATGATCAAAAATCTGCGTACTGCATTCGAAATCAGAATTAAAGGGTTAGAATGGATGAGCGAGGTAACCAAGGAAAAAGCGCTGGCCAAGCTAAATGCTTTTGTCCCTAAAATTGGCTATCCTGATCAGTGGAAAACTTACGATGGATTAAATATTGACCGCAAAACTTATTTCCAGAACCTTAGAAATGTAGGGGCATGGGGATATAATGACATGGTTGATCAGTTAGGCAAACCTGTTGACCGCAAGCGTTTTGGCATGACTCCGCCAACGGTAAATGCTTATTATAGCCCAACAATGAACGAGATTGTATTCCCTGCAGGAATTTTACAGTTCCCTTTCTTTGCAGCAAACGCTGATGATGCAATTAATTATGGTGGTATTGGTGCAGTAATTGGCCATGAAATGTCGCATGGTTTTGATGATAGCGGCAGCCAGTATGATAAAGATGGTAATCTGCGTAACTGGTGGACAGATCAGGACCGTACAAAATTTGAAGCCAAAACGAAAGCTTTGGGTGAGCAGTATGATTCATACGCAGTACTGGATACTATTCATGTGAATGGTAAACTGACTATGGGTGAAAATATTGGTGATTTAGGAGGTTTAAATGCGGCTTATACTGCTTTTAAATTAACTAAACAAGGTCAGTCTGAAGAGAAAATTGACGGGTTCACACCTGATCAGCGTTTCTTCTTGTCGTGGGCACAGGTATGGAGAGGTAATATTTTACCGGACAATGCTGCACAGTTGATTAAAACTGATCCGCATTCTCCAGGAGAATTCAGAACTATCGGAGCGCCTGTAAATATGGATGCCTGGTATAAAGCATTCGATGTGAAGCCTGGTGATAAGTTATATAAAAAACCAGAAGACAGAATCCGTCTTTGGTAAATTATCCGGTTAACAAAAAAGGCCGCTGTGAAAAAATCACAGCGGCCTTTTTTGTTTAAAACCTGGTTAAGACTTTTCTGCCTAAGTCAAAGGTTAACCGGAATGCTTGCTGACTGCTCATTCTGGATGGCGTATTATGCAAACTAAAGACAAATGATCCTTTGATATTCTTAAAAATCAAAGGAGTAAACATTAAATCAAGCCTGTTATAAGTTTTGTTCTGATAAAAGCCATCACCATAATTGATATGAGATCCCTGGCCTTTGTAAAATTCATCATATAAAGCAAAACGTTTGTAACCCAGATAAGCGCTGGCTACAAATCCTTTTGGAGTATTCAGATCTGTGACATTTCTGATCCTTTCAATAGACATCAGCGCCCCGGCTTCAATAGTCAGGGAATCCAGAAAGGTTTTATGGCTGAAATCCAGTCCTAATTTCACTTGTAAACCTCCGTTATCTTCGATATGATCACCTGCTTGTTCATTGGATGTATACGCATTGTGCATCAGCTGAAAATAATGCGTGATATAAAAAGGTCCTGTAGTGACCGGGCGATATTTACCCGATAATCCTACTAAAAACTGCTCTCTGTCGGTTGGTGATTGTTTACTCAGCCAATCAATCCATACTGTCTCTGTAAAGTGTTCATTTTGATACTTTAATAACATCCCTTGTACATTCGGACGGTAATAGCGCAAAGTATCATTTAATAAGGCACGCGGATAGTCACTGAGCAGTCCTTCTCTGGAAAATGCACCAATATTAAAATTCCAGTTTTTGTTGGTATAGTTGTAATAAGCAACAGGGTCTACCTTCATAAAACGGCTGGAACCGAATTCATGTAATCCGTTTACCCCCACAATGAAGTGGTTATTGCTGTCCAGGTTTAATCCTACATCAAGGGCAAGCCTGGTGCCTGAATAAGTGTTAGATCTGGAAATGTAATCTTTATATTCCCTGTTATCCATAAAGCCCATTCCATTGAAATGGATGTCAAGGCTTCCTTGTGCGAATGCTATAGTACTTGAAAATATTGAAACAATAATGATCAGGTAAATCTTTTTATTCATAATTGTATTTTAATCTTAATAATTTGGCGCTAATCTACAAAGCTTGTTTAGAATTTATGTGGTAAATTTGTAGAAATGAATATCATCACCCAAACTGCAGACGGCTCTAACACCTTATATAATGAAACTATTGGTGAACACTACCATTCTAAACATGGTGCATTACAGGAAAGTAAACATGTATTTATTGATGCAGGCTTAAAACAGGCCGAGTTAACGTTCCCTGATCAGACTATAGCGATCCTGGAAATCGGGTTTGGTACGGGGCTGAATTTCCTGCTGACTTCTGCTTATGCTGATGAGCATGGACTTTCCTTGAGTTATACTGGAATTGAGGCTTATCCGCTAAGTAAAGAAGAATTAATCTCTACTCAGTATCACCAATATGTGCCTGCGCCGATCTGGGATAGCCTGATGAATGTTTATGCGAGCGCATTATGTGCAGCAACTGCTTTGAATACGGATCAGGAACTTACTATCGCGCATACTACGCTGGATGCTTTTAAGGCCGAGAAGCTGTTTGACCTGGTTTATTTTGATGCTTTCTCGGTACAACATCAACCGGAAATGTGGTCGGATGAAATCATTTGCCATGTTTGCTCATTTTTGAAACCAAACGGGATCTTTGTAACCTACGCGATTACCGGAAAACTAAAGCGTGCGTTAAAGAGTTGCGGGATGAAAATCGAAAAACTTCCCGGAGCTCCTGGAAAACGTGAAATGCTGCGCGCAACTAAAGTCCCTGCGGAACAGACGGAGATTTAATTTACAATTTCCGGACTATATTTGAACTTTTGCCATTTAGATTTGTTTTGAGGGCGACCTTGGATAAAACTACTTACTAAGAGAAACAAATATTTAAAAATGGAGAAAAGAAAATTAGGTAATACAGATTTACTGGTTTCGCCGGTAACTTTTGGGGGAAATGTTTTTGGATGGACGTTAGACGAGAAAAAATCTTTTGAGGTTCTTGATGGTTTTATAGCAGCGGGATTCAATTTTATTGATACTGCTGATGTATACTCCAGATGGGTACCGGGAAACAAGGGCGGCGAATCTGAAATTATTATTGGAAATTGGATGAAGGCACGGAATAACCGTAATCAAATCATATTAGCCACAAAGGTGGGCAGCAATATGGCTTTGGACGGAAAAAAGTGCCTTTCAAAAAAATATATACTGGAAGCTGTTGATGCTTCTCTGCTGAGGTTAAAAACTGATTATATCGATCTTTATCAGTCTCATTATGATGATCTGGAAACTCCGGTACAGGAAACACTGGAGGCTTATGATCAATTGATCAGAGCAGGAAAAGTACGGTGGATAGGCGCGTCAAATTTCAGCGCTGAAAGATTTAAAGAGTCTTTGGAAACCAGTGCGCGTTTGAGCTTACCAAAGTATCAGACTTTCCAGCCGGAATATAATTTATACAAAAGGGAGGGATTTGAAAAAGAACTGGAACAGATTTGCCTGGACAACCAAGTTGGTGTGATCAATTATTATTCATTAGCCAGCGGATTTTTGACAGGAAAATATCGTTCAGAGGCTGACCTGGGCAAAAGTCAGAGAGGCAGTGCTGTCAAAGAATTTATGAACCCAAGAGGCTTCCGCATTTTAAAGGCTTTGGATGAAGTTTCAGAGCAATATAATTCTTCACTGGCAAGTGTTGCTTTAGCCTGGTTAATGGCCAGACCATCGGTTACTTCGCCAATTGCGAGTGTAACCAGCCTGGCGCAGTTAAATAACCTGACCAAAGCAGCAGCTTTACGGCTTGATGTGGAAGTCATTTCTATATTGGATGCGGCAAGCGCGTAGGAATAAGATTTTAATAACATGCTGTTTATCATGCCCTGCCAATTATTTTGGCAGGGCATTTGTTTTTAGCCAGACTTTATTATTAAATTCACCTAAGCATGAAAAACATCTCTCCTCCTTTTTACGCCAAACTTGCTTTGGTTTTATTTTCAATTATCTGTTTGGGGTATCTGGCCATTTTGGGCCATAGTCTTCTGGCACCGTTACTGGCTTCTTTTTTATTAGCACTCTTGTTATTGCCGCTGGCAAATTTCCTGGAAAAGAAATGGAGGTTTAAAAGAAGCCTGGCTTCTATTGTTTCCGTTATCCTCATGATTGCGGTCATTGCCTGCATTATGCTTTTTCTGGCCAGCCAACTTACTGATTTAGGGCAGGACTGGCCTTTATTGAAGCAACAGGCCATACATTCATTTGAGTCACTTCAAGTGTGGGTTTCCCATACTTTTAATGTAAATGCGCATAAACAGATTGATTATTTGAAAGATAGCGCAACTAGTGCACTGGCATCCAGTGCAACTGTATTAGGGGCTACTTTAATGACGCTGTCTTCGACTTTATTATTTCTGGCTTTCCTTTTACTGTTTACCTTCTTCATTTTAAATTACCGCGGTATCCTGTTTACTTTCCTGATCACTGTTTTTAAAGAGGAACATGCGGAAAAGGTAAAACAAATAGTGGAGCAAATACAGTACATTATTAAGCGTTATATTTTAGGGTTATTCCTTCAGATGCTGATTGTGACTACCTTGACAATTGTGGTACTGTCATTACTTGGGGTAAAGTACGCGGTATTGCTGGGTTTGATTACAGGTATTTTTAACCTGGTGCCTTATATCGGGATATTCTCTTCCTTACTGATTAGTGTACTGATTACATTCGCTACAGCTGGTGCAACTAAAGTTTTATTCGTTCTTATTGCCTATGTAGCTATACATGCACTGGATGGCAATATTCTGATGCCGCTGGTGGTGGGTTCGAAAGTAAAAATCAATGCTTTATTCGCCTTTATCGGAATTGTTGTTGGCGAAATGATTTGGGGGATCTCAGGAATGTTCTTATGTATCCCTTACCTGGCAATGCTGAAGATCATATTCGACCGCGTGGATGAGTTAAAGCCCTGGGGCATTCTCCTGGGTGAGCACGAAAAGCCGGAGCGCAAAAGAAAGGTATACCATATTACAAAGAAAATTAAGCTGGAAGAGCCTGAGTAATAGGTTTACAGCATTTTTCCCGGACAAACCCATTCTTTTAAATAGAATGGGTTTGTTATTTTAGCACCATATATTAAATAAAATCCCATGCCAAACAACATTCCTCCTATTACCGCAGCCGATCCTTCTGCTGCATTTCAAAGGTTATTAACTGTACTGGATACTTTAAGAACGGAGTGCCCGTGGGACAAAAAGCAAACGATGGAAACTTTGCGTCACCTCACCATAGAGGAAACCTATGAGTTGTCTGATGCGATTCTGGACGGGGATTTAACGGAGGTTAAAAAGGAATTGGGCGATGTGATGATGCACCTGGTTTTCTACGCAAAGATCGCTTCAGAAACGAACGATTTCACTATAGTTGATGTACTGAATAGTGTTTGTGATAAATTGATAAACCGCCATCCTCATATCTATGGTGATGTGGAGGTACAGGATGAAAATGATGTGAAACGCAATTGGGAACAGATTAAGTTAAAGGAAGGCAATAAGTCTGTATTGGGTGGTGTACCTGCTTCTCTTCCCGCTTTGGTGAAGGCCAGCAGGATTCAGGAAAAAGCCAGGGGAATCGGCTTCGACTGGGAAAATAAAACACAGGTTTGGGAAAAGGTAGAAGAGGAACTTCAGGAGTTTAAAAATGAGTATAATGTCATTGCTAATGAAGCGATAGATCTTGAAAAAGCGGAATCGGAATTTGGGGACCTTATTTTCTCCCTGGTCAATTATGCAAGGTTTATTGGGATCAATCCTGAGAATGCACTGGAAAAAACAAACAGGAAATTCATCAAGCGTTTTCAATATATAGAGAGTAAGGCAAAGGATAATGGAAAGGCACTGCAGGACATGACTTTAGCAGAAATGGATGTGTACTGGAATGAGGCTAAAAAACTGTAACTGACCTGAATTATTTTTACAACGATAAATATTACATAAAAAATTACCAACATTACATTAAAGTGAATTAAGTTTGCTCAAAAGAAATAATAATGATTCTTTTCAAACTTAGTTCTTATGCTCCAAACCACAAAGTATATAGATCCGCTGATCGATTTCGCCTTTAAAAAGATATTCGGAAGTGATTCTAATAAAGATTTATTGATAGATTTTCTGAATGAGGTGTTTAATGGCCGAAAGCATATTGTAGATTTAATTTACAATAAGAATGAACATCCGGGTGAACTCAAAAAAGATGGAGGGGTCATCTTTGACTTACTTTGTACCGGGGATCATAATGATCATTTCATCATTGAGATACAGCGCGGTAAACAGCAGAATTTTAAACAGCGTGCGCTGTTTTATACCAGCCGTTTAATTAGCGACCAGGCTCCTAAGGGCAAGAGAAGCGCCTGGGGATATAAGTTAACCGAAGTATTTCTGATTGCTTTACTGGAAGACACTATTGCCAGTGATTTCTCAAAAGAACAATATCTTCACGAAATAAACCTATGCGACAGAAATACAGGAAAAGTATTTTATGAAAAACTAGGCTATATTTACATAGAATTACATAAGTTTGTAAAGACAGCCGATGAACTGGAGACTGGTCTTGATAAATGGCTGTTTGCACTCAAAAACATGGGCACCATGGATAAAGTACCAGCTGGTTTCGCCACACCGGTATTTGAAAAACTATTTAATATTGCTCAATACACTAATCTAACAAAGGAGGAAAAAATGTTGTGGGATAACAATTTAAAGCGAAAATGGGATAATCAAAATGTATTGGATTATGCGCTTAACGAAGCCAGAGAGAAAGGTCATGAACTAGGTCACCAGGAAGGTCACCAGGAAGGTCACCAGGAAGGTCATCAGGAAGGTCATCAATCAGGTATTGAACAGGGAGCCAGGGAGAGCATCCGAAAAACTGCTGTTAAAATGAAAGAGAAGGGCTTATCTTTTCAGCAGATCGCAGAAATTACTGATCTGAAAATCAGCGAAATCGAAGCCTTGTAGCCAGCTTAAACTACAAAAAAGAAGGGGCCTGTTCATAAAAACAGGCCCCTTCTTTTTTTATAGGATTAAGAATGTTTTTTCTTCATGGTCATCTTTGCCTTCTGGCCGATACCATAATTATAATTCTTTGAATTACTTTCTTTTTTCTCATGGTAAGCTCCGCCACCAGCAGGTTCTTCAGCTTTCACTTTGACCACGCGGTTTTTATCAAAACCTTTTGGCCTCAATGTCTTCTCTACCAAAAGTTCTTCTGGCAGTTCCATTAATTCAAGTTTCTGACCAATAGACTGCTCAATCTTTTTCACCTGAACAAGCTCCATATCTGTAGCAAAAGTAATGGCAACCACTTCATCAGGGTTTTCTTTGTTTTTAATAATACGGCTTAAGAAAGTTTCCTTTTCTTCAGGTACATCAAAATGGAAGATAAACGGAATACCATCCAGATTTAACGGGCCTTCACCCTGATTGGCAACAACCAGTACTCTGGCAGCCTCACTTTGTTTGAAATCTTCAAAATCATCAAAACCATTCTCATCAAAATGTAACGGTCTGAACATAGAAAATTCCATTTCCTTAGGGCTTGCAATACTGATAGCCACTTTTTGTGCAGTAAGTCTTGAATTCACAAAGACCACTACCTTATCGAATACTTCATCATCACGTAATAAATGACGCAGCAGATTTATTTTAGTCTTATAGTTTGGAACCTGGTAAAGAACTTGTGCAACAGTTTCAGTTTTTGAATCCCCAAAATCCTCTACTTCAATTACAGTAGGGAAATTCAGGAACTGATCAGTCATTTTAGTTAATTTTTCATGAATAACTTCTGTGAAAACCAGGTGCTGACATTTACCCGCACTTCTCGCCAATTCACAAACAGGCAATTGCATTCCCTGCTGTACAATTAGCGCGGCATCATCCACAATAAAAGTCTGAAGCTTACTTAAGTTTAAACCAAGTTTTAAATAGATAGCTCTTGCTCTGGTTGGGGTAGCGACAACAATATCGATACCCAGAACCAATTCATTAACTTCAGCTTCTACCCCACCAGTACCATAAAGACCAACAATATTCAGATCTCTATTTTTACTTAAGGAGATAAACTGATCGATTACAGCAATTGCACGATCTTTATCTGCCACCAGGATTAATACTTTTGGCGCATCATCTTTGGTATACTTCAAACGCATTAAAACGCCAAGGATATAGGCTGTTGTTTTACCTGATCCCTCCGGACCTACAGCAAGTATATCCTGCCCACCCAGAATTCTAGACATAGTTTTCGCCTGGATTTCTTTGGGAGTTAAGTACCCTGCATCAGTCATTGCGGTGATCAGGGGCTTACTTAGTTTTAATTTATCTAACGACACAGTATTTCAGTTAAAATTGATATTTCGCCAAATTTACGGAAATAAGCACAATATCCGGTATAATCTATACGAAACCGTAAAATATCAGGTTTAAATTCCTATTGTATCAATATTTTGATACGATTAAAGCTAATCAGGTAACGGGATTTTGTAGTTTTACCAGATTAACAAATTCCCATCAATATGAAAAAATCACTACTCACCTTATTTTTATTTACGGCTGCAACTGGCGTATTTGCACAGGATGCGGTCAATTACCAACTGCCGCCAAAAGCAATTGCTGATCTTTTATTAGCCAAACCCACACCTACTGTTAGTCTTGACAGTAAAGCAGAATGGATGCTGCTAAGCACCAGAGACTCTTATCCTTCTGTGGAAGAATTAGCCATGCCTGAATTCCGTATTGCAGGATTACGCATCAACCCTAATAATTTCTCTCCGAGCAGACAGACATTTATTAACGACTTTACGCTGAAAAATATTAAAACAGGAAAAATCGCCAAAATTACTGGTCTTCCTGTTCCATTAGCTGCAGCTAACGCAGCATGGAATCCTTCACAAAATAAAATATCTTTCACACAGACTACTCAAAAGGGTGTTGATTTATATACTATAGATATTGCCACTTTAAAAGCTGTTAAAATTAACCAACAACCTTTAAATGTAACTTTAGGAGCTGGAATTACCTGGGTAGATGATCAGACCATTTTATACAGGGTAGCTACAAAACCAGCCAGTGCGATCCCGGTTAAGCCATTATTACCTAAAGGCCCTTCCATACAACAGAATATTGGTAAAGCGGCACCAAACCCAACTTACCAGGATTTAATCAAAACTCCGTTTGATGAGCAGTTATTTGAATTCTTTGCAACCTCGCAATTGGTTCAATATAAAAGTGGAAAGCAAACTTTAATCGGCCAGCCGGCAATGTATGCTGATGTTAATGTTTCTCCGGATAAAAAATATCTGCTGCAGGAAACAATCAGCAAGCCTTTCTCTTACCTGGTTCCTGCTTATGGTTTTCCAACTACAGTAAAAATCACGGATCTGTCTGGTAAATCGATTAAAGTTCTGGCAGAATTACCTTCTAAAGAAAGTACTCCGTCGGGCTATGACAATACACAAAACGTTCCCCGCAACTACGAGTGGAGAGCAGATCAGGCGGCTACCATTACCTGGGCTCAACCACTGGACAGCGGGCTGATCAAAAAAACAGTACCTTTTCATGATGCGGTTTTTGCCTTAAGTGCACCATTCTCTGGTGAGGCTAAAGAGCTTTTTAAAACAGCAACCCGTTACCGCGAAACCATCTGGGGAAATGAAACCCTGGCCCTGGTTAAAGAAGAACTTCATGGGAAACAAACCATCAAACTGAGCCGCTATAACCCAACTACAGGTACAATAGAAACTCTTTATGAATTGAATGAGACTGATAATTACAATAACCCAGGTAACCCGGTTACAGAAAAGAACGCATTTGGCCGGAAGGTAGTGCAAACTGTCGATAACGGTACTAAGTTATTAATGAACAATATAACTGGTTCTTCTCCAAAAGGCGATTTACCGTTCCTGGCGAAATTTGATCTGGCTTCTAAAAAGAACGAGATTATCTGGCGCAGTGCGGAAGGTTCTTATGAATATGTGGTAGATGTGCTGGATGCTAACAAGTTAGTATTGTTAACCAGGAAAGAGTCGCAAAAAGAAGTACCAAACTATTACATTAAAAACCTGGTACTTAGAATGGCCGACAGACCAGTAACTGATTTTATTAACCCATACCCGGGTCTGGAAGGAACTACTAAAGAAAAAATCACTTACAAACGTGCTGATGGTATAGATCTTACTGGTAATTTATATTTGCCGAAAGGTTATGACAAAGCCAAAGACGGCCCGTTGCCAACACTGATCTGGGCTTATCCACGTGAATTTAACTCTGCAGCAGATGCAGCACAAATCAGAGGATCTAAAGATCGTTTTACAGTACTGAGCTGGGGTACTCCGATTTACTGGGTTACCCAAGGGTATGCAGTCCTTGACAATGCTGAAATGCCAATTGTAGCGAAAGAAGGAAAAAAACCTAATGATACTTTCGTGGATCAGTTAAAATTAAATGCAGAAGCCGCGATCAATAAACTTGCCGACCTTGGTGTTGGAGATAGAAACAGAATGGCTGTAGGCGGACATAGTTATGGCGCATTCATGACTGCAAATTTACTGGCGCATACCAACCTGTTTAAAGCTGGTATTGCACGCAGTGGTGCTTATAACAGAACTTTGACCCCTTTTGGGTTCCAGAATGAAGACCGTACTTACTGGGAAGTGCCAAAGCTATATTATGAAATGAGCCCTTTCAGTTATGCGGATAAGATTAAAACCCCGCTTTTATTGATTCATGGAGACTCTGATGATAATACAGGTACTTTCCCAATTAACAGTGAGCGTTTGTTCAATGCGATCAAAGGCCATGGCGGAACAACAAGATTAGTCTTTCTACCTTATGAGGCACACGGTTACCGTGGTAAAGAAAACATCTTGCACTGCCTTTGGGAAATGAATGCGTGGTTAGATAAATATGTAAAAAACGCAAAGTAAAAGACTAAATACTCTTATAAAAAAAGGTTGCATCTACATAGATTGCAACCTTTTTTTATAAGAGTAAAACCGTTATTTAAAGCGTATCGCTTTGAGCGGAGATATTCTGCTCACCAGCAGGGATGGCAGGATCAATACCACGAAACAAATTACAATTATTGCAACATTAAGAAGCAGCACATCAGTAAAATGAAATTCTATCGGCACATAAGACAAATAATAAGACCCCTGGTTCAGCCTGAAGACATGGGTATATTGTTGCAGGAAGCCCAAACCCAGACCCAGGATGTTGCCGAGTACCAGGCCTACCCCAACCAGGTACAAAGCATTGTATAAAAAGACTTTCATCACACTAAAATCAGTCATCCCAAAGGCTTTTAACATGCCAATCATATTGGTTCTTTCCAGAATCATGATCAGCAAGGCAGTAATCATATTAATTACCCCGACAATCATCATTAAAACAAGCAATACCCTGGTATTCACATCCAGCAAGGATAACCAGGTGAAGATATTGGGAAAATATTCTTTGACAGATTCTGATTTAAGGTTAATCTCCATCGAAGAATAAATCTTGTCAGAGGCAGCCTGCAGACGTGAAAAGTTTTTAAGTTTGATTTCAATAGCGCCAATCTCATTGGGCTGCCAGTTATTTAAACGCCTGATGATGTTAATATCTCCCAGTACAAAACTTTTATCAATTTCTTCTACGCCAATATCATAAATACCTACAATTTTAAAAGGACGTTTACGCGGCGGGTTCTGTACAAAGTACATGACAAAGCTATCTCCGGTTTTAAGCTTCAGCCGGTTGGCAGTGAAAGAAGAAATCAGGATTTCTTTTGTCGCTTTAGTGCTGTCTGAAAAATCCATGATCCTGCCACTCACTAAGTGTTTGGTGATATAATCCCAGTTAAAATTACGGTCTATACCTTTGAAATTAATCCCTTCTACTTCGTCGTTCGCCGAAATAATAGCTGGTTTTGTAGCATAAGCCTGGAAGTAAGCAATATCCTTATTTTGTTTCAGATCAGCCAGAGTTTTGGCGGTAGGAACAAAAGGTGTCAGTTCAAAAGAATTGTTTAAATCGAGTTTAAAAATTCTTACATCCCCAACAAATCCTCTTACTTTTTCTTGTATTTCTGTTTTAAAGCCTTTGATAATGGCAATCGATAACATCATGACCGCAAGACTCAGCATTACCCCCGCAATAGCAATACGGACGATAAGCTTAGAAAATGTGCGTTCTGATTTGATGGCAATTCGCCTGGCTATGAAATATTCTGTATTCAAAATTTTTAATAAACTGTAACTTAGAGCCTGGTTAAACAAAAACAGACAATAGCAAAAATGGTTATTTGATTTTGAATTCAACTATAATAAGTAAAAAAAGGTCTTATGAAACTATCTTCTTCCGTAATATTCCCGATTTGCCTGGCTATGCTCAGCATACAGGCCTGTGCTAATTCCAAAATGACTGATAGTGATAGTTCCAGCGTCAAACCAGCAGTACAAAAAACCACTGGCCATGAAATGCTGACCGGGGCAGCGCAAACGGAGAAATATCTGCCGTTGCTGAAAGGAAAACGGGTCGGAATGGTAGTCAACCCAACTTCTGTGATTAATGAAACCACATCGGTAGACAGCCTTTTAAAACGCGGTGTAAATATTGTCAAAATCTTCGGCCCGGAACATGGTTTCAGAGGTGATGCCAGTGCGGGAATAAAAGTAGACGATGCGATCGATCAGAAAACAGGGATTAAAGCAGTTTCCTTATATGGTAAACATGAAATCCCTACCCCGGCAGACTTAGCTGATGTCGATATAATGGTTTTTGACATTCAGGATGTGGGCGTACGTTTCTACACTTATATCAATACCCTGCAGTATGTGATGCAGGCCTGCGCAGAAAATAAGAAAGAACTGATTATTCTGGACAGACCAAATCCTAACGGGTTTTATATAGACGGCCCTATTCTGGATTCCAGACTGGTATCGGGTATCGGTTTGAAACCAATTCCAATTGTCCATGGATTGACTGTCGGCGAATACGCACAAATGTTAAATGGGGAAGGCTGGCTGAAAAATAAAGTCCAGTGTAAAATCACGATTATTAAAGTGGCAGATTATAACCACGATATGCCCTACGATTTACCTGTGAAGCCGTCTCCAAATCTAAATACACAACAATCAATTTTACTTTACCCTACGCTTTGTCTTTTTGAAGGCACGTATCTGAGCCAGGGACGGGGAACCCTGTTTCCATTTACAGTTTTAGGTGCACCAGCATTGAAAGGAAAATATAGTTTTTCGTTTACGCCCAAAAGTATCAAGGGAATGGCAGAAACTCCCTTACATCAAAACCAGGAATGTTATGGTTTAGATCTGAGAAATTATAATATTTCAAACCTTAGGAAGGATAAGGTGTTAAATCTTAAGTGGCTTATTGAATTGTACCAGGCTTATCCCGATAAAGCAGATTTCTTCAACTTCAAGCTCAGCAAGCAAATGAATAATTTTGATAAGCTTGCTGGTGTTTATAGCTTAAGGGAGCAAATTATTGCAGGCAAATCTGAAAAAGAAATCAGGGCAAGCTGGGAACCAGGATTAAGTCAGTATAAAAAGATGCGCAAGAAATACTTGCTGTATCCTTAACCTTAAACTGATCAGTGATGAACAAGGACCCTAAAAGAAAAAATGAGAAACCAAGCAGCAACTTTCAAGAGCCGGTTCCTGAGGTTGATGAAGGAAATAAGGCAGTAAAAAAACCTGAGGATGAAGATTATACTCAGGATGAGCCTCATTTTAAAAATCCTGCAAAAAAGAGAGAACGGGAAGAACAACCTGTTGAATCTATAAAGAAAGCACCTAAAAAAGACGCATAAAGAACTCTCTTCCCAAATCGGGAGGAGGTTTTTATCTTTATCCGGCTATATTAAATAGCTATACGACTGAAAGCTTTTCTTTCTCAAACAAATCCAGTACTTCATCCCAATTCATTACCCGGGTATGGTGCAACTGATTTACATTATGTGATCCATTAAACATAATTGGCCTGCCTTTGCAAAAGTCAAGGTTCTTACAATGGTCATCAATCAGGTAATCGGTATCAATGATACTCTTATCACCACACAAAACAATATTTGTCCAGCTGATAAAAGGAAAATATTCATTTAACCATTCCAGTTTTTCGGATAAACATTGCGGAAATTCTGTTGCTGCAGATACAATGAAAACCTCGTAATCTTCCATTAAAGTCTTCACCGCTTCAATTGCTCCCGGCATAACAGGGATTGTCCTGAAAAACCCAGAGGTATAAACATATCTTCTGATCGCAGTTTTGTCAGGAAACCCATCAGGTTCTGGTACTCCTAATCTTTCTTCTCTTGGAACCCGTATTCCATGTTCTTTTTCATACCAATCCATAAACTGTGCTTCTGTATCGGCAATCACACCATCCATATCGATGGCTATTGTTTTTCTATTTCTATTCATAATTCGTAATATATTGCAACAAATATAGCAATAAGCTGCAATATATTGCAATAATAGAATAGTTTTTATTTGTATCTTTGCAACTAAGATGATTAAGGCAGAAAGATTACAACTGATTATTGAGCATATCCGTAAAGAGCGAAAAGTACTTTTAGGTGATTTAAGTACATTATTAGCAGTTTCTGAAGATACTGTAAGACGTGATATTAAAGAATTATCTGACCAGGGATTGTTAAAAGCAGTGCGTGGCGGGGCGATTTCCCGCTCCCCCATCCCGCAGCATTTCCGGGAAAGAGAACATTACGACGTATCTCATAAAGAAATCATCGCCCAAAAGGCAATAAAGCTGATTAAAAACGGTCAGGTGGTTTTATTTGACTCAGGTACTTCTGTGCTGGCTATTGCAACACATTTGCCGAGAGATTTGCAGATCACCGTGGTCACCAATAGTTTTCCTGTGGCAACTGTACTGGAAGATCACCCTTTCATTGAAGTTATCTTTTTAGGCGGCAGGTTAAATAAATCCTCTTTTTCCACAACAGGTTTTGAAGTGATACAAACTATCCGCGGTATCCGGCCGGACATCTGTTTTCTTGGTATATGCAGCATCGATCTGATCTCTGGGGTAACGGGTATCAGTTATGAAGACTGCCAGATTAAAAAAGCAATGGTAGAGACTTCCAAACAAGTTATCGCGATTGCCACATTTGAAAAGCTGGACACCACAGAGTCTTATTATATCACCAGTACAAGTGACCTTGATATTATTATTACGGATACAGACCCTAACCATGAAAACCTTAAAAGTTATCGTGATCTGGGCATCAGGCTGGAATAAAGAAACTGGTTATACTTTCTTCTGGACGGCTTTGAGAAACTGCATTAATACTTTTTCGTCGTTTTCCATCGCCTGAATAGTATCAGGTTTGGTGGTATGTATTTTCTTCATATACTTTAATAGCCTGTCATTTTCAAAAGCTTCCAGCAGCAGCGGATATACATAAGAACTTTTACAGACAGCGGGTGTATTTCCTAATTTACTGGCTACACATTTCAAAACTTCGGTAACAATCTTTTTCTTAGGCCGTTCTTCTTCCACATTGCCGGTACAAATAGCAAGCTGCCTTAGTGCTTCGAGCGTGCCGCCCCAGGTACGAAAGTCTTTAGCGGTAAAATCACTCCCGGTAATTTCTTTGATATAGTTATTAATCATCCCTGAATCTATCGCCCTGCGTTCTGAATCGGCTGTATAATACTGGAATAAGTCCTGCCCTGGAATCTCCATACAACTTTTCACCATTTTTGCCAGATTCTTATCGTTCAGTGCAACTTTTTGCTTCACCCCTTTCTTACCTACAAATTTTAACTGGAGCACATTTCCATTTATTTTAGCGTGTTTGTTTCTTAAGGTGGATAAACCATAGCTACCATAGAGTTGCGCATAAGCCTCATTACCTACCCTGATAAGCGTCTTTTGCATCAGCTGCACACAAATAGCCAAAACCTTTTGTTCGTCGTATACAGGCCTCTTCAGGTCTTTTGCAATTCTCTTCCTGGCTTGCGGCAAAGCTTTCCCGAATTCCAGCAACCGGTAATATTTAAGATCAGACCTTCTGGAAGTCCATTTGGTATGGTAACGGTATTGTTTGCGTTTTGCGGCATCCATTCCTGTTGCCTGCAAATAGGCATTCTTTTTTGCAGCAATCCACACTTCAGTCCAGGCGGGTGGTAAGACCAGTGCCTTAATTCTTTCCAGCTGCGCCTCGTCTTTTACCCGCTGACCGTTATGGTCTTCGTAATAAAACTTTCCGGGTTTTCCTTTACGGTAAAGACCAGGCATACTGTCAGTAACATATACCAAACCAATTTCTTTAATTTCTTCTGAAGTCTGAACCATATAGATTAAACAAAATATGCGTTAAATTTTTAGTTATTTTGCTAAAGAAAGACAGGATGTTCAAACATCATGGCCTTACAATAATTTGATCACGAATAAACCAAACAAACACATATGAAAATAGTTTTCATGGGAACGCCAGATTTTGCCGTTGCTTCTTTAAATGCTTTAGCGGAAGCCGGATTTGAAATCGTGGGAGTCGTTACCGCAGCGGATAAACCAGCAGGAAGAGGGCAGAAATTACAGGAAAGTGCGGTTAAAAAATATGCTGTAGAAAAAGGTTTAAAGGTATTGCAGCCATTGAAGTTAAAAGATCCTGATTTTATCGCGGAGCTGAAAGCTTTAAATGCAGACCTGCATGTGGTTGTGGCTTTCCGTATGTTACCGGAAGTCGTATGGAATATGCCTGCCAAAGGAACTATTAATCTGCATGGTTCCCTTTTACCACAATACCGTGGGGCCGCGCCAATTAATCATGCGATCATCAATGGGGAAAAAGAAAGCGGAGTAACTACGTTCTTCCTGAAACATGAAATCGATACCGGGGATGTAATTTTCTCAGAGACAGTGCCTATTGCTGAAGATGATACAGCTGGCGATCTGCATGATCATTTGATGGAAGCTGGTGCTGGTTTACTGGTTAAAACAGTCAAAGCAATTGAAGCCAATGATTATAAAGAACAACCTCAGATTTTTTCTGCTGAGCTGAAACATGCGCCTAAAATATTCAAAGAGTTCTGTAAAGTAGACTGGAACAATCCTGTAAAAACAATCTATAACCTGATCAGAGGGCTTAGTCCATACCCTACTGCATTTGCAGAACTGAATGAAAAAACAATTAAGATTTTCAAAGCAGGTTTTGAAGAAACAGCTCCTTCGGCAGCTCCGGGAACATTTCTGACAGATGGTAAGACCTATTTAAAGTTTGCTGCTCAGGATGGCTATATTACTTTACTAGATGTACAGTATGAGGGTAAAAAAAGAATGCTGGTTGATGAATTTTTAAGAGGAATGCGTTTATAGCTAATCAGCTATAACGCATTGAGTAAAGAACTTAAAGACTTGGTGATTTCATTAAAATATCGCTTTTTACCATAGCCCATCACCCAGCGTATACCGGATGTGGCGTTGGTAATAAATACCTCGTCTGCCTCATTTAAGACTTCAGGATTAATTTGTGCTTCGATTACAGGAATCTGGTTGGTTTTAGCCACTTTCATCACTACGTTACGCATTACCCCGGCTATACATCCTTCGGAAAGGGCTGGGGTATAAATCTGCTTATCGTAAACCACAAAAACATTGGAGCTGATACTTTCGCAAAGAAACCCATGCTGGTTTAATATAAAAGCTTCATCCAGCCGGTTTTGTTGTTTATATAAACCTGCCATCACATAGAGTAAGGAATTACTGGTCTTATAAGTAGAAAGTTTATTAATCGGTTTAGTGATCTCGTCGTAAACATTGATGATCAGCCCCTTTTTATTCAGTTCGTAACCTCCCGGAGCGAGCGGGCCTGCTTCCAGTACGTATCCTGATTTGTTACCATCAGGGGTATAAAGCCCTTCACCTTCGCGGTAAACGGACAGGCGGAACCTCACATTATCTTTTAGTTTATTGCGCTTACAAAGCTCAGCAGTTTTCTGTTTCAGGAAGTAATCATCAAACAGAATCCCCCCTTCCATTTTTAACGCATTCATCCCCGCTTGCAAACGATCCGCATGCAGTTCAGCAAACTTTAGTTTACCGCCAGACATGCGCATAGATTCAAACAGGCCGTCGCCATACCTGAAGCCTCTGTTTTTGGCTGTCAGGATAGCCTGGTCTATCGCAATGAATTGATCGTTATGTAAAATATATTCTTGTTGCATTAAATTGTTATGGCTGTGCGATGTAGTTTCTCCATTTGTTAAGTACAGAATCAAAGTCCGGAGGCAATGGTGCTTCAAACTCCATATATTCCTTGGTGGTTGGGTGTATAAAACCTAAAGTCTGTGCATGTAAGGCTTGTCGCGGTAACATTTCAAAGCAGTTGGCTACATATTGTTTATACTTTGTAAACGTCGTTCCTTTAAGGATCTTATCTCCACCGTAATTCGCATCGTTAAATAAAGGGTGACCGATGTGCTGCATGTGAGCTCTGATCTGATGTGTACGTCCTGTTTCAAGCTGGCAACTGATTAAAGTCACATAACCTAAACGCTCTAATACAGTATAGTGTGTAACTGACCATTTTCCTTTGTCTTCTTCGTCATAAACATCCATGACGATCCTGTTTTTAGCGCTACGGCCAATATAACCGGAAACGGTACCATTTTCTTTAATGTCACCCCAGGCCAGTGCCAGGTATTTTCTGGTGATACTGTGGTCAAAAAACTGTTTAGCCAGTTTAGTCATCGTAATTTCGTTCTTACTGATAATCAGCAGTCCCGAAGTATCTTTGTCAATACGGTGTACCAGTCCCGGTCTGCCTTCATTACCTGGTAATTGTGGTAAGGATTCAAAATGGAAGGCAAGTGCATTGACCAATGTTCCTGTATAGTTGTTAAATCCAGGGTGTACAACCATTCCTGCCACCTTATTCACAATCAGTAAATCATCATCTTCATAGACGATATTTAAAGGAATATCTTCGGGATAAACTTCAGTATCTCTTGGCGGATGAGGAAACACGATCGAAATCTCATCAGCTGGTTTAACTTTATAGCTTGCTTTTATAGTGGCTTTATTCACCAGTACGTTCCCTGCTTCAATCGCATTTTGTATACGATTTCTTGAAGCATTCTCCATACGGTGCATCAAAAATTTATCTATTCGCAATAAGGACTGCCCTTTGTCTACAACAATATTAAAATGTTCGTATAAATCCTGCTCTTCTAATTCCAGTCCGTTGTTATTGTTTTCCATTATTTATTTTGTCAAATGTTATGGACAAATACACAGCCTGGCACTCTTCAGGAGAGCAGACCCTATAATAATACCATTTTACAAAACTAATCTTTAAGTTGTAGAAAAGTTGAAATTTAGTTGATAAAATTGTTTATAGTTTAATTTTAAGCTAAACGCGTTAAATTTGTTCATGTTTACAGATTTACATAGCCCGTTACAGCAGTTAAAACATGCGCATTTATCTGAGTTCTGGGTCAAAAGAGATGATTTAATTGATCCTTATATTTCAGGGAATAAGTGGCGTAAACTGAAGTATATTTTACAGGATGTTATAGCCAAAAGAAAAACGCATCTGGTCACTTTTGGCGGGGCTTATTCGAATCACCTGGTGGCTGCTGCATCCGCAGCTGCGAGATCAGGATTAAAGGCAACGGCTTTTGTGAGGGGTGAAAAGGTAAACAATGAAATGCTGGTGCTTTGTTCTTTATATGGGATGGAACTGATTTTCATTGACAGGGAAACTTATAAGGATAAGGCTGGTTGCTATTCGTCGTTTTCATTAAAACATCCTGACACTTATTTTATAGATGAGGGTGGTGCTTGTGCTGAAGCAGTACTGGGTTGTGCTGAAATTATTGCCGGGCTGCCGCAGGATACTGCTCATTTGTTTTGTGCAGCGGGAACTGGTACAACGGCTGCAGGTTTGTTACAGGGAATTCAAAAGGCTGGTTTAAAAACGAAGCTCCATGTGATTCCTGTCTTAAAGGGTGGTGAGTTTATCAGGGAGGAAATGAGCAGTTATGTTGCTACGGATGATCCGCGATTGATTTTACATACGGATTATCATTTTGGTGGTTATGCAAAAACTACTCCCGGTTTGCTGGACTTTATAAAGGGTTTTACGGCTGAGCATGGAATGTTGATCGACCCTGTTTATACGGCAAAAATGTTTTTCGCAATTAACGATTTAGCGCTTCAGGGTTATTTTGCGAAGGAGGAAAAAATTGTGGCTTTGCATACTGGCGGCTTATTGGGGATCATGGGGATGAAAGATAAATTAAAAGCCTGAAATCTGCCGTTGTTAAGAGGAATCTGTTTGAGCGGTGTCATGAAAATTATCAACATTTGTGACGTTAAAAATATTTTTCCGTTAAAATCATACTTTAAACTGTTTAAAGAAGAGCAAAACAAAAGCCTCTTTAAATATACTTAGAGAGGTATTTTAAAAATTAAAAGTGTTGAAAAGTATATATTTTTAGAGCATTTTATCCCCTTTTTTATCCCCTAATAATCCCCTGGACTCATAAGGAAAATTACAGATCAGAACGTTCTATAAATTCTCCTAATTCGGCAGCGATTTGATTCACCTCTTCAGTGGTGCCTTTCCAAATTGGAGTTTGGGTGGCTTCATTAATACCATCAACAAATAAATGTCCTATCTCCGTGTCATATTCGGTCTCTATGCAGTAATGACCACTTTCATCAATTGGATAATTAATAGTAAGAATCATTTCTCCTGTGTTATAGTATAGCGTTTCCATAGTTATTTGATTTTAGATTGATAATATTCAAGTATTTTCTTCTGAAATCCAGCTTTCTTTTCATTGATTTTTTGAACTATAGTGTCAGCAGCATCCAAGCCTCTAAGCGGATTCATTATTTTAAATGCATCTAACCAACCATCTCTTAGATTCAATTTTCGATCAGAATATTTGTGAAGAAATTCTTCTGGCGTGTACCACATTTTAGAGTCAGGCTCATAAATCCAGTAGCCAGATTTGATCGCTTCATTTACAAAATGCTTTAAAACCCTATCTCGATTCGCAAAATATACATCGTTATTCATACTGATATTATTTATATACTACTTCGTTCTCAACGGTCAAAAATTGAAAACTAGGCTTATTATCAATTAAAAATCTAAATGTGAAAGGTCGGGTTGGAAGATTATTTTCAATCATAAACTCTTGTATTGTAGGTTTTAGCTTGTTTACAAAAGCTGCACAATATTCCAAAGCTTTATCAGTAATCCATTTTTCATGATAATGAGAACTCATATAATCAAGCTTAATGTGAACAAAATTATCAGCACCCAGGGTAATTATTTCGCCCCAATCACAAGTGTGCCCCCTCAGATATTTATTACCTGTAATAAACGATTTACATCTAATATTAAATTTATCAATTGTTTGCTCAGACCAATCCACATACAAATATTACTAATATTTTTAGTAAACGAATATGATGTTGAAAAGTTTTTGTAATATTGGTAAGCAGTAATTAAGATTGAATGGAAGAAAAATCAACTACAAAATCAGTAGACCTATTTGGAATAGCACCTTATGGTGAAACAGTAAAGTTATTTGTAGAAAAATCTTTTGATGGCGTAAGCGCAATATTAAGTCGTGTTTGTCTTCCCGCTACAGAAGAATTTGGCCTATATTTAAAGGACAAAGTAAGGCATTGGCGACTTAAAAACATCATTGAGATGGTTGAAAAGGCTGACAAAAAAATTGATTTCACAAATAATGAATTGACTATTCACCCACGAATTATGAATGATTTTTTGGAATCAGGATCATTATGTGAAAAAGAAGAATTGCAAGATATGTGGGCTGGACTTTTAGTTGCGTCTGCAAATCCAGCGGCTGATGAAACAAATTTATTGTTTACTAATATCCTTAAAAACTTAACCCCTACACAAGCCAAAATGATTAATAATGTGTGTGAAAACTGCAAAGTGTTCGATTATGGAGAATCAAACTCGACTCTTGTAGGCAAGAAATATATCTTGCTTGTCGATGAATTATGTAAATTAACTGGTATTGACGATGTTTATCAACTTCATGCTGAAATGTCAATTTTAAAATCCAATAATTTATTTGGACTTAAGACAGGTGCTGAAGCAAATTCAGAACCACAAGCTATAGCATTTTACCCATCACTGTTTCTCCTAAATTTTTACTCAAAAACGCAAGGATATAAAGGTGATTTGAAGAATTTTTACAGAACCAGACTTGAGCCTTATGTGCATGATAATATTGACTTATTAGATATATATAATAAAGCCAAAATGTAATAATTACTCCCCTTTCTTCATCACCTTCAGATTAAAAATATCAATTATTTTATCTTTTACTGCCATCCAAATATCTCTACCAGTGATAACGCTGATATTTTCAATTAGACTTTTAAATTCTACCATAGTAATATAACCAGCAATAATCCTGGTCAATAACAATGAATCAGGACTGATCATAGCAGTATCAATTTGGAATGCTGCAATTATGCCCAGGCTATAATACATAAATTTGATTATTGATAATTTCAATTTTGCAGCTGTTATTTTCTCTCCAACTTTTAACGCTTTTGTTATTCCGCTGACCAGGTCAAAACTCAATAGCAGATAGACTGTAATCAAAATTGAGTGAATCGGGGTTATATAAATCAAAATGAAAGTACAGAGTTTTAAAAACCAGACTACAGCCTGTTTAAGAATTTCTGATATCATGATGTATACAATTTAAATTCCCGCTTTCTGCGTGGTAACAGGATAGGTCTACCACCTGCATTACACCATACCAGTAGCCACTTTTCAATCTCAGCAATAGGAGATTTAGCGTTAATCTTTTTCACCAATGTTGATTTGCTAAATGCAGCGACACCAATGTTGAAACATAGCGATACCAATGCATTAAACTGATTTTGTGTTAAAACTAATTTAACAGCACCATTGACACCCTCTTCATATATTTTTATGATTTGATCAAATATCTGATCACATTCTGTCTGAGTGATTTTATCACCCATTTTTACTTTTTTACCTGTGCCTGGATAAAAGGTAAACCCTACTCCTATTGTTGGGATTTTAACCTGGTCTAGGTATGCTTTGAGTACAACTCCCTCTTCATGGTAAATAAAATCCCTACCTAATTTGTTAATTTTCAATGTATTATTCTGTTAATTTCTACCACCTCCGCTTCTACTAGGTTGCGGACGGTACTCACTTGTCGGATCTGGATTAGTTGTATAATTTGAATCCTTATAATTTGTAACCTTCCCAATCTTATCTGACACCTCATCAGTATCATTTAATAATTCAAAAAATTCAACATCTATTGTATCAGACTTTAAGCTTATCCCAGCTTTGAAAGGGATATATCTACCGTCTAATCCATTTATTTTATATACCATAGAGAAATCAAACTCACCATAAAGACTACCTGAGAACTGCCTAAAAGGGCATCTATATTGATTCAAAATGGTTTGTCCTACGAGCTCTAATAATGGCCTAGTTTCTGTCTTCCCATCTCTGTACCAGTTTAGTGTAAAATCATCATTTAACCTGGTTTGATTAACTAACGAAACATTACCAAACTCCCCCAAAGCAGGTTTTAAATCGGTAAAAGTTTCTCTGTTTACCTTACTGGATGATATATTATACCTCTGCCCATAATAATCACTTGCCTCACTAGTGGTAATGATTGGTGTAAACTGTCGGACTCTGTATCCACCAGTAAACTTGCTAGTATCAAAAGCTGGCAATAATGAAAACTCTAAACTTTTGATATCTGCTGGTAAATTCATATCGGTGATATTACTTACATACCAAGCATCAATCTCAGAACGAGAATCTGTTCCTCTCTCTATGGTACAATGGGTAGCATAATCTTTCCAACTTCCAGTGTATTTAAATTCAAAATTTGGATCAGTAATATCCCCAGTCTGAACAGAGCTGGTACAATACAAGTAATAGCTCTTTGTTGCAGTTGAAGCCTTAACCATAAATCTTGCGTTACCATTTGAGGCAAACTTTATAGATAATTTGGCTGTGGTTTTATATCCAGAAAAATTAACATTACCAGCAGTTAGTTTATTAGTCGTATAGTTTAACTGAGCATCTGTTGCCTTCTGAGTAACTCTGATCGCATCACCTGTAGTTATATAGGTAAGTTTACTGATTGCGAATATTCCTGATTTTACCCAATTGAAAGGAATACCAATACTGTTGTTCCAATTTCTAAAGAATGAGTTTACAACGATATTATTACTATTCACCACATCAGAATCAATCTGAACTTTATTAAATGGTGTTTGATAAGTGATATTATGATCAGCATTGATTAATCTCAATCCACTGTCCCTGCTTATTATTCTTGATATATTTTCCGTGTAAGATTTTACAACAGCAGATATTGAACCATCAAAATTGATATTATAGACACGCCTAGTGATTATATCATTCAGTTTGTAACTAAGTCTTTCAATGTAGTATTTACCTGCTTTATAATAGATGTAAGCGTTAAAAACTTCTAGTATATAAGATAAGGCCACATTACATTTAAGCGCGTTTAAGTCGTCTTTAATGAACAAATATGGGTTAACTGAAATACAGTTTAAAGCCTCATTATTTGCCTCTGATCTACTAATTCTGGTTTCAAAAAGATCAACAGATGTTATTACCTGCGTGCCATTTTTCAATTTAGCTAAACATTTCTGGATCACTTCAATACAAGTCATCTTATCTAAATAAAATGAAGTATCATCAGCCATAAAATCATTATGCTTTAAATTACCAAGTCCATCAGTTGCACGAATTGAAACTAAGTATGGTGCAGCAAGAAACGGTTCAGAATAATTATCCTGAATTACATAACCTTGCCAAATCATTTGATCGGATTTCCAAATTTGCACCTGATAATCCTGAGCATCCGCAAGCATTATTTCCTGAAATTGTCCATCATATTCGGAATAGAATTCCAGAATACATTCGCTACCTCTTATGATATCAAACTTAGATTCTGAACCACCAGTATAATTAATACGAGCAGGTTCACCACCCATTCTAAGTTCAATCTGTGCTGAATTATAATCCTTTTTAAGGATATAAACCTTTATATTTTTGTTTAATGTTGAAGTGAATTCACATTTATATTTGATACCGTAACTCATTAACTTGCCCTATATTGACGTTTATTATAGTTATTCAAGACCCCTACTAGCTTGTCGCCTTGCACAGTAAATATTACGTCCCCACTCATACCACCTGTTTCACCAATCAATGATTTAAGCTTATTTAATGGTGCGATAATTTCAGGATTCCCACGTCCCGCTGAAGGATATTCACCTACCATTGCATTTGTTAAACGACCTGAAACAATACCTCCATTTGCAAATGCAGTTTGATTTTCTTTACTGGCTTTTGATGATGAACCTTTTGATCCCGTTCCCATTAAACCACTAAATGCACCTGCTGCTAATTTCAAAGCCGCACCTGCTGCAATTGCTGCTATACCTGCACCTATACCTACTACTGGCAAAGCTGCTGCTATATCCAATTTACCTTTGATGACTGCTGCAATACCGTATTTGATCAGTAAATCACCAAATGAACTTAAAAACCCCGCAAATGATTTGATGATTGATTCACCGAAAGATTGCATTGCATTACCACCACTTGCGAAAGCTTCACCTATAGAATTAAACGCGTCAGCTATACCTGTCCCCAATCCAGATGTAACCATTGAATTGAATTCTTCGTTGAATTTTTGAGTCTCTCTAAATATTTTACGCTGTTCATCAGTGATTTCTTTGAAGGCATCTTTTGCTCTCGTTCCATCAAACTTTACACCTATAGTACCTTTAGAATTTCTTGTTTCTGGTGCAGCTGATGCAACAGAAGGAGCATTTTTTAATTGAGGTAACTGAACGTGCCTTTGCTGTTGTTCCTGCAACGCTTTTACTGCGTCAGATAAAGGATTAACTCCATTTTTGATTAAGCCATTAATAGCTTGCTGGTATTCACCAATCTTTTGTAATGCTCTCTCATCGAATGTTGTTTGAAATGAAACATCAACCTGTTTTAGACCAATCTCTAAATTGGAATAAACATCATCAATCTTCTTTTCATCTTTTGATTTCTTGGTTACAGATTTAGCAGTTGTTTTAGGGCTAACTTCATCATCAGACAAAGCTTCTTTTTTAAGTGATTTTATCGCTTTAGACGCTTTGTCAGCACCAAATTTGATAGAATCAAACATTTTATCATACCCTTTAGAAGTAGCGGATAAAGCATCGCCCAATTGAGTCATTCCAATGATTTTGAAAAAAGCACCCAATAAGTTGGCTGTAATTTTCAGTGCGTTTTTGATGATATCTACTACACCGTTCCAGATAGCATGAGTTAATGTTGCTAATCCTTCACCTAAACCAGCCCAATCACCTTTAAATATTGAGGTGAATACTTTAACTATTGCAGAAATACCGTCCAATACATTTACAATAATTGATTTTATTTCTCCAAAAGCCGTTGTTATAATTGCGATGAGATCAATACCAATCAGATTCCATACTGTTTTAACAAAATCTTTAATGGAAATAAAGATGTTTTTCAATGAATTGAAGAGTTCTATCGCTCCATCCTTTATACCTTGCCAAATTTCAGCACCTTCACCAGATTTGAAATATGCTACAACAGAATCCCAATTTTCAACAATAAGAACTGCTGCACCAGCAATAGCAACCACAACAAAACCAACGGGTGATAATAATGCAGCAAAACCAGCTATTAATGCAGGCAAAATTGTTCCAACAAATACGCCTAATGCGACTAAAAGTGGTGGTATGACCACACCTAAGCCACCAAATATGACTATGGTCTTCTGAATTTCAGGACTTAAATCTTTAAAATAGGTTACTAACTCAGTTATACTCTCAACAACAGAGTCAATGATTCCAGAAATATCAAATGCGTTATTAATTACTTGCCCAACATCAGCCAGATTATTCTTTATACCATCGCCTAGGTTTTCAAACGCTGCATTAATACCTCCTGTTACTGGTGGTAGTTTGGCCAGACCATCTATAATAGTATCAACAAGTTGAGCAGAGGTAATACCCATTTTAGCTAATTCATCAGAACGAGCCGTACCGAATGCTTCTTTTAACAATGGTGTTACCTGTGGTATCCGTTCCTTGATGATGTTTAAATCTTCGGCCAATGGTAAATCAGTGTTCGCTAATTGTTGAAGGCCATAAAGAGCTCCTTTAAAATCTTCTTTACCTTTCCCAACTGTAGCAACTGCATTACCAAATGCCTTCATTGCCTTTTCAGCTTTTTCTGCACTGAATCCAATTACTTGTAAATTAATCGATCCAGCGACAGCCTCTTCCAAACCTAATCCAGGTAATCTTGCAATATCTTTTAACCTGATAAATTGCTTTTCAGCTAATGAAGCAGATCCAGTAACAGCAGTTAAACCATTCTTCAATGATTGAATGTCTCCAAATGCTTTGATTGCAGCAGTACCTAGTGCAGCTAAAGGAAGTGAAACATAGGTAGACAATTGCCCACCAATATCTTTCATCTTCTCGCCTGTAGCTTTTAGACCAGATTGGACTGTTGCGATTGCAGATTGAAATGATGATATGTCAGCGGTAAATTTGAAATTTAAATTCTCAGACAATGTATTGTTGTATTAAAAAACCCCTTATCTTTTTAAGGTTAAGGGGCTTCAATCAGGTCTTAAACCTGTTATTCCTTTCGGTATCTTTCTGCTGCTTTCAGCATTTCTTCTAGAGTTGGAAGGTCTTTTTTTTCCTTTATAATTTTATCTGATGGTAAACTAAATAAGTCCTCTGGCTTGATATGTTGATCTTTTGGCATTTGAAGATTGATCATTAAACTTGCATGCAATCTCGTTCTCAGCCACTCACGTTCATCTTTAGCCATATAACTTTTACAGATGTAATGGTATTCTATGTAAGTGATTGAATAAAAATCTTTTAAACTCATTCCAATTTCACCTACTGCCATCCCAAGCAGATCAACAAACTCTACTTTTTTTTAGCAGGAGTTGTTGCTTCTTTGTCCATATCATCATTGCTTCCTGATAAAGCTTTACCAGAAATCTGTGTTTCTAAGAACTTATCAAAAATGTCCTTATACTTGGTTTCTGGCACTGATCCAAAATCATTATATAATTTGTGATAGTTGACCGCTTCTTCAATACCGTTAACTAGATTATGATTCATAATTCCAGACCATAGAAGATCTACCATTAGATCAAATGCTTTTATTGCATCGTCTTCTACCCCATTGAATAGATCACCGATCTCGTTCATTGTGATTTTCCTTTTCTCAGTTAAAAGCTTAATAGCGAACATTCCAAACAGAGCAATGATCTTTTGGCCATTGACTTCAATATTTAATAATCCTTTCATTATGCTTTAATAGTTTTAGCTAGTGCTCCTGTGCCAGTCATTTTAATAGTAAATGTTACCGCAGCATCTTGTTCAGCTGAAATTTCAATTGATTCTAAGAAGCAATTACCACTGTAAATCATATCACCAGCTTCTCCAACACGCTGTTTAAATGATACTGCAAGCATTTCTTTATTAATAAAAGCATCTGTAAATTTCACTAAGTTTTCATTCCATACTACAAGGCCTGAACAGCTTCCTGTCCATTTCTTTGAGGTTGGCATACTCTCTCCCCAACTACCTGAATCTTTAGTCGTGACATCAACAAGTGTTGCATTTAGGCTAATTGAGCATGATCTGCTCATTGCTATCGGTAACTCCCCGATGAAGAATAATAGATCAGATCCATTGAATAGTATTGGTGCACTCATATTTTTTTGTATTTATTTGAATTTTAATCCTCTTTTGATGAGGTCATTTCAGATAAATAGCTCGAAATGGAGTGCACAAAGGCTGATAAAACAGAAATGTATTTTGCTATTAATTTTTAATCATAAAAAAAACTCTTACACAATTAAGAATAAGAGTTTATAATTAGTATATTTAAGTATTAACAAAACACACCTAAAATTGGGGATTCAGATTTACTTTTTCCCCTTTTTAATTTCTTGTTGAGGAAACTAATAAACCATTAACCCAAGTCATTCGATAAAAGGCATCACCTCCTACCCTTATATCTTGGGTTGCATTAATTCCTTCTTGTCCAGTACTGACTTCAATACCATTTGTTATTTTAACCTTTCCATTAAAGTAACCTGCATACGATTTACTACTTCCTCCTGTGCTTTGATCTACTCCAACAACAGCAGCACTTATTCCGCTAGAATCATTATTACGATAACGTAATAATCCTACAACTGAAGCATTGGTGGCAACACCAACAGTTGAAGAAAGGAACTGCATTCCAGATCCATTAGCAAAGAATCCATTGCCTGAACAATAAGCTGTATCACCAGCTGGAGTATTCATCTTTATTCCACCAAGCGGATTACCAGCTTGCCCAGAATCAATGTTAGAATCGATCCTCAGTGATTCGTGATTGTCCTGATCATAGAAGATCATATTGTTGTTAAGTCCAGAAATTACAATACGCTTACCTGATGCAGAAGTCTGTAAAGTGTTGGATGTTGTCACTAAAGCATTAATATATTCAGCGTTAATAATTGATGCTTTGATATATTCTACATCCAATAATGTCCCCTTTATGTAGCCACCAGATACGATTGTTGTACCTAATTTCCCTACTTCTACAACATCCTGATAGGCTAAATCCCTTAAATTACCGACAAGTGCATTGTGAAGATCTGTTGCAGCCTGTCCATATGCAGCTGCTGCATTAGCTTTATTTGTTGCATCCGCCTTAGCTGCCTCTAAATTGTTCTGAGCCTGGAATATTCTGGCCCGTTCTTCCTGAGTAATCTTTCCATCTGCGTTCGCAATTGCTACCTCTCTTTCATAAGCTGCTTGTGCATTCGTATATGTTTTGGCTGAAAGAATACTTGCTGCTTTTGCTGCATCAGCTTTATTTGTTGCATCTGCCTGAGCAGAATTTAACGCTGCTGTATTAGCTACATTGATTGCAGCAGTATATTTGGCAATTAAATTAGCAGTAGACACAGCAATGCTATTATCAATAATTACAATTAATTCGCCCCTTACTTTAGCGGCCTGTGCTTCTGCATATGCTTTAGCTGTTGCTAGTTTGAGCTGCGCATCAGCAATAGCCCTGGCTTCCTCAGCAGTTACAATACCATCTGCAAATGCATTAGAAGTGACAACTGCTAATTGCTTTTGCGCCTCAGCATAAGCCTTTGATGCATCTAATGAAGATTGTACGGCATTAATTCTTTTTTGCTCTTCTGCGGTTATTTTACCATCTGCATAAGCTGCTGCTATTGTCCTACTGTACAGGTCTTGTGAATCACTATAAGCTTTAATAGCGACCAAATTTTGGTTAGCAAGGTCAATTTGAATCTGCTCAACGTCTGTTATCTTACCATCAGCGTAAGCATTAGCAGTAGTTATCGCTAATTTTTTTTGGGCTTCAGCATAGTCATTTGACACCAATATAGCTTCGTGTTTTGCACTTGATATTAAATCGTAAAAATCCTCTGGTGCATGAGTAAAATCGATTGGCTTATTACCAGCAACAATCATTATATCCTTCATTTCAATACCATAATTCAAATTGACAGGCATTGAATAAGGAAATGATTGATCACTTGTAACAGAAATTGGTATAAATGAAAATAATTTAGAAGAATCACCAGTTTTGAATACACCAGAATATCTTCTCCATTCCTCGTCAATAATAAACTCTACACCTGATCTACCTTCGAAATATAGCGTCAACAATGTATTGGATGTAGATTTAGCTAAAAATGAAATGGCAAATTCGCTATTTAACAGGAAATTTCCTTCCTGCAACAATTCTGGAACTACAGAATTTATAAATTTAGATCTGTCTCCATTGATGAAGTAATTTCTTAAACCAAACTGAATATTGTCTACATAACTTTTGGTTGCTTCGGAAATAGCCTTTAATAGCAGTATTTTTTGATCGTAATATTTCCTAAAAAATGATCTAAATTGAACAGGCACAATATCACTGGTAATACTAAGATCCACTAAAAGAGGCTTCAAATAGATATCCAGCTCGGTAAATGAAATATCATAATCCAATATTTCAACACCATAGGTGATTGCCTGTTCCTCTAGTTTTGGCTTTTCATCGCTTATGATCTGCCACTCCTTTAATACGTTTGGCTTCTCACCTGCCGATAATTTATAATCAGCTGCAATATCAAGTAATAGCTGATTCGCTGTATCTGCTGCTTCCTGAGCAGTTGCTATCTTAGTATCAGTTTGATTCTTGTTATAATAACTCGTTAAATTGTAATTGAAACCACTGGTGTATTTTGATCCGTCTTTGAGAATGGTTGTTAAAGTAACCCGATTGTCTGATGTGCTAAACTCATTTGATTGTATAATCTTTGAATTTGCTTCATTCCAATTTATTTTATTCTGGTTTGTTATAGAAAATGCAGGTGAACCACGAAAGATAGGGTCTGATTCAACTTTTAAATATCCATTTTGCTCAGGTGAACCCACATTGGTAGACTTTAGATCTCCAACTCCAACTAGCTTACCTTCATATGAGCAGACATCATTAAGTTTAGAGTTTAGACTTATTGATTCAATTACAGTCTCACCCCAATAGCTATAATCAAAGTTAGCCTGTATAACACCGAATTTGATAAAGAACGGTTCACCAGATAACATTTTATCAGTAAAAAATCCTACATCAAACCCATCATTATACGATACCAGTCCATCAAATGAGATATTCCAGTCTCTGTTACCTGCCATTGAATCATTCCAAGAATCAGAATCCTTAGTAGAAATATCTATAAGGCTTTGTTTCAGTGATAACGCACAATTCTTACTATATGCAACTGGTTGCTGATTGATATCATAAAGCACAAACTCACTTCCTGTAATTACATTTCTCTGCATGATTACAATTGTTGAATTGAGTTTTTGAAAGTGATTAGCTTTCTTATAACATAACCGTCTGTACTTGCTGATTCAATTGTTCTTGTATCCGCTAATGAAGTTGTATAAATATTCCATTCAGTATCCTGATAGAACGTACCCCTAGTTAAGATTTTCTGGAAAATCTGATTTGCTATCTCATTGGATAACTTATTACCCCCGCCTGAATTGAAACGAGTTACAATATCTATGACGATTGTCGCATTAAACAGAAAGCAATCTGAATTCAGTACAGGGGCTAAAGTGACATTAGATAATATAATGAATGGAGCAACCGCATCATCAGCTACCCTATCAAATACAGTTATAAATTTACCTGCAAGAATAGAGATATGATTATTGAGCTTATCAAAATAAGCCTTTCGGTATGTGTTAGTAGGGTCTTTAGCGAAATCGGTCATATCCCATAAATAGCATCAGAACTGCTGTTTTACTGGATATTTAACCGAATATTATTCGATTAATTAAACAAGCCTACCTGATATAATTGCTAACCTGAGATCGTTGATTGTTAATATTTTTTTGGGCTTTTGTTTATTAAATAAATTAGCGAAAAACTTAAATATGACATCCCCCTCACCTCCGAAATAATCTTCTATTTGGAATTCAGAAACATCCACATTGAACTTCTTTGAAAAATCCAAAATTAGATCATCTGCATCATCCCCATAAATGCCATAATCGTCTGACAGACTATTATTCAGCATTGAATCATCATGATTTTTACTAGTATACTTTTCAAGAAATTTATATAGTTCAGTGTTATCCATAATATTACCATTTACTACTATAACCACCACCACCGAAAGAACCACCACCAAACTTATCATGATGTTTGCTTTCATTAATTTCAATAATTAATTCGACTGCATCAATAGCAACCAGCCCCCAACCTACGTAGGGAACCGCCCTACCCAATGCCCTGCCTAAGACGTTGGTACCTAATATTCGCACCCCCTTACCTAAAGTTTGTGGGAAAAGTTTGGAAAGGTATTTTGATGCTATGGATGTGGCTCGACTTGCGCCAGGTGTCACAAATCTCTTTTTTATAATAGGCAATCCCAATGCAACCATTGAAGTACCATATATGGATGTAGAATAGTTGTGTTTATCGACTGTATCAACAACTTTAACTAATTTAATCTCATTAATATAGGTATGTGTGGGATTGATAAGTCTTCTTTCATTGAAAAAATTCAGTGTATGAAATTCTTCATTTAACGTATTTTTGAGCACAATTTCTGGATGCATTGTACTGTACTTCAATTTGAATTCCGCATTTTTCCTTGCCTTTTCAATTGATTTAAGCAATTGCATTTCAAAAAAATAGTCTGACATATGAAAAATATTTACCTTAACAACAATAAATATACGCTAAGGTTTCATACTATTTTTTAAATTCCTTTTTAAATTTTCCAACTCAGAATTGATTGCTGGATGAAAATAAGGCATTGGTTTAATATTTACTCCATCACCTTTTTTGAACTGCAATGCAAAATCCTCCCAGCCAATAGGCACAACAACCTGATTTCCAGTACCATATTCAATATATGGACTTGTGAATTTATTAAACCCGACCTCACCTCCATATCCATCACCATCATATAAGATGTAACCTGACTGAGCAATTCCGCCTACTGAATCTTTAAATGGTAATGCAGCAAGATTTTGCTTTGCCTTTCTCTCAATGTTGATTGCTGTTTCAGTGATAGCCTGTTTAGCTTCAGTTTTATTCTGCTGGGCTAATTTAGCCAGCTTATTAAGGGTAGTATCGAGTCCCTCTACTCGTATGTTGAATTTATCTGCCATAACTATAAATAGTGAGCAGAAACAATAAAGCCCCTCGTTTCCAAGGGGCAGTCATTGATTTTTCATAAAAACAGTTTTAAACTTTTATTTCGACTTTTTACTGGTCTCCACAACAGTTGTGTTGGGATGACTTTTAGCGTACTTAATAGTTACAAATTTTCCTGTTTTTGCACTTCTCGCTGATTTCGACATATGTGTGTTGTTATAATTTGATATAACTATACAAATATAAAATGCTTACTATTAATTTTAGCAAGTTCTTATCAACAGCGGTGGAAAAGAGACGACTAACGGTGACATAAATCCTATAAATATTTGAAATAAAATGTGTAATACTATAAATGAAAAAAATGAACAGTTTAACTACTTGACATAATCAACTTACAATCAAGATATTGGATACCCAATATAAGTTGGAACCTTTAAACCAATATTGTCTGTAGCATTACCACGTTGCATTCGGTAATCAAAGGTTTGAACTTGTTGAACAGGTTTTTGACAATTAATTACCCATTGTGAGCCGCTACCAGTAACAGATAAAACAGTATTACTAATGACACTATATGCCTTACCAACTTCGTTAGAAAATAAGGTTTGAGTTATTCCTCGATCATATGTTAATTTAATACTATTACCAGAAGCAGTTGCTGTTAAAATCTGAGGTAGACTAACATCAAATTTTGGATCTTTAATATTTTTATTCCTGTTGAAAACATTTATTAATCCTGTTGGATAATTAGCTGAATAACTATCTGCACCAACGATATTGACCTGTTGAATTAATCCACCATTTATAACTAGCGACATATCTCTATATTCCATTTCCTTTGGTAAAGAAGAAAGATCCAATGTTATTATCATCTTATTCCCTTCAATAACAGTCGTTTTCCCAACATTTAACTTAGTCTCATAATATTCAGCAAATTCAGACATATTTGGTATCCACATACTATCTTGATTACCTGGATGCTCTTGTATGTATTTCATAAATTCAACAAAGGTATCAAGGCTTTCATTTCCATCAGTAATTTGATGGCTGAACATATGTCCCATTACTTTTTTTGAACCAGAAAGACTATCAGTTATAACCCTGTTTACCAAATCCTTTAACCCATATAAATCTTCTTCGTTCCAGTTTGCTGCAAAAGCTCTTGAAAATAAGAACCTATCTATTCTTGCTTTATTAATAGTTTTCACATCTATAGCAGAACTATATTGCACCAGATTACCGTTGTCGTCAGCAACAGATTCACTACCAAATGTGCTCCCAATCAATTTATAACCAAGGTATGGTGCTAGATATGAATACCCCTCATCAGCTGTCGGTATTACAAATGTTCTTGTTCTTAATCCACCAGAATTATTATAGATACTTATTTCATTCTGTCGGATCTGATAATACTTATCATATCCTTTTGCTCCTCCTCCGTGAGCATAGCTATGGTTAGAAAGTCTGTAATCATAAGGAAACATTGCCTTATAATTTTCCCAAGTGGTTGCTCCAGGATTTAAATCACCTCTAACAATCGCATCGTTAATTGCAAAGGTGTAATGATATTCTACAGGATTACCACAACCATCTGTGTAACGATATCCTGGATAAATGTTACCATTAGAAGCTGTTATCCCACCGTGGCATACAGCAAAAACATCATTATCATCAGTAGCACCATCATCTTTAACTAAAATCATTCCAGCACGCTTATTATATTTCATATCAGCGAATTGAAATGATGGTGATACAGGTGTATTAGCAAATACAACTTCTATAGTTATTACGTCCAAGCCAACAGGTGGAACACTCCCACCTGAATTGACTATTCTTCTACCTTTTATACCGATCATACAAAACCTCCTGAATACTGTAGATTCTGTAATACAAAGCCTTGTGAACCACTTACAGCTCTGATATACAAAACAGATTGGGGCTGTGGAACGTTGGTTAGCGAAGTCCAAGACACACCTGCGTCAGTACTATACTCAAAATAAATTATCGTACCATTTGCTCTAATCCTACCTTTAGTATTAGCACTTCTTGGTAATATCGGACTTCCCGCATATGTATTGCCATTGTGAGCTAGAAATTTATGATCTCCATTAGAACCACTATACATTTCATAACTAGGTGCATTAGCCAACTGAGAGCTAGTTTGAAAACCAATAGACATAGTTTGTACCCCATCAGGCTCATTTAGATCCATCATTATAAATCCTGCACCTCCAATTGGAAGTGTTAAAGGGCTAGAAACATAGGCATATTGACCTTGTTCATTTACTGTTACCACATTATTTTCAATAATGTCGCAATACCCATCATTAACTAACTGAGTCAGTGCAACAGAGACTAATGGTAGGCTAAATCCAACTGTATTAAATAACCAAGGCGAAGCATTGTTTATACCGTCTACGGCCTTTACCCTCACTCCAATTTGTCCAGAAGAGTAATCACCAGCACCAATATTCCAAGGTTTAGCGGTTAGTGTAACAAATGTAGCTCCACCATCTTTTGTACCTTCATAGGCACTAGGAGTTGTGTAACCAGCTGTGTAAGTCCAACTGAATGAATAACTTGAATTATTATTAACTGGCAGTGTAGGTTTAGCAGGAGTTGAAACTATACCAGTAAATGCAGGTGAACTTGCTAAAGGTGATTCATTTCGATCTGCATTGGATCTTGTCTTACCAACCCAATATCCGAAAGGTCTATTTACATTACCTACGTTGATTTGAGTAGTATAAGGAATAAATGAGCCACCGTTTTCACTAATTAAAAGTTCAGAATTTCCCAATGGATGACTTAATGTTAATGTATTAGCAGAGTCGTTACCATTAAAAATAGGTGCAGCTGGTGTAGCTTTTCCTTGAACATCAGTCTTCACAGATAAGATAAAATAATTTGAACCTGCAAATCCAGTACCCGTAACTCTTAATCTGAATACATAGTCAGTGAGCGGAGACAGTCCAGTTGCTATAACTGAGTTCGCTGAACCAGAGTAAACTAGCACCGCATTAGCGAAGGATAAATTAGTATCGCGTTGAATAGTATATGTAGTCCCGTTAGCGACATAATTCCACGATAAAGGAACAATATCGCCACCTATTATCCCTGCAACTAAAGTTGATGTATTAAGCTTATCTAATTGTTCACCACCACCAGTTGGCGCATCTATCCAGGTCATATTACCTTGGAATATCTTGTCAGCTCCCCAGTTCGGTAATGATCGCATTAAGGCTGTTAACGTCTCAACTGTTAATCCTGTGGAATTTCCTTGAAAAAGGTAAGGGTCAGATCTTGTGCCACTACCCGATAGATTACTAAAAACTACTTCTGGTAATTCTGCTTCTGGTATTAGACCATTTATTTTACTTGCTTTTCCAATAAGTAACGTTTCGACTTTCGTTGAACTATATGTTTTTTCAGGAGATATAACAGCATCATCAATGCTTGCATTACCAGCTCCTATTGTAGGTTTGTCAATTAGATCATTAAATGATCCAGTTTTCGCAACAGTTTTCAGAGCATCAAATGATGTCTGATCTGCTTTGGAATTAACAGACACTTTTATTTCGTTTAAATCCTGGGCATTTATTTTTGTAGGATCATATGGGACATTTTGTGATTTGTCTATAAAATTTACTTGTGACATTTAATTATTTAAAATTCTCATAGGGGTTCTCAATCATGAAAACCTCTTTATTATTATCGGATGTTGTGCATACCAGCTGGTATTCTCTATCCTGATCATTTATAATAGAATGAATGGTGTAATACTGATTACCTGATTTTATCAGCATTGATTTATCGATATCAATATCCTGTCTAAAACGGATTGAAATATGGAAATATCCTACCAAAACTAATTGCCCTTGCTGTAAACCTCTCTTTTCAGTTTTGGCTATAATATTTGCATTGTCTGTAAAGAGGAAAGTATATGACGGATAAGTACCACCTTGACCATCACTGATCTGGTCAGCTTTCCAAAATTTAATTAGCTTATTATATTTTACTGCATTCTTCATTAGTAGATGATGACCTTTCTATACTTATTTATGATCTGAACAGTTGTATTGGATAATATCAATCCACCATTGTCCACATCCAGGTAATTCTCGCGATGCATATAATTGGTCGCAACGTCTTTAAGTAAACTTAAATCTATTAGTGAATTGTCAGCATCTGTGATTTGTGTTGCCTGGATGATTGCTGCATCCATTAATAATTGGATCATTACATCATCAGTTGTATTGGAAGGATGGATATTAAGGTATTGCTTTGCCAGAGGTAATGTTATCATGATATATTATTGTATAAAAAAAGGTGGTGGATTTCCCCACCACCTTCTGTATTTGTTAAGAGTCCTAAGACTATTTTTTCAATGCTACCATTGCACTAGTAAAATCTCCCGTTACGAACGCACCTGGATGATAAACTGGTAATGCTAATCTTTCTTCAGCTAAAATGGTGATTAAACCTTTTTTAACGTTGTCAGCATCCGAAGGGTAATAAGAGATTGTTAAACCCTGACGATCTTTGATCTCAGCACCGAATCTGAAGTCACCTACTAAGAATTTACCTTCTGGAATAGCATTAGTTTCAACTACTGGAATTCCAGCTACTGATAGATTTCCATATGGAAAAATATAATTACCTGTTGAGTCTTTCGCTAATTCTAATTTGGTCTTATCTGTTGGGTTAATGGCGATTGCGGTTGCAGAATAGTTAGCTTTTGCGATCATATTCGCTGACACTCTTAAAACATCATACTGGTTGATTGTTGCACCTGTTCCCATTGCGAAGGTTGTACCTGTAAACTGTACCGCTGTAGTTGCTACACCTTTGATATCACCAACACCGAAAAACAATTCATTATCTTCTGCTTCAGCCATTTTAGCTGGAACACGATTTTGCAAATAACTTGTGATACCATCAACGTCTGCAAGCATTTCTTTTGAAACAACGATATATGTAGAGATAGTTTTTACTAGTGCAGTAGCTTGTGCAATTGAGAAGCTTGATTCACCTGCTGCAACACCTTCTTCTTTGATAGCTGCACCATTCGTGTAACCTGTTTCACGCACATATTTAACAGCATCTGAACCAGTAGAACCTACAGCAAATAATTGACGTGCATTTACTTTACGTGATGGTGCTGCAACGATACCTGGCTTATATTCTGGGTTAATATCAGCTTGTGGCTTTAAAACAGCTTTCAATTGGAACTCGAATCCCTTAGCTAATAATTCTGGTTTTGTTGAATTAAAATTAGCTTTCAACTCGTCTGCAAAAGACAAGCCTTTTGCTTCGATAACTGCATTTTTTGCAGACAATTGATCCAAATGATTTTGGAATTCTGTATTAGCTGTTTTTAATTCAGCGATTTCATTTTTTAATTCAATATTTGATTTGTTTAAATCTTCTTTAATTGAAGCACCTAATTGCTCCATTTTTTCGTTTAATTCCATTTTTGGATTGGGTATTCTTATTTTTTATTATATCCTTGTAAGAAGGATGATATAAGTTCTGCATCGTTGTTTTTAACCTCAATCGCTGGCTCTAGCTCCATCGGGTTATCAGTATCTGGACTGTCTTGCAACGGGTCTGATTGCTCTGTAACTGATTTTTCGGTAAGATTTAAGTGTGTGGTTTTAACCTGATTCAGAAATATTTGGAGTTGATCTATAGTGTCATTCGTGACTTCTGATTTCAACATTTTTATCATTTTATCGCAGTTCTCAATGATTGAATCACTTGTGAATTGAGATTTAAAGCCTGTAAATTGTGCCTGCTCATTTGCACCCCAGGTAACAGAGCTGAATTCAAACAGCTTTACTTCAGAGATTTCATTGTATGAGCCTTTATTGCTTGATTTTACAGTCTGGAAACCTATTGAATGTTCTTTTATTGTTCCATTACGATATAATTCCAGTACTTCATTTCCAAGGGCTGTATCAGCTATAGTGGTCTCAAAATATAAACCTTTGCTATCTTCTCTCAGAACTGATGGTCTGCCCAAAAGTTGTACAGGGTTATGTTGATATAAGTGAACAATACGAGGCTTCAGACTATCTACACCATTTTCATTTAAAGACTTTGAAAACGCTCCCTGAGTGATCAGATCACCATCCGAATCAATAACATTGAAAACTGAGGCATAACCACATATGGTTCTGCTTTCGGTATCAACTGTTATATCATTAAATTCAAAAGATTTGTGAAGTAATTTTTTAGACATTTATCTGGGTACTTTCAGATAAATAGCAGGAGTATCGATAATTGATCAGGAGAATAACAGAATAGTATTCGGTTAATATTTTATATTTGATATATGCCTACTATCGACGAACTCATCAAATACCACCAGGAAGGAGAATTTTTAGATTTTAAACGAGAAGAGTATAAGAGTATCAAAAAACATAAACTAGTTATTGATGTCCTATCTTTTGCAAATTCTGAACATCAAGGGGATAAGTTCATTATTATAGGTATTGAGAAAGTACAAAATGTAGTTACCATTTTCGATGTACAAAATGCCGATGATGCAGGAATAATTCAGCAAACAATTACTGACAATATAAAACCTTCATTAAAAATAAGTTATACTGAACATCAATATCTAAATAAGAATATTGTAATTCTAACCATTCTGAACCCAGAGAATAAGCCATATGCGATGAAAAAGCGATTAAACGACCCATCCAATAAAGTGGTACTTAAAGAAGATTCTATGAAGATTAGAATAGGTAATATCAATATTGATATGCGTTTAGAAGATTTAGAAAAAATCTATAGTAAGAAATTCGACTCTAAACCAAACTTTCAAGGCAAAGTCAAAATATTTTTTAAAGATAATGAAGATACAAGAATACAATTAAAATCTATCGGAAGTCCTGAACTACCATCAAAAAAGGAATGGTTAAGGATACAGGATTCAATAATGCGATTGGAAGATGCAATCCATCATGAAGATAACGAAGCCGTAGATAGTCAGTATGCTGGTCTCAGACAAAATGAAGACCGCAAAAGAGCTATACACACTCTTAAAGCTCAACAAAATAATGTCACTATTACATATAGATATCAGGATTACTACTTATTAGGTGAGATTCTTAGTAATAAATTGAATTTCGGCATTCTAAACAATGGGGATTTCCCCCTTAAAAATGCTACTTTAATAATTGACATTCCACAATATGAAGGTCTTCATATTGTTCCTCGAGTTTTGACCAAGGAAGAGTACGGCAAAGCTAAAGATAATGACTTAAGATACTATCCTAAAATTTCCAAGCTTCCAGACGGATCTAATAAATTATTTATTGATGTTGATGATATTAAACACAAGCTTCCGCAATTATTACTACTTTCGGATATAAGACTTTATTTTTATGATAAAATGATAGGTACATCTATTAAATTAAATCTAACATTACACGCAGAAAATTATCAAGAAATATTAAAATTTGAATTATTTATTGACGTAGTTTAATCCTCAATAATAAAGTCATCAACCCCTTCCATTGGATGCAATTCCAGCCCTTGACTGATCCAATATTCCCTGGCATCAACAAACACCTCAGTTCCTGTTTGTTCAGGAAATTTAGATAAATGCTTAATCTTGCCAGCAAGCAATGCAGAAGGAATACCATTAGGAAAAGCGCTGCATGACTTGGTATCTGCATCAAAATGAAGACATTTATTGCAGTATCGGGTGTTAGTATCTTGATTTTCTTCCATAATTATAAATAGTTAGTTTACTTGGTTAAAGCCAAATATCGATCAAAATATTCAACCAGGTAACTTGGTAACGTTGCGTCTTTGCGGTGGTACATTGTGAAAGTTTCAGCAAAAAATTCATGCTCATTCGATGCTGCATAGGCTGATATTTTATACTTATCCCCATTACTTCTGGCTTTGACATAGTTTTTATAGTTTTCTCTGTTCAATTCTTTTGCCAGATCACTAAGGCTACCATCAGGGTTTTGCATCTTTTTATTAATTGCTTTAGTACCATTTATGCCCCCTGTACGCTGATCATGCAAAATGTGGGCAAATTCGTGGACTAGCGTATCGGATGTAAGCGATTCTTTACCATAATGTACTGTATATCTGGCATATTTCTTCTGTTCTTCCAGCTCTTTAAGTTTCTTCCTCCATTGCATAGGATTTCTGCCTGCTTCAATATTCCGTTTAACGATGAATATATTACGATCCAGAATATCCTGATAACCAGCCTCGTATTTGTCATAGGTAGTACTGATATTATTCATATTCTTAAACGTTGTATGGTTGATTGATAACCGCTGAAAATTGGCAGACATATATGCTGTTCTGCTTTTAACATTTTGACCTAGGCTGTCCAACTCCCTCACTCCATATGTTTCCTGCAATTCAAACAGAGTTTGGTTAATTTGATTTGCTACATCAATATCTTTGATCCAGACAAAATCAACGTTTTTAGCTATACTGTTATCGGTAACAAACTTTTCAGCCTCTAGCAGATTTTTAGCTGGTGTAAACACCTTTTTCAATGGTTTTACTGCTTCAAATATATCCAACTGATGTGGCTTGTTGATTATTGGCTCTGCTTGTTGAGATACAATTGCATGAGATATAACCTCACTGGCTGGAATAAATGCTACCACACATCTACAATTGCATATATTCTTACTAGTTGCACCATTTGAGCTGTCTCCTGGATGAAGCATCTTTTGATCTCCAACAGTAAATAAAGCATCCATTGGAATTGGCTCCGATCCGACCATTGCAGCATGAGCATCCCTAGTCCTATCATCACCACTACGGGCAATCCATTGCTTATAAAGCACTAAACCTGATGACTGAGCTGCATATACAGCTGCTTTATTGCTCGAAACTGCATTCTCTGTCCTGGCTATTAGTAAAGCTCTTTTTTTGGTAGAGATTTCTCCCCCTAAACCAAGAATTGATTTAGCTACCTGTTTAGCACCAGTCTCTGCTGCATCAGACATAATTTTTCTGATCTGATCCCTGGTGGTATCCGTTACACCTCTTACTTTTTTAGCGCAATCAGCAGACTGAGTATATCTAAGAAATTCCTGTTTCCAATAATTGATTTTATCAGAATTGTCAATTACATAAGGTTTTGGCTTTTTAGCTGCCTTTGTTTCAAGGATTACACCTAATGATTTCTGCCTGGGAAATGTTGAATCAACAAATACAGCAGTTGCAATACCTACAGAATCATATATCTTCTTAAGAATATCCAGTGTATCGGATTCTTTTACTAATAATTCAACAGGCGTACCATTATCATACAATTTGCTGGCTTTAGCATAGATATCTGCTAACCCTTTTGAAGCAATCCTGTAGCTAATACGTTCATGCTTTTTTATTAGGTCATTGTATTGCTTATAGTATATTTTTGGATTCAAATGGAATAAGAGGTAATAATAAACCCCTGTCTAAAGGGGTTGAAGAGCTTAGTATCTGCTATTGATAATCAGATAAATCTTGGTTAGGATCAGTATTAAGACTAATTGAAGTATCAGATAAAGGCACTAGATTCTGAGGGATGAAGTACTCATTCATTAATGGATTCTTTGTATCCTCTCCATAATTGGTTGCCAATCTCTTTTCATTCGGTGTTGTCCACCACATTTTTTCCAGTTGTGCTACTACCTTATCCATATCTGCTGCCAGTTGAGGTAGTACCGTAATGTCAAAATCAATGAAATAATTTTTTCCATCTGCTTTTGAATAAGCAGGACACAACCATTTATTTAGCGAATCCCTTAGCGTTGTTAATTCAGGCACAACTACATTGTATATCAGTGATTTTTCTGCCTGCTCATAATTGGAATAGGTTTTCTGTGTATCATCGCCTAATAGCAATGAAGGAAAAGAATAGATATTACATAGGTCTCTAAGATTCATTCCCATGCTTTCCACAATTTGCATATCTTCTGCTGTTTGACCAAATTGAGTAAATTGAAGATCAGCTGATACCATCATTAGCTCATTGGCTGTTGCATTCATAAACCTATCTTTCAATTGCTGCATTTGGGTATCGTCTAAAGACTGTGATTTATCAAATAACATCCCATATGCACCCTTATTCTGTATAATTGAGGCTTGTGTCTCATATGCAGTATTAGATAGCTGCATAACTTTCTGAGCTGCTTTCAGCGGACTTTGACCATACAGATGCAGGCTATTATTGAAATCAGGATTCCAGTATTTTAGGTGCAGAATTGAATCTTTCTCTAATCGTTGGTTATTACCGCTTAAATTATAATATTCAACAATGTTACCTGTTGCTACAATATTCATTAACTGTGCTGGTAATACTGATAAACCTATAATCTTATCTATATTTATTCCAATTTCTGGCTTGGAGCCATAGATGTATGAATTTCCCGTGATCAGTTTATATCCAATGACATTTTTAACAAATTCACTCCATTGTTGGTATTCATTTGGCTGATCCAGCAGGTCAATAATCTTATGTGAGTCAACCTCTTTTAATGACTGATCTTTAGCAATTAATGCTTCAGCACTCATTAGATTCTTATTAAGGGTAAATGATTTATATCGTTTTAGTTTCTTTGTGCCCTGGATTTCATAGAGGTAAAATGGCACTGCTGACATCTTATCCGTAATCTGTTTTATTATTGAGTAGATCACTGGATTACCTGCATATCCATTTGTAATATATGCCTGGCTATTATCATTAAGCCAGTTGATTCCAGTATTACCCAAGATCGGATACATTGCCGCTGGGTTATAAGCCTTTTGTTTAAAAGGATCTGCTGGTTTTATTGTTGGTGTAGTAGTAAAGAAGAGGTCTAAAAATCCCATTAATTGTATTGTTCATCGTATTGTTTTATTCCTGCCATGCAGGTTATATGTATATAAATAGTCAGCTGTCAGACAAAGAAGCCCGCTCTTTTAAGCTCTAAGAATTCACGCATGATAAGAGAATCTGAAAAATCGGGGCTATGGCCTATGATCTGCTTAATCTTCTCCTTACATAGCACCTCTAATTTCCCAGTATCGTTATCACTGTTAGCTCTTTTAAGCTGCTCCAATTCTGGTACAATTTCATCTCTATATCTCACATCCTTTATCCAGTATCCCGCCTCAGATGCTCTTTGAGCAAACTTATAAATGCACTGAGTCTTTAGATTCTTATAATTTTCATCGTTAAGTGCTTTTGATCCATTCTTAAATGACTTTGCGCCCTGGAGAAATCCACTTGTACCATCCTTTGACCCAATGAAGTTTCCAACTCCATCACCATCAAATACTATCCTACTCTTTGGCACTCCGTAGGTTTTAGCCATTAATTCTATTGCATCTATGACATCCTTACCAGTGGTCTTTGGAATGACTTTTATTTTCTCCGCAACAAATCCCTGCCAGTAGGTTAATACCATCTTATCAGCCCCTTCCATTGCTATATCAGCAGTGATTGCTTTCTTACTTACATCGGATAAAACGTGAGAATTATTAAATAAATCCAGGATTTGATCATATGTTAGTAATGCAGATGGATCATTGTCGTAGTCCCAATTCCCAAATAATAATCTTTGCTTTGAGGCATTATCCATTTGGTTTAGTGACTTCACATATTCTTTTGATACAAATGGGTTATCGCTTATTAGAGATTGAATAAAAGCTTTATAAGGCTCTAATGTCCCATCAAGATTTGGTTTATAATAATCCGCATATACCCAATTCTTTGAAGGGTTACACGTTCCCATTATCTTTGGTATCAAACCAAATTCATCCAGTTTATATCGAATTCTCGACTTTAATACCTGCCATGCTTTTAATGATAGTTCGGCTATTTCCTCACACAGAACGCTTGTTACTTCTACACCACCAAGTGCATCAAATTCAAAATCAGATGGTTTTTGGAATAGGTCTTTAAGTAGGATTTCACTACCATTAGTAAATAATATTGTATTGGTCTGCTGGTTATAATTGAAATCAACCCCTTTGATTACACCTTGAAGTTTACATACCTCAAAAAATGTCTTTAAGGTGGTATTACGTAAATTACTAAGCATTGACCTACCTATGAGATGCCTTGATCCAGGGTATTTGTAACACTGCTTTAATATCCAGTAACAACCTACAACCGATTTTCCACCAGAAACACCACCACCGAAAACAATTTCATTATGAATATTATCTTCAAGAATATCAAGAACCTCTGTTTGTTTGATACTAAATTTCAATTATTCAGTATCCTTTCCAGCTGGTTTTACATAGGTTTTCTCCTCATTCCACGTGATTTTATCACCGCCTGTGGTATGGTCTATCTCCTGCTTATCAGACCATTTATATTTATTTTTCAATACAAAAATGGCAACAGTAGCATTTACTTTGTTTGTTAATGCCTGGCTCAAAAGATTAGCTTCAATTTTTGCTTCGATTCTTTTTATCGCTCGAATAACTTCATCATCATCTTTGAACTTAGTTGTCCAGTACTGCCAGATGTCAGGATATAGCTCACTATCAACTAATGAAATAGCCAGGTAAACCACCTTGTTATCTTCGACGTGAAAGTATATTTTATTTAATGCTTTTATTACAGTGGTTTTGTTCCACTTTTCAGCATAGTTGTTCCCTCTTTTGGCTGCCATCTGATGTATGTTTCAGATAAATAGTTGGCAGATGGCAATTAAAATCAATCAAGAACCGAAGAATGTTCAGATATGAATGATAATATATTGATTAAGGCTAAAAATTCATTATTTTTAAAGGGAAAATCATTATCTTCAAAATATTTTATTTCTTAATGGCTAAAACTCCACAAAGCTCGACAACACTCCAAAGCATTGATAGTAGAACCAGCTCAGCAAACCCTTTTAATGACTGGTTTGCTAATCCCTGGAAAACTACTTTTACCGCTTTTGCATCAATTGTTAGTCTGATTGCCATCGGTTACGGAATTGCTTCGCACTTCGATAGTGAAGGATTTAAGATCGAAAAAATTGAGCTTAAGCAAGAATATGGTGAAAAACTCCAAAATGCCATAAATGAATGTCGTGAGGGCAAAATGAAAAAATATGATGATGATATAAATCAGATCAGAGCAACGGTGGAAACATTAAAAAAACAAAAATGAAAAAGGCAATTTTTAATGTATTCTTGATTGTTTGTTTATTGATAAGTACATATCTTTTATTTAATTCAGAAAGATCAAACAGCCGACTTATAAGGCAGATCGAACTAAAGGACAGTTTATCAAAAAACATCACAAAGAACGACTCTGTTTTTGCAGAAAAGACCAAAGAATATGCAAAAGTAATTACTAAATATGTCTCAAATTGTAATTTCAAAATTGGCAAAAAATCCATTAGTACACCTGAGTTATTAAAGATTACTAATAAAGCGATTATTGATGCTGAAGTTTATAAAGATTCTTTAAGAATAATGAAATTTTACAGTGAGCAGTACAAGAAAAACTCCACCAATCTACAGGTTAAGGCAATTTCCAATAGTGATTCGACCTTCATATATAAAGGTTTACTAGGTATAGTTTTGGAAAATTACAAGATAAAACCAGATTATAGCCGTGACGGAGATCGATTTCATTTTTTTATAAAAGGCATATCCACTGTTGACTCTGCTCTAGTATTATTTCCATATTACAAACACAATTTAAGACGAGACACATTGACTAATGTATGGACAACAGTTATGGATACTGAAAGAAATATTAAACGGCAAACCAAGAAAAACAAAAAAGATTAATAAAAAACCCTACTCAAATGAGCAGGGCTAAAAAAAGAATATTTTAAAAAGAGTTGCTGATCAGTTCTTAAAATGTCTCCTATCTACAATTCATAATAATGTATTTTAAGAATCACTATTTGCCTCAAATGAGTTTTACATATTTGGATAAGCTCATTCCTTTTGAGACTTCAGTAACATAGGTGGAACTGATTCCTGCCTCAATAACCACGTTTTTCACTCCAGCTTCTTTAATTTCTTTAGGATACTTAATTCCAAATAAATGAATCATTGCAACCTGTTCACCACGAGGCGCATTGTCATACATTTCTTTCAATTCCTTACCTAAATTTTTCTGATCCATAATATTTAATTTTTCCATACAACAAATGTAGCTATTAGCTATTTGATATAAGCTAAAATATTAAAGCTATTACATTTAAATGACATTAAGATTTTATTGGTACCTCTTTTTTTGAGCTGAACTGATACGTGCCTTTGTTATATCAGTTCGTTTCTGACCAAGTTTTTCAATTGCCTCCTGGCTTTTCTTATGACCAAGTACTTGTGTTTTGCTCTTACTTTTTTTTTATGCCACCATATTTCACCCTATACCATATTGGATTGTTAAATGTTTCTTCTAAAAAAAACATAAAAAGGAAGTAAAAACACTAATGTAACAAAAGCAAATTTTGAGTATCCACTTTAATAAGAGAGAAGTGTGAAACTTCTCTTTCGATCAAAATTATATACCTCTACTTTGACCTTTCATATAGACAGAAACTCCTAACAAAAAAATCGCAAATATAATTGATAGAACACTAGCAAGCCCCGTATTATTTTTTGTGTTTTTTGATGTTAAACAACCAGCTATTAGCCAAAAAAGAGGTGTAATTGAAAGTATAAGCAAAAAATTATAATATCCCTCATAACCTTTAAACTTCAAAAGTCGTTGGCCAATTATGGCCAAAATAATAAAAATAAAAAGCGGTAGAATTGTAATTATGAGAGACATATTTGGTTAATTAGATATTACCAATATAATAAAAAATTCACACCCATTATTAAAATCTGTTTTTTCGCTCCAATTAAATAACTGGTCTTAAGTTATGATTGTGATAATGTACTAGCTTCACCATTATTTCTCTTATTTCTTGGAGATATCTGTCATCATTCCTGCATTTTTCATATGCAGAATGGCAATAATCTGACACCTGTGGCTTACTAATATTTAGATAGCTAACCAGTGTATCACCTGTAATATTGTAACATATACGAGCTACAAATGCTATTTTCCGCTTAATATTCACGACATATTTCTTTCTGCTGCTAGATCTCAAATCTGTTATAGTTGCTGATTCATTTGCCAGGATAAAATCTGTGATTATATCTAGCTGGCTGAACTGTAATTGTCTAATGAAATTCTTTATATTTCTTATTTTATTAATATCCATTTTTTATTTTTCTGAGTTTATGATGGCTGCGATAAACACAACCGCTATGATAAGTGATCCAAGTATTGCCATTAACATTTGTATTTTTTTGTTGCTAAACCTAAAGGCAAATCATATATTTCTTTTTGTACTGTCTTAGCTCGGCATTTGTATATACCGATTGAAAAGTGTACCAATATCCAGTTGAAAAGTGTACCAGTTAGCAAGGATTAAATCGTCCCTTTAGAATGAACTAAAGGAACCATAATTCATGTTAGAAGTGGAGACAAATCATAAGATTATATTACTCTATTATCGAGAAGGGCTCAGCCAGCGGAAAATAGCAAAGCAACTCCATATTCACCGTAGAACCGTGCGGGAGCGACTGGCAGAATATGAGTTGTTCAAGTCTTCTCCCTTAAGTGATCAGGATAAACCCTCTTCTTTGTTGAACCAATATCTACGGACAGGTTCAGTTTACAATAGTGCCAACCGTTCAAAACGGCGGTTGAATGATGAGGT
>NZ_QLLR01000027.1 GCF_003259615.1 Pedobacter cryoconitis | reverse complement strand
CCGCAGCACCAACCAACCAGGATTGCAGTTTCAAATCCCTTAAAAACCTTTACAGGTCATAGCTATGGCCACTTTAAACGGTTAAAAAAACATTACAGGCCCTACCAATCCTGGCTTTAAAACACCACTATATACTATATAACATCAGTAAAAACCCAAAACATGGCCTCGCCCTCAAGAACAGGTGTTGAAAAGGGGTCAAATAGTGCCTTGGAATGACCTTGGGATGAGGTTGGAATGACGTTGGAATGACCTTGCAATGACCACAGTCATTCCAACCTCATCCCAAGGTCGTTTCAAGATCGTTCTAATACACTACAGTGGCACTTCTCTTCTATAATTGTACTGGATTCGCTTGACCTGAACTGTTATTTTACTGATTTTACTTTAATCAACCCTGTTACCTGACTAATTCCATCTACGCATGCCTCATGAAAAAATCCGCCCTATCTTCTTCAGAATCACCCTGCCCCATATCCAAAGCTGTTCAAATCCACTTCAAACTACTGTTAGGCAGCCGATAAAATCTGAATCAACAGTTACCATTCACCTCCACAAACAAAGCAAAATAACACTTGCTTCCCTTTCAAAGCACGTCAAAAACGCTCCCAACATCAATTCAGTCCCCATTCAGCTTCTTACTTCTCCCTTTTCCACTTACACTACATATATACACCCATACTATATATACTCACCAAAAATTCCCCTAACCACATTCTAAATCAATATTCACAGTATTTAGATTTTATTCTTAAATTTGCAGCTGTTAAACGCCGTTTGCAGCGGTATCAATTTTTTATGGAAAAATTCAATACAATACTATACTACTGCTATAGTCCTATAGCAGACGCAGAACAATTTGCGGTCAATCACCTTAAATTTTGTAAATCACTAAATCTTGTCGGACGGATCATCGTTGCGGACGAAGGTTTAAACGGTACAGTCTCAGGTACAGAAGCTGCTTGTAAAGCCTATATGGAAGCAATTCATGCAGATGAACGCTTTGCCAAGACAGAATTTAAGATTGACGAAGTCCCGGAACCTTCTTTCATTAAGATGCACTGCCGTTATAAATCTGAGATCGTACACTCTGGTCTAAGAGATACAAGTATTATCAATCCTAACGAACAAACAGGAAAACATCTTGAACCCGCAGCATTTAAAGAAATGCTTGATCAGGAAGATGTAATCATCCTGGATGTACGTTCAAACTACGAGCACAGTCTTGGCCGATTTAAAAATGCCATTACACTTGATATTGATAACTTCAGAGAATTTCCGGAAAAGATAAACGAACTGGCGCAATACAAAGACAAAAAAGTCCTTACCTATTGCACAGGAGGAATCAAATGTGAAAAAGCCTCTGCCTTGTTACTACACCATGGCTTTAATGACGTTTATCAATTACATGGCGGTATTATCAAATATGGTAAAGAAGCAGGCGGAGAAGACTTCGAAGGAAAATGTTATGTATTTGATAACCGTATAGCTGTAGATGTAAACTCTGTAAACCCTACTATAGTATCAAAATGCTATAACTGTGGAACAACTACTGCCAAAATGATCAACTGTGCTAATCCGGAATGTAATGAACACATCACCCAGTGTGACGAGTGCGGTACAAAACTAGAAGGATGCTGCTCTGATGCTTGCGTAACCAACCCACGCCGTCGTCCTTATGACGGAACAGGATACTACGTAAAAGTTCCTCAGCAGGTAAATGTTGCTGTAAAATAAAATTATATCTTATTTAACCTGGCTGATTAGCATTTAAAATCCTGATCAGCCAGATCAGGAGCCTGTTTAAAATTTATCTGATCAAATTTACACAGGCGCTAACCATCCTCCATTTTATAACCTTAATTATTTTATTAGATTTGATTATAGGAGTCCGTTCGAATTTCGGACAGCTTATAAATCCTAACTATATAAAATTGTCAAATTATACACAAAACGATCAGGGGATACTTCTACAACAGCTCATTGCTGGGGATGAAAGTGGTTTTGCCGGCTTATACGACCTGTATAACCGCCCCATATATAATTTTATAATCAGATTTGTACACTCTGTACCCCTTGCAGAAGACCTTACACAAGAAGTTTTCATTAAAATATGGGAAAACAGACTTTGCCTTCAGGGTGTAAAATCCTTCAAAGCCTACCTTTATACCGTTGCCCGTAACCATACGCTGAATAGCCTTAAAGTTGTTTTCCGTTCAGAAGCAGCCATTGGAGAAGTTATCAATAGCTTCATTGATACCAGAAGTGCTGTAGAAGAAGATATATTACACAAAGAATATGTCGAGTTTTTAAAGAAAACAATGGATTCACTTCCGGAACGTACCCGTCAGATCTTCAAACTTTGCCGTGAACAGGAAAAAACCTACGATGAAGTCGCTAAATCCTTAAATATTTCCCGCAATGCCGTGAAAAATCACATGGTTCATTCGATGAAACTATTAAGTTCCGCTATCAAAAAAGAATTCGGTATCTCTTTAACCCTATTCATGATCATTTTAGAAGGCATTCGATAGTAAAAGCATTTAGCAACATACAAAAACTACTTTTTTTTCAATTTCAGCTACCCTACTCCTTCATTTTATTGTCTTAGTTATAAGAGTCAGTAAATATGAACGAAGACTACCTCAGGAAATTAGTTAAAAGATACCTTGATAAAAAATCAACAGACGAGGAGCTGGAGGTTTTCGTATACCTGATGAAACAGGGTAAACTTGATCCTTATATCCAGGAAGCAATGGATATAACAATTCAGGAGGCTACTGAAGAAAACACGCTTCAGCCAACCACACCGGACTATAAAAAAAGGAAAAACAACTTCATCCCCTATTTAAAAATTGCTGCCAGCATTTTACTGGTTTCAGGCTTAATCACTACACTCTACTTTTATAAAAATAAGCAGACCGCAAGTAACATCGTTACTGTCAATAACCACACGGGCATTATTTTCAAACAGGTTTTACCCGACGGAACAAAAGTATGGCTAAATCCAAATGCCATCCTAAGCTATCCTTCAAAGTTCGGCAAGCTTCGTGAAGTAACCATGGAAGGAGAAGCATTTTTTGAGGTTACTAAGGACCATCAACATCCTTTTCAGATTACAAGCGGCAAAGTACTGACCAAAGTATGGGGGACAAGTTTCCGTATCCGGTCTGTTCCTGGCGAAAACAGAACTAAAGTAACTGTGCTCACTGGTAAAGTATCAGTGAGTATTCCGGAGCACATCCGGGCTACATCAGCGCACAACCAGATTACGCCGGAGAACCATAAAACCATAACAAACAATGATCAGTCCGCATCAAAGAAAACTGTAGAGGTTATGCTGCTTCCGCAGCAAGAAGCTACTTATCAAAAGATAGCACACCAGTTACTGAAGACACCTGTATCTGCTGATTTAACAATCTGGCGCAATGTGAGCCTGTCTTTTGAAAATGAAACGATTGAAAACGTTACCCGTATTTTAAGCAAGCATTATCACCTGCAAATAAAAGCAGAAGGCACACAGCTTAACCAATATCGATTAACCGCCGATTTTACAGATAAAAACCTTGCAGACATTTTATTCCTCATTTGCAGATCGGTACATACGACCTATGTGAGGGATGAACATAAAATTACTTTAAAAAACTAAACTCAACCAGAACCTAACCAAAACCAGAACCACTATGCAGAAATAAAAGCCCCATAAATTTTCAGAAAAAAAAGGACAGAAGTGTTCATACCACTCCTGTCCAATATTAAAATTCCCTGACTGATAGAACGACTCAACCGCTCTAAAGGGGAATTATTTGTCTCATTTGTTCAAAAGAAACAATCTAATTTATGAATTTAATTTTACAAGACCGTATTGGCTTATTTAAAATTATGAAAGTCACCTTGAGTCAATTAGCCATTGTACTTGCTCTTTCAGGCGCTTCTTACGCCGAAAACAGCAAAGCTCAGGATGTTGTATTAGACCGGTCCATCAATATCTCTGTAAAAAACAGAAGCCTGGAAACCGTGTTAAAAAAAGTAACTTCAATTACTTCAGTCAAGTTCATTTACAGTAAGGACTTTGTCAATACAGACGCTGTAGTCTCGGTTGACGCGAAAAATAAGTCACTGAGAAATATACTGAATGATTTACTCACCAAATACAACATTCGTTATGAGATCATTAATGGGGATATTCTACTGGAAGTACAACCAGCTCAATCCTCATCCTCGGAAAAACAGGATGGTCCAAATCAGCAGCAGCTGATCTCTGGAGTAGTAACCAGCAATACCGGAGAATCATTACCTGGAGTAAGTGTATTTATTAAAGGAACCAAACAGGGAACAAATACTGATGGTTCAGGAAAGTATGTGATCAAAGTACCTGATGCCAATAGTATCCTGGTTTTTGAATACATGGGTTACGTTCATAAGGAAGTCCCTGTTTCTGGAAAATCAGTTGTCAATGTCATTTTAACAGAAGATGCGCATCAGCTGGGAGAAGTTGTAGTTACCGCTTTAGGGATTAAACGTTCTGCCAAAGAATTAGGTTATGCCACACAACAGGTCAATGCGAAAGACCTTACCCAAAGCAGACCTACAAATCTTGCAGCCGGATTATCAGGAAAAGTAGCAGGACTGCAAATTGTACAGACCAATAACCAGATAGATGCGGGAGATCAGATCAGAGTTGTGCTCAGAGGAAACAGATCTTTCCAGGGTAGTAACCAGGCTTTATTGGTATTGGACGGTGTAGTAGTTCCATTAAGTTATCTGAATTCTATCAATCCGAATGACGTTGATAACGTGAACATCCTTAAGGGAGCAAATGCAGCGGCCTTATATGGCTCTGAAGCTTCCAATGGGGTAATGATTGTCAGCACGAAACATGGTGTTAAAGATCAGACGCAAATTACCTATACCAATACGACACAATTAAACCAGCTGGCCTATTTCCCAAAAATGCAAACACAGTTTGGTGGCGGGTCAGGACAGGATGTTTATGGGTTCCCTCAGTATACACCTATTGAAAACCAGAATTTCGGAGATCGCTTTGATGGCAGTTTACGCCCAATAGGACGCACACTACCGGATGGTTCTATACAGACGGTTCCTTATTCCAATTTATCTGACGAAAAGAAAAAGTTCTTTCAAACTGGAATTGATGAGCAGAATGACCTGAGTTATAGCACAGGAAATGATAAAGGGTCAACCTATATCAATGTACAGCGTGTGAACAGCAAAGGTTATGTACCTGGTGATTTTGCCAACCGTACTGCTGCAAGGTTCAATGGAACACGTATCTACAACAAATTAAAGATAGACTATACGTTAAATTATACGCAGAAGAATTATGATAAGTCTTATGCTCAGATTTATAATAATATTATCAATACACCAGCAAATATCCCGCTTACTCAATATAAGGATATTAACTCTACCTACGGAAATTTAGACAATTACTTCAATGATTACGGATTGAATCCATATTTCTATCTGCAACAACAACGTAACAATGAACGCAGAGACGATTTATTAGGTAACCTATCTTTATCTTATGATGTAGCCCCATGGCTGAATTTAACTGCCAGAGCTGGTATAACGACTTATACTAAAAACGGTAAGTTTATTAAAAAAGCAGTAAATTATTCTGATTTTGCACATGACAGTGGTAAGTCCATTGCAAACCCTCAGAGCTCTCCTGCTACCGAATCTGATTATTCGAATTTTAACAGCCGTATGGAAGGCAACTTCATGGCCACTTTCAAAAAGAAAGTTTCAGATTTCAATTTTACTTTAATTGCAGGTACGCAGACGATTCAAAAATCTATCCGCGACTTATCAGCCGGAACAGACTTCCTGGTTATCCCTGATTTTTATAATGTAGGATACCGTGCAGGTGATGCCAATGTTTCGGAAACAAGCAGAAAAGACAGACAGCTGGCTGCTTTCGGAGATTTAACTGTAGGCTATAAAGACTATTTATTCCTGCATGCTTCGGGCCGTAACGATTGGGATTCAAGACTGGCACCAGAAAACCGTTCTTTCTTTTATCCTTCAGCAGATCTTTCCTTCGTCTTTACAGATGCTTTCAAATCACTTAAAGAAAGTAAGATTCTTTCTTATGGTAAAATCCGCGGAGGTATAGCCAAAGTATATGCGGTACAATTCGATCCGTATTCTCTGGAAGCTACATTTGATGTCGGTTCGGGATTTCCTTATGGAAGTACTGCAGGTTACAGTGTAGGTGGTACAGTTTACGCGCCTGGCCTGAAACCAGAGCAAACGGTATCTACAGAGATTGGTTTAGAATTAGGTTTCTTCAATAACAGGATTACAATGGAAACTTCTGCGTATTGGGAAACGACCAAAGATCAGGAAATCCTGAAAGGGATCAATATTTCGAGTGCAACAGGTTTTACCAATGCTATTATCAATACAGGGTCAGGAAAAAACAAGGGGATAGAACTCTCTATGAAAGGTTCACCATTTGTGAGCCAGAACGGACGTGGAGTAACCTGGAACCTTGGCGTAAACTATTCTTACAATACCAACAAAGCTGTTGAGCTTTACCAGGGATTACCAAATCTGAGCATTGGCAACAATAACTATATTGTTAAAGATCAGCCCTACCCTGTTTTAATGGGAAATGGTTTTGCAACAGATCCACAAGGCAGAACAATTGTAGATCCAGGAACTGGTTTTCCAAAGTTAAGCCAGACCAATATTCTTTTTGGACAAACAACCCCTAAAAATATTTTGGGGATCAGCTCGAGCTTAAGTTATCACAATTTCACTTTATCTGGCACAGCAGAATACCGTAGCGGAAGTGTAGTTTATAGCGGTGCGGGCAGTACTATGGATTTCTCAGGAATCAGTTATGGTTCTGCTACTAACGGCCGCGAACGTTTTGTATATCCTAATTCAGTAATCGAAACTTCTCCGGGTGTTTTCATTCCCAATACAAATATCACCACCAGAACCGGAGGGATTGATTATTGGGCAGGTTCAACTACCCGGTACGATGTGATGCAAAATTATGTAACCAGCGCAGCTTTCTGGAAAATCCGTGAGCTTTCTATAGGTTATGAGCTTCCTGCAAAATTACTGGAACGTACCCATTTTATTAAAAGAGCAAATTTCGCTTTAGTGGGCAGAAACCTGTTTATGTTCAGACCGAAAAGCAATATGTACAGTGATCCGGAATACAATGCAACCACTGACAATGCACAAGGGTATAATAACCTGAATCAAACTCCGCCAACACGTATTTATGGCTTTACCGCTACTATAACTCTTTAAACTATGCAAAAGCTTAAAAATAAAACAGCCTTAATTGGTATCGCAGCCTTGCTTCTTTTAGGAGCTTGCAAAAAAAGTTACCTCGATATTAACACCAATGTGAATAAACCGACCGATGTAACTCCGGGCCTGGTTTTAACCAATGCCTTAAATTCAACCGCAAGAAATACAACCGGGTCAAGTAGTTTTTACCAATTCGCTTCTGCCTGGATTGGTTATTGGAACTTTAGTGGTGCAGTATCTGCATTTGCTGAAGAACGCAGTTATCAATTTACCACCAATTACAGTGGAGTGGTGAATATCTGGACTAACCTATATCATAACCTGGAGGATTATGATTATGTAGAGAAAAAAGGTGCTGCAATTAACAATCCGTTCTATGTTGCTGTAGCAAAAACAATGAAAGCCTATGATTTTCAAAATTTAGTAGATGTCTATGGCAATATCCCTTATAGCCAGGCACTGAAATCGACTGCAGTGATCAGACCAGGTTATGATAAGGCACAGGATATTTACGAGGATCTGGCTAAACAACTGGATACTGCAGCTAACATTTTCAAGGTAAATGCCGGAAAGGTTTCTTCGGCTGATGGTGCTTTTGACATCATGTATAAAGGTGATGCTGGCAAATGGGGTAAATTTGCAAACACTCTGAAATTGCGTCTTTTGGTCCGTCAATCTGAAATTCCCGGCAGAGAAACCTACATCCGTGCAGAAATCGCGAAGATCAATGCCAATGGTTTAGGTTATATCGGAGTTGGAGAGACTGGTTCGGTGAATCCGGGATACAATAACTCGGCAGGCAAGCAAAATCCTTTCTGGGCGACATTTGGTTATTCACCATTGGGAAAAACTGCCCCTACTGATAACCATCGTTATTTTATAGCCAGTGAATATGCGATAAATTTTTACCAGAATAACAATGATCCAAGACTTGGTAAACTTTATACCACGATTAACGATGGCAAGGGAACTACCTACTCGGGCAGCCCATTTGGCCCTACGGCCAATTCAGGTGATAACCCGGAGTTCAAATCAGCCATCGGAACAGGTTTATTGAAAGGTGCAGATATGGGACAGCCTTTACTGACTGACGTTGAATCTTTTTTCCTGCAGGCAGAGGCCGCGCAGCATAATTACATCAATGGCAATACCCGCAATTTATATGAGCTGGCCGTTCAGCAGTCTTTTGCTTATCTGGGCGCTGAAAATGTAAGTACTTACCTGAAAAGTGATGTAGCGAACTGGGACGTTGCAGCTGATAAACTAAAACTCATTATGACCCAGAAATGGGCAGGAATGAATGGGCTCAATGACATGGAAACCTGGGCCGATTACCGCAGGCTGAACATCCCTGCTGATATTCCTATCTCAAATAACCCGGCAGCATCGGTTCGTAAAGTTCCTGTACGTTTATTATATCCGCAAAGCGAGTATAATTATAACCCTGATAATGTGTTAAGCCAGGGAACGATCAGCCAGTTTACTTCCAGAATATTCTGGGACATTAATTAACAGGGTATTTAATTTTATTTATAAAACAAGATGAACAAAATATCACGCTATACTTTTCTGATTGGAGCTGTAATCATCAGTTCTTTTTCTGCCTGCCTGAAAGATACCTCGCAGCCGGATTTCAGCAAAAACAGTCCGATCATTGAATTACCAGTCGGATCTTCTAACGCAAATGGTGCAGGGAATACTATTGATGCTGCATTTACGCAGGATGAAGTGCCTTCGGATTACTTTGTCTATGTAAATTATGCAGCCCCGGATGCAAACCCGCAGGATGTGACCGTAACACTTAGCGTAGATGGCACAGCTGTGGATAAATATAATAAGGCAAATGACAAAAACTATACAGCACTACCTGCTGCTGGTTATACTTTAGCTTCTAATAAAGTGGTTATTCCTGCCGGAGCGCGTAAAGTTCAGTTTCCAATCAAAATCAACACACAGAATTTAGATCCGACTGTGACTTATGCTTTGCCAATTACTATTACCGATGGTGGTGGTTTTACGGTGAGCGGTAATTTTGGTTCCTTAATTACGGTGATTAAGCTAAAAAACAAATGGGATGGTGTTTATACCGTTACCGGAACCATGAATGATACCGTGAATCCGTTACTTACAGGCTCTTATCCGAGAACATTTCAGCTGATTACACAGGGCCCGTATTCGGTAGCCATTTATGATCCGGGTAACAATGCCTTTGCACATGCGATTTTAAACAATGGCGGCAATAGCACTTATGGTAGTTTCAGTCCGGTTTTCACGATTGACCCGACTACCAATACGGTCACCAGCGCCGTGAATTATTACGGACAGCCTGCGCCAAACGGACGGTCTGCGAAATTAGATCCAACAGGAGAAAATAAGTTCGTGATGTCTGCGAATGGCAAAGTTCCTGTGAGTTTGAAAACCAAGTATATTATGGTACAGGATGGAACTGACCGGACTTTCTTTGAGGAAAGCTGGACTTTCAAATCTGCCAGATAAGGCGATCAGCTTCACAAGAGAGATCTCCCCTTAGCTTTGGAAAGCACCGGTTTAAATCTAAACCGGCGCTTTTCGTTTACAGATAAATATGCCTTAATGTGGTGTAAACGCGGGCCGGAAAGGAAAATCAAACGGCATGTGTTCGATTTTATAAACAGAAACTAATTTTTAATGTATAATTTGCGGCTTCTAAATAATTGAGCATCCATTTTATAAATGAAAATCCGTTATCTCCTGAATTCCCTGTTGTTCCTGTGTTTTATTCTAACAGGTACGCCCCTGATGGCAACACAAATAAAGAGTATTGGTGTTCCTTATGTTCAGAATTTTCCAAAATCAGTATACCTTTCTGGAAATCAGAACTGGGCTATCGCTAAAGATGCCCAGGGAATCATGTATTTTGGCAATACGCAAGGCCTGCTTACCTATGATGGTAAATACTGGCAGCAGTACCAGTTACCTAACCGTCAGATTGTACGTTCAGTGGCTACTGATTCCAAAGGAAAGGTTTATACAGGCGGCTTTGGAGAATTCGGTTACTGGTCTACTCAAAACAAAAAGCTGACTTATACTTCATTGGTGAAGCTGATTCCTAAAACAGGGCAGCTTTCTGATGAGATCTGGAAAATCATTGTAGATGGCAAAAGAATCATCTTTCAGTCTTTTACTACCATATATATCTATGAGAACAACAAGATAAGCCAGATCAAAGGTCAGGGCTCATTTTTGTTCCTGCACCATGTAGGCAGCAGATTTCTAATCGAAATCCTGGATAAGGGGATATTCGAGCTGAAAGGAAATAGTTTAACGCCACTTCCGCATACAGACCTGAACAGTCCGAAAAACATCATGACGATTCTTCCCTATAAAAATGGAAGTATGCTGATAGGCACGAGTAAAGATGGTTTATTCATTTATAATGGCTCAACTTTCACGCCTTTTAATATTCCGGCCAATGATTTCCTCAAAACATTCCAGCTGAATAATGGCAGCAGGATCAACAATCAGTATTATGCTTTTGGTACGATTCTGAATGGGATCATCCTTATTGATGAGGAAGGAAATATTGTCCAGCAGGTCAATAAGTCGAGAGGTCTGCAAAACAATACGGTACTCAGTGTATTTACGGATAATGAGCAGAATCTCTGGGCAGGACTGGATAATGGGATTGACAGGGTTGAATTGAACTCTCCCCTTTACTTTTACCTGGATAAGGCCGGACAGTTCGGAACGGTCTATTCCAGTTTGATTTACAATAACAATATTTACCTGGGTACGAATCAGGGACTGTTTTATAGTCCGTGGGTTCCTGGAAACGGTAAAAACTTCAATAGCTTTGATTTCAGACTGGTCCCCAATTCACAGGGACAGGTATGGGACCTGAGTGTGCTGGATGGTCAGCTGATTATGGGCCACAATGTGGGCAGTTTTAAAGTAAACGGTAATCAGCTTGAAAAGATTTCCAGCAATAGTGGTGGCTGGACTATTAAAAAGTTAAACAGCAATCCCAATTACCTGATCCAGGGAACTTATAATGGTCTTGTTTTATATCAGAAAGATGCAAACGGGCAGTGGAAGTATTTTACAAAAATCCAGAATTTCGAAGAGCCTTCCCGTTATGTAGAGCAAGATTCCAGGGGGGATATTTGGGTAAGTCACGCGTATAAAGGTTTATACAAGCTTACTTTAAGTCCTGATTTTAAAAGGGTGATCAAAACTCATTATTACGATGAAAGCAATGGTCTTCCCGGCAATTACAATATCAACCTGTTCACGTTAGAGAATAAACTGGTCTTCTCTTCTGATGCTGGCTTTATGCTGTATGATGAGATCAGCAATCGCTTTACACCTTACAGGGAGTTAAACAAAGGATTAGGGAGCTTTGCTAATTCGAATAAGATTATCAATGCGGGTGTGAAGAAATACTGGTTTATCAATCATGGAAAAACTGCCATGGTCGATTTCAGTGAACCGGGCAAATTGAACATCGACTCCAACAGGTTAAGTTTACTGGATGGCAGGATGGTTCAATATTATGAAAACATCAGCCCGATCAGTAATACCATGCACCTGGTCAGTGTAGATGATGGCTTTGTGATTTATGATGCGATTGCGGGTAATGATCATGGTAAAAAAACTGTTTTGCCGGCTGTACTGATCAGAAAAGTGGAGGACGTAACCGACGCTTATAAAACAATCAGTGAAAATGGAAGTAGCGGCGGAGAGATTGAAATCCCTTTTAACAGAAATAATATCAGGATCACCTTTTCACTTCCTTATTACAGACAGGCAAAAATCAAATTCCAGTATTACCTGGAAGGTTATTCTAACCAGTGGTCTGAGTGGAGCCCTTCTTCTGCGAAAGATTTTACTAACCTGGGAAAGGGAAGTTACAGGTTCCTGGTCCGCGCCAAGATCAATGATGAGCTGGTGAGTAAAGTGAGCGTGTTTGAGTTTACAGTTCTTCCTCCATTTTATGCGAGCAACTGGGCTTTCGCACTCTATGTTCTATTGATTATTTTGCTTTTTGTCCTTGCCAAAAAACAGTATCAGCTGAAGCTCCGCAAAGACCATGAGGAGATTCTCGCTAATGTACAATTGGAAAAAGAGATCTTTCTGAAAAAAGAAGCGGAAGAAAGAGAGAAACAACTCAGCATTATTCAAACCGAAAGACTGCACACAGAACTGAAAAGTAAAAATCGGGAACTGGCAAATTCAGCGATGAGCCTGGTTTATAAAAATGAGCTGCTGCAAAAGTTAAGTCAGGAAATGATCAAGCTGAAAGATGAGAAAGGCAAGGCCATGGCCGACGACCAGTTCAGAAAAATACAGAAGGTTATTGACGAGGGGATGAATGATGAGCGGGACTGGAATTTATTTGAAACTAGCTTCAATGAAGCGCATGGAAGTTTCTTCAAAAAGCTGAAGGCAAGCCACCCTGATCTGGTTCCGAATGACCTCAAATTATGTGCTTACCTGCACATGAATATGAGCAGTAAAGAAATGGCTTCTTTGTTGAACATTTCCTTAAGAGGGGTTGAAATCCGGAGGTACAGACTGCGTAAGAAGCTGAATATACCACACGACAAGAACCTTGCAGAGTTCTTTATGGAGCTTTAGGACTACATCATTACTACACAAACCCTCAAAAACGTTTTAAATACATCAATTCTACTTTTCCACATACCTGGTCTGAGATCCCATCCTAAAGGGCATTTCAGCGGCATTTATGCAGTTTAAATACTTATTGTGTTTTTTACACAAAGGTATCGTGATGTATTAATGTAGAGGTACTTTCTTTGTTTATAACCCAAATCCACCGGAGATTTAACAAACTATTAACACAAAACCAATAATCAGTATGAAACGAATCTTTACAAAATTTTCTGTTTTAACTTTTCTATGTTTGCTTTTTATTAACGCAGCATCTGCCCAAAACATTACTGTTAAGGGTACCATCACAGATGGTCAGGACAAGACAACAATTCCTGCAGTGAGCGTAGTTGTAAAAGGGACAACAACAGGAACACAAACAGATGCTAATGGTAAGTATGCCATCAGCGTTCCGGCTAACGGAACTTTAGTATTTACCTATATCGGATATAACACACAGGAGGTTCCTGTAAACAATCAAACTACAATTAATGCCTCCTTAGCTTCCAGCTCTCAGCAGTTAGAGCAGGTAGTGGTAGTTGGTTATGGTACGCAGCGTAAAGTTGACGTGACGGGCTCGGTTGCCAGTCTGAAGGGAAGTGAAATCTCTAAACAGGCATCAACTAACCCGGTAAGTGCTTTACAAGGTAAGATTGCAGGTGTGGCAATTACCAATACAGGTACGCCAGGTTCTGCTCCTCAAATCCGCATCAGGGGTTTAGGTACGATCTTCGGTAACCAGGCTCCTTTATATGTAGTAGATGGAGTATGGTACAGTGATATTAATTTCCTGAATCCGGGTGACATCGAAAACATGAGTGTTTTGAAAGATGCTTCTGCGCAGTCGATCTATGGTATCCGTGCGGCGAATGGGGTAGTATTGATTACGACCAAGAAAGGGAAACTAGGTTCAGCGACTACGATTAACTATGATGCTTATGCCGGGTTCCAGTCGGTAACGAATAAAGTTAAAATGGCGAATGCAACTGAATATGGAACAGTGATCAATGAGTTGTATACTCAAAATGGTCAGGACCCATTATTTAAAGATCCTTCAGCTTTAGGAACAGGTACAGATTGGTACAAACAAATTTTACAGGATGCTTTTGTCATGAACCACAATATCTCTATTGCTGGTGGTACAGAAAAATCAACTTACAATGTTTCCCTGGGTTATTTAGATCAGGATGGTATTGTAAAAACAAACAACTTCAAAAGATATACTGCAAGAGTATCGAATGACATCCAGATTTTCAAAGATTTGAAAGTAGGATACAATGTAACTGGTGTTGCAAGTCAATCCAGAGATATTCCTCAAACCATTTTTCACCAGATGTACTCTGCTTCACCAACAATATCGGTATTTAATCCGGATGGAACTTATGGTGATCCAAAATTACAGAACCTGGGTGATGGTGCTAATTTCAATCCTCAGGCCACGCTTGATTATTTCAATCAGCAAACCAAAGATTACAGAGTTACTGGTAATATCTATGCTGAATTAAAATTCGCAAAACACTTCACTTTCAGAACAAGTGTAGGCGGAGAGTTTGGTCAGATGGAAAACAGGAAATATAACCCGGTTTATTTCGCAACTACAGCACAGAAGAATGATGTAAGTCTTTTGGATCTTAAGCGTGTGGAAACCAGAAACTGGATTGTAGAAAACACCCTGACTTATCAGAACACTTTCAATGAAGATCATAGTCTGACTGTATTATTAGGTCAGTCTGCACAGAGCAACAAGGCTTATACAATAAATGCTTCTGCACAAAATGTACCTTTCAACAGTGATGCTGACTTATACTTAAGTTTAGGTGATGCAGCAACAAGAAGTATACTGGATCAGGGATCTCTGATTAAATTTGCTTCTTATTTTGGAAGGGTAAATTATGCTTTCAAGAATAAATACCTGTTAAATGCTTCGATCCGTGCGGATGGTGCTTCTCAATTCTATGGCAATGAAACCTGGGGATATTTTCCTTCGGTAGGTGCCGGATGGGTAGTGACAAATGAAGATTTCATGAAAGATCAAACTGTATTCAGCTCTTTAAAAATAAGAGGAAGCTGGGGTAAAGTGGGTAACGCCAGTGTACCGATCAACCCAAGCCAGCTTACAGTTTCTCAAACTGGCCAGCTGATTGCATTTTTTAATGGTCTTCCATCTACTGGTGCAAGTATTGATATGGTTGTACCTCCAGCTATTGTCTGGGAAAAAGGGATTGGAAGTAATATAGGCTTTGAAGCTGCTTTCCTGAAAAACAGATTAACAGTTGAGGGTGAGTATTACACAAGAAAAACTTCAAGAGCAATTTTCGCAATACCTGCACTGATGTCATTAGGAACTGTAACCAATGATCTGATCGGTAATCAGGCCGACTTACAAAACAGCGGAGTTGAGCTTTCAGCGGCATGGAGTGATGTAACAGGAGGCGGTTTAACTTACTCTATCGGTGGTAACATTAGTTATAATAAAAATAAAGTTACCTCTGTACTTTCAGGTAAAACCCCTATTTATGGAGGTAGTACTGGTCTAACGAATGGTTATGTAGCAAACAGAACAATTGAAGGAAGCCCTATCGGAGAGTTCTTCGGTTATAAAACAGTAGGTGTTTTCCAAAATGCAGCGGATGTCGCAAATTCACCAGCACAAGCAGGTGCTTTACCTGGCGGGTTTAAATATGCAGATACAAATGGTGACGGAAAAATCAACTCTCAGGACAGAGTTCCTTTAGGAAATCCTAATCCTAAATATACTTATGGTATCAATACAAGTTTCGCTTATAAAAACTTCGATCTTGCTTTAGATTTCCAGGGTGTGGCTGGTGTTGATGTTTATAACTCTAACCTGGCTTACCGTTTCGGAAATGAGAATTTCACTAAAGATTTCGTAGATAACCGCTGGCATGGTGAAGGTACTTCAAATACCTACCCTTCTGCAAGTATCGGTTCATCAGCGAATTCAGCACCAAACTCTTTCTATGTGAGCAGTGGTTCTTATTTCAGGGTGAGAAATGCACAAATAGGTTATACTTTACCTAAAAGCATTCTGACTAAATGGAAAATCCAAAAGATCAGATTCTATGCCAATGCACAAAATGCAATCAATTTGTTTGGTTACAAAGGATTCAGTCCTGAAGTAGGACCAATCCCGGTTGATAATGCTGAGAAAATTTTAGCCAGTCAAACCAACTATTTAAATGCTGGTCTTGATGCTAACGTTTATCCGTTATATGCAACTTACAACTTTGGTGTTAACCTTACTTTTTAATACGAAACATCATGAACCCGGCTTGATTAAAATAATTATTAAACCCAAAGGGCAATAATTATTTTAATCATCAAAGGCTCCATCTTTCAAAAAAAAATATACAAAGAGATGAAAAAAAATAAAAATATTTATACAAAAGCGGTTTTGGGTTTAGGCCTGATCGTTGCTATTGCTGTAATCCCTGCTTGTAAAAAGAGCTTTTTAAATGTACCTGAACAGGGTAAACAAAATAGTGCCGTATTCTGGAAAACAGCAGAAGATGCTGGAAAAGGTGTAAGTGCAATTTATGGTAACCTGCGCTCGTGGGAGAACACAGCTTTCCCTGCCATTGCGATAGAGAGCATGGGTTCTGATGATGCAGAAAAAGGAAGTACACCTAGTGATGCTAGTTTTTTCAATGATTTCGATCAGTTTAATGTAGATCCTGCACAAGGTAATATCGGTGGTTTCTGGAGCGGACAATACAGGAATATCAACTATGCCAACCAGGTATTGGATAATGTTCCTGCAATTGTAATGGATGAGGCTTTAAAAGCAAGATACCTTGCAGAAGCTAAATTTGTAAGAGCATTCTCTTATTTCAGATTGGTCCGCGCTTTCGGTAATGTTCCGTTGCGTCTGACTACGCCGAAAGATGCGAATGTCGATTACAACTTACCTCAGGCCCCTGCTGCACAAGTTTATGCTCAAATTGAAAAAGATTTGACAGAAGCTGCTGAAATTCTGCCACAAACTTATCCAGCTGCAGATAAAGGCAGAGCAACAAAAGGTGCTGCACTTACTTTACATGCGAAGGTAGCGATGTACTTAAAGAAATGGAGTGATGTGGCTACTTATACTAATCAAGTAATGGGAATGGGTTATTCTTTGTTACCTGATTATGAAAAAGTATTCAGACTTGAAAATGAGAACGGACCTGAATCTATATTTGAAATTCAGTGTGTATTGTTACCTGGAAATCCAGATGCTTCCAATTCTCAGTACTCACAAGTACAGGGTGTACGCGGAACCAGTGGTGTAGATGGTGGCGGATGGGGATTCAATGTTCCTACTGCTGATTTAGCTGCTGCTTTTGAGCCTGGTGATCCAAGAAGATCAGGAACTATTCTTTTCAGAGGTACTACTACTCCTGAAGGTGATGTAATTCCTAAGGTTGGTGACAACCCGATGTACAACATGAAATCTTATGTTCCTTTCAAATTATATATCAGTAATTTCAATGAAGGTGCACAGCAAAATGTACGTATGCTTCGCTATTCTGATGTTTTACTGATGAACGCAGAAGCTGCAAATGAACTGGGTAATACTGGTCAGGCTTTATCTTCTTTAGAACAAGTGAGAAGAAGAGCTCGTCAGGGTAATCCTGACATCTTACCTGCAGTAACTACTACAGACCAGACAGCTTTACGCGCGGCGATCTACAAAGAAAGACGTGTAGAGTTTGCGATGGAATTTGACCGTTACTTTGACGTAATCCGTCAGGGACGAGGAACAGCAGTTTTTGGCCCTAAGGGATGGAAAGCTGGTAAAAACGAAGTTTGGCCTATCCCTCAGACAGAAGTTGACCTCAGCGGTGGGGTGTTAATTCAAAACCCAGGTTATTAATTCAAATCACACACCAATGAGAGGTTGCCAGGCTGAGCCTGGTAACCTCTTTTAACATCGCTCCGACCCTGTACGTAATTTAAAAGCCAACGATGAAATTTAAATCTTTACTCAGCCTTCTTCTTTTAACAACACTTACTTTTAACGCGGTAGCGCAAAAGAAAAATGTAGCATTTCAGGGCATTAAAGCTGAAATGAAAATACAGAAAAAACTGACTGACGACCAGCTTCTTGATTTAGTACAGAAACAAACTTTCCGGTATTTCTGGGATTTTGGTCATCCTGTTAGTGGAATGGCGCGTGAACGCAGTAATACTGCTTTTGAATATGGCAATGAGGTGGTGACCATTGGTGGAACTGGTTTTGGCGTAATGGCAACGATTGTAGCTGCTGAGCGTAAATTTATCACACGTGAGCAGGCTGCTGCAAGAACTAAAAAAATTGTAGACTTTTTATATAAGGCTGATCAGTTTCATGGTGCTTTTCCGCACTGGCTGAATGGCGAGACAGGAAAAGTAATCCGCTTCAGCCCAAAAGATGATGGTGCTGACATTGTGGAAACTTCTTTACTTTTCCAGGGACTGCTTACGGCACGCCAATATTATACGGCAGACAATGCGGTAGAAACTGACATCCGTAATAAAATCCTCTGGATGTGGGAAGGTGTAGAATGGAACTGGTTTACACAGCAACAAAATGTTTTATACTGGCATTGGAGCCCTAACAATGGCTGGAGCATGAACCATCCGATTAAAGGATGGAATGAGTGTTTCATCACTTATATACTGGCTGCTTCTTCTCCAAAATCCCCTATTGATAAAAAAGTTTATGAACAAGGCTGGGCAAACAGCAACACGTTCTTCAACGGTAAAAAATTTGAAGGGATTACTCTTCCTCTTGGCTTTGATTTCGGTGGCCCCTTATTCTTTTCACAATATTCCTTTACAGGACTGGACCCGCGTGGTTTAAAAGACCGTTACGCAGATTATTTTGAACAGAATAAAAACCACACATTAATCAATCGTGCCTATTGTATAGAGAACCCTAAACATTTTAAGGGTTATGGTGAAAATAGCTGGGGACTAACTGCGGGTGATAGCTGGCAGGGTTATGCGGCACACTCTCCTTCGGAAGATTTAAGTGTGATCAGCCCGACTGCTGCTTTATCGGCTTTCCCTTATGCGCCTGAATATTCTATGAAAGCTTTGAAACACTTCTATTTTGATCTCGGCGACAAGATCTGGAGTGAATATGGTTTTGTGGATGGTTTCAGTGAAGAGCATAACTGGTATGCAAAATCTCATCTGGCAATCGATCAGGGCCCTATTATCTGTATGATAGAAAACTACCGTACAGGTTTATTATGGAAACTTTTTATGAGCAACCCGGATGTTAAAAACGGCCTGAACAAGTTAGGCATTGAAAGTCCTGCGCTCACTAAATAACATAGTCATGAAAAGAACTCTTCTGTTGTTATGCTTCTTGATTTCAAGCGCCGCTTTATTCGCTCAAAAAAAGCAGCTGACTTATTGTAACCCAATCAATCTGGATTATGGCTATACCCCTATTCCTCATTTTACGGAACAAGGGAAACACCGCGCAACAGCAGATCCTGTGATTGTAAATTACAAAGGAGACTATTTCTTGTTTTCTACCAATCAAATGGGCTATTGGTGGAGTGCCGATTTATACAACTGGAATTTTGTTTCGCGTGCTTTCTTGCGTCCCGAGCATAAGGTATATGATGATTTATGTGCGCCTTCGGTTTGGATACAGGGGGATACGATGCTGGTTTTTGGTTCTACGTATGCGAAGAATTTCCCGATCTGGATGAGTACTGATCCGAAAAAGGATTCGTGGAAGGAAGTAGTACATGAGTTTGAAATTGGAGGCTGGGACCCTGCACATTTTGTGGATGAGGACGGAAAGTTATATATGTACAATGGCAGCAGCAATCAATATCCTTTGTATGGGGTAGAGTTAAACCGCAAAACTTTCGCCCCGATAGGAACAAGAAAAGAATTGCTGTTATTGAATGATGAGCGGTTTGGCTGGCAGCGTTTTGGTGAGAACCTGGACAATACTTTCCTTGATCCTTTTATTGAAGGGGCCTGGATGACCAAGCATCATGGAAACTATTATTTACAGTATGGTGCACCTGCTACAGAATTTAGTGGTTATGCAGATGGTGTAGCGACCTCAAAGAGTCCGCTTGGGCCATTTGAGCATCAGTCGTTACCGTTATCTTATAAACCTGGTGGCTTTGCAAGGGGTGCCGGACATGGTGCTACTTTTCAGGACAACTGGAAAAATTACTGGCATGTTTCGACGATGGTTGTCTCAGTCAAAAACAATTTTGAACGCAGACTGGGCATCTGGCCGACAGGATTCGACAAGGATGATGTGATGTATATGGATGCTGCTTTTGGCGATTATCCGCATTATCTGCCTGATAAATCTGCAGATCATCTGCAGTCTGGTTTCACGGGATGGATGTTGCTGAATTACAATAAGCCGGTAGCGGTTTCTTCTACTTTAGGTGGTTATACTGCAAATTTAGCGGTAGATGAAAGTATCAAAACTTATTGGAGTGCGGCAAGTGGCAAAAAGGGAGAATGGATACAATCTGATCTTGGGAAAGTATCCCGTGTGAATGCGGTACAGCTGAATTATGCGGATCAGGATGCCGAATTTTTAGGGAAACAGCAGGATATTTTTCATCAATACAAATTGTGGTATTCGGTGGATGGCAAAAGCTGGAGAATACTGGCGGATAAAAGTTCAAACCGGAAAGATGTTCCTCATGATTATATAGAATTGGATCAGCCAGTATCTGCCCGATATATCAAATTAGAGAATATTCATATGCCTACGGGTAAATTCGCCATTAGCGGGTTAAGGGTATTTGGAAATGGAAATGGAGAGAAACCAGCAGCTGTTCAGGGTTTCACCGTATTGAGAACGGAAAAAGATAAAAGAAATTCATGGATCAGATGGAATACCGTGGATGGCGCTTATGGGTATAATATTTATTTAGGCACCGCGCCTGATAAGTTATACAATAGCATCATGGTCTATCAGGCGAATGAATATTGGTATAAGGGCATGGATAAAGAAAAGCCTTATTACTTCTGCATAGAAGCAATTAATGAAAATGGAGTATCTGAAAGATCAAAGGTTACAAGGGTCAATTAAGATAGATTTACTAAACTGAATAACACACGATAATATAATATATTGAAATGAAAACAAAGACTTCCTTATTTTTCCTGGCGGCCCTCTTCTTTGCAAACTCTTTAGTTGCACAACAGAAAAAAGCCGCAAGCGCGACGGACCAGAAGATGAACACGTTCATCGACAATCTAATGTCTAAAATGACAGTAGATGAAAAAATCGGACAACTGAACCTTCCGGCGGTAGGTTTTGATGTAACGGGCCCGATTTTAAGTCAAGGGGTAAATGAAAAAATTGAAAAAGGCCTGGTAGGAGGTGTTTTCAATACATTCACTCCACAAGCAGTACTTAAGTTACAGAAGCTTGCGATGACTAAATCACGTTTAAAAATCCCTTTGTTATTTGGATATGATGTAGTACATGGTCACAAAACAATCTTTCCTATTCCTTTAGGCTTAAGTGCAAGCTGGGATATGGATTTAATTGAAAAAAGTGCACGTATTGCTGCAAGAGAAGCTAGTGCGGACGGTTTAAACTGGACTTTCTCTCCTATGGTAGATATTGCCAGAGATCCAAGATGGGGAAGAATTTCTGAGGGCTCTGGTGAAGATCCTTATTTAGGATCTTTAATTGGCGCTGCTATGGTTAGAGGTTATCAAACCAATAGTCTTTCTAATAAAGATGCGATTATGGCTTGTGTAAAACACTTTGCTTTATATGGCGCTGCTGAAGGCGGAAGAGATTACAACACGACAGACATGAGTCTGATCAGAATGTACAATGAATATTTACCTCCTTACAAAGCTGCTATTGATGCAGGTGCTGAAACGGTCATGGTATCTTTCAATGATATTAACGGAACACCAGCTACTGCTAATAAATGGTTATTAACTGATTTATTGCGTAAAGACTGGGGATTCAAAGGTTTTGTAGTGAGTGATTATACAGGGGTGAGTGAATTAATTGCACATGGTTTGGGTGATTTACAAACTGTAAGTGCAAGATCTCTGGAAGCTGGAAATGATATGGACATGGTTAGTGAGGGTTTCCTGACTACTTTAAAGCAGTCTTTGAAAGAGAAGAAAATCACAGAAGACGTGATTGACATGGCCTGTCGCAGGATTCTGGAATCAAAATACAAATTAGGTTTGTTTGAAAACCCTTATAAGTATGTAAATGAAGAACTTGCAAAAACAGAAATTCTTTCTGTACAAAACAGGTTAGATGCAAAAAATATTGCAGCTGCTTCTATGGTGTTATTGAAAAACAATAACCAGTTACTACCATTAAAGAAAAATGCAAAGATCGCTTTAATCGGCCCGCTGGCTGATAACAAACGTGACATGGTTGGTAACTGGAGTGCAGCGGGTGACTGGAAAAAAGCCATCAGCGTAATCGAAGGTTTAAAAAATGTAGCTCCTGATATGGAGATCACTTATGCTAAAGGTGCTAACCTGGTAGATAACCCGGCAATCTTAAAACAGATCAACGCTAATGGTGCTGATATTACAGCAGATGCAAAATCACCAAAGCAATTAATTGAGGAAGCAGTCAATGCAGCAAAAAAGGCTGATATTGCTGTAGTTGTTTTAGGTGAAAGTGCAATCATGGGCGGTGAGGCAACAAGCCGTACAAACCTTGATTTGTTACCGAATCAAAAAGATTTATTAAAAGCTTTATCGGCTACAGGTAAACCAATCGTTCTGGTTTTAATGAACAGCCGTCCATTGACACTGGAATGGGAAGATGCGAATGTTCCTGCTATTTTAGAAACATGGTTCAGTGGTACAGAAGCTGGAAATGCAATTGCTGATGTATTGGTTGGTAATTACAATCCTTCGGGTAAGCTGACCGCTACTTTCCCTAGAAATGTAGGTCAGATCCCACTTTATTATAACCACAAAAGTACAGGCCGTCCATATGACGGGGTTTCGAATGAGAAATTCAAGTCACGTTATATTGACAGCTCAAATGATCCATTATACCCGTTTGGTTTCGGATTGAGCTATACTTCTTTCGATTTCTCACCAGTTAAATTGGATAAATCTACAATAAAGAGCGGTCAGACGATCCAGGCAACTGTGACGGTTAAAAATAATGGAAAATTTGATGGTCATGAGGTAGTTCAATTATATCTTCAGGATATTTATGGTTCTGTTACCCGTCCAGTTAAAGAGCTAAAAGGTTTCCAAAAGATCTTCCTGAAAAAAGGTGAATCTAAGAAGGTTACGTTTACCATCGACACAGAAATGCTGAAATTTTACAACTCCGATTTAAAATTTGCAGCTGAATCTGGTGACTTTAATGTCTTTATAGGCTCAAATTCAAGAGACGTTTCAACTGCTAAATTTGGCTTTACCCTTTAAAAATATCATTTCAAAAAGCCCCTCAGCTAATTGCTGAGGGGCTTTTTTTGTTTAAAAATTAAAAAAGCTACTCTCTTATTCCGCCTCGATTTACAGCGTTAATTATTTAACATCTGAAATAGAAAAAATAATATTTTTAACTATTGCATTTAATCTTTCCTTTCTTTAGTTTAGATATAGTGTACGAACTACACATATTAAATTGTTTACTAACTATATACACCTATTTATTCACCCTTAAAATAATAATCTATAAAACAGCTTTATAACTAATCATCCCTTCAACTAAACCAAATATAACTTATGCAACGAAATCTACCACTTTTCAAGAGGGTTCTCCTTCTCTTGTGCCTGGGCCTGTCATTCGCTATCGGCGCAATGGCCCAAAGCAAAATCACCGGAAAAGTCATCGGCAGCGATGATAAATTACCGGTCATCGGCGCTTCCATTAAAATCAAAAATGCTCCGGGTGGCACGACCACAGACGGAAATGGTGCATTCGCACTTCTTGTAAAACCAACTGATGTACTCGTTGTTTCCTTTGTTGGATATGGCAGTAAAGAGGTCCCGGTTGGTAAACAAACCAATATCAGCGTAATTTTACTGGCCGACAACAACAACCTGACTGAGGTTATTGTAACAGGTTACTCTTCACAACGTAAAAAGGATCTTACGGGTTCTGTAGCTGTAGTCAACATGGGCCTTTTAAAAGCTCAGCCAGCAGCGAGTGCTGTGGAAGCCTTACAAGGTAAGGCAACTGGTGTGCAGATCATCAACGATGGTGCACCAGGTTCAACCCCACAAATCAGGATTCGTGGTACAAGTACAATTAATAACAATGAACCCCTTTATGTAATCGATGGTGTACCATTTGAAGGCAAATTATCATGGCTTAATCAAAATGATATTGAAAGCCTTCAGGTACTGAAAGATGCGTCTTCGGCTTCCATCTACGGATCAAGAGCAAACAATGGTGTTGTAATTATCACGACTAAAAAAGGAATAGCGGGCGCACCAAAAATCACATTGGATTCTTATTATGGTACTCAGACTCCAAGAAAAAGCAGCTTTCCAAAAATGATGAATCCGCAGCAATATGCACAGTATGTATTTGACGGTTATACAAACGCCGGAAGAAAAATTGCAGCGGGAACAAACTATGGAAATGGTTCAGTTCCGACATTACCGGAATATTTGCTTGCGGGTGATAAAACAGGTCAGCAAATTACTGCTGCTGATTTAGATCCCTCAAAATATAATTACAGCCGTGACCCTGCTAAATTTTACCAGATTACAAAAGCAAATCAACAGGGAACCAACTGGTTCGACGAGATTACAGATGTGGCTCCTATTCAGAATTACCAGTTAAGTGCCTCTGGCGGTGGTGAAAATGCTACTTATACACTTTCTGGCGGTTATCTGGATCAGAAAGGAACATTAAAGTATACAGGGTTTAAGCGCTATAATGTCAGATCCAATACCAGCGTTTCGGCTTTTGACAAAAAAGTACGCTTTGGTGAAAATATACAATATAGCTATTCTGAAGGTTATGGGATGGGCGTAAATCAAAACACCGCTGGAGATTATCAGGATCAGGGAAGTGCATTGAGCTGGGCATATCGTATACCAACAATTATTCCGGTTTATGATATCAATGGAAATTTTGCTGGTAGCAAAGGTAGTGGTGGTCAGCTGGGTAATGCTGAAAATCCATTGGCTGTCTTATACCGTGCAAAAGACAATAAAAATAAAAGCAATTTCTTTTTCGGAAATGTATATGGCGAAGGTGACATTTTACCTGGGCTTGTATTAAAAACTAATTTTGGTCTGCGTTACGAGAACTATAATGGTTTATCAATGCGTTATCCTAATCTTGAATTTTCAGAAGGTAATAACTCTAATAGTTTGAGTGAATACATGGGCTATAATACAGAATGGACCTGGTCAAATACTTTAAACTATAGCAAAGTATTCAATGAGAAGCACAGATTAAATGTACTGGTTGGATCAGAGGCTGTTAAATCGAAGTCCCGTCAGCTTAATGGTGGAAGAAACGATTTCTTCCTTTTGGGTAATCAGGATTATTATTACCTGAATAATGGTTCTTCCAACATCAATAACTCTAGTTACGGTGCCCTTGGCTCCCTCTTTTCTTTATTTGGAAAAGTTGACTATTCTTATCATGACCGTTATCTGGCTAGTATTACCCTTCGCCGTGATGGTTCTTCAAATTTTGGTCCTAACAACAAATATGGATATTTCCCTGCAGCAAGTGCCGCATGGAGAATTTCTGAAGAAGACTTTATGAAAAGTGTGAAGTGGGTATCTGATTTAAAATTCCGTGTAGGTTATGGACAAACTGGTAACCAGAGGATACCAGCAAATCAGTACATTAACAGGTTTGAAAGTTCAATTGTTAATGCTGCATATGCGACTAATGGAGGCAACAATCTGACTACTGGAGTTTGGCAAAAGGCGTTTCAAAACCCTGACATCAAATGGGAGACTGTAAAATCCCTGAACGTAGGTCTTGACTTCACTTTATTGGATGGCGCGTTTGACGGATCGGCCGATTGGTACAGTAAAAAAACTACCGATATGCTTTATAACCTTCCGCAACCTTCAAGTGTAGTGGGAATGTCTGCTTCACCTTATGTAAATATCGGTGATATGAGCAATAAAGGAATTGAGCTTAATGCAGCCTACCATTATGGAAGAAAATCTGACAGCCCTTTTAAGTTTGATGTTGGCCTGAATTTCTCTAAAAACGTTAATAAAATCGAAAAGCTTGCTCCTGGTATTTTCAACCAGGTGTATAATAACTATAGATCTTTACAGACTAGTGTAATACAAGAAGGGTCGCCTTTTGGTTCATTCTTTGGATACAAAACAGCAGGAATCTATCAAAGTGCTGCCGATATTGCAAACAATCCATCTTATACGGGGGCAAGAGTGGGTGGTTTACGCTATGCTGACATTAATGGTGATGGCGTAATTGATGCAAAAGACCGTACGGTTATTGGAGATCCAAATCCAGACTTCACCTATGGCATCAATTTAAACGCATCTTATAAAAACTTCGATATTTCAGCTTTCTTTTATGGAGTTCAGGGCAATGATATTTTCGAGGCAACACGTTACTTCACCGATTTCCCATCCTTTGATGGTGCAAAAAGCACAAGATTGTTAGATGCGTGGAGCCCAACCAATACTTCAAGCCAGATACCATCGTCTTATGCGGGAGCATCAGACCTGGAGTTTGCTTCTTCAAGCTATTATGTACAAAAAGGTAGTTTTTTCAGGATGAAAAATATCCAGATTGGTTATTCAATTCCAACGGCTAAAACATTTGGTGCAAAATCTGGTATCAGCAGAATGAGAGTTTATGTAAGTGCGACCAATCTTTTCACGATCACCAAGTATACTGGTCTTGATCCTGAAGTAACTCAAACGAGAGAATCTACTAATTCTGTTGGGGGCGGTATGCCAGCTGATCAATTCTCAGCACTTGGTATTGACAAGGGAGTTTATCCTACGCCACGTCAATTTATTATCGGTATTAATGTTGGATTTTAATTAAAAGAGACAAAGATGAAACACTTAAAATATATTTTCCTATCCTTCATAATCTGCAGCACGCTATCCTGCAAGAAGTCATTTCTGACGGTTCAGCCGCAGGGCGAACTGACGATACCGCAATTAACCTCACAGGATGGTGTTGAAGGTTTATTGGTCGGTGCTTATGGTTTACTTAATGGTAATGTAAGCGGTACCTGGGGTAATTATGGTGCGGCCCCCAGCCAGTGGTTATTTGGTGAGGTTGCTTCCGATAATGCCCATAAAGGCAGTAGTAACGGTGATCAGCCCTTTATGAATGCCATAGAGCGTCATGCTCCAACCAGCACAAATGATAATCTTTCCAATATATGGGACAGATGTTTTGAAGGTATTCAGCGCTGTAACAACACATTGAAGGTTTTAGCCTCACTGCAAGCTGGTGGTGGTACTACAAAATTTGATGATGCCCGTGCGAAAGAAATTCAGGGTGAAGCCAGAATACTTCGTGCACATTATTATTTCTTTTTAGTAAGGATTTTCAAAGTTGTGCCTTATGTAACTGAAGCTTCAAATGGAGCTATCTTACCAAATGATAAAGATATTTATCCTAATATCATAGAGGACCTTCAGTTTGCGGTAGCGAACCTGAATGTAACAAAACCAAAAGGTGAAAAAAGTCGTATGGATAAATACGCGGCACAGGCCTATCTTGGAAAGGTATTTTTATACCAGAAAAGATATGCTGAAGCTTACGCATTATTGAATGCTGTTATAGTTGCAAAGCCAGCTCTTGTCAATTTAGCTTATTCAGATAACTTCGATATTACTAAAGAAGATGGTCCGGAATCTATTGTTGCTGTAGAAAATTCTGTAGGAACAGACGGTACAGGTGGTGATAACGGAAATGTTGGGGATATGTTGAACTTCCCTGCTGGCACAGCGCCAATTAATTGCTGTGGTTTCTTCCAGCCTACAATTGATTTGGCAAATTCATTCAGAGTAGATGCTAATGGCCTGCCATTAGCTGTTGCGGCTTATCGCGCAACGCCTTATATTTCTGATTTTGGATTAGAAGAGGTTCCAAAGAATAACTATGTCCTGAATACAGACTTGGCTTTAGATCCAAGGATTGACCCTACTTTAGGCAGAAGAGGAGTTCCATTTCGTGATTGGGGTTTGATGCCTGGTGATGCCTGGATTCGTGATGCAAGCAATGGCGGACCTTTTCTTGCTGTTAAAAACACAATTGAAGTTGCCCAGTTTGCAAGTGGCGCTGCTCCTGGCAGTCCAAATGTTACTGGATTAAACGTTAATCTGATTCGTCTTGCAGATATTTATCTGATGGCTGCAGAGTGTGCAGTGGAGACTGGTGACCTTGGAAGAGCTTTAACTTTAGTAAACGCAGTAAGAGAACGCGCTTCAAAAATCCCTCCTTTGCTGCTTGCGAATGGAAAACCTGCTGCCGCTTACAAAGTTAGCAACTATCCATCTTTTCCAAGTGCTGATTATGCAAGAACTGCTGTTCGTACTGAACGCAGATTAGAATTAGCCTTAGAAGGACACAGGTACTTTGACCTTGTACGCTGGGGTGTCGTTAAAGCCACAATGGAAAGCTATTTCGCTTTTGAAGGCACCTACTTCGATTACCTTAAAGGTATCAGTTTAAAACCACGCGATGAGTACTGGCCATTACCACAAGATCAAATTGACAGAAGTAATGGTAAATTAGTACAGAGCCCTGGTTACTAACAAACAAATGGTTTAACCATTTAAATAAACATTAATTCATTAAAACCCGCTTATATTCAAGCGGGTTTTTTTAATTTAGTTGTATGAAACACTTCAAATTAATTCTCTGGTTTTCCATCCTTTTCACCCTGCAAACCAAGGCTCAGGATTTCAAAAAATACGATAAAGGCAGTTATATTGACGGTAAAGACAGTATCTCCTACCGCATTTTATTCCCCGAACACTTCGATCCCAAACAAAAATACCCAATCCTGTTTTTTCTTCACGGCAGTGGAGAGCGCGGAAATGATAACGAAAAACAATTATTACACGGCGGAAAGCTCTTTCTGAGAAACGACATTCGTGAACAATACCCCGCAATCATAGTTTTCCCCCAATGCTCAGCAGACAGTTTCTGGGCAAATGTAAAGATGGGTGCAGATTCCGCCGGAAAAAGAGTCTTTGATTATCAAAAACGCGGAAAACCTACAAAAGCGATGAAAGCCCTTTTAGGAATGATAGATAACCTTCTTGATAAACCTTACATTAATCACGAACAAGTTTATGTTGGCGGACTTTCTATGGGCGGTATGGGAACTTTCGAACTCCTGAGACGTAAACCCAAAACATTTGCCGCTGCTTTTTCAATTTGCGGAGGTGATAACATTGCAAACGTTGAAAAATACAAACACGTTCCCCTTTGGATTTTCCACGGTGGGAAAGATGATGTGGTACCACCAGCCGGATCTACTGCTATCGCTAACCAGTTAAAAATTATTGGTAAAGAGGTGAAGTTTACGCTTTATCCTGATGCAAATCATAACAGCTGGGATTCTACTTTTGCAGAGCCAAAGTTTTTGCCCTGGCTGTTCAGTCATAAGAAGTAGTTTTTTAAAAGATTCACAGAAGCGATTGTTAAAGTTGTTTATACGACGGGAATCCTTAAAGTTTTTTCTAAGAGCAATCCTTGAAAAGAATCTTAAAATTAATCCATAATACAAAAAAAAAGGTCTCTGGCAGTTTTCTTCTGACGTTCATGAAGAATGAACAATGTCAGAAAACTATCCAGCGACTTTTTTTTTAGATATGCGGCTTATCTCTGCGATTGGTCAGGGGCTTCTTCTCTTTCTTTCTTTCTTTCTTTCTTTCTTTCTTTCTTTCTTTCTTTCTTTCTTTCTTTCTTTCTTTCTTTCTAACCTTTCCAACTCCCCCCAGTTCGGATGGAAATAAAAAAACCAAGAAGTAAGTTTTCTGACATTGTTCATTCTTCATGAACGTCAAAAGAAAACTACTTCTTGGTTTTTTTATTCCAGAGGATACCCCCCTTCCTACTCAGCCATGTTGTTATAAACAGCCTGTACATCGTCATCATCTTCCAACTTATCAATAAGTTTGAAAACATCAAGCGCCTGTTCTTCAGAAATAGGAGTTGTAGACATCGCAATTCTTTCCAATTTCGCACTTTTCATTTCAAAGCCTAAATCTTCCAGCGCCTTCTGCATCTTACCAAAATCTTCAAACGCAGTTTGAACAACGGCAATATCATTACCCTCTTCATCAGACTCCAGGTATAACTCTTCCAAACCAGCATCGATCAATTCGAACTCCAGCTCTTCCATATCCTTCTCCCCCGGTACAAATCTAAAAATAGACTTACGGTTAAAAATAAAATCCAGAGAACCAGTTTTTCCTAAAGAACCACCAGTCTTACTAAAATAACTACGTACGTTAGCAACTGTTCTGTTTGTATTGTCAGTAGCAGTTTCGATTAATATAGCTACACCATGAAGTGCATATCCTTCGTAAACATGCTCCTCGTAACCATTCTCATCCTTATTAGAAGCCCTTTTAATTGCAGCATCCACCCTGTCTTTCGGCATATTTACCGCCTTAGAGTTTTGGATCGCTGTACGTAAACGTGAATTCGTATCAGGATTCGGACCACCGTCCTTTACAGCCATTACAATCTCTTTCCCTATACGGGTGAACTGCACGGCCATTTTAGCCCAACGCTTAAATTTTCTCTCTTTTCTAAACTCAAATGCTCTTCCCATGGTATAAATTATATAGGTTACCCTATCTTTTTTAAATTGTTTAACATATCAATCGTCATTTTTGACAGATCAAATTCAGGCTTCCAACCCCAGTCACGTTTTGCAATCTGATCATCCATCGAACGGGGCCAGCTTGAAGCGATCTGTTGACGAGGATCATTAGCAGTATAAGTTAATGTAAATTCCGGAATATGTTTCCTTATTTCCGCTGCCAAAGTTTCAGGCGTAAAACTTACACCAGCAAAATTGTAACTCGAACGAATAGAAATACGATCTGCCGGAGCATCCATCAATTCTATTGTTCCACGGATCGCATCATCCATATACATCATCGGCAATTCCGTTTCAGCAGAAAGGAAAGAAGCATAACTCGCTTTCTTTAAAGCATCATGAAAAATATGTATCGCATAATCCGTTGTACCACCACCCGGAGCAGCCTTCCAGCTAATTAAACCAGGGTAACGAATACTACGTACATCAAGACCAAATTTCTGATGATAATACTCACACCATCTTTCACCCGCCAATTTACTGATTCCGTAAACAGTATTTGGGTCCATCACACAGTACTGTTCAGTCTGATCCTTCGGAGAATTAGGCCCGAATACTGCAATTGAACTTGGCCAGTAAACTTTTGCCGTTTTATAGACAATTGCCAGGTCAAGGATGTTCAGCAGACCGTTCATATTCAGGTCCCAGGCAAGCTTTGGATTCTGCTCACCCGTAGCCGATAATAAAGCAGCCAGCAAATAAACCTGGCTAGGCTTGTATTTACTAAAAATGGTATTTAAAGTATCCTTCTCTAAAACATTGACGAACTCAAAAGGTCCTGAATTCTTAATGTCGTAATCAGGGCGGCGAATATCACAGGCCACTACATTGTCTTCACCATAAGTTTTGCGCAGTGCAGTAACCAGTTCAGTTCCTATCTGCCCATTAGAGCCTAATACTAGTATTTTTTCGGTCATTGGTCTTTTGATTTTGGCAAAGGTAAAAAATTGCACGAAACCTGTTGAAAAATGTTTTTACACAGCTATTGTTTATATTTAATAAGTGATGTCTGAATCGCCCTTAAAACGGTGTTTAGACATCCTTTTGCTAAATCCTTATTTAGAATGAATATAGGGTGTAACAAAAGCAAGATAAGGAAGAATTAAATATCAATATTTTGTTCGTTACGTCTATTTTTTTTCTATTTTTAGTAGTTGATAGTGTATAAACAACACCTTAAATAACCAAATATCAAAGTATGGAAAGAAGAGACGCAGTCAGAAACATTGCCTTTTTAATGGGAGGCGCATTATCTGCTACTACAATCGGAGTATTTCTTGACAGCTGTAACACCCCTTCCACCAAGAAAGGATCGGGACTATTTTCAGCAGATCAGGACCAGTTGATCACTGAAGTAGCAGACATTATTATCCCATCGACAAAAACACCGGGGGCAAAAGCAGCAGGTGTCGGGCCATGGATTTCAATGATGGTTAGGGACTGTTACCCTAAAGAGGCACAAGACGTATTTGTGAAAGGTCTTGAAGATCTGGAAGCACGTTCTAAAAAAGAATACAACAATTCGTTCCTTAAAATTTCTGTAAAAGAACGCGGAGAATTACTTGGAAAAGTAAGAGATGAGACTGTTGCTGCTCAAAAAGCTGATGGCGAAAAAGCTGCAGCCGCAGAAAAAGCGAAAGGAACAGGAAAAGCGTTGACAAATACTGTTAAAGCAGCGAAATTTGGACCACAAGGCCCATCTTACTTTTTTGCCATCGCGAGAGATTTAACTATGCTAGGTTATTTCACCTCAGAAATTGGCGCAACACAGGCTTTAGAGTACATTGAGGTTCCCGGCCGTTACAATGGCTGTGTAGATTTAAAACCTGGACAAAAAGTTTATTCTTCTTAATCTATTTACCAAAACACATGAATTTAAACACAAAAGCAACCGCACAAAATACATACGATGCTATCGTAGTCGGATCAGGAATAAGTGGAGGATGGGCAGCAAAAGAACTAACTGAAAAAGGACTTAAAGTTCTGTTGCTTGAACGCGGCAGAAATATTGAACATATAAAAGACTATACTACAGCAATGAAAAAGCCATGGGAATTTGAACACCGTGGTAAATTAACTGAAGTACAAAAAGAGGCACACCCAGTACAAAAGCGTGATTATCCTTACCAGGAATTCAATGAAAGCTTTTGGGTAAATGACCACGAATGTCCGTATACTGAGGTAAAACGTTTTGACTGGTACCGCGGGTTTCACGTAGGTGGAAAATCATTAATGTGGGGCCGCCAAAGTTACCGCTTTAGTGACCTGAACTTTGAAGACAATAAAAAAGATGGTCATGGTAATGACTGGCCAATCAGATATAAAGACTTAAGCCCATGGTATGACCATGTTGAAAAATTTGCAGGAATTAGTGGTCAGGTAGAAAACTGGCCTGCATTACCTGATGGACACTTTTTGCCGCCAATGGAAATGAATTGTGTGGAGAAAGATGTCAAAAAAAGAATAGAAGACAAATGGAAAAAATCACGTATCATGACTATTGGCCGTACAGCCAATCTGACTGTTCCCCATGGTGGAAGAGGTAGTTGTCAATACCGTGACAGATGTAGCAGAGGTTGTCCTTTTGGCGCATATTTCAGTACTCAATCTTCTACCCTTCCGGCTGCTGTAGCTACTGGAAATCTTACTTTACGCCCTTTCTCTTTAGTTGATCATATCGTTTATGACAAAGAAACACAAAAAGCAACGGGTGTAGTCATCATCGATTCTGAGACTAAAGAAAACATAGAATACTTTGCAAAGATTGTCTTTGTAAATGGCTCTACCTTAGGTAGTACATTCTTATTGTTAAACTCAACTTCTGCTGAACATCCTACTGGTTTAGGTAATGGAAGCGGTGAGCTTGGACACAATTTAATGGATCACCATTTCCGATGCGGTGCTTCGGGAGATGCGGAAGGTTTTGATGACAAATATACTTATGGCCGCAGGGCAAATGGGATATATGTACCAAGGTACCAGAACATGGGTGGCGATAAACGTGATTACTTACGTGGGTTCGGTTATCAGGGTGGTGCAAGCCGTACAGGATGGCATAAAGACGTAGCTGAACTTGCTTTTGGCGGCGACTTTAAAGATCTGATGACGCAGCCAGGTGCCTGGAAAATGGGATTAGGTGGTTTCGGTGAATCTCTTCCTTACCATGAAAACAGAGTTTATATTGATAAAACCAAAAAAGATAAATGGGGAATGCCGGTATTGGCTATCGACTGTGAGTTTAAAGGTAACGAAGAAAAAATGCGTATTGACATGATGAATGATGCGGCAGAAATGCTTGAAGCAGCAGGAATCAAAAATGTACAAACTTATGATGCGGGATCAACTCCAGGTATGGCTATCCATGAGCAAGGAACAGCCCGTATGGGAAATGATCCTAAAACCTCAGTATTAAATAAATGGAACCAGATGCATGAAGTTAAAAATGTATTTGTAACTGATGGATCTTGTATGCCATCGATTGCTTGTCAAAATCCTTCGCTGACTTTTATGGCTTTAACAGCAAGAGCAGCAGATTTTGCAGTAAGTGAACTAAAAAAAGGTAATCTTTAATGAATAGTAAAATTAGAATGGGGATGATCGGTGGCGGTAAAAATGCTTTTATAGGCGCCGTCCACCGTATTGCAGCCAATATAGATGGTCAGATTGAACTGGTTTGCGGAGCTTTAAGTTCCAATCCTGAAACCGCTAAGGAATCGGGTGAATTATTGTTCCTGGCAGCAGACAGAAATTACGGGACTTACCAGGAGATGATCGAAAAAGAGAGTCTCCTGCCTGAAAATACAAGAATGCATTTTGTGACTATTGTTACCCCTAATTTCGCACATTTCGCACCCGCAATGCTGGCATTGGAACATGGTTTCCACGTGGTCATTGACAAGCCGATCAGCCTGACATTAGCAGAAGCTAAACAACTCAGGGACAAAGTACTGGAAACAGGTTTGACTTTATGTCTTACCTATACCTATTCTGGTTATCCGATGGTTAAGCAGGCGCGTCAGATGGTAAAGGATAATGCTTTCGGAAAGATCAGAAAAATCCTGGTAGAGTATCCTCAGGGCTGGTTAAGTTTACCTTCTGAACGTGATGGTAATAAACAGTCTGCGTGGAGAACCGATCCTTCGAAAAGTGGGATCAGCGGCTGTATGGGAGACATTGGAACACATGCTGCACAACTTGCTGAATATATTTCAGGCCTGGAGATTACAAAAATCTGCGCGGACCTGAATATTATGGTAGATGGCCGCGCGCTTGATGACGATGGGAACGTATTGCTGAAGTTCAACAATGGAGCGAATGGCGTTTTAGTTGCCTCACAGATTGCTGCGGGTGAAGAAAATGCACTTAAAATCAAAGTTTACGGAGAAAAAGGCAGCCTGGAATGGCACCAGGAAGAACCGAATACGCTGAAAGTAAAATGGCTGGATGCACCTACTCAACTGTTTCGTGCGGGACAAGGTTATTTAACCCCGGCGGCACAATTTAATGCAAGAACACCTGCGGGACATCCGGAAGGTTATCTGGAAGCTTTTGCTAACATTTACCGGAATTTCGCGTTAACTTTAAAAGCAAAGGAAGAAGGTAAAACCCCTACTCCGGAAATGTTAGATTTCCCTGGTGTAGAGGAAGGTGTACGTGGAATGGCTTTTATAGAAAATGTAGTAGCCTCAGGGCTGTCAGACCAGAAATGGTTTGATTTTAAAATATAAGAAACGATGACAACAATCAAAGGACCAGCAGTTTTTTTAGCCCAGTTTATTGGAGAACAGGCCCCGTTCAATTCCCTTGACGGGATTTGTCAATGGGCGGCAGATTTAGGGTTCAAAGGTATACAAATGCCAACCTTGGATAACAGATTTATTGACTTGCAGAAAGCAGCAGAAAGTAAAACCTATGCGGATGAACTGAAAGGAAAAATCAATTCATATGACCTGGAAATTACAGAACTTTCTACGCATATTCAGGGTCAGTTAGTAGCAGTTAACCCTGCTTATGACAAGGTATTTGACGGTTTCGCACCTGCTGCGTACCAGAATAATCCTGCGGCCAGAACGGAGTGGGCAGTACAGCAATTAAAGTATGCTGCCAAGGCTTCTCAGAATCTTGGTTTGGATGCGCATGCTACTTTTAGTGGTTCACTTTTATGGCATATGTTCCACCCCTGGCCACAAAGACCGGAAGGGTTAGTAGAGGAAGGTTTTAAAGAACTTGCCCGCCGCTGGTTACCGATATTAAATGAATTTGATACTTGTGGTGTAGATGTTTGTTATGAGATCCACCCTGGTGAAGATTTATTTGACGGGGCAACTTATGAAATGTTTTTGGAGCAGGTAAATTTCCATCCAAGAGCATGTTTATTATATGATCCGTCACACTTTGTATTACAACAGCTGGATTACATCCAGTATATTGATCTTTATCATGAGCGGATTAAAGCTTTCCATGTGAAGGATGCAGAATTTAACCCAACTGGCAGACAAGGGACTTTTGGCGGTTACCAAAGCTGGGCAAATCGTGCAGGCCGTTACCGTTCTCCGGGAGACGGACAGGTAGATTTCAAAACGATATTCAGTAAACTTGCTCAGTATGACTTTAAAGGCTGGGCAGTTATGGAGTGGGAATGCTGTATTAAAGACTCTGAGACTGGTGCAAGAGAAGGTGTTGAGTTTATCAAAAACCACATCATTCCGGTAACAACCAGAGCATTTGATGATTTCGCTGCGACAGGTGCAGATTCAGAATTCAACAAACAAATATTAGGTATAAAATAAATAGTAAATACAAAAACACACACAATGAAACCTGAATGAGCTTACCTTTTATAATCAGGATAAAAAGCTCATGAAAGCTTCATAACCATTAAAGAACAATAAGAACATTATGAAAAAGACACTGTTAATTTTGGGATGTATTAGTTTAGCAATAGCTTCTTGCGGAAACCCGGGATCTACTACTGAAGGATCAACTTCAGCAGCTTCAACAGATACTGAAACTACGGTAAAAGCGCAAACACCAACAGAAATGTTGCCTGGTGAAAAACTAATAGCTACAGCAGATTGTATCGGCTGCCATAACAAAACTCAAAAGGTAATCGGACCTGCATATGTAGATATTGCAGACAAATACCCTTCAAGCGAAGAAAACATCAACAAATTAGCTGATGTCGTTATTGCCGGAAGTAAAGGAACATGGGGCGATCTGCCAATGACACCTCACCCTAACTTAAGCAAAGAAGACGCTAAACAAATGGTGACCTGGATTTTGTCACTGAAAAAATAAGTTTTCCGGAACACCTGCATATCCCTATCTAACCAAATAGTATTAAGCATGGAACCTGCATGAGTTTACACTCAGAGTTTAACTGACAAAACTCATGCAGGCTTCATAACCTAAAACCAATATAATCTGATGAAAAAAACCAACGAAGAGATAGACGCGTCTAACAGGCGTTCGTTTCTTAAAACAACAGCAATAGCCGCAGCTTCATTTATGATTGTTCCCCGTCATGTACTGGGCGGTAATGGATTTATAGCACCGAGTGACAGATTAATAGTAGCGGGGGTTGGTGCTGGTGGAAAAGGTGGTTCAGATATTGCAAACTTCGCTAAAAGTGGAAAAGCAGATATCGGATTTCTATGTGATGTAGATACAAACAGAGCTGCAGGATCGGTTAAGAACTTTCCTAAAGCTAAGTTTTACAAAGATTGGCGCGAGTTGCTGGACAAAGAGCATAAAAACTTTGATGCGGTCAGTGTTTCCACACCAGATCATAGTCATGCCATGATTGCTCTTGCTGCCATGCAGCTGGGTAAACATGTTTATGTTCAAAAACCACTGACTCATGATATTTATGAAGCCCGAAAGTTAACTGAAGCGGCAAAAAAATATAAAGTGGTTACTCAAATGGGTAATCAGGGTGCGTCAAATGATGGCCCCCGTCAAATGAAAGAATGGTATGATGCAGGTCTTATTGGCGATGTACATACTGTTTATGCCTGGACCGATCGTCCGGTATGGCCACAGGGTATTCCATGGTCTGCAAACAAAGCAGATATTCCTAAAAACCTGGATTGGGATTTATGGCTGAATAGTGCTCCTTACAAAGACTACGTAGAAAAGCTTGTTCCTTTTAACTGGAGAGGCTGGTGGGATTATGGAACAGGCGCATTAGGAGATATGGGTTGCCATTTACTGGAAGCTCCTTTTAGTATGCTGGGTTTAAAATACGCATCTGAGGTAGAAGCCAGTGTTGGTTCTGTTTATGTAGATGAATTTAAACGTGGTTATTTCCCGGATAGCTGCCCTCCTTCAAGTCATGTAACTTTAAAATTCCCTAAAACTGCCAAGACTCAGGGTGATGTTACCGTACACTGGATGGATGGTGGTATACAACCAACACGTCCGGAAGAACTGGAAGCAAATGAAGTATTTGGTGATGGTGGTAACGGAACGTTATTTATCGGAACAAAAGGAAAGATGATGAGTGAAACCTATAGTGCTAATCCTCGTCTTTTACCATTGAGCCGTAATAAAGACATTAAAGTTCCTGAGAAATTTGCCCGTGTACCGAATGGTGCAGAAGGTCATTATGCACAATGGGTTGAGGCTTGTATTGCTGGTCATGGCAAAAAAGAACTGAGTTCTCCGTTCGAAATTGCAGGTCCGCTTACTGAAGCTTTATTAATGGCTAACCTTGCTATCAGAGCCAATGATGTACAACGCAAAGATGCGAATGGAAAAATCTCTTATCCTGGCAGAAACATCAAACTGTTATGGGATAATAACAATATGAAAGTTACCAATTTTGATGATGTAAACCAGTATGTCAAACGCGAATACCGCAAAGGATGGACACTGGGTGCTTAATTTTATCTTAAAAAAAACTTATATGAAGACTTACGCGATTTCAGCGATACTGGTATTTACAATGATTGGCTTTAATGCACAAGCACAGAGTTCAAAAAAAGGGTTTACTTCTCTATTTGATGGAAAAACAACAAAAGGATGGCATAGCTATGGAAAAACTTCTGTCGGAAAAGGATGGAAAGTTGAAAATGGGGCGATACATCTTGATCCTAAGTCTAAACAAAAAGATGATGGTGACCTGGTAACGGATAAAGAATATGCAAACTTCCATTTAAAAATTGACTGGAAAGTAGCTCCTAAATCTAATAGCGGTGTTCTTTTCCACATCAATGAGAATCCAGAAAAATATAACCAAACTTACAGTACAGGCCCTGAAATGCAAGTAATTGACAATGATGGACACCCTGATGGAAAAATTATTAAACATCGTGCAGGTGATTTGTACGACCTGGTAAAAAGCAGCTCTGAGCCTGTTAAACCAGTTGGACAATGGAATACTGCCGAAATTATCAGTAATAAAGGTAAATTAGAATTTATCCTGAATGGCGTAAAAACAGTTTCAACTACTCAGTTTGATGAGAACTGGAAAGCACTGATCGCAGGAAGCAAGTTTGCTAAATGGGAAGGTTTTGGAACTTTTACAAAAGGAAAGATTGCATTACAGGATCACGGAGACGAAGTTTGGTTCCGTAATATTATGATCAAAGAACTGTAAGCTTGTTAAATTCTGATACACCTTAAAAATCTTTAAACTATATGATGAATATCAATACCCGTATTAAATTATCAACGATGATGTTCCTGGAGTTCTTTATCTGGGGCTCATGGTTTGTTACGCTGGGTACTTTCTTAGAAAAAAACCTGCACGCTACAGGTTCGGACTCAGCCGCTGTATTCTCTACGCAGTCCTGGGGAGCGATTATTGCCCCTTTTATTATCGGATTGATTGCCGACAGATTCTTTAATGCAGAGAAAATTCTCGGTGTCCTGCATCTGATCGGAGCGGTATTAATGTACCAGATGTATACAGCAACGGATGTAAATGTATTCTATCCTTATGTTTTAGGTTATATGATCCTGTTCATGCCTACCCTGGCTTTAGTGAATTCGGTATCATTTAATCAGATGAAAGATGCTGAAAAAGAGTTTTCAAACATCAGATTCTGGGGTACTATCGGATGGATTGTTGCCGGATTATGTATCAGTTACTTATTCTTATGGGATTCAAAAGCTGGTATGGAATCAGGTCTGTTAAAAAATACTTTCGCAATGGCTGGAATAGCCTCTCTGGTTTTAGGTTTGTTCAGTTTTGCACTGCCAAAAACACCACCAAAAGTTGCTAAAGGAGAAAAAATTAAGATTTCAGATATTTTAGGCCTGGATGCTTTGAAGTTATTAAAAGATAAAAACTTCGCAGTCTTCTTCGTATCTGCTATCTTGATTTGTATTCCGCTGGCATTTTATTATCAGAATGCAAACCTTTTCTTATCTAATATTGGTGTGGAAGGGCCAACCGGAAAAATGGCAATCGGACAAGTTTCTGAAGCCCTGTTTTTATTAATGATCCCGGTATTCTTCAAAAGATTTGGTTTTAAAACAACCATTCTGGTCGGTATGATTGCATGGGCAGTCCGTTATGCTTTATTCGCTTATGGTAATGCTGGTGAATTAAGCTTTATGCTGATTATCGGTATCGCTTTACATGGTGTATGTTATGACTTCTTCTTTGTATCAGGACAGATTTACACGAATTCAAGAGCTGGAGAAAAATATAAAAGTGCTGCTCAGGGTCTGATTACTTTGGCTACTTACGGTGTAGGGATGCTGATTGGCTTTAAAGTTGCAGGTATGATTACCGACAGCTATAAGTTAGTTGATGGCGCTGTAGACTGGAAAATGGTTTGGATCATCCCTGCAGGAATTGCATTGGTTGTATTCTTACTTTTCACTGTTTTCTTCAATGAAAAGCGTAAGAGAGCGGTGGACACCCAATTTAACGAAGTTTAAAGATGGGAACCGGGCAAAGCCGCAGGAATGCACTGAAAACAATGATTACAGGTTCAGCAATTTTGGGCCTGTCTTCTGCGATGCCATCTTATGCTGCGGAACGCGGATTAAGTGATACTCCTTTAAAAAGTGATGCTCTTTCAGACAGGAAGGCTCCTTTAAAGGGAAATGTGAAACATTCCGTTTGCCGCTGGTGTTTTAGTGACATAGAACTGGACGAGTTTTGTATTGCTGTAAAAGGAATGGGGTTGAAAGCAATAGACCTTGTGGGCCCTGCTGAATGGCCGGTGCTGAAGAAACACGGGTTATATTCCTCGATGTGTAATGGTGCAGAGATTAACCTGACCGATGGCTGGAATGATAAAACCTTTCACCCGAAATTGATAGAGAATTATACAAAGATGATTCCTTTAGTAGCGGAAGCCGGGTATAAGAACCTGATTTGTTTTAGCGGAAGCCGCAGAGGCAAAACTGATGAAGAAGGCTGGAATAATTGTGTTGAAGGATTAAAGCAGGTGATTAAGCTTGCTGAACAACACAATGTGGTACTGGTGATGGAATTATTAAATAGTAAAATTGATCATAAAGATTATCAATGTGATCATACTGCATGGGGTGCTGAACTAGCAAAAAGACTGGGTTCGGAAAACTTCAAACTATTATATGATATTTACCATATGCAGGTTGATGAAGGTGATGTTATTCATAATATCAGGACTTATCATCCATATATTGCGCATTACCATACTGCTGGTGTACCCGGTAGAAATGAAATAGATGATACACAGGAGCTTTTCTATCCTGCAATCATTAAAGCTATCCTGGCAACAGGTTTTAAAGGATACATCGCACAGGAATTTATTCCTAAACAGAAAGATAAACTTCAGTCCTTAAGAAACGCGATTAAAATTTGTGACTTATAAAGATTTAATTATGAACTCAAGAAGAAATTTCATCAAACAGGCGGGTTTAGCTGCGGCAGGTGCCGTGGTATTGCCTTCACTAACTTTTGCTGCTGCCCCGGCTAAAGTGGTTGGTTTACAGCTATATTCACTAAGAGCACAATTACCAACTGATGTAAATGGTACCATTGCCAAAGTTGCAAAAGCTGGCTATAAAGAAGTGGAAACTTTTGGCTATTCCTTAAAAGATAAGTACTGGGGTTTAGATCCTAAAGCTTTTAAAACTTTACTATCAAATAATGGGTTAACTGCACCGAGCGGGCATTATGGAATGGATAAGTTCATTGGCACTGGTAATTCAGATGAGCTTAAAAGCTATATCGAGGCCGCAAATATCATTGGCAGCAGCTATATTGTAGTTCCTTATTTAGGAGATAATCTACGCAAAACAGAAGATGACTGGAAAAAAGTTGCAGCAAGGTTAAATGAAGCTTCAGCGATTTGTAAAGCGAGTGGACTAGGTCTTGGTTACCATAACCATAACTTTGAATTTGTAAAATACGGGGAAACAACTGGTTATGACATCCTGTTAAAAGAAACAGATCCGAAAGCGGTTAAGTTTGAAATGGACTTATACTGGGTGGTAAGATCTGGTAATGATCCTGTCAAATTATTTACTGATCACCCGGGACGTTTCCCAATGTGGCATGTGAAAGATATGGACAAAGTTGACAACACGATTAACACGGAAGTGGGATCTGGAAAAATCGACTTCAAAGAGATTTATAAAGGAGCTAAACTTGCAGGATTGAAACACCTGATCGTGGAGCAGGAGAATTTCAGTATTGATCCTTACGTGAGTATTAAGCAAAGCGCAAATTATATTAAAAAGTCAATCTTATAAATAATGTATTTAAAAGGCGGGCTTAAAAAATAAGCCCGCCTTTTTTGTGCAGTAAGGTTTCCTGAAATTCGTAAAATGCTTAAGAAAGAGATAGTTTTAAGAAACTATTTAAACAGATTCTAAGGAAAAAGCGAAGTTTTTTCCCATATTTGAAATATGATATATTATCATTAATAAACTTTAAATAAAATTATAATAATGAAGATTGCAGTTGTAGGTGCTACTGGTTTAGTAGGCACTGTTATGTTAAAAGTACTAGAAGAGCGTAATTTCCCGTTGACCGAATTAATTCCGGTTGCATCTGAGAAGAGTGTTGGTAAAGAAATCACATTTAAGGGTAAGAAGTTCAAGGTCGTTAACATGGAAACAGCAATTGCAATGAAACCTGATGTGGCTTTATTCTCTGCAGGTGGCAGTACTTCCTTAAAATACGCTCCTTTATTCGCAGAAGCAGGAACAACAGTGATTGACAATTCATCTGCATGGCGCATGGACCCTTCTAAGAAACTGATTGTACCTGAGGTGAATGGTTATGAATTATCAATTGATGATAAAATCATTGCTAACCCGAACTGTTCAACGATACAAATGGTGGTGGCTTTAAAACCATTACATGATAAATACAAAATTAAACGTGTAGTTGTTTCGACTTACCAGTCTGTTACCGGAACTGGTGTTAAAGCTGTGGAGCAAATGATGAATGAGCGTAAAGGTATTTTAGATGGACCGATGGCTTATCCGCACCAGATCGACTTAAACGTTATTCCTCAGATTGATGTATTCGAAGAAAACGGATATACCAAAGAAGAAATGAAGATGATTAAAGAAACCCGTAAAATTATGGGCGATGATAGCATCCGCGTTACCGCAACAACGGTGAGAATCCCTGTAATGGGTGGTCACTCAGAATCTGTAAACATAGAGTTTGAAAGTGATTTTGATGTAGCTGAAGTAAGATCAATTTTAGAGAAAACAGAAGGCATTATCGTAGTAGATGACATTGCAAATCTTAAATACCCAATGCCGAAAGATGCACATGAAAAAGATGAGGTTTTTGTAGGTCGTATCAGAAGAGACGAATCTTTGCCAAACACTTTAAATCTATGGATTGTTGCCGATAACCTGCGTAAAGGTGCTGCAACTAATACAGTGCAGATTGCTGAGTTTTTACTGAGAAAAGAACTGATCTAAGCTGTTCTTTAAAGATACAGGATGTGGTGTTAATCTGGCAAAATGCTGGAATAACACCACATTTTTTAGTTATTAGTCTTTTGCTTTCCCGTTATTTGCAGTAGAATTATCCGATACAGATGTTAAAAAAATCAATAGTATGCCTGTTTGTGCTTTCGCAAAGTTTTTCTTTTGCGCAGAGCCCTGTACAAAAACTAACACAATCTTTCAATATACTGGCTGAAGATAAGCAAGCAAAATATGCGGTCACTTCAATTTGTGTGTTAGATGCTAAAACAGGAAAACAACTGTATGCCAGGAATGAGAACATCGGCCTTGCCACAGCCTCTACGTTAAAAACAATTACCTCAGCAACTGCATTTTCTATTTTAGGAAAAGACTTCCACTATCAAACAACCTTAGGATACAGTGGCAGCATCAGCGCTGATGGCACCCTAAAAGGAGATTTGATTATTGTGGGCGGCGGCGATCCTACCCTGGGTTCTCCCCGTTATGCAACCAGTAAAGAAAGTGTTGTGTTAGCCCAGTGGGTTTCAGTGATCAAAGCAGCAGGAATTAAAAAAGTTGAAGGTAAAGTGATAGGTGACGATGGTCTTTGGGGTACTCAATCTATTCCTGACGGCTGGATATGGCAGGACCTTGGCAATTATTATGGCGCAGGTACGTCGGCCTTAAGCTGGAGGGAAAATCAGTTTGATATTAAACTCCGTGCGGGAAATCCGGTTTCCGTCCTTAGAACCGTACCAGAAATGCCCTATCTGAGTATTGTTAACGAATTAAAACCAGGAACTGCAGGCAGCGGAGATCATGCTTATGCTTATCTCCCACCCTTATCAAATATAGCTTACCTGAGAGGCACATGGGCAACAGATATACAAAAACAAGGTATTGCAGCAGCATTGCCTGATCCGGCTTACGAAGCGGCATTCCGGCTGAAGGATACTTTAGCCAAGGCAGGCATCCAGGTTACTGAAGTGCCGGTAACAAGCCGTCAGCTTTCCGCTGCTAAATTACCTTTACCAGCAATCAAGCAAAATCTGAGTACGATAACTTCTCCTGCTTTGCCTGAGATTGTTTACTGGTTAAATAAAAAAAGTATCAATTTATATGCAGAACATCTTTTAAGGACTATAGCCTGGAAATCTGGTGTAACCCCTACAACAAGCAATGGCGCGGCCGCAGAGATTAAATTCTGGGCAGCTAAAGGCTTTGATAAAAATGCCATGAATATTATTGATGGCAGCGGACTTTCACCAGCTACCAGGGTAACCACTTCGGCCATGGCTAACATACTTTTCCAGGTTCAGCAGGAAAACTGGTTTCCTGATTTTTATAAATCTTTACCAGAATACAACGGAATGAAATTAAAAAGTGGTACGATTAACGATGTTTCTGCATTTGCAGGCTATTATACAGCCGATAATGGCAATAAATACGTGATTGTGATCAATATTAACAACTATTCCGGCACTGGAATCAACAGCAAACTATTCAAAGTGCTGGATGCTCTTAAATAGTAATAATTTCTCCACAGAAACTCCGTATTTATCCACAAATTGTTAAATTGCAACCTTTTACCAATTTCACAAGCACAAGCCACTCTTCATTTTATGAATAAATTCTTACCTTTTATATGCTGCCTTCTTTTTTACACAAGCACATATAGTCAACAAATGGGAACCGGAACTTTTACTTCTTCAGTTATAGATAGCAATACTAATTTTACCAGCAGACCACCTGAATTCTCCATAATTCCTGAGCCGGTATCTTTGTTAAAAACCAATGGTTCTTTCACTTTACCAGATAAAGTAGTTGTTTTAGCTACTCCGGAAATGAAACTCGTAGTAGATTACCTGAAGGAAAAACTATCCGTACCAACAGGTAAGTTTATCGCTGAATTTGCCCATACACAGGCCACAGGAACAATCAGGTTAGTACTTAATCCAAGACCAGATGCTGCTTTAGGCAATGAAGGTTATCAGCTTTCGGTAACGCCAACCATGATCGTGATTAAAGCGAATCAGCCTGCAGGACTGTTTTATGGTGTTCAAAGTTTATTACAGCTCTTCCCCAAAGAAATAGAATCTAAGGAGCTGGTTGAAGGCGTAACCTGGAAAATCCCATGTGTAGAAGTTACAGATTACCCACGCGTGGCCTGGAGAGGACTAATGTTCGATGTAGCCCGTCACTTTTTCACCAAACAAGAAGTGAAGCAATATATTGATGCAATGGTCCGCTATAAGTTTAACCTGCTTCATCTTCACCTCACCGATGATGAAGGCTGGAGACTGGAGATTAAAGGTTTACCAAAATTAACTGAAGTAGGCGCATGGAATGTTAAAAAAGTAGGTGATTTCGGTACTTTTAGTACCCCAGGAGCTGATGAACCCCGTACTTATGGTGGTTTTTATACGCAGGACGATGTCAGAGAACTGATTAAATATGCCAAAGACCGGTTTGTAGATATTTTACCGGAGATTGATGTTCCCGGACACAGTTTGGCTGCAGTTGTTTCTTATCCGGAGCTCTCCTGTACACCGGGCGCTGAAACTTACCGTGTGCGTTCAGGAGAACGTATTATGGACTGGTCAAAAGGGGCTCCTCCAATTGCACTGGTAGATAATACTTTATGCCCGGCCAATGAAAAAGTTTATGCTTTTCTGGATACCGTGATTACACAAGTAGCTGCCTTATTTCCTTTTGAATACATTCATATGGGTGGCGATGAAGCTCCGATAAATTACTGGCAGAAAAGTGATGCGATTAAAGCGTTAATGGCAAGAGAAGGCTTAAAAGACATACACCAGGTACAAGGATATTTCGAAAAGAGAGTTCAGAAAATCGTAGAGTCCAAAGGCAAGAAATTTATGGGCTGGGACGAAATCATGGAGAATGACATTCCAACAAGTGCAGCAATCATGAGCTGGAGAAGCCCGAAATTCGGTATAGAGGCTTCACGTGCCAAACGTGAAGTAGTCATGAGCCCTCAGGGAACAAATTATCTCGATTTGATGCAAGGCGACGTTACCTCTGAGTCCAAAGTCTACAACTCAGTCCGTTTAGGCAAAGCTTATGAATTTGACCCTGTCCCGGCCGGAGCAGATCCTAAATACATTAAAGGAGGACAAGGTAATTTATGGGCAGAACAAGTCTATAACATCCGTCAGGCTGAATATATGACCTGGCCAAGAGGTTATGCCATTGCAGAATCGGTATGGTCGCCGAAAGAGAAGAAAAACTGGACTAATTTTGCCAGTAAAGTAGAACAGCACTTCCACAGAATGGACGTTGCTGAAACTAAATATTCACCAGCAATTTACGATCCGGTCATCAAAGCAAGCAGAACTGCCGACAGACAGGTGATGGTTGAACTGACGACCGAAATTGACGGTCTGGATATTTATTACAGTTTCGACAACTCTACTCCAGATAGATTTTATCCAAAATATACAGAAAAAGTAGTCATCCCTAAAGATGCAAATCAAATGCGTGTCATTACTTACAGGGGTAAACAGGCGATCGGCAGATTATTAACGATCTCTGTTGATGATTTAAATAAAAGAGCAGGAAAAAGATAAGCGGTTGAGATATTTCGTACACATCAGTTATAATGGTTTACAATACAATGGCTGGCAAAAGCAGCTCAATGTATTGAATATTCAGGGCGTGATAGAAAACGCACTGACCCAGATTTTTAAGGTCCCCGTTTTCATTAACGGATGCGGCAGAACAGATGCACAGGTTCATGCCAGCCAGTTCTTTTTTCATATGGACATTGAGCAGTCCTGGGATTTTGATCTGATCTTCAGGCTCAATAAACTACTCCCCCTGAACATTGCTGTTTATGATGTCATACCGATGGAGGGTCTGCCCCATGCCCGGTTTGATGCCGTACAGCGTGCCTATGATTATTTCCTGCATACGTATAAAGACCCTTTTTTAAACGGACTGAGTTCTTATTACCTGCTGGAGAATCTGCAATGGGATCAAATGAAAGCAGCAGTAGCTTTATTGCCGTTATACAAAGATTACCGTGCCTTTTGTACGAGCCCGGATAAATATGAGCATACTTTATGTTATGTGAGGTCTGCCAGTTTAATGGTGGATGAGAAGGGGGAGAAAATGAGGTTCCAGATCTCTTCTAACCGTTTTTTAGGAAAGATGATCCGCATTATTATGGGCCAGCTTTTAAAAATTGGTCAGGGAACGCTCAGTGTGGATGAATTTGAAAGCCATCTGATCAGCAGACAAACCCCTGCGCTGATTACTCCTGCACATCCCCAGGGACTGTACCTTTCTAAAGTAACTTATCCCTATCTGAACCTGCCTCCAAGAGTAGATTTCTCTGCCGTGCTTCAAAAACACGCGGATACGAACTGGAAAGCACTGTAATATTATTTACGCTCAGGTGAGATTCGGGCATTAAGAAACTCTTATTTTTGTGGAAATTTAAATATTATGAATTTCCACACCAGAAAATGGATCAAACCCGAAGACTTAAATCCTAACGGAAGCTTATTTGGAGGTAGTTTGTTAAGATGGATAGATGAAGAAGCAGCCATTTATGCTATTGTTCAGCTAGGCAATCCAAGAGTTGTTACCAAATATATTTCAGAAATCAACTTCGTAAGCTCTGCAAAACAGGGAGATATTATTGAAATGGGGATTACTGCAATCGCTTTTGGTCATACTTCTTTGACGATGCGCTGTGAGGTACGCAACAAGATCACCAGGAAAAGCATTTTAACAATTGATAAAATGGTCTTTGTAAACGTTGATGAATATGGTAATCCTGTCGCACACGGCAGAAAAGAGATCAAATTTATAGAAGAGCAGTTCGCTGCCGAAGATAATTAGTTCCGGGCCAGGATTTCTGCGCGGATGTCGTCGGCGGTTAAGCTGATCCCACTCATCACCAATGATGCTTTAGCGTAGAATGGCTCACGTTCGGCCAGCTTACTTTCAATAAATTCCAGCACGCCTTCAGCATTCAGGTTACGCAGCAGCGGACGTTTGGCTATGCCACTTTCCAGGCGTTTAGCGAGTGCTGCTGGCGGCATGTCAATATAGATCGTAGTACCGTTGGTATTCATCCACTCTATATTATCAAAGAAACACGGTGTGCCCCCTCCTGTTGCAATGACACAGTTTTTAGGGTAGTCAAAAGTCTGAAGGGTTTCACTTTCCAATTTACGGAAGGCTTCCTCGCCATGAGTTGAAAAATATTCACCTACAGCGAGTCCTGTATTTTTCTCAATCTGGTGATCCAGATCAATCAGATCATAACCCAGTTTAGTCGCTAATTTTCTTCCCAGCGTACTCTTGCCGCATCCCATAAAACCAATCAGAAATATCTTCATTAATTATTCAATTTTACCCTTGGGTCAACAAGGACGTACAACACGTCTACAAAAATATTAATTACTACGAATACCAGTGCAATAAAAAGGATCGATCCCATCACTACAGGGAAATCAGACATTTCCAAAGCTCTGACCGTAGCCCTTCCCAGCCCATTATAACCGAAAATATATTCTACAAAAAAAGAACCAGCAAGTAAAGAAGCAAACCAGCCGGAAATCGCAGTGATCACAGGATTCATTGCATTCTTCAAAGCATGTTTATAAATGATCGCATTACGTCCCAGTCCTTTTGCGCGTGCAGTGCGGATATAATCCTGTGCCAGTATATCAAGCATAGTTGTTCTGGTGAGCTGAACAATAATTGCCAGCGGGCGAAGTCCAAGTGTAAGCACTGGTAATACCAGGTTTTTCAGCGTCAGAACTTCTCCCTTGAAAGGATCATAACTATATAAACTCCCGGACATATTCAATCCCGTATACGGACCAAGTACGAAACCGAAAAACCAGGCGATAATAATACCCGCAAAAAATGAAGGCGCTGATAACCCCATGATTGCAAAAGCATTAACAGCATGGTCAATCCATGTGTTTTGGTGCACTGCTGACAGCACACCCAGCAAAACACCTAAGAGTGTAGCAAACAACATAGCCGTTGCAGCTAATACAAAGGTGTTAGGGACAGTTTCTGATAAGATTGTTGATACTTCCCGCTTAGTTTGATAAGATCGCCTTAGATAAGGCCATTTCAAGGCAATAACATCGGAAGAATAACTAATCAAACGGATATAATGATACTTTTCCTGTGTCTGCTTGTTATCTTCATGAAAACCAACAGGCGACAGGTCGTTGAGAAACAGCACAAACTGCATTGGTCTGGAACGGTCCAGTCCGAATTCTTTACGTACCGCTTCTAAAGACTGTACATCAGCTCGCTGTCCGAGCGTCATCCTTGCCGGGTCGCCCGGCAGGATATTGAACAGGACAAATACAACTACGACCACACCCGCCATCACAGCGAGCCCATAGCCAAATTTCCTGAGCGCGTAAAACCACATCTGATTTACTTATTGAAATAAGTGGCTTTTAATTTTTCCAGTGAAGGCAGAGACTGGTAACTCCATTTATTGATTACAACCCCGTTTTTCATTAATACAATACCCGGGTTAGCTCTCACCATACTTTTTAAAGGAACAGCATCCGCATAAAATACTTCTGCGAACAGTTTATGTTCTTTACTGAATACCGCAGCATCCTGAGCAGAGTTAGAAGTCAGTAAAACTGTGCGGATATTGAACTGTTCGGTCAGATCCAAAGTCATGGCATTCAATTTCCCGATAGCCTCTTCATCTGTATGGTTCAGGTTATAGGCAACAATCAGAATATTATAATATGGATTTTCTATCAGTTCTTTGGTATAATCGGTTCCTGAAGCATCACTGATCACCAGATCCTTGATTTTAGCTTCATAACCTTTCTTAATCAGTTTTTGTACCGGCTGACCTACAATTTCCCAGTTATTGTCTTTCCAGATTTCTGTTTTCAGATAATCTTTATCACTCATTTCTTTGGTTTCTCCGGTCGCTTTATTTTTCAGCTTATACATAATCAGATACAGATCCGGTTCTGCTCCAGCAGGAATTTTCATCGCCTCTGGTAAGCTGGCCCCTTTTTTATAAGGTAAAAAGTCGAGTACAGGAAGGTAGGTATAAGTATAGATACTGAAGATTACAGAAAGGGAAACTACAGCGATCAGGCCAATCTTTTGCTGACCTGGGTTTGTGGTAAGCGGTAAAATCTTGTTGCGGTTGATAAACAGGTATACGATCAGTACTAATAAGACCAGATCTTTTGAAAAAGACTGCCATGGTGTTAAAGGAATAGCATCCCCAAAACAGCCGCAAGAAGTCACTACTTTAAAAGCAGCAGAGACAAAGGTCAGAAAAGTAAAAAAGATGATAATCCCAAGCAGGCCTGTAGCTACTTTCTTACTCCAGAAACCAAATAACAATAATGCACCCAATACAATTTCAAGCACACAAAGAAATATGGCTATCCCGGTAGCATAAGGACTAAAGAAAGAAATATGAAATACATCAAAGTACTCTTCCAGCTTATATCCGAATCCCAGCGGGTCGTTGGCCTTGATCAGACCTGAGAAAATAAAAAGTATCCCTACAAATATTCTTGAAAAATTCAGCGCGGCTTTGTTCATCTTTTTTACAGCTATTTTTATGTATTGATATTATTTCACATCCATTCTGATCAGTGCAAAAACTGCATAGTTCAGCATGTCCTGATAATTGGCAACCACGCCTTCTGAGGCTACAGTTTCTCCAAGGTTATCTTCAATTTGTTTCACCCTGAATACTTTCATCAGGATCAGATCGGTCAGTGAGCTGATTCTCATATCTCTCCAGGCCTCACCGTAATCGTGATTTTTGGCCAGCATCAAATCTTTGGTTTCTTTTACTTTTTGATCAAACAGGGCTTCCACTTTTGCAAGCTCCAGTTCATTCGGATCATCCGCTGTCATTTCACTTTGCATCATCGCAATCACACAGTAATTAATAATACCGATATATTCAGGAATAATCCCCTCTCCAACTTTAGAAACTTTCTTTTCTTCCAGTGTGCGGATACGCTGCGCCTTGATGAACAGCTGATCGGTGATAGAAGACAAACGCAGAATGCGCCATGCTGTTCCGTAGTCTTTAGTTTTCTTTAAAAAAAGCGATTTACAAACCGCAATTACTGAGTCGAATTCTTGTGAGGTATTTGTTGCCAAAACAATTAAAATATTTAGAGTCTGATAAATTTTAAACGGCTCTTAGAAATCGTTTAAATTTATCAGATAAATTTAAACAGCTTCTTAGTTTAAAGCTATTTTAATACTGTATTTTTGTACAGAATGATGGCTAAAGATACGTTTTTAAACCGAAAAATAACACTTAACGTAAAAGGTGAACTGGTAGATTTAAGCCGTCCCTGTGTGATGGGTATACTGAATTTAACCCCCGATTCTTTCTATAGCAACAGCAGAATGGGATCGATAGATGCGGCACTGGAAAGAGCAGAAACCTGCCTTGAAGAAGGCGCTGCTTTTATTGACATCGGGGCTTATTCTTCCCGTCCGGGAGCAGCCGAAGTCAGTACAGACGAGGAACTCCAAAGAATGATCCCGGTGGTAACCGCGATCAGTAAAAGATTTCCGGAAGCCAGGTTATCTATTGATACTTTCCGAGCTAAAGTTGCCAGGGAAAGTATTGAAGCCGGAGCACATGTGGTGAATGATATTTCAGGAGGAAACCTTGATGAACTGATGTTTGAGACTGTTGCAGCTTTAAATGTGCCTTATATCCTGATGCACATGCAGGGCACGCCCCAGACCATGCAGCAAAAACCTGTTTATAAAAACATAGGACTTGAAGTCGTAGCTTATCTGGCTGAAAAAGTGAGCGCATTAAAAGCTTTAGGCGTTAAAGATATTATCCTGGACCCTGGTTTTGGCTTTGCTAAAAACACGACACACAATTACCAGTTAATGAATCAGCTGGAAAACCTGGATGTATTCGGTTTACCGGTATTGGTTGGGATTTCAAGAAAGTCTATGATTTATAAATTATTAGGCACTACGGCCGGGGAAGCATTGAACGGAACCACGGTATTAAATACAATTGCGTTACAAAAAGGTGCAGCAATTTTACGTGTACATGATGTAAAGGCTGCAGTGGAATGTATCACCATTGTCGAAAAGATGCAGCAAGCTTAAAACTTAAACAGGATCTAAATTCAAACAGATACTTAATATTTTCCTAACTTGGCAACAATGAAAGGCTTTGACTTTGATTTTCTAACGATAACAGTTACGGATGTAGTGGACATTTTGTTCGTTGCCTTCCTGATCTATTATACCTATAACCTGATTAAAAATACACTGGCAGTTAATTTACTGCTGGGTATGTTTATCATTCTGATCCTTTGGTTTGTGGTAGATGCGCTGAATATGCGTCTTTTATCAACCATTATTAACAAATTCATGAGTGTGGGAATTATCGCGCTGATTGTGATTTTCCAGCCCGAAATCAGGCGGTTCCTGCTCCTGATTGGTAAAAACACCTTTTTACAGAAAAACAAAGCCTGGTGGGGATACTTATTTGGCAGCAAAGATATTGAACGCGATAACCTGGTCAGGATTAAGCCTATTATCGATGCCTGTAAAAGCATGAAGAAGTCCAGAACAGGGGCTTTAATTGTGTTCGTGAAATTTTACGATGATCAGTTATTCGCTAACAGCTGTGAACTGATAGATTCTAAAATCTCTAAACGTTTATTAGAGAGTATCTTTCAAAAATACAGCCCGCTTCATGATGGAGCCGTGGTTATTGCAGAAAATAAGATTAAAAGTGCCAGTTGTATCTTACCGCTTACAGAAAATGATAAACTGCCTCCGCAGTTTGGTTTACGTCACCGCGCCGGAATTGGGGTGTCAGAAACTACCGATGCAGTTGCAGTTATTGTATCTGAAGAAACTGGTGAAATTGCCTATGCAAAACAAGGCAGGGTAAGGATGAATGTTTCTTTCGGGGAACTGGAAAAACTACTGAACAAGGATTTTTAAACTGTTGCTATTCAAACAGCAGTATTACTGGAAACTTAAACGCAATAAAAAATCCGGTACAAAGACCGGATTCCTTACCGGTATTCACCGGATATATCTTTTAAGATATTAATTAGCAGTATTGATCAAAAGCACCTTTAAGGTTATCAGCGATCATTTGAGCTGCACGTCCTTCAATTTGGTGACGTTCAATCATATGTACTAATTTACCGTCTTTGAACAATGCCATTGCTGGAGAAGATGGAGGGAAAGGTACCATATAGCTTCTTGCTCTGTCTACCGCTTCTTTTTCCATTCCTGCAAAAACAGTGATCATTTTATCAGGGTGTTTCTCATTAGCAGCTGCTAATTTTGCTGCTGGTCTTGCATTTGAAGCTGCACAGCCACAAACAGAATTCACAACTACAAAAACAGTTCCTTCTGATGAAATCGCGTTGTCCACATCTTCTGCAGTTTTCATTTCTTCAAAACCTACATTAGTAAGTTCTGCACGCATTGGTTCAACTAAATATTCTGGATACATATATAAAAGCTTTAATATTATTCAATTTTACTATACAAAGGTACTGCACTGTTACATAGCATCAAAGGAATACTGACAGGGTGAATAGTTTTTTACCTTGAAATTACTTTGAACTTATACCCCCTGTAAAATCCAATATAAAAAGATTTAAGTAGATTGATGTTCTCATCCTGATTATAATTATTGCTTTTCTAGTCTATTCCTGAAGTCTTTTATAAGACCTTTTCAGCCTTTCATCTACCGTATCGGTGGTTCCCTTGTCAGCAACTTTAATACCGTTAGCGATGATAAACAGGTCTGTAGAAAAATCTGGTTTTCCATCTATCTCTGTATAATTATCAGCAACTATGATCGTGCAGTTTGTCTTTTTATCTACGTAAAATACTGCAGGATATCCAAGTACCTCTCCGGTAGCCCGTGGTTTTGGAACCGCAGCCAGTACAGTACCTTTTCCATATTTCGCAGCGATATATTTCCCTACCTTTTTAGCCTCCACTTTTTTCTCTATCCTAATGACCAGCCCAGCCAGTTTTGTATGTGTATGATCAGTGAAAAGAAAAGAAACTGTACTACTCAGGTCCGATTCAGAACCACTTTGGCTGCCATTCGTAAATTCCAGGGTACCGAATTTGAATTTCTTTACACTCTTTGTGGTCAGACAAGGTAAAGAGCTTGCCAGTTCCCGTTCTTCAGGGTAAGTATCTTTATCTTTTAATAAAGTTTTGATGGAAGTATGGTAAGGTAATTTTTCCAAATCCAGCTTCTGTTGTGCCTGTGCTGCATTTATCATCAAAACTATAAACAATGCTAAAATAATATTTTTTTTCATAATTAATCTTCGTCTTCTTTCATCAATGGAACCTGAACACTCATTTCCGTAAGTTCTTCAATACTTTCGATTACATCAAACCCAGGAACAATTTCTTTATATTTCCCTTCTAACAGCACCCGGCTTCCCTGTTTACCCTGAAACAAATTTTCAGTTGGGATTCTTTTTTTAGAGGCCGGCCCGCCACTTACCATAATAATATATTCCGCGTCCAGGCCATCGAAACGCAATTCAGGCTTATACATCAATCCTTTAGAATCATAATCACGGCCATTTATTAAGACGTAAAGTGATTTCAGGAACGGACATAAGGTAAAGTAAAATCAGCAATTATAATCAATTATTACGCCTAATGTGTCAAGTGAAATCCGTATAAGGCACGAAGGGCATTTTTTTTATCATTTGAAAATCAAGAATGTGGAGATCTTTGTATAAACATCCCAACGATCTGATCCCTTTTTGAATTTGGCTAAACTATTGTGTAATTTTGTAATAGTAAAAGAGGACGTGGGGCATGCGCATCATCAGCTTCACTCGTAAATCTTAACAACTAACTATAAATAAACAACTTAACAAAATAAATATGTCATCAGTAGAGACTACTTACGTTCCTTTTAAAGTAAAGGACATTTCACTGGCAGAATGGGGCCGTAAAGAAATTGGATTAGCAGAAGCAGAAATGCCAGGCTTAATGTCTTTGCGTGCTGAATTTGGTCCTTCAAAACCACTAAAAGGTGCACGTATCGCAGGATGTCTGCACATGACTATCCAGACTGCAGTTTTAATTGAAACTTTAGTTGAACTTGGTGCAGAAGTGACCTGGTCATCCTGCAATATCTTCTCTACACAAGACCACGCTGCTGCTGCTATTGCTGCTGCAGGAATCCAGGTTTATGCCTGGAAAGGCTTGAATGAAGCAGATTTCGACTGGTGTATTGAGCAAACTTTACACTTCGGCCCGGAACAACAGCCTTTAAATATGATCTTGGACGATGGTGGTGACTTAACCAACATGGTTTTCGATAAATTCCCTGAGCTGATTGCTGCAATCAAAGGATTATCAGAAGAAACTACTACTGGTGTTCACCGTTTATACGAACGTATGAAAAACGGAACTTTGCATTTACCAGCTATCAATGTAAATGACTCAGTTACCAAATCTAAATTTGACAACAAATACGGTTGCCGTGAGTCATTGGTAGATGCGATCCGTCGTGCTACTGATGTAATGCTTGCTGGTAAAGTTGCTGTAGTTGCAGGTTACGGTGATGTAGGTAAAGGTTCTGCTGAATCTTTAAGCTCACAAGGTGTACGTGTTATCGTTTCTGAAATTGATCCTATCTGTGCATTACAAGCTGCAATGGAAGGTTATGAAGTGAAGAAATTTGCTACAGCAGTTAAAGAAGCTGATATTGTGGTTACCACTACTGGTAACTGTAACATCGTTCGTCCTGAGCATTTCAGAGTAATGAAAGATAAAGTTATCGTTTGTAACATTGGTCACTTTGACAATGAAATCGATGTGGCCTGGTTAAACACGAACTACGGTGATACTAAAATCGAAATCAAACCACAGGTTGATAAATATACTATCGACGGTAAAGACATTATTTTATTAGCTGAAGGCCGTTTAGTAAACTTAGGATGTGCTACCGGCCACCCAAGTTTCGTGATGTCTGCATCTTTCACTAACCAGACTTTAGCTCAATTAGAGCTTTGGACTAACCCAGGAAAATATGAGAACAAAGTATATGTTCTTCCTAAATCACTGGATGAGAAAGTAGCACGTTTACACTTAGCTAAAATCGGTGTTGAATTAGATGTATTAGATCAACAACAAGCTGATTATATCGGTGTACCAGTTGAAGGTCCTTTCAAACCGGAAGCTTACAGATACTAGTCCGTTTAAAGACCTTTTTTAAGAGGTTATTAAATACAATAAAGAGGGATGTGCCGAAAGGTTACATCCCTCTTTTAATACAATAGGTTATTTAGCCCCTCCAAATTCATCTTCTACACTTTCCGACAAATCATACATCAGCCACTGCTTGCTGGTTACTTCAGCAGTCTTGCTTTTTAACAGTTTGATAAAGTCAGCCACTCCTACCGGCTCGTTTCCATTCCCGTGAATTAAAACGATACTGCCCGCAGCAGGTTTCTGCCCTTTTGCAAGCCAGGCATCGCTCCCTATCGGGATAATCCCATAAGCTAAAACTTTATCCACTACCCGCTGATCAGAAACCAGTCCCGGAAACCTGAAAAATACAGAAGGAATTAAACCATGCTGCAACATAGCCAGTTCAGTACCCAGTATTTCAAAATTCATATCCGTACCCGGTTCCAGCAGGAAATTAGTCTTTAAAGGCGCAGTCGGGCTCACATGGTGATTGAAAGAATGATCAATCCAGGTAATGTCAATTTCTTTTTTTGCGACCAGTTCTTTCAGCCAGTTCAAATCGTCAGTATGCGTTAACATCCACCGCCCGGTTATAGAAAGTGCTACAGGTACAGGCTGTTCAATTTTCGCAAACTCGGTGATCAGTGAAGTGAAAATAATCCTGTCTAATGGTTTATGCGAAGGACAAAGGTCTATAGTCAGCGTTATTCCCTTATTCTTAGGGAAACCATGGGTCACTCCTGCATCCTGTAAAGCAAGCGCCTGTTTTGCGGCCGCATCGTAAGCTTTGAAATAAGGGGTCTGCTGAAAATAAGCTTTTGCACTTTTCCAGTCCATCGGGCGTACAGCAACTTCAGCGGTTAATGCTGTAGTTAAAGTCTGCGGATTTACGGTCAGATAAACCACTTGTCCCGCTTTCTCCATTTTACGGATCACCAGCAGCTCACTTCCCTGCACTTTTGCCACCCCGCTATAAACAGTATAATTTTTAATAACCTCCTGCGCGGAACAGACAGTTGCTCCAAAAATTAAAAAACAACAAATAATTACACAGAACGTTAACCTGTTTACAATAATATTATACCTGTTCATGTTTAATGGTTTATCTTTGTACATGGCAAAACTATCAGTAAATATCAATAAAATAGCCACGTTACGCAACAGTCGCGGGGGAAACAATCCAGATCTGGTTAAGGTAGCACTTGACTGTGAACGTTTTGGTGCGGAAGGAATCACTGTACATCCAAGACCTGATGAACGTCATATCCGTTATCAGGATGTATTCGATCTTAAAACAGCCATTTCAACAGAATTCAATATAGAAGGTAACTGCAAAGAACAAAAATTCATTGACCTTGTACTGGCCAATAAGCCCGCACAGGTAACATTGGTACCAGATACTGAAGGACAGATCACTTCCAATCATGGATGGGATACTATAAAACATCAGGCCTATCTTAAAGAAATGGTCCAGCTATTTCAAAAAGAAGGTATCAGGGTTTCTATTTTCACAGATCCGGTAAGAGAAATTATCGAAGCTGCACAAACTACAGGAACTGACCGGATAGAACTTTATACAGAGTATTATGCAGCGAATTATGCCAAAGATCCTGTCAAAGCAATCAGTCCTTACACGCAGGCTGCACATACAGCGAACAAGCTTGGTTTAGGGATCAATGCCGGGCATGATCTTGACCTGCAGAACCTGAAATATTTTGCAGATAACATCCCTAATTTACTGGAAGTTTCTATTGGCCATGCCTTAATCAGCGATTCCCTGTATTTAGGTCTGGAAAACACAATTCAGCTCTATTTGAAACAATTGTAGAATATATTTAGATCAGCCCATTCCATTGGAATGGAACTGAAATTTTAATACCTTTGCGCAAATTTATTGTTAACCGTCATGAGTTTAAACATCCATTACAAAGAAGACTTTAAAAACCGTCATATCGCTCCAAATGCGGAGGATACTGAGGCTATGTTAAGCACCCTTGGTCTGAATTCTATTGAAGAACTGATTGAACAAACTGTTCCTCAAAAAATCAGATTGAAAAAACCACTTAATTTACCTGTTGCTAAGTCTGAGAAAGAATATTTGGAAAGCCTTAGACAAACGGCTTCACTGAATAAAGTTTTCAAATCTTATATCGGACAAGGATATTATGACACCACTACTCCAGGAGTAATTCTGAGAAATGTGATGGAAAATCCAGGATGGTATACACAATATACTCCATACCAGGCTGAAATTGCACAAGGTCGTTTACAGGCTTTGCTGAACTTCCAGACTATGGTGATTGACCTGACGGGTATGGAAATTGCAAATGCCTCTCTTTTAGATGAAGGTACTGCTGCTGCTGAAGCGATGTTTATGCAGTTCAGTTTGCGTAAAAATACACAGGCAAACAAGTTTTTCGTTTCGGAATTGTTATTCCCTCAAACTATAGACATCTTAAAAACACGTGCAAATCCATTCGGAATTGAACTGGTAATCGGTGATCACCAAACATTTGAAGCAACTGAAGAGTTCTTTGGTGCAATTGTTCAATATCCTGCTGGAAACGGTGAAGTGTTCAACTATACTTCATTTGCTGAAAAAGCACACGCTAAAAATGTTAAATTAACAGTGGTAGCTGATATTTTAAGCTTAACACTATTAACTCCTCCGGGAGAATGGGGAGCTGACATCGTTGTAGGTACTACACAACGTTTCGGTGTACCAATGGGCTTTGGTGGTCCGCACGCTGCATTTTTCGCTACTAAGGATGAATATAAACGTTCTATCCCTGGAAGAATTATCGGTGTAACTATTGACAGTCACAACAACTATGCTTTACGTATGGCGCTGCAAACAAGAGAGCAGCACATCCGCAGAGATAAAGCAACTTCAAACATCTGTACTGCACAAGCTTTATTAGCTATCATGGCTAGTTTCTATGCAGTATATCATGGCCCGAAAGGTCTTAAATTAATTGCAGAAAGAACACACGGTTTAGCTGTTGCCCTTTCTCAATCAATTGAGCAAGCCGGTTATAAACAATTAAACAAAGTTTTCTTTGACACGATCCGTGTTGATTTAGGTGATTTAAAAGATTCAATCCATAAAGAATGTATCGATAACGAAATCAACCTGAACTACATCGGTACTGTAGCTACCATCGCATTAGATGAGACTACTTCTATTGAAGACATCAAATTGCTGAATAAAATATTTTCTAAAGTAAAAGCGATCTCTGCGGACAGCGTTGAACTTGCTGAAGAAAAAAATATTCAAACTGTAATCCCTGCTGAATTACAACGTACTTCGGCTTACCTGACGCACCCGGTATTTAACCTGCACCATTCAGAACATGAAATGCTGCGTTATATCAAATCACTGGAAGCAAAAGATCTTTCTCTTTGTCATTCTATGATCGCTTTAGGTTCATGTACGATGAAGTTAAATGCAACTACAGAAATGATCCCGGTTACCTGGGCAGAGTTTGGCCGTGTTCACCCGTTTGCTCCGGCAGATCAGGTGGCTGGTTATTACACTGTATTCAACGAGATTGACAGATGGTTAAGTGAAATTACTGGCTTTGCAGCTATGAGTTTACAGCCAAATGCTGGTGCTCAGGGAGAATATGCAGGTTTAATGGTGATCAGAGCTTATCATCAGGATCGTGGTGATCATCAGCGTAACATCGCTTTAATCCCTTCTTCAGCACATGGTACTAATCCTGCATCAGCAGCGATGGCCGGAATGAAGATTGTGATCGTTAAATGTGATTCAAATGGTAATATTGATGTAGCTGATCTGAAAGCAAAAGCGGAAGAGCATAAAGCGAATCTATCTTGTTTCATGGTTACTTATCCATCTACACATGGTGTATTTGAAGAAAGTATCATTGAAATCTGTGAAGTTATCCACGCCAATGGCGGACAGGTTTATATGGATGGTGCAAATATGAATGCTCAGGTTGGTTTAACCAGCCCTGCAAATATTGGCGCTGACGTATGTCACCTGAACTTGCATAAAACATTCTGTATTCCTCACGGTGGTGGTGGTCCTGGTATGGGCCCGATCGGTGTTGCTGCACACCTGGTGAAATATTTACCAGGTCATGCTGTAGTTGACATCAACAATGAGAAATCAATTCATGCGGTATCTTCTGCACCATGGGGTTCTGCTTCTATCCTGATTATATCTCATGCTTATATTGCAATGATGGGTGGCGAAGGACTGAAAAATGCGACTGAATATGCAATCTTAAATGCGAACTATATGAAAGCGCGTTTAGAGAAACATTACCCGGTACTTTATTCTGGTAGTAAAGGACGTTGTGCACATGAAATGATCCTGGACTGCCGCGGATTCAAAAACTTCGGTATCGAGGTTGTTGATATTGCGAAAAGATTAATGGATTATGGTTTCCACGCACCAACGGTTTCTTTCCCGGTTGCTGGAACGCTAATGGTTGAGCCAACAGAAAGTGAAGCTAAACATGAGCTTGACCGTTTCTGTGATGCTTTAATTGCCATCAGAAATGAAATTACCCAGGTGGAGAACGGTACTTTGGATAAATTAGATAATCCATTGAAAAATGCACCGCATACTGCGGCTAAAGTTACAGGTGATGAATGGTCACATAGCTATAGCAGACAAACTGCAGCATTCCCGTTGCCTTATGTATCAGAACATAAATTCTGGCCTTCAGTTGGAAGAGTTAACGATTCATTTGGAGACAGGTCATTAGTTTGTGCCTGCCCGCCAATAGAAAGTTATATGGAAGAAGAAGAGGTTAGTTTATAAACTGAGCTTCACATTCCTTTGATTAAGCAGCAGGGTCATTTTAAAAAATGACCCTGCTTTTTTGAAATATATAAATCTTCAAAGATTTACTTTACGTTTCTATTTTATATCTTTATATTAATCCCGCTGATCTTTCTATAAACTATTAAGCTGATGAATACTAAAATTAACCTGCTGGTAATTGACGATGATGACATTAACATCTTCATCATTAAGAAAATTGTAGAAAAAACAGGCTATGAGGCTAAAATGGTTGCCAAGACAAATGGGTCAATGGCTATTGAATATCTGCAGGAATTAATAGCTGGTAATGAAGTTCTTCCGCACCTGATCCTGATCGACATCAATATGCCGGTACTGAATGGCTGGGAGTTTTTGGACGCTTATGAAAAACTGGGGATACAAACTGAGATAGACATGTATATGCTCTCTTCTTCAGTTTATGAGAATGATATTGAAAAAGCCAAAACCTATAAAACAGTAAAAGGGTTTATTTCTAAACCCCTTTCTATTGAACGTCTTGTGGAACTCTTTGAAGGCAAAAATACGCAGGCTATATAACTTTAAACTGACCTTCTTCACCAAGCTCTATAAAACCGGTCGCTTTACTTTTACCATGATAAAAAAGACAGTTCCAGTGTTCAGTAACTGCTTTATGTCCAAATTCTTCTCTTAATTCCATGGACTTGCGGCCGTCATAATCATATTTGGCGATAAATTTCTTGTACAGCTCTTCTGGCTCTGGCAAAACATCACCACCAAAAAACACTTTATTTTCTTCATCTTCTAATAACCAGGCCTGGTGAAAAGGGGTATGCCCGCCAGTCAGGATATGTTTGATGCCCGGAATTAAATCACCGGTTTCATCTACGAAAACCAGGGTTGCATTGCGCTGAAGGAAATCAAAGATCTCCGTTCTGTAAGAGGAAGAAGCATTGGTAAACGCACCCTCCCACTCTCCGCGCTGGATCACGTAAGTCGCATTCGGAAAACTAAGCTCCATTCCATTGTTCTCTTTATGCACCATGCCGCCGGCATGATCAAAATGCAGGTGCGACATTAAAACATAATCCACATCTTCAGGATTAAAGCCTGCTTTGCGGATATTCTCATGTAAAATCAGCTCTCCATTACTGTTACTATAGCCCAGTCCGGTATCCAGTACCAATAATTTATCCCCAAATTTAACAAGGAAAGGATTAACGTGAATAAATAGAGATCCGGGTCTGTCTTTAGGGCTATCTGTCTGAGGATTAAAAGGGACGAACTTTTTGTCGGCTGCTACAGAATAAGAACCTTCATATAAAGTGAAAACTTGCAATGGCGTAGGTGTTAGTCAAAAGAATAATTAATGATATATTTACAATCTTTTACAAAGATATGGAACCTGCATGAAATACCTTCATGCTAACGTCATTACCGCCTGAACAGCGCTTTGCAAAAACACAAAAAACTAAAACTAAATGAAGAAAAGATGGGTGCAGGCCGTAAAGGGTAAAGTAGAAACAACAGGTTCGCTTGCACAGCAGTTAAATATAGATACAAGTTTAGTTGAAATATTAGTACAACGGGGTATCTCTTCTTTTCAGGAAGCTAAAGACTTTTTCCGGCCTCAACTCACGCAATTACATGATCCGTTTTTAATGAAGGATATGGATAAAGCCATCGCCAGGATTGACCTTGCACTGGCTGCGGGAGAAAATATCATGATTTATGGAGATTATGATGTGGACGGAACAACTTCAGTAGCCCTTACTTTTAGTTTTTTCAGTCAGTTCACTTCAGCTATTGAATATTATATCCCCGACCGCCATAAAGAAGGATACGGGATTTCTACCGCAGGAATTGACCATGCAAAGGCGCAGGGAATTACGCTGATCATTGCGCTGGATTGCGGAATTAAATCAAATGATAAGATAGATTACGCCAATACACTGGGTATAGACTTTATCATTTGTGACCACCATTTACCGGGTGATGAGCTACCGGCAGCAATTGCCGTCCTTGACCCTAAAAGGTCGGATTGCCCTTATCCTTTTAAGGAACTTGCGGGCTGCGGGATTGGTTTTAAACTCGCCCAGGCTTATTGCATCACCCATAATCTTCCGGCAGAAAATTACGAAAGATACCTTGACCTGGTCATGGTTTCCATTGCCGCAGATATTGTTCCGATCAATGATGAAAACCGTACCCTTGCTTATTATGGCCTGATCAAGCTCAATACAAACCCTTGTACCGGGCTGAAAGCTTTAATGGACAGCTGCGGCAAAAACAAAGACTTTACCATTACTGATGTCGTCTTCTCTTTAGCACCGCGGATTAATGCTGCCGGACGGATGGATCACGGGAACCAGGCGGTTAAAATGTTATTGTGCACCGCAGATACGCTGGCCACCGAGCAAAGCCTTTTCATTAACCTGCAGAATACAGACCGGAAAATAACAGATCAGAACATTACCGCAGAAGCATTAGCACTGATTGATGAATCTGAAATCCTGATCAATAAAAAAACAACGGTAGTTTACAATGACCAGTGGAATAAAGGAGTGATCGGGATTGTCGCTTCCCGTTTAACCGAGAAATATTTCAGGCCAACCATCGTTTTAACTTTATCGAATGGAATGATGACAGGATCTGCGCGTTCGGTACCGGGTTATGATCTTTATGAGGCTTTGTTAAGCTGCGCTGATTTACTGGAACAATTTGGCGGGCATAAGTTTGCAGCCGGAATGACGATTAAGCCTGAAAACATCGAAGCTTTCGCCGAAAGGTTTGAAACTGTGGTTGCGGCGACGATAACAGAAAATTTACTTTGTCCGGAAATTTTGATTGACAATGAAATTTCATTGACCCAGATTGATGGCAAGTTTCAGCGTATACTCGCTCAGATGGCACCTTTTGGCCCGGCTAACCCGGCTCCTGTATTTGTGAGCCATGATGTATTTTATGCGGGAAGACCTTATATTGTAGGGGCAAAACATTTAAAGTTGAGCATTAAACAACAAAATTCCAGTATTTTTGAAACCATTGGATTCGGACTGGCAGAATTTGAGCAACTATTAAAACCTGATCAACCCTTCTCTGTTTGTTATACGATAGAGGAAAATGTCTGGAAAGAGCAGAAGCGTTTACAATTGAATATTAAAGCAATAGAGATAAATAACCAATCATATCAATGATATTAAGAGCTGATAATCTTATAAAAAAATACAAACAGCGAACGGTCGTCAACGATGTTTCGTTTAGTGTGAGTCAGGGGGAAATTGTAGGATTACTCGGCCCTAACGGTGCTGGAAAGACTACTTCCTTTTATATGATTGTAGGCCTGATCAAACCAAATGAAGGGAATATCTTCCTGGATGATGAAGACATCACCAAGGATGCGATGTACCGCAGGGCGCAGAAAGGGATCGGTTACTTAGCGCAGGAAGCCTCTGTTTTCAGAAAGCTGTCTGTGGAAGACAACATCCTGTCGATTCTGGAAATGACCACCATGACCAGGGTAGAGCGACAGGAAAAACTGGAAGAGTTAATTGATGAATTCAGTTTGCACAAAGTAAGAAGAAACCGTGGTGACCTTTTATCAGGAGGAGAACGCCGCAGGACAGAGATTGCCAGAGCACTGGCAGCAAGCCCTAATTTCATTTTACTGGATGAACCATTTGCAGGGGTAGACCCTATTGCTGTGGAGGAAATCCAGACCATCGTAGCTAAACTCAGAAATAAAAATATCGGTATCCTGATTACCGACCACAATGTTCAGGAAACACTTTCCATCACGGATCGGGCCTACCTGCTGTTTGAAGGTAAAATACTGGAGTCTGGTACTCCCGAAGTACTTGCCGCCAATGAAATGGTAAGAAAGGTCTACCTGGGTTCCAATTTTGTACTTCGCAGTAAAAACTTATAAGGTATCGTATGGCAATTGTAAATTCTATTTTCACCTGGTATATGAAAAAGCGTGTCCACCAGATAGAGCTTTTCATGAAATATCCGATAGATGTCCAGGAGGAATGGTTTCACACCCTGATTTCCTGTGCTGAGAACACAGAATGGGGGAAGAAATATGATTATAAGTCTATTGAAACCCCGGATCAGTTCAAGCAGCGCGTTCCGCTTCAGAATTATGATTCTCTAAAACCTTATATCGAGCGGATGTTGCAGGGGGAACAAAATATTCTATGGCCTTCAGAGATTAAATGGTTCGCCAAATCATCCGGAACAACCAGTGACAGAAGTAAATTTATCCCAGTCTCTCCTGAGGCTTTAGAAGAATGCCACTTTAAGGGCGGAAAGGATATGATCTCAATCTTCTGTAATAACAAACCATCCAACCAGATCCTGACCGGGAAAGCACTTGTATTAGGCGGCAGCCACCAGATTAATCAATTAAATGAAGATTCCTTTTACGGAGATCTTTCTGCTGTATTGATTAAAAACCTGCCTATGTGGGCAGAATACTACCGTACGCCGGATATTTCAATTGCTTTGATGGATGATTATGAGCAAAAGATGGATCGTATGGCAGAAGCCACGATTAAAGAGAACGTAACCAATATCTCAGGCGTACCCACCTGGACGATTGTACTGGCCAAAAAGGTACTGGAAATCACAGGCAAGAAGAATTTACTGGAAGTATGGCCAAATCTGGAACTTTACTTCCATGGTGCGGTTAATTTCAGCCCGTACAGGGAGCAGTTTAAAGAATTAATACCCCGGGAGGATATGTATTACCTGGAAACGTATAATGCTTCTGAGGGCTTCTTTGGCATCCAGGATCAGGTAAACTCTGAAGAAATGTTATTGATGCTGGATTATGGTATTTACTATGAGTTTTTACCTTTAGAGCAGCTTTGTGATGATAACCCGGTTACACTGAGCCTTGGTGAAGTAGAATTACATAAAAACTATGCAATTATCATTTCTACCAATGCTGGTTTATGGCGTTATGTAATTGGAGATACGGTTCAGTTTACTTCTTTATCCCCTTTCAGAATCAAAATTACCGGCCGGACCAAACATTTCATCAACGCATTTGGAGAAGAGGTGATTATTGACAATGCAGAACAGGCCATCAGTAAAGCTTGCAGAGAAACTGGCGCAGCTTTTAAAGATTATACAGCCTGTCCGATTTATTTCAAAGGAAATGATGCCGGAGGGCATGAATGGATCATAGAATTTGATCAGCAGCCTGATGATTTCGAGAAATTTGTAGATATACTGGATCAGACGCTCAGGGACATCAATTCTGACTATGATGCGAAACGTTTCAACAACATGGCGCTTTGCAGACCTAAAGTTCACAATGCCCCAAAAGATACTTTTTATAACTGGCTGAAATCAAAAGGTAAATTAGGCGGACAGCATAAAGTACCACGTCTGGCTAATGAAAGAAAGTATGTAGATGAAATTTTACCGATGTTAAGCGCCTAAGGAAAGGGCTGCATTGATCCGCAGGAGCATTTCCGGACATCTGTCGCGCCAAATGAACGCAAATAGTGCTGATAATAAGCAGTCCTGTTTTTCATAGCCGCCACATTTTCTCCATGGTTACACTCAATTGCGCCGTTGATAATATTGGTGACCAGGCCAAATCCGGCAACCCAACCCTTCGCCTGATCCGCAGCTGAAGGTTTCCATTTCCCTGTAATTACTTCATGTGCGGAAGGTTTAATGCCTTGTGGGGTCATCCAAAAATAGAGCGCAGTTTCAAAGGCAACGACAGGGTCTCTGAGAATCAGATCGGGATCAGACAGTAGTTTATTTTTATCCCCGAAAATACAGTCCGAAGCAAATCCGTAATTCCCATTGTAACTTAATTGAAGCGGGCCGCGTCCGTAATATTTCTTTCCTGGAACTGCAGGATAAACTACATTAACAGCAAGATAAGCGTTCGTGGTATCCAATTCCCTTTTGAGCATCAGCCCGTCATTGAACTGACCATCTGCTCCGTCCCTGGTTTCATGTGCGGCTTGTGCAAAAAAGGCGGCCAGTTCTTTTTGATTAGTCTTTGGATCTGCGCTGTTACAGAACTGACTATAGTCAATAGTGATGGTGGTATATTCTTTTTGCTGCGCCCAGCTTTCATTCCAGTCTTTATCCTGACGGACCACAGTTTTTTTCCCTGTACGCTGGTCTGTTCTGGTAATTTTATAAATAAAAGGTCCTCTTTTCTCTACTTGAACTTTAAGTTGTGCTAAATTCTGAACAGCCTTCATTAAGGAAGCATAAGTATAAAACTTGCTTCTTAAGGGAAACAGCTTGTTAAAAGCAGCAGCAGAAAGTAAAGAAGGAAATGAAGCTTCAGCAGCGTTTTTGTAACCAGGATTGTTTAATTCGGAAGCGCTGGCGGGGAACACGGCACCTAAACAAATTAGTACAACAGCAATAATTTTAACGCCTTTTTGTCTCATATCTTTCAGTTCAGGTTTTAGAACCGCATGAATCCATGCTTTTCTTATACCTGTGAATATAGAAACTTAATAAATCCCAGGCAAAGTCTAATTATACTCATAATTTATAAAGATGAATAATATGCACACATAAACATACACGGACCGGTCATTGTAATTCTCTTAATAGTATAGTTAATCAACATCGTTTTATAAAAAGAACAATTTATACAACAATCAATCCAGTTTTTTGTTTAATCATAATATTATTCTTAGGATTTCTTTTTATGCCAGGTCAAGCGTGGCTAAAACGTAACTTACGACCTGAACACGCATGCCCTGAATTAAAATCAATGACAAATACTCAAACGCCGGATAATCTTATTCCCAATAACGACGAGATCAGATTAAAGAAACTTTACCAATATGAAATTCTGGACACCCATTCTGAAACGGATTTTGATACGATCGCTTTAATGGCGGCCGAAATATTCGGGACAAAGAAGGCGTTTGTAACTTTTGTGGATAAAGGACATGTTTTTGTTAAAGCGAGCAGCAGCCGGATTGAGGTTGACCATATTTCCCGCGCTTATGGTTTATGTTCACTGAGCATTATGGAGGATGACCTGACTATTTTTCACGACACTCACCAATTTCCGGAGCTCATGAAAAACCCTTATATCTCCAGACCGGGAGGTGTGCGGTTTTATGCGGCTGCACAGATCAGAACTGCAGATGGTTTTGCACTGGGTACCGTTTGCGTTTTGGATGCTGAACCCCGGGCAACAGTTACTGCGCATCAGTCCAGAATGCTGCTGTTACTTTCAAAAATGGTGATGGAGAAATTAGAAACCCGGATGGTCAACAGAAAAATTGTGAGGGCTTACGATGACCGTTTGCATCGCCTGGCCCACGATATGAAAAATCCAATCACCTCTATATCTTTATACGCGCAGTTGCTGGGCAGCAGAGAAATGACCAGTGAAAAGGTGTTTACTATGGCTGCCAAAATTGAGAGTTCTTCTAAGGGAATAGAAAAGAAGCTCAATAACCTGCTAACTGATGCCAGAAGTGAAAACTCGCTGATTGAATTAGTCCATGAGCCAGTTATTATTACTGACCTGCTTTTACAACTGCAGCAGTCTTTTGAACTTTCGCTGGCCGCAAAAAATCAAACTTTAATTATTCACAATGACCTGTCTGCTTTAATTTATGCAGACCGGGAACGTATACTGGATGTGCTGGATAATTTGCTGAGCAATGCCATGAAATACTCTTATGAAGGCGCTACAATCATCGTCAGTACTTCCCAGATCGAAGATGAGCTGGTCATTGAGTTCAAAGATGAGGGACTTGGCCTGAGTACTGAAGATATGAAAAAGCTATTTACTAAATTCGCGAAATTAAGCGCTATCCCTACGGCACATGAAAAATCTTATGGTTTAGGGCTGTTTATTGTGAAAATGCTGGTGGAAAGCCATAAAGGTAAAGTATGGGCAGAGAGTAAAGGTAAAAACTTTGGAAGCTCTTTTTTCATTTCTCTGCCCACGTATAAACAAGGATAGGGAGTTACAGGATTCCAGCCATGTAAGGATCAGAAACAGACTCTTCACCGGTTTCCACATGTCCTGCATATTGTCTGCTATAAGCTTCTTCGGCGGTTACAATGGTAAAATCATACCAGCCTGAGTGCTTTTCAAGATTCAGCACTACCTGTTCTTTACTTTTGGGTTTTAACTGAACTTTCTGCGGATTACCTGCATATACGCCCGGTTTAATATCTACCGTTAAAGCTGTGTCCCCTTTATTTTCCAGTACTATATTGACGTTTCCACTAAGTTTTTCTTTAAGCAGTCCGGACTTTTCATAGGTACAGTTTACGGTAAGCTCCGGATCATTTTTACTGCCTTTGAAATGTCTGAAAAATCCATTTGGCCCTCTAACGAGCAGGTTATAGTTTCCAGTTTTGAATTTACTCAATGGAAGCTGTTGTGTTACCTGATCTCCGGCATTGACTGCATAATCCCAGTTTTTACCAGCTACTTCAGCATAGGGATTTAAGGAGGTTACGTTGAAAGCTGAACCTACGGGCTCCAGCAGTTGTCCAAATCCTGTTTTACCAGACTCAAATTTTAATTCTACAGCTGTTTTTTCTGCATTCAAATTAGCGTCTGCAAATAATTGGTAAGGTAAGGCGCATGCTTTCCTTGTTCCTTTTTCTTGTACGGGCATAGCTGCAGGCGATGCGAAAGAAAATGGCGCATGGGTATTAATTGCTGCTATTTCCGCTGCTGTCAGTGCATTAGGGGTAACTTGAGCGGGTTTATTCTTGGCATTTTGAATACTGGTTACTACTTCCTCTTTTTGCAGTGCTTTAGGGTTAACTATTTTTTCTCCGTTATAAGGCCTGAAAGCTGAGGTCAGATCTCCGCAAACAGCCCTTCTCCAATCACTGATATTATTGTTTTTGATCTTTTTACCGGTTTTTTTACTTAAGAATTTCTCCAGGAATTGCTGGGAAGAGGTATGGTCAAACACTTGTGAATTTACATATCCTCCTTTACTCCATGGCGAAGCGATGAGCATGGGTACGCGGTAACCTAAACCTAGCGGACTACCCATTTTAGCTTCCCATTCTACGTCAATATTCATTTTGGCAGAAACTTTTCCTGTTTCCTGATCATTAGGGTCCGGCGCTACAAATGGAGGGATATGGTCGAAATAGCCATCATTTTCATCATAAGTTAAAACAAAGATTGTCTTTTTCCAGACTTCAGGGTTCTTAGTCAGGATGTCAATGGCCTCGGACACATACCATGTTCCATATAAAGGGGAACTGGTGTGGTCTGAAAAGCGCTGAGGGGCAACCAACCAGGAAACAGCTGGTAATTTCCCCTGGTCTACGTCTGCTCTGAACTGGTGGAAAATATCATTTTCAGGAATATCAACTGTTTCCTTTTTCCCCTGGTCATCGGTATAGGTGAAAGGTTTCAGCTCCAGGTAATCTCCCGGCATATTGATGTTGGTCGCAAATGCTTTGTCGATCAGGTTTCGCTCCTTCTGGCTGAGTTTATTATATTTCGCAGTCACTTGTTCTGCTGTTAAAATCTCTTTTTTATTGGTTTGGTCACCGTGTTTACGGAAATAGGCAGAAAGTTTGACGTTGTATCTTTTCACGTATTCCAGCGGGTTATCCCCATAGTTATCCACCCAATCCCCTACTCTTTTATCTTGAAGATTTGCTGTCCAGAGCTCGTTTTGATAAACTTTCCAGGATACGCCGTGGTCTTCCAGTAATTCGGGGAAAGTATCCCAGTCTACAAAGGTGCCAGAATGAGATTCTGCCTGTGAGTTATTCACTACTGCTATTGATTTTCCATTTTGCTCCGGACGGATCGTACCCGACCAGAAGAACAACCTGTTTGGGGTAGTTCCGGTGAGTGAGGAACAGAAACTGTGGTCACAAATGGTAAAGGCATCTGCTAAAGCATAATAAAAAGGAATATCGGTACGCTCGTAATGCCCTAAAGTCATGAGTGTTTTTACAGGTACCCATTTATCGTATTTTCCTTTATTGCGTGCGGCAACCTGGTCATTCCAGGAATGTGGCAGGCCACCTTGCCAGGTGATCTTGGTTTTGTTAATATCTATGTGGAAAGGTGCAAAGGTGTTTCCAGAAGCGTCTTGTTGCAGCCATACTTTATTTTGGTTGGGCAGAATTGCTGCGCGCGGGTCATTAAATCCGCGTACACCGCTCAGTTTACCAAACATATGATCAAAAGAACGATTTTCCTGCATCAGGAATACCACGTGTTCTGCATCATAAAAAGTGGTTCCGGGATCTGCTTCAATCGCCATTGCTTTTTGTATGGACATCGGGATTACGTTCGCTAAACCGGCAGCACCAGAAAACATTGCTGCTTTCTTTAAAAAGTCTCTTCTGGAATTCATTTTTGTTAATTACAATTAGGTGTATCAATTTAATGGAGCACATTTTAGGTATCAAATTATAAGAAATTATTATAATTAATGTGCTGTAACAAAGATATTGCCCACATAAATCTTTAGTGTAAAGCCTTTGTTAAACAATCGAAATCAATCAGGCTAAGGATGAATCAGCCATTGAAACTTAAAAAAAAGGCTTTTCCTGATCAGGTAAAGCCTTTTTTTTAAGTTCGTGCAACTGTTTAAACTTCAGCCAGGTATTTGTGGACAAAGCTGATGGCCATAGAGCCTTCCCCTACTGCAGAGGCCACCCGGTTCATGGCACCCGAGCGTACATCGCCTGCGGCAAAAATACCTGCACAACTGGTTTCCAATAAAAACGGATCTCTTTTCAGTTTCCATGTTTTATTGAAATTCTCATAATTTCTCAATTCACGGCCAGTTTCAATAAAGCCTTTTTCATCTTTCAGTATATCCAGTTTCAGCCAGTCTGTATAGGGTTTAGCGCCAATAAAAATATATAGTGCCGCAGCTTCTTCTTCCCTGGTTTCTTTTGTTTTTACGTTAATCAGTACCAATTTCTCTAAACACTTATCTCCTTTCGCTTCAATCACTTCGGTATTTCCTAAAACATGCACATTCGGGGTATGCCCGATCTGATCAATCAGGTAAGAGGACATCGTGGAGGTTAAATCGTTCTTGCGCACGACAATATTGACACTGCAAGCGAATTTTGACAGATACATTGCTGCTTGTCCTGCAGAATTACCTCCGCCAATGATATACACATTTTTGTCCCGGCAAGCACTGGCTTCTGTTGTAGCAGCACCATAATAAATACCAGCACCTGTCAGGTCAGAAACTCCTTTCACCTCTAGTTTACGGTAATCTACGCCTGTGGTAATGATCACCGAGCGGCTGATAATTTCCGGCCCGTCTTCCAGGATGATAGTTTTATAACCATCTTTCTGTTTAATATCGCTAACAGATTGCGGAGATAAGAACCCTGCACCCAAGCGCACGGCCTGACTGATCGCCCTTCTGGTCAGATCTGCTCCGCTTAGTCCGGCCGGGAAACCTAAGTAATTTTCTATTCTTGAACTTGTTCCTGCCTGTCCTCCGGGGGCTTTACGTTCAATCATTAATGTTTTTAATCCTTCGGAAGCTCCATAAACTGCTGCGGCTAAACCTGCAGGCCCCGCACCAATGATCACCACATCGTACATGTCATGGATGATTTCCGGGTTCTTTCCTATTTTAGCAGCTATTTCCTTAATAGATGGTTTGGTTAAAAATGTGCCGTCATCCATTAAAACCATCGGCAGATCATCATTGGTCAGCTTATTAAGCGTTAATAAACTCGCCGCATCAGGATTGGTCTGTACATCCATCCACCGGTATGGAATCAAATTGCTGGCTAAATAGTCTTTAACCACATGCGATAAGGGGGAGAACTGAAAACCGACCACCCTGATCCCCTTAAATTCAGGTGTATAATCACCTTGCCAGTCATCCAGCAGGTCATTGATTACGGGATAGAGTTTATCTTCTGGCGGGTCCCATGGTTTAATCAGGTAATAATCCAGCTTTACGTCATTGATAGCTTTAATTGCTGCTTCAGTATCAGAATAAGCGGTCAGCAAGACACGTTTGGCTTCCGGATAGATCAGCATTGCCTTTTCCAGAAAAGCTACGCCTTCCATTTCAGGCATCCGCTGGTCACATAAAAATAAAGCTACCACGTCGGCACTGTTTTTAAGTTCTGTGAGCATGTCTAAGGCTTCCTGAGCAGAAGTGGTACTTAATATTTTATATTCTTTACCGTATTTTATTTTCAGGTCACGGCTGATTGCACGTAAAACCTGCGGGTCATCATCTATAGAAAAAATTATAGGAAGGTTCATCTTTTATACTAATTTAAAATTCGTTAAACGGCTGATCAAGCCATTAGTTTTCCAATGGAAAACATACCGTAAATTCCGTTCGGCCCGGTACCGATTTAACCTTAACGTTGCCATTGTGCTGATGAATGATTCTTTGAACCACTTCAAGCCCCATTCCTGTGCCTTTACCCATAGGCTTAGTGGTAAAAAAGGGATCAAATATACTAGAGAGAATATCGGCAGGAATACCGGGCCCGTCATCAATTATAAAGACGTTGACAAATTCTCTGTCCTTTTCTGTTTTTAAGGTTAAAGTCCCTTTCTTATTGGACTCCATCGCATCAATAGCGTTATCAATCAGGTTTGTCCAGACCTGGTTCAATTCACCGATCATGCCTTTGATTTGCGGAAGCGTTTCATCGTAATCTTCCACTATTGTAATATTCCCTTTCTTGATTTTATGACCTAACATGGTGAGTGTATTGCGGATACCAATATGAATATCTGCGTATTCTTTATCCATTCCCCTGTCCATATGGGTGAATGTTTTCACGGAATTAACCAGATCGGCTATTCTCTTAGAGGATTCCTGAATATCTTCGACCATCCGCTCTGTAATCAACAGGTTACTAATCCAGTTAAAAACCGGGGAAAGATGTTCAGCAACTGGTGCTGCACAGGCTTCCAGGTCAGCAACAGTAAAGTTAAAGTCAACGAAGCTCTCTGCAATTGCGTAACTGTTCTCTACGTTTTGCGCTTCAAACCAGTCTGCAATTTCATCTTCCAGCACCATCCGCTGTTTTAAGTTTAAAAGAGGTTTCTCTTTAACGCCCAATATTCCGAATAATACTTCATTTAATTTGTCGATCTGAGCTTCGGCAATAGTAATGGCTGCCACTTTCTTGAAAACTTCCGGCCCCATCCTTAAGTGTTCTTTCAGTGAAATAGAGTCCCGTACAATGGCTGAGGCAGGATTATTCAGCTCATGTGCCAAACCTGCACTCAATTTACCGAGCGCCATCATCTTTTCATTTTGCTGCTGCATAGCTGTAAATTCTCTGACCCGGTTACTCATGACATGAACGAGCGATTGCGTGAGCTCAAAATGATCTTTAATCATTTCCTGGATGCTGTCTGTCCGGAAACTCAAGAGTTGTACTTCACCAATGGCTTGTGCATATCCTCCTGAAATCTTCCCCCGGGAATAGGGCAGATAACCTGAAATATCTCCTTTATTGAACATCACAAATTCACGTTTGGAGCCATTTTGAAACATATGAAGGCTCAGTTTGCCTGCTACCAGCACATGGGGCCCTTGAATGGGATCGCCTGGCCGGGTCAGGTAATCGCCGTCCTTCAGCAATTGATTTTCACTATGGTCAATAAACCATTGTAACTGATCATCAGGAACATTACTAAAAAAATCGAGAGATTTAAGCCATAAAACTGTTACCGTATCCATGGTCTAAATTTAGCTAAATTTATGAATCAATTGTTTACCAAAGCTTAACATTGAGGTTATTTGCTATTAATAAACAAAGTTTAGTATTGCTAAACAAAAGATAAGCAGTTATGAGCCTCATTAAGCTAGCAGTATTTGATATAGCCGGTACTACAATCAAGGATAATCATGAAGTGAGCAAAGCCCTTCAGGCAGCTTTGGCAAAACAGGGTCATGCGGTTGATTTAGCACAGATTAATCCTTTAATGGGTTATGAAAAAAATCTGGCCATCGGTCAGCTTCTGCAAATGCAGGGTTTAGCTTCCGAAACTATTACTCCACAACTGATTAGTGTTATCCATGCTGACTTTGTGCAGCAAATGCTTAATTTTTACACTGCAGGTCCTGCAATTGAGCCGCTTCCGAATGTGGAGGAAACGCTAAAAGCTTTAAGGGAACAGGGAATAAAAGTTGGGATTAATACCGGGTTTTCAAAGGATATTGCTGATGCCATTATAAACAGGTTACAGTGGAGAGAAAAAGGGGTGATTGATTACCTGATCGGATCGGATGAGGTTACACTGGGCAGACCGCATCCTTTGATGATTCAGCGTTTAATGCAACTTGCAGGAATTACAGATCCATTACAGGTACTTAAAGCAGGAGATACCGAAGTGGATATTCATGAAGGACAAAATGCAGGTTGCAGGTATGTGGTGGGCATCACTACAGGAATTTTCACCCATGAAGAGTTAGCTTCTCACCATCCTACGCACCTGATTGATGATATGGCAAAGGTGTTAACCATAATAAACGGATAATATGAAGTTAATGGATCGTCTGCGTACTCAAGTCGCAACATTACCTTATGCTGTGCTTTCTATCATGGCCGCTTTAGCTGCATTTGGCACTTATACAGCTATGTATTCTTTTCGTAAGGCATTTGCGGCGGGTACTTTTACAGATCATCAGTATCTGCATCTTGATTATAAAGTATGGCTGGTGATTGCACAGGTAATGGGCTATATGTTAAGTAAGTTTTATGGTATTCGTTTTATCTCCGAAATCAAAGGAAATAACCGGGGTAAGAGTATCCTGATACTGATCGGAATTTCATGGCTTGCTTTGTTAGGGTTCGCGCTTGTACCTGCCCCCTGGAACATTGCCTTCTTATTTATCAATGGTTTCCCGCTGGGAATGATCTGGGGCCTGGTATTCGGTTACCTGGAGGGTAGAAAATCTACGGAGTTTATGGCTGCTGTAATGTCTATCAGTTTAATATTCGCTTCTGGTTTTGTCAAAACTATTGGCCGTACGTTGTTGACAGATTTTCATATCAATGAGTATAACATGCCTTTTGTTACGGGAGCAATCTTTGTTATTCCGCTGCTGCTTTTTGTATTTTGCCTGGAATTAATGCCGCCTCCTACTGCTGAGGATAAAAAGTTAAGGGTAGAACGCACGCCAATGAATGCTAAGGAACGAAAGGATTTCCTGATCCGCTTTTTACCGGGTATCATTTTAACATTGATTATTTATGTGCTGTTAACGATTATGCGTGATGTGAGGGATAATTTTGAAGTAGAAATCTGGGCAGATTTAGGGGTAAAGAGCAATAGTATTTATACACATATAGATTTATTCATTTCCATCATTGTTTTAATTGCAATGAGCTTGCTGATTTTGGTGAAGAAAAACATTAAGGCTTTCAGCATTATTCATTTATTTATTATCGGAGGTTGTTTACTGGTCGGAATGTCTACTTATCTTTTTGACCACCGGATGATCAGCCCGATTGCCTGGATGACAACTGCTGGTTTGGGTCTTTATCTTGCTTATGTCCCTTATAATGCTATATTTTTCGAAAGAATGATTGCTTCTTTCAATTATCGCAGCAATGCTGGCTTCATTATGTATGTAGCTGATGCTGCGGGTTATTTAGCGAGTGTAAGCATTTTATTAGTCAAAGAATTGGGAAGGCCTAATATTAGCTGGGGCAACTTTTTTAAAGAGGGTGTAATGCTCGTTGCGATTGTGGGAGTAATTAGCGCGGTATTGTCGCTGATTTACTTTTTACAAACTGCGCAGAAGAATAGAAATAAAGAAAAAAAAGCTGAGGAACAACAAAGAAATCAGCAGCAGTTTAATATCATATCATTATGAGTAAAGCAATAGTAATTGGTGCAGGCATTGTAGGTTTAGCGACTGCCCGCGCACTGGCCACCAGAGGTTATAAAGTCACAGTAATTGAGCGGAATGAACGCGCAGTCGGTGCATCTATCCGTAATTTCGGTATGGTATGGCCTATTGGACAGGCTACGGGCCCGATGTTTGAAAGAGCAATGTTATCCCGAAGTATTTGGAAAGAGATTTGTACGGAGGCTAAAATATGGCATGATGAGGTGGGTTCTTTGCATGTGGCTTATCACGAGGATGAGTTACAGGTGATGAAGGAGTATGCGGAGCTTAACCGTCAGCATCGTAATTGTAGTTTATTAACGCCGGAACAGGCTTTGGCAAAATCGCCCGCCATCAATAGCAACGGGCTGAAAGGTGCTTTATGGAGTGCGGAGGAAATGATTATTGAATCCAGAGTTGCTGTTGGGCAGGTAACGGCTTACCTGGCTGAAAAGTATGGGGTAGTCTTTCACTGGAATACAGCTATCAGCCGGATTGAGCATCCTAAGGTGAGTTCAGGAAATCAGAGCTGGGAGGCAGATGAGATTTTTGTTTGCAGCGGGGCTGATTTTGAAACGCTTTATCCTGAATTATTTGCAGCTGCAGAAATTACCAAATGTAAGTTACAGATGATGCGTTTAGTAACACAGCCGGATGAATGGCGTATTGGTCCTTCTCTTTGCGGTGGTTTATCTATGATCCATTATCCGGGTTTTCAGGCTGCAGCTTCGTTACCTGCTTTACGCAAGAGATATGAACAGGAGTATGCAACGCATTTAAACTGGGGTATTCATGTGATGGTTTCACAAAATGGAAATGGGGAACTGACTATCGGGGATTCACATGAGTATGGTTTAGTCCATGATCCTTTTGATAAGGAATTTATCAATCGTATGATTATTGATTATTTGCATACTTTCGCCGATTTCAAGGAGTGGAAGATGCTGCAGTCGTGGCACGGTATCTATCCTAAAATGACTAATGGAGCTACTGAGTTGATTACAGAGGCAGCACCGGGAGTTACTGTGATCAATGGTTTAGGGGGTAATGGAATGACTTTATCTTTTGGACTGTGTGAGCAGTATATTGAGTCAAGAGGTTAACCAGATCATATTTTCAATAAAAAAGGACAGCGATTGCTGTCCTTTTTTATTCTTATTTGAATTCTTTCATATCCACGATCCTGTTGTCGTCATGATATTTCAGGAAGGTATTTCCTCTTTTATTTTTCGTAAAGGCGTAATTAGTGGTGATCCAGTTATTAAAAGCGGCTTCATCCCCCTTAGGACTGCCAGCAACAATTGGTTCACTCACCACGTCATCTGTCCGGTAATTAACCTGGTACAGGACATTTTTAGCAGTAAAAACAATAGTCTGCTTATCTGGTGACAACAATAAAACGTCTCCTTGAATCCTTTCTTCGTCATTTTGTCTTTTAACCAGGTATACTTTAGCAGTTACATTGGTAATGAAAAAATCATTGTTAACCAGGTAACCGGTTGCTCCGATTTTCTTCACGCCTTTGCTGAACTTTAAATCTTCTTTCCCTTTAGATGGACGGTATAAACTGATTACTTCTAATACACCGTCTTTTACTGCAATCAGAAATGGACGCGGAATCATACCTGAGCTATCTGCGATCTGAACCAGCAGTGCTGTTTTTTGCTGATTGATAAATTGTGCAGAGACAAATTTGGTTGCATCTTTATTCTGGTCAGCTGCACCAGCCTGAATATGGACGGTACTGTCCCTGAATTTTGCACTAAAGGTTTCTAATTTTCCCTGATTGTTACTCAAAACAGAAATGGAGTCTGAGGCATTCGTTGGAAAGTCATTGAAGACTTCGTTTTTAGTTAAGGTTCTCGGTGTATAATTCTTCACTTTTTGGTCCTGCTGGCTACATCCGGCAGAAAGAATTATTAAAGCAATGGCAACTAGAGATAATTTCATAATAATTTAGGGTCAGGAAAAATCTTTTTTTTGGCAAATATGAGCTAAATCGTTTATAAATAATAATTTAAATCTCACTCCGCATCTGAATATGAAGTTTTTTAAAGCCTGCCTTTTCATACGCATTAACCGCAATTATATTCTCTGAATAGACATCCAGCCTCAATTCGGTAATGCCTTTTGCTTTAGACCATGCAGTAAGTTCTTGTAGAATTGCTTTATTTACACCTCTTCCCCGATGTTCTGGTACCACATACATGAAGCCTAAATAGGCATAACGCTCATATTTCAGGAAAGGTTTTGCGCTTTCTATTCTGGCATAACCGCAGCCAATAACTTCAGTACCTGACAGGGCAACCAGAAGCTCGATATGATCGGCAGTAATCAATTCGTTGATATTGTAATAATGAACTCCCGATTCTTTTAATACGGGATTAAAAGGGCGTTCAGCTTCAACGACACCTTGTTCAAATTGCAGTAATATATCCAGATCACTGAGCGCCGCTTTTCTAATTATAATTTGTTCCATAAAATATTTTCTGTTAGCTGACTGCCTTTTTCTTCTTCTCAATATCAGGGAGGAAGCCGGTAATTATACCAATCAGTGGCAAGAAGGCACAGACCTTGAATACATATTCAATGCTGGTCTGATCGGCTAGTTTACCCAATACAGCTGATCCTACCCCACCCATACCAAAGGCGAAACCGAAAAACAGGCCGGCAATCATACCTACCTTTCCAGGAATCAGCTCTGTCGCATAAACAAGGATTGCTGAGAATGCAGAAGAGATAATTACCCCGATCACCACCGCCAGTACTCCTGTTAAAAATAACCCGGTATATGGCAGCAGCAGTGTAAATGGTGCAACTCCTAAAATAGAGATCCAGATAATATATTTTCTGCCGAAACGGTCACCTAATGGCCCGCCAATCATCGTTCCTGCAGCAACAGCCGCTAAGAAAGCAAATAAGTAAAGTTGTGATTCCTGAACTGAAACGTGAAATTTGTCAATCAGGTAAAATGTGAAGTAACTGGTCATACTAGCCATGTAGAAGTACTTGGAAAAGATCAGTACCAACAGGATTACAATAGAACCGATTACTCTTCCTTTTGTCAAGTTATGTTTAGGTTCATCTGAACTCTGAACTTTTCCCTGAATTTTAAGATTTAGATGGCCTTTATACCATTTCCCAATCTGAAATAAAATCAGGATACCTAAAACGGCAGCAATTCCGAACCAGATAATATAAAATTGTCCGTAAGGAATAACAATCAGTGCAGCCAGCAAGGGGCCTATTGCACTTCCTGCGTTTCCGCCTAGTTGAAAGATAGACTGTGCCAATCCCTTTTTACCACCCGAGGCCAGGTGAGCAACTCTGGATGCTTCAGGGTGAAAGATGGAGGAACCGATACCGATAAAACCAACAGATACCAGGATTGCCGCAAAACTCGCCGCCATAGAGACAAAGATCAGCCCGATCAGCGTGAATCCCATACCTATAGCTAAAGAATAAGGTTTTGGCTTCTTGTCAGAATAATGACCTACAAAAGGCTGTAAGAGTGATGCAGTTAGTTGATAAGTTAACGTAATCAAACCAATTTGGGTAAATGATAAGTTAAACTCAGCTTTGAAAAGCGGATAAACGGATGGGATAACAGCCTGCAGCATGTCGTTTAGGAAATGCGTAAAACTGATCGTAAAGAGAATCGGATAAATTGTCTTTTGAATAATGTCTTTTTTGGTACCGGGATCTAGTGTTGCTGTATTGGTTTCCATAAATTATGTCAGTTCATCTTTGCGATGAAATTATTATTGAGAAATATGTCCTATGATTTTTGCCGAATTATTCCATGCTTTTTTTGCATCACCAGCTTCAATACTTTTAACAAGTTGTTTGTGCTGATGGCTGGTATCTTTAAATGCTTTGGTGTCTTTATAAACTTCCAAAAACCAGTTTCTCATATGAATAGCTACTGATTTGTATAAGTCAATCAGAATTTCATTTCCCGAAGCTTCTGCAATAGAAATGTGAAACTGAATATCGGCATCGATACATTCCTGCAGCAAATTGTTCTTCGCTGCTTTATCTCGTTTTTTGAGCCAGTCGTATATTTTCACCAGGTCAGCTTTTGTCCTGTTGAGTGCCGCTTTTTCAGCAACTTTCATTTCCAGCAAGTGCCGCACTTCATTCAAATCTTCGAAATCAGCACGTTTCAACCGCTGGGATAAGGGTTCTTTAATCCCTGTTGAGTTCTCTACGAAAGTGCCTATCCCTTGCTGTACTCTCAGCAAACCGCAGTTTGCCAGGATCTTGATAGCCTCTCTGATCGTAGAGCGGCCAACTCCGAAAGATGCCATCAGTTCTGGTTCTATAGGTAGCTTTTCATCTACTTTATAGGTACCAAAAGCGATTTGCTGTTGTATTTTTTCAGCGACTTCGTCGGCCAGAGATTTACGGGAAATTAGATTTGTAGTATTCATCATATCATCTGATGATTCAAATGTATAAATTTATTTTTTAATCTGGTAAAGGGCATAAAAAAATTGATATGCTTTTATTATGTCAAATTTATTTTATTCCACTTTTAAGTAAAGTAATGTGAGTAAATTTTTTGAAACGCCAGCTGATCATGATGACTATAATTGCCGCAACCGATTTTTCCATACTTGCTGAGAATGCAGTCGAATATGCTGCTGCAATTGCAAAGCACAAAAATGCAAGACTGATATTGTTTAATTCCTTCGTCATTCCGTTTCATGCCGCGAATACGCTTTTACCAGCTTCCAGTATTCAAGCTTTAATGATTGAAAATGAGATCCGCTTGCTGGAAAGATCTTTTTCTCTTTCTTATGCTTATCAGATCGAAGTGGGCCATGAATGTGCTTTTTCATTTATTGAGGATGAATTAAAGGAAGTCATCCATAAATATAAAGCTGAACTGGTTGTTTTAGGAATGCCAAAAAAGACACTGGAACAGGACCTCTGGGGAAATACAACTTCTTTTGCGATTAAGAATCTGAAACTTCCTGTACTGGCTGTACCTATAAATGCAAGGTTTGAAGGCACTAAAAGAGTTCTTTTTGCTTGTGATGTATTGCGTGGATTATCTAAAAAAGTACTGGCGCGAATTAAGGAAGTTGCTGTAGACCTGGATGCTCACATCGAAATTTTTAATGTGGACCAAAAACTGGAAGTTTTGAGATCTGAGGATGAGCATTCATCGGTAGTGAATACACTGGATGATGGATTAGATGGCATTACTTATTATTATAAAAATGTAAAGTCAATTACGGTCATCCGGGAAATAGAGAAAGAGATTAAAGAGTTTCAGGCTGACCTGCTAATTATGGTTCCAAAGAAATATGGGTTCTGGGCCAACATTATCCATCGGAGTAAAACCCGCGTGATGGCATCAGGACTGGACATCCCTTTGCTTTCTATTCCTTTATAAAACCATGCACTTATCATCGGTTTTAACAATCAATACCATTAAAACAATCAATTATAACGATTGAAAGGTATTGCCGATATTTGAATATGAAAATATCACTATTGAGTTTGCTATTTCTTAGTCTGTTTATTTATAGTTGCCAGAGTCAGGAAAAACAGAAAACAACCATGGTTAAAAAAGATCCTATAGCTTCTCAGGGAATAAAAAAAACAAAAGCGGACTCTGTTCATAAAACCACGAAAGTGGATTACCTGAATGAAATCCCTTAAATAAAAAGGGTGAATTTAATCACCCTATATTTTATTGAGGTCCCGGATCTCTTTTTAACACCCAGTTACTTGGTACATAAGCAATACCTAAATAAACTGATCCAGGGTGATTGCTTAAATATTCATCCCTGTCTTCTGCCTCAGCAATGTAGATAAATCCGCCATTTCCTGCTTTTTTTATCTGATGTGCATTCATATACTCAACAGGAACAGTATAAGAAGTTATCGGCATTGCATTCACAGTAAATCCAGTAGCCAGCATACAAACAATTAATAGTCTTTTCATTGTTAGAGGTTTTAGGTTAATTAATTCATTAAGTTACCTATTAATTCTAATAAAAAATAATATTCACCTGAAGAAAATAAAAATTAATTATCTGACTATTAATTTCTCTTATTAATGATCACTTCGATAATTTCACGTCTGCCAGCTTCTAAAGAAGGCATCAGCGAGGGAAGGTCTGTTGATGAATAAAGACGCAAACGCCAATTTTTAATTATATGTTCAGCAGAGTAAATCTGGTTCATATAACGCTGGCATCCGCTGACGTCAGCAGGCAGTGGTTTATTCTTTTCATCCGAAGCAAGATCTTCAAAATAATATCCCGATTTATTCAATTCCGGATATTTGAGCAATAGGTCTTCAGTTAGGGTTAAATTGCTCTTTTGAGATAAATCCTCCGCCAATATTCCGGTAATAACTACTTGCTGGATGTTATTTTTTATAGATTCATAGTGTTCAGCAGTCATTAAAAAATTAGTATTTACGGAATTGCCTTTACCGGGAAATTGCCTGATATTTGAAAGTTTCACGTACTCACCATCTATTCTAACCACCTTAAATATGGAATAGTGTATTTCTTTGGATTGAACCTCATTACGTTTTGAAAAAATAAAACTTCCTGTTTGTAGTTGATGATCAGGGTTAGCCATGGCTTCATTCCATAAACGCTGATTATACCTTTTCTTTAAATAGAGAAATACACTGGCAGCCGCAATCATACTCAATGTAGTTACTATGGTTTCGAGTTTCATCAATAATCTTTTAGGACAAAAAACAAATGTATCCTATTTTAAATAAGGAATCCCTTATTTAACTGCAACGAATATATCCACCACTGCGTTTTCAGGATTCAGAGATCGCTCATCATATACTTCAAAGTCTGCGGTAAAAGTTCTTCCTGATTCTGAATTCCAAATCTTTGTCCATTCATTATAAACGGCCCCCTGCATTAAATTTCCTTCTGCCACAAACTTTTGATAAGTTGCATCTTTGATTGTTTTACTAACCATATGATTGGGAACTTCACTTAAGTTTTCAACTTTACAGCCCAAAATAGTGGTATAAGGTTTAGTATGATCTTTTTCGTAATCAGTGTAGATGCAGTAGAGCGAATTGTCAATTTTGTTTGGGATCTGATCAAGAATTCCTTCCGACATAAACTTCTCCCAAAGTACAGGAATATCTTTAGCTGATTGCCCGTTTTCATTAGTTGTACGCACTGAAATACCAATGATGTGGAAGGAGCCGATTTTTATATTATCCATTTTTTCTATTTGTTAAGCAGCAAAAATAGTGGCGTTCGTGACAACCCTATGTCAGCAGCGTAAAAACCAATTTGTTCTTTTTCTATTTGCCTGCGACGCTTCTAAAGCTCTTTAAGTATTACATATGGCTTAATTTTTGTTTAGTGGAATTGCAACATTAAAGTTGACATTTAGTTAAGCGGCAATATTTTGTTTATTTAAGTTTTTCCCAAATTCTTCTGGGGACAAGTACCCCAGTGCAGAATGTAGTCTTTTACGGTTGTACCAAGTCTCGATATATTCAAATACGATAAGTGCTGCCTGCTCTTTGTCAGTGAACTTATGCTGATATACACACTCCGCTTTAAGTGTCTTAAAGAAGCTCTCAGCGACTGCATTATCCCAGCAATTTCCTTTCCTACTCATGCTCCTGATGATGAATGGATTTTTTTCCAGTAAACAACTGAACTCATTGCAAGCGTACTGAAC
>NZ_QLLR01000026.1 GCF_003259615.1 Pedobacter cryoconitis | reverse complement strand
TGAAGATTAATGAAATTATAATTTTCCCTTTGACTAACCCATGGACAACTGCGGACAATTGCAGACAGCTGCGGACAATTGCGGACATTTTTTACGCATCAGGATAATCTTTAACGCTAATAGCTTACATTGGTGGAAAAGCACCTATTTATTATGGGAAGTTTAACGGGTAAATTTGTAAAGGGAATTCTGGGCGATTTCATTTTTAAAGCAGCAGTTTGGAGTACTGGTTGTTTCAAAAGGTATGTACTGGGCATATTGAAACAATAAAGCAAAATCAGGGACTGACATAACTCTTCCTTTACAGTCCGGTAGCAGGCTGAAAAACGGCTTAAAACAAAAACGGCCGCCCTGTTGAAGGCGGCCGTTTGTATCCTGGGTTAAAAACTAATTCGGGTTTTTAACGTAATAAATATTAAGTCTTATTTTCCGGTTTGCTGGGTTGTTGAATGAGCCGATTACTGCTCTTCCCGCAGAGGTTGCATAAGGCTGCAGATTAAATTCTGTTGTTGCCGTTGGGGCCAGGTAAGTCCCGTAATCAATAGTTTTTCCGTCAACAATATCCTGCACATAGCTGGTCACTACAAAAGTGTAGCTCTTTTTCGTTTTGTCGTAGAATCCTCCGAAAGGTAAGATTGCCCTTGGGTCACCAGTTGGGTTTGTAGTGGAAGCGACATTGTTATCCGGCAGATTCTGTCTTTGTTTCGCCAGATCTAATCTGTACAAAGAAAGACGTGGTGGTATTTTAAAGGGAACTGAATCTGTTGGATCACTGATGTCAACTACCAATTCAGCTTTGTTAATTACAATTTTCGTCCCTAAGGAAGCTTTCAGGTTCTTCAGGTATGGGAAAGTGATTTTGTTTCTCACTCCACTCATCGCCTGCAAATAAGTTACTGCATAATCTGCAGGAGTTTTGATCTGAGCTGCGATAGCTGTATTGGTATAATCATGTTTAACAGATGCGGCAACTGGTCCTGCGGTTGCAGAGATAGGAAATTGTGCTGCCACAGTATCTCTAAGTGTTGCCGTAGTTGCATTTTGCTTTTTATAATAAATCTCCAGGTTAGAATTGCTGCCTGCGAAATCAAAGAACATGACTGCTCCGGGTTTTCCGGAAACCAGGCTTGCGGTTACTTTCAGTCCTTTAAATGCAGCTGCTAAATTAGCGTTTGTGCTTAAAGTTACAGAGTCCAGTGCCATGATCTTACTTTTGATCAATGCTGCTGACAATTTAATCCTTACTTGCGGAGCGGCATTATATGCAGTGTCTACTGCTCCGGGGATTACTCTGAGTACTCTGACAGAAGAACCTGGTCTTGGCGTTATTGTTGCCGATCCAAGAACATCTGTTGACGCATAAGTTGCGGTATTCAGGAAAGCTGTCTGAGTCGAAATATTCGTATTTAACTGGGTAACCTGAACATTGAATGTTGAAGTACTGTCGCCATAAAACTGTGCGAGCTGGCTTCCGATAGTGGCCTGTACTGATGCAGGAACTGCAGTGTTTGTGGCGTAAGACATCACCAATACTGCAGAGTCAATTTCAGCAGCTGTACCAAAACTGTAGGTGGTACCTGATGGTAAGCCTACTGCCATTGCCAGACTTGCTGTAGTTGAACCGAAAATCGGATCAGCCATTTGTCCCAGTGGGTATCTGACTAAACCAACAGCTGAGCCTGTAGCTGCAGGAGGGTAAGTAGAAGCAGGGTCATCTAATTCAGTGCGGGAAGTAACCGTAACTGTATCTAAAAGAATCCCACTGACTGCGTTAGCCGGATTAATATCTAAACCAATAGAACTGGAGTCTTTACAAGACGAAAAAAGAAAAAGACTTATCAACAGTGTCAATAAGTCTAGTTTTGAAAATTTCATAATTAATTTAATAATACCTGAGTTTATGCTATTGAAACCAATTCATCATTCGAGATTTCTTCATATAAAGCGTAGAAGTTCTCGAAATTTTCGGTTAAATTAAAGGCTAAAGTTGGCTTATTTGAATCTTTAACAAATTTTAACACATCAGCATCAATTTTCTCATCGGCTAAAACTACAGCGTCAGCGTAAGTAATTGCACCAATATGCAAAGTATTGCTGTCTGCATTTTCGAAAACTTTGGTGTCGTCTGCTGTCATGTTGTTCATCACTGCTTTTTTATGCAAATCAGCATGTAAAGTTTCAGTGAAGCAGTTTTCATAAACAGAATAAACAACTTTAGAGTTCTTAAATGTAGGGTCGTTTTTGTAAGAAGTTTTGATGTAAACAGGAACCAATGAAGTCATCCAGCCATGGCAATGCACAATATCCGGTGCCCAGCCTAACTTTTTAACAGTTTCCAGCGCGCCTTTGCAAAAGAAGATTGTTCTTTCGTCGTTGTCTGCATAAAACTTGTTTTCTTTATCTCTGAATACATACTTGCGCTGGAAATAATCTTCATTATCCAGGAAGTAAACCTGCATACGGGCTGCTGGAATTGATGCGACTTTGATAATAAGCGGGTTGTCATTGTCATCAATCATGATGTTCATTCCTGATAAACGAATAACTTCGTGCAGCCTGTTCCTCCGTTCGTTGATGTTACCGAACCTAGGCATAAGAATCCGGATCTCAAATCCTTTTTCTTGCATTGCCTGAGGCAATTGACGGGTAATCTCTGAAATTTTGGTGAGTTCCAGGAAAGGCGACATCTCGTGTGTAACAATCAGTAGCTTCGTTTTTGCCATCTCCATATTTGTGAATAAATATTTATGTTAAAGAAAAGATAATCAAGGGGCAAAGGTAAGCAATTTATTCAAATTTATCAATATCTTGCTTAGATGTTTTGTTGGGATTATATAATTAACCAACTTTGGACTTTGAAATTTTACAACCCGGTTTGGAAGTTATAAATACAATAGCAGGATTAAATAGCTTGCTGAAGCCACTAAAACTGGCTCAACAAAAAATAGCATTAGTGCCTACAATGGGTGCTTTGCATAAAGGACACGTATCTCTCGTTAAGATCGCTCAGCAACATGCAGATGTTGTAGTATGCAGTATTTTCGTGAATCCAACGCAGTTTACTGACCCTAAAGACCTGGAAAAATATCCCAGGCCACTACAGCATGATATTGAAATGCTGCAGGAAGCGGGATGTGATTATGTGTTTATGCCGTCCGTCAAAGAAATGTACCCTTCGCCTGATAACTGGCATATCGACCTCGGGCCAGCGGAATTTCTGCTGGAAGGAGAGTTCAGAAGAGGACATTATCAGGGCGTAACCCAAATCGTTAAAAAACTTTTTGATGCAGTTGATCCTGATCTGGCGTTTTTTGGTCAGAAAGATTTTCAGCAGGTACTGATGATCCGCAATATGGTCGCTCATTTCAATTTGCCGGTCAAAATTGTTTCCTGTCCGATTATCAGAGAAGAAGATGGGCTGGCTATGAGTTCGAGAAATATTCACCTTTCTGCAGCAGAACATGAGCATGCTTTGATCTTAAGCAAGGCACTGAGTTATGTGAAAGATCATTTTCAGGCAGAAATTATAGAAATCTTATTAAAAGAAGCCATAACTATCATTCAAAGCGTAAAAGGAGTAGAGCTCGATTATTTTACGATTGCGAACAGTGAGACGCTTCTTCCGGAAAATGATAAGGCGGCACAGCACCTGGTTGCCCTGGTTGCGGCAAAAGTCGGAGAAACCAGGCTGATCGATAACATGATGCTCAACTGACAAGAATTACAATGAATCAATATAATATTATCTAACTTTACAGCATGATTATCGAGATATTAAAATCGAAAATACACCGTGTCAGGGTGACACAGGCGGAATTAAACTATGTGGGCAGCATCACTATTGATGAGGACCTGATGGATGCCGCGAATATCATTGCTAATGAAAAGGTACAGATTGTCAATAATAATAATGGGGCAAGATTTGAAACCTATGTGATTAAAGGTGAACGCGGTAAAGGTACAGTATGTTTGAACGGTGCGGCTGCAAGGCAGGTACAGGTTGGAGATACGTTAATTATCATTTCTTATGGCTCTTTACCTATTGAAGAGGCTAAATTGTATAAGCCTATCCTGGTGTTCCCTGATGATAACAATCATCTTCTAAAATAATTATTTTTCGGAAAGATACTATGCAACCATAGTATCTTTCAGTTTGAAATACTAAATTTGGCAAAAAGTAATTTTCCAAAAATAATTATTATGCTATTTCAACTAAGTGAAGAACAATTGATGATCCAGCAGGCTGCGAGAGATTTCGCGCAGCATGAATTAAAGCCTGGTGTAATTGAAAGAGACGAACATCAAAAATTTCCGGCAGAGCAGGTGAAAAAACTTGGCGAACTGGGTTTTTTAGGGATGATGGTTTCAGAAAAGTTCGGTGGAAGCGGTTTAGATGCGGTTTCATACGTGCTGGTTATGGAAGAGCTTTCTAAAGTTGATGCCTCAGCCTCAGTGGTGGTTTCTGTCAATAATTCTTTAGTTTGTTATGGCTTAGAGGCTTACGGCTCTGAATTTCAAAAAGAAAAATATCTTACACCTTTAGCTTCAGGACAACAGATCGGTGCATTCTGTTTATCTGAGCCAGAAGCAGGTTCTGATGCAACTTCTCAGCAGACTACTGCAGAAGATAAAGGGGATTATTACCTGTTGAACGGAACAAAAAACTGGATCACCAACGGAAGCACGGCTTCTACTTACCTGGTTATCGCGCAAACACATCCTGATCTTAAACATAAAGGAATCAATGCTTTCATTGTAGAAAAAGGCATGGAAGGCTTTACAATTGGTCCGAAAGAGAATAAAATGGGTATCCGCGGGTCTGATACACATTCTCTGATGTTCAATGACGTTAAAATTCCTAAGGAAAACAGAATTGGCGAGGATGGATTCGGGTTTAAGTTTGCGATGAAGACTTTAGAGGGTGGCCGTATTGGTATCGCTGCTCAGGCTTTGGGTATTGCAGCTGGTGCGTATGAATTGGCGCTTGATTATGCCAAACAACGTAAATCATTCGGTAAACCAATTGCAGAACATCAGGCGATTGCCTTTAAATTAGCGGACATGGCTACAAGTATTGAAGCAGCAAGAATGCTGGTTTATAAAGCGGCATGGTTAAAAGATCAGGGGCTGCCTTATACATTAGCTGGCTCTATGGCCAAATTATATGCTTCGAAAGTGGCGATGGATGTGACTGTTGAGGCTGTTCAGGTACATGGCGGCTATGGATTCGTTAAAGAATACCATGTGGAGCGTTTAATGCGTGATGCAAAAATTACACAGATCTATGAGGGTACTTCTGAAATCCAGCAAATGGTAATTTCAAGAGAGATATTAAGATAATATAGTCCAATAAAAACTTTGTAAAGGGCCGTTTCCTGTTTTGGAAATGGCCCTTTTAATTTGGTTAATCGTTATCAGTACCGGCAATTGTACCGAATAAAGCTTTGATTATAGCGACAACAATGGCTAAAAATGCAGCAGCAAAGAAGCCGGAAGTATTAAATCCTGACATCATACTGTCTACTAACAAGATCATTAATACGGTAATGATGAAAGACATCAGGCCCAGTGTAAGAAAGTTAATAGGAAAAGTAAGCAGTCTTAAAATAAAACCGATGGTCGCATTGGCCAGTGCAATCAGCACGGCAGCTATAATAGCAGTGCCGAAACCGTCGATATGAACGCCCGGAACAAGGTATGAACCCAGCAGCATGGCCAGACCCATCAATAAAATTTCAATAATAAGTTTCATAATGGTTAGTTTTAAAAAATGTACAGCTGTTTATTAAAATTACCTCCGCTGCTGTTTGGGATGGCTTGTTTAATGTCATGTTCTTCAGCAAATAATAAGCCACTTTCTGTCCGGTTTTCAGCGGATAGTACTGCAATTATCCTTTCAGACATTGATCCGGCTGGTTTAGGGCTGATCAGGAACATACCCGGGGTAGATACCGCGCATGCAGATTTAATTACTGTTTTAGAGACACCTGCTGATGAGGATACAATCAGCATGGAACATAATGTACCCGGTAAGCTTGAAGTAACAGACAGTACTTTGGTTTTTAAACCTGCTGAATCATTTATTTCAGGAAAAAATTATTTAGTGATCTCCTATATGAATGCAAAATTTGCCAGCACGGAGAAAATAATCAGCGGCCGGCTAAATCATAGTGTAAAGCCTCAGCAGGTCATGCTAAAGCGTTAAGGCTTTAATAACACCTGCTTTTATTTTTTTTTTATTTTCTGTTTCAGGCTGTTATTTAATTTTTTTAAATTAGATCTGGTAAACAACAATGGATTTACAAGCGGTATTTGTTTTTATTTTTGAAATAAAATCCCTACCTTTGCACTGATATAGAGGGGCAAGAGGGGGCAGATGTCCCCTCTTTTCTTTTATCCGCAAATTGGTTTATGCAAGTAGAGAAGAGAGTAATAGAATTAGTAGAGGAAAAAATTTCGGACAGACCGGAGTTGTTTTTAGTGGAGGTAAAGCTGTTGCCTGGCAATAAGTTAATCATTCATGTAGATGGTGATCAGGGCATCAGTATTCAGGATTGTGCTGCAATTAGCAGACATGTTGGATTTCATCTGGAAGAAGAAAATACTATTGAGAAAGCATATAACCTGGAAGTTTCCTCTCCTGGTGTCGGCGAGCCGTTAAAGCTTCAAAGACAGTACGAGAAAAACATCGGACGCGAATTGAGTGTTAAAGTTACCGGAGGTGATATTATGGAAGGAAAACTGCTGGATGTAAATGCACAGTCGATCACCATTGAAGCGAAAGTAAAAGAAAAAGGAAAGAAAGCACAATTGGTTGAAACCAGTCTGGACTTTAGTAATATAATAGAAACAAAGGTTTTAATTTCATTTAAATAAAAATGAGCAATATTAATTTAATCGATTCATTTCAAGAATTCAAAGAGTTCAAGAACATCGACCGTCCTACGGTGATCAGTGTGCTGGAAGAAGTATTTCGTAGCATGTTACGTAAGAAATATGGTACTGATGAGAATTGTGATGTAATTGTTAACCCTGACAATGGTGATTTAGAGATCTGGCGTACAAGAAAAGTAATGGAAGACGGCTTTTCTGAAGATGATGATCTTGAAATTGAACTGGCTGAGGTTAAGCAGTTAGATGCAGATATGGAAGTTGGAGACGACTACATTGAGCAGATTACTTTAGAGAGTTTTGGAAGAAGAGCAATTTTAGCTGCACGTCAGACACTGGTATCTAAAGTACTTGAATTAGAGAAAGACGAGATCTTTAAGAAATATAAGGACAGAGTTGGAGAAATCGTAACAGGAGAAGTTTACCAGGTTTGGAAAAAAGAAACGTTAGTACTGGATGATGAGGGTAATGAGTTGATCATGCCTAAAACTGAACAGATACCAGCTGATTATTTCAAAAAAGGTGATACTGTACGTGCGGTAATCTTAAAGGTGGATATGATGAATAGCACGCCAAAGATTATCATTTCAAGAATTGCTCCTGAGTTTTTACAGCGTTTGTTTGAAATTGAGGTTCCTGAGATCTTCGACGGTTTAATTACAATTAAGAAAATTGTTCGTGAACCAGGGGAACGTGCTAAAGTAGCCGTGGAATCTTATGATGACAGAATTGACCCGGTGGGTGCTTGTGTTGGTATGAAAGGTTCACGTATTCATGGAATCGTGAGAGAACTTAAAAATGAGAATATTGATGTAATCAATTTCACTAATAATATTTCTCTTTATATCACCAGAGCTTTGAGCCCTGCTAAAATCACTTCGATCAAATTGGATGATGTAACCAAACATGCTTCGGTTTACCTGAAGCCTGACCAGGTTTCTCTTGCAATTGGCCGTGGCGGACATAATATCAAGCTTGCCGGTAAATTAACTGGTTATGAGATTGATGTTTACCGCGAAGCTGGTGAAGAAGATGAAGATGTGGATATCGAAGAATTCTCGGATGAAATCGATAGCTGGATTATCGATGAATTGAAATCAATTGGCTGTGATACAGCAAGAAGCGTACTAGCGCTGTCAGTAGACGAATTAGTAAAAAGAACTGATCTGGAGGAAGAAACTATTAAAGAAGTTATCAGTATATTACAGTCAGAATTTGAATAAGCGTTGACTTGATGAGAAAAAACAAGAATAAACGTTACTTTTGTATAAGAATTAAGAAAAAATAGGATATCAATGTCAGACGACAAACCAATAATTTTATTCAAAGCAGTTAAGGAACTTAACGTAGGGATAGCTACGGCCGTTGAGTTTTTAGAAAAGAAAGGCTTTTCTGTTGAGAATAAACCCACTACTAAACTCTCCCGCGATATGTATAATGCATTATTGAAAGAGTTTCAGGGAGATAAAATCGTAAAAGAAGAAGCCAATCAAATTGTTATAGGTAAAATTCGTCGTGATGAACCTGAAGTAACTGAAAAAGTTGCGGATGCACCTAGAAAAAATGTTGAATTCGAAAGCGAGGGCATTTTAATCAAGAACCTTCATTCCTACACTCCTCCTACAGTTGAGAAACCTAAGGAAGAAGTAGCTCCTGTACCTGCTCCTGAAAAAGAAGCAGTAGTAGAAAAGGAAACTGAAAAGGTTGAAGAAGGCGCATTGAAAGGTGTTAAAATTGTAGGGAAAATTAATCTTGATGATTTAAACGCTAAAACCCGCCCTGCAAAAAAAGAAGAACTTCCAGCTGCTGAAGTTGTGAAAGCTGAAGCTCCGGTTACACCGGCTGCTCCTGTTGAAGCACCTGCACCAGCAGCGATTATCCCGGAGGCACCTAAGGTTGTTCAGGAGGAAGTTAAGCCAGTAGAAAAACCTATTGAGGCTAAACCTGTTGAAATTAAACCTGAAGTAGTTAAAGCTGTGGAAGAAGAAGTTAAAGAAGAAAAACCAAAACCTGTGGAATCACCTGTTGTTAAAGCAGAGCCGGTTAAAGAAGTTGTTGCACCAAAAGCGGATAAACCTGACGAAGTTGAGGTTATCAAAGCCCGTTCTGTAAAACTTTCCGGACCAAATATTATTGGTAAAATTGTCTTGCCGACAACACCTGAACGTAAATCGCAACCTGTCGCTTCTTCGGCGGACAGCAATGACGCGAAAAGGAAACGCAAGCGTAAAAAGGCTCCGGGTGCACCTGGACAGAATCAGTCGTCGGGAGGTAATCCTTCAGCGCCTGGTCAGCAGGGAGGAAATAATCCTGCTACACCTGCAAAACCTGCGGGCGTGCCAACTTTTACCAACAGACCTGATTTCAGGAACAATACAAACAATACTGCCAACAGGCCTAACTTTAGAAACAGCAAACCAGGCGGACCTGGAGGCTCTAAAGAAGAACCTACGGAAAAAGAAATACAAGATCAGATTAAAGCAACGCTTGCACGTTTAAGCGGAGCTGGTAAATCTGGTAAATTTGCACAGCGTGCAAAACTGCGTCGTGGTAAACGTGATGATGTGGCTCTTTCTGCGGAAGAAGCTGCAATGGAACAGGAACTACAGTCTAAAGTGTTGAAAGTAACAGAATTTGTTACGGCAAACGAATTAGCGAGCATGATGGATGTACCGGTTACCAAAATTATTGGTACTTGTATGAGTCTGGGTATGTTCGTTTCGATCAATCAGCGTTTAGATGCAGAAACATTAACGATCGTTGCAGATGAGTTTGGTTACGAAATACAATTCGTTAAACCGGATGATGAAGGCGATAGTATCATTGAAGAATTAGATAATCCTGAAGATTTAGTACCAAGAGCACCGGTAGTTACGATCATGGGTCACGTCGATCACGGTAAGACCTCTTTACTGGATTATATCCGTAAAGCGAATGTGGTAGCTGGTGAAGCTGGTGGTATTACACAGCACATTGGTGCTTATATGGTAACTACACCAACTGGTAAAAAAGTAACCTTCTTAGATACACCGGGTCACGAAGCCTTTACAGCGATGCGTGCACGTGGTGCGAAAGTAGCAGATATTGCAATTATTGTTGTTGCAGCGGATGATGCAGTGATGCCTCAGACTAAAGAAGCAATCAGTCATGCTCAGGCAGCTGGCGTTCCTTTGGTATTCGCCTTCACAAAAATTGATAAACCAGGTGCAAACTCTGATAAGATCCGTGAGCAGTTATCTGTCATGAATATCTTAGTAGAGGATTGGGGTGGTAAATTCCAGTCTCAGGAAATTTCAGGTAAAAGCGGCTTAAACGTTGATCTTTTACTAGATAAAGTATTATTAGAAGCTGAATTGTTAGAATTAACAGCTAATCCTAATAAACGCGCTACTGGTAGTGTAATTGAAGCGACCTTAGATAAAGGACGTGGTATTGTGACTACTGTACTGGTTCAGGCTGGTACATTAAAAGTAGGTGATCCGATTTTAGCGGGTAGCTACAGTGGTCGTGTGAAAGCGTTATTTAACGAACGTGGACAAAAAGTAGAACAAGCAGGACCTTCAGTACCAGTACAGGTATTGGGTATGCAGGGCGCACCTACAGCGGGTGATAAATTCAATGCTGTAGAGAATGAGTCTGAAGCGAGAGAGATTGCAAACAAACGTTTACAATTGATGCGTGAGCAGGGCTTGAGAACTCAGAAACACATTACACTGGATGAGATTGGCCGTCGTTTAGCGATTGGTAACTTTAAAGAGCTTAACCTGATTGTTAAAGGTGATGTGGATGGTTCGATTGAGGCATTGGCCGATTCATTACTGAAACTATCTACTGAAGAGATTCAGATTAATATCATCAGTAAAGCGGTAGGTCAGATCTCAGAATCTGATGTATTGTTAGCTTCGGCTTCTGATGCGATTATTATCGGTTTCCAGGTTCGTCCTTCTTCAGGTGCAAGAAAACTTGCTGAAGCTGAGCAAATCGATATTCGTCTGTACTCAATCATCTATGATGCGATCAACGAGATCAAAGCTGCGATGGAAGGTATGTTAGCTCCGGAATTCCAGGAGAAAATTACTGCCAACGTAGAGATCAGAGATACCTTCAAAATCACGAAAGTGGGAACAATTGCTGGTTGTATGGTCTTGGATGGAACGATTACCCGTAACAGTAAGATCCGTATCGTAAGAGACGGTGTGGTTGTCTACACTGGTGAGCTGGCTTCACTGAAACGTTATAAAGATGACGTGAAAGAAGTAGCAAGAGGTTACGAATGTGGTCTGAACATACAGAACTTTAATAACATTGAAGTTGGTGATATTGTTGAAGCTTACGAACAAGTAGAAGTTAAGAGAAAACTATAAGTTTTCAAACCCTTATAACCAGAACACCCTGCTGTTCAATTCCTTTTAAGGTTTGAATCAGCAGGGTGTTTTTTATGTTATGAATCTATCGCTGAAGAAAGGATAAAATAGCATTTATCCGCTTCAACTACCGTACTTTTTTAAACTGGTATAGTAGTTTCTTCAAGAATTCAGGGCTTCCATGCAAGTCAATGCACCTTTTGATATAATCGTTTACAAGGTCGGTAGAAAAGTCCTTGAACAGCGGCTTTTCATGTTCATGACTGTTCATTCCAAGATGTTTGAATATCAGGAGTTCCATACTTCTCACAATATCATTTGCTCTGTATTCTTCCTGTACCTTTTGTCTGGAAGAAGCGGCTAATTTCAATCTGAAGTCTTTATTTTTATAAAGCAGCCGGAGCGCATTGGCTATTTTTCTTTTATCGTGTCTGACTACCAGGCCAGTGTGGTGATTGTCTACTAGTTCTACCTGTGCATTGTCTCTTTTTTTAGTACTTACAGTAACTACAGGTATGCCGGCTACCATAGCTTCTGCAATGACCATCCCAAAACTTTCGCCAATAGCACTGATGGCCATGTAAACATCCATAGCCTTATAATAGATTAGCAGTTGCTGCAGATCACTCGTGTTTTCGAAAATAATAAGCCGGTCGGTGATTCCCAGCTTTTCTGCATGGTCCCGCATTTTTGGAGTAGCACCTACCAGTAAAAACCGTGCTTCAGGTACTTTGGCCGCAAATTCTGCAAATGCATCCAGGGTAATTGTATCGAACTTATGGTCATCGGCTCTCCCTATCCGGCCGGCAATGAATGTATTCTTCAGGTTGTTTTGCTGTTTGAAACTGGCAATCTGGGCGGCTGTTGGTAAAAGGCTGGTGATATGATCTACATCTACCGGATTATGGAGTACTTTCCTTTTATAACTGAAATTATCTGGTAAATTCTTATCTTTTTCCATTCTTCTAATCAGGATCATTTTAGAAACATAGAGATCATAATCAAGAATAGGATAAAAAGGAGAATTATCGAATGAGCCGAATACATTTGTCTGCATTACGATTTTAGGCTTATTGGCATTGATTACACTGAAAAGATCATGAGGCAGTTCACCGCCATGGTGCCAGTGGAATACATCGGTTTCTTTCAGCAGCTCTGCCAGCTGGTTCAGGTCTCCGTTAAGAACAATTACCTGAATACCCAGGTCTTCGATTAGTTTAACACGGGCACCGCCCTCTTTTAAAGCGACTGCAGTAACTTCAAAATATTCTTTGTTAAGGAACTTGCTGAAAAGCTGAAGTACATATTCTGTTCCGCCTAATCCCAATTGATTTACGGCTTCGATAACTCTTATTTTACGCATAATTTTTAAAAGATATTGCTGTCTGATCAACTTTGTGCAGCTATATTTTTTTATCCTTTTAAAGGATTAACCAGAATAAGTGGCTAATTTCATGTTTTTTTTCTTAATTATCGTTTTTTAAAAAGATTATTACCAGGAAATATTAACCTGATTTACATAAGAAAGAGAACTACCTGTTTAGGTTTTAAATAGTTAAATTAAATGATGAAATTGCGGCATTATTTCATCAGAGATACAAATTTTAAATGAGTGTTATAAAAGCCGGATACCTGATTGCCTATGATTATGAGTTTGTGAAAAACTCATTGCCCAGAGTATATGACCATGTTTCAGAAATTATTTTTGCTGTCGATATTGATCGTAAAACCTGGTCTGGGGTTGATTTTGTAATACCAGATGAATTCTGGGACTGGGTATCAGCCTTTGATACCGGCGATAAGATCACTATTTATCAGGATAACTTTTATATTCCTGAGCTGTCACAGATTAATTGTGATACCAGAGAGCGGAACATGCTTGCTGAGAAAATGGGGCAATGTGACTGGTATATTCAAATTGATTCTGATGAGTATTTTGTAGATTTTGGTGCCTTTGTACAAAAACTAGAAAACTATAAACCAACTGAGCCAACTACTGTAAAATGTACTGTAGCGGCTTTGTATAAGCAGGTGTCGTCTGGTTTTCTGGTGGTTAACAAATCTACAGAAACCCTGTGTTTTGCGACCAATAATCCAGTCTATGATATGGCCAGAGACAATACATCAGGTAATAAATATGTGTATTGGGATGATTTGGTTTTACACCAGAGCTGGGCAAGAAACCCCGAAGAAATTAAACTGAAGTTAAGGAGCTGGGGACATAGCCCTGATTTCGATATTGAAAGTTATTACAACCTGTGGAATGCGGTTGATGAGTTTAATTGTTATTGCCTCAGAAATTTTCATCCGTTCACTCCTGAAATGTGGCCTGAATTACTGGCTGTTAAGGGAACAATTGATGAGATATTAAATTCGCCAGAGATAAGGGCAGTAGTTTCCCTTCCTCCTGTTAAAAAGAAAGGGCTGCTGTCCAGAACATGGAAACAAATAAGGGGCTAAACAGGCTCCGGTTAGCTTCTGGAAGTTTTTTTGAATTGGCTTTTGATCCATCTTTTAAATCGTCTCCTCAGCAGGTTATGTTTCCTGATGCGTTCTTCCAGGTCGAACTCCCTGTTTAGTACGGCATAATCAGCTTCCTTGTCTGGTAGGGTATACTTTGGATAGGTGACTTCACTAAACTCTTCTAAAGGGATATTTGAATATTTATTATTTGAGTTTACGGTGTGAGTAGCATCCGCTCTGAATCCGATATTGGAAATCAGGTTGACATTTGGCATGACTGATAAGCCATTATTAAAAAAATTAAGGAATGCAAGCTGGTAATCCCATGTATCTATTTTGCCGGCCTTGAGGTCTTTAAAAATATTGACCCACATAGTAACCAGCATCGGAGTGGAAAAGATATTACTCAGTTGTGTATGTACTTCTTCCAACTGGTACATTATAAGGTCTTTATCGTAATCTTTCCATACCCTTTTCCAGCTTGCCCAGCCCCATACATGCGTTTGATTGACAAAGAAAATACTGTCATTTCCCCTTTTGTCGCCTAACATCAGGTTGCAGCCGGAAATATGCCTGATACGTGTATCTGTTCTGTATCTTTCCAGCATCGTATCGCAGTAATAAAAAAAGCTGTTTGAAGGCAGGCAATCGTCTTCTAGTATAATTCCTTCTTCCTCTTGTTCAAAAAACCAGTCTATAGCAGACGATATTGCATTTTTGCAGCCTAGGTTGGTGCTGCGATATAGCGTTTTAACATCGCACTCCCAATCTATCTGCGCCGCAACCTGCAGCGTTTCAAGGCAGAGGACCTGATCATCGGCCCGGTCTTTTCTCGGCCCGTCTGCAGCAATATACAGCCTGGATGGTCTCGTCTTTCTGATTTCATTAAAAACCTGTGCCGTGGTATCCGGCCTGTTGAAAATAAGAAATAATATTGGCGAGCTTGTTTTATAATCAGTCATAAATAAAGTAATCGGTATAGTGGCCTGGATTTAGACCGGCAGATGTCTGCTAGTCAAAAATATAAATTACATCCTGAATTCGGGCAATAAATTTAGGGCAGTTTGTTTTGCTGTAACAGGGGTTTTTCAGTCTGTCTGATAGCTGTACCTGTTACGGAATAGGATTTTTAAGAGTTAAATGGGTTTAAAAACTTACCTTTGCTATAGTAATTCCGAAAAAGATATTACTGCAGTAATTTATTATATCACAGCGATGAATGCAGTCTTTTAAGTAGCAGATTCAATTCATCATTATTAACAACGACTTAAGTTAAATGGCTGATCGTATTTCTGTAGCACTGGTTATTTCAACCTACAACTGGCCAGAGGCTTTAAAACTTGTATTAGAGAGTGTTTTAAAACAAACCATACTGCCCGATGAAATTGTTATTGCAGATGATGGCTCGGGGAAAGAAACCTATGATCTGATTCGGTCCTATACAAAGCGCTTTAATATACCGGTAAAACACTTTTGGCATGAAGATAATGGTTTCCAGAAAACGATTATCCTGAATCAGGCTGTTCTGGGTACAGCATCAACTTATATTGTTCAGATAGATGGTGATATTATTCTGGAAGAACACTTTATTGAAGATCATTTAAACGCAGCTGAGCAGGGTTATCACGTGCTGGGTAGCAGAGGGCTTCTCACGGTAGATAAGAGTAAGGAATTACTGAATGGCAATAGCCTGGGCTTTATTTCGGCTTTTTCGAAAGGTATTAACAATGGGTTCAATATTATCCGTTTTCCCCTGGTTAAATCTTTTTTTGTGACAAAAAGGAAAAGATCAAATAATTTTAAAGGGTGCAACTGTGCTTTCTGGAAAGCGGACTTCTTAAAAGTGAACGGGTATAATAATGGTTTAACGGGCTGGGGACATGAGGATATAGAACTGGGCGCCCGCTTTATTAACCTTGGGATCACTCAGAAGAAAATTAAAATGGTCGCAATCTGTTACCACATTTATCACAAGATAAATGACCGCGGCAGCGAAAAAAGCAATTACAAAGTTTACCAGCAGACCGTAAATGATGGAAATTATTATTGTGAGAACGGTTGCGATAAAATGGAAGTTAATGCAGCCTTATTGAAATAATAACTGCACTAAAATAATGATTATGCAGAGGGAAATACAACACCTTCTTTTTCGAGGATAGGCTGCCAGAAATTAAGATTTCTGTCCCATGCATGGCAGCCAAAAGGAAGTTTCCCACCGGTGATTATCAATGCGTGTTCACAGCTGTTTTCAAAGGAGAAATGAGCGGCTTTTTTATAATCCGGAATATTCAGCCTTTTACTTTTCCTGTTTACTTCCAGGCTCCAGTATACGTCTTCACCAAAATGGTATTCAGGCCGGCTGTTGTAAAAATCTATCATCTGGTGATCTTCCATACAAATAATATGGAATTTCTGGATATTGCGCAGAGAAAATCCGCCGTTACCCACCCGGTTTTCAAACTGCATGTCGCTCGGAAGATCAGTGCCTGGCTGTTTAACATTCTGTTTGATATGACGGGCAATCCGGAATTCATTTTTTATTTTTTTAATCAGATCAGGATAGGGTGCTTCTCTAAGCCATGGAGCTCCGATATAATCGTACCCTTGTTCGCACCAGTAGCGTAAATCATCTCTGAATACAAATACATCAGGCTGATAGATCAGCATATATTTGTAAGCCAGAAATTTCTCATAAAAAGAGGCATTCCGCATGAGCTTGTTATAACCTGCCGGATTCTTGAAAAACTCATCCTCAAACGAAACCACGTCATCAAACTTGAAGTTGTAGGCACTCAGACTAAGACTATGGGGCTTGATGGCAATGATTTTATAACCGGAGAGCATCTTGAAGCATTGCTGAAGCGAAATTTCTTCAAGAGGATCAAGTTTGACCTTATATAAAGGTACTATAACGGTAGCTATTTCCTGAGTCATTTAAGATTTAATTAAAGAAGTATAACAGTCCAGGGTTTGATCCAGACAATTTTGAAAAGTAAATTTTTGAAGCTGCTCATACCCGTTGTTAACAAGCCCCTCCCTTTTTTCAGGATTGCTGATCAGGGCAGACACGGTCTCCCTGATGGAAGAAACAATTGCAGGATTAAAATAACCCACTGCATTACCGCCTACTTCTGGTAAGCAAGAGGTATTACTGCAGGCAACAGGACATCCAGCTTTAAAAGCTTCCAGTATAGGAAATCCAAAGCCCTCCTCTATGGATGGATAAATGAACAGTAACGCGTCCCTGTAAAGTTGCGCCATCTGAGCGTCGGACGCATTGATTTGAGTCGTATACTGCAGTATATTATTTCTTGCCAGTAAATCCAGTTCCGCCGGATTAAATTCTCCCCCGCCAGCACAAATCAGGTGAAGCTTCTCTTCGCTGGTTATCAGCGGTGAAATAGCTTCGACCATAGCCACAAAGTTTTTATAGGGTGTATATCTGTCCCCAACATAAAGTAAGTACCGCTGTGGAAGGGATTGATTTGCAGAAACAGTCTTTGTATCGGGTAAGCCGTGATAAATCACTCTTATCTTACTTTCCAGCTGTGGATAGTGGCGTAAAAGTTCTTGTTTTGTAAATATGGAGATGGCAATTATCAGGTCGGCAGCTTCTATTGTCTTTTTTTTCTGGCTGATTACCTCTTCAGCATCATTGAAAATTTCAGGATAGTTTTCATGAATCATATCATGAACGGTAATGACCAATGGCTTTTTCAGGTTTTCTAAAAAATACGGGTTATAATAGGTCGCATGAAAAATATCAAAATCCGATCTTTTTATAGTGCGTTTTGATAACAAGAGATTCCATCGGGTTCTGTTATAGGTTTTTTTGAGAAACAGGCTGCCAATCCCGCTGTTGAGCAATTGAGGAAAGTTACGGATGTAATAATTAGTGGAATAAACTAAAGGAAGTTCTGCGCAGAAATTACTGGTTTTCTCAATACCGGTTATCAGATTTGCAAAATATCTTGTGATACCGCCGTAGTTTTGTTTATCAAACATTTGAGGATCATAGAGTATTTTGAGTTTTTTAGACATGTATGCTTAATTTATGCGATCTGTTTAATCAGTATGGGGTTTTGTCTGCTGCCTGCCTGTTAAATAGCCACCACTTTACTTCTCTGAACTGGAACCGCATCCAGATGATCAGACCAAAGTTTTTTAATATTAAATTGCTTTTATCTTTTTCATACAGCGTATCAATGGATAAAGATGATAAACCTGTTTCGTTAAATTCAGCGATGGTATAATCAACAAATTGAATAGGAAAGCCGGGATCAGCCCAGCACCTCATATTCAGATGATGATCGGCAGCGATTCTGTAACGTTCATCAAAGGTATATTTATCAAATACAATTTTTGGATAAATCATCGCCTGATGACAGATTCCGGTTTTTGCCTGCAAATATGGATTTAAATACCCCATATATTTCTTTTTGCCTTTAAGAACGCTCCCATAATAGATGGTGTTTTGTTCTTTCAGCTCAGTTAACATCCTGGAGAAATCAGGCAGAACAATATCATCTGCGCCTAAAAAATATACCCAATCCCCGGTAATCATTTTTAGGGCCTTATTCATCGCATTGTATATCCCGCTATCTTTTTCGCTGATCCAGTGAGTAACTATATCGCTGTTCCGCTTCAGAATCTTTACCGTTTCGTCCTGAGATAATCCGTCTGCGACGATCACTTCCAAAGGCGTATAATTTTGTTCCTTAATGCTGTCCAGGCATTGCTGCAGATCGGCTGCGGCATTGTAAGTGACTATAATAATTGATACTTTATTCATGGACAGGCAGGATTATTCTGCAAAAGTCTGCATGTTAATTAGTCTTTTGTATACGCCGTCCTGGTTCATCAGTGTGGAGTGCGTGCCTGTTTCTACGATCTGGCCATTATTAACCACCAGGATCATATCTGCATGCTGAATGGTACTTAGCCTGTGCGCAATGATAATGGACGTTCTGTTCTCCATTAACCTGTTTAGTGCGTCCTGAACGAGTTTCTCTGATTCGGTGTCCAAAGCTGAGGTAGCTTCATCCAGCAGCATAACAGGTGGATTTGCTAATACTGCCCGGGCGATACAAATACGTTGTTTCTGTCCTCCGGATAGTTTATTTCCCCGATCTCCAATACTGGTTTCATAACCATTTTCTGTATTCAGAATGAAATCATGGGCATTAGCAATTTTAGCGGCAGCAATAACTTCGTCTCTTGTCGCATCTGGTTTACCAAAAGCAATATTATTGAAAATAGTTTCATTGAAAAGAATGGACTCCTGGTTAACAGTTCCCATCTGGTGTCTGAGGCTATTTAAAGCCACGTCTTTCAGGTTGATGTCATCGAAATAGATATTCCCGGCCTTTGGATCGTAAAATCTTGGGATAAGATCTATCAATGTGCTTTTTCCACCACCTGAAGGGCCAACTAAAGCAACGCTTTGTCCTTTTTTAATGGTGAAACTAACATTACTTAATATTTCTTTTTCACCGTAGTTGAAATATACATTCTCAAAACGGATGGAATCTTTAAAATCTAGTATTTGTATAGGATTTTCAGCATCCGTTAATTCTGGTTTGGTGTCGATCAGGCCTAATACCCTTACTCCAGCGGCTAATCCGGAGTGAATAGAGCTAAATGAGTCAGCCAGTGCTTTAATAGGTTGCATTACCTGTGAAAATGTAGCGATGTATACCAGGAACTTTGAAGGGGTAAGATCTCCCTGGTTCTGCAAAATCATACTTCCTCCATACAGGACGATAAATACAACGACTAGTACACCCAGTGTCTGAGATACCGGAGAAGCTAATTGCTGCCTGCGGGCCATTTTTCTGTTCAGGTCAGAATAAAGCACATTTTCGCTGTGAAACTTATCCTTAATCCGGGTGGTTGCATTAAAGGCTTTAATAATCCTGATCCCGCCAAGGGCTTCATCCAGAAAGCCGATCATTCTTGCAAAGCTTTCGTGAGCTTCTCTGGCCTGCTGCTTTAATCTTTTCACGATCTTACTGATAATAAATCCGGAAATCGGAATTACAAGCAGGGAGAACAGCGTAAGTTTTAAAGAAATTGATAATAATACGGCGATATAAAACAGTAGCTGTAAAGGTTCTTTAAAAACCACTTGCAGGGTGTTCGTTACTGTGCCTTGTACTACCTGTACATCTGAAGCCACTTTTGAGATAATATCACCTTTTTTTTCATTGCTGAAATAGCCAAGGTGAAGATCCATCACATTATTGAAAACAGCTTTACGCAAATTTAACAAGGTATGTACTCTCAGGTCTTCCATGAAGCGCTGCGAGAGGTAGCGGAATAAGTTAGAAAGGAATACACAAGCTACAATTGCCGCACATACAATTTTTAAAGTATATAATTTCCCGTAGGTTTCAATGGTATAGCTTATATAACCGTTGATTTGTCCAATAACGTCAAATGAAGATACTTTATCCATGATCGTCTGACTGGCACCTGCTGTTTTTGAGGCAAAAAGTGTTTCCAGTAACGGACCCAGAAGGGTAAAAAGTACTGTATTAAAAAGGATAGCTAATATGGTAACCAGGGCATAAGGAATAGCGTATTTTTCTATCGGCCTTGCAAAGGTTAGTAATCTAAAATAGGTCTTCATTAAAATTTAGAAATTTTTCAAAGTTAAGGAATTACTAGCTTTATTTATAATATGACCACATAACGTGTTTCTTTGCCTTGTAAACACCCTATTTTATGATTTTATAATTTTTATATTCACCAATCCGCCATCCGGTAAGCATTTCGATCCTGTGCAGGAACATTCTCCGTGGTGATAAATCTATCCTGGTAGGGTCATGTTTAAAAACCCAGTCCTGAGCGGCGATAGTTTTCTTCATCACCTGCGGGTGTGCTTCTTCAAAGGGGGCAAGAATATCTGCAATGCTGCCAAAATCAAATGTTTTGTACTGCTTGTAGTTTTCCAGTACCTGCTCTTTTGGCTGATAGTAACTGCCGAAGCTTTTTACTTTTCCCAGCAACAAATCAGGGTTCCGGCAGTAAGAGTAGTGAAATATACGGGCATTCAGCAGTTTAACATGTAGCTTTCTGCTGTTGGTGTTGTTTTCGTAATCTGTTACTGAAGGATAACTTCTGAACCCTTGTGAATCTTTATAAGAATAATAAGAAGGATCATTTCTGATAATCCTTATTTCTCTGCGGTGCCATTTTCTGGTTGTCCCTCTGTGTTTATAATCCCCTATGAAATGAAGAAAATCAAATAAGAAACCTTCCACTTTTTTGTCGTGCAGGTTATCTTCCATTGCTTTTTTTATTTCAGCAAGGTCATCCTCATGGAAAACTTCATCAGATTGAATATGAAACGCCCAGTCTCCGGTTACTGCTTTCAGGCCGATATTGGACTGCTGAGCGAATACTTTGCCCCCTTTGATCAAATCATCATCCCATACAGTATCTATAATCCTGATCTTAGCTGAACCAATAGCTTCGATAGCTTCGCGTGTTCCATCGTCCGATTTACCGACTACTGCTATAAATTCATCACATAAAGGGAGTACAGATTTTATAGACTCAATTACAGGGTATCCGTATTTGAAACTATTTCGCATATAAGTGAAGCCGCTTACTTTCATTTTAATCGAATTACTAATTATTTATTTTGCTAAAGAATATATATTCTGGTTCTTTGCAGGCAAAGATAGCTTAACTTTTTGCCAATGAAAACCATACCTCAATATTTGTCGGCCATACAAGAAGGCGATTATTTGTCCTTAGCACGGGTATTGACACTTATTGAAAATTCTCTTCCCGGCAGCAGTGAAATACTCAAACAGCTTGTGATTAATCAGCAGACTCCGGTAATCGGGATTACTGGTCCTCCGGGGGCTGGTAAAAGTACGCTCGTTAATGCGATGATTGACAGGCTGAGCGCGCAGGATAAAAAAATCGCAGTTTTGGCTGTTGATCCTACTTCTCCTTTTAACCTGGGCTCTTTATTAGGTGACAGGGTGCGGATGTCTGCACATTTCAATAAGCCCAATGTTTTTATTCGTTCTGTGGCCACAAGAGGGTCAGTTGGAGGGCTTTCTGCAAAAATTATTGAAATGACAGATGTTTTAAAGGCATCGGGTTTTGATTATATTATTGTAGAAACAGTTGGTGTTGGTCAGTCAGAGATTGAAATTGCAGGTTTGGCAGATATAACATTAGTTGTTTTAGTGCCTGAAGCAGGTGATGAGATTCAGCATATTAAATCAGGGCTCATGGAAATCGGTGATGCTTTTGTCGTTAATAAAGCAGACCGGGAGGGGGCTGATAGTTTCGCAAATCAGCTGAAAAAAATGCTGCATCAACGTGTTCATGCGGTGCCGGTCTTTAAAACAGTTGCAGATAAACAGACTGGCGTTGATGAATTGCTGGCCTGGCTTACGGGACTGGAAATTCAGAAGAATGAGAAGAAACTATTTTTGTATACTGAAAAGGCATTCAAATTAATACAGAATGATAGAATGCAGGACGTGGTGAAAGCTGAACTTCAACAGGAAATTGCTGAAGTTCTTGAACAGAAAGATTTTAATCTTTATCGCTTTATTGGGGCCTACCTTAAATAAAAGGCGGTATCAATCTGGCTTAAGCACAGGGGTGGTCAGCTGCATTTTTTTCCAGTGATCGCCTTTTTCATATAAGAAAAACTTACCCAGTTTATATTTTACTTTTAAATAGCCATTGTAATCTGTACCCAATATCCGGTGCGGGATCTCTGGATTATTTTTTAAAGACTCCACAATGGCTTTGGTATAAACAGTGGGCCCGGTCATCTGGTGAACATCATGCGGGTATTTATTCTGACGGATGTTATCAAGGACCATATCCATTGTCTTTTTCAAAAACGGATGTCCGGGGCTGTAAATCAGTGCCCATTGTGCAAATAAATCAGGATTTCCTTCTCTGGTAATGATTGCAGTATCGTCTGGCTGAATAAACTGGTTCAGGCTTCCGTTAATTCCGCTGTCAATGTCTACATAGACTCCACCTTTCTTATATAAGACTGCATAGCGGAAAAAATCTGCTTTAGCTGCGCCTATATTTATCTTTTTATAAAGTGACAAAACTTCTGCCCCATATTCCTGAGTCAGGAAGGCTTCGATTCGCTGATCATCATAAAACTCATAACTATAATCCTGGTTTTTCTTCCTGAACCGGGATATATGCCAGCGGGTTAATAAGGGCAGTTTAGACGTTTTGAAGGTCTGGTGTATAATTTTTGGTATAGACATGATTTCTTATAAGGTTGAGCTGTTCATAATTTCTTCTATTTCTTCAGCATCAATTGGGGTATTCGCCATTAAGTCGATGTTTCCATCAGCAGTAAGTAGTATGTTGTTTTCCAGCCGGATACCAAACCCTTCTTCGGGAATATAAATTCCGGGTTCACAAGTCAGCAGGTTTCCTTCTTCGAAAGGGGTATAGCGGTTTGCAAAATCATGAACATCAAGCCCGAGGTGATGGCTGATGCCGTGCATAAAGTATTTTTTATAGGCCGGATATGCCGGGTTTTGATTCTTTACGTCCTCCATGGAAATTAGTTTCAACCCGACCAGCTGCTCAGTCATCAGCTCACCGACCTTTCCATTATAGTCGTTTCCCGAAATACCAGGCTTCATTAGTTTTTTAGCTTCCTTCAAGACCTGGTGTACTGCGTTGTAAACACTTTTTTGCCGGGGTGTAAATTTGCCGTTTACAGGAATAGTGCGCGATAAATCTGCATTGTAATTTGAATATTCTGCGCCAAAATCCATCAGAATAAGCTCATTATCTTTACAGATCTGGTTATTATCGCCATAGTGAAGGATGTTTGCGTTGTTACCAGCAGCAATAATTGGGGGATAGGCATGTCCGGTAGCTTGCTGACGGATAAATTCATGGATAATTTCTGCTTCGATTTCATATTCAGTTACCCCTGGCCTGGTAAAATTAAGAACTCTGATAAAAGCATCCCTGGTGATCGCACAGGCTTTTTGAACCAGCTGAATTTCTCCGGCGGATTTTGAGGCTCTGAGCTGACGCATAATTGGTGCGGCTCTTTCGTAGTGGTGTAATGGATATTTAGCCTTCATTTCTGCAATAAAACGAATGTCACGGTAAGCTACGGTATGTGCCTTACTGTCATTCTCATTTGTATTCAGATAAATATGGTCCGCATAAGTGATGATACTGTGAAGAATATTATCAAAATCTTCTATCCAGTATATCTTTTTTATACCTGAAGCACTTTCTGCCATTGCTTTAGTATATTTATGGCCTTCCCATACTTTAATATGCTCATTTGTCTGTCTTAAAAACAGGACTTCTCTATATAATGGATTAGGACAATCAGGGTAAAGCAGTAGTATTGTGTTCTCCTGGTCTATTCCGGTAAGATAAAACAGGTCACAATTTTGTTTGAAAGGAAAATTCTGATCACCACTCCTTGGGAACTCATCATTGGCATTGAATATAGCTAACGAGTTGTTTTTAAGGTGTTTATTGAAATTTAATCTGTGATTAATAAAGAGTGTGTTTTCTATATTCTGATATTTCATATCCTGCTTTATCGGTAGACAAATAAAGGGAAATATATCGAATTCTTAAAATTTGTTAAAATTGGAACGGAGTTTGTATATACCTTGTGAGAATTAAAAATTTGTTTAATTTTGCTACACAAAAAAATTATACATTTTTAAATTTGTTTAACCTTAAAAAAGAAAAATTATGAATTATTCTACTTTAAAGAAGGGTTTAGCAGTTTCTTTTGTTGCTGTAATGGGTGTTACTACTCTTGCTTCAGCTCAAACTGATTCTACTTCCACTTCATCTTCAGCTAAAGTGTTTGGCGGAAGAGGCCAGTACAGAACTTGGTCAATTGGTGTTAATGCTGGTGTTTTATCTCCATTCGTTGCGATTGGTGGATCAAATGACTTCAAAAACGCAGACGTTAACTTAGGTTACGGTGTTTCATTGAAAAAACAACTAGGTCATGCTTTCGGTTTAGAAGGTAACATTTTCCGCGGAAAAGTTTCTGGTACAAACAAAGATATGCCAGGTGGTCAACAAGGTGGTATCTCTAGCTTCGAAACTCAAATTGGTTACGCAGCAGACATTAGAGGTGTTGTTAACGTTGCTACAGTAGATTTCTTACGTCGTGAAAACTCAGTTAACTTCTTCGTTACTGTTGGTTACGGTTTAGTTGCTTATGCTCCTAAAGTAACAGCAGCAGGTGGTGCAGTTACTGACTGGAAAGACAAAGCTGGTGATAACCATGACAAAAAATACGTTAAAGAAGCTTACATCCCAGTTGGTGCTGGTGTGAAATTCAAAGTTTCTGACCGTGTTGCTTTTAACTTAGGTTACACTATGCACTTCATTGACAGTGATAACTTTGACGGAGTTTACGCTAAAGGAACAACTAAAGATAAATTCTCATACGGTTATGCTGGATTAGAATTCTCATTAGGTTCTAAAGCTAAACCAAACCTTGACTGGGTTAACCCTCTTGCAATTATGTATGATGAGTTAAAAGACCCTTCATTACGTCAAGAAGTTGAAGCACTTAAAACTCGTGTTTCTAACGTTGAAAAATCTGTTGAAGATTTGAAAAAAGATAGCGATGGAGACGGTGTTTCTGATCAATTCGACAAATGCCCAGGAACTCCTGCTGGTACTGCAGTTGATGGTTCAGGATGTCCACTTCCTGTTGCAGCAGCAGCTACAGTAGTAAATGCTTCTAACGCAACTGGTTTCGAAACTATCCAATTTGAATTCAACTCTTCAGTTTTAAAAACTGAATCTTACCCTACTTTAGATAAATTATCTTCAGTATTGAAAGAAAGCAATGGTAAAGCCTTAGTAAAAGGTTATGCTTCTAGCGAAGGTACTGCTGCTTACAACTTGAAATTATCTAAAGACAGAGCAAACTCAGTAAAAACTTACTTAGTTAACTCTGGAGTTAGTGCAAGCAAAGTTGCTACTAAAGGTTTAGGTGAAGCAAATCCAATCGCTTCTAACGATACTGAAGAAGGTCGTATCCAAAACCGTCGTGTTGAAACTTCAAGAAACTAATATTTCTTAAACAACATAGAAAAGGGTTCTGATTTATCAGAGCCCTTTTTTTATGCGCTGGATTTTATACATTTGTGTTATGTACTTTTTTAGAAAAAAAGATCCGAACAGGCCAACTAGTATTGACATCAAAATCATGCATGTCATCAATGCGCTTGCTATCTCAATTTTCATCATTGGAATTACTTTGAAACTTTTACACTGGATATAAATCATGAAGACAATCATCAATACCTCGAATGCGCCAGCTCCGATCGGCCCTTATAGCCAGGCTGTATTAGCTAATGGATTTTTATATGTATCCGGACAAATCCCAATTAACCCTGCAACTGGAGAGCTTACACAGTCTTCTATCAAAGAAGAAACTGAACAGGTAATGCGTAACCTGAATGCTGTATTACTGGAAGCGGGTTTTGAATTCACACATATCCTGAAATCAACCATATTTCTGTCAGACATGGATTTATTTGCTGAGGTTAATGAAGTTTATGGTTCTTACTTTGAGTCTGACTTTCCTGCACGTGAAACTGTAGCGGTAAAAGGATTACCTAAGGGCGTAAATGTAGAAATCTCAGTGATTGCTTATAAAGGATAAGAGCTTTCTGCAGTGTAATACCGCTGATCATATTAATACTAACTACCAACAGCTTGTTTGCTTCTGATTTAGATACAACGATTGAATTTTTGAAAGGAGTAGGCCCTAAACGTGCTGAAATTTTACAAAAAGAATTAGGTATATATACTTATGCTGACTTGCTGGGTTGTTATCCTTTCCGGTATATTGACCGGACACGTTTTTATAAGATAAATGAGCTCGATGCTGATTTACCTTACGTGCAGATCCTTGGACGGATTACCGGCAAGGAAACTATAGGGGAGAAACATAAGAAAAGAATTGTAGCCAGGCTGACCGATGAAACCGGAACAATTGAACTGGTCTGGTTTCAAAGTTTAAAATGGGTAGATGAAAATGTGATGCGCGGGAAGGTATATATTGCCTTTGGCAAACCAACCGTTTTCAATGGTTCCTACAGCATTTCTCATCCCGAAATGGAAAGTTACCCCAGACCTGCTACACTGACTGGAAATCTGACTCTGCAGCCTGTTTACAACTCTACAGAAAAGCTGAAGAAATTTTCGCTTGATAGTAAAGGGATCCAGAAAATGCAGGCTTTGGTTATTGAACAATGTCTGCAGGAAATCAGGGAAACAATTCCTGCTTATATTCTGGATAAGTACCGGATGGTTAACCGCCGGGAAGCCTTGTTAAATATTCACTTTCCTAAAGATACCACTGCTTTACAAAATGCACAGCGCAGGCTGAAGTTTGAAGAATTATTCTTTATCCAGCTTCAGCTGTTAAGTAATAAACAATTCAGAGAACTGAAGTTCAAAGGACACCTTTTTAGTACAGTTGGGGAGAGGGTGAATACTTTCTATAAAGATATTCTGCCATTTGAGCTGACAGGTGCGCAAAAACGGGTCATCAAAGAAATCAGGCTGGATACCCAGCGCGGCATCCAGATGAACAGATTAGTACAAGGCGATGTTGGAAGTGGAAAAACAGTTGTCGCTTTAATGAGTATGCTGCTTGCGAATGACAACGGTTACCAGGCTTGTATGATGGCTCCTACTGAAATTCTGGCGCGTCAGCATTATCATTCTATCTCTTCATTACTGGATGGAAGACTGATTAAAGTTGACATCCTGACAGGTAATACGACCAAAAAACAAAGGGTACTTTTACATGAACAGTTAGAGGCAGGGGAAATCGATATTCTGGTCGGTACACATGCACTGATTGAAGATAAAGTAGTCTTCAAAAATCTCGGCCTGGTCGTTATTGATGAACAGCATCGTTTTGGTGTAGAACAAAGAGCCAAGCTCTGGCGTAAAAACAGTACACCTCCGCACATCCTGGTAATGACCGCCACGCCAATTCCAAGAACACTGGCCATGACTTTATATGGAGATCTGGATGTTTCCATGATCGATGAACTCCCTGCGGGAAGAAAGCCCATTGAAACTAAACATTTGGTGGAAGGGCAACGGCTGCGGATGTTCGGTTTTATGAAAACGGAGATTGCAAAAGGCAGGCAGGTTTATGTAGTTTACCCATTGATTAAAGAGAGTGAAAAACTGGATTTACTCCATTTGGAAGCCGGTATAGAACAAATGCGTTATCAATTTCCACTACCAGATTTTCAAATTAGTATTGTCCATGGGCAGATGCCTAATAAGGATAAGCAGTATGAAATGCAGCGGTTTATAGATGGAAAGACTCAAATCATGGTGGCAACAACGGTGATTGAGGTTGGTGTAAACGTTCCTAATGCTTCTGTAATGATTATTGAAAATGCAGAAAGGTTTGGGTTATCACAGTTACATCAGCTGCGCGGAAGAGTGGGCAGGGGGGCAGAACAATCCTTTTGTATCCTGATGTCTGGCGAAAAGCTAAGCAGAGAAGGCAGAAAGAGATTGGAAACGATGGTGATGACCAATAACGGGTTTGAGATCTCAGAGATTGACCTGGAATTGCGCGGGCCAGGAGATCTTTCTGGTACGATGCAAAGTGGGGTACTGGATTTAAAACTGGCAGATTTAGTGAAAGACCAGCAGATCCTGCACGAAGCCAGAAATACGGTGATTGAGGTTTTTCAGCAAGACCCTACGCTTTCTTTACCGGAAAATGCTTTGTTGAAGCGCTTTGTCGATAAAAAAAGCAGAGGGATCGCTTTGGATAAAATATCTTAGAATCAGATTTTCTTAATCTTCATCACTTCCTGGCATAGAGCCTTTTCCTGTATAAGCACCTTTTCTGATCACCGGAACACCCAAATGTTTATACAAGTCATCTAAGTGCATCAAACTTCCATTGGTCAGGTTACCCAGGAAAACAATGACAATGTTCTTTTGGATGTCGCGCACATAAATGTGACGGAAACCATGCCACCAGCCCGTATGGTAAACTACTTTACGTCCGTTTTCTCCGTCATACATTCTCCAGCCGTAACCATAGTTGAAGTGGCCGTTGATAGCTTTATTATGACCTGTATAAGCAGAATCAAGACTTGCTTGTTTTAATAACCTTCCTTTTTTCAGGGCGTTATCATATAAAACCAGGTCATGAATTGTACTGTAAATACCTTTGTCACCTACCGGACCATCCAGGAAATTTTGTACTACTGAATATTTCCAGGTACGGTCATGGCCAACTACATCAACAGGTATTTTAGAATAAGCAGTAGTAGAATATACGTGTGTATGTTTCATGCCCGCAGGTTTGAAAACATTTTCCATCATATAATCTGAGTATTTTTTGCCGGTTACTTTTTCAATAATAGCACCAAGCACCATAAAATTGGAGTTATTGTAATGAAATCTTGTATCCGGTTTAGCATAACGGTTAGGTTTATATTGTGCAATGAGGTTCATTACATCAAGATTACTCATCGGTTTCTTTTTGTCTTTCCATACGCCGTCGCTGAAATATACATAGTTCATCATTCCGCTGCGGTGTGTAAGCAAAAGCTTGACAGTGATGTCTTCGTAAGGAAAATTAGGATAGAATTGTTTAACGTTATCTGTTAATTTAAGTTTACCCTGTTCCACAAGTTGCATGATGGCAACTCCTGTAAATGTTTTAGTAATAGAGGCCAGTTCAAATTCAGAATTGATCTTTAAACTGTCACGGTGAAGATAATCTGCCCACCCAATTGCTTTTTCATAAAGTATTTTACCGTCTTTGGCAACGAGCATATTTCCGTTAAACCCATATTTCTTGTGCAGGTTATCTACAAAATTAGCGATCCATTTGTCCCCTTTGGCCGGGTCATATGAAATGAGGAGGCTATCAGCTTTATCATCATTTACGGTTCTGATCTTCGGGTCCTGATGTTTTTTGTTAGCATGTGAACAGGCACTAATGAGAAAAGTGGCGAGTAAAGCCACGGGAAAAAAGGTACGGTAAGTCATGAATTAGATTAGTCTTTTTTGAAGCCTGAAAAATAAACAATATTAAGCCTTTAAACGCAAAAGAGTTTTAAACATTATCATATACTTTACATTCTTCTATAGAGATAAAAGCTTATTTTTGAAAAAAAACAAAAGAAATGAATTTTAGAACCGAACACGACACCATGGGCGAAGTTCAGGTCCCTGCTGATAAGTATTGGGGTGCACAAACTGAACGTTCACGTAATAATTTTAAAATTGGTCCTGAGGCTTCCATGCCAAAAGAGATTATCCATGCTTTTGGTTATCTCAAAAAAGCTGCAGCACTGGCTAATCAAGAACTTGGTGTGCTTGCAAGCGATAAAGCAGAATGGATTGCTAAAGCATGCGATGAAGTAATTGCCGGAGCTTTAGATGATCAGTTCCCACTGGTTATCTGGCAGACAGGTTCTGGAACCCAGAGCAACATGAACTCCAATGAAGTGATTGCAAACCGTGCACATGTGATGAACGGTGGCAGCCTGGCAGATGAGAAGAAAATTCTTCATCCGAATGATGATGTCAATAAATCACAATCTTCAAATGATACTTACCCTACAGCGATGCACATTGCGGCATATAAACAAGCTGTGGAAATTACTATACCAGGTTTAGAAAAACTGGAAAAAACATTAAAAGCCAAAGCGGTTGAGTTTGCTCAGATCGTGAAAACAGGAAGAACTCACTTTATGGACGCAACTCCATTAACGCTGGGTCAGGAATTTTCAGGTTATGCGCAGCAAATTACCAACAGTATCAGAGCAGTTAAAAATGCTTTGGTTATGATTACTGAATTAGCTTTAGGCGGTACTGCGGTAGGAACAGGATTGAATACACCAAATGGGTATGATGTACTGGTTGCCCGCAAAATTGCTGAACTTACAGGTTTACCATTTGTAACTGCGCCAAACAAGTTTGAGGCATTGGCTGCACATGATGCTATGGTAGAATTATCTGCTGCTTACAAGCGTACTGCTGTAGCTTTAATGAAAGTGGGCAATGATGTGAGAATGTTAAGCTCAGGTCCGCGTTCGGGTATTGGTGAGATCATCATTCCTGATAACGAGCCAGGATCTTCTATTATGCCGGGAAAAGTTAATCCTACGCAGCCAGAAGCATTAACGATGGTTTGTGCACAGGTAATGGGTAATGATGTAACTGTAGGTATTGGCGGCAGCAACGGACATTTCGAACTGAATGTTTTTAAACCGGTCATTGCAGCGAATGTATTGCAGTCGGGAAGATTAATTGGTGATGCTTGTGTGTCATTCAACGATAATTGTGCGGTAGGTATTTTACCAAATTTACCAGAGATCAAAAAACATCTGGAAAACTCTTTAATGCTGGTTACAGCATTGAATCCGCATATCGGTTATGAGAATGCGGCTAAAATTGCTAAAAAAGCACATAAAGAAAATAAAACACTTCGCGAAGCTGCTGTAGAACTGGGCTTATTGACCAGTGAGCAATTTGATGAATGGGTAAGACCAGAGGATATGGTAGGTAGTTTAAAATAACATGAATAGATACCATTATCTAATTATTCTATTTTGTTTGATAGCGTCTCTCGGTTGCGAGAGGCGCGCAAACGTTCAGGGTAATGGAGAAACATTTTTACAGGGGGTATGGAGTCAGGATAGCATCACCAATGCGTCTAAACTGATGAATTATACACACCACCAGGTGAAAATTACCTGTGACTCATTTTACGTTGACCTGACGACACATTCAAAAGTCAACTATTATGAGGACCCTTGTTACAATAATGGCGTTTGGAAAGAATATGCAAAGGGTGTATATCAAGTAAGAAAAGATAGTTTGTTCTTAGAAGGAACCTATACTAAAGCTAATTATAAGCAAAAGGTTTCCGGTTGTTATACGGTTGGAATATACAGGAAAAGTTTCCTGATCAAGTCAAAGGACTCCACTCATCTTTCTTTACAAAGTTTGAGTGATCAAAGGGACGTTAACCTTGTTCTGAAACAAAAAATCAAATGTGTACCGCAAGAATTATAAAATAAAACAATGATTTCAGTAGTAAATATAAAAAAGGTTTGTATCGCAGTTGCATTGATTGCTTACCTGCCATTGAATGCAGCAGCCTGGGGACAAACAGGACATCGTATTGTCGGACAGATTGCCGACTATTATCTGACTGCAAAAGCCCGCAAAGCTGTAAAACAGGTACTGGGAAATGAAAGTATGGCAATTGCAAGTAACTGGCCGGATTTCATCAAGTCAGATACGTCATATAACTACCTGACCAGCTGGCATTATGTAAATATCCCTGGTAATCTGGATCAGAATGGGGTGTTTAACTTCCTGGAAACAAGTAAGGAACCTAATGTTTATAACAAGATTCCCGAAATGATCAAAATTCTTAAGGATAAGAAAAGTACAGCTGAACAGCAGCAAATGGCTATGCGTTTACTGATCCATATGGTAGGCGATGTACATCAGCCGATGCACACGGCAAGAAAAGAAGATCTTGGCGGTAATAAAGTCAGTGTAATGTGGTTTGGTCAGCGTTCAAATCTTCACCGTGTGTGGGACGAAGAGCTGGTTGACAGACAGCAATTAAGCTATACGGAATATGCGACGGCTATTAATCATCCTTCGAAAGAGCAGTTTACGAAATGGAGCCATGATTCTCTGAAAGAAACTGTTTATGAGTCTTATGTAGCGTGCAATAAAATATATGACAAAACGAAGGCTGATGATAAATTAAGTTACCGTTATAACTTTGATTTTATTGATCTGATGAATGAGCAGTTGTTAAAAGGTGGGGTACGTTTAGCACAGATTATTAACGATATTTATTCATAAGCCGATGAAGATTCTGATGGTTTGCCTGGGTAATATCTGCCGTTCTCCGCTTGCAGAAGGGATTGTGAGGCAATTGATTGCCGAAAAAGAACTGGATTGGGAAGTTGCTTCTGCCGGAACAGGAAACTGGCATACCGGGCAGCCTGCAGATAAAAGAAGTATAGCTATAGCTAAAAACTATGGATATGATATTTCCAGACAACGTGCCCGTCTTTTTGGACAGGAACTGTTTGATGAATTTGATCATATCCTGGTAATGGATAAGAACAATCTACGTGATGTATTAAAATTGGCGGCAAATGAAGAACATCGTCAAAAAGTAAGGTTGTTTTTGACGGATGAAGATGAAGTTACTGACCCTTACTTTGATGATCAGTTATTTGACCCGGTTTTTTTAACGATAGAAAAAAGAGCAAAAAATCTGATAGAAGAATTAAAAAAGTAGAGAATGGAACCTTTGAAATTATATCAAATATTACTTGGATGTAAACCTGCTGGCAGAAATACAGAACAACATGATGTGTTTTTTGCAGTAGGGACCTGTTTAAAGGATCTGATCCCTCAAATTATGGAATTCTGGCCTGAAGCGAATGGTAAGATACATCTGGATGCCTGGAGAGAAGTTACAGCAGTAGAAGGATTTAATATCTCGATCGTTGAGAAAGCATTAGCGCATGATCAATCACCGCGGGCTTTATTTTTCCTGAACCTGGGCGGTTATAAAAAAGATGAATTTGATGAACTGCATTACAGAATGCTTTTGGTCGGAGGAGATAAAGCTGAAGTGATTAAAAAGGCTAAAGAATCTGCATTCTTTCTGCATACGGGTTTTGAGGGAGCACCTTCTCATATCGATGATAAATATGGTGTTGATGTGGATGACATTTTTGAAATTGAAGAGGTGTTGTCAGCTGATCTTAAAGAACGTTATCAGATTTTAATAGCTCCTGCTGAAACAACAGTTAAGGACGAAATTCACCTGGGTTATCTTCCTCTGAAAAATTTGTAAAACTTTTCTTTGGGGCATGCGTTACTTCCATGACTAAATTTTTTAGAGACATGGAAAACACTAAAGTAAACCCAGAAACACTGAACGACCTGATTCAAATTAATAATGACCGTATTGCTGGTTATGAAAAAGCTATTCAGGAATTATCACCGGAAGACAGTGATCTGAAAGAATTATTTGTGAAAATGATCGCAGAAAGCCATAAAATTAAATTGGCTTTAGCAACTGCAGTTCAAGGTACAGGTACTGATATGGAAACTGGAACTACAACATCTGGTAAAATATATCGTGCCTGGATGGATGTGAAAGCCGTATTTACCGGCCATGATCGCAAAACGATCTTAAACAATTGTGAAGCTGGGGAAGATGCCGCACAAAGAGCTTATAAATCAGCTCTGGAAGAGGAAGGTCTTTCTGCAGATACAAGAAGCTTGATTACACAACAAAAATCGGAGCTGCGTGCGTCTCATGACCAGATTAAAGGGTTAAGAGATCAGACCGCATCTTAAAATTATAGCAAACAAAAAGCCTGAGCATATCGCTCAGGCTTTTTGTTTATAGGGTTTGACTAAATACCAAACTCTTTGTCGAGGTACTCTGTTACTTTTTCTATCGCACTATCAATAGTATCACTCAGAATCGTAATAAAAGAACCTGATTTCGCTGTGGCTATTAAAAACTGAAGACAGTCAGCGGAGTCATTATTGATAATGATTTCCATGTTCGGTTTAACTTCTCTGATACCTGAGATCAACAGATCTATGATTTCCTGCGGCTGACGGCCACGAAGATACCTTTCCTGACAAATGATAATTTTGTCAAACATTTCTGCAGAGATACGGGCTGTTTCTTTGATGTCTTCATCACGTCTGTCGCCGGTTCCTGAGATTACGCCGATATGTTCTGTCGCTTCAATTGTTTTCAGATAGTCTTTGATCCCGTTAAATCCATTGGAGTTATGCGCAAAATCAACAAGGATTTTAAACTCTTTGAATTTAAAGATGTTCATTCTTCCTGGCGTTTGTGCAGCAGAAGGAATAAAGGTTTCCAGGGACATGCGTATATCTTCGATCTTATACCCCCATAAGAAGGTAGATAGGGTCGCAGCCAGTACATTCTGGATCATGAAATCAACACTACCGCCAAAAGTTAACGGGATATGCGTTACTTTATCTACCCTGATCTTCCAGTCCCCTTTTTTGATCGTGATATATCCGTTCTCATAGATTGCTGCTGAACCGCCTTTTTTACAGTGCTCTACAATCACAGGATTGTTCTCATCCATGCTAAAGTAAGCGACTTTACAATCTGCAGTTTCAGCTATTTTAACGCAGTATTTATTGTCTGCATTCAGTACTGCCCATCCGTCTCTTTTAACCGCTCCAATAACAACTGCCTTTACTCTGGCCAGATCATTTAAGCTATGAATATCTGCAATTCCAAGATGATCTTCCTGTATATTGGTTACTACGCCAATATCACAACGTTTAAATCCAAGTCCTGCTCTCAGAATACCACCTCTTGCGGTTTCTAACACGGCAAATTCCACGGTAGGATCTCTCAATATAAATTCTGCACTTACTGGTCCTGTGGTATCTCCTTTCATCAGCATGGTATTCTGAACGTAGATACCATCTGAAGTTGTGAAACCAACCCTTGTTCCATTGCTTTTTACAATATGTGCAATCAGCCTTGTTGTAGTTGTTTTCCCATTTGTACCCGTTACGGCAATGATTGGGATTCTGTTAGCTTTACCGGGAGGATATAACATATCAATTACCGGGGCAGCAACATTCCTTGGCAGGCCTTCACTTGGAGCAAGGTGCATCCGGAATCCCGGTGCAGCATTAACTTCCAGGATGACACCACCATTTTCTGTAAGTGGTTGTGTCAGGTTTTGCGCCATGACATCAATTCCGCAAATATCCAATCCGATGATACGGGATATACGCTCACTGATGAAAATGTTTTGCGGGTGAACAAGATCAGTTACATCTATAGACGTTCCACCTGTGCTCAGGTTAGCTGTTGATTTTAAATAAACAAGCTCTCCGTTTGGCACAACAGTTTCCAGTGTATAATTCTTTTTAGATAACAGATCAAGGGTATCGCGGTCAACAAGTATTTCTGTTAAGACATTTTCATGTCCGTAACCGCGGCGCGGATCTTCGTTTTCTTTATCAATTAATTGCTGAACAGTGGCAGTTCCATTTCCGGTTACATGAGCTGGAACGCGTAAGGCTGCGGCAACCATTTTATTGTCGATAACCAGGATTCTGAAATCGTAACCTGTAATAAAGCTTTCAATGATTATTCTTCTGGAATACTGTTTTGCATGTTCAAATGCAAGTTTAGCAGCTTCTGGTGTTTTAACATTGATGGATGCGCCTTTACCGTGATTTCCATCCAATGGTTTAAATACCAGCGGAAAGCCGATACTTTCAATGGCATCATCCAGTTCGCTTATATCAGAGATTGTAACTCCATTGGCCACTGGTATAGCCGAATCTTTTAAAATTCGTTTAGTCTCATCTTTATCTCCGGCAATATCTACAGCGATACTGTTTGTCCTTTCGGTCATGGTTGCTCTGAAGCGCACCTGATTTTTGCCGTAGCCTAATTGGATTAGAGAGCTTTTGTTTAGTCTTATCCATGGAATATCCCTTGCTATGGCTTCATCTACGATAGATCCGGTACTTGGGCCAAGGCGTTCCATTTGTCTTAATTCCCTTAAGCGGTGAATGTCAAATTCAAGGTCGTAATCAAGGTTGTCGATCAGGGCTTCTGCGATTCTAACACTGGCTTCTGCAGCATAAATACCTGCTTTTTCTTCCAGGTAGCTGAATACTACATTGTAAGTCCCTTCTGTTTTGGTTTGTCTTGTTCTTCCAAAACCAGTATCCATACCTGCAAGGGTCTGGATTTCCAGGGCAATATGTTCAATGACGTGCCCCATCCATGTACCTTCTTTAATACGGGCAAAGAAGCCTCCGGGTTCACCTTTCGAGCATCTGTGCGTAAATAAGCTTGGAATCATTTTTTCCAGACGATCACCAAACCCATCAATCAGATTTGTCGGACGTTGTTCCATGTCCTCCAGATCTAATCTCATTTGTATTAGTTTTTTCCTGTTGACCGACCAGATATTTGGTCCCCTTAGCACTTGAATGCCGAGTATTTTCATATATGTTATTTATTGTTTTTTAATGGTGATGAAGCTTGCCAGGCTGAAGGGCTCTGGCAGGTTTCATATATGTTATTTATTGTTTTTTAATGGTGATGAAGCTTGCCAGGCTGAAGGGCCCTGGCAGGTTTCATATATGTTATTTATTGTTTTTTAAAGGTGATGAAGCTTGCCAGGCTGAAGGGCCCGGGCGGGTTTTACCCAATGAAACAACCAGTTTCATCCTTCATTTGTTTTTCAGTAATATTTCTTTAACAGTGAACCTGTTGTCCCCGAGGACTGTCCTGGCTTCAGGATTAATTCGATTTTGTTTTCAATAAAGGCTGTGTATGGATAATTCCGTTGTTGTCTAATTAGGTTTTTTCGTTAAAAACGCTGTTAAACGGTTAATCAATATATGAATGTTTTTTTATAAATAGCCGAAGTTATCCGCTTAAAAACACTTAAAATATAAACGTGCATAAATTTAATCAAAGAATTGGATAATAAAGGAATAATTGTTGTTTGCACACAGATTATTGATTAAATATGGTAATATTTAAACTAATGAATATATATTTGAGATTTTAGGCTAAGAAAACAAATAAAATGGCTCCAAAAGGTAAATTGATAATTATTGGTGGTGCAATAAATACCGGAAGTTTTACTGAAACACAATTCGGACTACCTCAGAATATGAATTTCTTTGAGCGTGGTATTCTAAAACGTATTACTACTGAATCTGTTAAAGGCACTTCATCCCGTTTCGAAATCATTACAACAGCATCGCTGGTTCCTGAAAAAGTTGGGGAAGAATATATTAAAGCTTTCGCTCAGCTTGATGTACATGATGTTGGCGTACTTAATATCGTCAATAGAGAGCAGGCAAATGATCTTCTCAATTGTAAAAGGGTTAAGGCGGCCGACGTACTGGTATTTACCGGTGGAGATCAGCTCCGGTTATCTTCTATTTTTGGAGGTACAGCCATACATGAAATCTTGCTTGATAAATATGAGAATGAAAAAGTTGTAATTGCGGGTACCTCTGCAGGTGCTGCGGCAAGTTCTAAAAATATGATCTACCAGGGTAATAGTAAAGATGCCCTGTTAAAAGGAGAAGTCAAAATTACTGCCGGACTCGGTTTTATCGATGGCGTAATCGTAGACACTCATTTCGTACAACGTGGCAGGATCGGGCGCTTGCTTTATGCAACAGCCAGCAGTCCGGGGATACTTGGAATTGGCCTGGGAGAAGATACAGGTTTGTATATCTCCAATGGCAATACCATGGAAGCAATCGGTTCGGGGATGGTTATCCTTGTTGACGGAAGAAGTATGTCAGATACCAATCTTACGGATGTAGAAATGGGGCAGCCGGTTTCTATTAAGAATATGGTCGTTCACGTGATGTGTGACGGAGATATTTATGATCTTACAGCGCATCAGTTAACTATTCATCATCCAAAAGTTATACCTACACCCTAATCGTATGAAATTAATTATCCACGGCGGTTTTTTTAGTGAATCTTCCACCAATCAGAAAACTAAAAAAGCGAAGCAAGACGCGTTAGCTGAAATTGCTTCACTGTCTCATGCTTATCTGCAATCTCATACTGCGCTGGAAACTGTAGCTTATGCAGTTAATTTGCTGGAGGATAATATTCTTTTCAATGCAGGACTGGGCTCACAAATTCAAAGTGATGGTAAAATAAGACTGAGCGCTTCCATTATGGATGGAAAAACACAGAAATTTGCAGGGGTAATTAATATTCAGGATGTTCAGAACCCTGTCCGGATTGCTTCATTACTCTTAAATTATGAAGACAGCGTATTAAGCGGAGAAGGTGCAATACAATTTGCCAGAAATAATAAATTCCCCTATTTTGATCCGGTTATACCTCAGCGCTTAGCTGAATTCGAATTGAAACTTAATCAGCAGAATAACAAAGGAACAGTAGGTTGTGTAGCGCTGGACGCTGCTGGTAATCTTGCTGCGGCAACCTCTACCGGGGGAAAAGGTTTTGAAATTCCATGCAGGGTCAGTGATTCCGCAACTGTAGCAGGGAACTATGCAAATAACCACGCCGGAATTTCCTGTACCGGAGTAGGCGAAGATATTGTGAGTGTCGCGCTATCGGCCCGGATTGTGACCCGCGTTACCGATGGCTTTACCTTAAAGGACGCTTGTGACAAATCTTTCCGGGAATTGAAGGCAATCGATGGCTTTGCAGGTGTAATCGGAATTACCGCTGCTGGAGAAGTCTACCACACTGATTCACATCCCTATATGGTATGGGCTTCTTTTGATGTTAGTTTACAGGTGTTTAACTAAAATATATATATATATTTGTAATATGTATAAACTCTGTTTCGCTCTGCTATGCCTGGGATTCTCCGGGTCAGCAATGGCACAAACAAATACCTTTGTTCAGCAAGAACCACTCTCAAACAATGGTTCGATCACTATTGCTGTATCCGGAGCAGATGGTGATTTCTACTTTGAACAGGCTGAGAAGAATGAAAAGAACGGGGATTTAAACGATGCGGTTACCCTTTTTGGAAAGGCCGCCTTTGAATACAATAACTCTAAGAATTTTTCCCGTTACGGTGCCTCTCTTTTAAGATTGAGCAATGTTCATTACTTAATGGAGCACTATACAGAGGCAGAACAGGTAACCTTAAACGTTGCCCTTAAAACCTATTCAAGATTCGGAAACAGAGTCGGACAAATGGCTTCTTATAACCAATTAGGTAAAATTTATTTAGCATCAAATAAGCTGACACAGTCCATGTGGTTTTTTACCCAGCAAGGGATTTTAGCCAGACAAGTCAATAATAACTCCGCTTATATCGACTCTATACTTGGTCTTGTGCAGGTGAAAATGAAGAAAAAAGAATATTCACTGGCCTTAAAGGATATAAACCGTGCAGAATTATTCGCTAAAACGACTAATTTAAGCCAGTTTAAGGGGCAGTTTAAACAAGCCAGAACCTCTATCGCAGAAAAGAAGAGTTCACTAAAATAAAATTACCTATTATTAAGCTCCTTTGAAAATGCTGTTTACGTGTGTGTTAGCGTTTATTTTAATCGTTAACATAGATCGTATTGCCTACTATTTAATTATCTTTGGTAAAGATTACAGAAAAGAGACAGTATAATACTGTCTCTTTTCTGTTTATTTGAGAAATTGGTATCATATTGGTTGTTATTATAAAAAATGGATTTTAAATTATTTAAAGAGATGTTGAAAAGAATATTACTGGTCACCTTCACTGCAGCTGTACTTGCCTGCTCGGCCGCTCCAAAACCACAACAACTGGTTGAAGGTATCCCTAATATTAAGCCTGATGAGCAACAGAGTTTGGTATGCAAGGAAATCGTGGCGCTTATAGAAAATTATAACTATAAGAAATTAACAGTAAACGATTCTATTTCCTCTCTTGTGCTTGATAAATATATCAAGGCATTGGATCCCTATAGAAGTTATTTTCTTGCCTCAGACATTAAAGATTTCGAACAATTCAGGACTACATTGGATGATGCTTTCAGAGCAGGTGATCTAAGTGCACCATTTTATATTTTCAACGTTTATTCTAAAAGATATAACGAAACCCTGAATTATGCAATGGCACATATCAAGGACAAATATGATTTCAACCAGAATGATACTTATGTATTTGACAGAGAGAAAATGCCATGGGTAACTTCTACAGCTGCCTTGAATGATATTTGGAAAAAGAGAGTTAAATATGAACTGATTAATTTAAAGATCGCTGGTACTGCTGAAGCTAAAAATGTAGAAACATTGACTAAAAGGTATCAGAACCTGAAATCACAGTCTTCTAAATTGAATAATCAGGATGTATTCCAGATGATCATGGATGCTTTTACAGAAACCATTGATCCGCACACTAATTATTTTAATCCAGCTAAAGCTGTTCAGTTTAATGAAGATATGGCACGTTCCTTTGAAGGGATCGGTGCACGTCTGCAACTGGAAAATGATGTACTGAAGATTTCAGAGATCATTCCTGGCGGACCTGCTTTCAAAAGCAAGCAACTCAACTCTGGTGACAGAATTATTGCTGTAGGACAGGCAACAGGAGAATTCGAAGATATTATTGGATGGAGAATTGATAACTCTGTTGCTAAGATTAAAGGCCCTAAAGGAACTAAAGTAAGATTGAAAATTATTCCTGTAGGTCAGGATATGTCTTCTAAACCAGTGATCGTAGAAATGACGAGAGAGAAAATCGTGATGGAAGATCAGTCTGCTAAAAAAGAAGTTAAAACTATTGAGTCGAATGGTAAACCCTATAAAATAGGGATCATCACTGTTCCAGCATTCTATGCTGATTTTAAAGCAGCTAATGCAGGTGACCCGAATTATAAAAGTACAACCCGTGACGTAAAACTATTAATTGATACCCTGAAAAATAAAGATAAAGTTGATGCGATTGTAATGGACCTTCGTGCCAATGGCGGCGGCTCATTGTTAGAAGCTATTGATCTGACAGGGTTATTTATAGATAAAGGGCCTGTAGTTCAGGTTAAAGACTTAAAAGGAAATGTAGAAGTTAGCAATGACGAACATCCGGGTGTGGCCTGGGCTGGTCCTTTTGGTGTTATGGTAGATCGTTTGAGTGCTTCGGCCTCAGAGATCTTTGCAGGAGCCATTCAGGACTATGGAAGAGGAATTATCATCGGTACACAAACTTATGGTAAAGGAACAGTTCAGTCATCAATTGACTTAAACAAACTGGTTACTCCTTCTGTGCTGCAACGTTTGGCAAACCTGGTTCAGAAAGGTTCTCCGGCTTCTGGTTTAACAATCAAAAGTGGAAAAGATGCCCCTCAACTAGGACAGATCAATCTGACTATGGCTAAATTCTATCGTGTAAACGGTAGCAGTACACAACATAAAGGAGTAATGCCTGATATTACCCTGCCATCTTTCTACCCGATGGATAAAATTGGTGAAGACACAGAAACATCAGCATTGCCATGGGATGAGGTTCAAAAATCTAACTTTATTCCAGTTGCAAACTTAGCTGCTGTGAAACCAGAACTGGTTAAACTGCATGAGGCAAGAATGGAAAAATCACTGGATTATAAAGTGCTGATCCAGGGAATAGCGGACATGAAGAAACGTGATCTGGAGACTTCTGTTACCCTGAATGAAGGTAAACTGAAAGCAGAAAGAGATAGTCTGGAAGCTAAATCTCTGGAAAAAACCAATAAACTGAGAGCATCAAGAGGTTTGCCACCAGTTAAAAAAGGAGACAAGGTCAAGAAGAACGAAGACTTCGACTTCTTCCAGGATGAAAGTCTGAGAGTAATGGGAGATTTTATCCAGCTTAAGCAGCAATAACAACAAATCCATAAATGAAAAAGTCCCTTCTCAGCTGAAAAGGGACTTTTTTTATGCCTGTTAATTTTTAGGCTTCTGGAATTGCATAGCCATCATTTCTTTCATCGTTTTGTTCATCCCGTCAGTAGAACCATCAAGGAAAATCACATTACCATCACTGTTTTCTGCGAAATGCTTAATAGATTCAGTCCACATCGTAAACAAGATTACAGAAATATCGAGGTTTGCTTCTTCCATTTCCTGAGCTGCTTTAGTCATACCATGTGCAACCTCAGCTCTGAATAAAGCGATACCCTGTCCACGTAATTGTGCCGCTTCACGTTCAGCTGCTGCGGCAATTTTAATCGCATTACCATCGGCTTCAGCACCTTTGGTTTTCGTAATCAACAGCGCTTGTCCTTCATTCTCGGCAGCTGCTTTAAGGTTATTTGAAGCTACTACACGGCTCATAGAACGCATAATTTCATCGTCGAAAGTAATATCATTTAATTGCAGATCCTGTAAATGATAACCCCAGGACTCCAATACTATATCAATTTGTTCCTTTACGTGCATTACGATCTCATTTCTCTGCGCTAAAACATTGGCTTGTTTCTGAGTCGCTACATATGCCCTGATCGAACCCTCAATAGTACGAATCAGTGCCTGCATTAAATTGGTCGCATCTACGAACTTAAAAGCGACATTCTTGATTGTTTCTTCATCGTGATTCAGAACAGAATAGAGCAGCATGGCCTTAAAATAGACATTGGCCTGATCTTGTGTTACCGCCTGAAAGGACAACTCTACTGAGCGGTTCTGTATAGAGATCCTGGAATAGATTACCTCGATAAGCGGAATTTTAAAATTTAGTCCGGGTCTTAGTTGCCGTCTGTATTTTCCAAAGACCGTAACAACTGCAATTGTACCTTGCTTTACCGTTACAAAAGAGCTAAAAAGCACGATCAGGACAAAGAAGAAAAAAATGTACATGGCGTAATTCATGATTAATAATTTAATAAGTTAAACTTTTTCAAGATACGCAATAACTATCATATGCAAATCTTCGGGGGCTTAAACACTCCGGGCACAGATATTGTATAAGAAGATTTGAATTAACTTAATCATCATGAACGTAAAAAGAATTTTTGGTACAATCTTAACTATCCTTGGCATTATCGGCCTGATCTATGCAGGTGTTGGATTTGTAAAACATACGATGATGACGCGTGAACTTTTAGTTTCAGCAGCAATCAGTATCATCTTCTTTTTCTCCGGTATCAGCCTGGTCAAAAACACGAAAGATGAATCTTAATCCTTCATCCGGATCTGTTGACCGGTAAATTGCAGGTGATGGCCAGGGAAATCGGCAGCTGTTAAAGAGACTATCTTTTTGAAAGCAGTTTGTGCTGTATCTAAAGTAAGACGGTGAACTTTATCTTGTTTGACTGAAATTACATCAGCATATAGAAAATCTCCCTTGCCATTGATCTTAACCTGTAAAAGCGGGGCAAAGCCATTAGGGCCTTTTAAACTAAACATTCCATAGGTACAGAAATTACCAAGACTGTAGGCAATAAACTTATTCTTGTAGACTTCCACCGCGCGGGTAACATGCGGGCCCTGTCCCAATACAATATCAGCACCGGCATCAATTACCGCATGGGCGAAAGCATAAACGTCCCCCCGGTTTTCCTTGTAAAAGATCTCATTTGTTCTGGGTACATGTTCAAACCTCGCACCTTCGCCACCACCGTGGAAAGAAACAATCACAATATCGACCTGCTTTTTAAGAAAAGACACTAATTGCTTCGCACTATCTGCCTGGTTGATGGAAACCGTACCTTCATTAGGCGCGAAAGCGCAGAAACCATATTTTACACTGTCTTTTTCGAAAATAGTATAAGGATGAGAAGTTAAGCCCGCATAGTTGATTTCCAGTGAATCCAGGATTGCCGCACTGCGTTTTCTTCCCTTCCAGCCAAAATCTCCCACATGGTTATTCGCCACACTGAGTAAATTAAAGCCCGCCTGCTTATAAATTCCTGCATAACGTTCCGGCATTCTGAAAGCAAAACAACTATTGCCAATGGTATCCTTACACTTCGTTGATTTCCCGCTGTTCAGAAAACAGCCTTCCAGATTCCCGAATACAATATCGCCCTTTAAAAAAGACGCTACATTTTTAAAGCTGCCAACCGCATCATCAGGGGGCAGATTTGATTTCGAAGGGTAAGCAGAACCCAGCATCATATCGCCAACTGCAGTAATGGTCAATGTGTCTTTTTTAGACCTTAAAGTTGTATCTCTTTGAATAGCTGAGTGTTGTTCAGCTGCCATATTCACATTTCCTGTGCAGCTCAGTAAAATCAGGCTGGTTGCTACAGCAAGCAAAATAAAGCCGGTTATTTTAGTTTTCATCTTTTCATTCATAAAAAAATCCTTCTAAATTAATTTAGAAGGATCGTATAGCTATTGGTATAGAAGATATTATTCTTCGATTAAATCTTTTTTAGCAGATTCAAGAATCCGTCCGCCCTTATAAAAGAAGCGTGAATAATAAGGCTCATTCAAATTGCTGATTACAACACCTCTTGAAGAAGATGCGTGTGCAAAGCGGTTGTCACCTAAATAAATTCCGATATGTGTGATTCTTGTACTTCTGATTTTAAAGAAGACTAAGTCTCCTTCTTTGAGTTCATCTTTAGGTAGCGGGTCTACCATGCTGAAGATGTCCCTTGAATTTCTTAACAATGTAGTGTTGAAAACTTTGTCGTAAATCGCCTTGGTAAACGCTGAACAATCTATTCCTTTCTTGGTATTTCCTCCAAACCGGTAAGGTGTTCCTATCCATTCATAAATGAATTTGTAGAGCTTAACGTTAGATGTCGCGTCAACTGCGATACCCATAACCTGGGAGAAATATTGGGAAGCTAAGTTATCAGGATCCTCTAATTTGTTGGTTTCTTTTGTTTTAGTTTGCGCGTTTAAAGCAGTCACGCTGCACAAAGCAATAAGGGCAGAAAACAAAAATTTTTTTATCATGTTACACTGTTAAGTTTGGGTAATAGGCACTTGCACTTAAACGTACACCAGCTAAGGCTTATTGTCAGGTTGTCAAAACTATGTAAATAAGATATGTTATCCAAATGTATTTTGATGAAATGTATGAGTTATTAACATTTTACGGTCATTGCTCACATCCATTTTACACTAATCCTTCGATATATTACAATAAAAAAGTAGATTTGCTCTCATAAATAAAAATCAATAGCCAAAAATGAGTGCAGTAGAAATTAATAAGGATACCTATCTGAAGTGGTTTGAGTCGATGTTACTAATGCGTAAATTCGAAGAGAAAACTGGTCAACTTTACGGACAACAGAAAATCCGTGGTTTTTGTCATCTATACATCGGTCAGGAGGCTGTTGTTGCCGGAGCGATTTCTGCATTACAACCTGAAGATTCTATGATCACCGCTTATCGTGATCACGCTCATGCTTTGGCGAAAGGTGTAAGTGCAAACAGTATAATGGCAGAAATGTACGGTAAAGCTACCGGCTGTTCCAAAGGTAAAGGTGGTTCAATGCACATGTTTAGCAAAGAACATAATTTTTATGGTGGTCACGGAATCGTAGGTGGTCAGATCCCATTAGGTGCAGGTATCGCATTTGCTGAAAAATATAAAGGGACTAAAAATGTTAACGTTTGCTATATGGGTGATGGTGCTGTTCGTCAGGGCGCATTAAATGAAGCCTTCAATATGGCCATGTTATGGAAACTTCCTGTAATTTTTGTTTGTGAGAACAACGGTTATGCAATGGGAACTTCTGTAGAGCGTACAACTAACATGTTAGACCTATATAAAATCGGTTTAGGATTCGATATGCCATGTGCTCCGGTTGACGGAATGGACCCTGTTGCTGTTCACAACGCAATGGATGAAGCCGCACAGCGTGCACGTAATGGTGAAGGACCAACCTTCCTGGAAATGAGAACTTACCGTTACCGTGGACATTCGATGTCTGACCCTGCTAAATATCGTACTAAAGACGAATTAGAAGAATATAAAGCTAAAGATCCGATTGAATCAGTAAGAGAAACTATTCTGAACGAAAAGTATGCTGATCAGGCATGGATTGAAGAAATTGAAGCTAAAGTGAAACAGATCGTGGATGAATCTGTGAAATTTGCTGAAGAGTCACCATGGCCGGAAGCATCAGAATTATATACTGATGTTTACGTGCAACAAGACTATCCATATATCCAAGATTAATTTTACAACCTATTTTCAATTGATATTATAGAATGGCTGAAGTAGTTAAGATGCCCAAAATGAGCGACACCATGACCGAAGGGGTAATGGCGAAGTGGCATAAAAAAGTTGGCGATAAAGTTAAAAGTGGAGACGTTCTGGCAGAAGTAGAAACCGATAAGGCGACTATGGATCTGGAATCCTACTGGGATGGCACCATCCTTTTTATTGGTGTAGAAGAAGGTAAAGCTGTTCCTGTTGATGCTGTAATTGCAGTTATTGGTAAAGAAGGCGAAGATTATAAAGCTGCTCTTGACGCAGAAGGTGCTGCTGCACCGGCAAAAGAGGAAAAAGCTGCGGAAGTAAAACCTGCTGAAGAAGCTCCCAAAGCTGAAGCAAAAGGTGCTGCGGTAACTGATGCTGATCTGGAAAAACAAGGCGTTACAGTAGTACGTATGCCATTGTTAAGCGATACCATGACTGAAGGCGTAATTGCTGAATGGCATAAAAAAGTAGGTGATAAAATTAAAAATGATGACATCCTTGCTGATGTGGAAACCGATAAGGCGACTATGGAAGTAATGGGTTATGCAGATGGAACTTTATTACATATTGGAGTAGAAAAAGGTGCTGCTGCGAAAGTAAACGGTATCATCGCGATTGTAGGTCCGGAAGGATTTGATATAAGCGGTATCTTAAACCAGGGTGATGCTCCGGCAAAACCTGCTGCAGATAAAGCTGACGCTCCTGTTAAAGAAGCTGCTGCTGCTGCTGCTGCTGCTCCTGCAGAAGCACAGGAAGAAACACATACAGCTGACGGTTCACGCCTGAAAGCTTCTCCTTTAGCTAAGAGAATTGCAAAAGAAAAAGGTATAGATCTTGCACAGGTTGCAGGTAGTGCTGATGGTGGCCGTATCATTAAAAAAGATATTGAGAACTTCAAGCCTGCTGCTGCGGCTGCAAAAGGTACAGAAGCTGCTTCAGCCCCTGCATCTGCTGAAAAATCAGCACCAGTTCTTGCACAATATATCGGCGAAGAAAAATATACAGAGAAACCAGTTTCTCAAATGCGTAAAGTAATCGCGAAAAGATTATCAGAAAGCTTGTTCACTGCACCGCACTTCTATCTTACGATGAGTATTGATATGGATGCTGCGATGGCTGCACGTGTGAAGATGAATGAATTCTCTCCGGTTAAACTTTCATTCAATGATTTAGTGATCAAAGCAGTGGCTGTTGCTTTAAAACAACATCCAAACGTGAACTCTTCATGGTTAGGAGATAAAATCCGTTACAATGAGCACGTGAACGTAGGTGTAGCTATTGCCGTTGAAGACGGATTATTAGTTCCGGTAGTACGTTTTGCTGATGGAAAATCATTGTCACGTATCTCAGCTGAGGTTAAAGATTTCGCACAACGTGCAAAAGCTAAAAAACTTCAGCCTTCAGACTGGGAAGGTTCAACTTTCACCGTATCTAATTTAGGTATGTTTGGTATTGATGAATTTACAGCGATTATTAACACACCTGATTCTTGTATCCTTGCTGTAGGCGGGATTTCACAAGTACCAGTAGTTAAAAATGGTGCTGTTGTTCCTGGAAATGTAATGAAAGTTACTTTGAGCTGTGATCACCGTACGGTAGATGGCGCTACAGGTGCTGCATTCTTACAAACATTCAAAGCATTATTAGAAGAACCAGTAAGATTATTGGTTTAATAATATTGAAATATTTAAAAAGCTGCTTCGGCAGCTTTTTTTATGCGTTCTACTTTTTGTACTTTTGCCCCCATGTCAAACATTAAACCGTCTTTAGCAAAAGGAACCCGTGATTTTTCACCTCAGGAAATGGTGAAACGTAATTACATATTCGATACCATCAAAAAGGTATTTAAGAAATATGGTTATGCTGAAATACAGACTCCTTCGATGGAAAATCTTTCTACCCTGACTGGTAAATACGGTGATGAAGGCGATAAACTGATTTTTAAGATCCTGAACTCAGGAGATTACCTTTCTAAAGCCAATGCGGATCATTTAAGCAATTTAAACTCTAATGCACTGATTTCGTCCATTAGTGAGAAAGCATTACGTTACGACTTAACTGTACCCTTTGCACGCTACGTAGTGATGCACCAGAATGATATAGCCCTTCCTTTCAAACGTTTCCAGATCCAGCCCGTATGGAGAGCTGACAGACCTCAAAAAGGACGTTACCGTGAATTTTATCAGTGCGATGTGGATGTAGTAGGTTCAGAAAGCCTGTTGAACGAAGCTGAATTTGTACTGATCTACCAGGAAGCACTCTGCAACCTGGGAATGACTGACTTTACCATTAAACTGAATAACCGGAAAATCCTTTCTGGAATTGCTGAAATTATCGGTAAACCAGAACTGATCATTGACATGACCGTTGCCATCGATAAACTGGATAAGATCGGTTTTGAAGGCGTAACCAAAGAACTGCTGGAAAGAGGCTTTACAGAAGATGATATTACGCAGTTAAAACCAGTAATCCTTTTAGAAGGAACAAATGCAGAAAAACTAGACCGTTTAAAAGAAGTGCTGGCAACTTCAGAAGTCGGATTAAAAGGAATTGCTGAAATTGAAACAGTATTTACCTATGTACAGGGCTTGTTAAAAAACAGTGATTTGAGACAACCGGATCTGGAACTGGATATTACATTAGCCCGCGGCCTGAACTACTATACTGGCTGTATCTTCGAGGTGAAAACCAATGAAGCAGCAATGGGTAGTATTTGCGGAGGTGGCCGTTATGATGACCTGACTGGAATGTTCGGATTAAAAGGACTGACAGGAGTAGGGATCTCTTTCGGAGCTGACCGTATTTATGATGTTTTACAAGAATTAAACCTGTTTCCGGAATCTGCCGCCGCCGGAACAAAAGTGCTGATCAGTAACTTTGATGCAGAATCAGAACTTTACGCTTTACCTTTATTACAACAATTAAGAGACGCGGACATTGCTGCAGAACTTTACCCATCCTCAGCAAAACTTAAAAAACAGATGGGTTATGCAGATGCTAAATCAATCCCTTATGTGATCCTGATCGGAAGTGATGAATTGCAAAGCGGCATCCTGACTTTCAAAAATATGAATACAGGCGAACAGCAGAAAATTACTGCTGCTGCCATTATTGAAATACTTAAAGCAGAAATATCAGCCAGTTAATTGGCTAATATTTCATCGAAGAATAACAACATATGTTTCCATGACCTTTTCGAGGCCAGCTCATTATAGGCTGCGCCTTTGGAATTGTCATTGCCCGCTTCACGGTCGGTGAACGCATGTACAGCATTCGCGTACTCAATCATTTGCCAGTCTGCTTTTGCAGTTCTCATTTCCTGCTGAAAACCTAAAACCTGTTCATTGGTCATAGATGGATCATCCGCGCCATGTAAAACCAATACCTTGGTATGAATAGGATTTACAGCTCTTTCACCAGCATATTGTGCCAGACCGCCATGGATAGAAACAACACCTTTAACAGGCATATCAGCTCTGGCAGCTTCTAAAGCTCCCGTACCCCCAAAGCAATAACCAATCACAATGATTCTGGATGGATCAGCACCCGCTTTCACTAATTGTGCTAAAGCAAGCTTAATTCTTTGCTGGTAAGCAGCAACATTCTTTTTATAATAACCCGACTGCTGGCCGGCTTCTTTTGCATCTTTCGGGTAATGTCCCTCCCCATAAATATCAGCTACAAAAGCATAATAACCCAGTCCGGCTAATTTTACGGCTGTTTCTTTCGCATTGTTATCTATCCCTTTCCAAGCTGGTAAGATCAGTACCCCTGCTTTTTTTTGTGTGGCTTTGGCGGGTGAAATCACGAGCCCTTTTAATTGCTGCTGGCCATCCTGGTAAGCAACAGGTTTAAGCTGTGCGAAGGAGCCAGAAACGATCAGTGTCATAGCGATGGTAAGTATTGGTTTCATCTATTTATTTTTTTAGTATAACAAGCAATGAATGTATAATGTTTAATTGCGGGCCGCCATGTATAAACGCAGGTTCTCTGCCGCCCGTTTGCGGACCTTATTTTTCAGAAAGTTTGTCCAGCCCAATAAAATGCCCGGTAAGCCCAAAGCCTGGCTTGACCATTTATAAAAACTGAAATGATCTTCATGCTGAACAATCTTTCCGTTTTCAAAAATGAAGGATGCTTTAATCCTGTTGACTACCTTTTTCCCGGTAGCAGAAAATGTATAATGTGCTACCCATTCAGCAGTGCCTGTTTCCCCGTCTGTTTGGACATGGTTGTATTCCACACGCAGATCTTTACCGCTTTTAATCAGCATTTCCCACATGCTGCGAACCTGTTCAGCATTCAGATCTCTAAATGCAGCATCACTGAAAGTGGCGTTATCGGCATAACAAGCTTGCATGCCCTTAAAGTCTTTGTTCTTAAAACAAGTGTAAAAATGATGAATGAGGCTTTCGTTAGGTTTCATAGGAGTAAATGATGTCTTTTTTTGGACAACACTAATATATGTATAATTACGGAGCGGTAATGCTAATCAGCTGAGGCTAATCCGGGTAGAATGTGGAAAGGTTGAAAAATAATAGAAATGCTTTGAAACCTTTTTAATTCATTTACGTCTTATATACAAGTTTAAGGTTAACAGAGGTATAGTTGTGGCGACTATACCTTTGTCTTTTAAATGACTTCAGTATTTGAAACGTAGGTGGTAATCTGTCTCGCCATCCCTTTAAAAAGAAAAATATGAAAGGGAAACATCGCATACCAATAAATCCTTCCCCATAACCCTGAAGGTCTGAAAGTTGCAATCTGCGATAGAAATGACTCCCCGCGATAATTAATCACCTTGAATTCAAGCCATGCTTCTCCCGGTACTTTCATTTCTGCATAAAGCAGTAACCTCGCATTTTTCTTATCCGCAAGCAGTACCCGCCAGAAATCAATTACATCGCCCGCATGTATAGAAACCGTGTTGGTACGGCCTCTCCTGGTACCCACACCACCAAATAGTTTATCAATAAATCCCCTTAAATTCCAAAGCCAGTCTGCATAATACCAGCCCCGGCTTCCTCCGATGCTCCAGATATTATCGAAAACTTCTTCAGTTTGCCGCTTAAAGGGCATTTTAACTTTGTATTCCAATACACCATTCTGAGGAACCTTCACCTGATCCATGAAAGAAGTGTCCAGATAACCTCTATTTAAGGCATCCTTCCAGCTCGACACAATCGAATGTTGCTCAATCTTTTCAAAGGCCAGCTTCAACGCCTTTTTATAAGTAAAACACGGGCCGGGTACGATCTCTTTGATCCGCTCATCTTTGCAGATCACCTCGTTTTTCATGCTGTCAACCAAGCTTCTCGCTAAAGAATAAGGTACAGCAGTGACTAAATAAAGCCATAAAGAAGATAACCTGGGCGTGAGTACAGGGACAGTGAGTATCCAGCGCTTCAGATTTCTGGAAGCCGCATACTGGAGGATCATTTCCTTATAAGTCAGAATATCCGGGCCCCCAATATCAAAAATGTGGTTAAAAGCTTTTTCATTCAATAATACGCCGGTCAGATAACCCAGCACATCACGGATACCAATAGGCTGACACCGGGTATTGACCCATTTAGGCGCAACCATAACCGGGAGTTTCTCCGCAAGATCACGGATAATCTCAAAAGAAGCGCTGCCCGATCCGATAATGATAGCTGCCCGCAATATGGTAAAGGCGATGCCTGAATTTTTAAGTTCATCTTCTACAGAAAGCCGGGAAGTTAAATGCACAGAAAGATGAACATCATTCGCAATCCCGGTGAGGTAAATCAGCTGACGGCATTTTGTCTGCTGTATTGCTTTCACAAAGTGCATGGCCGATTCAGCTTCCAGCTCAGCGAACTTTTGGTTTCCTGAAGACATCGAATGTACCAGGTAATAGGCGGCATCAATATCTTCAGGTATATTCTTTAAAGATTCTGGTTGTAATAAATCGGCAGTAATAATTTTAACCTGATCATCAAAATCAGACTCTTCTGCAAAACGGCGCTGATCACGAACCATACAAACCACTTCATGTCCCTGTTCCAGTAAAACAGGTAACAATCGGGTGCCTATATAGCCGTTTGCGCCGGTCAGCAGGACTTTCATGTAATGTGCGGATTGAAAGTATCTGTTTTGACGAAGGCTTTTAATTCCTGTAAAATTGTGTATAAACCAAAGTTTGTACGGTTCACATAAATGAAATGTTTTACCCCTCTGGCCTGTTTAAACTCTGGCATTTTGGCGATCTTCTCTCCATAAACATACAACTGAGCAAAAAACTCAGGCTGACTGAAGTCAAAAGTTTTGCTGGTATAAGGTTTTGCGAACAACTGGATCATTTCCAGGTAAGCTTTATAATAAAACTCAATTTGTGCAGCATCATCCCCCGGATGTATCATTTCCAGCTTTCTGAAAGCTTCAATAGTTTTGTTTTTATCCTTGATCACATCCGATGAAATCAGCGAAAAGAAAGGAATATAGAAATCATCAGGCAACTCTTTAATACAGCCAAAATCTATGACCCCTAATTTCTCATCCGGAGTAATCATGAAATTTCCGGGATGCGGGTCTGCATGTACAGCCCTTAACTCATGCTGCTGGAAATTATAAAAATCCCATAAAGCCTGTCCGATTTTATTTCTGAGTTCCTGAGAAGGATTGGTCTGAAGAAATTCTTTAAGATGTAAGCCTTCAATCCAGTCCATCGTGATGATCCTTTTACCCGAAAGTTCAGGATAATAAGTAGGGAAGACCACGTTATTCAGATCCTTGCAAGCCTCAGTGATCTCAATAGAACGGCGAACTTCAAGCTCATAATCTGTTTCCTCTAACAAACGTTCCTCTACCTCTTTGATATAAATGTTAAGCTCTTTCTCACTCATCCCCAATAAACGGAAGGCAAAAGGTTTTACCAATTTCAGGTCTGAAGAAATGCTGTCTCCAACACCCGGATATTGAATTTTAACCGCTAACTTTTTGCCATTCAGCTCTGCCTCATGCACCTGTCCGATAGACGCTGCATTCGTAGAAACCAAGTTGAATTTATCATAAATCGCTTCTGGTGTTTTACCGAAGTTCTTGGTAAATGTCCGGACAATCAGCGGCCCTGAAAGCGGCGGCGCATTATATTGTGACTGCGTAAACTTGTCTACATAAGATTTAGGGAGGATATTTTTATCCATGCTGAGCATCTGTGCAATTTTCAAAGCACTTCCTTTCAACTCGCTCAGCGATTTATAAATATCGGTCGCATTATCCTCGTTCAGCTCATCCCTGCCCAACTGCGGATTGAATAGCTTTTTAGAATAATGTTTGATATAATTTCCGCCAATCTGAAACCCTGTTTTAACGAATTTAGCAGAGCGTTCTGTTTTAGTTACTGGAATACTATTTTGTTCAGCCATGTTATTGTCTACCCCTGCTTTCTGCAAACTTTCCGTTTCTGGATAAGAACTTACCATACTCTAAAAGATTATCAATAGGAGAACGCTGAAATAAATCAAAGGTCACATTGATCCCTTTTTCGATAGCTTCATCCGTTTTTTCAAAGTCGGTACTGTCATCATTCACCCAGAAATTCAGGATGAAGGCAAATTGAACCCAAAGTGCATCTTTATACCTTTTGGTGAAAAATTTACGGTCTGCCAGTTCTCCTGTTTCCAACCCTTCATTAATCAATTCCTCTGCGAAGTTCTCGAAAATAGGTTTCACACCCGACAATACTTTCGGTGTAGCAAATCTATCCTGATGACTTTTAAGACTGTACACAATAAAGCTTCTGTGTTTCTTTAGTAATTCTACATAACTGTAGAAAAAGGACAGCATTCTGTCTCTTGAAGAATACTGCGCCCAAACTTCCTGTTGCTGAATAGCGTCGATTGCTTCGACAGTCAGGTCCACCCAGACCATTTTTTCAATACTTTCGAAAGAGCCATAGAACTCGTAGAATTCAGCCTCTGTAATCTTTAATTTTTTTACGAAACTATAAACTGATTTGGGTTTTTCGTCCTGCGTTAACACATAATCGATGTAAGCAGTTCTGATTTGTTGAGACGTTGCCATACGTTTTTCTTTAAATAACGATTTATAGCTTAGAATAGTTTTCCAAATGCGTTATTGAAACGGCGTGTGACTGAATAAGGGCATTCGGATGACATATCGGCGGATGAATTTGTCATATAATTTATGCTATATCAAAGCAATGTTACCGGAAGATTACCTGAATTGTGCAGATTTGATTACTTTTGTGTCTAATTGAACAACAAACGCTTACATATCAGCCGGATTTTCGCGACGTTACTGTTGATGGTTTTTGCCATTGCACTTACGCCCTGGAGCTCTCTTCATCATCATGAAGAGCAGCCAGACTATTGCGTTAAAGACGGTAAAGAATGTTTGCATAAGTTTCACGTGGGCAGCGAAAGACACAACTGTCTGATCTGTTCCGCACATTTCGAAAAAGACTATTATACGACTGCAGTAGCTTATCAGGCCACACTGGAAAGTAAAGCCATAGTGAAAAACTATGCTTTAACAGGTGCTTGTTATACTGCATTGATCAGTACTTCTCTTCGCGGGCCCCCTGCAGCCCAGGTATAGACAATTCTAATTGATTGCTGGCATTGATGGGTTTTACCCGGACGGCTTCAGGCAATATTATCCAAAAGAGACACACATTTGATCAGGAAACCTGAATGGGCTCCGGCTCAGGAATGCTTCGTATAAAAAACACCATACAGACATATGAAAAAGATACATCTATTACTAGTTGTACTACTTTCTGCTTTTATTTTTACCAGCACATTTGCGGCTGATGTAGCTGAATTTAAAGGCAAAATTATTGACGCTCAAACTAAAACACCATTACCAGGTGCTTCAATCACTATTCCTGATTTACGCACCTCTGCAATCACTAACCAAAATGGAGAATTTATCTTCAAGAATGCACCTGCACACGGACGCTTCCTTGTTCAGGTTAGTTATATCGGGTATAGAACAATCACACAATTAATTGACTTTTCAAACCCCGGAAATCTTGAATTCGCTTTACAGCCAAGCGTGATCGAAGGCAGAGAAGTGGTTATTACCGGTTCAGCATCCAGTTCTGATAACCGTAAAAACTCGACCTCTGTCACTACTGTAAGTAAAGCAGATTTATTATACCGTCCGTCTACGAACCTGATGGATGCGATTTCGCGTGTACCGGGCGTGTCTCAGATTACTACGGGGCCGGCAATTTCAAAACCAGTTATCCGCGGTCTGAGTTATAACCGTGTCGTTACTTTAAATGACGGTGTAAAACAACAAGGACAGCAATGGGGAGACGAACATGGAATTGAAATCGATCAGTATAGTGCAGACCGTGTAGAAATTCTAAGAGGCCCTGCCAGTTTAATGTACGGCTCAGACGCTTTGGGCGGGGTTATCAATATCCTGGATGGATTACCAGCACCTGAAGGAACTTTAAGGGGTGAATTTCTGACGAATTATTCTACCAACAATGGAATGACCGGTAATTCATTAATGTTGCAGGGAAATGAAAATGGCTTCATCTACAAAGCACGCGGATCTTACAAAAATGCTTATTCTTATAAAACACCAACAGAATATGTCCCGAATTCAGGTTTCAATGAGACTAACTTTGAAGGACAGGTTGGATTGAATAAAAAATGGGGATATGCGCATTTAGACGCTTCTGTTTTCCGTACTAATATTGGTTTTTATGATCCCGTAAGAAACGATGCAGGTCAGCTGGTTGATGCTGACGGTAACCCTTTTTCTGATGCACAAAATAAAGACAGAACAGTAGCTTATCCTAAACAAGACGTACGTCACTATAAAATCGCGTTAAACAGTAATATTCTTTTAGGGGAAGGCAGTTTGAAAGCAACCCTGGGTTATCAGCACAATTTGCGCAGAGAACTGGGTGAGGCTGATGCAGGTCCTGATTTATTCCTGAACAGTTATACATACAGTTATGACCTTAAATATTCGTTCAAAGAAGTGAATGGCTGGGCACCGGTTATTGGTGTTTCCGGAGAATATATCCATAGCTTAAATACGACTGGCAGTGAACAATTGATCCCTGATTTTGATACGCAGGCATTCGGTGGTTTTGCTTTTGTTAAAAAAACATGGGATGATGATACCTTTAATGCAGGTGTGCGTTTTGACCATAGAAAAATGACGGGTAAAGAGTTTAGCGGGGAATCAAACTATCCTGCATTCAGCAATAAATTCTCTCACATTACCGGAGCCTTAGGGTATACCCACGAATTTAATGAGGCTTTTAGTTTTAAAGCAAATGCAGGAAGTGCTTTCAGAGCACCGAATATTGCAGAACTGGCCTCTAATGGCGTACATGAAGGTGTATTCCGTTACGAAGTAGGTAATCCAAATCTTAAACCAGAGAAGAGTTATCAGTTTGATGCTTCCTTTGATTATCAAAATCAATACGTAAGCGCGAGTTTGGGTGGTTTCGCCAATTTTATCAATGATTATATTTATTATAACACAGACGGAACAACTAAAGTTGTAGATGACAGGCCTTTCCCTGTGTACAACTTTGTACAGAATAATGCCTTTTTACGTGGTATAGAAGCATCGTTAACTTTACACCCGGTTAGTTTTATCCACTTTGAGAATGGATTCTCTTATACCAGGGCAACAAACCGTACCACTAAACAATCACTTCCATTTATTCCTGCAGCTACTTTACATAACGAATTACGTTTTGAGCCAACTCTTGCCGGTACTTCTCATTCTTATGTTTCTGTAGGAATTGATAACTACTTTAAACAAACCAAGATTGATAGCTTTGAGCAGCCAACTTCAGGTTATACCTTGTTAAACGCTGCTATTGGAACAACGTTGAAACTAAGTAAAAACCAGGACATCACGATTTATGCAGCTGGTAAGAACTTATTAAATAAAGCTTACTATGATCACCTGAGCCGTTTTAAACCAGGAAGATTAAGTGATGAAGACCCAACTTTGGGTATTTACAACATGGGACGCAGTATCACTTTTGGTGTAACGCTTCCATTTACGTTGAAAAAATAGCACACAACACACCACAAATAAACACACACACGTTTGTAACGAAACCCCGCTTCCTGTTAAGGAACGGGGTTTTCTTGTAAAATAATCGTTAGTTTTAGAACTTTCAACTTCCTGCTTTGTTTGTAGGTACTAAACGATTGAGATTATATGTTCAAAAAACTACTGCTGCCAGCAATCCTTTTATTTTGTCTGTCTTTTTCTGCATCTGCACAACAGGCAGATACCCTGTCTATTACCCTGGAAAATGTAAAATATCCTTACCCGGTAAAATACTTTCCTATCCATACCGAAGGACAAGATATTAAGATGGCCTATATGGATATTGCACCTGTACAAAATGCAAATGGCAGGACAGTAGTTTTATTTCATGGTAAAAACTTTGGCGGATATTACTGGACTAATGTAATCAAGGCTTTAACCGGCAGAGGATTCAGGGTTGTTGTTCCTGATCAGATCGGATTTGGTAAATCTTCCAAACCATTTATTCATTACAGCTTTCATCAGCTTGCGCGCTGGAATAAAGCATTGTTGGATACCTTAGGTATTCAGAAAGCAAATATCCTCGGCCATTCTATGGGAGGGATGTTAGCCACCCGGTTTGCGCTGATGTATCCGCAGACTACAGAAAAACTATTGCTGGAAAACCCTATCGGGCTGGAAGATTACCGCGCCTTTGTCCCTTATGTAACCACAGAAGAACAATATAAAACAGAATTGAAAGCTACGGCAGAAAGTATCAAAAAATACTATCAAAGCTCTTACTTCACCGTGTGGAAACCTGAATATGATGAATTAGTCAGAATAGGTGCGGGAGTGACTTTCAGTTCGGACTACGCGCGCTGGGCAAAAGTAGCAGCAATGACCTTTACAATGATCTACGAACAGCCAGTGGTTTATGAGTTCCAGAACATCACAGTTCCAACAATTCTGTTTATTGGTAAAGAAGATAAAACGATAGTTGGTAAAGGCTTATTAAGCCCTCAGCAACAAGCATTGCATGGACAGTACAAAGTACTCGGAAAACAGATTGCAGGCAGGATACCTAACGCCAAGCTGATTGAATTTGATGGTAGTGGCCATATTCCTCACCTGGAAGTCCCTACAGAATTTACAGTTGCTTTATTGGGCGGGTTATAAGAACAAATTATAAGAACCTGCCCAGGCAGGTTCTCCATTTATTTCTTTACCGGATCTTGTGAGAAAGTTGCGGCAAGGATCTGATACAGCTCAGGGTGTTTCTCTTTGAACTGCGCTGGCTTTTCAAAGAAATATTCTGACACTACTGCAAGGAATTCAGCTTCATTGGTCACCGCATACGGATTAATATCTGATTTACCAGCCTCAATCCTGCTGATTTCCTGGTGGATCATTTTTACCCACGGAATAATATACTGATGCGGCATCAGGTTTTCAGGAATACCATCTGTTGCCCCGTCCGATTTATCCAGTAAGTGTACAAACTCATGGATCGCAGTATTCTCCTTATCTGTACTGATAGAAAATCCTTCCAATAACGCAGAGCGGGATAAAATCATTTGTCCGTTCATATAGCCCGTACCGACCATTCCAAGAATATTCCGGTCACCACCTTCAAACTGAAAGTCTTTATTAAAAGTATCAGGGTATAAAATTACAGCATGGAGATTCTGATACTTCCATTGCCCGAATCCAAAAACCGGAATAATTGCACTCGATGCAATTAATAAACGATCTGTGGCATCAGGCACAAGGTCTATACCTTCCACACGCACATAACTTAAGAAGTCCAGCAGCATTTGCTCAAACTTTAAACGGTTATCCTGGTCTAAATGCTGATAATAAGCCACGTGACTCAGCAAAAGCTGCCTGTCAGTTTCATTCATCGCATTTTGTGAAACTTGTTTAGTTTTTTTACTGCGGAAAATGAAATATAGTGCAACTATAAAGGCGGCGAGTAAGATCAGGTAAGGCATCATTATTCTGCCTCCAGGATTTCAAGCTGAGCCAGGATCTCTTCTTCTTGTATCGGATAAACTTCTTTATGGACCAGTGCCTGATAAACTGCTTCAAATAAGGAAATATAACTGGCAGGTTTAGAAGGAACCAAACGTTTTGTTCTTTCTCCACTCTCACTGATTAAAGTTAATACCGCTTCTTTTCCCTTGGCTTCAATTCCAAAACCAGGCTCATTGGGCTTAATTCCCTTTAACAATTGTTCTTCCTGTACATCCGCCCGTTCTTTAATAAAACTCCCGTTTTTTCCATGCAGTACAAAAGAAGGCTGAATATCAGTCACCATCATATTGGCATGTACAAAAACATTCAAACTATCCGGATAACTCAAATGGATCGAGAAGAAATCATCTACCTGTGTATTTTCCCTGTTTTTACCTAATACCTTATGAAATGATAGCGGTTTGCCAAAAATACTGATCGCCTGATCTACTAAATGCGGCCCAAGGTCATACTGTAAACCACTGGCTGCAATCGGCTCTTCTTTAAAGCTTTTTACACCGATACTTGCTTTATACCTGTCAAACCGGAAGTGGACCTCTGACAATTTACCCAGTTTATCACTTTTAATGATGTTTTTTACGGCTGTAAAATCGCTGTCCCATCTGCGGTTCTGGTAAACGAACACCTTTTTGCCCAGAGATTCAGCTAATTTAAAGATTTCGATAGCTTCTGCAGAAGTGGCTGCGAATGGCTTTTCCACCAAAATATGTTTACCCGCATGCAATGCTTGTTTAGCATACTCATAATGCGTGTTATTAGGCGTATTGATAACGATCAGGTCAATCTCTTTGTCATTTAGCAATTCGTCAGTGCTATCATAACTGATGATACCGGCGAAATCTTTCTCTGCATTTTTTTGATTCCGTTCCGTAACTGCATGCAGTTTAAACCCCTGATGTGCAGTCAGAAAAGGGCCGTGAAATATTTTGCCGGACATGCCGTAGGCCATCAGGCCAGTCGAGATTACTTTAGTCATCAATTGCTCTATTTGAGCAGCTAAATTAGTCAATCAAAAAATTGATGTTTTAATAATATTGTCATAAACCGTTTAACTCTTTGTATTTATTCAATAAATAGGAAGCAGGCTCTTATATTTTTTATCTTTGTGTATGAAGCCCGCAGAAATACACGCAAAATGGAAACTTCTACAGCAAAAAATTGCTGAAGAATTTGACTCCGATATACCTGATTTAAAGGTAATGTTATTTTTGATAGGCGTTCAGGAATTAGGTAAGGGGCCAGGAAAGTACAGCAAACGTCAAAAAGAAGAGCTGATGCACATTGCCACTTGCCGTTTAATGAGTGAAATGGGATTTTATGAGCTTGAAGGTCTGGATCAGGACGGATGGCCACATTGGAAACTGGTGAAACAAGTTCCCTCATTTGCCATGATGGAGCAGGAGCTGCTCTTGAAATCTCTGGCTATTCATTATTTCGAAGACATCTATCAATAAGACAGGATAAAAAAAATCTATCGCCAAAAAAAAGCCGGAGTATAATTACTCCGGCTTTTTATGTTATTAAAATAGGTAGATCTTAATATTTTTTAGTTGTTAGCTTGTTGCGCTTGTTTTTTCAATTGATCATTCGCTACAATAACGATCTCAACTCTGCGGTTAGCAGCTCTTCCAGCGTCAGTTGCATTGTCTGCAATTGGTTCAGAGAAACCTTTACCTACAGTAGTTAAACGTGACGATGGTACACCTTGTGTAACTGCATAAGCTTTAACAGATGCTGCTCTTCTTTCTGAAAGGCTCATGTTATAAGCTTCAGTACCTTTATTGTCTGTATGACCAATAACTTTGATTTCAGTATCAGGATATTTTTCCAATGATCCCGCTAATGATTTTACGTTATCTTTTGCTTGTGCTTTTAAGTTTGCACTATCAAAATCGAATAAGATACCACTATCAAATTTTACAATAATACCTTCACCTTCACGTACTACTTCTGCGTTTGGAATAGCATTCTGAATTTCAGCTGCTTGTTTATCCATACGTTTACCGATGAACCCACCTGCAGTACCACCAATTGCACCACCTAAAATTGCTCCAATTGCAGTGTTACCAGCTTTTTTACCAATAATAGCACCTAAAACACCACCAGCAGCAGCACCGATACCAGCACCTTTTTGTGTTTTTGTTAAACTGTCACATCCTTGAAAACCCATGGCAGTTAAGGATAAAGCGATGCTGAATGCAGCTATTTTAAATTTCGAAGTAATCATGATAATAAATTAGTTGTTTATAAGGGCATTTACTCAAAGGTGATGCCAAGTGTAAGTTTTTTGTGATTTCTTATGATAAGACAGAGATTTTGTATAAATTTCCGGGTATAACTGACAGGAGATTGTCTGAAATTATCGAAATTGACTACAATTCTGTACAATTTGTTTTGAAAAAGATAATTAATTGGCACAAATGTTTAGTCACTATCAAAGCTAGTAACCATACTTATCTTTCCAGTTTTGCTTCAGCTTTTCCCGGAGTTTCTCTTCTGCCGGATTATGGCCGGGATCATAAAGTTTAGTTCCGCTGATCAGCTCAGGCAGATATTCCTGTGCGGCAAAGTTGCCTTCATACCCATGAGAATATTTATAATCTTTCCCATAGCCGATGTTTTTCATCAGTTTAGTCGGTGCATTCCTGATATGCAGCGGAACAGGTAAATTACCAGTCTGTTTAACGAGCTGTTGTGCTTTATTAATCGCTTCATATGATGCGTTACTTTTGACTGAAGAAGCCAGATAAGTTACCGCCTGCGAAAGAATAATCCGGGCTTCAGGATAACCAATTACATTGACCGCCTGGAAGCAATTATTTGCTAACAATAAAGCATTCGGATTGGCATTGCCAATATCTTCAGAAGCCAGGATCAATAACCTTCTGGCAATAAACAGCGGATCTTCACCACCTTCAATCATCCTGGCCAGCCAATAGACCGCGGCGTTGGGATCGCTTCCCCTGATAGACTTGATAAAAGCAGAGATAATATCATAATGCTGTTCCCCGGCCTTATCATATAAAGCGAGGTTCTGCTGTGCATGTTTCAATACATTTTCGTTGGTGAGCACAATCGTATCCCCACCGATACCGTTCACTGCAATTTCAAGAACATTTAATAATTTCCGGGCATCACCGCCAGATAAACGGATTAAAGCCTCATGCTCTTTTATGGTAATTTTCTTTTCCTTCAGTGTTACATCTTCGCGGATTGCAGTCTGCAATAAACCAGACAGTTCTTCCTCATCCAGGGATTTCAGGATATAAACCTGGCAGCGGGATAATAAAGCGGAAATAACTTCGAAGGAGGGATTTTCTGTGGTCGCACCAATTAAAGTCACCAGTCCGCGTTCTACCGCGCCAAGTAAGCTGTCTTGTTGTGATTTGCTGAACCTGTGAATCTCATCAATAAATAAGATCGGTAAACCCAGAAAGCTATCTTTTAATAGTGCTGCCTTATCAATGACTTCGCGAATATCTTTTACACCAGAATTGATTGCACTCAGGTTAAAAAACGGACGATCCAGTGTCTGAGAAATGATATAAGCTAAAGTAGTTTTTCCGACTCCGGGAGGGCCCCAGAAAATCATTGACGGAAGCTGGCTACTTTGTATGGCTTTGCGCAAAACGGCATCCGGTCCTACCAAATGTTGTTGTCCAACATATTCGTCCAGATTCTGCGGACGCATGCGTTCTGCTAATGGAGGTAGGTTTTGCATAAATGTAAAGATAAAAAAACAGGAGCAATAAAAATTGCTCCTGCCTTAGAACTGCTTAAAATTTACATGAATAAGCGATAAGCAGTTTTTATATTAATCAGCTTTTGGTGCTGCACCTTCTGCTTTTGGTGCAGAACTTTCCGCTTTTGGTGAAGAACCCTCCGCCCTTGGCGAAGAACCTTCAGTTTTAGGTTTCTTTTTCCAAAACTTGCGCTGAGGTGCTTTTCTGTCTCTGTTATTTTCTGGTCTTGAAGACGAAGTTGCTGCTGTTTCTACCGGTGCTTCCCCTAAATGTTCAGGTAAAGGCATCCTTTCAATAGTCTTGTCAATCAGCTTTTCAATGTTGGCAAACTTGCGTTTATCCTTATCATTCACTAAAGTGATCGCTGTACCTGTAGTTGCGGCTCTCGCTGTACGGCCAATCCTGTGAATATAATCTTCAGGATCATGAGGTACATCAAAATTGATCACCAGTGAAATCCCTTCTACATCAATTCCTCTGGAAAGTACGTCAGTTCCAATTAATACCGGAACGCGTTTATTCTTAAATTCTGATAAAATAGCTTCTCTTTCCTTTTGTCCGAGATCGGAGTGGAAAGCCTCTGCTTTAAAGCCAAGGCCACGGAAAACTTTACCCAGGTTTTTAACTTTTTCTTTAGTAGAAGCGAAAATCAAAATACTTGGGAAATCAACATTTTTCATCAGCTCAGTCAGTAATTTTACCTTTTGGGTATCATGTACAATATAAGCCTGCTGATTAATCCCTGCTGCTGGTTTAGATATTGCAATACTGATCTGCTCAGGGTCCTTTAATAAAGTGCCCGCAAGCTTTCTTATTTTAGGAGGCATCGTTGCAGAGAACAATACCGTCTGTCTTTTTTCCGGAAGGAAACTTACAATGCGCATAATATCATCATAGAAGCCCATGTCGAGCATTCTGTCTGCCTCATCCAAAACAAGGTGCTGTAACTGATCCAGTTTCAGCAGTCCTGAAGAAAGATGAGAAATAAGTCTTCCTGGTGTAGCAATGATAATATCGACACCTTCACGCATACTTCGCTTCTGCTGTTCATAAGCAATACCGTCGCCACCACCGTATACGGTTAGTGAGCTGATATTCGTGAAATAGGAGAGTGCTTCAACCTGCAGATCAATTTGCTGTGCAAGTTCACGTGTAGGGGCAAGGATAAGCGTATTGTTATGTCGGTTCTCCGTCTGGCTGATCATATTCATGACCGGCAGCAAATAAGCACCTGTTTTACCTGTTCCCGTCTGGGCACACGCAATCAAATCTTTTTTTGCTAAGATAAGGGGAATTGCTTCCTGTTGTATGGGGGTTGCATTTCTGAAACCCATTGCTAATAAACCCTCTAATAAATCAGGGTTAAAATTAAAATCTTTAAAATCCAATATACTTGTATGTTATTCGTAATTGTTCTGCATAAAAGTAGCCTTTATTTTTAATCTTATGTAGATTTTTTTGAGGGCTATAAAGCTTGCAATCAATATTTAGCTTAATTTAAATTAATCTGATGATTAATTTTTATTTTTTCTGATCGGCGTAACCAAATACTTTCTGAAGTATAGGCGTGTTACGTACACCTAAATTATTTCTGATGGTCAATTCTTCCTGTGCAACCTGAATAAACATCCCTTCTACCGCTTTTTGGGTTACATAACCCTGCAGATCAGTCGTGACCGGTTTAACCATTGGTAATTTATTATACTGTCCGGTCGCATCGCCCCAATATTTAGCTGCGCCGACTTTGCTTAAACTCGCATTTACAACGGGTCTGAATTTCTCTAAAAGCTGTGCTGTAGTTGCTTTTTTAAAGTATTCAGTAGCTGAATTTTCCCCGCCTAATAAAATATTTGTAGCATCTGTAATTGTCATTTGTTTGATCGCAGATACAAATATAGGTTTAGCTTCTTTCGCTGCATCCTCAGCTGCTCTGTTTAAACTGGTCACTACATTATCTGCCAGGGAGCCCAGGCCAATGCTTCTCAATGTTTTCTCTACTTTCTGTGCTTCAGGAGGGAATAAAATTTTAACTGCCATATTTCCCAAAAAACCATCCTTCAAAGATAACTGGTCCGCTCCTTTAGAAATCCCTGCTTCCAGTGCCTGTTTAATCCCTGAGCCTATTTCTAAATTCGAAGGCTTGGCTATCGTACCAGTTGTGGCGGTAGTCCCCGTAGTTTGAGTTGCTGTTTGCGTAGTAGCAGGCTTAGTCTCTGTTGCAGATTTTACTTTCTTTAAAAGGTTCCCGAGGGATTGACTTTGTGCAGTATAGCTATTGAATGCGATCGCTGCAAAAGCCAGGGATGCGAGTTTGATTTTATTCATGATTGTGGTATGAAATCAATAGTAAGCAAATTTCTGGCCATTAAGTGCTGATTATCAATTTTATCTATTGATATATCTGCCTTTTTCTAATTTAAACAAGCCCGGAGTCAGAAAATATTTTTATACTTGAAGAGAATTTTCCACTATATACAATTGAAATTTATAAAGAATACAACAGGAATCAAGGATGCCGATGATGCAGCCCTTCTTTTACGGTACAAAAGTACGGGAAGTCTGGACGCATTGGGTACGCTTTATAACCGGTATATGCACCTGGTTTACGGGGTCTGTCTGAATTATTTCAAGGAAGAGGAAGCCAGTAAAGATGCGGTTATGCAGATTTTCGAGGAACTGGTCGTGAAATTAAAGATTCATGAGGTGCAGAATTTCAAAAGCTGGCTGCACGTACTCACCAGAAATCATTGCTTAATGGCACTGAGGAAGTTAGCTAAAAGCAATACCGTGTCTATTGACGATACTTTTGTGGAAAACACCGACTTTGTGCATCTGGATATAGATGATACCAAAGAAACGCAGTTGACCGTTATGGAAAAGTGCATGGAAACCCTGACCGAAGAACAGCGCAAGAGCGTTGACTTATTCTATCTTCAGGAAAAATGTTATAAAGAAGTAGCCGAAATAACCGGTTATGAAATGGTCAAAGTAAAGAGCTATATTCAAAACGGGAAAAGGAATTTGAAAATTTGTATAGAGAAAAACAGCAGTGAATAACGATTGGTTAGATATAGAATTACTGGAAGACTACCTGGATGGTAAGCTTGACAGCAAAGCTATGCACAAAATTGAGAAGCAGGCGCTGGAAGACCCTTTTGTTGCGCAGGCACTGGCAGGGCTGAGTGAATCGCGGGGAAGGGCAGTGCAAAATGTCTCTTTGCTTCAAAAACAATTGTATGAGCGTATTGCACAGCAGCAGGTAACCAAAAAGGAAACTGTGTTTACCTGGCAGCGCTTAAGTGTTGCAGCAGCTGCGGCAGTCATGTTTATCTCGGTAAGTATTATGTTTTTCATGAAAGACAGAGAGAAACGTGAAGAAATAGCTAAAAACCAGCCAAGAAAAGTAGAAGTAAATATTGCACCTTCACCAGCCCAGGCAGTTATTGACTCTGCAAAAAATGATATTTATGCCGCTAATGTTCCAGCTAAGAAAACTAAACCTGTTATTGTCGGCCAGGGAGTACCTTCAGCCAATACACAAGACGAAGTTATCAGCGGGAGAATTGCAAAAGGCTATTCCATGCAGGCTGTACCTGTTAAACCAGCAGACAGCACCACTACAGCTGATGTTCCGGTACAGGCTATGGCCAGAATGAGTAAAGTGGTGGCAAAAGAAGCAGTGACTACCGCAGTTCAATCCGTATCCACTCCTGTAGGCGGCTGGGTAAATCTGGACACCTACCTGAATGACCACAATAAATTGCGTGGCACAGGGGACAGGCTCGTAGAATTAAGCTTTTTGATAGACAGCGAAGGAAATCCGGCTGATTTAAAAGTAACCAAAGGCATCGATAAACAATTTGATGAAGAAGCTATCCGGCTCATTAAAGAAGGGCCCAAATGGGAACAGCCTAAAAATAAAGAAAGCAGGGTAGTTTATACTGTTGCCTTCTAAAGAAAAAGCCCTTGAACATCATGTTCAAGGGCTTTTTTAGGATAGAATAAATTTGTTCTTTTTAAACAACTCCCAGGCCCGGGAAGAAAAAGTCAACCAGTTTGAAAATAATAGCGGCCAGTACTGCTGAAACAGGAATAGTTAAAACCCATGCCCAAAGCAAACTTACCGTTACTCCCCATCTTACTGCGGAAACCCTTTTTAATAAACCAACCCCAACAATAGAACCTGTAATGGTATGCGTGGTAGAAACCGGGATACCGAAGTGTTCTGTGATTCCAAGAGTTACCGCACCTGCAGTTTCTGCTGCTACGCCCTCAAAAGCATTGACCTTTGTAATTTTTGAACCCATTGTTTTTACAATCTTCCATCCACCGCTCATGGTCCCTAAAGAGATAGCCGCGTAACAAGTAAACGGAATCCATTCTGGCATTGTATCGCCTGTTTTTAATACTTTCGCTGCAACCATGGCTACATAAATGATCCCCATTACTTTTTGCGCATCGTTACCACCATGTGTGAAACTTAATGCTGCAGAAGAGATCAGTTGTAGCTTTTTAAACCATTTTTCTGCAACCGAAGGTCTTGCATTTTTAGAAAGATGCAACAGGATAATGGAAATGATTACCGAGATAAACATACCAATTACAGGAGCAAGCACAATAAAAGCGACAATCTTCAGGATCGGGGCCAGGTTAATTGCTGACATAATCCCAAAACCTAATGAACCCGCTTTAGCCATACCAGCACCCGCAAAACCACCCACTAAAGTATGTGATGAACTTGAAGGGATACCGTACCACCAGGTAAATAAATTCCAGGTGATTGCTGCTAAAAGTCCGGCGAGGATCACCTCCAGGGTAATGAAATTCTCTACAACCGTTTTAGCAATAGTGTTTGCAACTTTGTGATCTGTAAAATAGAAGTAAGCAGCAAAATTAAAAAGTGCTGCCCAGAGTACCGCCTGAAAAGGAGTAAGTACTTTTGTCGATACAACCGTTGCAATAGAATTGGCCGCATCGTGAAAACCATTGATATAATCGAAACCGATAGCCAGTACAATTACGACGATCAATAAGGGTGTAAGCATTTCGTTGAATTTTAAGCGTTTTTAACCAATATAGATTCCAACACATTTGCTGCATCTTCACATTTATCTGTAGCCATTTCAAGTGTTTGAAGAACTTCTTTTTGCTTAATCAGTTCAATTGCATTGGTTTCAAATTCGAATAACCTTGCGATTGCGATATTACAAACATAATCCGCTTGATTTTCACCACTGTTGATGCGTACACAGGCATCAGCAATGACACGGATGTTCTTAAAGCTTCTCAATTCTTTGATGGCTTTATCTAAATCTGTACACATTTCAACCAGTAATTCAGCCAGTTTAATCATGGCATCGCCGATATTCGTGATGTTATACAATTCTATATTACTTGCTGAAGCATGAATATAATCTGCAATATCATCCACCGCACTTGCCAATGCGTGAATATCTTCCCTGTCGAAAGGCGTGATAAAGTTTTTGCTTAGTTCTAAGAAGATAGAGTGGGTAATATCATCACCAACGTGCTCAAGGCGTTCAATCTCCTTTATATATTCTTTTCTTTTTTCCAGATCTTTGGTACTTAAAGCAAGAAAAAGTGCTTCTGAGATCTTCAATACATTACTTCCGGCTTGTTCAAACAGCGGTTGGAATTTTTTGTCTTTTGGTGTAAAGAACTTAAAAATATTATTCATGTTAACTATAAGATATGGTTACAAAAGTAGGATCGCAATGTTAAGTTAGTGTTAAGTGTTAACATAAAAGGAATATTTCTTTAAATCTTAACCGATTTTTTGAAGCGTAAAGGCAAAAGTAGTCCCGATTTGCAGGGTACTTCTAACCGATATAATTTGCTGGTGTGCTTCCAGAATATGTTTCACAATAGCCAGCCCTAAGCCAGTTCCGCCAACTTCTCTGGAGCGGTGAGAATCTATTCTATAGAACCTTTCAAACAATCTTGGCAGATGTTTCTCGTCGATTCCGATGCCGTCATCTGTAACCTCAATCAGGTATTGATCATGCAATTCAAAAATCTTGATGGCCGTAGATCCGTTCTCTTTACCATACTTGATGGAGTTGGAGATCAGGTTAATCATGACCTGTCTTATTTTCTCCCGGTCGGCATTCACAAAAGCCGGGTGCATATATTTCTCTTTAAATGACAGCTGAACTTTTCTTTTGCCTGCTTTGTCTTCCAGGCCTTCCATGACTTCTTTAGCCAGCAGCACGAAATCAAATTTCCGGTAGTCGATAGGCACCTCGCCCGATTCCAGTTTCGAAATTGCGTCCAGATCGTTAATCAGGTAGCTTAAGCGCTCTACATTTTTTTCTGCCTTTTGTAAAAACTTAACAGCCATTTCCGGATCATCCAGCAAACAGTCCTGTAAAGTTTCTATATAACCCTGAATCGCAAACAGCGGGGTCTTAAATTCATGAGATACATTAGAAAGGAATTCCCTTCTGAACTGTTCCTGTTTTTTAAGCAGATCAATTTCCTGCTTTTTGGCACCTGCCCATTCTTTAACCTCATGTTCTACATCATTGATCGGATCAGTACTCACATATTCGCCCAGCGCATCTTTCAGGTCTTTCCCTAATTTCAGATTGTGAATTAGTTTATAGATCAGTTTGATCTTAGAATAGATATATTTTTCCAGCAGGTAATAAAACATGATAAAACTCGTCACAAACGAAACCGCAAAAGAGACGAGCATAAAATACCAGCTTTGCTGAAAATGGAAATTGACCAGCCCGATAGACAGGCCAACTGCGAGTGCAGTAATTAAAACCAGGACACTTAACTTCATAAGGGCAATTTACGAGATAATAATCAAACGGAATATTAAATTTAGAATTCGGGCTGATCCTGCTCAAATTGTTTTTCAGTCAAGTATTTCCAGTATCTTTTGGGTACATGCTGTACATGTAATTTCGTGTTTTTCCGGGCTTGAATATTTGTGCTTTTGAAGTAGTCTTTCCAAAGCAGGGCATATAGGTTTTCCTTTGCAGACACGATAGGGTTTGCTATTCCTGTTGTTTTTGGCTGCTGCTTAAAATCGATGTTGATTTCTTCGACTTTGCTCAGGTCATAAAATAAACCATAGTCTCTTTTCAAATCATAAATGATCCACTGCTGATCTGCGTACCGGTTTTTGAAAAGGGTGAGAATTAAAGGCAGGACATTAAAATCCGGATCAATTCCACAATAGAATATACCGTCTGCATTATGCTGAAAGCGGATAAAAGCTTCCATCCTGTGTTTTTCGCGCTCTACTTTTTTGGCTATTTTGCTTAAGGCCAGTACATAAGGATTGCCATAGTTATTTTCTATAGCCGGGCCTTCTGCAAATAGATAACAGGCAAACTCAAATAATGCAGTATACCCTTCTTCCAGTTCGGAGAGATAGGTGCAATAAAACTTACGAAGCGAAGCTTTGGATAATTTGGATTGCAGGCCTCTCCAGACCCGGTCAGCCTTTTCCCGTTCATTCACGATTTGCAGGCAAGGCATAAAAGCATCCGGCTGGAAAGTGGCTTCAGTCTGGAGCTTTACCTGCCCGGGTTTACGTTCAAACCAGTTAAATACGGCACATAACAGCCCCTCAAAACTTCCATCAAATACGTAGTTATACATTTTAAAAAAGAATAAGCTGGCTGGTATCGTACTTCAGGTATTTACTCTGACTTTCGGCCTGTATAAATGATTTAATCTGGCTTCCCTGGTAATCCTTTAACTGGTAGGGGCTATCTGCACATTTGATGAAATATTTGGCCCGGTTATAAGCTACCCCGATTTTTTTAAGCTGATCTATCCGCAGTTTCCCGAATTTACGCGCCTGTACAATCTTTTTTGCAGAAGTAACCCCGATTCCGGGAATCCGAAGGATGACTTTATAGGCTGCAACATTAATATCCACCGGGAAATGCTGCAGGTTACGTAAAGCCCAGCTTAATTTAGGATCAATGTCAATATCAAGGTGCGGGTTCGCGTCATTCAGCAGTTCATTGACATGAAAGCCATAAAAGCGCATGAGCCAGTCTGTTTGATATAACCTGTTTTCTCTGATTAATGGGGGCTGAGAACCGATCATCGGAAGCCGGTTGTCGTAACTGATCGGAATATATCCGGAATAATAGACTCTTTTTAGTGAAAAATCCTTGTAAAACAGCGCTGCGGTCTGCATAATCTCCTTGTCAGTCTCGGGGGTTGCACCAATCACCATTTGTGTACTCTGGCCTGCAGAAACAAATTTGGGCGTACTTTTGATGATTTTTCGCTCTTCTTTGAACTGTACAATCTGATTTTTGATGAAGCCCAGCGGCTGGGTTACCTGCTGATGCGTTTTTTCAGGAGCCAGCAATTTAAGGCCGCTTTCAGTAGGCATTTCCAGGTTAATACTCATCCGGTCTGCATACATACCCGCTTCCCTGATCAGCTCTTCGCTTGCGCCGGGAATTGTTTTTAAATGGATATAGCCATTGAAGCGCTCTTCCAGTCTGAGCTTTTTTACGACCCTAAGCAAGCGCTCCATCGTAAAATCAGCATTCTTGAAGATTCCTGAACTCAAAAACAGGCCTTCAATATAATTTCTTCTATAGAAATTCATCGTCAGCTCTACAACCTCTTCGACCGTAAATGCTGCTCTTGTGATATCATTGCTTTTTCTGGAAACACAGTAGGCGCAATCAAAAATGCAATGGTTGGTCAGCAGGATTTTCAACAGGGAAACACACCTGCCATCCTCGGTATAAGTATGGCAGATCCCGGAAGCATGACTATCTCCCAAACCCTTATTGTCATTTTTTCTATTTCCTCCGCTGGATGAACACGATACATCGTATTTGGCGGCATCAGCCAGAATATTCAGCTTTTCTCTAAGACGTTCAGACATAATGCTATATTTACTAACAAATATAGCATTTAAATACTAATTATTTTAGCTTTTCCCTTCCCATTCTGAATAAAATTGTTCCAGGTAAAGCAGCATGAACTGGTGTCTTTGTTCAGCAAGCTCTTTTCCTGTCCTGGTTTTCATCAGGTCTTTTAAGCGCAGCAGTTTCTCATAAAAGTGATTGATCGTAGGGGCTTCAGAATTTTTATAAGCTTCTTTGCTCATATTCAGCTCTGGCTTGATTTCCGGATCGTAGAGTACCCTGTTTTTATAACCGCCATAAGTGAAGGCCCTGGCAATTCCGATGGCACCGATCGCGTCTAAGCGGTCTGCATCCTGAACAATGTCGAGCTCTTTAGAAGAGAATTCAATTTTTCCGAGACTTGCTTTATAACTCAGATTTCTGATGATTTGCTGTACTTCCAGAATCATCGCTTCGGTAAGGCCGAGTGAGTGCAGAAAGTTACCTGCCATTTTCGGCCCGATTTCTTCATCGCCGTTATTGAACTTGCTATCGGCGATGTCGTGTAATAAAGCAGCAAGGGTGACCAGAAGTAAATCTCCACCCTCTTTTGTATGGATACCTAAAGCAGTTTTGTAAACCCTTTCAATATGAAACCAGTCGTGACCAGCCTCTGCTCCCTGAAGAGTATCTTTTACAAAACTGATTGTTTTTTCTTTTATAATATCAAAGTCCATTTGCATGAAACAAAGATATTATAATTCAGATTATTTCATTATTGCTCTAAACGTACGCCACGGCTATGATCCATCGCAATTAACTCTGTTACCTTGACATCCAATACAGATGCAATATGGAATAATCTTTCTACAGTAAGTTTGCTATAGCCCAATTCAATTTTGCTATAAGCATTTTGAGAAATTGTCAGCTTGGCGGCCAGGTAATCCTGCGTATAATTCCTAAACTCTCTCACTTTTCTGATGTTAGTGGCTACAATTTCCGGTTTTAAATCCAGGAGGTCTTTCATAATCTAAATTAGTCGTGTTGATTAACTAACGTAATTGAAAAGTGTACGGATTTCGGATTTTAAAAAAAATATTCCTTGTGGTGGTTAACATGCAACACAACCTAGCTACAACCTCTGCTTTTATGCCATAAAAAAAGACCTGTCCGGGCGGACAAGTCTAATATATTTCTTTTTTTAAGATTTAATCTTCTGCTTTATGCTCTTTAGGCTGAGGTCTTTCTTCTTCAGCTCTGCGCGTACCATCATACAATTCATATTCCATCATACGGCAATCTAATTTACCATTGTAGAATTCAACCTTGCGTGATGCTTTTAATCCGATTTTTTTAGCCAGATCAGGATTACCTGTGAAAATATAGCCACTGTAACCTTTACAATCTTTTTTCAGGAAATCACCAATACGTTTGTAAGTCAGTTCCAGTTGAGAGTGAACACCTAAACGTTCTCCATACTCAGGATTAAAGACCACAACACCTTTTCCACCTTCAGGAACCGGCGTATCTGCGAAATCGCAAACTTCAAAAGTAATCAGCGTATCCACACCAGCAGTCTGTGCATTTTTACGGCTGATGTCAACCGCATCTTCAGATAAATCTGTTGCGACAATCTGTAAATCAATATTTTTGATCACCTGTTCTTTAAGAATTCTGCGTTCTGCGAAGAATACCTCTTCATCATAACCCAAAACGTGCATAAAGCCATAGTTCATGCGGAATAAACCAGGTCTTCTGTTTGTCGCTAATAATGCAGCTTCAATTGCCAGTGTTCCTGAACCGCACATCGGGTTGATAAATGGTGATTTCTGATCCCAGTTTGTACTCATCACCACACCAGCAGCAAGCGCTTCCAGCATCGGTGCTTTTCCAGGAATTTTACGATAACCGTGTTTCGCTAAAGTTTCTCCTGAAGTATCGATGAAAATATCTGCTTCGTCGTCTTTCCAGTACAGGTGGACAACAGTTTTGTTTGCATCTGAACCTGAATTCGGACGCATTCCTTTTTTGTCTTTTATTCTGTCAACAATCGCATCTTTAACTTTCAGATTGGTGAATAGCGGGGTTGTTATTGTTGGATTATCTACGTTGGAAGTCACCGAAAAATACCCTGAAAAATCAATCAGATCTTCCCATGGCATATCTACCAGTTCACGGTATAATTCTTCTGGATTATTGACTTTAAAGCTATTTAAACAGTATAAGATCTGGCTGGCACATCTTAAGTTTAAATTTAGTTTAATACACTCTGTCAGTGTGATGTTAAGCTCTACTCCCGTAGGGAAATCTCTTACGATTTCATAGCCAAGCGCTTTTACCTCTTCTACCAAATAAGGCGAAAGTCTTTTGTTACAGGTTAAAATAACCTTACTTTTGTTGTGGAAAACTTGCATAATTATTGTGCTAAGTTATCAATAATAATATAGAGATTTGAACTAGTCAATAGAATAAAAGAGTTATTGTTATGGAATTAAAAGGAAAAGTGCACGAAATCGGTGCATTACAGCAGGTGAGTGAGACTTTTAAAAAGCGTGATCTCATTATTGAATATGCAGAAAACCCAACTTATCCTGAATATATCAGGTTCGAGGCTTTACAAGATAAAACTGCTTTATTTGATAGCTTGAAAACCGGTGATGATGTAGAAGTTTCATTCAATCTGCGCGGTCGTCCGTGGACAGATAAAATGGGTAAAGTTTCTTATTTTAATAGTTTAGTAGTTTGGCGTATCAATGCACTGACAAATAGTGGTGCAGCGGCTTCAACTCCACAATATGCTCCCCCTGCAGATTTAAACAATGCACCGGGTGAGGAAGATGACCTGCCATTCTAAGCATCTTTTTAGAAACATGGAGTGGTATAAAAATGCCAGGAATTATTTCCTGGCATTTTTTTTTGTGCCTGGCATTTGAACCTTACGTGTTAAATTTTGTTAAAATAGAACTTATTGCCTCAGTCTATGCTTATTTTTGACTTTCGAGAATGAAAAAGAGAAGTCTTTGGTTAATCACCGCCCTCATGACCATAGCTCTGCTTGGCGTGTTTGTAATGCAGTTGTATTACATCAGGGAAGCTTACAGGCTTAAATCTCAGCTTTTTGAACAGGAAGTTAACCAGGTATTAAGCGCTGTTGCCGATAAGGTGCAACGTTTAAACGCGGTAAATCATATCAATAAGAAAGATCTGGAATGGCGGATTAAGGAAGAAAATCAACGCCGTGACCGTACCCGCCAGCTCATTGACCTGGATCAGAAATACAAAGAATTAGAGAGAAAAAGAAAATACGATCAGCGCAAGCAAATGATTGACGAGCTCAATTATCAGGATGCAATGATCCGGAAAATGTACCTGAGCCCGACTATAATTTCTGAAACTGATTTCTATGCCCTGGAAAACCGGGCAACGACTCCGCTGAATGTGGATGTGAATGTAGGTTTTGATGCCAATCTGAATATGATTGGAAGTAACGTGCAGAAAACTTTCAGGCTTGGCTCTGTTAAAACGTTTGATATAGAGCCTACAAAATTGCCGGACAGTATCCGGTACCTGGTCTATAGCCGTTATGACAGCAGGCCATTAAGGGTTTCTTTGCCTAGTTTGAATGGCGATATGCGGTTAAAATTCAAAGTAGAAGATGAGATTGCCACCAGGCGAAGAAATCATGCTTTGAAGGAATTACAGGCAGATACGGTACGTTTACTGGATGAAGGTAGTTTTAATGTGCTGGAAGCTGCGGCTAAAGAAATGAGTCAGCTGGATGTTCCATTGGCGCAGCGTGTTTCGAAGGGTACTCTTGATACTTTACTTCGGGCAGAACTGGCGAATAAAAACATCAACCTAACGTATGACTTCTGGTTGAAAAGCCTGGTCAGTGACCGCTTGGTATTCCGAAAAATATCTTCACTGAGCGGGGGGATATTACCCGCCAATACTTATAAAACAGCCCTTTTCAGCAATGATGTACTGAGAGATCCCGGTATGTTATATATTAACTTTCCGAATAAAAACGCGGCCATCTTTAACAACCTGAGTGTAACGATGGCCTCTTCTGCCGGTTTATTGATTGTGCTGATCTCTATTTTCTCTTATACACTTTATGCGATATTGAGACAGAAAAAGATCGCTGAAATGAAGACTGATTTCATTAACAATATGACCCATGAATTCAAGACCCCGGTTTCTACGATCATGATTGCCAGTGAAGCACTTCGGGACCCTGAAATTCAGGAGGATAAGAAACGTGTCAGCAGGCTTGCGGGAATTATATACGATGAAAATGTTCGTTTGGGCAACCATATTGAACGCGTGCTGAGTATTGCGAGGCTGGATAAAAAAGAATTGAAGTTAGAGGAAGAAGATGTAGAAATGAATGAGCTGATTGCAGCTGTGGCAGATAGCATGAGCCTTCAGTTACAGAAAAAAGAAGCTACTTTGACCTTAAACCTTAACGCATCCAACGCGCTGGTCACAGGGGATGAGCTGCATTTGTCAAATGTAATTTATAACTTAATAGACAATGCAAACAAATACAGTATTGACCCGCCTCAGATTATATTAAGTACAAGGAGTGCTGGTAAATGTTTGTATATAGATATTGAGGATAAAGGGATCGGAATGACAAAAGAGCAATGCAAACGTGCTTTTGATCAGTTTTATAGAGTTCCAACGGGAAATTTACACGATGTAAAAGGGTTTGGGCTCGGCTTAAATTATGTTCAGGACATCATTACCCAAATGAACGGAACAATAAAGTTAAAAAGTGAGAAGGATAAAGGAACAGTATTTGAAATAATTATACCCCTAAAATAACACGATATTAATATGAAAATTCTATTGGTAGAAGATGATCCTAATCTTGGAATGCTGCTGCAGGACTATTTACAACTAAAGGGTAAATTTGATGTAGTGTTATGTGTAGATGGTGAGGAAGGGCTGCGCGCTTTCAATAAACAGGCTTTCGATTTATGTATCCTGGATGTGATGATGCCTAAAAAGGATGGTTTTGCTTTGGGTAAAGAAATCCGGAAGGTCAATGAAAATATCCCTATTATTTTTGCGACGGCAAAAGCAATGATGGAAGATAAAGCCTCTGCCTACGATTTAGGGGGTGACGATTACATTACCAAACCTTTCCGGATAGAAGAACTTTTACTTCGGATCAATGCTTTATTAAAACGTGTATCTGCAAAGGAAACCAAGGTTGCCGCACCGGTTCAGTCTCAGTTCCAGATTGGCAGTTATACCTTTGATTATACCACACAGCTGATTCAGCATAACGGGCAGCAGCAGAAACTTTCCACTAAGGAAGCCGAGTTGTTACAGTTGTTATGCTTAAAACAAAATGCAGTGCTTACACGCGAAGAAGCTTTGCTAAGTATCTGGCATGATGACAATTACTTTAACGGAAGAAGTATGGATGTGTTCCTGAGCAAACTCCGTAAATACTTAAAAGAAGACCCGAAAGTAGAGATCTTAAATGTACATGGCAAAGGCTACAAACTTTTGATTAATTAGTTTCTAGAAAGCTTTAGTACCTTTGCTTTTCAAAATAGGTGCAAAATATGAGTGAATACAACCCTGCTGAGCTAGCGGCTAAATTTATCAATTATACTTCAAGGCACATTTTCCTTACGGGGAAGGCGGGAACCGGGAAGACTACATTTTTGAGAAATTTAATTGAGCTGACGCATAAAAAAGCGGTTATTGTAGCCCCTACAGGGATTGCTGCGATCAATGCTGCAGGGGTAACGATCCATTCCCTATTTCAGCTGCCGTTTGGGACTTACCTGCCAAAACAACCTGCCGTTGAGCCTGTTAATCAGCAGTATAATACCCCAAGATCTATTGTTCGTCATTTGCAGATGAACACCACCAAAAGAAGGATATTTCAGGACCTTGAATTATTGATCATCGATGAGGTGAGTATGCTGCGTGCAGATTTACTGGATGCGATTGACATGGTGCTGCGCTATATCAGAAAGAACAACAACAATTTTGGAGGCGTACAGGTTTTGTTTATCGGAGATCTTCACCAGTTGCCTCCGGTTGTCAAATCTAACGAGTGGCAGCTTTTGGGCGAGTTTTATAAAAGTGTTTATTTCTTTGATGCACATGCACTGTACCACAATCCTCCGGTATATATAGAACTGGAGAAGATCTACAGACAGGCAGATTCTGTATTTATTGATCTGCTAAATAACCTGAGAAATAATGAAATCACAGCAGAGAACATCACGCTGCTGGAGAAATATTATAAAGCAGGTTTTGAGCCTGCAAAAGATGATAAATACATCACCCTGACTACCCATAACCAACGTGCGGATACTTTAAATAAAAAGAGCCTGGAAGAGCTTGGCGGGAAGTCTTATTTCTTCAAGGCCACCGTAGAAGATGAGTTTTCTGAAAACTCTTATCCGGCCGAACATCTGCTTGAACTGAAGCTGGGTGCCCAGATTATGTTTATCAAGAATGACCAGAGTGGGGACCGCCGTTATTTCAATGGAAAAATAGCCACTGTTATTCGTTTGGGTGACGATGGTATAGAGGTAGAAACAGAAGGGGAAAGAGAAAAGATTATCCTGGAAAAGTTTACCTGGAAAAATATAAGATACAGCAATCATAAGGTTACGAACGAGATTGAGGAAGAGGTTATTGGTAAGTTTATCCAGTATCCGATTAAGCTGGCCTGGGCAATCACGGTACATAAAAGCCAGGGTTTAACTTTTGATAAGGCCATCATTGATATTGGGAATGCCTTTGCACCGGGACAGATTTATGTGGCATTGTCACGTCTGCGGTCGCTGGATGGTTTAGTGCTGACTTCTCAGATTTCAAGAACGGGGATCAGGCAGGACCAGAATGTGGCGTTGTTCTCCAAGAACAAACAGCAAGAAGAAGAGTTGAAGGAGCAGATCACCCAGGAGAGCCAGATTTTCCTGAAAAGTTATCTGATCACTTGTTTTGATTTAACACCGCTTGATAATTACGTTTATGAACATGTGCATTCTTACAGCAAGGACATTAATAAGTCTGCGAAGCAAAAGCATGTTAAATGGGCGCAGCTGCTGCTCAAAGATCTGAGTGAAATTAAGGCCAATGCGAATAAATTCTTAACGCAGCTTCAGCGTTTATGTAATGACCAGTCTGCTGAGGGGCTGGCTAATCTATTGGTGAGAACTACAGCGGCAGAGAATTATTTTAATCCGCTGATCCTGGATCTTTCCAGACGTATTTTCGAAAGGATGGAGCTGGTGAAACAGGATAAACAGGTCACAGCTTTCCTGACTGAGTTACTGGAAATGGAATCGTTGTTTTATGAGCAGTTCAAAAAGATAAGAAAGGCTACCGGACTGTTACAAGCGACTATCAACGGAACGGATTTCACGAAAACTGATGTCGGTTCTTTATTGAATCAGAAAGAGCGTGAAGCACAGATGAAATCTGTTTATGCGATGCCGAATAAACTGGACTTTACAGCTAAAAAGGAAAGGCCGAAGAAAACAGCTGCGCCTAAAGCACCAAAAGAAGATACAAAAGTAGTTTCTCTGGAGCTGTTTTTAAAAGGGAAAACTATTCTGGAAATCGCTGAAGAACGGAAAATGGTGATAGGTACTATAGAAGGGCACTTAGCACATTACGTGGCTTTACAGGAGATTTCTGCGAAGGATATTTTGGGCCGTAAAAAGCTGGACAATATCCTTGAAGCTATCAAGCAATTGAAAACTATGAGTTTAGCACCCATCAGAGATCATCTGGGCAAGAGCTTTACTTTCGGGGAAATCAAGATAGGCATTGCTGCCCATCTGGCTGAAAACTAGAGTTGTTTAATATTTCCTTCGAAAACCAGTTCTGCCGGCCCGCATAGAAACACTTTGGTGAATTCATGTCCGTCATAATCGAAGCCAACACGCAGGTTCCCGCCGAGTACTTCTATTTCGGTTACCTGGCTGCCAGTTTTACCATGATGTTTAGCTATAGCTAATGCAACAGCAGTAACTCCGGTCCCACAGGCAAAAGTTTCGTCTTCTACACCGCGTTCAAAAGTGCGTACAAACAGGTGATCGCCTTTGTCTTCTACGAAATTTACATTAATCCCTTCTTTTTTGTAAGTCGTATTGTTACGAATTTTGCTGCCTTGTTTAAAGACATCCATTTCTTTAAGCGCAGTTACCTGTGCTACATAATGCGGAGAACCGGTATTCAGCACATAGGCTTCCCCGTCTCTGCTGATTTCATGAACATCGATCATTTGCAGGTCTACCCAATTGCCTTTTGCTGAAATTTTGGCATAATGAGGGCCGTCAACTGCCAGAAAGTTAGTTTGCGTGTCTATGATTCCTAAGTGTTTAGCGAAGGCGACAATACACCTTCCCCCGTTTCCGCACATACTGCTCAGGTTTCCGTCTGCATTGAAATAAATCATTTCGAAATCGTATTCTGAGTGGTTCTGAAGCAGCATCAAACCGTCTGCGCCAACGCCAAAACGCCTGTCACACAGTTGGTGGACAATATTATTATCCTTATATTGAAATGTTTGGCTGCGGTTATCAATTAAAACAAAATCATTGCCTGCACCCTGGTATTTATAGAAATGTGGTTTTGACGGATCGGTGGGTTTGGTATTTAACATTTTTTAACAATTAAGGGATGCTTCGGTGACACAAATATCGTTGTATTGGTATTAACTTTGAGTAATACGAACAAAGAAACACACACAAATGAAACCTGCATGAGTTTGAATGCTCAAATTACTGAATAAAGTTAGGCCCATGCAAGCTTCGATACCATTAAATACATAAATTAACAAACTGATGAAACCATCATGTGCAGCACAGCACAAATATAAGCGAACAGAACTAAGTAGCACATGATAGCTTCATAACCATTAAAAAACAATTATAAACTGATGAAAAAAATAGCATTAATAGTTTTAGCTGCATTCATTGGAGGTGCAGTGGCAATTGGCGGTTATAAAATGTTTGAACGCAGTTCAAACGGAATGACACTAACTGAAAAGCAAAATGTTCTTTTTGCAAGTAACCCATCAAAAATTTCTTCAACGGGGGCAGTTGACTTCGTTCAGGCTGCGGCTGCGGTTTCCCCGGCAGTAGTTCATATCAGAACAACATTTAAAGCAGAAGGTTCAGACGCAGGAGGCGCAGGCTCTCCAATGGATATGATGGAAGAATTCTTTGGCGGGCGTGGCGGCAGAAGATCACGTGCACCAAGAGCAGCTTCTGGTTCAGGAGTCATCTTAACGCCTGATGGTTATATTGTAACCAACAACCACGTAGTAGATAACGCAGATAAAATTCAGGTCGTTCTTTCAGACCGCCGTAAAGTAGAAGCTAAGGTAATTGGCAGGGACCCGAATACGGATCTTGCTTTAATCAAAGTAGATGCTTCAGACTTACCAGTAGTAAAAATGGGTAACTCTGATAACGTTCAGGTAGGAGAGTGGGTATTGGCAGTTGGTTTCCCATTAGATTTACAAACCACGGTAACTGCTGGTATTGTTAGTGCTAAATCCCGTGCAATCGGTATTTTAAACAGAGATCAGCAGCCTACTGAAGAGGAATATGAAGAATACCAACGTACTGGTAAAGCACCTGCAAGAACAAACAGTGCAATTGAATCGTACATTCAGACTGATGCGGCCATTAATCCTGGAAACAGTGGTGGTGCGTTAGTAAACGCAAATGGTGAGCTGATTGGTATCAATGCTGCGATTGCTTCTCAGACTGGTACAAACGAAGGATACGGATTTGCTATTCCTGTAAACCTTGCTAAAAAGATCTTGGAAGATTTCAAAAAATATGGTAGTGTAAAACGCGGTTATGTAGGTGTTACTTTCCAGGAATTGAATGCTGATGCAGCAGAAAACCTGAAAATCAGTGATGTCTCAGGACTGTATGTAAATGATGTGATGCCAGACGGTGGTGGCGCAGCAGCAGGAATTAAAAAAGGGGATATTATCAAAAAAGTAGAAGGCAGAGAGGTTTTTGCTTCTCCTGATCTTCAGGAAAAAATTGGCCGTATGAGTCCTGGTGATAAAGTGCAGCTGACAATTTCAAGAGACGGAAAAGAACAGAATGTAAACGTTACTTTAAAAGGTGATGAAAGTTTAAATAAAGCGAAAACGCGTGTTGCTGCAAAAACTACAGGAACAACAATGAGTAAACTTGGCGCTTCATTTGCACCGGCATCGCCAGCAATTAAAGCTAAGTTTGGCGCTAAAAGCGGAGTTGTAGTCACTGCTGTTGAGCCTGGTAAGGCGTTTGATAACCTGGACATCCCAAAAGGATTATTAGTGACCAGTATCAATGGTAAACCAGTGAACAGTGCGAAAGATGTGGAGGCAGCATTGCCAACTTCTAAAAACGGAAAGACGACTGTAGCGGGAATCGGACCTAATGGGAATTACACTTTCAGCTTTAACTAAAGTACCAGATTTTAAAGATTTAAAACCGGGAAGCAATCACAATTGCTTCCCGGTTTTTTTATGGCCCCATGTTCGTGTAATTTGCACAATAACCCCCTAAAAGCATAAAACTTAGAACGTTTCTAAATAGTTTATTTATTGATTTTAACTGGAATTCTTGTATAAATTAAGTCATTTATTAAATACTTTTGCAGGAATAGAACTCAAAAATATAAATCTAATGGCTAGTTTCGGAAACGCTTTTTCCTCGTCTATAGGAAAAAAACTAATAATGGGTATCACCGGCCTGTTTCTTATTTTATTTCTAATTGTGCATTGCTTTATCAATTCGTTGATATTTCTGAATGACGGTGGTTTAACATTCAATCTTGGTGCTCACTTCATGGCTACAAACTGGTTAATCAGAGGGTCAGAAGTTATACTGATGGTTGGTTTGCTTTTACACATTGTACAGGGCCTTCGTCTGACTTTTCAAAATCAGGCTTCCCGTCCGGTAAAGTATGCAGTGAATGATGGAAATGCAAATAGTAAATGGTACTCCCGCTCCATGGGATTATTAGGGACATTATTGTTAATCTTCCTGATTGTGCATTTATCTAACTTTTGGGTAGTATCTCGTTTTACAGGTATCCCGACAACAGATGCAAATGGACATGAAGATTTGTACGCAGTAATGAGAGAGACTTTTCAAAATGTTTGGATCGTGATTTTATATGTCCTTGCAATGGCGTCCTTAGCTTACCATTTATTACATGGTTTCGCTTCTGCATTCCAGACCTTAGGATGGAATCACAAGAAGTATAGTCCGCTTATCAAAGGCTTTGGTGTATGGTATTCGATTATCGTTGCCTTACTTTTTGCAGCTATGCCTATTGCAGTGCATACAGGACTTATTAAATAAAATTTCGAACGTATAAAACGCTAAATAAAATGGCAGATTTTAATGCAAATATACCGGAAGGGGAACTGACCGTGAAATGGACTAAACTGAGGTCTTCAATGCCTCTGGTTAATCCGGCGAATAAAAGAAGTATAGAAATTGTAGTAGTAGGTTCAGGACTTGCAGGTGCTTCGGCAGCAGCAACTTTGGCCGAAATGGGATATAAAGTTAAATGTTTTTGTTTCCAGGATTCACCAAGAAGAGCGCACTCTATTGCAGCTCAGGGTGGTATCAATGCAGCAAAAAATTATCAGAATGATGGTGACAGTGTTTACCGTTTATTCTACGATACAATTAAAGGTGGTGATTACCGTGCCCGTGAAGCAAACGTTCACCGTTTAGCTGAAGTAAGTGCGAATATCATTGACCAGTGTGTGGCTCAGGGTGTTCCTTTAGCAAGAGAGTATGGTGGATTACTGGATAACCGTTCATTCGGTGGTACTCAGGTTCAGCGTACCTTTTATGCTGCCGGACAAACGGGTCAGCAATTGCTATTAGGCGCTTACAGTGCTTTAGAGCGTCAGATCGGTATGGGTAAGGTTGAAATGTTTACCCGCCATGAAATGCTTGAAGTTGTTAAAATTGAAGGTAAAGCACGTGGTATTATTGCCCGTAACTTAATTACAGGTGAACTGGAACGTCACTTCGGTCATGCGGTATTGTTAGGAACTGGTGGTTACGGAAACGTATTCTATCTTTCTACCAATGCAATGGGAAGTAACGTGACTGCTGCCTGGAAAGCACACAAAAAAGGAGCTTTCTTTGGTAATCCTTGTTTTACCCAGATCCACCCTACGTGTATCCCGGTATCAGGAGATCACCAGTCGAAATTAACCCTGATGTCTGAGTCATTACGTAATGACGGACGTATATGGGTTCCTAAGAAAAAAGACGATCAGCGTAAAGCAACAGATATTCCTGAAGAGGAAAGAGATTATTATTTAGAGCGTCGTTATCCTGCTTTCGGTAACCTTGTTCCACGTGATGTGGCTTCAAGAGCTGCCAAAGAGCGTTGTGACGCTGGTTACGGTGTTGGTGTTTCTAAACTGGCTGTATACCTGGATTTCAAAGCAAATACAGAGCGTTACGGACGTATTGAAGCTTCAGTACACAATATCCACAATCCGGATAAAGAAACCTGCATGCGCTTAGGCCGTGACGTTATCAAAGAGAAATACGGAAACTTGTTTGACATGTACAAACAAATTACCGGTGAAGATCCTTATGACTTACCAATGCGTATTTATCCTGCGGTTCACTATACAATGGGCGGACTATGGGTAGATTATAACCTGATGACTACTATACCGGGCTTATATGCTTTAGGTGAAGCTAACTTCTCAGACCATGGTGCTAACCGTTTAGGTGCTTCTGCTTTAATGCAGGGACTTGCGGATGGTTACTTTGTAATCCCTTATACTATCGGTTCTTATATTTCTAAAGAATTGGCTACTAAAGCAATTCCTCTGGATCACCCTGCATTTGTAGAGGCAGAAGCTAGTGTTAAAGCTATCCTTGATAAATTCATTTCGATTAAAGGAACAAAATCTGTAGACTTCTTCCACAAGAAATTAGGTAAGATCATGTGGGAAAAATGTGGAATGGCCCGTAATGCAAAAGGACTTTCTGAAGCGATTGTAGAAATACAGCAATTGCGTAAAGATTTCTGGTCTGATTTACGTGTTCCAGGTATAGCAGAAGAATTCAATCCTGAATTAGAGAAAGCTGGCCGTGTGGCTGACTTTATCGAGTTAGGTGAGCTGATGTGTATGGACGCTTTGAACAGAAATGAATCATGCGGAGGTCACTTCAGAGAAGAATATCAGACTGAAGAAGGTGAAGCCTTAAGGGATGATGAAAACTATGCTTACGTATCTGCATGGGAATACAAGGATGATGTTAAGTTTGAACTTCATAAAGAGGAGTTGAAATTCGAAAACATCAAAATTGCACAAAGAAGTTATAAATAATCTAGTACTAAAATCTCAATATCATGAGTACAGGAAATATGAATTTAACGCTGAAAATCTGGCGTCAGAAGAATAACAAAGCCAAAGGTAATTTGGTAGACTACAAAATATCAGAAATTTCTCCTGATATGTCTTTCTTAGAAATGTTCGACGTTTTAAATGAGCAGCTAATTAATAAGGGTGAAGAACCAGTAGTTTTCGACCATGATTGCAGAGAAGGTATTTGCGGTGCATGTTCAATGTATATTAACGGAAGACCACATGGACCAAAAGAGGGTATTACTACCTGTCAATTGCACATGCGTTCTTTCAAAGATGGTGATACTATCGTGGTAGAACCATGGAGAGCGAAAGCTTTTCCGGTTATTAAAGATTTAACGGTAGATCGTACTGCATTCGATAGAATTATTGCAGCAGGAGGGTTTATTTCAGTGAATACGGGTAATGCGCAAGATGCGAATGCACTGCCAATCCCTAAGTTCCAGGCAGATTTATCTTTCGAGGCGGCAGCTTGTATTGGTTGCGGTGCTTGTGTGGCTACTTGTAAAAACGCATCTGCAATGTTATTTACTTCGGCTAAGATTTCACAATTGGCATTATTGCCTCAGGGTCAGCCAGAACGTTACCGTCGTGTACAGAGTATGGTTGCACAGATGGATGCTGAAGGTTTCGGTAACTGTACCAATACTGGTGCTTGTGAGGCTGAATGCCCTAAAGGAATTTCTTTAGAGAATATTGCACGGATGAACAGAGACTTTTATTCCGCAAAATTTGTTTCTGAGGAAGAAGTTTAATAGATTTAGACAACGAGACAAGGATTTAACACAGAACCCCGGCTTTTATAGCAGGGGTTTTGTGTTAAATCCTTATTTTTTTAACCTTTCTTTTTGGTCGTAATGACCACAACTCCATTCTTCGCTGCCTCGCCATATTGTTTCAGGGCTGCTTCACCTTTTAAGACATTCATACTTTCAATGTCACTGGGATCTATATTTTTCAGGTCTGTCTGATCGGTCAGACGTTTGCCATCCACAACATAAATCGGTTTCGGAATTATATCAATACTGCCGCTTTGGTTTTGCTTATCTTCCTGTTTAACTTTTTCCTGATCTAAAGTAAAGCTGATCGGCAGATTGAATTTAACCCTTACCGGCTCTCTGCCATTATAACCAGGTGTCCATTTCGGGGAAAGTTTTAGTACTCTGATTGCTTCTTCATCCATTCCTGATCCAAGGGCACGGACAACTTTAATATCTGTTAGTCGTCCATCTGCTTCTACGATATAAGAGAGAAATACTTTACCTTCAACCTTGTTTTTTAAAGCTTGCTCAGGATATTTCACACTTTTAGAAATGAACTTATCGAAGTTGGCCATTCCTCCCGGAAAAGATGGTGGAGTAGTCAGCGTCACATAATCGTAAACGGGCTCTTCTTTAGCCTCAGCTGTTTGCTCGCCCTGAGCAGCCGCACCAGTGATGGTAATTAAATTTAAAAGCTTATATCCTTTCATTGCAGCGGCGTTTTTATTCTTTAACGGAGTTGCTGCATCCTTTAAACGAAAGGCAACTGTAAGGCTGTATTTGCCATTATTTACCGACTTAAAGCCATCAAATGCGGAAATGGCTCTGATCACTTCAGCATCACATCCTGCGCCAAGCTGCGTGCCTGCACCGATGTTTTTAAGCTCACCGTTTTGAAGGGTAAAATTAATATGAACATTCCCTTGCAATTGACGCTGGTAGGCGACTGCTGGGTATTTAATGCTTTTAGCTAAATAACTGTAAAGCGGAGTCCATTCGTCGGTTTGCTGTATACTATTGGTATTATTCGTATTGCTGTGGATTAAAACAGGTAGAATGGCCTCAGCAGCGGAAACCGGAGCTTCAATCTTTTCGGCAACAGTTTTCAGGTTTTCATTTTTACTGATCACCGCTGAAGAGAAAAGTAAAGTAACTGCGAACAGGGGTAAAAACAAGCCATATTTCAATATTGCTGTTTTAGCGGAGCGTTGTTTGTGAAGCATGATAATTCGTTTTTTAAGGAGTGATTTATTGAAAAAACTATTGGTTAGCACGTGCTGGCCGACTCCCATGGCCCGGCTTAAAAGCAGCAGGGCATAACTTTCTTTGTCCCCTTGAAAGCGGGCGGCTTCTTCATCGGCGAGGTATTCGTGAATATGTTTTATGGTAGTTTTGTAGGCATAAATAATAGGGTTGAACCATACCAATGCGCCTATAAGTTCGAAGAACAGGACATCGAAGCTATGGAGTTGACGGCTATGGATTTCTTCATGTTTTTCAATCGTGTGCAGCCCTGGAAGTGCATGGTCAATAACGCGCTGACGAAAGAAAGAGAAGGCCATGCCTGTTGAATTTCCCTTCAGCAGTTTTTGTATGGTAATTAGTTGATAGACGAACCTGCACAGGAAAAAAAGGGTCCCTGCAAGGTAGGTCCAGACTAATACGGTTATGAGCTTATCATGTTGTCCCTGATCGGCTGATATGGTCCCCTGGGCCATCATGGTGAGCTGGTCTATGCTGATTTTAATTTGTTGTGCGGCAGGCTGTCTGACAAACCACTCCGGTCTTAGAAATGGAATGACCAGAGAAAGCGTGCCCGCAGCAAGCAAGTAGATCCGGTTGAGCAGAAAGTAGGTTTCTTTAGCCAGCAGCAAGCTGTAAAATGCGTAAAATATAACCAGGTATATATTTACCTGCAGGAGATAGTGGGCCCAGGTCATTTTGCTTTATTTTTAAGTTTGCTGATCATTTTAAGAATTTCATCTACATCACTTACGTCCATTTTCTCTTCCTTCACAAAAAATGAGAACATGCTTTCTACGGAGTTTTCAAAGTAACCGCCGAGTAGTTTTGCTGTGGCGTGACGCTTATAATCTTCTTTGGATACCAGGGCATGGTACTGATGTGCTTTTCCAAAGGCCTCATGGCCAATAAATCCTTTAACTTCCAATATTCTGATAATGGTGGATACGGTATTGTAAGCTGGTTTTGGTTCTGGCAGGAAATCCATCACCTCTTTGACGAATCCTTTCTCAATTTGCCAGACAATCTGCATGATTTGTTCTTCGGCTTTTGTTAAGTCTTTAATTTCTATAGGGTCCATATTCTTGTGGTTAGGCTGTAACTAAAAAACTAGTTATATAAATGTATGAACTAATCCTTTAGTTTCAAAGAATAAGCACAAAAAAAATGGTGATCATCCAATCACCATTTTTTTAACTATTAACTAAAAACTAAATTCTTGAGAAAAGGGGAGGTTTATCTTCCCTGGTATGCTGAAACTTTCGCAACTTCATTTGCGGGTGCAGCTTTAGCAGTGATTTCACTACCTGTGGTCATATTTGAAGGGCCTGTTATGGCAAAAATCATCATCACAAAAACAGGGATCAACAATAATATAAAAGGAGAGACATTCGTTAACTTTTTCATGGTATAAGAGGCTATATTATTTAAAGCGTTGATTTTTGATTGGTATGAAACAGCCAGGCTATTGTTTACAGTAGTGTCGATGTATTGAAGAGTTGCTGTTTTCATAGGATTATATTTGTTTTTTAACGGTGATGAAGCTATCATGTGCTAGTTTATTTTGTTCACTTCGGATTGTGTAGTGCTGCACATGATGGTTTCATAATTGTTTCGTTTTGATGAAACAAATAGACTTATAAAATTAATGTTGTGAAAATGTATTATACCAAGTGGATATAATTATAGATCAACGGGTTATTTTGCCCATAAGTCCGGAATATCCTGTTTTCGGGCGTTGGTAGAAAAAAAATGCCAGTTCGTCGAAACCTATGGCTTAAAAACGTTACTTTCATTACTTTGAGCAGTCGCTATAGCCGACTTCTTTTTTTAAACGACAAAATTCAAATGAAAGATAAAAGAGCACTGATTGTACATTCTGTTTACTGGTTATTTCTTGGGGTTATTATGGCCCTGATTATATTTTTCAGTAAAGAGCGGATGACAAAGGAGTACATTCTTGTGGGGATCTGCTATTTTTCCATTATCAATATCTCTATATTTTATATTAACTACACGCTTCTTATCCCCCAGTTGCTGAAAAAGTACTGGATCTACGTACTTTCTATTATAGGGTTGATTATAGTCATGATGTTTTTAAAGACGGGACTGGCTTTACTGTACCGCGATGTGATGCTGGAGCAGACCAATCCTAAAACCGGGGTGACCAAACACACGGACATTAATCTGTACATGATCAGCTCGGTATTTATCTCTGGCTTTTTCATCATTTCCAGCTGTCTGATCAAGTTTATGCTCGACTGGTTTAGCAACATCCGTATTCAGCGCAGCCTGGAAACAGAGCGGAAAGACATGGAGCTGCAGTTCTTAAAATCACAACTTAACCCGCACTTTCTTTTCAACTGTTTAAATAATATTTATTCGCTGGCCTATCAGAAATCCGATAAAACAGCAGATGCCATTTTAAAACTGGCGGAAATCATGCGTTATATGATCTATGAGAGTAACGATAGCTGGGTTGCTTTGAGTAAGGAGATTGAGTATGTACAAAGTTATATTGAGCTTCAGAAACTAAGATTTAAAAATGGTGCTGCTGTGGAACTCACCCTGAACGGGGAGATAGATAATCAGCAGATTATTCCTTTAATCCTGATTTCCTTCGTAGAAAACGCTTTCAAACACGGGGTGGCTAATGATCCGAAAGACCCAATCCGCATTAATATCATTGCAAACCAGAAGATCCTGCATTTCAGTATTACGAACAAGAAAAGTAACGGAAATAAGGATGAAGTAGGAGGGGTGGGCCTGAATAACGTGGAGCGCCGGTTACAATTACTTTATCCGGAAAGGTATAAGTTAAATATCGTAAATTCGGCTACCCATTATACAAGTGAGCTCATGCTTGACATATAAAAAGATAAAACTATTACAATGACACTAAAATGTATAGCTGTAGATGATGAGCCTTTAGCGCTTGATATTATTGAGGATTACGTCTCAAAAGTGCCCTTTCTGGAGTTGGTGACAAGGACTGAAAATGCCATTGAAGCCTTACAGCTTGTTCAGGCGGGAGGAATCGATCTGGTATTTCTGGATATTCAGATGCCTGACCTGACGGGGATTCAGTTCCTTAAAATTGCCAATAACAAAGCCAAATACATCCTGACAACTGCTTACTCACAATATGCGCTGGAGAGTTATGATTTAAATGTATCAGATTATCTGCTGAAGCCAATCGCCTTTGATCGTTTTTATAAAGCTGTAGAGAAGGTTCATAACCAGCATAAAAGCAATGCTGAAGCAGTACCGGCTCCTGTGCCTGCCCCTGTGTCGGCACCCGTTGCAGCGGCGATCCAGCCTGTTCAGGATTTTATCTTTGTGAAGACTGAGCACAAAATTCAGAAAATTGAACTCAGTGACATCCTTTACATCGAGGGACTGAAAGACTATATCTCTATTTTCACTAAAAACGAAAGGGTAATCACGCTTCAGAACATGAAGAAGATGGAAGAAACATTACCTTCTACTCAATTTATCCGGGTACACAAATCCTATATCATTGCCCTGGATAAGATCGAAAGCATAGAACGCAGCCGTATTGCCATCTGCGGAAAGATCATCCCTATAGGAGATACCTACCGTGATGAGTTTTTCAAAAGAATAGAGAATAGAAATATCTAAAAGTATCAGCCAGAAATAACCTGTCTATCAATTTAACAGCCGGACTACTGCTTCAGGAACTTCCTGATGGCCTGTTCGGCTGCCAATGTTAATTCTTCCGGGTTCAGGCCTGCAGTTGGAACAGGCGGCAGAACAGTCCACCTGATCTTCTCTCCGCAACTTAGCGGAAAAGCCCCATACTGTACAATCTTCCAGGAATTTTCAATTGCGATCGGGACAATCAGCGCATCAGGGGCCGTTTTCAATAAAGTAGCAATCCCTCCAACATGAAAAGGCTTCATCAGGCCATCCTTAGCCCTTGTACCCTCCGCAAAGATCATCGCTGACCAATTGTTGTCTTTCATCCTTCTGCCAAGCTTAATGATTTCAGAAACGGCCTGTTTACTATCCTTACGGTTGATATTTGCGCCACCCCCATACTTCAGGTTAAAAGAAATCGAAGGAATGCCCTTAGTCAGTTCAATCTTTGAAATAAACTTGACATGGTGGCGCTTTAAAAACCAGATAATCCCGGGAATATCATACATACTCTGGTGATTAGCCACAAAAATAATGGGTCTGTCAGTTGGCAGCTCCTGTTGGTTCACAAAGGTGATTGAATTGCCTAAAAACACCTGGCAATAAGTAAGGAAAAAATTCAGGTAATCAACCGATACCTTATGCGCTTTATAACCAAAAAGGCGGAAACACACCCATTGAACGGGCTGAAAAACGACTAGTGTCAGGAAAAAGAAAAAGTAAAATACGGGAGTAAAGATATATCCCAAAAATTTGTTCATATAATTTTATAGTTTGCCTTCGAGTAATAATATTTTAGTTTTCAGTAAAGCTGCAACGCTCATACTATCGGTAATTGCCCCGTCCATAACCATTTGATAAGCTTCCTCAAACGGTAACTTCCGCAAAACGAGCTCTTCAGTCTCTTCCGGTTCGGCTTCCCCCATGGTCAGGCCTCTTGCAATATAAATGATGGCCAGCTCATTGCTTACCGAATTGGATAAGTGCATCCTTTGTATCTCTGTCCATTCGGTCGCAATCAATCCCGTTTCCTCTTGCAACTCACGCTTGGCACTATCCAGCGGTTCCAGGCCTAACGGGCCGCCTCCTTCAGGAATCTCCCAGCTATAAGCCTTCAGCGGAAAACGATACTGTCCCACAAGCCACGTATTCATGTCCTGATCCAGCGGTAAGATACCAATTGCGTAATTCCGGAAATGTACCTCCCCGTAAATACCCTTTCCGCCAGACGGATTAAGCACCTGATGTTCCGTAACCCCAATCCAGTTATTCTCATAAATCTTTTGGCTATCCAGAATAGTCCAGGGATTGTGCTCTTCCATGCCCGCAAGTTACAAAATTTCTAAAAAGTATAAGGGAACTGTAAATCTAAACCATGCAACAATTTGCAAACTCAGCTGTTCTATTATTAATCAAATAAAAACACAACCATATGTGGGGAGATCAACCATGGGATAACGACCCTGCCGCGGATTGGTACGGCACGATGATGAAAAAAACAGGTCTGGCAGCTCACGTTCGTAAAACCCTGTCAGAAGAACTCCATAAAGACAGTGCTGATGTCCTCCGGGCTGCCGCATTCTGTCTTGTACAATTCGGCCGAATTTACGTATGGCCAACCAAAGAGCTCAAAGATGATCTTAAACTTGGAATAGCCGCACTAAAACAAGTCCTCGAAGATGACGAGTACTGTCATTCCATAGAAATCACCGTTGAAGTTCGCGCGGAACTCGCGGAACTCGGAGAAAGATTAAATACATATATCTGGTAAAAGGATCAAAAATATAACCAAGTGTATGTTATATCTTAGGAATCTTTCTGTTGGAATCCTTGATATAGTGGATCAAGCTTTTTTTCTGACATTCACTTAGGCTGTCGAGCTTTTTATTGCCATGCTCCTTAAGCATAGGTTCCTTAGTGTATAGACTATCGTGCTTTGTTTTAAATATGTAATCGCTTAATTTTAAGCTATCAGTTGCAGCTACTTCTGAAAATATTGGGATATCAGAGAATGTCCTTTTTTCTCCAGCGGAATGACAACCAGAACACCCTACATCAGACAATATAAAGCTGCCGGTATACTTCCTTAAATCTCCGCAGGTATCAGTTAATGTTTTGACTAATTGAGTGTTTTCTCTACCCGTATTACTTGAACATGCAATAACAACGCAAATAAGCAAACTACCTAAATTTAGCTTTATTAAATTTGAAACCATACTTTGAGTTATTTAAAAATTTCTGCAATTTATTTCTTGTGTCAAGCCCTGGATTAGCATAAGAACCTTTATACATGTTTTCTATCTCATGAATTAAATAATCATTCATCAATGTTCTCTCAGTATTTGACACCTGTAATCTATTTTTACCACCCATATAATACATCAGACTGGTTTTCTGCGTAGCATTGTATAGATCATCTAATCCCAAAATATGGAAAAATTCATGAGCTGCAATATTTGGATAATTTGTCCAGCGATTATAATCAACACTAGTCGGGCCGCCTCTATCACTTGTTAAACCACCAGTTACTGAAGCATCCCCGGATGTGAAACCAATTTTATCAACTACAGCCAGAATAAAATCGTTACCAGCTATTTGACTAAGCATTTTAATCTGTTCTAGTCTAATAATATAGTTAATCTTATAATGCAGTTCTGCTAAAAGTCCTGTCTAAAAGTATAAGAAAAGGTATATCTGAATCTTATCCTAAGGGTTCTGGAATTGCAACATTAAAGTTGACATTTAGTTAAGCGGCAATATTTTGTTTATTTAAGTTTCTACCAAATTCTTCTGGGGACAAGTACCCCAGTGTAGAATGTAATCTTTTACGGTTATACCAAGTCTCTATATATTCAAAAACGATGAGTGCTGCCTGCTCTTTGTCTGTGAACTTATGCTGATACACACATTCAGCTTTGAGCGTCTTGAAGAAGCTCTCCGCTACTGCGTTGTCCCAGCAATTTCCTTTTCTGCTCATGCTTCTGATGATCAAAGGATTTTTTTCCAGTAAGCATCTGAATTCGTTGCAAGCGTACTGAACTCCGCGGTCAGAATGAAAAATCAGCT
>NZ_QLLR01000025.1 GCF_003259615.1 Pedobacter cryoconitis | reverse complement strand
GCGGTTCTTCGTCAATTTTGGTGAAAGTTTAATAAATAATTACACTTTATTTATTAAACCAGCTTTCTTTTCAAAGGCAATTCCGACTTTCTCTAGAAGGTTGTAGATCTGTGCTTTCTGGTACTCCAGTCCATATTCCTTTTTAATCCATTGTGCCAGTAGAGGGCCTGTCCATCTTTCCGTTTGAAAGCCATGATCTCTCGGGGCTTCTTTTAGCACTAATACTTTAATCCTTGCCAGCTGTTCATCTGATAATGCACTACGCCTTCCACGTCCTTTTTTATCCTTTAGCCCTTCAATCCCTTCTTTTTCGAACCGATGTACCCAGTTTGTTATTTGCTTGAAGCTTATATTATGAAGTTCAGATAGTTTCCTGCTTGAATGACCTAGTGCTACCAGGTATACGAGATATAGTCTTACACCCACCGTGTAAGCGTCATTTGTATTTAATAGTTTTTTTATCTCTCCAGCTTCTGACCGCTGAACCTTCAATACAGATTTTCCCACTATATTTTTCTTTTGATAAAGACAAACATAGGTATAATATATGTGTAATTTTATAGTATACTATATTCCTATGATACCACAATTTATCCTTCCTTCTAATTTACAGCTAAAAGCTGAAACAATCTATTCTGAACCAGGAGTGCTTCATATTCATACTTCTGTTTGTCAAAAATATTCAGTTTGTCCGATTTGCGGCAAAAAAAGTAATAGAATCCACAGCAGATATTTCAGAACCCTTTTAGATCTACCTATTTCCGGGCTACTGGCAAGAGTCAAGCTCAAAGCTAGAAAGTATTTTTGTGATAATGCGGTATGTCCCAGAAAAGTATTTACTGAACGCTTCGATTATGAAATCAGGCCTTATTATAGGAGAATGGTTCGTTCAAATGACCTTCTTACTCGAATGGCACTTGAACTGGGTGGAAATACAGGTGCTGCAATTAGCCGCTACGTTGGTGTGCCTGTCAGCTCATCAACTGTATTACGTGTAATTAAAAAGATAGATATCCAATCAACCGTATTAACATCTGGCGTAATTGGTGTAGATGACTGGGCGTTCAAAAAAGGAAAGACTTACGGAACTGTTATTGTTGATTTAGAAAGAAAGCAAGTGATAGATCTGCTACCGGACCGTGAGGCAGATACTCTTGCCGGATGGCTCAAAAAGCATCCTGAAATTAAAACCGTTTCGAGGGATCGGTACGGGCCATACGCATTAGGAGTAAAAACAGGTGCGCCTCATGCCAGCCAGGTAGCAGACCGCTTTCATTTACTTATGAACCTTGGGGAAGCAACCAAAAGGATCTTTCAATCAAAAGGAAAAGAACTGAGAGAAATATTTACGCTTTATAATGATCCAAAAAGGGGAATTGCAGCCCCAGTCGAGATTGATCAGCCAGTTAGAAGTGTGCCAGAAACTACAGAGCCCTACATTTCAACTGCTAATATTAGTGTCGACAGACAGCATAAATTCGATAAAGTTAAGGAGTTGTACGGTAATGGTGTGGCCATAAAACAAATTGCAAGGACTACAAAGTTAGCACGTGGTACAGTCAGAAAATATATAGTTATGGAACAGCTTGGCAAAAGACAATCCAGAACGTCAACCAATCTGGATGCTTTCATTAACTTTTTATTGCAGCATGAGAACAGAGGTAAAACATACCGCGAACTGCATAAAACTATAATACAGATGGGGTTTAATGGGAGGTATGCACAGTTCTGCTGTAAGATGAACGAGGTTTATAATACGCAACCCTTCATTAGAACCAAATCTATAACTGCAATACCGATAAAAACCTGGTCTCCTACAAGATTATCTCTTATGCTCTATATGGAGTCAGATCAGCTTCATGGAAATGATGACAAAGACTTTTTACGGTTACTGTTTGAAAAGTTACCACAGGTAAAACAAATGGAGCAACTAGTAAAAGGCTTTAAAAGACTTTTTATTGCAAAGGAAGATGGCCTTTTAAAAAACTGGATTGAAGAAGCGCTTAAATCTGAGTGCGGCTTAAAAAATTTCGCCAGAAATCTCTTAAAAGACTATGAGGCTGTAAATAATGCAGTAATAACGACTATCAGCAACGGACAAGTTGAAGGCCAAGTAAATCGAATTAAAAATATCAAAAGGAAAATGTACGGAAGGGCAGGTTTTCAGTTACTGAGAAAAATGGTGCTTGCAAAGTCAGCATAATTCACCAAAATTGACGAAGAACCAGCATTGCCAGAATATCCACTCTAGGGTGATCCAGATCAGAAATATCTGCACACCGATACCAGAATAAGATTTTTCGTCATCATGTATCATTCTACGTAATTTCTACGTGCAATAAAACTTACTATATAATTTTCCTCAGGTAAATAAGCCATCAATATCTCCTGGTCACTGACTTTCATTCTTTCAATTACACCTTCTGTGCCCCATATAAAACCCTGTTACCTAAAAGGTTTATATCAATATTATTTGTAACAAGCATTTTTTTTTCGCTTAATAAGATTCAGAAGAACATTGTTAATTAATTAATATTTATAGAAATAAATAATTACATATTATTACAATTATAAAATATTTAACCGTATTTTTATTTGCCTATTAAAAACCTATTTGAAAATGAATAAAAAAGAATATCATATAACGTCAAAATTATTTCTAAATAACACGTTAAAAAGTAAAACTTCAGCTATTTCACGTAATTATTTTATCATTTTAATTGTCTTTTGTTTCATTTCCTGCAAAAAAAACTCACCCATAACAAAACCTACAGGTCCGGAAACAATAAGAAAAAAGGACTACAAAGATTATCAGTTTCAAGAAATGGCTGCCGAGTCTGGTTATTATATAACAGATACCATTTGGACTAAAGATAAAATATCAGACTTTGTCATCAGAAAAAGCTTCGATTCAGAGTTTTTGTATCCAACAAACGGTGATGATAAGGATCTTTACTTGGGTTCTCCAATTGATGGAAAATATTTTATGGAAAATAAAGGGGTATTTAAGGACTATACAAAGTTCAAAAGGAACCCACTCAGTTTAGTGACCACGAATGCCTATAATTTTAACACTCCAAATTTCAGGTTAGATGTACGAATCAATAACCTGGTTGGTATGGATAGTCTGGTCCGTGAATATTTACAGGGTGCTAAACCTAGTCTATTTGGTTATTCACGTTATCTATACTATCCCTTTTCTAATTATAATGATTTGAAGTTATTCTTTGGGGAAAATTTAATTATACAAAATATGTTCAATATTAGTAACAATGATGATTTAGGAAAAGTAGAAAATGGATTAGTTTATTATAATAGAAAAGAAACATTCACATTACGGGTAATATCTGGTGAGAAAAATTTTTTTCAGCAGCCTTACAGTCTTGATGTGTTAAAGAATGATGAAAGTGGTTTTGTGAGTAGTATTACCTACGGTAAGATCTCTATCATGACAATTGACTCCAAACTGGCCTGGAGAGAGATGAATAAAATCATTCTTAATATCACTGCAAACCAGCCGGTTTCTGATGACGATATGAAAATAATAAATGCAGCAAAAATACACACATATCTCAGAGGATATACTACTGAAGACCAAGCCAGATTGCTTAAAAATTCAGGCAATGCTTTAGAAACTATTAAAGCATTTATAGCCATCACTAATCCACCGACCAACTTTGCCAATAGCGGAACATTTACTTATGAAGACCGCGGGGTTCCAATAGCATTCGAACTACATAATACTTATTCCAGTGAAAAATTTCTAAAGAATTTTAATTATTCAATAACCATAAAATCTATTTAAAGTGAAAAAACTAAATTTACTCTCTCTTGTAGTAATAGGGCTTGCTGTGTCCTGTAAAAAAGAAGCAAAAATTGCTTCTAATGACCAAACTGAACAGTCTAAAGACGGTCAACTGAGCGTCTTTCAAGACCGGAAAATTATCCCAAATCCATTAGTTGAAATTGGAAAAGGTTCTATCCTTAATTTCAACCAGTTAATTAATAGTCAGAAAACCAGCTCAGGAGTTTTGAGAGATAGTGCATGGTCAAACGGCAGCGGAAAAACAATTTTCATAGAATCTGATGATATCATGGTTTCGAATGAAAATGCCGACCTTGCCTATACTGGTGCAATTTTCAACAGTAAATCTATTGTAAACAATTATTTGTTTGATCCAATAAGTGTAAGGGAATATGATGTTTTACCAATAAGAGCCAGTCTTTCTATTCCTGGTACTAACGTTGGTGGCGCAATACAAAGTCCCGATATGCTTACTATGCGTGATTTTGTCGGTCAGGTAGTAGCCAGACAAGGGAATGTACCGCAAATCAATAGCTTTTCTTATACTTCGAGTGAGTTCACTGATTACAATGAACTTAAATATACATTTGGTGCGAACGTGGATATTGGCAAAATAGCAAGTATTGCTGTTAATGGTGGTGGAACAAAGATTAAAGGTCGCACAGGGATTATTGCCAAATTTGTTCAGGAAAACTTTACTGTTGATATGTCGTTACCTAAAAAAACTGAACTAATCAGCCCTGCTGATGCTAACGCATTTATGGCAGAATACGCACCAGTATATATTAACTCTGTAACTTATGGAAGATTCGGTGTATTTATGGCAGAAACTGATGCATCATATCAGGATTTTAACGTGGCTTTTAAAGCAGGTTTAAATATTGGTATTGTAAAATCCGATGTCAACGTAACAAGTGCTCAGAAAGCATTACTGGATAGGGCTAAAATCACTATTTATATGAAATTTGGTCCAGGTAAGGCATATACTGCGACGGTGAATAGTTATGATGGCTTCAAAGCTGCAATATTAGCAGGTGCTGATGTAGCAAGCGATAGTTATGGCGGACCGATTTCGTTTAGAATGAGAAACTTGAAAAACTTTGCTTTGTTTAAAACAATTTTTAAAATTAATCTTCCAAAATAGTTTAACAATAGAAAACATGAGTGTCACTCAATTAAGCAGAACAAATTTTTTTTTATTTAGTGTCTGTACCTTACTGATGATTAGTATTTATGGATGTAAAAAAAATGAATCCCTAACTACTGGTCAAAATACAGTAAACAAAGATGCAGGATCGCGTCAAACCCAAGGTCTTGTTGAGTCTTCTGATTTCACAATTATGGATAATAATACTGATCTCGTTTACCTGGGGAATGTACTCTCGGGTAAACTGCTCACAGATTCAGCACAGTTCCGGGGCCTGAGTGGCTTCCAAAAGTTACCAATTAGAATCACTTGTTCATTTCCCGGGACAAACACTGGAGACGTGATCAATACACCTAGAATGTCTTCTTTCAGACAGACTTTACAAAATATATTAAGGAGAAACAGTTTTCAAAATACGCAGATTGGAGCATTCGCTTATACATACAGACCATTTTATGATTACGATGAGCTAAGAAAAGATTTTGGTTACAACTTAAGTGTAAGAGGACTCTTTTCTTCTTCATCAACGAGTCTGATGCATAATGTCACTACGATCAAAAAGAAGTTCGGCTTTGTAGCTAGCTTCGAAATTGAAAACTTCACTGTTGACATGCCACTGCCTAAAAAGACAGAATTGATTGGGGAAACTGACCTTGTCACGTTAATCGCTACAGGTAAGGACCCACTATATATCAACTCCATTTCATATGGCCAAAAGGGTATTCTATCAGTAGAAACTAATCTGAATATGGAAGAGACCAATAAAGCTTTTACCAAGGTAACAAGTAATATTTTCAAGAAAACTACGGAGATACTTACCGAATATGAAAAGCATCTGATCCAGGAGTCTACTATCACTTTATTTTTAGTCGGCGGACCAAACTCAGGAAGCCCAATGGCTATAGATGGATATAATTCATTTATTACCTATGTCACTTCTTTAGGTGATTTCTCTGCTGACAACCCAGGTTATCCAATCAGTTTCAGAATGAGAAAATTACAAGATTACTCTTTGTTTAAGCTGAGTATAAATATGCCTAACTAACAATAGTAAAACTATTAACGATACTGTTTTTAATAATCGCGGCCTCCCGTTGAAAGGAAGCCGTGATTATTAAAACATTAATCAAAAAGCTTTAATATGATCTTCAAAAGGAATTAATGTCAGCCTTAACAGTAGTTCACTTAACTCCTTTAACAACTGACAAGAGTCGTCATTTATCAATTCCAGGAAAACAAGGACGCTGAAACCCATAACAATTTATTGTTTGTTATTGTTTGAAGGCTCATGATACAACACTCCCTCAACTTTTCCAATGAAGTTATCTGAATAAACTTATGATTCTTACATTGCGATAAAATCTTAATCATGACGCAAATTAATATAACAAGTAAAAATCATTTTGCAGCAAAATTCGCTGTTTTTTTTATTCTTCTGGCTTTTACTAGTTGTAAGAAATCTGAGTCCCTAACTACTGAAGAAATAAATACTGCAGATCTATACGCCAAGGATTCTGTTTTCTTATATGCAAAGGAAGTTTATTTCTGGAATGATCAGTTACCTTCCTATCAGACTTTTAATCCCAGGGGATATAATAGTCTTGATAAAGAATTATTTGACATCAGCCAGTATGCAATAAACCCGGAAACACAAAAATCATTTGAGTTTAACGCTCAAAACCCGAAAGCATCTAAATACTCAGTAATAATTGGCAATGAGAATGCACCTGAAAATAAAACCGCTGATGGCAATTTGAATGTAGGTTTTGGAGTCACTTTTATTGCTATTAAAGATGATGATATTCGAATAGAATATGTTATTTCGGGTTCTCCGGCCGCAATAGCTGGTCTTCAACGAGGAATGAGAGTTATTAAAATCAATAACAGTCCGGTAGAAACTAAATTGTCTTTTTACAAGTATCTTAATTCTTTACTGAGCAGTTCTCAAATAGGAATAACCATAGAAAAATCTAGCCTGCTAACTGAAAAGACTTTCGCGTTGCAAAGACAGCAATTTGTTGCTGATCCAGTAAATAAAGATACAATATTCAATTATAACGGGATAAAGACAGGTTATCTTTCTTATTTGAAATTTAGCAGCCCAAATGGTGAGGATCGACAACTTAGCCAGGTATTTAACCGATTCGCAAATGAAAACATTACTGAATTGATTATTGACCTACGCTACAATCCGGGCGGATATATTTCTACTGCTGATTATTTTGCGAATCTAGTTATCCCAGTTGCTTTTGATAAACATGTGATGCGCAAAGAAAAGTACAATTCAATTATGCAGCGGAATGGAGCTGAATTACTGAAAAATCAAGTTTTAACAGATGATAATGGACGTCCTTTATATTATATTAACAATCGGCCGGCAACAATGGCTGATGGTGATTACTCATTAAATGCGAACACATATAATTTCGATAAAACAACCGGGATAAATTCTTTGAAAAGAGTTATTTTCATAGTCAGTTCTGAAACTGCTTCTGCAAGCGAATTACTGATCAACTGCCTTAAACCTTACCTTGATGTGAAGCTGGTTGGAGTTTCAGGCAGTGGCAACCACCAGGTTAAAACTTATGGTAAACCCATTGGATTTTTTGGTGTCAAAATCAATAAAAGAACGGTTTATTATTCTATGTTTCAAAACTTAAACGCCAAAAATGAAGGAAATTACTTTGACGGCATCACAACAAATCTGAGTGTTGATGATGACGCCAGATTTAACTTTGGTGACACCGATGAACCTGGTTTAAAAGCCTCTCTAAGCTTGATTTCTCCATCTAAATTTGCAAGACAGGGATCATTCAGAAAAGAAGCTGATATTAGCTTTAATAGAGTTGAAATCAAAGCTGACGTAGCTATCCCATCTGGATTAATAAAAGCTAGATCTCATATCAGAATAAAGTAATTCTAAAGGAAATTAATTAGATATTGTAAAAGAATAAGGATTATATACTTTTGTCAAGTAGACGAGGGCATTAAAACCCAAATACAATTGACAATCAACAGCTTACAGTCCAGCTTACCGTATAGGTAAGAGATAATAAAATTGGTTTTGGTTAACTTCATTACCACGTATAAACACGCCTTTAATTATTAGTTCGTTTCCTTGATTTGTATTGTAATGTGCCTCGCTGGCAAATACAGGACTCTGAGAGAAGCCTTCTCTAGGACTACCGGTTCTTTCCCATCTTAAAAACTTCGTATTTGCGTAAATAGGAATACTATTTTGTATTTTTATAGGAATAGTCCCTCTTTGATCTGCGAAAAATGTTAAATACATATCATGACAAGGACAACTTATCGGCCTCGGGGATTGCTCCACATATACAGTTTTAACGTAAAATGGCTTAATTGGCACATCAATTTTAAAGTTGTTTACCAATGGTTTATTATCTGGTAATGAATTCATTTTGAAAGATATAGGCACACCAGGAGTCTCAGGAGAAAACGTAGAGCCCCTTTTTATATAAGCAGAAAGCTCGTCATAAGAAAAAATACTTTTAACTGCTTCTGCACCATTTACTCCTACAAAGTAAATCTTCATTGACGAATTATTGATAATTCCCTGCTCAGTTGAAGTAACACTTGACCCTCCAGAAACTAAGTTACCAAGAACATTAAATGCGTTTTCATAAGCACTTTTAAGAGTCTCACTACTTGCATCACTTTCTATAGCCAAAACACCCGTTGATCCGTATGTAATACTGCTGATATAAGCTGGCCAACTGCCACCAAGAGCGTTTATGTTTAAATTATTATACAGTTCACCTGGTTCTGGAGTGTCCATAAGAAGCGAAAAGTTTTTTTGCATAAACTTAACTACAAGCCCATTTGTTTTTTTTATCCTTAATATTTCATTGCTGGATGATGAACTAGAACCGAAAAATATCGCATTAACCTTTGCATTGGTACCAAATACCATTTTTAATTCATCATAGTAGGAAAACTCCTGCATTCCATAGCTGAAAGTCGCCTTTTGCAAATTATTCATGCCATTTGCGAAGAATAGTTTACTATAAAATTCAGATGTTCTTAGTTCCGTAGGGTTATATATTCCTCCGACAATTTTTAGCGGCAAAGAAATAGAGGCACTAATAGGTCTGGACTCATATTCCCCTAAACGTTCAGATAATGGAATCATCTCAAGCGACGAAATAGTATTTCCTTTAATTAGTGATCCAAGATAAAAATTATCTTGCTGACCTAGCCACTCAGGTAACATGGAGAACTCATCTGCATACCCCGTAAAAGTCATACCCACCTGATCCCCAATCCACTGTGTTGCAGGATTAATGTGGACGGACGAAATTGTTCCGGGACGGTCAAATGAGTTAATTCCCATAACAGCAGTAGTGCTGGTTTTTGCGGACCTCGATTTAGTATTTAAAACCTCACGAAATGCAGAAACGGTAGCGTTATTAATACTTATATTTCCAGCATCAGGAGATCTTAAACCACCATATTTATTCGTATTTCCAATACCCGTATAGTCCGCTTTCGAACAACCAAGCAAAACAATAATTAATAATATGAGACTAATAGTAAATGTTTTCATTCTAGACTAAAATTTAAACTGACTAAATTTAACTTATTTAAGTTATTAATTCGTAATTTAGAAAAAAAAATACGACAAATACAATACTTTTTTACCCAAATGAATGTTCCATATGCTTAGAATCAAAGCAGAAAGAATAAAAAAAAAGTTTTCATAAGAGACTGCGGCCTTACTTGTCCAGCCAAAACCTACAGTACATACTTGACGGATTGCCTCCTTTTCTTTAATTTACCCTACAGTTTTGTTAGTTAACAGTATCTTCTAAAACTCCCTATAGTGAAAAATCACCACCAATAGTGGAAAACCCGGCACAGTTTATTTCTTCATTCCTTGCTATAAGTTTATCTGAATCACGATAGTATACAAGAGACTTTTCGATTTTGATTAATTCGCTGATTCAACCATACATAAAAAAAAAGTTGCCGGAACAGAATTATCTAACAAAATATTAAATGTTTTCCATTAAAAATTTTAACATTTATTCAAAATCTATCTCAAAACATTAAAAATCCCTTCAGGTGTTCTATGAACATCCCCTCTCCCCTTGAATGGAATTCCATTAAACGAGAGTTCATTAAGCAACCTCTGTCAGTTCTGAACAAAACCAATGACAGAGGATGTAAGCCGTTTACTTCAAAAGATCAGAAAAATAATTTGGATAATCAGTTATAATTCCATCCACCTTAAGTTTTTTCATCTGCTGCATATCAGCCATTTCATTAACTGTCCAGGGAACAATCAGCATTCCTTTGCTATGGCAGGCCTCAATCAGCTCCGGAGTAACCATCCCATAATAAGGATTATAAAAATCAGGATTGAATCCCATAGCAGAGAGATTTTCAGCCATACTAACTTTACGATCACCTGTTAAAAGGCCCACAGGAATTTTGGGATATTTTTGATACATTACTTTTAATGGCCGTATATCAAAAGACTGAATGATAAACCTTTTACTTATTTTTTTAGTAGCTATAACAGCCATCATCTTATCCACCAAAACCTCTGGAACAGGTTGTTCAAAACCATCTGTCAAAGGGTTAGATTTAATCTCTATCAAATAATTAACCGCAGGCAGTTTATTGGTTTTAGTATAGGTTTCTACAGAATCAATCAATTCACCAAGAAGAGGTGTATAACAAGCCACTTGTTTTTGTTGCGGGAAAGACGAATATTTTTTCTCACCAATGATAAACTTGCGGATGTCTGCATAATTCATTTGATAAAACGTATATTTCTTACGGTTTTCTCCGGTAAATTCTGAACCATCAGGCAACAGGGTATAATCAGGATTAAATGAGTTGTCATGATATACGATGATCTGGCCATCTTTAGTAAGATGTATATCAATTTCTATGGTATTGCAACCCAGATCAATTGCTTTTTTCATAGCCTGAATAGTATTTTCTGGCATCAGACCTCGTGTACCACGATGACCTACAGTATAGAATGGTGTCGGTTTTAATCGCTGTGCAGTAGTTTTGAGACTAACAAACATCAGTGCTGTACCAATTGAAATAAATAAGAATAAAGTGGGTTTCAGATTTTTTAAGTTCCTCATATTTTTGGTTTAACGGGAAAGAAATTTCAAGCCCGAAATTAAACAATGCGTATAGCTAAACAAAGTCATTTCCGCTATCTTTCCTTAGCCGCAAAAGTAATCAGCGCTGAACTATATACGGTAGAATTGATATTAAGATATTATTAACATAGAATTAAAACAAAAGATTACAGAAAATAATAGATAAACATTTGCAGATTCTTTGAAATACAAAATAACCTGCCAGGAAATCACAAAAAATTCAGCAGACCCGCTTTTAGCAAAGGCTGCTCAAAATAAAAACTGCCTATCAAGCACAGATCACTAACTAAGCGATTGCCGGAATTCCATGGGTGAGAGTTTTGTTTTAGATTTAAACAGCTTACTGAAAGACTGAGAATGCTCAAAACCTAATTCATAAGCGATCTCACTGACAGACATTGTTGTACCTGCTAGTTTTTCCTTTGCCTTTTCGATTAGCTTTTCATGTATATGCTGCTGCGTATTAAGCCCGGTTGTTACCTTTAACAAGGTGCTTAAATAATCCGGGGAAAGATTAAGCTGCCCGGCGATGTATTGAACCGCAGGCAGCCCCTTCATGATCGCATGACCACTGAAATGCTCATCGAGCAATGTTTCCAGCTGATTAAGAACCTTATGATTTGCAATTCTGCGGGTAATAAACTGACGATTATAAAACCGCTCAGAATAATTCAGCAGCACTTCGATTTGCGAAATAATGATCTGCTGGCTGAAACTGTCAATATTAGCATGATACTCCTGCTGAATGTTTTGGATGATACCCGAAACTACTATCTCTTCTTTTTCTGAAAGAAACAAGGCCTCATGGACAGAATAACTAAAATATTCATATTTCTTTATTGTTGTTGCCAATGGAAAGTTCCATAAAAAGCCGGGATGAATCAATAACATCCATCCCGACTTGTCAGGTGCATCCTGGTTCACCTCAATCCTGAAAACCTGTCCCGGTGAAATAAAAAACATAGTACCTTCATCAAAATCATAATCCTGCTGACCATATTTGAATTTGGCACGCATATTCTTCTTCAAAGCGATGAAGTAAAAATCATATACCCAGCTTATCTTATTGTTATCAGGTGAATTTTTGATCGTCGCATAGTCCACCAAGCTGATTAACGGATGCTCAGGCTGAGGAAGTCCCCTGACCCGGTGATATTCGCTGATGGATTTTATACGCTGAATTTGCTGGTTTGCCATGTTCAAAATATTCTATATTACAAACTAAGAAAAAAAATCTGAAAGGAAAGGGCTACCATGAAATCTCGCCCTGTTCCCCGAAGAACTTGCCTGATGTGCCCGGCAGCTGCTGAGTAGCCACGTCTACAATTACTTTAGCGCCCTGTGCTACTGTTTTCCCCTGCGGATTAAAGTCATTCAAATCAGTAGCAGTATAACCTGGCGTAACACTATTTACACGGAATTTAGTACCACTAAGTTCATTGGCCAACATTACAGTGAAAGCATTAAGTGCTGTTTTAGAAGAGCCATAAGTTTGGTAATTGTCCCAGTTAGCCCTTCTTCCAGGTGTAGTCTGCATAGTCAAAGATCCTACCTCACTGGAAACATTCACAATGGATGGTGCGTCAGACTTTTTAAGCAATGGAAGAAACTGCTGCGTTGTCTGGATAACGCCAAAGTAATTAGTCTCAAATAACTGCCTGAGATGAACCAGATCAACCAGAGAAACATTCTGGGGCTGAGGGCCCGGGATGCCAGCATTATTAATCAATACATCCAAGGCTGTTATCTTTCCTGCTAACGTTGCTTTCGCCTTAATAACAGAATTTATGTCTGTAACTTCAAGCTGAATAGCTTCTACATTATACAGGCCTTCAGCTTTCAATTGCTCTTCTGCTTTCAGGCCGTTGTTTTTACTTCTGCTGCCCAGATAAACAAAATATCCCTGCTTCAAAAGTTGTCTCGCTGTTTCAAAGCCAATACCTTTATTGGCCCCGGTAATCAAAACTGTTTTCATCGTAAATTAATTTTGCTGCTGATTCTTATACCTTCAAATATCCTGCTTTCCTAAATGGCGGTTGTAGGCTAATCCCTGAATGTTGTAGCCAAAACCCAAACCTGATATTAAACAAAACGAACTTCCGAGAGCAAATAATTGAACCTCTGATATTATTTGATAAGAATCTTGATTTCAGCAATTGACTTCACAATAGCCTGAACTGAGGCGGTATCTTTAACTTTTCTTTATAGGGTTTGATTTCATTCAAAAACGATATAACTCTGGGTGCTATCCTTAGATTTTCCTGAGAAATGACGCTTTCTTTAATAGCCAAAATACCAGCTACAGCAGCAGCAGCAGGATCTTCTATCTTTTTTATAAAATACGGCCTGAACCAGCCATTAGGACAATGCGGAAACTTTAGATATTCTCCGCTTTTTGTATGTATAACGCCCCTGGCCCCCTGCTTATTGCGCATGGAAAAATATAGTTTAAAAACGTTGTTTTAACACCTTAAACCTTATATTTTTGATTTTCAACACCTCTCAAAAGCCACCCCCATGACAGCAAAAAACAAACTCAGCGGAGCCAAAAACAAGAATAGCCATGTGCTTTTTTTTCAGCAGATCGACAGTTCAAAATTTATGGATGCAGGTGGCAAGGGTGCTAATCTGGGCGAATTATCCAGGATCAGGAACATACAGGTTCCAGATGGATTTTGTGTGACTACCCAGGCATATAAATCAATAATAGAAAATAACCAGGAACTGAATAGCTTACTGGATAAATTAACGGATTTTAAGGCAGAAGACAGGAAAAATCTCAGCGAAATCACTGCAAAAATCCGTACAGTTATCGAAAGTGCACCTATTTCCAGGAAGATAACTGAAGAAATTACAGCCTTCCTTACAAGATTCGGGAACGAAGTGGCTTTTGCCATACGATCCAGCGCTACGGCAGAAGACCTGCCAACAGCATCCTTTGCCGGACAGCAGGATACCTATTTAAATATTATCGGAGCAGCAGCAGTCCTAAGAAATATCAGTAAATGCTGGGCTTCCCTATTTACAGAAAGAGCAGTAATTTATCGCCTTCAAAACGGCTTTGACCACCGTAAAGTTCACCTTGCTGTAGTTATTCAAAAAATGGTATTCCCGCAGGCAGCAGGGATTTTGTTTACTGCCGATCCCCTTACCGCTAACAGAAAAGTGTTATCCATTGATGCCAGCTTCGGACTTGGAGAAGCTATGGTTTCTGGCCTGGTCAATGCTGATCTTTATAAAGTGTGTGATGGCAGGATTATCGATAAGAAAATATCCGCCAAGAAAGCAGCTATTTATGCTTTAAAAGATGGTGGTACAAAAATACAGGAGATTGAACCTGAGTTACAGCATCAGCAAGCACTTACAGATGAGCAAATTTTACAACTTGAACATGTTGGCAGAAAAATAGAAGAACATTTCGGCCACCCTCAGGACATTGAATGGTGTTTAGCTGAAGGTACATTTTATATTGTCCAAAGTCGCCCAATCACTACTTTATACCCGGTCCCTGAAGCAAACGATCAGGAAAATCATGTTTATGTATCTGTTGGCCATCAACAAATGATGACCGATCCTATGAAACCGCTGGGCATATCTTTATGGCAGTTAACAGCTGCAAGGCCTATGTATAAAGCTGGCGGAAGGTTATTTGTCGACATCACCGGCAGCCTGGCTTCAGCGGCCAGCAGAAAAACGATTATAGAGGTAATGGGAGAACATGATCCGCTCATCAAAGATGCGCTGCTAACCATCATCGCACGCGGAGATTTTATAAAACCGGTGCCGGGTGACCAGGAAGAATTAAACCCTGTTCCAAGCAGTACAGGTAAATCGTCTGAGGATATTCTTTCTGCGACAGAAAATGATCCTGCAATCGTTTCTGAGCTGATTAGGTGTAGTGAAATGTCATTAATCGCATTAAAACATAACATCCAGACAAAATCAGGGCAAGACTTATTTGATTTTATCCTCGAAGACGGTCAGCAATCCAAAAAGAGCCTGTTTGACCCGCAAAATATGAATGCAGTTATGGCTTCTATAGCTGCCCGCTCATGGATCAATGAAAACATAAAAAAGTGGTTAGGTGAAAAAAATGCCGCAGACATCCTTTCTCAATCGGCACCCAACAATATTACTTCTGAAATGGGTCTGGAGCTATTGGATGTTGCAGATGTGATCCGTCATTATCCGGAAGTAATTCATTATTTACAAGGGGTAAAAGAGGACAACTTTCTGGATGGCCTGATTCAGTTTGATGGTGGAAAACAAACTCAGGACGCTATTTATGCTTATCTCGATAAATATGGAATGCGATGTGCAGGAGAGATCGATATGACCAAAACGCGCTGGAGTGAAAAACCGGCCATACTTATCCCCATGATCCTCAGTAATATCAAAAACTTTAAGCCTGATGCTCATCATCAGAAGTTTGAACAGGGGCGGCATGAAGCTTTGAAAAAAGAGGACGAATTATTAAATCGATTAAAGCAATTACCTGGTGGTGAGCAAAAGGCCCTGGAAACCAAACAAATGATCAGTCTGCTGCGGAATTTCGCCGGTTATCGGGAGTATCCAAAATACGGAATAGTTAACCGCTACTTTGTTTATAAGCAGGCTTTATTGAAAGAGGCCGGACAATTGGTACAAGCAGGTATTATTCAACAGGAAGAGGACATATATTATCTCACTTTTGAAGAACTCCACAAAGTGGTACGCACCAATCAACTCGATTACCAGCTCATCAGCAAAGCAAAAGACGAATATAAGTTCTATAAAAAACTTTCTCCGCCACGTGTAATTACCTCTGACGGTGAAATCATTTCTGGTCAGTACAAGCAAGAAAATCTCCCGGACGGTGCTATTCCTGGCCTGGCTGTTTCCTTCGGGGTTATAGAAGGACGCGCACGTGTCATCTTAGCTATGGAAGATGCTGAGCTGGAAGATGGAGACATACTGGTCACCTCGTTTACAGATCCTGGCTGGACCACATTGTTTGTATCCATAAAAGGCCTGGTCACTGAAGTTGGCGGACTGATGACTCATGGCGCAGTTATCGCCCGTGAATATGGCTTACCAGCTGTTGTCGGAGTAGAAAATGCAACCAGTCTGATCAATGACGGACAAAGAATCCGGGTAAATGGAACGGACGGTTATGTAGAAATACTATAAACCAGCCTATTCGCTTCTTTTAGTGTAACAATTATGCTTAATAAGATCACCTGGCGGCACTCCTTTTATTCTGTAAGAAAAATACCGTAACTTTTAAAATCTCCTGAATAATGAAGAAGAAAAAATATAACCAGCTATAAACCCAGTATGAGTCAAACCGCTACAATTACAGATCATAAAGTTGAGTATCTTTCTTCATTAACAGCCTTACGCGGGATAGCTGCATTGCTGGTCGCAGTATTTCATTTTGAAATGGCTGTTGCCAGGTTCGTTCCTGCTGCACAAACGATGTTTTTCGAGAAATGCTATTTGATGGTAGATCTCTTTTTTATAATGAGTGGCTTTATCATGATACATGTGTACAGCAGCCATTTTAAAAATAACATACAGGCAAAAACCTTAAAAAACTTTCTTGTTGCCCGGTTTGCAAGAATCTATCCGTTGCATTTGTTTTCGCTGCTGCTGCTTGTTGTCCTTGTACGCTGGATTACTGATTGGGGCAACCCTCCTATTCTCTTTGAACAGCCAGCTGATATTCTACCGAATATTTTCTTACTCCATTCTTTTGGCTTTACGAAGATCTATAATTGGAATATCCCTTCCTGGAGCATCAGTGCTGAATGGGCTGCTTACCTCCTTTTTCCAATCATTGCGTTATGTATTCATAAGAAAAAGACTATTTCTGTTATACTTTTAATCTTGCTGATTGTATTTGCATACTATTCCATCATGTATTTACTTCCCCGCAAAAACCCTATAAATCCTGCTATACCAGTCCCTCATAACTTAAATACCACGTTTGATTATGGATATATCCGGGGAATAGCTGGATTTACAGCAGGTATCCTGGTCTACTTGCTTTACGAGTTACGCGCCTTCAGAAAAGTTTTTTCCCACGATATAGTATCTCTGCTGATAATTTTGGCGATCACTGTTTCCATGCACTTCTCTCTAAATGATGGATTAACAGTTTTTCTGTTTGCTATGCTTGTACTCAGCTTTACGGCTAATAATGGCAGGATAGCTAAACTTTGTAACCAGAAAATCCTGCAATTCCTGGGAGACATTTCTTATTCTGTTTATCTCATGCAGATCTTTCTGCAAGAACCGTTTTCACATGGTATTTATTTGCCAGGGATTACAGGAATAGGTAGAGGTAAACAGAATATTGACTTTTTAAGTGGAGTTTTATATTGTATAACCTATCTGATTCTCCTTATTATGATCTCTTATATTACTTATCAATGGGTAGAACGTCCGAGCCGGAGATTCATCAATCGTATTTGGGGAAATAAATAGCCTTCCTTTGCCCAACGTTTCCTCCCCGGCCTGCGTATTTACTATATAACCATTTAAATGAATGGCCCTGTAATAAATATGAAAGCCTTAATCAAAACATTAAAAAAGACCTTCCCTATTGATAAATTTTTCTTTCACAGATCCTATTCGCAAGAAGGGGAAGATATGATCTACAGGTCATGTTTTGAAAATCGTAAGCATTACAAAGGATTTTATATTGATGTAGGCGCTCACCATCCTTATCGTTTTTCAAACACTGTTCATTTTTATCAGAATGGCTGGCGTGGAATAAATATAGAGGCATTAATCTTTATCCACACGAATTTCACAGGAGTAACGATTTTATTTACTTTTGGATTTATTGAACAGCTGATACTATCCTATGGACATTCTTAAATCGTTATCAATTTTTATACTTGCAGGGCTTTTCGAAATCGGTGGCGGTTACTTAATCTGGCAATGGCTGAAAGAAGAAAAACCTCTTTGGTATGGTCTGGTCGGTGCTTTAATATTAGCTGCTTATGGCGTAGTAGCAACCTGGCAAACAGCTAATTTCGGCAGGGTCTATGCTACTTATGGTGGCGTTTTTATCGTACTTGCATTACTTTGGGCATGGAAAGTAGATGGATTCAAACCTGATAAGTGGGATATTATCGGAGCCTCAATCGCACTCATTGGTGCATGTATTATTATTTATATGCCAAGAACCGTCAATTAACAATATCCGTCCCTCCATTTACTTGTAATCCAAAATTAGGCAAAAACATTGAAGAGTGTGATTAACTGCTGCCATAAAGATTAATGAACATTTTTTTCTTGTTCACACAAGATTTTGAACAAAACAAGCATCAAATACTCGCATTATAATATATATTTTTACTAAAATAAAAAAACATTACACGATATATTAATCATTAGTAATGTAAATTATTCTAATAAAAAATATTATGACGTATAATTCCATCCTCCACCCACAAAAAAAATTAGATAGCTATCAATTTATAATAGATACACTTACTCAATGGAAAATAACGCTATACACTGGGGTAACTGGCGGTGGCGTTATTCATTTCCTTAAATACATAAACCCAATTAGTGAAATTTCTTCAGACCAGCCCGCGTTCTTAACAATTGCGGAATATAGTGCTGGATTTATCCCATTAGGCTATTACCTGGGGAACGGAAGAATAGCGGCGGCAGTTGCTACAACGGGTGCTGCAACCAAATTGATTTGTTGTGGATTAAGTGATGCTAAATTACATGATATACCGGCTGTATATATTGTACCTGTTTCAGGTAAAAGTACTTCAGGCTATTCTCCTTTACAAGACACCTCTGAATATGGCAGCAATATATTAATTCAATTACAGGCTGAATTACCGGATTCTGTTTTCATACTCAATAGCAAAACTACGCTTGAAGAAAAACTTTCCCTGGCAAAAATTCAGTTGGACCGTTCAAAACCAATTATGCTTGTACTAGATAACGAAGGATTAAATGCTCTTGAATATAAAATGCCACCAGTTGCGGCCCCACCTCAGTCACAAATCAGTGAAGTTTTCCATATTAATATTTTCATAGACAACTTCAGGAAGGAGATTAATGGCAAACGTCTGGTAATTTTTGTCGGGGAGGAAATGGCACGTTACCCTGCTGCAAAACAATTAACGAATGAACTTTGTACCCAATTACAATCTGCCGTTATATGGAGTATCAACGGAGCAAATGCGATCAGCCGCAAAAATCCATATGGTTATGGTTATTTTTCTTTTGGTGGTAATGATAAAACTATATCCTTATATAATTCTCTGGGAATAAATGATGTCCTGTTGATTCTGGGGGCCTGTCCGGATGAGTATACTGTTAATTTCAAGAAATTTTCAGCTTCCAGTACGTTTTATATTGGTAATATCCCCGAAGCATATGGACTGGTTGAAAATAGCTTGCAACATGTGGTTACTGGCAAATATCATCAATTGAGTGCTCCAATAGACCTAGTGATCAAACAGTTAATCGAATTTGCTAAAAAACAATTATTTTCAAATGTTCCGATGCCAGTTGCCCCTGATTATTTAAATGATCATCCTTTCGCCCCTGCCCGAAAAAACTATGTAAATATGGCCACCCTGTATCAACGTCTTGACCACTGGTGGCCCGCAGATTCTATTGGGATTGACGATGTATGTTTAGCCTATAAAGATCGTCAATACGTTATCCAGCGCCCAAATGATAATATCCGGTTTTTCTCACTCTACCGGGGTTCAGCAATGGGGGGAGCTTTTGGTGTTGCAGTCGGCGCAAAGTTATCCAATCTTGATAATTCAGTGTTTTTGTTCACAGGTGATGGCTGTTTCCGTTTATTCTCAGGCTCGTTAGGAGAAGCTTGTAATCTAGGTTTAGTTATATTTTTGCTTAACAATGAAACACTGGGAATTGTTGATCAAGGATTAGCAAAGATATTACCTGATATTCCGGCAACACATTATCACACCCGGTTAAACGCTATTGACTATTGTGGAATTGCAAAAGCAAGTGGCTGGGATACAGAACGATTAAATTCAGATCTTAGTAATCTTGATGGAATACTAAGCAGAATAAATAATAAAATGCCGCGTTCTCTATTGATCGAAGTTCCGGTTGACTCTCATCAATCATTAGGTAATAACCCTCGTCTAAAAAACTTGTAATGTCTTGTGAACAAAACCTCAGTTTAGTAGAACAAATAAATGATAGTTTTCGTGAATTTTCAGGAGAGGACCTTTACGCTCCCCCTATTCTTCAAACACCATACAAATGGTTGCACGAAGAAGCTCCTTATAGCATATTGGCACACAATATATCAGAAGATCCGCATTTTATCTACGCGAATAAGTATGCGCTGTCCTGTTTTAAATATAAGCCAGTTGAAATACTGTCCCTTCCTTCCAGATTAAGTGCTACAGATCTGGACAGGCCAGAACGTGAGCGCTTATTAAAATTAGTTACGCGTGATGGAATTGCTTACAATTATACAGGGCCACGAGTAGATAAATATGGAAAAAGCTTTACCATATATGATGGTGTGGTATGGCAACTACGGAATAGACAAGGAAAAATTTGGGGCCAAGCTGCACTTTTTTGGACAGCTCAGCATGAACGTCCGGAATGGTATCCCAGGAAAACATAGCCTTTACTCTTTCAATGCTTTAATCAACATTGTTTTGTTCTCTACTGCAGTCTTAAGAAAAATGTTCTGAACATGTTTGGCAACTGTTCTTTCAGATATAAATAGCTTTTCGGCAATATCTTTATACTTTATACCTTCAGCTATTAATTTCGCGATCTCTATTTCCCTGGTTGTCAGATTATAGAAATTACATTTTTCGATAAAAACAGCAGCAATATCCTTTTTAGCCGCAGTATTAATACTTTCAATTTCACGTCTCATTTCCGCCAGTCTGTCCTGTTCAGATTTTGATTGTCTAACGAACTGCCTCATGAGGATCATATTAACGGCTAAGAATCCAATATTGCATCCAAATGTAATTATCCACTTGTCTATTCCCAGCCATGCACCAAAAATCGGGGTTATACTGACTGGAAATACCGCAAAGAAAATACATAACCTCTCTACCAGCTGCGCTTCATTTTGCTGGAGATTATACTTTTTATATATTCCCTTTAAAGCAGCAGAAAACAGTGTAATAGCATAAAGTACAGGAATAATGTAGACATACTTCCTGGTGAAGGAAATATCATTGTTGATCGGATATAAAATCCCGTAAAAGACAATCAGCGGGATGATAATAAAAAGGAAACCATATCTTCCATGAAACCTCAGAGACTTTAGTCCCATCGTTTTATAAAAATAAAAAGGACAGTAAGCACAAAAAATGTAGCCAAAGGCATAACCTAAGAAATTCTGCCATTTCTCAGGCACAAAAGTTATCCTTTGATCAGGGAAAAAACCTTCGAAGATATTGTATAGTATCAAAAGAAGAACAAGATATAAATGATAAAGCCGCTTTTGCTCATGCTTTCTTGTCAGATACCCTATCCACTGCTGGAATAATAATGCGACTTCAATAATGATTATAAAAAATATAATCAGGGGCATATTTGTATTAAATAGTGTCATCCCCGTTTAATTAAATTCGCGTTTCATACAAAATACAGGGAATCCAAAATCCAATTCATTGTAGATCTTAAATCCAGCTTTTTTATAAAGTTCAATGTTTTTCTCCAAATAGGTTTCCAGGTAAACAGGACGTTTTAATACCTCACTATCGGCGACCAGCTCTTCCAATAACTTACGCCCGATTCCCTGCTGCTGAAAATCAGGGTTAACGCCAATGAAAAGGAGGTAATAAAAAGCAGAATCAGGATGCACCGCTCTGATTTTAGCTTCTCTGCTAAACCCAAGCTTCACACTTTTAAGCCCCAGGACAAACAGAAGCCCTATATCCATCAAAACAGACCTGAAAGTCACCTTCTTCTGATCCGGAAACGAGATCACAGCACAAGCATTTTTATCCTCAGAAAGATAAACTGAACCATATCTTGAACAAGTATCAAAATAGTATTCAAAAACTTTTCTGATTCTGTTTACACGGTGTTTATCTTGTTTAATAATAGAGTTGAAACTCCTGTTTTCATTAAAAGATTTTGTAAGTATATCAACAACTATAGTCTTATCTTTTGATTCTGCTTTTAACACTTTATTAAGTTTCCTCTGTAGGTTAATAATTTAGACCGCTTTTTTACCATATCAACACCAAAGGGCAAGCCCGCAAAGGAGCAAAAATGTTGCTTACGAATATACATATTTAATACTATTACATGTCCAAACATACAACTTAACAATATAATTACATACGTGATTATTATCAAAATTAACCCGCATAAATAGTATCCAAAATTATAACAACAGTTAATTACGCAAACGTTTGCACAGAATTATAATTATATTTTCTTATTGAATTAATTAAATTGATGATTATATCATATAAATGATAACATGAAAACATATTATTTAAGTGTTCTGATTACTTTGGCCTGTTGCATCACGCTTCATGCCCAGCAAAAACGCCCGAATGTAATTGTAATTTACGCAGATGATCTCGGCTATGGAGACGTAAGTTGTTATGGCGCGAAAAGAATAAAAACCCCTCATATAGACCAGCTGGCTAACCGCGGAATCAAATTTACCAATGCCCACGCCACAAGCGCAACCTGTACACCCTCCCGCTTTTCTATATTGACCGGAGTTTATGCCTGGCGTAAAAAAGGAACCGGTATTGCCCCAGGTAATGCAGCTTTATTAATTGATACTGCGCAGCTCACTATGGCAAAAATATTTAAACAAACCGGGTATACTACTGCCGCTATCGGTAAGTGGCATCTTGGCTTAGGCGGTCAGGGCGGCCCTGACTGGAATGGAGAAATCAAACCAGGACCACAAGAACTTGGTTTTGATAAATCTTATATCATACCTGCAACACTCGATAGAGTTCCATGCGTAATTATCGCCGGTCACCGTGTTGAAAATTTAGATCCAAAAGATCCGGTTAATGTAGATTATCATCAAAAAACAGGTGAATGGCCCACAGGAAAAGGACATCCAGAACTATTAACCATGAAATCATCAAATGGCCACGACCAGACGATCATTAATGGAATTGGCCGTATCGGTTATATGACCGGAGGTAAAACAGCAATCTGGGACGATTACACACTGACGGAAAAGCTTACGGCCCAGGCAGAAAGTTTTATTACCGCAAATCAGGCCAATCCTTTTTTCCTTTACTTCGCCTCACCGAATATTCATGTGTCCAGAACCCCGGGTAAGTTATTTGCTGGCAAAAGCGGAATGGGGCCACGTGGGGATGTTATTTTAGAATTCGACTGGAGTGTAGGCCGTTTGATCAAAACATTAGATAGCCTGGGGCTCACCAAGAATACGATGATCTTATTAAGCAGCGATAACGGCCCTGTTGTTGACGATGGTTATCAAGATGAAGCAGAAGCCCTGATAGGTGAACATCAACCCGCAGGCCCGTTAAGAGGAGGTAAATACAGTGCTTTTGATGGTGGAACCCGTGTGCCTTTTATCGTAAGCTGGCCAGCAGCGGTAAAAAGCGGCACAAGCGATGCACTGATCAGCCAGGTAGATTTAGTCAGGTCTTTTGCAAGCCTTTTGAATCAAAAACTTAATGCAGACCAGGCTTATAATAGTTTTGATATGATCAATCAGCTTTTAGGAAAATCAAGAAAAAGCCGCCCATATTTAATAGAAGATGCCAATGGACTGGGAATAATTGCAGATAACTGGAAATATATAGCGCCAAACGATGCTGCAGCATATGATTATACGACCAAAACAGAATTAGGCAACAGCAAAGAACCTCAATTATATAACTTATCGTCAGATATAGCAGAACGCAAGAATCTTGCATCCCAATATCCTGATAAAGTTAAACAGTTATCAAAAAAATTACAGCAGGTAAAAGATGAACATGGTTATCATTTGTAACCAGTTCAGTCTTATACTGCGTTATTTTTCATCAGGATGTGCCTGTCCACGGTGGCAGGTAATACAGTTTACAGCAAGAACTGCTTTGGGATTATAGACATCTTTAATATGAAAATCCTTCTTATTGATACGGTAGGTCATTTTCATCATCGACCTGGCAATTTCCTTTTCTGGTTTTGCATCACTCGCGAAGTCCAGATGTTTAGGATCATCTGCGCTTGCTGCATGGCAAAAATTACATTTGACACCCAATGCTGCCTTAAATCCATCCATAACCTTATCCAGCTCTTCATTACTGATATTCTTGGGAAGAACTTTAAGATTACTGGCTCTCTTCTCTTCCCTGGGCATAAACCCGCTCAACATAATAACAGTACCCAATACTACAGATAGCGTAACGATTGTTTTATATCTCATGGCTTTCGAATTACTTATACCTAAGATAAAAAAGATTCTGACTTTCCATAAGATGTATCTAACTCTTTACCGCTATTTAGAAAGATTCAAACTCCGCCAGTAAAAATTTAAGCCCTTCATCTATAAGATAATGGGCTTAAATTTCACAAATCAAATTATCTCTTAAAGATGAGTCTGCTCCTCTTTAAAACCAGGTTCTTCCAATTGAAGTGTAGTATGAGTTATCTTAAAATTCTCCGTTATATGTTTCTGAAGCGCCGATAAAACCTGCTGACCTTCAGCTCCCTCTTTTAAAACAATATGCGCAGTCATGGCATTTACACCAGACGTTAAAACCCATACATGCAGATCATGAATACCTCCCACATCTTCTACCTGGAGAATAGTGCTGCGCAGTTCGGCCATATTTACGTCCTTAGGTATTCCTTCCAATAAAATACTTATGGATTCTTTAAGCAGAATCCAGGTTCTTGGTAAAATGAAAAGACCAATTCCAGCCGATAACAATGGATCTGCGTAATACCATCCTGTAGCCAGCATAATGATACCCGCAGCAATAACTCCGATGGAGGTCAGCATATCAGAAAGTACCTCAAAATAGGCACCTTTCATATTCAGACTTTCACTTGAACTTTTTCTTAAGATCAGCATCCCTGCAATATTTACAACAAGACCTACTGCAGCCACAGCAATCATTACCTTGCTCTCTACTTTTGGAGGATCGAGAAAACGCAGGTAAGCCTCATAGAGTATATAAAGAGATATACCGATTAAAACCACTGCATTTGCCAGTGCAGCTAATATTTCAGCTCTGTAATAACCATAAGTACGTTCTGCGGTCGCCTTTCGTTCTGCATAATTTATTGCAATCAGCGCTAATGCCAAACCACCAACATCGGTCAGCATATGTCCGGCATCCGCAAGCAAAGCCAGACTTTTGGTCATAATACCACCAATTACTTCTATAATGAGATACAAAAGCGTAAACCCCAGTACAATTTTTAAACGGCCCTTATTTTTACTGGCCTGCGAAATCGTTCCTTCACGTTCCATATTAATTATTTAATAAGATTTATTCCTCTTCACTGTTTTTCATCTTTGATATTAAATCATAAGCTCCTTTAGTCACCACTTTTGCAGTAGTCAGATCGAAGCTTTCGGGCAGTTCGACTTCAATATAACCGGCAGCTGCCGATCCGGTAGTTATCTCTAAAAGCTGAAAATGATAGTTAACTTCAGCCTTTTCTCCTTTACGCTGCCCAGTCTCTATAAAAATATATTTCTTTCCGGCAAAATCAGCTATAGCAGCTTCAGGCAGAGCATTCACCTCTTCCGTTCCGGTTTCGATCAACGCATTCAGATAGGCCCCTGGTATCAAATTTCTACTTTGCGTATTCGCTACACAATGAACGGTAACTGTCTTATCTTCATTAATTTCCCGGCCGACCAAAGTAACCGTTGCTACCCGCTCTTCAGCCTCATTTTGTAAGGAGAAACGAACTTTCTGTCCCTTTTTAATTAAATCTACGTCTTTTTGGAATACCTTCAGCTCCACATGTAAATTTGCACTGTTTACAATTTCAAACATCACATCATTGGGGCTTACAAACTTGCCCGAATTCACATTTACCTTCGTTACATAGCCATTTATAGGTGCATAAATATTAATGGTACTCCGGATATTAGCAGGTGTTAAAGTCGCCGAATTGATGTTAATCAGCATTAACCTTTGCCTTAAAGCGCTTTCTCTGGATAACATCGTTTGATATTGAGATTTCGCCTGCTGCAGCACCTTTTGCGCATTTATATTTTGTCTTGCCAATTCCTGCTGTCTTTTATATTCAGAATCTGCCAGTTCAAGCTGACTCTTATTTTCCAGATAATCCTGTTGCAGCTGCACATATTCCTGATTCTGCAGCACAGCGATAACCTGCCCCTTGTTTACTGTTGAACCTTGCAATAAAGGAGTTGACTTCACAATTCCACCCATTTGTGTTGTAATACTAATCAGGTTTTCTGGTGGTACATCTATCGTCCCGTTGACTTTTAAGACCCCGCTAATCGATTTTTTCTCTACCTTACCCAAGGTCACTCCACTTGTTTTATACTGTGCAGCACTTAATTCCACTGTGTTTGCATCATCTTTAGCCGGGGCTTCAGTAGCGGCGGCGGCATCTTCTGCCACTTTTTTATTCCCGCAGGAAGCAAGGAAAACCGCAGCAAAGGAAAGTATATAAATAGCCTGTTTGAATTCAATAATTGTTTTCATCCGTGTATATTGTTTTTAAATTATTTTAAATCAATTAGATACTGAAGCGTATAAACCGATTGATTGTATTGATTAATTGCCTGTAAATAGCTGAAACGTATATCGGAATAAGTCCTTAAAGCCTGTGAAAACTCCAGATAACCAATATCACCGCTTTGAAAAGCAATCTGTGACTGCTTGAGAATCAGGTTGACGTTTGGCAAAGCGTTTTTTTCATAATAATCAACGCTATGTGAGTTCTTCAGCAAATCTTGTTCAGCTTGTTTATATTGGGTTTGCAAATTAGTTTGAAATAAACTTAATTCAGTCTGTGCGATCTGTTTCTCTATTTTGGCCGCTTTAATCCTGCCAGCAAATGGCTTATAAAACAGCGGAATGGAAATCCCTGCCTGTATTCCCTGAAAACGCTTACCAGCACTAAAGAGCTGATCTTGTCCATTGACGCTCTGACTGCCTATAATAGATTGATTAAAATAACCCACGGTAAAATCAGGGCCCGCCTTTGCACGCTCCAGCCTTAAAGATTTGTCTGCAATTTCTACCTGCTGCTGCTGTAAAGCTAACAAGGAAGTATTATTCAGACTATCAGGAACAACCTGATTCCAGCTCTCTTTCTTTAAATGATCACTACTCACTGCTATCAATTCCTTTGTATTCAGCAGCCTTTGTAATTCAGCACTATAAATTGATATATCAGCCATATTCTTTTCCGACTGATTCCGCACTTCATTCAATTGAGTTTCGGCTGTAGTACGTTCCAGCATATTTGTTTCCCCAGTCTGATAACGCAGAGAAGATGCTTTAAGAAAATTACTGAAAATAGAATCCTGACTCTTATACAGCTTTTGAAGCGCTTTAAAATAGCTCAGCTGTGCATAAGCGCTTTTCACCTGGCGGATGAGTTCATTTTGTGTCACCGAAAGGTTTAACTTGCTGCTGCGGACCTGCGCATCATATAAATTACGCTGGTTTTTAATCAATCCGGGAAATGGGATATTCTGCTGTACTGATATGTTATTATCTTTTTTGATACTATTGAACTGCCCGTACTGCAAATTCAGATTGGTCTTCCCTAAATCAAACGCAGTACCTTTGATAGCCTGCTGTTTACTAATTTGTAACTGAGAAGATTTAACCATCTGATTGTTAGTCAATGCGATTTCAACAGCTTGTTGTACAGTAATCACTCTGCCACCTGCCGGGCTTTGAGCCATCGATTCCGACGGCATAAAAAACAGGCCCATTAGCAAAATAACGGTTGCAATTTCTTTTTTACCTTTTTTAAAGTCTTCGAAATAAGTATATAACACGGGTAAAACGAGTAAAGTTAAAATTGTAGAAGTTAATAAGCCTCCGATCACTACAGTGGCCAGTGGCTTCTGTACTTCGGCACCTGCAGCAGTTGAAAGTGCCATCGGAAGGAAACCCAGTGAAGCTACCGTAGCAGTCATTAAAACAGGCCTTAATCTCAGAGCTGTACCTTTTAACACAATTTCCCTGAGATCACTTATTCCACTGGCCTTTAACCTGTTAAATTCAGTGATCAGCACGATCCCATTTAACACAGCCACACCAAATAAAGCAATAAAGCCAACCCCGGCAGAGATACTGAATGGCATTCCACGCAATAACAGCGCGAATATTCCACCAATTGCTGCCATCGGGATAGCAGAAAAAATCAAGACTGATTGTTTAACAGATCCAAAAGAAAAATACAGCAATAATAAAATCAACGACAGAGCTACCGGGACAGCAATTGACAAACGTTGCTTCGCCGCTTTAAGATTCTCAAACTGACCACCATAAGTAATATAATATCCGGGAGGTAATTTAATTTTCTCATTGATCTTTTGCTCAATCTCACCAACAACTGTGGCAATATCCTGACCACGAACATTTAATCCAACAATGATTCTGCGTTTAGTATCCTCTCTCTGAATCTGATTTGGCCCGATCTTGAATTCAACCGAAGCCAGTTGTATCAATGGAACTTTGGTCCCGTTAGGTGCTGAAATATAGATATTTTTAACATCATCTATTCCCTGCCTGTTCTGTTCAGATAAACGCACCACCATATCATACCGTCTTTCTCCTTCATAAACCAATCCAGCTGATTGTCCTGCAAAAGCAGAATTAATAGCCTGGTTAACAGTTTCAATATCTATCCCGTAACGTGCCAGCTGATCTCTGTTAATTTTCACTACAATCTGCGGAAGCCCTGTAGCCTGTTCCAGGTATAAATCTTTTGCCCCTTTAACAGTAGTCACTATCTTCCCTATTTTCTGAGAAATATCGGTTAGTGTTTCCAGGTCATCCCCGAATATTTTAATTCCTATATCTTGTCTAACCCCAGAAATCAACTCATTAGATCTCAACTGAATCGGTTGTGAAAAACCAAAAGTAACCCCGGTCACCTTATCGAGTGCTGCGGCCATTTGATCTGCTAATTCCTCTCTGGATTTTGTCGTTACCCAATCTTTTTTATCCTTCAGTATAATCGTTAAATCGGTAGCTTCCATCGGCATAGGGTCCGTTGGAATTTCAGCAGAACCTACTTTACCAACCACTTCTATCACTTCAGGGAATTCATTTAATAATATTTTGGAAGCCTGATTAACCTTGTCAATCGACTGACTCAGTGAACTTCCCGTCAATAAACGGGTTTCAACAGCAAAATCACCCTCTTCCAAAGTAGGGATAAACTCTCCTCCCATCCTGGTAAATAAGAAAATGCTGATGACCAGCAGAACTGCCGATGAAACAACAACAAGCATACGTTTACGCAAAGCACCCGTAATTAATGGCGTATAGTACTTTTGGAAGAAATCCATCATGCGGTCAGAAAAATTCTTTTTAACGACTGGCTTTTTACTCAGCAGCAAGGAGGACATCATCGGCACATAAGTCAATGACAATAAAAATGCGCCCAGAATAGCGAAGGAAACTGTCTGAGCCATCGGGCCGAACATTTTACCCTCAATCCCTACCAGTGCAAGAATTGGCAGATACACAATCAGAATAATGATCTGTCCAAAAGCCGCCGCACTCATCATCCGGGTAGCAGACTGTTCTACCTGCTGGTCCATTTCATCCTGCGTCATTTTTCGGGTCAGCTTACCCGCTCCCAAAAGGTGCATCGTGGCCTCTACAATAATTACTGCCCCATCGACAATCAAACCGAAGTCGATAGCTCCCAAACTCATTAGGTTACCAGAAACCCCAAATACATTCATCAGGGAAATCGCGAAAAGCATCGCTAACGGAATTACCGATGCGACTACGATACCCGCTCTGAAATTACCCAGGAATAAGACCAGTACAAAGATGACGATTAATGCTCCTTCAATCAGGTTCTTCGCAACCGTACCAATTGCCCGGTCTACCAAAGCGCTTCTATCTAAAAATGCTTCTACAACAATACCATTTGGAAGTGTTTTATTGATCCTTGCAATCTTTTCCTTGACCTGCTTTACTACATTATTGGCATTAGAACCCTTCAGCATCATGACAATTCCACCAACAGCCTCACCATGGCTTTTTGCCGTTGTTCTGGTTAAAGCACCATAACGAATAGCGTTGCCCAGTTGTACATTCGCAATATCACGGATTAAAACAGGAATGCCAGAGCTGGTATTTCTAACTACAATCTTATTAATATCTTCTATATTCCCAACTAATCCCTCACTACGTATAAAATAGGCATTGGGCTTTTTATCAATATATGCCCCTCCTGTATTTTGATTATTTCTTTCCAGTGCTTTAAATACATCACTGATACTTAAATTATAACTATTCAGTTTATTAGGATCGAGTGCAATTTCATATTGCTTCAATAATCCACCAAAGCTGTTCACTTCGGCAATTCCCGGAGTCCCTAAAAGCTGCCGTCTGACAATCCAATCCTGGATGCTTCTTAATTCCCTGGCATCGTAAGTCTTTTCAAAACCAGGTTTTGCGTGAATTACATATTGATAAATCTCACCCAGACCAGTAGAAATAGGTGAAATTTCGGGATTTCCGATGCCCTGAGGGATATTATTCTTCGCCTCAGAAAGCTTTTCGTTAACCTGTTGCCTTGCCCAGTAGATGTCTACATCATCATGGAAAACAATGGTCACCACAGACAAACCAAAGCGGGAAATAGAACGTACCTGCTCAATTTCGGGAATGGTTGACATGGTTTGTTCAACAGGAAAAGTAATTAAACGTTCTACTTCTTCTGAAGCAAGAGAAGGGCTTAAGGTGATAACCTGTACCTGATTATTGGTAATGTCCGGTACAGCATCGATGGGTAATTTTTTTAGTGAATATACCCCCCACGCAATCAGCGCCAGGGTAAACAGACCAATCACCAACTTATTGTGAATGGAAAATTTTATGATCTTACTTAGCATATCTTATTTATAATGAAATACCAGAGAATAGTTCCGAACGGAATTAGCTAATCCTTTGATAAAAGCATTGATGGAATTATTAAATAATAATAATGACCTATATCATGCCCGAAGCACGTATAGAAAAATGAAGATGGTTAAGAAATCAATTGTGGTGGCTGCCAGATCGGAAGATCGACAGTGATGAACTTCCCGGTTAAATGCGCAGTAAGCACAGGTAAATGGTCAGCAAAAGGAGTAGCAATTACTAAAGCATCTTTAATAACAGAAGCAGTAGCACAACAAGCACAATTACAAAAAGGGCTGCAATTATCATTGTTTCTTTCTGAATGATGCGCTTGTTCAATTTTGGTACTATCATTCAAAACAGACATAGCATCCCCGCATGGCACTAAATTAAGAGCCAGCACTAATACAATCCCTATGAATGATAATAATCTCATATAATTTGAGACGAAGGTAATAAACAAAACAACTAATCACTCAATTTAATACAACTATGCAATCCGATTGCAGGCTTCAGCATGCAATAAATAAGTATATTTATAAGATACATAACGCTATATGCTCACCCCTGAAACACCAAAACCACCTAAAAAGAAATTCTGGAAGTTTTTAACAGTACTGGGCCCCGGTTTAACGACTGGCGCTGCCGATGATGACCCATCAGGAATTGCGACCTATTCTCAAACAGGTGCACAATTTGGTTACGGGCAATTATGGACAGCACTTTATATGCTCCCATTTATGATCGCCGTACAAGAAGCTTGTGCCAGAATTGGAATGGTCAAAGGAAAAGGAATAGCTGCCGTGGTCAAGGAACATTATAGCCGTCCCGTACTTTATGCGGTGGTTGGGCTGGTTGTGGTAGCGAATACCATAAATATAGGTGCAGATATTGGGGCGATGGCTTCAGCTGCACAATTATTGATACCGGTGCACTTTGTTGTACTCACACTACTTTTCACCGTTATCATTTTGACGCTTGAAATTTTCACCAGTTATAAAGTTTACTCCAAAATACTTAAATGGCTTGCAATTTCCTTACTAGCCTATCCTATTACGGCGTTTATTATAGATCAGCCCTGGCCAACTGTTTTGAGAGCAACTATTATCCCGCACTTTGAGTTCAACTTCGCTTTTGTATTTATTATTACCGGTGTTCTTGGAACAACTATTTCACCTTATATGTTCTTTTGGCAAGCTTCACAAGAAGTAGAAGAAGAAAGCGGCAGACATCCTATCAAAAATGGAAGATTGATTAGCTGGCAACGTATTAGAAACATGCGTATTGATAACCTGACAGGTATGATCATTTCTGAATTTACCACCTGGTGCATTTTACTGGTAGGTGCGACCGTACTGCATGGAAGTGGTGTGAAGGATATTAATACCGCAGCAGATGCCGCCAGAGCTTTGGAGCCCTTAGTACATTCTTTTCCTAATTCAGGATTTTTGGCCAAGCTGATTTTTTCGATCGGTATTATTGGTTTGGGCCTGCTCGCTGTTCCGGTTCTTAGCGGATCGGCAGCTTATGCAGTGGCTGATGCTTTTGATTGGAAAGCAAGTTTAAATCTTAAATTGAAAGGCGCACACGGTTTTTATGGAGTGATAATCATTTCTACCCTGATCGGTTTGGCTATCAATTTTATAGGTATCGACCCTGTTAAAGCGCTTGTTTATGCAGCTGTATTAAATGGCGTAGCTGCTGTACCGCTACTATTTCTGATCGGCAAAATAGCCATGAGCAAAGAAATCATGGGTGATTACAAAAGTGGCTTATTATCTAATATTTTAGTCTGGATAACGTTTATTGCTATGGGAGCAGCTGCGGTTGCGATGTTTTATACTATTTAGATATATTTATCCTGTTGACTTAGTGCGATCTGTTACTCGGTCACAAGACAAGACGAAGACATTCAGTTGAAACAGGAGCTTTTTGTAAAGCTTACCAACTACCACCTGAACCACCCCCACCACTACTGCCGCCACCCCAGCTGCTGCTGCTGCTGCTTGAGGAAGAACTACTGCTGCTTCCCCCACTACTACCAGATCCAGAAGACCCCGAATCACTAGCTGTGCTTGACATTACAGGGATTACAATCATTTGTATCAATTCCTCATAACCACAATTTTCACAGGTACGGGCTTCCTTTCCCTCTCCCTCTTTACTGTAGGTTGGTTTGATAACGACAATTACTTTATGGTATTGGAATGTTCTGAAATTACATTGCGGACAAAGCTCAAAAGATTTAAATCGATTACCCTCGTAACTCCTGATTTTTTGCTCCTGCTGATCTTGGCTCAACCAAATATCGTAAGTATTTACTTCCAGTTTTTCTTCTGTAAGCTGTCCCGCACTTAAATATGGAGCACCCTTTTTGTTCTTATTCCGGTCAACCCTGATCATTTCCCTATTCTGCTTATCGAGAACCGTCTTAAAACGACCAGCAGATTTCTTTCTCCTCACTCCTTCAATAACTATCCCAAGCAAAATCAATGGAGAAGCAATAAGATACCACTTCGCCCTGTTATTTAGCAGTTCCACACTTTTCGTGAAGTTTAAATCGTCATTATTAGTCTTTCTGATTGCACTTAATGCGTTAAAATATCTGAAAAACAATAAAAATGAAAGAAAGCCGTAGATGACAATTGCTATTTCAAAAGCATCGCGATGCTTAAACCATGAAATCGCAGGCTCAAATCCCGTAATGATAATCAGGAGAAAAATTGACAATATTAATCCCAGGCAACCAATCCCGTTTACCTTATCATAACCGATCATCTGTTTCGCCTTCTCCCTGGAAACATGTGGTGTCACTTTTTTAATATCATTAAAAACTACAATGAACAGAAGTAATACCAGAGCGGATGGAATAATTGTCTTAAGCCATAAAAAACGACCCTTTTCCTGTTTCCCAAGTAATTGTTCAAGTTCTTTTTTATTAGCTGGCTGCGCCAGATAATCAGCAATAGTGTTTAATGCAAGCGATGTGCCTTCATTATATTTTTCTTCTTTAAAAGCCGGTACAAGGTAATGATCCCCAATTCTTTTCAGGGCAGCGTCAGGAAGAAGCCCTTCCAGGCCATAACCAGTAATAAAGCGATACTGTTTTCTGTCAACAGCAATAAAAAGTAATAAACCATTATTTGCATTGGCCTTGCCTATCCCCCATTTATTAAACAACTTCAATCCAAAGTCAAAAGGGTCATAATTTTTCTCAAAGTCACGTACAATTACAACCGCTATTTCTACTTTTGTTTTGTTTTCCAGACCAGCTATTAAGCGATTGAGTGAATCCACATCATTGCTGCTCAATACCATATCGGGATTACTCACATAGCTATTTCCGTCAGCTTTAGCATTTGGAACCTGATCTATAGTATACTCTTGCTGTGCATATGCAAATCCGGCTCCAAACAAACAGAAAAGCAACACGCAGACTATCTTTTTTAAACGCATCAAAACAGATTAAATCACCACAAATTCAGTTTTACCCGCCGGGATATAAAAAGACAAATCAAGCATGATTTCTTCTCCGGTTTTAGGATTAAATAAGGTAAGAGCCGGTTCTCCGCTTAATTTTTTATAAGCAGCTAACCTTCCTTGTCCAGATATTGTGATCAATACTGTAGGGTCCATAGGCATCACAGTGAATCCATCTTCTATATCTTTAACCAGCGAATTTAACCTTGCTTCGGAGTCTTCCTTACTTAGATACATGGAAGTAGCCATCGTTTTTTCACGGTTAGCAAGCTCCATTTTCAGCTTTTCGTACTCTTTATTTCTGATATGAGAGGCGATTCTGGAATACGCCCGCTTCAATTTTTCATCCAGATCATCAACATCAGTCAATAATGTTCCTTTTTGCCAGACATCAATTGTATACGGTACCTCCGCATTAAAAATCTGATCATGGCTCATAACCTTTAACTTCTTTGATGGGTCTACAGGAGGAAACGCATGCCCTTCGATAGTTGTCTTCAGCTCAAATCCGTATTTCATCTCATACACTTTGATCTTATAGCTGAATACCGCCTGCGGATTGAGAAACTCCTGGCCCGGCAATGCAAGTAATTTGACATTAAGCTTTTGTTCTCCTGTTTTAGCTATTCCTGAATTTAAGGGTATTAAAGTAGAAGCCTGGTTTTCAATCGCCAGAGATATTAGGTTTATTTCATTAATGTTAATTTCAAATTTACAGGCGATAGCCGTAAATTCTACTTGATAATATGGTTCAATCATTTATGTTTCTTTTTAAACGATGCTTTAATGATATTGTCATCTTTCAGATAATTAGTCCATAATGCAATTTAACAAGATTATTATCTATAAATATTATTTGATCGTGTTGTCATTCTTCAGATAATAATCTATTCCCTCTTCATTCTTTTCCTTCGCAAAATCTTTAAAAGTGTATTTACCTGTTTTTTTCTCCTTTGCTCTTAAATAATTCTTATAATACATGAAACCACCACCAAGCCTGAAAGTATACAGATCATTTGCACTTTTATCTACCACCATAAGTTTGGCAGATTCAGTTTTTGGCCCGCTATTCACCGAGAATAACCCATACTCCAACAAATAAGCAGTTTTTTTATCAGGACTATCCCAAATTCTAAACCGATGTCTATCACCCTTTCCCTGATCCATTAATGGCTTGCCAAACAGGGTTTCCAAAGACTTCAGTAATTTCCTGCTTTCTGGCGTTGTATAAGTTTCTATATTGAATCCATAAATTTTATTCGTTTTAGCATCATTAAAGAAATAAACTACATTTTTACCAGCAATGTTATCATATTCGCCACCAGTCTGTCCAGCAAAGCTTTCTTTATTAAAACGCATTAATCCAGGATCAGTTGATTTAAGTAACGCATAATGCAATTCTGCAAGATTATTGTCTGCTAATTTATATTTAGCTAAAGAAGATTTTAGCAATGGGAATTTGATATTTGCAAGATCATAATTTTGCGCATCACACGACTGGAGTCCCATAAAGATTAATAAAATTAAAATAAAGTTTCTTTTCAACGATTTTCCTGTTCTTTTCATAAATATTAGATTATTCTTAAATCATTTTCACTATTCACTCTTTCTCGGTATTATAGCAAAGTTAGCCGAAATCCCCGTTACTGTTTCCAACATTTCCATTATGTCAAAACCAGACCAGAATTCTCTCTGATCATCGATATTAATTGGTTTCCAATCCTTAGAAATTTTTCGATAACTAATTCCTACATCAATCATAAGGACAACATGCCCAATACAAGGCTCTATTTTAAGACCCGGTCGGTAATACAAACCTTCATTAGTGTTATACTTGACAGAGTGCGTTGCTGTGATACCAATCGAAGCTGAAGCACTCAATGTAGCATTTGCATGAAGATCCAAAGCATTTGGCCCTGCTTCTATCAAGATAGCTTTAGCTTTCAAATTTATTCCGGCAGTCAACGTTGCACCAATTTTGGTTACCATATTTGCTTCAGCAGACAAAACATCTGAAGCAGTATTCACAACAATTTCCTTTATTCCTCCACTAATTGTTCCTTTCAGTACCAAATCAATATACATCTCAAATGATACTGTAACACTCTTATCTGTACTCGTGTATCCTTTAGAAGCCCAATCTCTTGCAGTATTAAAAATATTTATAGCCACGGGATTCCCAGTAGTAGCCATTGCTACCGCCATCTGCAAAAGATCAATAGTAGCTTCAACACCAATCAACGGTTCTGTATAAACTTTAATTGTATACTCCGTTCCAATCTCTGCTGTTTTAATCCCCATCTTACTTCCCCTTGCAAGTTTCCATCCTATATCAATTACAAACTTGGGGGCAAGAATCTTAATAGTCGTATTCATGCTGGTTCCGAAATCTGTTTTTCTTAATGCCCCTCCTGTACCAGCGGTTATTCCTCTCGTTATTTCTTTGACAGATGATATCAATTTAAAAAAGGCCTTAATTTCCTTTTCAAATTTTAGCGTAAATTCTTCATGTCCTTTATAAACTTTCTCTGATTTATTCCAGTCAGCACTTAGCTTTACACCAAAATCTATACCTGTAGTTTCATTGTAATGCGCATCACCAAGCTTTTTAGCCGCTTTCCTTAGCTCTTCCCGTTTTGCCGGGCTCAAAAGCGTATCATTCGTCCAGTCAATATTGAGCGGATTACTTAAGTTTAGAAAGAATTGAAAGCTCCATGAGATATCAGAATAGGCCTTAACAATTAAACTTGGTTTTGCTTTATCAGAGAAATAAGCACAGGTATTAATAAAGAAAAAGAAACTTTGAGGAGCCCTTAGATGCGGAAACAAGTAAGTAAAGGCGATCAGTTTGTTGTCCATTGGCGAATAGACATATGGTTTTATCATATCCGACTGAACTGTTAATTGTCCTTTTTTGTTATTGGGTACTGTCTCGCTATAAGGTATTACCTTTTCATTGTGTGGATTAGAAGGAACATTACATACGCCTATAGTACGAAGCCCGTTGATGGTAATAGGAAGTTGTTTCTCATAAGTTTTTCCAGGCTGAATGGTCTCAAAAACCAGACTCTGAGCATCATGGGAAAAAATTCTAAGACGAATTGTAGTACGCCTGTTAACAGAACTGGCCTCCTTGCTCAAATCAGCAGTTTTATCCGCGAGCATGGTTTTACCATAACCTTTGGAAGTAATTCTCGATGCGTTTACATTTCTGGACACCAGGTATTCTAACGCTGTCTTTGCCCTGTTCTCAGATAATGTCCTGTTAAATGTGTCCGATCCGAAACGATCAGTATGTGATCCTAATTCAACGGGAATATATGGCATCTCCATCAGTATGGCTGCCATCTTATTTAAGACTTCTTTTGCCTCAGGTTTAAGGTTATATTTATTGAATTCATAAAAAAGCTTCTCATCCAGATAGAAGGCCTTATTCTTCTCATCCTTGAATTTCATTTTCCCCTCATCAAAAAGAAGTACAGGATCAGGCCCATCCTGAATTTGGATTTGGGTAAACCTGCAGTGATCCACACGACCGGGCTGAGGAAGCTGCTCACCAACTTTTGCTACCGTAACGTTTTCAGGCACACTGGTTACCCTGCTGATTATCTTTTTCTCCATACGAAGAAAACGAGCATGTGCATCATCCCCACGACTATCCTTGATATATCCCTCCGCCGCGTCGCTTTTCACCATGATAAACAATTCAGCCTTACCAGGACCATATTTCATTACATCATACCATGAAAAAGTATTCTTGATCAACAAGTTGACTTCACCATTGATACATTCAGCAACAATATCTCTAACACTCTTATTCTCACCAACTATACGATGGTAAATTTCAATGGTCAGATTACTCCCATTCAGGCCTTCTGTTGTTATCTTCAGGTAAACATCCTCCCCATATTTCATGGCCGTCTGACCAAGTCTTGGCCCGTCTTTTTCGGCACTCCATATCGCTTCTTTGATTAAAGGATCACAATTACCAACAATCAGATACCCGGCGCTTATTTTCTTATCTATTTTAGCACTAAGACTTGCCTCAAGATAATACAGAGGCTTTTTACCACATAATGCTTTCGGGATATTAATCTTATTCAGCACAGGAGCTCTGTGTTCCAGCAGTACATTATTCCGCTGGGCATCCTCAAGCATCCATACCAGATTCTTCTTATCTGCTTCAGTAGTGTCAGGCAACCATTCAATAACTTTAAATGCAGCATCTGCACCTCCGGCCAAAACCAAAAGATTTCCCTTGCTCCTGGCTTTATAATATTGTCCATCAACAAGCTGTATCGATTTTACGCCTTTTGAACTTACTTTCGCTTTTACTCCTTTTGCCATAACAATTAATTGAATATGATGCCTTTGGCACTAATGGGTTCGTCAATGAGCTGCTGAATACGTACTGCAGGATTTAATGTTTTGCTGACTTTTGGCTCAGATTTTTTAAAACTCTGTGAATTAGGTTCAGCAATCTGGCCATGTTTGATTATTTTGATGCAATCGGGGCCTCCGATAGGACAAGTAGCTTTACTAGCTTCAGTTAAGACCTTTCCGCTATTAGTAAGCGTTGTATGCTCATAAAATTCTTTCCACTCAGTAACAACTGCCTGACAGGGCTTGCCAAGCTGTTTTGCACAAGATCCAAATGTATTCTTTTCAAAAGTTAAACCTATATCTTTTGTGCTTGCAATATATTTTTTGACGCCATCTTTATCATTGGCGAATTCTCTTTTATGCGTAAGTACCTTTAACAGGTCAGGAGCAGAACCAAAATTACATAAGCATGTTGCCCCCTGTACTACTAAGTGTTTTTCTGCCATAGCTTTAAATTTATTTCCCTAAGAATAGATTAAATATGCCCGAGAATTTCTTTTCAGTTTTTTTATGATTTCCATCAATAAAGAACATTCCTTCATCAAATGATTTTTCTGTTTTAACCTCTTCAGGTTCTTTCTCTTTCATCAATTCAAACACTTTGACCTGATTCTTTTGCACAGGCTCAGTCTCCACAATCCATTCAGCTACTGCTGAGAATATTGACCTCGTTTCTGCATCAAGCCTGTACAATCCGGTATAACTTCCTTTTGCAGGCAGGTCCTCAGGATATTGAAAATGTGATAATGAAAAATCCTGCTCTTCCAGCAAATCTCTTGAAGACCGTTCGTCGGTTATATGTCCATGATGAATAATCTGTATTTTCCCAGCTTCATTTAATTCAGGACTGACTTCCTGAACTATATGGAACTTTACCGGTGCTGCACTCCCTGCTATCGGGAATAAACAGGTTTCTTCCACCTTAAATTCATTGGTATAAGATTTATATATAGCGGCAAAAAAGACACGATAAAACAATTCGTTTCTAAATATTTCTGATACCTGCTCTTCCGTTGAAACTGCATCATCCATTAGTTTCAGATATTTTTCGGCAAACTCACCGGTAAAGTAGTCCTGAATTTCTACCCGCTGTGCACTCCACCTCGTAATAATTTCTGAATAATTATGAACACCAATAAACTCACCATCAAAATCTATTTCCAGCATTAGTGGATAAAAAACCTTACCACATTCATATGCCAGCTGATCAGCAATAAGATCAGGTTCTATATCATTGACATAAACCGGAGATGTCCGCTCTATCCTAAAGATTCTGCATTCATTAATAATGGTCTTTACATAAGTAATTTTAAGATTGTACTTTACGGTGTTCCCGATCTCACCTGTAGTGTAAGTATGCAGCACGCCATAGTCCCTGGAAAAATCCGGAGGTATCAGCTGGAGCCTTAAACAAGACTGATCTGTAAATTGAACCTTTTCCATTAGCCTGTTATTTGTAAAAACTTTGAGTCTTTATCCGTTGGAATGGAATTTCACTATCTTTTAATTTTAGTTTAATAGTTACGTCAGATTTCTCCTTATCAACGGTAATAATCAATTCCCCCTGTTCATCTTCCTGAAGTTTAGAGAAAATATCAAAGGCTTCATGTTCATCAAATTTGACCTCTGTTCGCAATTCTCTGTTTTTATCGTCAAGCCAGTAAACACTGAGTTCTTCAATTACCGCAGAAGGCTTAACTATCATTTTATTTAGGTTCTCTCCAAAAACAAAATCTCTTTCCTTATTAAAATAATCCAGATCAATTCGTACCACTTTAGCATTACCATTAAAAGTAGGTTTCCAATTATAACGTTTACGCAGACCTGACCAGTAATTAAAAGGAATAGTATGATTCTTAATCTGGTCTTTAACTGTATCGGAAAGTCCTTTGATAACGTCATTAATATAAGGATCAAAAGTCCCCTCCAAATCAGGGTAAACCTTTTTCCAATCCAGATCACCAATTGGCTTCGCTTTGTAATGCCCTATCTCAACCTGTTTATTTCTAACCCCGCTTAACCACAACACAACGTCCCCACCTGGAGCCATACCAACTTTAATCATTTTATAATTACCCACACCACCCTCAATATCACTTGGATAACCTGCAGCAAAAAGCGAATCAATTTTCTTTGTATCTAATTCAAATTTACCAGTGTAGTTCTTTTTTTCAGCGAAAGAAATCCAGGTTATTTCAAGTGTATGCGGTGCTTCTTTCAACTTATCACCTGCAATGTTAATAGAACCTACTTCACCCCACCCAATATCAACATCTCTGCCATCCGGCACATAAATACTACCCTTATCACCATAATAGAAATTCCCCTTATAAATTTGTATCGGGTAATTTTTAGGTGCACACTCTGTGGGAATCCAATCATATTTTTTCATCTTTTCCTGACAAGAACTAATTGTAAATGAACTAATCGACAACAACAACAAACATATTCTCTTCATATATCTAAGTTGATCTTTTATTAAAAACGTCTCTTTCCCTCTCCCCTTTTTTATTAATATTCGGCTCCTTACCGACCCCATCCCAACTAGATGAAAAATGAAGGAATTTATTCCTTAACTCATAAAGAATTTTCGCATCCCTTTCTGTTGCTGCATATTTATCTGCTGGATAAAAGCCATTATCAACCATTCTTTTAATTGATTTTAATTGATTTGAATCATTAAATACCATTGAAGGCGCAGTATTACCTGCATAAGCCTGCAGACGCTTATAAACATCTATTAAAGTCCATTTAGTATCTTTCAAAGGTATAGCCGGTATCTTGTATGTATTATTATTGATCAATTTCTGTACAAAACCACAAGTACTCAGTCCCATTTCATACATTAAATGCAGCGGAATAAGACTATACTTATTTCTTAATGTTCTGGTACCAACCAATTTATAAGGCTGCGTATTAGTCATCTGTTCAGCTCTATACCAGCCCTGACTAATCAACCTGTTTTTTTCAGCATTAATGAGTTTTTCCCGATTGATCAGAGAAAGCATTTCTTCAGCCAGCGAGACTTTTTCAACCTCATTATCTACATAACTTCCACCAATATCAGAGTGAACCCCCGGCAGGGAAAGTTCAATTCCTTTAGTTACCGAGGTTAATTCAAATAACCGGCGGTGCTCATCAGCAGCTGTTAAATGAACGATCTTCGAAGCCTTATTAATTGCATTCAGGTTTAATTCAGTAACATCATTGCTATGTACAAGGCCGAAGGCAGAAACTGTATCAAATAAACCAGCGAACCTGATGTTTACAAAGTTCACTTTAAGACCAGCCTTTTCCATAAGAAGTCCAAAGTGCCCCCTGGCTGGTAAGTCTTTCTTACTCACAGATTTCTGATCAGCATCAAGTAATCCAGGATTTTTCGTATCTCCACTTCTATGAGCCTGATAGGCAGATTTTGTAACTTCATGTACAAAATTTCTTGCTGCTGCTGCTCCCCTGCTAAATCCAAATACATCAAATGTGAGTGTACCAATGTTCTTCTGAGTCTTAGCTTGTATCGCCTCAACGAGACTTTTGCACCCTACTCTTACTTTCCCCCTAACGCCTTTATCACCTGTTGCAAACCCCATATCAGTCAGGTCATCATACTCATCATTCTCAGTTCCAATCCCTTCAATATATATGGAAAAATCAAAAGTCTCCTGTTTATACATTTTCTCCAGGTTGTCAACGTTAGTTCTATCATTTTTGTAACTCGTATTATCCTGCCACTTAAACTTCCAGCCTACAGATTTATAATAATTATCCGACTTACTATTTGATGCAGAGTCTATATTCTTCCTGTTATTTCCTGTACCGTCAAAAAACATTCCGACAGTAATATTAACACGGTCATCCAGAATAGTGCTTTTTTTTGGCTCACCATACACAATGCCTTCCTTGGAATTCTCTAAAATCTTATTCGCCGCATTCGTATGGATATTATTGGCAAAAGCAGTATAATCCTGCGATGCAGATTCACTGAGTGTTCCACCAGATATCTTTATAATATTACCTTTTTGAATCATCGCTAAAACAGGTTACTTTTTTCCCCACTATTGTTATTGATGGTTTTTGCTGCATGTTTGGTAATACTTCCACCAGTACTGTTGTAAGTTAGCTCTGAAGATGCTGTTTTTGTAATATTAGTAGCTTCACTTTTATGAGCATCTGCTGCTATTTCTGTAATATTTGCCGCATTCAGGGAGTAATCAGCCCCTACACTTACGTGGTTATCTACACTAATCTGTGTATTCATATTATTACCTACCATCGTAGAAATATCCTTACCTACTTGTATGTCCAGATTTTCAGTCACATTGATCTGCATATTCTTAGAATTCAGCGTCATGTTTTCCAGAGCGGTAATTGTAATATTATTTCCAGCAGTATCAATGTGAATAATATTCTTATTAATATCCGTAATCGTAATTCCATGTCCCGAAGGCCCATCGTTAAACTCAACCAGGTGTCCGCTTCTGGTCGCAATCCTTTTTAAATGATTCGCATCAGAACCACCTGCCCCCGTAGCACCATGAAAAATACTTCCCATCACAAATGGTCTGTCCGGATCATTATACCTGAACCCAACAATCACCTGGTCACCAACTTCCGGAATAAATACATATCCCCTATTTTTAGAAAATGGTTCACTAGAACCACCATCTGGAGTTAGTACCCTGATCCAGTCTGTTGTTGCATTATTTTTTTGCCATAACATCTGTACTTTAATCCTGCCCGTTTGAGAAGGATCATTGTTATCTGTTACAATAGCTACTTGTGACTCAGCCTGAGGAACTTGAACGCGTTCAACAGTTAGCACTTCTGTATCCGCAGGAACTCCTTTAAATGTATTCGTATACCTGCTTAAACCATCAATATGATGTGTAATTTCTGTGATTAAAAATTTACTCAGAGAATCCTGGTTAAATGCCCCTGTATCATTTTTACGGGAAACATAAACATCTGCTATGCTCCCAATATTCAATGCAGTATTGGTACTTTCACCAGTAATATCCGATAAATTAGAAGCCATTGCCGCTTTATGTTTCTCAGCGAGTTTATCCAGTTGACTTTTATTTTCTACTCTGGGTTTAATCGGGTGGTTCACGCTATTGTCAAAAACAGAAGAAGACTGCTGAAAAGCATGTTGAGAGAAACCATTTAATCCTTCTACATGACCAGGAGCCTGTACATCCAGTGTACTATTTTCTTCAGAACGATACGAGAAATAAGAGAAACCCATCGGGAGAATCCGTACTGCCATGTTCATCACATTCAGATTCTGACCATGTACTAATTTCACAGATTTCTGTTCAGATGGCTTGCCAAAATGCAGTATTCTACCATCATAATAGAAGAACTCGCCATATTCCGAGCTCAGTCTGTTGATAAAACTGAAATTACTTTCCTTAAACTGTGTAATATATTTCAGGCTTTCACTGTATACAGGTTTAATGGAAAAATCAATGTCATTTTTAGCGACACCAGAAGTAACCTTATTGATAATGTCGCCCAGTTTCATGTCACTAAAAGAAAGCATGTTTCCACCACTTTCAAGCAAAATTGTTGGAGAATACCCCTTAATAATAAGATTTCCTCTCAGACCATGGCTTTGAGAAAGATTTACCTCACAAACTATTCCCTTAAAAGCCGTATTTCCCTGATCGATACTAATGATAAAGCTCTTACCGATCCACGATTTAGACTGGTCAATTTTGAAGGATCCTGTTTCCTCAATTACATCCTGATTAATGATAAGTTCAAATTCGTGATGACGATTAAATGCCTGGGTGATTCTAAGAGAATTAAAATGAACAATTTCCTTATCATCAATATGTATTTCCAGATTAATTTTCTTTTCCATTTGTTGGAAGTTTTGGTCGTTTGAAGGTTGATTATATGCTGATCCTGATTCTGGAAAATTTGGAATTTACAGGAATATTTGATTTTATAATTAAGGCCACAAAACACTTAAATTTTGCGGCCTTAAAAATACATTAGGCTTTTGGCCAGTCGTTCGTATGTTCTGCATTTCCAAGCTTTAACTTACGCGCAGATAATACAAAACTTAAAGTCATGGGTGTTTTATCATTTACAGCAATACCTTCATTATATTGAATGATATAACCGTCTTCAAATGATAATTCTTTCATTTTTGCATCTTCTTCCCCTTTTTTGAAAACAATAGTTCCAGATAAAGGTTTGTATTGGTTGTTCACCATCGATTCAATAACTGAAGTATCCTCAGTTGATTCGATCTCAACGTGGATAGTTCCACCATATACACCTGATGATGGACGCCCTTTAGCATCTACATCTCTATTTAATGAAAAACTGCATTGCAGCACATCGAACTCTTTTGATCCTAGAGTTAATCTGGTTTTAAAAGCCATGATAATGTTTTATTGTAAAAATTTGTTAATTGATTAACGCAATAAGATTAAATATCGGTAATATTTAGCTTTATACTAAATATGATATTATAATTTTATAGGTTAATTACGCTTTAGGCCAGTCATTAGTATGCTCTGCATTGCCGAGCTTTAATTTACGGGCTGAAATCTGAAATTTCAACGTCATTGGGTTGTCTCCCGTGATTCTGATTCCTTCCGAATACTTAACAATGTACCCGTCTTCAAAATGAACTTCTTTCATCTTTGCATCTTCATCCGCTTTTTTGATAAGCAATACACCAGCAAGGGGTTTGTATTGATTATTTACCATCGCTTCTACAATAGAAGTATCTTCAGTTGATTCGATTTCTACATCGATCGTACCACCGTATACTCCGGAAGAAGGTCTTCCTTTTGCATCTACATCACGGTTTAGGGAATAAGCACAATGAAGTACGTCGTACTCCTTGCCCGAAAAGGTTAATCTTGCTTTGAAAGCCATAACTTTAATTTTTGGGTGAAATATTTATTTATTACTATATAGACAACAACAAAAAGTTTGCCATCATTATCAAAAGCCCTGAATACAGAGTCAGACAGCATTTGTACACTATACAAATAATTAATTGCTGATTAACAGGACGGTTTGCCCATAGATTGGTACAAATAAATATTCTGCCAGCAGTTATTAGCTGTGGCAGAATAAGTTAAAATACCTGATTAAGCCTTAGGCCAGTCGTTTGTATGCTCGGCATTACCGATTTTCAACTTACGTGCTGAAATTACAAAACCTAAAGTCATTGGTGTATTGTCGTTAACGGCAATTCCCTCATTATACTGGATGATATAACCATCTTCGAAAGATAATTCTTTCATTTTTGCATCTTCCTCACCTTTTTTGAACACGATAGTTCCTGAAAGTGGTTTGTACTGGTTGTTCACCATTGATTCGATTACCGAAGTATCTTCAGTTGACTCTACTTCAAGATGGATAGTTCCACCGTAAACTCCTGACGATGGACGGCCTTTTGCGTCTACATCTCTGTTTAATGAATAGCTGCACTGCAACACATCGTACTCTTTAGAACCTAAGTTCAGTCTGGTTTTAAACGCCATGATAATTTTTTTTAAATGTTAAACGGTCAGTTACAATTAAGCCTTAGGCCAGTCATTAGTGTGCTCTGCATTACCCAGTTTTAATTTACGGGCAGAGATCTGGAACTTCAAAGTCATTGGATTATCTCCAGTGATATTGATTCCTTCTGAATACTTAACAATGTATCCATCTTCAAAATGAACCTCCTTCATCTTTGCATCTTCATCAGATTTTTTGATGAGCAAAGTGCCGGATAAAGGTTTGTACTGATTGTTTACCATTGCTTCAACAACTGAGGTATCTTCGGTAGATTCGAGCTCAATATCGATTGTTCCACCATACACTCCGGAAGAAGGTCTTCCTTTTGCATCCACATCACGGTTTAGAGAATAGGCACAGTGAAGTACATCGTACTCCTTGCCCGAAAAGTTTAATCTTGCTTTGAAAGCCATAACTTTTTGTTTTAGGATTATTATTTATAATTACTAAGACAATAGCAAATAGTTTGCCAAATCATCTTATTACCAACAAGATAATAAATAATTTTAAATAAAACTGCAAAAAGCACTTTAAGGCTAAATAATCTTCGATCCGAAGGCCTCGAGCTTCCTTAACCACTTCTTACTGTAGTCATTATCCAGAGAATACAACTGTCCGATCGTGTTGGTTAAGACCGGATGAAACCGGCAATTTTCGAAAACGTTTCTTTTAATAGACAGGTAAGTAATTTTCTTGTCTTGTTTCCAGTACTCAAAAGTTTCCTGGTCAAGAATAGAAACTATCCGTGCAGATTTCCCGCTAAAATTGTTGTTGATCTTTTGCTGCGAAGGATGAAAAACCTGGTCAGGCATAAAAAGCCTGTCAAAGAATCCAGTGATCCGCGTAGGAATAGACGATAAATACACAGGACAGAATAAAACCACATGATTTGCCCATACAATTAAATCAAGTGCACGTTTCAAATCAGGTTCCAGCTCAGTTACCCGGTTATTAAATTGCTTATTGGAATTAAAGATCAGATCTACAATAGCAATCTCTTTAATATGTGCACCAGCTTCTTTAGCGCCCTTAACATATGCCTGGATCAAATAACTTGTAGCAGCAGTTTTTTCAGGATCACCATTTATGATCAATAATTGTTTCATTTATTTGCGGGCCTATGTAAGAATCAATTGCTAAAATATGAAGAAATTGTTAAGCGGAGAAATGTGAACCGATATATAAAAAAATATCCGGACAGATTATAGCAATCTGTACCGGATATTTTTAAAATAAATAAATCTTACGTCACCACAAAGCGGCAACTCCTTATTTTTTATTGCTGTGCGTATTCTGAACTCCAGGTCGTCTCTTCATCCTCCCCTTTTTGTCCATCAAGCTTTACTACGAAACTTTTTGCAGGGAAATAAGGAGTAATATGAATATCCAGGTGGATTTTATCTTTCTGTAACTCATCACGCTCAAAACGCATAATTTTGAAACGCTCAATTAATCGCTCAGGCCCCTGGATACCATCCAGGAATTTTACGATCTGGCCACGCAGATCCTGTTCAGTTTTAGAAGTCCAGTTTTCAAAAGCCCTTCTGTTTAAGAAATCAAAAAGCACTTTAGTTACATAATCAAACACACGAACTACAGAATAAGTCTGTAAACCGATGTTGTCACCATTGAACAATGTTTTCGCAGAAAAAGCCATTACTTTCCCGTACTCATTCACCATTGGCACTAAACCAATACGTTCCAGGTGAGAAATTTCACTCTTTTTAAGATCAAACTTAACCCCATCCACATCATTGATCGCACCATGCTTCTTACCCGCAGTTACCTGTGACATCAAAGTATAGTACATCTTTCCAGCTAATGCAGCTGAACCTGGAATCGTTAAATCATCTTCCTCACCAACCTCACTTACCTTGCCCCTGCCCACTAACCAATTACAAGTCATGATCACGTTCGATCTGAAAGCATCAGCACCAGTTAAATTAGCCGCAGTAAATAAATCAATCACATCATCAGGCTGGTCCAGATCGGCGAAGTCAGTCACTAACATCGCTTTATTTTCATAAGCCACCTTGCCCCACTTTTCCACTACTTTATTAGAACCCAGGTAACCAGGGATAACCATTAAAGAGTAATTCTCGCGCAAATCAAGACGGTCATATTTTTGTTTCAGCTCATCGCTCACATAATCTACAAACCTTGGATTGTCCAGATCCTTAATCTGATCCATAGAAGCATTTAGCAAGACTACATTTTTCAATTTGTCTGCCTCAGTATTCTGATAAAACAAATTCACCGAACGGTAAGCCTGCTCCAGTTCCCTGGTGCTTTCGAGTGCAGAAGCTATATTTTTATTCAGGTTTTCTTCTGCAGCCAATAACTTCTCTGTACTTTTTGTAGTCATAGAAGCTACAGAATCAGAGTCCTCCAATACATCAATCCACAACTGAATTTTCTTCTTTAACTCTTCTCTTTCTTTTTTCTTTTCATCCCCTGTCAGGAAAATCTGTTTTCTTGCTTTTCTTTCAGGGTTTAAATTTTGTAAACCATCAACAGTTGCTTCCAATAAATCGAAACCACCAACTCTTGCTAATTTATCTAAACTCTCCTGGAGAGACAGTTTCCCCTTCTCTTCCTTTTCTGCTGGCTTGTAACCCGCAGCCTGGGAGTTATCTTGTGTTATTTTTTGTTCTTCTGGAGTTGCCATAATATATTTTATAATCTACCTATGTAATACCTGATCTATTTATTCTCTTCTAACTCAGCAACGAAATTCTTCAATGCACTGATAAACGCGTGTTTTGTTTCCTCATCATCCAATGTAGATTTCAGTGTCTTATTAGACTTCAATTGTTTAATCACATTTAAAGACATTTCACGCTCAATATTGATATTATTCAGGTGTGTACTTTGGTTAATGATACTTTTAACAGAAAAGTCCCCAAGGTTATTGAAATGAAGAGTTTCCGATACAGGCAAACCATCCTGACGCTCAAAACCTACGTTAACTTTAGGTTTATAATGATTAAAGACCTCCTGTACAGTTTTTAAACCCTCTACTTTTTCAGGCTTGATCGGTTCATTATCTGTTAATTTTTGTATAAAAAGTGTTTTATTATGGGCGATGTCTGCGAATGCTTCCGAAGTATCTACTTTTCTTTCGTTTCCGCCAATTTCATAGTTAAACATAGTATTGATATTTAAGGGTTTAAGATCTATTTACAATAAAAATATTGAATTTAATTTTATAAAACAGTATTAATTCTATAATTCGTTTTCTAATTCAGTAACAGGAGTTTGCTCAATAATTTCCCACTCCAGGCGTTCCTCTGATTCATGCTTTCTAATCACGATTGTACTGCCTTTTTTCAAAGCACCAGAGATAATATATTTTGAGATCGGTCTTCTTAACTCATTCCGGATTACACCAGATAATTGTCTTGCCCCGTACTTAGGCGTAAAGCCACTCAGTGCCAGCATTTTCGTTGCCTCTTCTTCAATCTCAAAAGCTATGCCTTGTTTGTGTAAAGCATCAATTAAACTTTTTAGCTGGATCTCGAAGATCCTGACTACATTGCTCTCATTGATCGGTGCGAAAGGTACGATCTCAGACAAACGGGCTAAAAACTCCGGTCTGAACTGACGCGCCATAATCTCCATTAACTGCTGTGAAGTCGGGATGATCCCCTGTCCCACCTGCTCAGAGATCCACTCACTTCCAATATTGGAAGTAAATAAAATAAGCGAATTGGAGAAGTCACCTTCCTTACCCAGCCTGTCGTGCATATGTCCCTCATCCAGAATCTGTAAGAAAGTATCAAATACCGAAGGATGCGCTTTTTCAATCTCATCAAATAATAACACAGAATAAGGCTGCTCTCTGATCTTGTTCACCAGCATACCACCCTCTTCATAACCCACGTATCCCGGAGGCGCTCCATACAGCAAAGCCGCAGAATGCTCTTCCTTAAACTCGGACATATCAAATCGGATCATTGCCTTTTCATCATTGAATAAAAATTCAGCAATAGACTTGGCCAGTTCCGTTTTTCCCGTTCCCGTAGGACCCAGTAAAAAGAACGAACCAATAGGCTGCCCCTTTTTGTTCAAACCACTTCTTGATTCCAGGATCGCATCAGAAACAGCCTTTAAAGCCTGGTCCTGTCCAACAACCCTTCTTTTCAGGAAAGCCTCCATGTTCAACAGCTTTTCTTTCTCCTGCGCCTGGATTTTTCCCAGCGGGATACCTGTTTTATAAGAAACAATAGAAGCAATATCCTGCTTGGTCACCTCATCCGATTTCCTTTCTGTAAGCACTTTCAGCGCATCCAGATTTTTAGCAATATACTGATGATACTCATCGGCCGTTTCAAAAGCCTCTACCTGCGTTTCATCTGTCAGCTGGCCTAACAATACCGGGCTTACTTTATCCTGTAACTGGTTGTACAACCACTTGTAATCCGCAAATTCAGTAACTTCATCAATATCCGACAACTCTAACTCAGCCAAAGTCTGCGTTAACTCTTCCAATACTTTCTCTGACGTATCGTTCATCATTTTCATGGCCGCCATAGAACGGTCCAGCAAATCGAAAGCAGAATCCGGAAGCCTGCGGTCTTTCATATAGCGTTTCGCTAACCGTACACACTCAGGAATTGCATCCGGCTGAACTTTCAGCTGATGATGCTCCTCATATTTAGCCGTTAATTTTTCCAGCATCTTTATCGCTGAAGCTTCGTTAGGCTCATTCACCTGCAAAACTTCAAACCTTCTGCTGAAAGCCTGCTCTGGCTCTATAATTTTTCTGTATTCATCAATTGTTGTCGCACCAATGACCGTAATCTCACCCCTTGCCAGTTCAGGCTTCAGTAAATTACCAACCCCGCCACCTATCGGGCCCTTATTATCTAATAAAGTATGGATCTCATCAATGAATAATACAGCCTTATCAAATTGCTTGATCTCTTTTAAGATATTTTTCAGACGATCTTCAATCTCTCCCTTATAAGAAGCTCCTGCAATTAAAGAACCTAAATCCAGTTCAAAAAGCTGAACCCCTTTCAATAACTCAGGAACGTTATCAGCAATAATATCCTGTGCAAAACCATCTACCAATGCTGTTTTACCAACCCCGGCATCACCAGTAATAATTACATTCGGCTTCGTTCTGCGGCAAAGGATTTCCATGATCATCCTCGCTTCTTTATCCCTGCCAATAATCGGATCTGTTTTACCATCACGGGCAAGCGCAATCCTGTCAATACAATACTTATGCAAAGCAGTAGTTCCAACCCCGCCTTTAGCTCCTTTTCCACCTGCAGAAACCGGTGCTACAACGGCTTGTAACTCTTCATCCTTCAAATAAAGATCCAGCAATTCCTTTTCCTTGATCGGGAATGACTTCAACTGATCCGGCTTAAACCCAACTGTAGGCTTGCACAAAGCGGTAAGCACACAAATAGGTGTAATCAGATCTAATCCAACCTTGATCCTCACCAGGTCAGCTTCCTCAAAAACTTTGGCAATCTCTGGACTACCCTTCACTTCCTCCTGCGAGGAAGAAGTTTTTTCCAGCTCTTCAATTCTTACTTCTGCCCACTCACTGATATATTCTTCATCTTTTCCGATCGAAGATAAAAACCCTCTTAATCCAACCTCCTTGTGCATCAACCCCTTTAAAAGGTGAGCAGCAGTAAATTCAGGATTACGGTATTCTTTAGCGAGGGATTGCGCGACCCTGATCGCCAGTTTTACTGATTCACTAATGTTTGTAAGACTCATAATATCTGATACTAAGGTGTTTCTTTCACTGCATTGTCATTGGCAGCGGCCTGCACAAAATTTTTCTCCGTGATATAGTAGTAAGTTTTTCCGTTGGAAATAAATTGCTGACCAATCTGTGTTCCTCTTTTGATCTGCTCATTAGAGTTGATCAGGAATTTGATATAAGCTTCAAAATCTGCCTGCGGCATTTTACTCTGGCTTCTCAAATCACCAACTGTATATTTAGTCAGCAAATCATTGGTAACCGGCAAACCTGTTACCGTTTTCAGGTATTTGGCTAAAGTCATCGGTTTAATGTGACCTTTTGAAATATTTACATCCAATAAATTGCGCAGAATATTAAAATAGTTTTTCTGCAGTTTTTTTCTGAAAGAAGACTGATCAGGCTGAAGATTCTGTCCGATCATCAAAGAGAAAATATCACCAATCTGCTTGTACTCCATCGTATTCAGGATCAGTGCATACTGTAACAAGTCTTTATTCTTTGATACAATATCAGCATGCACACCAGCAGTCATATAATATTTAAAACCATTGTGCGGCATTTTATCAGCCACATCATCACCCACAGGTGCGCTCAGCTGACTTTCTACAATCGGAGATAGATTTTTACGTTCAATTCCGGTTAACCTGAAAGCACTGTCCAGAGAACTTACCTGACTATTAATATCCATGTCCGTCTCTTTAATGAAACGTCTCACCGCAATATTCATAGACTCAGCAGAATTTACAGAACCCTTGGTCGGGAAAACCACCCCACCCTGAATCAAACTGTTTTTTGGATAATCCAGGTAATAAGAAATTGAATCCAGCTGACTCGTATTGTAGGCCTGTGTATTGTTCAAACCCTCACCCTTCACTAAAAATCTTTTCTTTTTATCAGCTGAATAAACCGCCGATTCAGAAACCAGTTTCTTAGACTGCAGTACAAAATTATTGAATAACTGGTCATAATCACTATACAACTGAATCGCTAATAACCTGGCATCCGCACGCGCAAACTCTTCAGTCAGCTGCGTTAAACGATAAGATGAAGAAGCCTCATTTCCAGTACTACCAATCAATACGATCAGGTTAGTCTCGTTTTTATGGTTTTTAAGCATATTTAAACCCGCCCTTACCCCATCATAAACAGGTTCAGCAACAATTCTTCCATTATATCTTTCTGTGCGTTTAGCCTCAGTAGAAAGGAAACTCATCAATTTTCTGTAATCAGGAGAGATTGCAGGCGTACTTAATATTCCGGCAGCCTCATTTCTATAAACAACCGCACCGTAACTTATCTTATGCTTTTTACCGTAATCATTGAATATATTCTCGAAAGATTGAATCGTGTTCGTTAATCCCGAAAAATAACGCGACATCGGACTTCCGCCATCTACAACAAAAATCACGTTAACATTGTGGATATTTTTTCTTAACTCCAGGTAAGTCAGATAAGAAAGCGTTGCACCATTGATAGTAATCAGCTTATTATTTGATTTATTATAAACATCGCTAGCTACCCCTAAAGTATAATTTCCGGTTCCATCATCACCAACCACAGGAGAACTTCTCAGGATAATATCATTTGCTGATAAAAGCGGGTCCATATGTACACCAGTAAGTGCTAAAGCCACTGAATCACTCTGATCATAAGAATCAATCTGTTTTGGTGTGATATATAACCTGTCACCCCAGCTATGTACCGCATCAGAAGCGATCCATCCATAAATACTTTTAGCAGCGCTATCCGTAACCAGCTGATCTTCATTTCCAATCAGGTATTTCTTACCATCCTCAGATTTTTTAAAGATATAATTAAGCTCATGCAGCCTCACTTTGGTCACTTTCTTTTTAAGCTCAGGAGAACTGTAAACGAAAGCAGAATCCGTATTGTCATAATAGAATTTAGACTCTGTCAGCGGAACTTTACCCGTCACAATAGCAATTGATTTTTCAGGATAACCCGATTTCTGATTAGAATAAGACCGCTGCCACAACAACATCTTTGACTTTGGAATCCAGCCATAGCTGATGGCACTTTTCTTATCATTGATCTTTCTGCCCCTGATCATTCCAGCCTTATATTTAATCAATTTTAAATAACCGTTTTCATCTTTAGAAACATAAAAAGGTTCCATAAAGTTTAGCTTCTTCATGATCAGACTTCCGCCCGGTGCGGTGGTCGTATAATTTTCATCCCTGTCCGAAAAAACGATCCATGGTAATTTGGTTCTGCCCCCATCTTCACTCAGGTTAGTCAGTGCAGATGGCTTAGCATAAGCCTTAGGCATATATTTTACTTTTTTCCCAAAAGCAGCAGGCGATTGTGCCATGACAAAAGCAGTTTGGGCAATTAATATAGAGAGGGATATAATTCGTTTCATAGTGATTATTTTTTTACTGTATTGGCTGAATGTTGTTTGATATTTACCAGGGTGGCACAAGTTGAATTAGGACTGATTGTTAATTGAGCTTCATCAACAACAATTTCACCCCCGAAAGTCAGTCCCATACAATAAGAATAAAAATCACTCGATTTTTTAACCCCATCCTGGTCAACGGCTACAGTAACCTTTTCGTTGTTACACATATACCTGCGAATCAGGTAATAATAATTTGAATTGAAATCTGCCCCATTCGCAATTGCCTGCAAACGTGCCCTGATGTCGTCAATCACCTTTTGTTCCCCTTCACCAGGTACTACCATATCCGTATCCAGTTCCGCATTTGGATCTGTAATAAAAATAGTGTGATAAATAGGTCTGTGGCTTCTGTCGGTGGTTAATTTCACCATGAATTTACCAGGCGTATGAAAAGTATATAAAGCAGTTCTGCCCTTTACATCTACCCGGTTGGTTTCTCCGAAAGACCATTCAAACTGGCTGGCTTTTCCTTCGGCCTCCACTCTCACCTCTTCATTGACGACCCCGGATGTTGGCCCGCTGATCGTGACCATGGTATCTAAAGCAGCGATTACCGTATCTCTTACCGTAACCGGGAACTGTTCTTTTAACTCCCCGTCAACTGTTAACCTGATAATATAAGAACCTGCCTTATTGTAACGGTAACTACCGTTTTGTGTCGTTAGTTTTGCTCCGTTACCAAATTCCCAGAGCCATTTTTTTGCGCTCCTGGTATTGTCGGTAAATACAAGGTCTTCATTCAGGTACATTTCATCTTTTAGAATTCTCGCGTCAACATTGCGTTTATCAAAAAAAGAGCTCTTCAACAAGAAGATAAGTGCAGCAATAATCAGGATTGCAATAAAAATATACAGGAAGATGTATCCCTGTGAATTACTGCTTACTGATTTTCCATTCGTAGTATTAGTGTCGGCCATAGGTTTATATTTTGTTTTTTATTAATTCGGGTTGGTTGGTTGGTTATCTCTGGTTCGGCTGGCTGCCCATGGTTTGTCTGAGCTGACGGGTGGATAACTTACAATCATCTAAGGATTTATTCAATTTCTCTATATCCTTGTTATTTCCTTTAAGCTCTCTTCTATTGTAGAACAAATCACTGTAAAGCTGGGAAGCCTGTAAAAATGTTTTGTAACGTACATCATAAGCTTTCCGTTCATAATTCGATTTAATAGAAGCCATTGAGTTTTTGATGTCATTCTCCAGAAACACAGCCTGTACCCCGGGATCAAAAGTCATAATGTCTTTATACGTGGTATCAATTGTAGCACGCTGTTCCTTAACTGTCGCTTCAAAATCAGCATTCTGTTCCAGTTTATCGGCAAGGTCCTGTTTGGAAACTACCCGGCCATTTCCGTAATCATAGAACAGACCGAAGCTTAACAATCCTGTCGTAAATAGAAATATTCCAATAAAAAAAAGGAACTGATCTCTTCGTTCTTTTATACTTAATTTAATCATAATTACCTGGTAAATCTTCCCCCTCTTATTTTTTTAGCCGCATTGTTGTTTGTTTTAAAACAACCATCCAATTGTGTTTTTACATTTTCAATTTGAAATCTCGTGGTAAACAGTGAATCCTGGATTCCTGCCATTTGAGAAACATCATCCGTCATTTTTTTATATAAGAGAAAACTACTCACCGTTGTCTTTTCTTTTTTAATAATGTCTTTGATTTTGAAATTTGTATTTTGAATATCTTCAAGCATGATGGCCTGATTATTCATTTCCTCAGAATTGATGGAGGTGTATTTGGAAAGTTGCTTGAACCTTAACAGGATCATATCAAATTTAGTATTGATATCTTTCCGTTTAGACAACAGCTGTTCGGTTTGCTTCACTTCTTTTTCCAAAAGCTCATACTCAAATCTGGAAGCCGCAAAAAACAGGTAAACACAGATTACGGAGAAAATGGTAAGGGAAATGAAATTAAAAATAAAGAGCCGGTACGACTTGTTCAGTTCCTGAGCATTTATAGGTTTCATCGGGAATATGTTAGATTTGAGAGGTGTAAGATTTTAATTATAATAACATGTTTATTAAAAGTGCGTTAGTATTATCTTCCAATATATAAAATTTGGACGTAATATTGATTAACCATTTACCAATTATTGTTCCATTTAAGTAGTAACCTATGTCAGATTTCTTATACAACAAACCATTTCGATTAAAAAACATTCTCGAGAACAAAGACCTCACAGAAGCCGATTTAGGCAAATCTATCTCACAAAATATCGAGTTAATTATTTTTACCAGATACGGCGAACACAGGCATAACAGGAACTTCGGGTGCGAAATATGGGATTTAGACTTTGAATTAATAGTCAGTGAGACAACCTGGGAAGAAAAGTTCAGACAATCTTTACTCAGATCTATTACCGAATACGAACGCCGCCTGTATCAGGTTGAGGTTGAAATCAATATGACAGAAGTAGAGAAGAAATTTTCTCTCAGAAATGTTACAGAGATCAAGAAAAAAGTAGACATTTCTATCTGGGGCAAAATGAATATTACCGGAGAAAAATATTATTTTAACACTGGCTTATTCTTAAGTCCACTTTCGAGTTAACTATAGTGTTCTATTTTAAGGAAACACTGAACTAATTTATATACAGCACACTACATCACAAAGCTGTTACAATACGATAAACTAAGGATAACATTACTGTTTTAAATTAAATTACTTAAGCTTACACGATCTTTATCTTTAATTAAGCACAACCAAACCCTACATGAAGAACATATTTTACTCCTCTAAAGACGAAATAAGAAACAGGATTTTAAAAAATGCTTTAGACTACTGGGGTATAAAAAATACAAACGACTTTGATCCCCTGGTTAAATTACTGATTGAAGCCTTAAGCACTGAACTTTTTAATGTTTCTAATGACGTAAAGAACTTAGAAAACCGCATACTGGATCGTATATCCCGTATTCTGGCTTCAGATACTTTAACCTCCGCCCTTCCCGCACATGCTATCTTACATGCACGTGCTATTGAACCCGTAGAAACTATAGATACCAAAACTCAGTTCTTCTTTAGAAAAAGGCTGAAAGATAAAAATGAAAACAGCGGAGAAAACACTTCAGACATCTTTTTCAGTCCCTTAAAGGCAGTCAAAGTATTCCATTCAGAAATAGCTTACCTGGCCAATGGCAGTAATATATTTAAAATTGACGCACAGCACAACAAGACTTTATTGACCCATAGTAATCCCGGAGAAGGCCTGGACAAAAACACTCTTTATATCGGAATCGAAAATCCACCGGCCATAGCTCTTTTACCCGGACTGAGTTTCTATTTTGATTGGCGTAATTATGCCGTCAATGATAGCGTATATGATCTTATAGCGCTATCCAAATGGTTTTTAGACGACCTGCCAGTCAACCTTTCCTTAAATAAATTCTACCTGGAAACAGCACAAAACAGCCAGTCTCCATTTGATAACCAGGATGTTTTAAACCTGATCACACAAGACGTTAACGCTTTCTATGCGAACAGGTTCCTGACTGTTGATGAGGAAAATATATTCCCGCATCAACCCTATCTTCAAAATTATCCTAAAGAATTTGACACCGTATTTCAGACAGGCAGTATGAGCAGCTTCAAAAAACCTATGCTGTGGCTGAAAGTCGTCTTTCCTGCGGCAATTAATGAAGCTATGCTCGATGAATTACATGTTTCCATCAATGCCTTCCCAGTGGTCAACAAAAGGATACATGACTTTAAGCACCGGTTAAAAATGATGACCAATATTATGCCCATCAAACTTCAGGATCATGACCAGTTTCTCTGTGTAGATTCACTGACTGATAAGGCAGGAAATTATTATACTGAAATTCCGCATAGCCATGACGACGACGCGAATGCAGGTTCATTTTCAATACGTTACGGAGGATCAGAGCGCTTTGACAACAGAAATGCCAAGGAAATTGTAGACTACCTTTTTGAATTGCTCAGAGACGAGAAAGCCGCATTTTCTGCCTATGGATCTGACTTCCTGAACAGTTCGCTGAAAGAACTGGAACAAAATATCTCCATTATTGAACAAAAGACAAAAGCGCAGCTGATTACCATTAAAGAACTGCTGAATTACATCATTGTCAAACCCTTAAACAATGCTGACATTCTCTTTCTTGAATTCTGGTCAACGAATGCAGAAATGGGAAATCAAATTAAATCCGGAAGTCACCTGCAATCCTTTGAAAGCAGCAAAACAATACCAGAAAGCCTGTTTTTATTGAGCAATACCAAAGGAGGAAGATCAAGATTAAATGCGACAAACAGAGTTCAGGCTTATAAATACGGCCTTACAACAGGCAACAGGCTGGTTACCCAATCAGACATTATTAACTTTTGCTTTTTTGAACTAGGGAATAAGATCAAGGCTGTCAATATCCGCAAAGGCCTGATGCCCGCACAAAATCCAAAAGAAGGCTTTCTTAAAACTACGGATATTATTATCACTCCCGCTCAGCAAAACGAGCTCAACGAAGAAGAATGGAAATCTATGCTCAGTTTAACCAAATCCAAGCTGGAAATCCGCAGCACGATGAATATTCACTACAGGCTTTTACTGAGTTAAAGAAATCCCTGGATTAAAGATAAACTGTGTACCCTAAATAAGAATTATTGGTATCCGCGCCCAGTGAGCCTACCTGGTTTTGCTGGCCGGCTATTAAATTTGTAGTTACTTCTGTCTCAACAGGGACCAGGTAAGATACCGCCAGATCTATTAAATGTGCATGCGCCGTGCCCGGCATAAAGTTGACTAGTTTATTAATATCTGCTGGTCCGACATTGATAAACACCTGTTCCTCATCACTTAAGAAACTGCTGCCGATAATAGAATTTATTCCTAAAGCACCAGAGCCCAGCCTGAATTGCAACCCTTCATCAATCGGTAAAGGCTTCACATTTGTACTCTTTAAAACTGCTTCTACAGGAACTTTAAAAAGGACAGTTAACAATTGCCCAAGAAATTTCAGGTCATTTCTTTTCTGATGGATCACCGGAAGAAAGTGCATCCAGATTATACTCTGCTCTTTATCAAGCAATTCAAACTCCTTCCAGCCCGCTGCAAAGATATTCGTCAGGTCGTTATAAGTTGTTCTTTTATCCAGCCTGTTCTCATAAAGCTGCAGGACCGTTTTAAGGTAATTGACCTCAGCTTCAAAAGGCATAAAGAACTTTCTCGCATCCTTTTCCTCGTTTCTTCTCAGGCGTACATCCTCCACCATTTCCTCTTCAGACATGCCCGCACTTCCCGTAGGAGGCGTATGGAACAAACCTTCAGGCAGCATATCATAAAAACCTTCCTGGTTAACCTCTATCGTTAAACAATCCTTGCGTTTACTCTCCGAATAATAAAATGAATGGTTGCCAATATCCTTTGCATAAGCCCTTTGTTTAGCGCCTACAGGTAGCACTGCAATCTGATCAGTGTGAAAATCACCATTCTCTATTAACTCTGCAACTTTTGTGATAGCTTCAAAATCAGTATTGAGATCATTCCTTAAATGCAGTCTCTGTTTCATATATTTATTTACGGTATAATTAAACTAATATACACTAATAACTATACCATTCTTATTTTGATAGATTTAAGGTATTATATTTGTTAACAGTTAAACAAAAACATCAAGTACAATTTAATGGACGTTCAATCATTCTTTATCCGATATTTATTATTCCCTTTAATATTTGTTGTATCCGCTGCGCTGCTCTCAATTGTAAATAAGAAAAATCAATTTCTTAATAACAAAAGACTGATCATTGGCATCCTTGTATTAAGTTTAGTACTGGCCCTTCCCGGACTTCTTGGCTTTTTGAGCTTTGATTTTATGCCCTGGGGATATATTATCTGCCAGATCTATTACCTGATGACCGGTACTTTTTTTGTTTACCTGTTCACGAAGAAATATCCAAAAGAACTGCTGGACAGAAAGCTTTTTATTGTATTCGGCATATTAGTCGGTTCACTGCTTAGCTTTTACCTGTTTCAACTGGCCTTCAACTGGCTGAGTGATATTCACTTTGGTTTGTGGGCAGCAACCAGTCTGCTTACTTTTATCGTCCCTCTGCTCTTCTGGTGGGCTTATGTGGCACTGATCAGCATTCCTACAGAGATCTATAAAATCTGGCAATATCCTGCAAGCCCGATCAATATTGATATGGATCATTTAGATTTTGACCGTATGCTGGTACTGGAGCTTGAATTGTATAAAAACACCAGTGATCCGGAACCTTTACGCGTTAAAGCTAAAGCGCCCGAGAATATGATATTCGGTAACTGGTTTTATAAATTCATTGAAGATTATAACCTGAAATTCCCTAAAAGCCCTGTTAAATATATCGGCGAAGACGGAGAATCTTATAAATGGATCTTTTTTATCAAAACATCTTTTTTCAAGAAGAATATTTTCATAGATCCTGACCATGATATTATCAATAACAAGATTACAGAAAAGGTTACTATTTACGCAAAAAGAGTATCTGAAAACGCTAATAAACCCGAAATAATCGGAGACGAATCTATTTTCATCTAAAAAAACACTTATGATTTCACCATTAAAATACAAACCCGTTAACTGGGTGGATGGGATGAAACTATCCAGCAGTCATTTTGTGGCTACTGATCAGTTTAACCAGGACTTTGTGAGGGATGCCAACTCCATATCGCTCAACAACTTCAACTATGGTCTGCTTCCCCCCTTTGCCGGCGAGCGTGTATCACATGATATAGAAATCTCAGAAAAGGCGACAAACCATATTGAAATCAAAGTAAGACATTGTAATGCCATTACTGCAGAAGGCTGCAGAATTGATATTCCGAATACTTCAAACTATGATAATCAGCTTTCCTACAGCCAGTTTTTCAGCAATGAGAACACTGATTATTCTAAAGTTTCGATTTATAATATCCTGCTGCTGGTTAATCCTTTTGACAGAGTCCCTGCAGGTACTCCGGACCCGCAGGACAACCCGCCAAGATACCCCGACATCAGCAAAAAGTATAGTATATCAATTCTTCCGGCATCAGAAATGACCCCGAATGCAACTGATAACTATCATTTAACTATCGGGCAGTTTGTACTGGAGAATGGCAGGATTTCTATCAACACCAATTATATCCCGCCAAGCAGCTCTATTGTGAGCCATCCGGGCCTGATCAGATACTATGAATCTTTCAGTACACTGATCAATGATCTGCAGCTGGCAGCCTTTAAAATCATTGATAAAACTGCTGCGAGAGATTCCATTACCCCGCTTGGAAAAAACATTCGCCTGTTGTCTGAAAAAATGCTGGACTATATTGCCCAGATCTTTTTCAACTACAGGAACCTCGGTTACCAGCAATCACCTGTTTATATCGTAGGCTACTGTTCAAACCTGGCGCATGTATTTTTTACGGGTATCAAACTGATCGAACCTAAAGAAAGAGAAGAAATGCTGAAATATTTCTATGAATGGCGTGATGTCACTCCTGGGAATTTTGAAGAACTGCTGGCCCGTAATATCGAAATGATTTATGATCATCAGAATATTCAGGCTTCCATGTCCACAATTGAAGAATTCCTGAAAGTGATGGTTGCACTCTGGAATAAACTAAGCATGCTTGAATATATCGGGCAGCGTAAAGAAAATATTGTGGTTGCAGAGCAGCAAATGGTACAGCAGGTTCAAACCAAAAGGACCTGGACATTACTGGATTAAAAAACCATTGATAAACAAAAAGGCTATCATCTGTATTTGGACTGCCCCCAGAAAGTGTCTAACTTTTTGGGGGCAGTCCAATTTGAAGATGATAGCCTTTTTTATTTAAAAGATAAATATCATTTATTCATCCCTTAAACAGTCAATTGGATTTTTCAACCCCGCTCTTATCGCCTGCACACTCACTGTAAGCCAGGAAATAAACAGCGCCAGAAATCCAGCCCCTGCAAAATACCACAGCTTCAGATCAATCCGGTAGGCAAAAGTGTCCAGCCAGTGTTTAGTAATAATATAACTTAAAGGCAGGGCAATCAGAATAGAAATCAGCACAGGTTTGACAAAGTCTCTGGACAGGCTGTAAATAATTGCCCATTCACTTGCGCCCAATACCTTTCTGACCCCTATTTCTTTAAGTTTTCGCTGCGCCGTAAAAGAAGCCAGCCCAAAAAGTCCTAGGCAGGAAATAAGAATAGCCAATCCTGCGAAGTATCTTGATAACAAGGAAATCCTGGTTTCAGCCACATATTGCTCCTGAAAATCCTGATCTAAAAACCTGTAAACCATTGCAGCCCCCGGATTGAAATTTTGATAACGCTGTTGCAGCGCAGCTATAACCTGCTTTTCCTGTCCTGTTTTTATTTGCACCATAATCCTGCTCGACTGTTTAGAATTGTATAGAAAAAACATAGGTTTTACAACCTCGTGCATAGATTCAAAATGAACATCTTTAACGACCCCTATAATCTGTAATTCTTTGTGCCATAAAGTAAATATCTTACCGATCGGATCTTTTAATCCCATTACTTTTATCCCCGCTTCATTGATGATAACCTTTGTACTGTCCGCACCATATTTGCTGGAAAAAGAGCGTCCTCCGGCCATTTCCATGCCCATTGTTTCGATCAGACCACTGTTGATTCCTGCAAACTGAAACTTAATAATCCGCTTCGGATCTCTTCCTTCCCAGTTGAAATCACCAATCGTACTTTTTAAATCTCCAATAAAGCGCTTATCAAGACTTGAAGCATTGACAACTCCTGGTATATTCCTGATCTCCGCAATAAAAGTACCCGGATTATCTTTTAATCTCCCTTCACTCTCCACATACAGTACATTATCTTTTTTATACCCGACCTGGGTATGCTGCACGAATTCAATCTGCTGATAAACGACCAGTACACAAACAATCAGGATGACTGAAAGTGTAAATTGAAAAACTACCAGGCCCTGACGCGTCCATAACTCGCCCATACTATGACTTAATTTTCCTTTTAGGGCAACTGCGGGATTAAATCCAGATAAATACAAAGCCGGATAACTGCCCGAAATCAGTCCGGTAAAAATGGTGATCCCGGCTAAAGTCCAAATCAGCTTCCAGTCAAAATGCAGGAACAAATGTTTACCTGTCACTTCGTTAAACTGCGGAAGCAAAAGCTCGACAAAAAGTAAGGAGAAGAATAAGGATATACAGGTTAACAAAACAGATTCCCCCAGGTACTGCAAGATTAAAGACTGGCGGCTGGCTCCCATTACTTTTTTGATTCCCACTTCTTTCATCCTGACCGCGGCCCTGGCAGTAGCTAAATTCATAAAATTCACACAGGCAATGATCAAAATGAAGATAGCAATCAGTGAGAACAGTTTCACATATTCAATCCTGCCACCCACTTGTTTACCATTTTCGTATTGATTATACAGGTAACCATTGGCATAAGGCCGCATAAAAAGTTCCCTGCGACTTTCGCCCTTAGTCTTCATAAAGCCTTTAAGCTTTGCATTCAACGTTTCGGGATCTGCACCTTTTTTCAGCACAATAAAGGTATTTGGCCCATGATTTCCCCAGCTAAGTAAAGGAGAAGGCGGGTCCATGATCATTTGCAAAGACACTACAAAATCAAATTGTATCGAAGAACTGGCCGGCACAGTCTTAAACACACCCGAAATCAAGGCGCGGTTTTCATTGGCCATATCTGCATTTTCCCAAACTATTTCCTTACCCATCACCTCTGTAGTATGAAATAATTTCATAGCCAGTTGCTCGGAGATAACGATAGAATTTTTAGTAGTCAGCACCTGGCTGATATTTCCTGAAACCAGGGGATAAGAGAATATTTTAAAAAAGTCTTTTCCTGCAAAAAGACCACCGCCTCTAACGCCCATTTCATTTTTAGCTGAGAGTTTAGTCTCTGCAATCCAATAAGCAGGCGAAACCGCTACAGCATCTTCTACTTCGGGCATTTCTTTGGCTAAAGCATCTGCCAGGATTCCTACAGTCTGGTCGGTAGTATTGATCCCGCTTTCTGTGCGCTCATTTTCTATCAATTGATATAGCTGACTGCCTTTGCTGTGGAATTTATCCATTTGAACCTCGTCACTTACCCATAAATAAATCAGTAAAGCACAGGTTAACCCCGCGCTCAGTCCGATCAGGTTGATGAAGAATGAACTTTTATACTTTTTGAAATTTCTGTAGATCAGTAATAAGTGATGTTGAAACATAATTGTGCTGGATTTCCATAATGATTAGCCATCCTGATGCCATGCTAAAAAACAAGCCTGAAGAGCAAAAAAAGGGCAGTATTAAAAATAAACTGTACGAAAACGAACAGTCACTGTACGCTAATGTTCAACTATCACAAATTAATGATAAATCAGGATAATCACAAGATCCGAGTTAATCGATTTTAATCGCCTTTTAATGCGGCGATATAGAAACATATTATAACTTTAGTTTTGCTACAGTATTAATTCTTATTCTTGTTTATATTAAATTTAAAATTCATAACCACCACAACATGAACACGATATCCTCCATGCTGAATGATCATGGAACCCTTATACAAATCATTTTATATCTTGTAGTTATCGTTTCTATCTGGCTTGCAGAATTCAGAGTTGCCTTACACTCCCTCAAAGAAAAATGGCAGCACACCTCGGTTAACCTGATGTTTATAGTGACCGCACTTCCAATTCAGCTGGTCATGACTCTATTGGTACTCTTTGTTTCCGGGTGGGTCACGCTGCATCACTGGGGAATTTTATATCTGCTGCCGCATAGTCAAAGTGCCTGGGTAAAATATGTTGCCGGCTTTTTCTTAATGGACTTTTTTGAATACGTGTATCATGTCATTATGCACAAAGTTGGCCCGCTCTGGAATTTCCACCTCGTTCACCATACCGACATAGAAATGGATGTCTCTACTACAGTCAGGGAGCATCCCGGGGAAACTTTTGTCAGGGTATGTTTTCAAATAATCTGGGTATTTCTTGCCGGAGCTTCTATTGGGCTGCTTTTGTTAAGACAGACCGTACAAACCTTTGCCAATTTAATTGCACATACCTATTTGCAGTTACCTGCTAAAACAGAAAAGATATGTGGTTTATTATTTATAACCCCTAATCTTCATCATGTACACCATCATTTTGAATTACCTTATACAGATTGCAATTATGGCGATGTATTCAGTATCTGGGATAGATTATTTGGCACTTACAAGGAAATGAAGGCAAGCGAAATTAAGTTTGGCCTGGACGTTTACCATGGACACTCCCCTTCCAACTTTCTTCAATTGATTAAGTTTCCATTTTTCAGAAAGAATAAACCGAAATAAGCATAAGGGGGTTTCCATAACCCCCGTTAATTTTGTTATTGAGGAGCTTTGATCTGCTTAATGTCTTCCTGTCTGACAAATAAAAATGGTTTTAATTTACTTTCAAGCTGAGCTTCAAAACCATCAATATTACCAGATAAACTCATATGAAACTGCAAATTAAAGCCGGCATATCCGGTAGTGGTATTCACCCCATCTTTAGGGTCTTTATCAAACAATTCAAAAATATCGTAATTGGCATGCCTTAACCAATAAGTACGGATTTTACTCTTTGCAAACAGGGAATCGTTTTCCACATAGATCTTCATGGTCCCATAAGCAGGATGACTATAACTTCCGGCAAACTCCGCCAAAGGATGTGTGGAAGGATTATGCTGAGTTGTTATTGTTTTTTTCTTTTCCTTAGCACTGGCCAGCTCTGCTTTATCCTGCTCATTTTTAATTTTACTGATCCAGTCCTGATATTTAAGATGAAGGAGTCTGTCAACAATTATATCTTTCACTACAACCGGCACCTTTGAGCCATGCTGGTTACTCAATACAACAACACCTATACTATCTGCCGGAAAAAAGGAAGAAATGGCCGAAAACCCGTCAATGTTACCACCATGTTCCACACGGTAATGTCCATTATAAGAATCCAGAAACCAGCCGAAACCATAGTTTCCAAAATAAGTGTTTAAAGATCCCTTCTCTGGTAAAGCCCCCTCAACAATAGCTTGTGAACTGATGGCCTGGTTACGGAAGTCTTCAGGAATAATTTCTTTGCCTTCGTATTTTCCATTATTGATCCAGGCGATCATCCATTTCGCCATATCATTCACATTACTATTAATAGCACCTGCAGGAGCCATACCATCAATATTGTAATAGTCCAGCTTGTCTATGGTGTGATCAGGTTTTACGCCATATCCTTTAGAAATCTCACCGCTTTTTAAAAGCTCAGGTATACTGACATTTGAATGGGTCATACCCAGAGGTGCAAAAAACTTCTCTTTGATATTATCTCCCCAGCTTTTACCAGTTAATTTCTCAATTAAAGCCCCCTGTGCCATATACATAAAGTTATTGTACTGCCATTTCTCTCTTATATCCGCATTGGGTTCCATATATTGAATACGTTTTAAAAGACTGTCAGTAGAAGAAGTATTAAATAAATACCAGGACATATCAAACCTGGAAAGCCCTGTCCGGTGACTCATCATATCACGAAGCGTAATGTGATTGGTCATGACCTCGTTATAGAACTTTAATCCGGGCAGATAATTATTTACAGGCTGATCAATATTAACTTTCCCCTCCTTTTGCAACTTGCCAATCAATGTGGTCGTAAATGCCTTTGAACAAGAACCTATTGCAAATAATGTATTTGGGGTAACAGGCTGCTTGTTTTCCACATCACGGTAACCAAAACCTTTGGCATAAATCACTTTATTTTTCTGTACAACAGCAACCGCAAAACCTGCAGCATGCCATGTTTTAAGCACCCGCTGGAAAGTAGTGTCTAATCCATCAAACCTGGGGTTTGTTTTAGGCACAGATTGCTGAGCTACAGCACTTAATGAGGCTATACTAAGTAATACAGTAATAATTCTTAATTTCATTTTGGGGAGTAATTAAATATTGACTCAATAAAGTTAAAACATAATCCGACATTATATTTATAATTAAACAAATAAAATACTCAAAAGTAAACAGTAATTAAGTTAAAAACAATCTGCTGTTTCAGCTATTTTATCAATATAAGATGTTATGGTATTAAATTTAAAGATTTTTAATGCTCCAGAATTACTACAGACTCTATGTGTTTGTTTGTAGAAAAAAACACTATGAAAAAGAAGGCCGCCTTAGCCCTGTTACTACTCCATTTTTGTACTGGAACAGCTTTATTTGCACAAGCAAAAACTGGTATTCATTTACTGAGCAGCCACCGGGTAAGTGGTGATGAAGGCTGGGATTATCTGCTGGCAGATCACGCGCAAAATAAATTGTATATCTCTCATGGTACGCAAGTGAATATCATCAATGAAACTACCGGAGATTCTATAGGTGTTATTCCCAATACACCGGGTATACATGGAATAGCTGTTGTTTCTGCATTAAAGAAAGGATATACCAGTAATGGAAAAGCAGGTGAATGCACAGTTTTCAATCTTACTACCAATGCTGTGTTGGGTAAAATCAAAGTTGGAGATAACCCTGATGCAATTTTCTATGATGAATTTTCAAAAAAGATATTCGTCTTCAATGGCCATAGTTTAAGTGCAAGTGTTATTGATCCCATAAAAGATCTTGTAATTGCGACCATTCCTTTAGGAGGAAAACCTGAAACAGGCGTATCAGATGGTAAAGGAAAAATCTATGTCAACATAGAAGATAAAAATGAAGTAGTCTGCGTGGATACCCGCAATCTAAAGGTAATCAAGCGTTTCAAATTAGCAAGTGGTGAAGAGCCTTCAGGCTTAGCGATCGACAGGTTAACCTCCCGGCTATTCGTGGGCTGTTCCAATAAAGTATTGATCGTTCTGGATGCAGTTACAGGTAAACAAATCAGTACATTGCCTATAGGAGAAGGGAGCGATGGCGTTGTCTTTGACCTGCAGTTGAAATTAGTATATAGTGCGAATGGAGAAGGTACACTCACCGTAATTAAAGAGGTGAATGCTAATAAATTTCAGGTGCTTGAAAACATTAAAACAAAAAAAGGTGCCCGCACAATTGCATTGGATGAAGTTAACCATCATCTATTTATGCCTACTGCTGATTTAAAGCCCGGTGAAGGTAAAAAAGCAGTACGCATTCCGGGAACATTTACAGTTTTGACATACGGAAAATAACACACCAATAATTATAAACACACCAATAACAGGGCGGTTAGATATTTATATCTGCCGCTTTTTTATGCGCGATAAAAAAGAATGTCATAAACGTAGCAAGGCTTTTTTGAGCCTATTTTTCCTGATAAAGTCTCCTCACCATACTTGGTAAAACAATAAGCAGCAGCGGCAATGCAATCACAAATCCGCCAATTACTGCTATCGCCAGCGGCTGGTGCATTTGTGCTCCTGCCCCGATCCCCAAAGCCAGTGGCAGTAATGCAATAATTGCACCCAGCGCAGTCATTAACTTAGGTCTTAACCGTGTTGAAATCGCATAAACAATAGCTTCCTCCGCGGTCTTATCCTTCAAAGATTCCTTAAACTGCAGGAAAGTAAAAATCGCATTCTCCCCGATGATACCAACGATCATAATCAGGCCCGTATAACTCCCTACATTTAAAGGCGTATGCGTCAGATATAGCGCAAGATAACTCCCTGAAATCCCCAGTAAAGAAATGATCAGAATGAGAAACGCAATCTTAAAATCCTTAAAAAGAAAAAGGATGACACTAAAGACCAGTAAACTTGAAGCTACCAGAATAGTAAGCAACTCTTTAAAAGACTGCTGCTGTTCCGCATAAGCCCCGCCATATTCAATATGATAACCAGCAGGCAAATTGATCTTTGCACCAATTTCTTTTTGAATATCAGCCATTACACTCCCCAGATCCCTGGACTCCAGCCTCGCAGTAACCACTCCAATAGACTGTAAATTTTCTCTTTTAATTTCTGCATCGCCAGCCTTAATAGTTACACTCGCAAGCTGCTGAATAGGTACCATTCCCCCACCCGGTAAAAACAGTTGTAATTTATTGACATCAGCCACACCAAATTGTTTGCTCCCCGGATAAATCATCCTGATTGGCGTAAGCTGCTGCTGATCATATACATTACCAATAATATTCCCCTGTAACGCATTTTGAACCTGGAACTGAAAATCTCCCGGGGTAATCCCATATTGCGCCAGCATAGCAAAATTGGGCTGAATATTTACAGAAGGCCCCGCAATAACAATCCCGTTAAAGACATCGGCAGTTCCGGTTACCTTGCCCATCAGTACTGCAACTTGCCTGGACAAAGCCTTTAATTTATCCTGATCATTACCAAATATTTTCACTTCAACAGGCTGCGTAGAACTCATTAAATCACCCAGCATATCCCCTATAACCTGTCCAAAATCAACAACTAAAGCAGGCTGAGAGGTCTGTATCTTCGATCTGATCTCACTAATAACCTCATCTGTACTCCTTTTTCTATCCGCCTTTAGCTGGATCAGATAATCACCCGTATTAGGCTCGGTGATAAAAAAACCCATTTGTGTGCCTGTTCTGCGCGAATAAGTCTGTACTTCAGGTATTTTAACGATTAACTTTTCTACCTCTTTTAACATCCGGTCTGTTTCTGCCAGTGAAGTCCCCGGCGGGGAAGTATAATCCACCACTACACTACCCTCGTCCATTTCCGGAAGAAATCCGGTTTCCAGCCGCGGCAAGATTAAAAAGATAAGGACCGCTAAGATTACCATAGAAATATAACTGATCCATGGCTTTTTGATAAAATAATAAACCCAGTTCTGCTGATTAACCTGATGCACAACTGCTTGTACCGAATTGGAAGAAGAATCCTTCGTTAATAATAAATAGACAACCGGTAAACCAATCCAGGTCACAAAAAATGAACATACCAAAGTAATGATCATTGTATTGGTCATCACCTGAAAATAAGAGCCTGCCACTCCGGTCATCAGCATAAAAGGAACAAAAATTACGATTGTACTGACAGAAGAACCCAACATCGCCGGAAACAAGTAATCTATTGCTTTTTTAAGCAAATTAACGGTAGGCTCTTCCGGATGTTCCTCATGCGTCCGGTGAATCTGTTCAACTACAACTATGGCATCATCGATAATCAATCCGATAGCCGCAGCAATAGCACCCAGCGTCATAATGTTCAAAGAATATCCAATTCCATAAAGCACCATTACCGTTAAACACAGCGTAATTGGAATGGTAATCAGTATTGTTGCACTTGCTTTCACAGAACGCAAAAAGATAATCGCCACTACAATCGCCAGTACCAGTCCGATCAATAAACTATCGCTTACACTTTGAACAGATGCTTCTACAAAATCAGACTGCTGGTAATAAGGCTTGATCGTTACCCCCCGCGGAAGTATTTTTCTAAGCTCCACAATCTTTTCCTGCATTTGCGTGGACAGGTCAACAAGATTTGCGTTTGGTTGTTTAATGACGGCCACAAGAATCGCATCTTTACCGTTGGCATTAATCCTGGTATAAGCTACCCCCTCTTGTATCTTGACCTCACCAATATCTTTCACCCTGACTATCCTGTTATTTTTTTTACTGATAATCAGATTTTCCAGATCCGTCTTTGTTTTGATAGTCGCATCTGTAATTGATAAATACAGATAATTATAATCTGATAAGTAACCGTTGGATTTGATAAAATTTGTCTGCGTTAAAACCGTGTTCAGTAAGTCCGGACTTATAGACAAGGCACTCATTTTCTGCCTGTCCAGCTGAATCCAATATTCTTTATCCTTACCACCGATTACCCTGATTTCCGATACGCCGTCTACCTGGGATAAAAATGGTTTGATCGTATAAGCAGCTAATTTTTTTAAAGCTATCGGCGATTCCGTATGACTCTCTAAAGTATACCCGCTCACCGGGAGAATCGAAGGGTTCATTTTCTCCACCGAAATATTCACGCCTACAGGCAAGCTATTCCTGATCTTGCTGATTTGAGATTCAATCCTTTGCTGACTTAAATCAATATCAGCGTTCCAGTTCATATAGGCAGAAATCTCACAGCTTCCTCTGCTGGTCGTGCTTCTCACGATATGAAGATCCGGCACCTGTTTCACTGCATTTTCCAGCGGCCGTGTCACCGTAATCATCATCTGATCTACAGGTTGCAATTCCGCATCGGCAATAATCTTTATTTTGGGAAAGGTAATCTCTGGAAACAAAGAAGTTTTTAAACGTTGATAAGAGAACAGTCCTCCCGCCAATATCAGGATCAAAACAACCAGCAGCGGATTTTTATGGGAAATAAAAAAGTTCTTCATTAATGTGTGATTTTAACTTTCGCCGTATCTGCCAATCCGTAATTCCCTACCGTTATTAAACGATCTTTTGTCCCAAAAACAGGTGATAAAATCTGAATAGACTTTCCATCCTCCATTCCTTTTTTCACTACCGTTTTTACCGCTGTAGAATCATTGATCAGCTTCATTACCCAGAACTCATCTTCAGTTTCATTAGTCAGCACAGCCGATTTAGGCAATACCTGTACATGAGCCGCCGCCGATTTAACGACTTTCACTTTTGCAATCAGGTTCTCGGGAATTGGGTGGGCAGCATTCACTTTAATAATCATACGTTGTGTCTGTGCTAAAGAATCAACCGCCGGCAAAGAAGAGGTAATCGTTCCTTTTAACTTCTCCCCATCAGGAAGTGTCAATTCCAATGTCTTATTCTGAAGGATGACACTACGCATTTCATAAGGTAAATCCAGTAAAAAGACCAGGCTGGACTGGTTGATGATCGTCGCCAGCGCTTCACCATCCTGAACATAATCCCCCTTCTGATGATTCACCAGGATAACATAACCACTTTTTTCCGAACGAATCGTAGAAATCCCTGAGAACTTAAAACCCGGATCGAGCTGATTAATCGAATTGCCTATGGCACGCGCCTCTTTGGTGATCAGTTTAAATAAAACCTGGTTACTGCTCACCGCAGCACCTGCCTGTAAGGTTGAACTTTGCAAGTAGCCGTTGGTATTCGCTTTGACAAAGCTTTTTTCCAAATAAGCGGAAGTCGCATTTAAAACTACATCTTCACTCAACGTCGCATTACTTGCTGTGGTTACCTGCACCGGGGTTTCTGGAACGGGTGTTTCTTCTGTTACTTTAGGAGCCTGCTGGCATGAAACGAGTATTCCACTAAATAGAAAGAGAAATAAGGCGTTAATTGTTAGCTGTTTCATTTTTATGTTTTTGAGCTTTTCCATTTTCAGGAGCCGCCTGGTTATCTATTGGGGATACTTATTCAGCTATTCTGGTCCATTCTTACCTGTTCCAGTAATTCAGCTGATTGAACAGCTTTAACCGCGTTATATTGGTTTGTCTTTTCAGATTTTGTGCAGCCAGGTAATTGTTGATGGCTATTACAAAATCGGCTATTCTTATATCCCCGGTTTGTAATAAACGACTGTCTACCTGGATCAGGCTTTTCGTAAATTTTATCTGTTCAGAAACTTGTGCATATAATCCGTTCTGATCCGCAATCTGTTGCCTGAGCAGATTGAGCTGCTGAGTATGCTGATTCAGGAAGAATTCTTTATATACATTGATAGTCTGTTGTGCAATAGAGAGCTTATCATATTGCATTTTCCGCTGATGCCCGTCAAAAATCGGAACCGCAACCGTGAAACCTGCACTTGTTCCAAAATTACGGTAGGGCTGGAAAGCAAAAGAAGAATTGTACCCACCATTCGCATATATACTGGCCTTAGGCTTATAATTAAAATCAACTGCTTTTTTCTGGTTGGCGAGTTTTAAACTGTCTATTCCGAACTTCCGATAAAAAAAACCAGTTTCAGAGCTCAATAATACAGGTTCAATAACAGGTTCTGCAAGTTCATGTGTAGTGGTATCTGCAATACCGGTCAGATAATTCAACGTAGAATAATCATTTTTTAATTGCAGTTCTGCCTGCTTCCACTGCAATTGCTGCTGTTGGAAAGTAACCAGAAAAGTAAGATAATCCACTTGTTTATAAACGTTTGCGCGCGTCAGTTTCTTCAACACAACTTCCTCCTCATGGAGCAGTTGATAAACTTCCTGATTAAATGCGGCCTGCTGCTGGCTGGCAAAAGCAGTGATATACTGATCAGTGACAGCTTTTTGTAAATCAAGAACAGAAAGGCCCGTAGCAAACCTGATCGAATCGGCCTGTAAATGGATACCTTCCAGCTGGTTATTAATATTCTTTTTACTGGCCAGGTTATAGTTTACATTCAGCACCGCTTCCAAAGCTTTCCCATTGGTCAGCACTTCATCAAAACCATAACCATTAACCACCGGGGCGTATAGGCCATTAGCCAATGCAGTGACCTGGGGCAGATAACCAGCCTTAACCCGCATACTATCAATTTTGCTGCTTTGCAGCTGATTGCGGTAATCTTTTAATAGCGGACTGCGCTTAACGGCCTCCTGATAAAAATAGCCAAGGTTTCTGACCAGTTGCTGCGCCCTGACCGGGCACAGTCCAAATCCGGTCATCAACAAGACAAGTATATAGGTTCTAAAATGTGCCATTGAATGAAAGTCCTGCTGCTTTTTGCTGATACATCGGTACTAAAGAATATTTCATAGCCTGTTTTCCAATTACCAACTTCTTAAGATACGGATAAATTAAATAAGCCAGCTTAGTGGAAGCGATACCAAACCCTGCCCCGGCAACGACATCGCTTACCCAGTGTTTATTGTTATACATTCTTAATACCCCTGTTGCTGTGGCTACGGTATAACCCGCATAACCAATCCAGGGGGAAACGTCTCTGTATTCCTGGTTCAGAAATTCGGCTGCTGCAAAAGCATTTGCAGTATGTCCTGAAGGGAAAGAGTAATTATCTGCCCCGTCCGGACGCGCACGGCCAACTATATGTTTCACACTAAAAGTAGAACCAGCCATGATTGCTTCGGCCAGTACATAAATTGCTGTACCGTCAACAACTCCATGTTTACTCTTCACGCCTGCAAGGTTCAGTGCGTAAAAGGCAGCTCCCGGAGCAAACTGAAGAAAATTATCCGCATGCAAAGCAAAGGTCGGATGGTCTTCCTGCAGCTCTGCTCTGGTGCTGTAATCCAGTCTTCTGATGGCGTTATTCCCTAAAGATACCAGGCCATAACTGATCAGTACCGCCGGGACTATAAAGGATTTAATTTGAGGAGGATTCAATCCGCGCGTTTTCATCACCGATTGTTTTGGCGCGTGTTGAATTGAATCTTTATTGAGGGTATCCACCTGCTGGGCAAACACCATTCCGGGTAAACATACCACGAGGATAAAACTGAAAAACTTCATGCAATAATCTTTAAGCTTATAGATATTAAGCAAAGAAACTATTGAATACTGAAGGAAATTTGTAGCTACTGGTGCATTCCTCCGCTTTTGAATAAATCGTAGGCAGTTTGATAGTTGGCGATGGCCTTATCGGTCACTGCTTTTGATAATTTAGCAGGAACCTGCTCGTTTTTCGCCTTGTTGTACAAGAAAGTCTCCATTTTTTGCTGCGGACCAAGGATCACCAGGCTGTCTTGTTTCAGGTAGGCCAGTTTTTGATAAGTACCCAAGACTGCACGAGGCTGATAAGTGGGGTCAAAAAGGTTCTTTCCATATAAATTACTCTCATATTTCCAGCCCAGCAAACTAAATAAGGTAGGATATATATCAATTTGAGAACACATTTTATCAATAACCTGGCTGCCTTTTTTCGGCAGGTTCAGTATAACACAAGGGATATGATATTTATTGATGTCAATCTCATTCCTGCCTGCACTGCTTGCACAATGGTCTGCGACAATAATAATCACCGTATTTTTATACCAGGGTTTCTTGCTTATATTTTTCAGGAATTCACCGATAGCATAATCTGTGTAACGTACTGCACCTTCTCTCCCGCTACCCGACGCGTATTTAATTTTACCAGCTGGAAAAGTAAATGGACGGTGATTAGAGGTTGTCATCACAAAATTATAAAATGGTTTACCTTGTTTGAATTCTGCATCAGCACCACGGGTTACCGCAGCAAACAAATCTTCATCACTGATTCCCCAGGCATTTTCAAAATGAACCTGTTCGTCCTGAATGATTGTTCTTTTAGTTTCATAAACATCATCCAGTTTGATATTCCTACCTCTGTCTGTAATATCAAACCCATTGCTGCCAAAGTATTCATTCATATTATCAAAGTAGCCATCGCCACCGTAGAAAAAGGCCCTGCTATAACCAGCCTTTTCAAAAATATGCCCTACTGTAGTTAATTTTTCATTTCCTTCTCTTCTTACCACGCTGCTTCCCGGTGTAGGCGGGGCAGCTAAAGTTAAAGCTTCCATTCCTCTCACCGTTCTGGTACCAGTAGCATACATATTTGTAAACAGCAGATTTGTAGTTGCCAGGGAATCCAATACCGGCATCAGCTTCTGTGTATTGCCAAAGTGTTCCATAAAGTCAGCACTCAGACTTTCCACCGTAATCATAATTACGTTGGGTTTATAAGTGGTTCCGGGATTATTGATTTCTCTTTTGATAGAATTCCCATTCGCCACAAAAGTACTGTTCGGCTCTTTTAATTCATTTCTGATAACCTTGAAAGCCTCGTTTTTAGGTAGTAAGGTATAGAAATCATTATAGTCCAGTTCATTATTCTTGAAAGCAGCAAAGAAAGAATAGATCCCGGCTTTAGACAATTCATTCTGATAACGGTTAGTCCCTTTTTCAGCGAATGAGTTGCGAACAAATAAAGGATAAAGGATGGTCAGGATTAATAAAGTACCAGAAATCATTAACCGCGTACGGAATGGAGTCCGCGATTGAAAAGCATGGGTAAACACTTTTCTTTTAGCAAACAGGAACATGACCAGTAAAACCAATACTAACACACCGCCTATTAAAAGTGGCAACGGATAAGATTCATTGATATTATTAATAACCTCGTAGGTATAAATCAGGTAATCCACTGCAATAAAGTTAAAGCGGCTTTCAAATTCCTGCCAGAAGGTGAGTTCTGCGAAAAAGGAGAAAAAGGAGATCAGCAGGATCAGGAACAGCCAGCTATAGGTAATGATTTTATTGGTGAGGGTATTTACCCACTTTTGACGCAAAAATAAAAGGTAGATGCTGAAAAGAGTAACCAGAAAAAGGGCAACTCCAAAGTCGTAGAAAAATCCTGTAAAATATAATTGAATAACAGACAGGATAGAGAAATCCGTCTTACCAAATGAAACAGCCAGCAGACCTGTTCTGATTAAAAAAGAGCTGAACAGAAAAACAGCAAAGAAGGAAAACAGAACACTGTATCTGCCTTTAAATATTAATGAAAACATATATTATTTGATAAGAGCTATCAAACCTATCATTAAATAATTGTTAAAAAAAACTAAACCAAATAAATATAAAAAGGAAACTTTTCAAAGAAATCTATATATCCCCTGGAAAAGGAAAAATTTAACAGGATAGATAAACAATTGACTATCACAAAGTCATAATTATTATATCTTCTTTTTTCTTAATATTTCTTTAATATCTGCTCCAGATTAACTGTAAATTTTATCTGCGATTTTAATTAGCCAGAAGGCATTTTAAAATGATAAAATTTACCCGCAAAGAAACAAAATGACCTTTCCCCATTCTTTTTTTGTTTGCACAAAATCTATGCTCTCCCTTTTTCAACTTCTATTTGTCTTCTTGAATAATGAGCATATAACAATGTATCCGTTAAAAACGCAGAAGAAACTGACCATCAATACATTTACAATTATTTCACTAAAATATATAAGTACTTATATAATTACTTATATATTTGAGTATGAATTACTATCAGTCATTAGGATATTTAGTTTTAGGAAGCCGGTTAAAACGGCTGAGTGAACTCTTTCTTTCAGAAATCAATAAATCATACAAGGCAGAAGGCATTGTCTTTGAAACCACCTGGTTCCCCGTATTTTATTTACTTTCTGAAAATAAGACATTGACTATTCAGGAACTATGTGAACAGATTGAAGTCTCCCATCCCGCAGCCAGTCAACTGGTTACCAATCTTAAAAACAAAGGTTTGGTGATCAGCACAACAAGTTCTGAGGATGCCCGTAAGCAATTAGTTACCCTGAGTGAAGAAGGTAAAGCACTTTTAGCGCGGATCATTCCTGTTTGGGATGCCATTAACGCAACTATGGAAGAAGTAGCAGGTGCAAGTGAGCAAGGCAGCGCGATATTAGCGACGCTGACTAAACTGGAAACTACTTTCAAGTCTATCGATATTGTTAAAAATATTCAACATAAAATACATCACCCTGTTAAATCTCAATCCAATGAATAACTCATTTTTTTATGGAACTGACCACCTGACCAGTGGAATTTGCCTGGCTATCGCAGCTGGTCAGACCAAAGGCCAGATTAGTCCGCAAGCAGCAGCAAATATTCAATCTTCCTGGGAAGAGGTACAGAAAATTGTCCGCAGTCAAAAACCCGTATATGGCGTTAATACAGGATTCGGCCCCTTATGTGATACCCATATTTCAGAAAAAGACACTTCTCTTTTACAAAGTAATATCCTTAAAAGTCATAGCGTTGGTGTAGGTAAAGCAATTCCTTTGGAAATCGCCAAAATCATGATGATTACTAAAGTTCAGGCTTTAGCAAAGGGCTTTTCTGGTATTGCACCACAAACTCTGGAACGTATTATCTGGCATATTGACCACGATATTATTCCTTTTGTACCTGAAAAAGGTTCGGTAGGTGCTTCTGGTGACCTTGCTCCCCTATCTCATTTATTCTTGCCTTTAATTGGTTTAGGCGAAGTGTTTATCCATGGAGAGAAAGTTTCTGCTGCAAAAATGCTGGAACAATATGCGCTGAAACCAATTGTATTAGGCCCGAAAGAAGGATTAGCATTGATTAACGGAACACAGTTTATTCTTGCCTTTGCTGTTAAAGCGGTTCAGCGGTTAAATGATGCACTTGATCTGGCTGATTTAAGCGGAGCCATGTCTTTAGAGGGTTTAACTGGTTCTACCCGCCCGTTTGATGAGCGTTTACATAATTTAAGACCTTATAAAGGCACTAAACTGGTTGCACATCGTTTGTCTGCCCTATTGGAAGGTTCAGCAATTGGAACCTCACATATCAATTGCAGTCGCGTACAGGACCCTTATTCTATCCGCTGTATGCCGCAGGTACATGGTGCTTCGCGGAATGCCTGGTTACATTTAAAAGAATTAACAGAAATTGAACTGAACTCAGTAACTGATAACCCGGTTATTTTTAGTGCAGAAGATACAATCAGTGGTGGAAATTTCCACGGACAGCCTTTAGCAATGGTACTTGATTATGCAACTGTTGCCGCTGCAGAGCTGGGTAATATTGCCGATCGCCGTTGTTATTTGATGAATGAGGGGAAATATGATTTACCAAAATTACTGATTGCGGATGCAGGGTTAAACTCTGGTTTAATGATCCCTCAGTATACTACAGCAGCATTAGTAACGGAGAACAAAACTTTATGCTTTCCGGCAAGTGCAGATAGCGTGCCTACTTCTTTAGGACAGGAAGATCATGTTTCTATGGGCTCTATCAGCGGAAGAAAACTGCATATGGTGATTGATAACCTGGAGTTTATCCAGGCAATTGAACTTTTATATGCTGCACAGGCTATTGAATTCAGACGGCCGCTGAAATCAACTCCGGTCATCGAAGCTTGCCACGATTTAATCAGAAAACATGTTCCTTATATCAAGGAAGACCGTCTTTTTGCAGACGATATTAATCAATTACATCATTTGATAACTAACGGTTCATTAGTACAGACTGCGAATGAAACTGCCATTGCTAACCATATTAACCTATTCAACGATGACGACTTCAGAATTTATTAACACCTACGCCAAACATCCGTTTTATAAAGCACCAAGAGGGATGCAATTGCATGCTAAAAGCTGGCAGACAGAGTCTGTATTGCGCATGCTGCTGAATAACCTGGATGGTGAGGTTGCGGAAAACCCGGAAGAATTAGTAGTTTATGGCGGTATCGGCCAGGCTGCACGTAATCCGGAATCTTTACGTAAAATCATAGAGATTTTATTGGAACTGGATGAACACCATTCTTTATTGGTGCAATCGGGTAAACCGGTAGGTATCATCAGAAGTCATCCTCAGGCACCACGTGTTTTAATTGCGAATAGCAATTTAGTACCTGCCTGGGCAAACTGGGAGCATTTCAATGAGCTCCGCAGTAAAGGGTTAATGATGTACGGACAGATGACAGCAGGTAGCTGGATTTATATCGGTACGCAGGGTATTTTACAAGGTACTTACGAGACTTTTGTAGAGTGTGGCCGTCAGCATTTTGAGCACAACCTGACTGGTAAACTGATTGTGAGCGCTGGTATTGGTGGTATGGGTGGTGCACAACCCCTGGCAGCAACTATGGCTGGTGCAGTCTTTTTAGGTGCGGATGTAGATGAAACCAGGATTCAAAAGCGTGTAGATACGCAGTATATTGACCGGATTACGCATTCTTATGAAGAAGCAATTCATTGGGTAAATGAGGCTAAAGCTTCGGGCGCGGTTATTTCTATCGGGATTGTTATGGATGCGGGCGATTTACTGGAGCGCTTAATTGCTGATGGCCTGGTTCCGGATATTCTCACTGACCAGACTTCTGCACATGATCCTTTGAATGGGTATGTGCCTAATGGTTTATCTTTACCTGAGGCGCTCGCTTTAAGAAAAAGTGATCCTGAAAAATATAAAGCGTTATCGTTGAAAAGTATGGCCCGCCATGTAGGTTTCATGCTTGAATTACAGAAACTGGGTGCGGTTACTTTTGATTATGGAAATAATTTAAGAGAGTTTGCTAAACAAGGTGGAGAAAAAGACGCATTTAACTTCCCTGGTTTTACGCCTGCTTATATCAGACCGTTATTCTGTGAAGGTAAAGGCCCGTTCAGATGGGTTGCTTTATCTGGTGATCCTGAAGATATTTATGTAACGGACCGTGCGTTGATGGAAGCATTTCCTGAAAACACCCATTTGATAAACTGGCTGCAAAAAGCGCAGGATAAAATTAGTTTCCAGGGTCTGCCGGCACGTATTTGCTGGTTGGGAATGGGCGAACGTGAAAAAGCGGGCCTGATTTTCAATGAACTGGTTGCAAGTGGTAAGGTCAAAGGCCCGATCGTTATTGGCCGTGATCATTTGGATTGTGGCTCTGTGGCTTCTCCTAACCGTGAAACTGAATCGATGAAAGATGGTTCTGATGCGGTTTCTGACTGGCCTTTATTGAATTTGATGGCCAATACTTCGGGCGGCGCAACCTGGGTTTCTTTTCATCATGGTGGTGGTGTAGGAATGGGGTATTCGCAGCATGCGGGTATGGTTGTATTGGCAGACGGAACTGAGCGTGCAGCGAGCTGCATCAGCCGTGTGCTGTACAATGATCCGGCTATGGGAATCTTCCGTCATGCGGATGCAGGTTATGAGCAGGCAGAAATATGGGCTGAAAAGTTCGGTTTAAAAATAGGATAGTTTAACACATTTAAGATGAAAAAACTAATCGGTCCGTTCAGCGAGATCCTGACCTTGTCGGGCTTAGCGCTGAATGGTGCTATAAATGACAGCCAGCTTGAAGTGGTTCCTCGTGGAGGAGTTATTGTAGAGGATGGTAAGATTGTGGCTACTGGTGATTTTGAGGATTTACGCCTTGCAAATCCGGAGCTGTCGCTGGAAAAAATTGAGGGGGAGCAGGTTTTGCTTCCTGGTTTTATTGATTGCCATACGCATATTTGTTTTGCGGGAAGCAGGGCGAAGGATTATAGTCTTCGTATTCAGGGGAAAACTTATCTGGAAATTGCAAAGAGTGGCGGTGGTATCTGGGATTCTGTCGTGCAGACGCGAGCGGCAGCGTTGTCAAAGCTTGTGGAATTACTGGAGCAAAGGGTACAGCGGCATTTGAGGGATGGGGTGACCACGATAGAGGTTAAGAGTGGTTATGGACTGGATGTAAGCAATGAGCTGAAAATGCTCAGGGCGATTAAATCGGTTTCTTTAACGACTCAGGCAGATCTGGTTCCTACTTGTTTGGCGGCGCATCTTTTACCGAAGGATTTTGAGGGTTCTCAGGTGGAGTATCTGAACCATGTGCTGACAGATTTATTACCTCTTGTGAAGGCGGAAGAACTGGCAAATCGTGTAGATATTTTCATTGAAGAGAGTGCTTTTGACCGGGCTGCTTCGGTTCCTTATTTACTGGCTGCGAAGGCACTGGGTTTTGAGATTACAGTACATGCGGATCAGTTTACAACCAGTGGCCTGGAAGTGGCCATTGAGGTTGGCGCTGTTTCGGCAGATCATCTGGAAGCGAGTACGGAAAGGGAAGCTGCACTGTTGAAGGGCTCTGAGACGGTAGCGGTTGTACTTCCTGGTGCTTCTCTGGGCTTAGGGATGCAGTATGCACCTGCAAGGAAGTTACTGGATGCGGGCGCTTGCCTGGCTATTGCGAGTGACTGGAACCCGGGTTCTGCGCCTATGGGGGATTTGCTGATGCAGGCTGCGGTAATGAGCGCTGCGGAGAAACTGAGCACTGCTGAGGTTTTCGCAGGGTTGACTTTCAGAGCTGCAAAGGCGCTGGGTTTGAAGGACCGCGGTACGTTGACTGAGGGGATGTTAGCTGATATGCAGGCTTATCCTTGTAGTGATTACCGCGAGATTTTATATCATCAGGGAAAAATTAAACCATCCATAGTCTGGAAAAACGGAACAAGAATATGATAGACTCTTTATTTTATCGCAAAACATCGGCTGAGGTTTGGACTGGTCGCAATGATGGAAATGATCTGGCTGTTCAGCGCTGGCATCAGCGGGTGATTTTGGTTGATCTTCTACATGGGGTTATACCTTTGCTATCGCCGGGTCAGAAAGGAATTGCTTTGATTGGCTTTTCTTGTGATGAGGGGGTAAGACGTAATGGTGGCAGGCTTGGCGCGAAGGATGGGCCGGCTCATTTCCGTAAGGCTTGTTGCAATTTACCTGTTCATTTTTCTGAGGATACTTTTTTCCTTGATTTGGGAGACGTGGTTTGTGCGGGTCAGGATATGGAGGGTGCGCAGCGTTCGCTTGCTGAGGTTGTTGGTTTTGCTTTAATGAATGGTTATCAGCCTTTGGTTATTGGTGGTGGTCATGAGGTTGCTTATGGTCATTATACGGGTATTGATAGTTATTTGAATCAGGGGGATAGTATCGGTGTGATCAATTTTGATGCGCATTTTGATTTACGTGAGCCTAATGCGCATGGTACGAATTCTGGTACTGGTTTTTTTCAGATTGCGCAGGATTGTAAGGTATCGGGCAAACCTTTCAGGTATCTGCCTGTTGGAATTCAGCTGAACAGTAATACGAAGTATTTGTTTGATACGGCCGCGGCACTGGGTGTTCAGCATATTGCTGCGGAAGGTTTTATGGTTTCGAACCAGGGGGTGATTCAGCGTCAGCTGGAGGAGTTTATTGCGGGTTCAACGCATATTTACCTGACGATTTGCATGGATGTATTTTCGTCTTCGTTTGCGCCGGGGGTAAGTGCTGCTGCTTTTAGTGGCTTGGTTCCTGATGCGTTTTTCTTTAGTTGTTTAAGGGCTGTGATGGCGAGTGGCAAGGTCATCAGCATGGATATTGCGGAGTGTAATCCGGTTTTTGATCAAGACCAGCGCACAGCAAAATTAGCTGCTGCGCTGGCCTTTAGCATGATCACCTAACCAAAAGATTATTCAGCAACGGGAAGGAAGAAGCAGAAGCGGCTTCCTTCTCCTATTTCACTTTCTACCCATATTTTACCGTTTTCGGCTTCTATAAAGTCTTTGGAAATTGCCAGGCCCAGGCCTGAGCCTGATTTGTTGTTTCCGTCTGTGGGTACCTGGAAGTAACGGTCAAAGAGCCGTTTTTGGTATTGTTCGTCTATTCCTTTTCCGAAGTCCCGTACGGAGAATTCTATTCCTTGTTTTTTCTCTTGTATTTCTATTTGAACTTTTGATTTTTCTGAGCTGTAGCGCAGGGCGTTAGAGAGAAAGTTAATGAGCACCCATGCTGTTTTTTCTACGTCTGCGTTGACTAAAGGAAGGTTTTCTTTACTGATAAGTTCGAGTTGAATGTTTTTTTGTTCGGCTTGGAAACGGACTGCGTTCAGGGCGTAGTTCACGATTTCAAGTGGAGCGGCTTTGACAAAGTTGAGTTGCAGGTTGCCTGTTTCTACTTGTGCGAGGTCAAGGAGTTCACTGGTAATTTTTAACAGGCGGCTGCAGTCGTCTTTGATGTGTTCGACGAGTTGTTTTTGTTCTGTGTTCATGAGCCCGATCCTTTCGTCGTCCATAAGTTTAAGGCTCATTTTTATGGATGATATGGGGGTTTTAAGTTCATGGGATACGGTAGCGATAAAGTTGGTTTTTGCTTCGTCGAGTTCTTTAAATTGGGTGATGTTATTGAGGATGTAAACTGTTCCTGCAGTTTTACCGGTTTGCAGAACAGGTAGTTCCTGGTCTTCAAATATGGGCACAATGATTTCTCTTTTTTGAAGTTGAAAGTAGGATTCTTTCTGGTCTGCGTAGATTTTTATGGGTTGGTCGTTTTTTTCGTTATTCATGATCCTGGCTAACAGATCGTTTTTCTTCATGAGGTCTTTGACGTTAGAGCCGTTTACTTTGTTTTCGTCAAGGTTCAGTATCTGCGCGGCAACTTTATTCATGAAAAGGATTTCTTGTTTTTCGTTAAGCCCGATGATCGCGTCTTGCATTTGTTCGATAATGGCTTCGATACGTAGTTTTTCTGATTGGATTTTTGCAAGGTTACTGTTTTCCCATTTGTTGAGTTGTTCGACCATTTGATTGAATGATCTGGCAAGTTCTGCGAATTCATCTGTACCGTCAAATTCGAGTCTTTGTTTGTAGTTTTTACGCCCGATTTCTTGTATGGCTTCAGAGAATTCTCTGAGTGGGTTGGCGACGAACCCGGGGAAGTTAACGATAAAGGAGAATAGCACGAGAAAGCAGAAGCTGGCCGCGGTAATGAGGTACAGGCTGGCTTTTTCAACGGATTTCTGGGCAACTTCGTTTTTTCTGACGATACCGTCCATGTTGAGTTTGTCAATGATCATGAGTTGAGATCTGATCTTTGCGAGCGCTGGTTTTTGCTGGGTTGGGTTGTTTAGTTCAATGAAGGATTTTGTAAGAGTCCTTACGGCCTCTCCTTCTCCTTTCTCGGTCACGTTTTTTGATTCGAGGGATAGTTGTTTTGTGAATTTTTTCTGTAGTTCCAGGGTTAGGGGAAGGTCGTTCTGGTCAAGTATGGAACGCATTTCTCTGGTGTAGCTAAGGGTTTCATAGTTGTCTTTCAGAATCACTTTTGCACTGACAGAGATTTGGTTCATGTAGTAGAGTGAGATCGAACCGAATAAGAGTACCACCACAAATAGGAATCCGAATCCGAGGCGGAGTTTGGTTTTTATTTTCATTGCGTTTTTTATTGTTCTTCATTTGTAATGAAGCTTGCGGAAGACCGCAGGTTTCATTGTATTACTTGTTGAAAGTTCTAAGGGGGTTTGCCTGGCTTCGCAAAAATATAGGTAGTGCTATGTTCGAGCGACGTTTACTTAGGCCCGAAACGGGCAAAGAAAAACAATGCTCTTCACATTAGCACTACCTATATTTTTCGAGATAACCGGTTAGGTTTATCTATGCAAAGTGGCATACAATTTCATTTTTTTTATTGGTTTATTTGTTGGTTTACTTGCTGGATTGTTAGTTGTTTGCTTGTTGGATTGCTTATTGGGTTGTCTATTGGATTGTTAGTTGTTTACTTGTTGGATTGCTAATTGTTTGCTTTAGGATAGAATGACGAGATCTGTTTCTGTTGATGAAATGTTCCGCAGTAATTCATTGAAGACAGCGGTTCGCATGATGACCTGAAAGAGGTTCAAATGTGGTTTACCGATGCAGATGGTCGTGATTTCTTTTTCCTGAGCAATTCTCATAATGGTTTTGGTTACTTCATCACTTTTTACTTTGATTACTTCTGCTCCGAGTTCTGTGGCGAGCTTAAAGTTATTGATCAGATGCCGTTGCAAATCTAGTTTAATCCGGTCACTACTTTCACTATTATTCTGCACATAAAGTACAATCCAGGGCGATCTGTAATAGGAAGCCAGCCGGGCTGTTTTACGGATAACGATCTTTGCTGTCACGTTATTGGTGGAGATACAGGCCATGAAACGTTCTGGCCGGAGTTTGATCTGTTTGGGGATTTCTACACTTATTTTTCTCTCTACGTGGTGAGCCACCTCTCTTAAGGCAAGCTCCCTGAGCTGAAGGATACGCTCGGATTGAAAGAAGTTCCCTAAGGCTCTCTCTATTTTTGTTTTGTCATATATTTTACCGGATTTAAGCCGGTCAATGAGTTCATCGGCGGTTAAGTCAATGTTCACGATCTCATCTGCAATATCCAGTACTCTATCCGGGATACGCTCTGTGATGGGAATACCAGTGATTTTCTCAATCTCCTCATTCATGCTCTCCAGGTGCTGGATGTTTACGGCCGAGATTACACTGATTCCCGATTCCAGGATGTCCATAACGTCCTGCCAGCGTTTGGTATTTTTACTTCCTTCAATATTGGAGTGCGCCAGTTCATCCACAATAACTACCTCAGGGTTCCTGCTAAGGATAGCCTGCACGTCCATTTCTTCAATTTCCTTGCCTTTGTAGAATAGTTTACGCCTGGGAATGAATGGGATTCCCGCCAAAAGGGCATGAGTTTCTTCTCTGTTGTGGGTTTCGATATAGCCGATTTGTATGTCAATTCCATTTTTAAGCAGAGCGTGAGCTTCTTGCAGCATCCGGTAGGTTTTTCCAACGCCTGCACTCATACCAATATAGACCTTGAATTTACCACGGCGCGATTTCTTCACAAGGTCAAGGAATTGACGTACTGATTGTTCTTTATTATCTTCCACAATTATAATCGGTTTACCATGTAATAATTACATATCCTATATCAACGAGATAGGATACACCGGTAATGAACGTAATGCCTATTAATAAAATCAGTATAAATTTAGCGGAATAATTCCGGTAATTTGCCTGAATTGCAATTGGGTTACGCGGGTTTTTAAGCCCGATTTCCTGACCTCTTTTCAGCCGGGCAATTCTCGCTTTTCTTCTGGTCTTTGGCCCGTATTTTAAGCACAAAAATCCTGCAAAAACAGTGATTGAAGCGGTAAATAAAAATTCTAAAAATGTTTCCATGTTTATAGCTTTTAGCTTTAGTTTTTAAAGCCGGAGATTATATCCCCGGCTAATCATTTCATTAAAAGGCTCTGTATTTTTAGGTAAGGGACTCCGTATCCTTAAATAAGAGGCTCCATATTGGTTAAAAGGAGACTGCAACACTTGCCGTAACTGCAGCATTATAGTTTACGGCATTCATATCTCTTTTAAATATTTTGTCTTTACTGTCATATACTTTACCTTCTAGTCTGACCACTGCGTTTGGTACTGGGGCATAGTCAATGTTTAAGGAATAGCCTTTGGTTTTAAAGCCATTAGGGGTATCAGTCGCAATCAGTACACCGTTTTTATCCTGATAGTATTCAAATCTGCCTGCCATTGCCCATTTAGGGTTAATGGTGTAACGGGCAATAACCACTGGGGATAATACTTCATTTTTACGGTGATCGGTTTTGGATTTTTGCTGTGTAGCGTAGTCAAAGCCTACGGTTACACCAAAAGCATCAGCCAATTGGAATATGCCGTAAACGTTGTGGTAGAAACGGGTCACTCTCACGGAGTCAGCTCCTTCGGTTCCCAGATAGTTACTGTAGTTTACAGTGATCTTATCGGTTGGTTTCCAGGTCAGTTGCAGCCCCCCGGCAGGTTGCCTGTTCCCGTCCTGACGTGCGATACGCTGCCAGCCGTTCAGGTACAGGGCTGAAGCAGTAAATTTATTGTCATCAGTGCTGTAAGTAACCTTTGCTCCTGATTCAAAGTAAGGGGTATTTTCTGAGGAGATATTCCTGGTCAATACCCAGCAGTCTTTGGAGATCGCACTTTCAAAACCAATATGGGAGGAGAATACACCTGCGTCTACCCATAGGTTGGCTTTGTTGGATATTTTAAAGCCAACGTTTGCTTCCAGGATGTTTTTTGACACACCAGATTCAGCAGCCAGATTCGCATTGGCATAAGTTCCCGCCATGATAGCCAGGTTAGCCCTGATCTTTCCGGAGTCATAGGCTGCTTTAATATATCCTAAATTCAGATTCACTTCGTTACTTCTATTGTGCGCATATATAAAGCCAGGCCTGTTGTTGTTTTCTGGTTTATTAAAGTCGTGTCCATAATATACTTCGGCATAACCGGAAATTTTAACTTTAGGTTCTTCTTGTGCGGTTGCACCTAAACCCATACAAACAGTGGCAGCTGTCATCAAAAATTTGTTCATTGTATCTTCTATTATTAAATTGGTAGTAAAGCGTTTTTCCTTCTTGACAAGGGTATATATGAGCCTGTTTAAATTCATTTTTTCCTGGTTGGGTTGTTGAGTTTAAACAGGCTTCAGCTTATTTTTTCAGGTTATCCAAGGCAACATTCAGTTCCAGTACATTCACTGTACTTGGGCCGAATAAGCCTAGTAGTGGGCCATTGGCAGTTTTTTTAACGAGGTCGGATACGGTTTGTTCGCTTAATTTTCTGTTCATGGCTACTCTCTTAATTTGGATAGCTGCACCTTCTACAGAAATATCAGGGTCCAGTCCGCTACCTGAAGCAGTAACCATATCGGCAGGAATATCACTGCGTTTCAGGTAAGGGTGGTATTTCAACAGGGAGTCTATCCTGCCGTTTACTTCTTTTAAGTAGTCCGGGTTGGATGGGCCTTTGTTTGATCCGCCAGATCCGTCTGCTTTATAGCCTACTGAGGATGGTCTGCCCCAGAAGTACTGAGGTTTGGTGAAGGATTGACCGATCAGGGCATACCCTACTACTTTACCGTTCTGAGTGATCTTTTCACCGCCGCCGCTGCCTTTAGAGAAACCTCCGGCAAAGGCAACGATTAAGGGGTATATGACGCATAGCAGCACTAATAAAACTGCAGTAAGACGTATAGATTGTAAGATGTACTTTTTCATGGTTTCTTATTTTTATGATCTTATTTTTTTATGATGTTGTGATTCCTATGTTTTTAAACGAATAGCCCAACTAGTAAATCAATAAGCTTGATCCCGATAAAAGGGGCTATCACTCCGCCAAGACCGTAAATCAACAGGTTCCTGCGTAATAGTGCACTCGCTCCTATTGGTTTATAAGCCACACCTCTTAATGCCAGCGGAATCAGGATCGGGATGATAATCGCATTGAAAATAACAGCCGACATAATTGCACTTTCAGGGGAATGTAAACCCATGATGTTCAAGGCTTGTAAAGCTGGTATCGAACCAATAAACAAGGCTGGAACAATGGCGAAGTATTTAGCTACGTCATTGGCAATGGAGAAGGTTGTTAAGGTTCCGCGCGTGATTAACAGCTGTTTACCGATCTCTACGATCTCAATTAGCTTGGTTGGGTCATTGTCCAGATCGACCATATTTCCAGCCTCTTTTGCAGCTTGTGTTCCACTGTTCATCGCCACACCAACATCTGCTTGTGCTAAGGCCGGAGCATCATTTGTACCGTCACCCATCATCGCAACCAGCTTGCCCAGGGCCTGCTCGTCTTTGATGTAGTTCATTTTATCCTCAGGTTTTGCTTCAGCGATAAAGTCATCTACGCCTGCTTTTTCTGCGATAAACTTAGCGGTTAAGGGGTTGTCTCCGGTGACCATCACTGTTTTCACCCCCATCTTACGCAGACGGTCAAAACGTTCACTGATACCTGGTTTGATAATATCCTGTAGCTCAATTACGCCAAGGGCTTTCTCATTCTCTGAAACTACCAGCGGGGTTCCTCCGTTTGAAGCGATCTTTTTAACTTCATCTTCGATGTCCTGAGGGAAAATATTCCCTGCTTTCTGAACGATGTTACGGATAGAGTCAAAAGCTCCTTTACGGATACGTCTTCCGTCTGGGGTATCAATACCACTGGATCTTGTTTCAGCCGTAAACTTGATAAATACTGCGCCTTCTGGTGTGGTAGGCAAAGCAAAATTATGTTGTGCGTTGGCCAGCTCGATAATAGACTTACCTTCAGGGGTTTCATCTGCTAAGGAACTCAGTACGCAGGCATTGGTAAACAGTTGAGCGTCTACGGCTGCTGTAGGGTAAAAGTTAGTCGCTTTACGGTTACCGATAGTAATCGTCCCTGTTTTATCTAATAACAGTACGTCAATATCTCCGGCGGTTTCCACTGCTTTACCTGATTTGGTAATCACATTTGCCCGTAAGGCACGATCCATTCCGGCAATTCCGATAGCTGACAACAGACCACCGATTGTGGTAGGGATCAGACAAACGAACAGGGAGATTAATGCAGCAATTGTGATTGGTGTATTTGCGTAGTCTGCGAAAGGTTTCAAGGTTACACAGACAATGACGAATACTAAGGTAAAACTTGCTAAAAGAATGGTTAAAGCGATTTCATTTGGCGTTTTCTGACGGGATGCGCCTTCTACAAGGGCAATCATTTTATCCAGAAAGCTTTCGCCTGGTTCAGTACTGACCATGACTTTAATTTCATCCGAGAGTACTTTAGTACCACCTGTTACGGATGATTTATCACCTCCGGACTCTCTGATTACGGGTGCGGATTCTCCGGTAATAGCCGATTCATCGATAGTTGCTATACCTTGAATGATTTCTCCGTCTGTTGGGATGGTATCGCCGGTTTCACAGAAGAAAACATCGCCTTTTTTTAACTGGCTGGAAGAACGCATTTCGATCGTTCCGTCTGCCAAGACTACTTTAGCTGGCGTTTCTTCCCTGGTTTTTCTTAAGCTGTCTGCCTGGGCTTTACCTCTGGCTTCAGCAATAGCTTCAGCGAAATTGGCAAACAGGACGGTTAGAAACAGGATTAAAAAAATAAAGAAGTTATATAGTGGCGATCCTTGTCCGGCATGGCTGAAAGAGTATACTGTAACGTATGCCATCACCAGTGTTCCTACTTCAACAGTAAACATCACTGGGTTACGCACCATCACCCTTGGGTCGAGTTTTATAAAGGATTGTTTAAGGGCACTTTGAACCAATGCAGGTTCAAATAATTTATTAGAAGACTTCATGATAAGCTATTTAATCAGGGTAAAATATTCTGCCAGCGGGCCTAATGTCAGGGCAGGGAAATATGAAAGGGCATTTAACACAATGATCACTGCAAAAGTCATCAGACTGAAAGTCAGCGTATCTGCTTTTAAAGTACCAGCCGATTCCGGGATATATTTTTTAGCACCCAGTAATCCGGCAATAGCGATCGGACCAATAATTGGTAAGAACCTGCCCAGGAATAATACGAATCCTGTAGCCACATTCCAGAACACGTTATTGTCACCCAGGCCTTCAAATCCAGAACCGTTGTTTGCGTTAGAGGAAGTCATTTCGTATAACATCTCTGAGAAACCATGGAAGCCTGGGTTATTGAGCCATGATTTTGGTTGTATTGCCCATGCTGCATCGGCATGATTGACAACGATAAAACTTGATAACGCTGTACCTGCAAGAATTAGAAAAGGACTCAGCAGGGTGATTAATGCTGCAATCTTAATTTCTCTAGCTTCTACTTTATGTCCCAAAAATTCAGGGGTCCGCCCTACCATTAATCCGGATATAAATACGGCAATGATCAGGTAGATAAAATAATTTAGCATACCTACTCCACATCCTCCGTAAAAGGAATTAATCATCATACCTAATAGTTGCCAGAAGCCTGTTAGTGGCATCGCACTGTCGTGCATACTGTTAACTGATCCTGTAGAAATGATGGTGGTCACAGTACTCCAATAGCCAGTAATTGCTGGTCCAAAGCGTACTTCTTTACCTTCCATAGCGCCTGTAAGCTGTGAAATACCCATTTTTGCGATTGCAGGGTTTCCTCCGAGCTCACTGCTTACGGTTGGAATCAGTAGCAAGAGCATCCCGATAGTCATTACACCAAATATCATCCAGGATAGTTTTCTGCGCCTGATAAAAATACCGAAAGCAATAACCATTGCTATTGGAATGATCACCTGTGCAATGAGTTCTACCGAATTGGTGAAATAGGATGGGTTTTCTAATGGATGGGCAGAGTTGGTACCAAACCAGCCACCGCCGTTTGTTCCTAAGTGTTTAATAGCTACAAATGCTGCTGCGGGGCCTCTTGATACGTTGACGGTATCGCCCTGCAGGGATATGAATTTATCTTTTCCTTCGTAACTGGTTGGTGTACCTGAAAAGGCAAGGATCAAAGCCATTATTAAGGAAAGGGGTAATAATAGCCTGGTGATTGATTTCACAAAGAATTCCCAGAAGTTACCCAGATTGGTAGAGGTTTTATCTCTGAAGGCTTTAAAGAAGACTACAGCGGCGGCAATACCTGTTGCGGCACTCACAAACTGAAGAAACATCATGACAAAGTGCTGTGTAAGATAGGTCACACCACTTTCTCCTGAATAATGCTGCAGGTTACAATTCACGACGAAACTGATAATAGAGTTAAAGGCAAGGTCAGGAGACATTCCTGGGTTACCGTCGGGATTAAGTGGCAGCTTATCCTGATTCATGAGCACAAAGAATCCGTAAACCAGCCATACAAGGTTAATGGTCATCAGCGCTTTCATATGCTGTTTCCAATTCATCTGCTCGTTGGGGTTAATTCCGGAAAGTTTGTAGATACCAGATTCAATTGGTTTTAAGAAGTCAGTCCAGACTTTTTCACCAGCAAATACCTTTGCAAGGTATTTACCTAAAGGAATTGCTATAACCAGGGTAAGCAGGTAGGTAGCGAAGATTCCAAATAATTCAGTGTTCATAGCGTTCAATTAAAATTTTTCGGGTTTAATCAGCACGTAAATCATATAGATGAATACTGCGATTGCGATAATAAATAGTGCGATCATAATTTTAGATTTTTTCGAACCAGTCGATTGATTTGTAACAGATCCATGTCAGGACCAGAAGAGCGATTAATAGTAGTACAGTCATCATGGTGTTTATTTTTTATGGCCTTATCCAATCGCTATACCAAAGAAAAATAGTATGACATAAAGAGTTATTTTTCAGCGTTTTAAGAGGAAAAACGGATTTTAAGCAGAAATCTACAGGGTTAAAACCCTTCCATTTTGGAAGGGTCGATTACCGATATGGAAGGTTAGCTGCAGATAAAGCGCTTTTAAATTAATTTAAAAGGGTTATGATATATATGCGTGACATAGGGTTACTTAATGGTAGATAGTTGTATTAAGAGAGAATTTAATTCTTAACATGATGAAGAAATATTTGATTTATGGAATACTGGTTTTAACTGCACTGGGTTGTAATAGTGAAAAAAAATCGGGCGCTTATGAGGAAGCTGAGCAAAAGTCAGTTGCTAAGCTTTCAGATACTTCGGTAGCTGAAAAAATTGTTAAAACGGCCGACATGAGATTCAGGGTAAAGGATGTCCAGGGTACTAAGGAAAAATTAGGAAGTATCCTGAAGGTTGAGGGAGGCGCGATTACCGAGTTTAACACACATAGCATGATCAGACAGAATGAAAAGGTAAAATACTCCGCCGATTCTTTACTGGAATTGATTGCTTACCGGGTAGAGGGTTTAGTAGTTGCAAGAATTCCTTCGGAGAAATTGGATGATTTTACGAATGAAGTAGCAAAGATGGCGGTGTTCATTGATGACCAGTCTTTAAAACAGGATGATTTGAGTCTGAATTATTTGAGCAATCAACTGAAAAATAAGAATAAGGCAGAGGCGGTAACGCAGTTGAATAATTCTGTTTCAGGAAAAAAGGTGAGTGTAGCGGAAAGGTCTTTAGTGTTGAAGGATGAGTTGGTAGATAATAAGGTGAATAATTTACTGACTGACCGGAATGTGCGGTACAGTACGATTACTTTAAATTTTTATCAGGACAATACGATTAAGAAAATGATAGTGGTCAATGATAATTTATCTGATTATCGCCCTGATTTTTTTAAACGGTTCTGGCTGAGTTTTGAGAATGGCTGGAGTGTATTTAAAGAGTTTATTCTGATCCTGGCTAATTTATGGGCTTTAATTTTAGTGGCGATTGCCGGTTATTTTGTTTTCAGACACTACCGCAGGAAAAAATTGATCGCCTAATGTGATTATTTCAGATATTTTAAACGTTCATGGGCCTGTTTAAGCTTTATTTTATAAGTTTAAACAGGTTCATGAACTGCTTTTTTTAAGCAATCCCCTCCCCTGTGTTATAGATCTGTATCTGCTCTGAAATTTTTTCTCCTTGAAAAGCAACACATTAAGATATTTTTAGGGTTTAAATGCTCGTGAGCGATAAAAATGTCAATTCTTTACTTACCTTTGTTGCACACCAAATCAGAAAGATCATTTATGATTCATCAAAATTTGGTCTCTGCAAATAATTAATATATATTGCAGACCCTTCGCAAGAGGGACAAAGGTGATACCATTTTTTCGGGGTGTAGCGTAGCCCGGTATCGCGCCTGCTTTGGGAGCAGGAGGTCGTAGGTTCGAATCCTGCCACCCCGACAGTTAGTCTTCTAAAAGTCGGCAAAAAACCTTAAATCATATGATTTAAGGTTTTTTTGTTTTATCTCCACCCTATTCAATGAATAGAGGATCAAGTCATAAACTTGTAGAGTAGGTTCTTTTTTAAGCATACATTTTTTCAGATCGGGATCGCACGTATTTTAATTGTTTGCGTACGCCTCTTACTACCCAAACTTGATAGCGGGAACTTGGGATCAAGCGGAATTCTTGGGGGGAGATAAATTTTAAGCATATATTTTCGATAACCTGAACAGGAAGAATTTGATGTCCCGAACCCCTCTTGAAGTGGCTCTGAATGCTTTAACTTTAGCATTGAATGATTCAGCAGAGGCATTTGTACTTCTGTTGAGAAAGAAGTTCAAGATCGATAGATAATGTGCCTGTATAGACCTTGACACCGTCCTAAATGACTCAATTCCTGACTCTTCCACCTGATTGTACCATAATGCTAATGGCTTAAAAGCCTGCTCTTTACTTGTACATATCTTGAAAATGTTTCCAAGAC
>NZ_QLLR01000024.1 GCF_003259615.1 Pedobacter cryoconitis | reverse complement strand
CACAGGTGTCAATCAAAGATAATCCGCTTGCCTGATAATACCGAATGATTTCAAGTTTTTCATCTGCGGTATACCTTTTAACCACCATGTTTTCCAATCCTTTTTCTCCGTGATGTTCATGGAGTTTACACCAAAATTGTAACTGTGATTTTGCCAATCCATGCACTTTGGAAAGTCCATGCACACAATTTTCTTCTCTGATTACCTGGTTGACTAAATCGAGTTTAGATTGATACTCGTATTTCTGTTTTCTACTCATAAAAAATGCCCCAAAAAGTGTCTAACTTTTTGGGGCATGTCCATAACCGGCTTTTTTTATGTTTTGATTAGCCCATGAATGGGTAACGGTAATCCTTTGGTGGATCGAATGATTCTTTGATGGTACGTGGAGAAACCCAACGTAACAAGTTAATCATTGAACCTGCTTTATCATTTGTACCTGAACCTCTGGCACCGCCAAATGGTTGCTGACCAACTACAGCACCAGTACATTTATCATTGATATAGAAATTACCAGCTGCATTACGTAAAGCATAAGATGCTTTATCAATAGCATAACGGTCCTGAGCAATTACAGCACCAGTTAAAGCATATCCGGAAGTCGTATCAATAATTTCCAATACCTGGTCAAAATCTGCGTCATCATATACATATACACTCAAAACAGGACCGAATAACTCTTCGCTCATGGTTGTATATTTAGGATCGTCAACGACTAAAACTGTTGGCTCAATAAAGTAACCTTTAGATTTATCGTAGTTTCCGCCAGCAATGATTTCTACACCTTTGTCAGCTTTTGCCTGGTCAATATATTTCGCCAGTTTAGTGAAAGAACGATCGTCAATCACTGCATTTACGAAATTGCTGAAATCTTCAGTTCCACCCATTTTGAAGGTAGCAAGATCACGCAGCATCAATTCTTTGATTTTTGGCCATAAACTTTTCGCGATGTAAGTTCTTGAAGCAGCAGAACATTTCTGTCCCTGGTATTCAAAAGCACCACGTAAAATAGCTGTACTTGATACCTCAGCATCAGCAGAAGCGTGAACCAGGATAAAATCTTTACCACCAGTTTCACCTACAATACGAGGATATGTTTTGTATTTATGAATGTTTGTACCAATAGTTTTCCAGATGTTCTGGAATACCGCAGTAGAACCTGTAAAGTGAATACCTGCAAAATCAGGACTGTTGAAGATAACTTCTCCAGCTTCAGGGCCATCTACATAAACCAAGTTGATTACCCCATCAGGTAAACCTGCTTCTCTGAAAATCTCCATCAATAAATTCGCTGCATAAACCTGCGTATCGGCAGGCTTCCAAACGACAACATTACCCATTAATGCTGCTGATGTTGGCAGGTTTGCCGCGATAGCAGTAAAGTTGAAAGGAGTTAAAGCGAAAACAAACCCTTCTAAAGGACGTTGTTCCACTCTGTTCCAAACACCTTTTGGAGAAACCGGAGGTTGTTGTTTATAAATGTCAGCCATATAACTTACGTTGAAACGTAAGAAATCTATCAGCTCGCAAGCTGCATCAATTTCTGCCTGGTAAGCATTTTTTGATTGGCCAAGCATTGTTGCTGCATTTAATTTATAGCGATACGGACCTGAGATTAACTCAGCGATCTTTAAAAATATAGCTGCACGTTGTTCCCATGGCAGGTTTTCCCACTGAGGCTTTGCCGCTAATGCTGCATCAATTGCCTGTTGTACATGAGTTTTGTCGCCTATGCTATATTGTGCTAAAACGTGTTGGTGATCGTGCGGTGGAGTAACTGTTCCTTTTTTATCAGTGTGGACTGCTTTGCCCCCGATATACATTGGGATGTCACCTTTTTTTGAACGTGCTTCAGCTAAAGCAGCTTTCAATAATTCACGTTCTTTACTTCCTGGTGCGTAACCTAAAATAGGTTCGTTCTCAGGTGTTGGTACGTTAAAAAATCCTTTGAGCATGATATAATATTGTTGTTTGCACAAAGATAGTTTTTTATTTTATTGCCTGTCAATCCATTCTACTATATGATATTCTGCTAACAGAGCACAGTACGCAGGAAAATAATTCTTATTTTTGAAAAGCGGTTTCAATTTAGCAGACTCATTCTGGCCGCTTCTGAATCTTTAACATGATAAAATACGTCCGGTTATTACTACTTCCTTTTTCTGTTCTATACAGTATCGTAGTTATTTTTAGAAATAAACTTTATGACTGGGGACTTTTTAAATCTACCAGGTTTGATATTCCTGTCATTTGTGTAGGCAACCTGGTAGTGGGCGGCTCGGGGAAAAGCCCGGTCACCGAATACCTGGTACACTTGCTTGCCGATTACAAGATTGCAATTTTAAGCAGAGGATACGGGCGGGAAACCAAAGGGTTTTTGTATGCAGATCAGACCGCTACAGCAAAATCAATAGGGGATGAGCCTTTGCAGTTTTATCATAAATTTCCGCAAGTGACTGTCGCTGTTTGTGAAGACCGGGTAAAAGGCATCACACAGTTGAAAGACACACACGAGGTGATCATCCTTGATGATGCCTTTCAGCACAGGAGGTTAAATCCCGGGTTCAGTATTCTGCTCTTCGAATTTCAGAAGTTACTGACCACGCAATTCTTATTGCCAGCAGGGAATATGAGAGAGCCTTTCCGGGGATATAAACGGGCGGATATTTTATTGGTTACCAAATCACCTTTAAAGCTCACTGATCAGCAGAAAAAGCAATGTGAAGAAAACTTTGATCAGGCATCTGCGGCTCAGCTTTTCTTCTCTTCCATAAATTATAAAAGTCTGACAGGTCTGTTTACGGGCACCTTGTTAGCTGTGGAATCTCTGAAGGATAAAAAGATCTTTTTACTAACTGGTATTGCCAATCCAAAGCCATTATTTGATTACCTATCAGGATTTTCTTCTGCCATTGAACATCATGATTACCCGGATCATCACGCATTCAGTTTGGGGAATTTGCGTAAATTGGCGGAGGCATTTCATCAGGATTCAGCCAAAGAAAAAGTTATTATCACAACAGAAAAGGATGCGCAACGTTTATTTGATGTTACAATCAAAGAATTACTGTTAAATTTGCCTGTATTTTATTTGCCTATTCATATAAATATTGAGGCAGCCCACAAAAAAACATTTGACCAAAAGATCCTAAAATATGTTTCAGACCCTACACGAAACCGTTGAGTACATCAAGCTAAAATGCAACAATTTCCAACCGGAAATCGGAATAATACTAGGTACCGGGTTAGGTGGTCTGGTGAATGAGATCGATGTAGAATTCAGTCTGATGTATTCTAATATTCCTAATTTCCCTATTTCGACTTTAGAATTCCACTCCGGAAAACTGATTTTCGGAAAACTGAATGGTAAAAAGGTAGTGGCCATGCAAGGCAGATTACATTATTACGAAGGATATTCCATGCAGCAGATTACTTTTCCAATCAGAGTGATGAAAGCTCTTGGCATTCAGCACCTGTTTATCTCCAATGCGGCTGGTTCACTCAATGCTGATTTTAAGAAGGGCGATCTGATGATTATCAATGATCATATCAACTTACAACCGGAAAGCCCGTTACGCGGAAGAAATGATAATGATATGGGCCCAAGGTTTCCAGACATGAGTCAGCCTTATCAAAAAGACTTTATCAAACGTGCAATGGAAATTGCAGCAGCAGAAAATATTACCTGTCACCAGGGCGTTTATGTTTCTGTAACAGGGCCAAACCTGGAAACAAAAGCTGAGTATAAGTATTTGCGTATTATAGGTGGCGATGCTGTCGGAATGAGTACTGTTCCTGAAGTTATTGTGGCCAACCATATGAGCATTCCCGTTTTTGCAATTTCGGTCCTGACTGACGAAGGTTTTGGTGATGTTTTAGTACCCGTAAGTTTGGAAGAAATACTGGAAACAGCACGTGAAGCTGAACCTAAAATGACTAAAATATTAAGCCAGCTAATTCTTTCTTTATAATGTATAAAACCATTGTTTTATTTCTTTTAAGCTGTGTCTTGTTCGGGGCAAAGCAATCTTTTGCTCAAGACCTTAAGACTTCAGTGAATCAAAATAAAGAATTAGATTCCTTAAGAAATAAGCTCGAAAACAGTAAAGACTCTGTTGTTTTTACCTCGAGATTTATCCGTTACACTACACTTAAGCTAACTAAAGACAGTATTCAGACACTGGCGCTGGATACAAGTTTAAGAGGAATGCAGAATTTCAGTCCGATTGCCCAGCCCAGAAGGCCGACAATTAATACTGGAAATATTGGTCTTGCTGCTAAAGACCTTTTATTTGAACCCAGCAAAACGATTGGCTTTGATCCGGGGTTTCACTCGCTGGACTGGTATGCACTGGGAAATGATGACATCAGGTATTACCAGGCACGTACCCCATTTAGTAATATTTATTTTGCCGGACAGTACAGCGGTGAGGCAGAGCAGATCTTCAAAGTGACACACTCTCAGAACATTAAAAAGAATTTTAATGTAGGTGCGAGTTATAACCGGATAGGGGCTAACGGACTGTATCAAAGGCAAAGAGGGGATGTGCTGAACGGTACATTTTTTAGTTGGTATACCTCACCCAATAAGCGATATGCACTTTACGCCAATGCGATCTTCAATACGCTGAAGGCTTATGAAAACGGATCAATTACCAATGATAATATCTTTGGAAATAATAACCTTGCTATAGACCGGATGTCTCAATCGGTAAGGCTGCCCGACTCCAGGCAAATCTACAGGAAGAATACTTTCTTTCTGAGACAAACCTATTTCGTTGGCCGTATTGACACTTTAGATCAGGAAATCTCTAAAAAAGTGCTTCCTACGAATAAGATTACTTACACGATCAAATATGATAAGGATTCTTATGCTTTTCAGAAGAAGACTGCAGATGACCATACAGTTTTGCCTTCAGGGATGCGCGATCTTTCCTATACCAATGATAGTACGACTGTACAACATATACAAAATGAGTTTATCTACAGTTTCTTTTTGCGTGGAAAATCAAGTTCTGTTATCAAGAATGAATTAAAAATAGATGCTGGTATCCGTCATGATTTTTACAACTATTCACAAATAGTAGGTGTGCTGCCGCAGACCAATACTTATAATTTTACAGATGCTAACGGAATAATCACTTCGCAGACCGTGACAGTAGACAATAAGTATTTCTCTAACTATGCTAAATCATTTCAAAATGTGACCCTGTTAGGTTCTGCGGGTTATAGATTCAGCAACCGGATAGATCTGAACTTTGATGTACAGCAAATCTTTCAGGGCAGGCAGGCCGGAGATTTTATGTATGAAGCTAAAAGTAATGTGCTGGTCAGCAATAACCTGGGCAGGATAGTTTTGGGAGGATATATTCAGAATAAATCACCCGAAGAAATTTACGAAACCCATTATGGAAACCACTTCGGCTGGACCAATGCCACTGTAGATCCAAAACTCGCTGAACTTAAGGCTGCTAATCCTTTAGCCTCACCTAACATTGTGATACTGCCTGGTCCATTTAACAGAACGAAAACAGTGAATTTGTCTTTTAAATATATCAATGACAAGTTAGGACTGGATGCTGGTGCAGAATATTATATGATTAATAACTATCTGTATTTTGTACAGAATAATACAACGGTTGACTCTCTGACTATTCTGCCGGCACAAGAAACAGGGAGCATCAGTTTATTAAAAGTCACTGTAGGAAAGAAATTCAAGTTCGGCAGATTCCACCTGGACAGTTATCTTGTTTATCAGAAAACAAGTAAGCCTGATATTATGCCAACACCTGATTTTTATACTTTTAATAGTTTATACATGAAGGCAAAGGTCTTTAAAGTTCTGAATACAGAATTTGGAGTTGATGTGAGGTACAATACAAAATATGTAAACTACTCTTATTCACCATCGGTGAGCCAGTTTTATATTCGCCAATCTGCTCCCGGTGCAGCTATTCCTTATAAGCCTGTTAAATTTGATAGTTACCCAATTGTTGATCTTTGGGTGAGAGCGAGTTTAAGAAAAGCTAATATCTTTCTTAAATATGGGTATCTTAACCAGGGACTGCAATCTAAAGGATATTATACCGTGAACAGGTATCCCATGCAAGACCGGGCACTTCAAGTTGGGTTAAGCTGGAACTTCTACGATTAAGGATCAGGTTTTCTGATGCTTTTTCTTCGCTGCAGGAAACAATACATTATTTAATATCAAACGATACCCCGGTGAATTGGGATGTAAATTTAAGTCTGTGGGTGGGTCACCCACAGCATGCTGATAATCCTCAGGATCGTGGCCGCCGTAAAAAGTAAACTGCCCTTTTCCAATATCACCATGCAGGTAACGAACTTCTGAAGCTCCCTTATTTTCTCCCAATACAGTAATATTTGATTTAATCAGGCTTTTCCTGAAGGCTGTAGTCTGGCCCATGAAGCCCTTGATTACGCGGTCATGATCCTGGGTTAACATCGTTGGCACGAGATCTGACTTCGCTGAAAATTCAAATAAAGTAAAATAATCATTTTGCTGGTTCAGACTCCTGGTCTGTGTGACATCAATATCAGAGAATTCATAATTTGCCGGGTTTGGGTCCAGTCTGAAATCTTTAAAGGCGAGTGTTTTATTGTAATCGAGCTTTGACTGTGCATTTGGATCTTCTGCATCACCATCAAACATGCTGGCACAAATATCTACTCCTTCTGCCGACAGGGCGATGTCAAAACTATCCGTAGCAGAGCACATGGCAAAAAGGAAACCTCCGCCTGCACAGAATTCAGTCATTTTCTTTGCGACTGCCAGTTTCATTAATGATACTTTGCTGAACCCATTTCTTTTAGCCGTTGCTTCCTGGGTTTTAACATCTTCTTTGTACCAGGCGGCATTCTGAAAAGCACTCCAAAAACGGCCATACTGCCCGGTAAAATCTTCGTGGTGTAAATGCAGCCAGTCATAACCGGTTAACTTATCTTTTAATACTTCGTCATCATAAACAATATCATACGGGATTTCTGCATAGGTGAGTACCATGGTTACGGCATCATCCCAGGGTAATTTGCTTTTGGGAGAATAAACAGCAATTTTCGGGGCCTTTTCCAGCTTGACCATTTCCATATTTACAGCAGGATCACTGATTTCGTTGAGTATGGCTGTCACTTTACCATCAGCGATAACCTGGTAAGAAACTCCCCTGGTTTTGCATTCGTCTTCTATAATTTTGCTATATTTAATTAGAAAACTGCCGCCCCTGTAATTCAGCAGCCAGCTTACGTCTGCCTGCTGTTTAATACTCCAGTAGGCAATGCCATAGGCTTTAAGATGATTTTTCTGATCTTCATCCATGTTAATCAGAATCGATGAAGCTCTCATTGCCAACGTTAAAGTCAGCAATAGCAGCAGAAGGAAACTCTTTTTTAAAATCATATGTTAGCTGTCCAGGTACTAATCTAAACTTTAGATAGCTGATTTAAAATTTTTACGACTATTAAACGTTAAAATGAATCATTATATATACATTTATAGGTTGGATAGGTTTTTGAACCTTTAGTTTATCTAGTCGTTTCAATTTACTAAATTTGACCATTACAAAAAAGAATATGAGCAAAGCAATAATAAAAACAGAAAAAGGCGACATGACTGTCGAGTTTTATGACACAGATGCCCCTAACACAGTTGCGAACTTTAAAAAATTAGCAAATGAAGGGTTTTATGATGGAATCACTTTTCACCGTGTAATTCCTGATTTCGTAGTACAGGCAGGATGCCCGAATTCCAAAGATGCAGCTACAGCTCATTTAGCTGGAACTGGTGGTCCTGGTTACAAAATTGACTGTGAACTTGATGGTGGAAATCAACATCACGAACGTGGTGTGTTATCTATGGCACATGCTGGTAGAAATACTGGTGGTTCACAATTCTTCATTTGTCACAGCAGATCAAACACTGCACATTTAGATAGAAACCACACTTGCTTTGGTAAAGTGGTTGAAAATGTAGACATTGTTGACGATCTCAAACAAGGAGATAAGATTTTAGGTATAGAAGTGATAGAAGATTAAGATATGAATTTAAGAGGAATTGTAGCCGTATCTGGCAGACCAGGTTTATTTAAACTTGTTGGACAAAATAAAGCAGGTTATGTACTGGAAGGCTTAGATGCTCAGAAAGTTAAAATTGTAACTAGTATCTCTTCTACTAAACTGGCTTCATTAGAAGATATTACTATCTATGGTGAAGATGAAGATTTGAAACTAGTTGATGTTTTAGCAAATATTGCTGCATTAAAAGGTGAGGTTGCTGATGCTAAAGCTGATGCTGCTGTTTTAAGAGCATTATTCGTTGAGGTTGCACCTACACACGATCAGGAAAAAGTTTATACTTCAGATATGAAGAAAATCGTTACCTGGTACCACTTATTGAAGGATCTTCCTTTATTCACTGAAGCTGCTCCTGGAGCTGTTGAAGGTGCTGAAGGTGTTAAAGCAGCAGATGATAAGAAAGTTAAGGCTACGCCTAAACCGTCAAATGTTAAAGCTCCGGTTAAAACGTCTCAACCAGCTAAAAAAGCTAGTATGACAAGTAAAAAAGGAGTTTAAGAACTCTATGTTATAAAAAAACCGGATGTTTAACATCCGGTTTTTTTATGTGCAGAATTTCTCTTTACACGCAGAATATCGTTTACAAGTAATATACGATCAGCAGAAATGCAAGTATGGAAATGATAATAGCAATGGTGAATCCCCATCGGTTACCATTACCTCTGCTTCTGAATTTGTATTTTCTTTTAAAATCTCCTGGTTGCATAAAATTCCTTTCTTAGTTTAATAGCTTACGATGATGATGCAAATAATGAAATATTCCATAAAGCCCTTTCAGAATAAATAAGAATTTCTACTCGTGATGGTAAGGCTCGCCCTTTAAGATACTGAACGCTCTGTACAGCTGTTCCACAAAAAACAAGCGCACCATTTGATGTGAAAACGTCATATCTGATAAAGAGATACTCCCATTTGCTCTCTTATAAACACTTTCGTCAAAACCATAAGGGCCGCCAATCACAAATATCATATGCTGAACACTCCCGATCATTTGTTTGTTTAAATAATTTGAAAACTGAACAGAAGTGTATTTCTTCCCTTTTTCATCCATTAAAATAACAGTGTCCAGGTTGCTGATTTGTTTCAGGATCAGTTCCGCTTCTTTTGTCTTCTGCTGTGCTTCTGTTAAATTCTTGGTGTTCTTCACATCCGGAATCACCACCAGGCTGAAACCAATATAATGTTTTAACCGGTTAAGGTATTTTTCAATACCCTCGATCAGATATTTATCCTCTGTTTTTCCGACAACGAGTAAAGTTATTTTCATTCAAAATTAATGTGCTAATGTAGTAATCCCTATATTAGAAGCGGTTGAATCAGGAAACCGTGGGGTGCCATTAAAATATAGGCGCTTCTAATCAAAACAGGACTCAAAGATATGGTAAAATCTAAAGATAGTATTTTAAAGGACTATCAAAATAACGTTGCAACTCAGGAAGAACAAATTAAAGGCATTAATAAAGCACTCAATACTATATCGTTATCCAGATTAGGCCTGTTTATTATTGAAATACTTTTAGTGAGTATTACGATCTATTTTGGTTATCACTGGCTGATTGGTGTCCTGATGTGCATTCCTGTGTTGTGTTTTATGGTCATTGTAAAGCGTCAGACTGCCAAAGAACAGGAGCTGAATTACGCAGAGAAAATGCTTTTTGTCTTCCAGAATGAAGTCAATCTTATCCTGACAGGTAAAAATAAATACAAAGAAGGCAAGCACTTTGAAGATGAGTATCACCCTTATTCTTCAGACCTTGATATTTACGGACATTCTTCCCTATACGCATTTATCAATCGTTCGAACACCGTAAACGGGATGAAACTGCTGGCAGATAGTTTGACTAAACCTGCTACGCCGGAACTTATTCTGGAACGTCAGCAGGCCATCATTGAATTGACCAGGCATATTGATCAGACCTTCCATTTCAGAGCAGGACTTCAAAATCATAAGCCAGAGCAGCTGGAAATTATCAGTTATAAACTGGAACACCAGATGCCGGATCAGTTGAAATTCACCCATAGTCCTTTGCTGAGACTATATACAATGATAGTACCTTTTATATCTGCCGGATTAATTATTCTGGGTTCTTTTTATGGTAGTTTATACTGGGAAGCGCTGGGACTTTTCTCCTTTATCAACGTTGTTTTATGTTTTTACTTCAGTAAAAAGATCAACCTGGTTCATTCTGGATTTAGTGGTGGGGCAAGTTTGCTCAATGCAATCTCAGGCACTGTAAAATGGACGGAAGAACTCAAATGGGAGAGTAAATACATTAAAGGGTTTTTTAGCGAACATACTGCAGTTGTACCACTGAGTGTACAAATCAAAAAACTATCAGGTATTATCAATTCATTTGATGTGCGGTTAAATATGGTGGTTGGAACTATCTTTAATGTCCTCCTTTTGTGGGATTTCAGATGTGCCATCCAGCTGGACAAATGGTTTGCGAACTCTTCCGATCAATTGATTAAAGGATTGTATACGATCAGCCAGTTTGAAGAATTGATTTCCTTCGCTACTTTCAATTATAATGAGCCAGAACTTACTTTCCCGGTTATTTCTGATACTTTTCATTGTGAAGCCAAAGAACTGGGCCATCCGCTGATTGCAGAAAGCAAAAGGATAGTCAATACTTATAGTTTTGATAGTAAGCCAACCGTTGATATTGTAACAGGGTCAAATATGGCAGGCAAGAGCACATTTCTGCGTACAGTTGGTATTAATATGGTGTTGGCCTTTTCGGGTGCTCCTGTATGCGCTAAGTACATGAAGGTGTCTATCTTTGAAATCTTAACCTATATGCGGATTAAAGATTCTTTGAATGACCAGACTTCAACCTTTAAAGCTGAATTGAACAGGTTGAAAATGATTCTGGAGGGCGTGACTTCCTTGTCACATCCACTGGTACTGATTGATGAAATGCTGAGAGGAACAAACAGTAAGGACAAATACCTCGGATCTAAAGTTTTTATTCAGCAGATGATCCTTAAAAAAACACCAACGCTATTTGCTACACATGACCTTCAGTTATCAGAAATGATTGAAAAGTATTCGGGTTTGCTGAGAAATTATCATTTTGATATTCAGCTGTCAGCCGGGGAAATGAACTTTGATTATAAATTAAAAGAAGGCGCTTGTAAAACATTTAACGCTGCTTTACTCTTAAAAGAAATAGGATTGAGTTTCAATCCAGACGAGGTAGAGGCTTAAAAATCAGCCCGGTAAAATTAATCAGCTGATAACTTTACTGTAAATATAACATGAAGTTAACATCAAATTCTCATATTGCCTGTTATAGAATTCAGATATGATTAAAGCATCCGATTTTGGTGATGATTTTTCGTGGGGCGTGGCTACTGCCGCTTTACAAATTGAAGGCGCTGCAGATATGTATGGCAAAGGCCCTTCTATATGGGATACCTTTTCTAAAAGATCCGGTAAAATCAAAAAAGGGCATAGTCCGGCAGTGGCCTGTGATTTCTATCACCGCTACAATGAAGATATTGCGCTGGTTAAATTGCTTGGATTCTCTGTATTCCGGTTTTCTATCTCCTGGCCAAGGATTCTTCCATTGGGTAAAGGAATAATTAACGAAGAGGGAATCAGGTTCTACCATAACGTAATAGATGAATGTCTGGAACAGGGAATCACACCATACATTACACTTTACCACTGGGATCTGCCCGAAGCTTTAGAAGAGGAGGGTGGATGGACCGCATTTAGCATCAATACGGCCTTTAATGCTTTTGTTACCTTATGTGCACGCACTTACGGTGATAAAGTAAAGAACTGGATTGTGCTGAACGAACCTTTCGGATTTACTTCGCTCGGCTATATGCTTGGCGTACATGCACCAGGAAAAACAGGGCTCACTAACTTTTTCTCTGCCGTACACCATACCGCTATTGCACAGGCAGACGGCGGACGTATCCTGCGCGCAGAAGTAGCTGGTGCAAATATCGGAACTACTTATTCCTGCGCAGAGATTATCCCTTATACACAGAATGATGCCGATATTCTGGCAGCCTCCAGGGTAGACTGCCTGATGAACCGGTTATTTATAGAACCTGCCTTAGGGATGGGCTATCCGGGACAGGATTGGGAGGTGATGGAGAAATTTGCGATCTCACACTCCACCTGGCGGCATACTGAACGCCTGACATTTGACTTCGATTTTATTGGATTACAGAACTATTTTCCGCTAACCATTAAATACAATGCGTTTATACCGGTTGTCCAGGCTTGGGAGGTGAAAGCCAAAAACAGGAAGAAGCCGCATACCGCTATGGGCTGGGAAATTAACGGGGATAGTTTTTACAATATTATTAAACAGTTTGCATCCTATCCTTCAGTCAAAAACCTGGTGATTACAGAAAATGGGGCCGCCTTTAATGATAAGCTTACAGGAGGTGCAATAGAGGATATTGATAGGATAGAATACTTCAGGTTATATCTGCTGGCTGTGCTGAGAGCTAAAAAGGAAGGAATTAACATTACCGGTTATATGGCCTGGACGCTGCTTGACAACTTTGAATGGGCAGAAGGCTTTAATGCCAGGTTTGGTTTAGTACATAATGATTTTAAGACGCAGCAAAGGACAATCAAATCCTCAGGATACTGGTGGCAGGAATTCCTGAAAAAATAAAAGCATAAAAAAACTCCCGCCAGATGACGGGAGTTTTTTAGGAAGCTATATTGATTATTGAGCTACTTGCTTACGAATAATATTCAATGCACCACCGGCTTTAAACCAGTCGATCTGCTGTGCATTATAACTATGGTTAACTTTGAATTCTGCTTTCGTGCCATCTGCATGGTTTAACACAATCGTTAAAGGTACATCAGGAGTGAAAGTTGTTAAGCCTGTGATGTCAATTACATCATCCTCACGGATTTTATCATAATCTTCCTTGTTTGCGAATGTTAAACCTAACATTCCCTGTTTTTTCAAGTTAGTTTCATGAATACGTGCAAAAGATTTAACCAATACAGCACGAACACCAAGGTGGCGGGGCTCCATTGCCGCATGCTCACGTGAAGAACCTTCACCGTAGTTTTCATCACCAACTACGATTGTTCCAATACCATCAGCTTTATAAGCACGTTGTGTTGCAGGAACCGGACCGTATTCGCCAGTTACTACGTTTTTAACCGTGTCAGTTTTATCATTGAAATAATTCACTGCACCGATCAGCATGTTATTGGAGATATTGTCCAGGTGACCACGGAATTTTAACCATGGACCAGCCATAGAAATATGGTCAGTTGTACATTTTCCTTTTGCTTTGATCAGTAATCTTAAACCAGTAAGGTCTGTACCTTCCCATGGAGTAAAAGGATCAAGCAATTGTAACCTGTGAGAAGTTGGAGAAACTAAGATCTGAACACCACTTCCATCAGCTGCTGGTTCCTGATAACCTGCGTCATCAACAGCAAAACCTCTTGGAGGCAATTCAAATCCTGTAGGCTCATCCAGTTTTACCTGCTCACCTTTGGCATTGGTTAAAGTATCAGTTAATGGGTTGAAGCTTAAGTCACCAGCAATAGCTAAAGCTGTTACCAGTTCAGGAGAACCAACAAAAGCGAAAGTATTCGGGTTACCATCAGCACGTTTAGCGAAGTTACGGTTGAAAGAGTGAACGATTGTGTTTTTCTCTTGTTTCTCCGAACCTACTCTGTCCCACATTCCAATACAAGGTCCGCAAGCATTCGTAAATACTTTAGCACCTATTTGTTTGAATACATCCATAAATCCATCACGTTGTATCGTGAAACGGATTTGCTCAGATCCAGGGTTGATACAATATTCAGATTTAGCTGTTAAGCCTTTTTCTGCAACTTGTCTTGCTACACTTACCGCTCTTGAAATATCTTCGTAAGAAGAGTTTGTACAAGAACCGATCAGACCTACGTCGATTTTCATCGGCCATCCGTTAGCTAAAGCAACTTCTTTCATTTTTGAAATAGGTGTCGCTAAATCCGGAGTAAACGGACCGTTCAGGTAAGGCTCAAGTGTTGATAAGTCAATTTCAATTACCTGATCAAAATATTTAGCAGGATCAGCATAAACTTCAGCATCACCAGTTAAGTGTTCTTTAACAGCGTTGGCAGCATCTGCAACATCAGCTCTGTTAGTTGCACGTAAATAACGTTCCATGCTCTCATCATAACCGAAAGTTGAAGTTGTTGCACCGATTTCAGCACCCATATTACAAATGGTACCTTTACCAGTACAGCTCATATTCGTTGCACCTTCACCAAAATATTCAACAATAGCACCAGTACCGCCTTTTACAGTCAGGATACCAGCCACTTTTAAGATTACATCTTTAGGTGAAGACCAGCCGCTTAATTTACCGGTTAATTTTACACCAATTAATTTAGGGAATTTAAGTTCCCATGGCAAACCTGCCATAACATCACAAGCATCAGCACCACCAACACCAATTGCAACCATACCTAAACCGCCAGCATTCACAGTGTGTGAATCTGTTCCGATCATCATTCCACCCGGAAATGCGTAGTTTTCCAATACAACCTGGTGAATAATACCTGCACCTGGTTTCCAGAAGCCAATACCGTATTTGTTGGATACCGAAGCAAGGAAATCAAAAACTTCTTTACTTTCTGTATTCGCTGCAGGAAGATCCTGCTCTGCACCTAATTTTGCAGTGATCAAGTGATCACAGTGTACCGTTGAAGGTACAGCAACTTTCGGTCTGCCAGCCTGCATAAATTGCAATAATGCCATTTGGGCAGTTGCATCCTGCATAGCTACACGGTCAGGAGCAAAATCTACATAATCAGTACCCCTTACGTAAGAAGTATTTGTTTTTTCATCCCAAAGGTGAGTATATAAGATTTTTTCTGAGAGTGTTAAAGGTCTGCCTACTAATTTACGGGCCGCCTCAACTCGGGGACCAAAGTTTGCATACACCTTTTTGATCATTTCTATATCAAAAGCCATTGATAATATGTGTTAAAAGGTAATATAATTAAAATTATTTGTAGCGAATTTACAAAAAAAAACAGGCTGAGGCTAACCTATGTAGGTTCATTATATTATTTATACATGTTCTAAATAAAATGATTGCTTCCTGCTGTAACTCAATCCGCTGCGGGCTGTCCATAAATGAACGTTATCGTCCGTTTATGGACAGCGGTTGGCCGGGCTAAGCTTCAAATAGCCGCCTGGAAGTCTTTTTGCCGGTATACTGCTTTTGGCCTGAACTTCGTAACAGCTATAGAAAATTATAGCGTATGGAACTCATAACCCCGAGCGGTTAAAAATTTTAAGGTGGCAGGTAAGGCAAATTTTAGTCTGTCAAATGCTTTGAGGCTGTCATGAAATACGATTATTGACCCATTTCTGGTGTTTTTGATCACATTTTCATAACATTTTTCAGGAGAAAGGTCCACGTCAAAATCTCCGCTCAGCACATCCCACATAATGATATTAAGCTGTGGGTTAATTTTGCGCAGCGCTTTGATCTGAGATTTCTTTATTCTCCCGTAAGGTGGACGAAACAAGTGCGTACCCGTAAGCTGCTGACAAGATTTGAAGTTTTGAATGTAAGTGTTATCCTCAGTTTTCCAGCCTTTTAAGTGGTTAAAAGTATGGTTTCCTATCGCGTGACCCTCGCTTTTAACACGTTCAAAAATTTCAGCATGTTTGTTTATATTGTCACCGATACAAAAGAAAGTCGCCTTGCAATTGAAACTTTTTAAAGTATTTAAAACAAAGTCTGTAACAACAGGTATGGGTCCGTCGTCAAAGGTTAAATAGACGACTTTGTCAGCCCGGCTTTTGTTCCAGACTAAGGATGGATAATACCATTTTAATAAAAGAGGTGATTTAACCAGATACATCGGTCAAATGTAAGAAATTACAGATCGTTGTAAAGAAATTGATAAAATCGATAAGTTGTTTATTTAAGAAAATACAAAAACGAATGAAAATGTTTACTACGAATACGCTCTCAAAATTAACCTTCGCTGTTACTTTTAGTTTGGTCACGATAGGTATGTCTGCTAACCTGCATGCGCAAGAAACGCTAACCATTCAGGATGCGATTGATCGTATGCTGGATAATAACTTGAATATTAAGCAGTCTGCATTGAATGTGGCTACTTCGGCTGTCAATCTTGAACAGTCCAAAGCGGCCCTTTATCCAAGTTTGAGTGCAGGGATGGATAATAATTTCAATTTCGGAAGAAGTTTGAACACCGCTACCAATGAGCTGGTATCTCAAAAGTTTTATCAGGGAATGGGTAGCCTCACCACTTCAGTAGATCTGTTTGGCGGATTTGCCAAGCTAAATCAGATCAGGCAGAACAAAATTTTACTGGCGGCAGGAAATAGTAGTTTGGACAAGGTTAAAAATGATCTTATTTTACAGGTAGTTACCGCTTATTTTCAAGTTGTATTTAATACCGACTTATTAAAAGCGTCTAAAGAACAACTATTAGTTGCACAGGAAACCCAAAGACGTGAACAATCTTTATTGGAAGCCGGAAATAAAACGCTGGCAGATATTTCACAGGCAAAAGCACAGACTGCTACAGCCGAGCTGAATGTGACCAATGCACAAAACCAGTTGACTATTTCGTATCTGACACTTTCTCAATTGATGGAAATGCGTCCTGATTCTCAGAATTATACTGTAGTTAAACCAACCATTAAGGATATTGCAGAAGCACAAAAAATTTATGATGTCAATGATGTTTATAATACTTCCCTGTCATTTTTTCCGGATATAAAACTGGCAGAATTAAATAGAGAAGCAGCCGGAAAGGCGGTTGATGTAGCAAAAGGAGCTGCCTATCCTAAGGTGACAATGGGTGGTTCGCTTGGATCACAGTATTCATATGCTTTGGGTCAAAGACCACTTATACCCTTACTGGATGGATCTTTTGCTTCTCCGCCTCCGGAGCCTGGTTTGGGTAATCAGATCAATACCAACTTTTATCAGGCTATTCAGGTTTCTTTGAGGATACCTATTTTTAATGGTCTGATAATCAAAGGAAATGTTAAAAAAGCGAAAATCTCCTATGAAAGCAGTAAAATCAGTGAGCAGCTGGCTAAGAACAATCTGAATAAAGTGATTGCCCAGGCAGTGGCCGATTTAAGAGCTGCCGACAGCAGGTATAAATCAAACGAAAATACTTTTAATGCCCAAAAAGATGCCTTTAACGTAATTGAACAACGTTATGCAGTAGGTTTGGTGAATTCATTAGATTACAATACTTCAAGAACAAACAGAAATAAAGCAGAAGTTGATTTCATTCAGTCGAAATATGACTTGCTGTTTAAATCAAAAGTTATAGATTATTACTTAGGAAAACAGATAACCTTTTAAGCTCAGACCATAAATAAAATAGAAATGAAACTAAAATACATCCTCATCGCCGTAGGAGCGCTTATTGTCTTATTAATTGCCGGAAAAGTTACTGGATTAATAGGCGGTGATAAAGCTGAAAAAGTTACGATAGAAAAGACGAAAACCAGGAACATTATTGAAACTGTGACTGCAAGTGGTAAAATTAAGCCAGAAACAGAAGTTAAAGTGAGTTCTGAGGTGTCAGGTGAGGTTGTAGAATTACGTGTTAAAGAAGGGGACATCGTTAAAAAAGGCCAGCTTTTGTTTAGAATCAGGCCAGACGTATTGAAATCTGGGTTGGATAGGGCCAGTGCAACTTATAGTGCGCAGAAAGCTTCCGTAGGATCGGCGGCTCAGCAGTTGAAACAAGCTGAAGCTAACTTTGTCAATCAGGAAGCCATTTACAAACGTAATGTAGAGTTGTTCAAAAAGAAAGTGATTTCAGTCTCAGAATATGATGCCGCTAAAGCAGCTTATGTGACAGGTAAAACGAATTTGGACGGTGCAAAACAATCTTTGATTGCGGCAAAATATAACCTTGCACAAACAGGTGCGGGTGTTCAGGAAGCTAGTGCCAACCTGGCAAAAGCTACCGTGTTTTCACCAGTTGATGGTGTGATCTCTAAATTATCTGTAGAACTTGGAGACAGGGTTTTAGGAACAGCTCAGTTTGCAGGTACAGAATTGATGCGGATTTCCAACCTGAATACGATGGAAGTAAACGTTGATGTCAATGAAAACGATATTAACCGGGTAAATGTGGGTGACAATGCTGCAATTCAGGTTGATGCTTTTGATGACAAAAAATTCAAAGGGGTGGTTACTGAAATAGCAAGTTCTTCTAAAGACATTGCCGTTGCAGCAACAACAGTTGACCAGGTGACTAACTTTGTAGTAAAGGTGCGTATCTCGGCTGATTCTTATACTGGAATTAAAGGTGGAGCGAAAGATCTTCCTTCTCCATTCAGACCAGGTTTATCTGCTACTGTTGATATTGAAAGTTCTTCCGTAAAAAGTTTATCAGTTCCTATTATGGCTGTGTTTGTTGAAGGACTTAAAAAGGATGCCGGTAAAGAAGATAAAGAAGAAGATCCTGCTGCTGGTAAACAAAAAAGCAAGCTGAACGACAAAGCGATTAAACAGTATGTATATACTTATGCAGATGGTAAAGTGAAAAAAGTTGAAGTGACAACCGGTATTCAGGATGATAAATATATCCAGGTTAAAAGCGGATTGAAAGAAGGAACTGAAATTGTAAGTGGCCCATACTCAACCGTTCAGAATAAGCTGAAAGACGGAATGAAAGTAGAAAAAGACGTTAAAGATCAGTCAGTTTCTAAATCTGAGAAGAAGTAAGACAGGCTGTTCGCAATAAATTAAGTAATTTGTCCCGGTTTAAAACATTAAGCCGGGATTTTTTATTTATATATGATGATACCAAAAGTCGCAATGATTGGTGGCGGTAGTTGGGCAACTGCGGTCATAAAGATGCTTTCAGATAATCTTACCGAAAAAGAGATCTATTGGTGGCTGCGTGATACTGCATCCATTGCACACCTGAAGCAATACAAACACAATCCAAAATACCTGAGTTCTGTTGAGCTGAGAATACCAGAAGATAATATCTCAAATGATATTTGTCATATTATCAAACAAGCAGATTATATCATTCTGAATGTACCTGCGGCCTTTCTTAAAGAATCTCTGCATGGGGTTACTCCTGAAATGTTAGCAGGCAAAAAAATCATTTCTGCTATTAAAGGAATCGTACCTGATGAAAATCAGATTATCGGTGAATTTATGAATGATAAGTTCAATGTTCCGTTGGATGATATACTGGTGATCAGCGGGCCGTGTCATGCAGAAGAAGTTGCACTGGAGAAACTGTCTTATTTGACTATAGCATCCATTAACCTGGAAACTGCGAACAGCTTCTCTAAATTATTAAATACGAGATACATTAAAACCAATATATCAGATGATATTTTTGGGACTGAATACGCTGCAGTATTAAAAAATATTTATGCAGTAGCCAGTGGAATTTGTCATGGGATAGGTTATGGTGATAATTTTCAGGCTGTTTTAATCTCTAATGCAATTCGTGAAATCAACCGTTTCGTAGAAGCCGTACACCCCATCAATCGTGATATTAAGGAATCTGCTTACCTGGGAGATTTGCTGGTTACTGCCTATTCCCAATTCAGCCGTAACAGGACATTCGGTAATATGATAGGAAAGGGCTACACTGTTAAATCCGCGCAATTGGAAATGAATATGATTGCAGAAGGCTATTATGCGGCAAGCTGTATGCACGTGATTAACAAAAAATATAAAGTTGAAATGCCGATCTGCAGGGCAGTTTATGCGATCCTTTATGAGCGTCATTCCCCGCAAATTGAAATGGCTTTACTGACCGAACAATTAAATTAAAACAATATAATTATCAGATTGTTATAAAAATATACCGCTGTGTCTCCAGCCACCAAAAGGAAGCTGGGGCGCGACAAATGGAAAACTTAAAACAATCTATAATATGAACAAGAAATATCTAGTGGGTTTATTAACCCTGGCATTAGCGGGTACAGTCTCTCTTTCTACTCAGGCACAGGAAAAAAAGAAAACAGTTGGTGAGAAGATAGAAAACACAGCCTCTTCGGTTGGTAATAAAACAGCAGAAGTAGCAGTAAAAGGCGTTTCAAAAGTAGGCGACAAAACCTATAAAGGTAAAGTTGCACCAGATGGTTCAGATGTTTATATCAACGGAAAAAACCGCAAATATTACATCAATAAAAAAGGAGCTAAAGTTTATCTTAAAGCCTCTCAAATCAAAGACAAACCAGCTGGCAAATAAGTCAGACTATAAAATATCTTCAATCCGGATCAGTCGATCCGGATTTTTTTTTGTCTCTTTTTATCAACTATTCGTTAAATAACCTACTATTATTATTAAAGTATACCAAATAAGTAGTTTTTAATGCGAATAAGAATATATTTGGAAATCACTGATACTAAGTGCTTATTACTAATTATCAACCTTAAACCTAAACGAACGCATATGAAAATTAAATTTTACTCAATTATTCTGGCTCTTACCGCATTTGCACTGACCACGCAAGCCCAGACTATACGCGGAACAATAAGTGACACCTCCCAAACTATTATAGGGGCAACCGTTTCTGTGATTGGCGCAGGACAGAAAACAGGTACCAATGCTACAGGAAAATATCAGCTTAAACTCGCAAAGGCAGGTACCTATACTATCGCTGTTTCTTATATCGGTTATCAAAGCCAGCAAAAGAAAATTACCATTGCAGAAAACGAAACCAAAGACCTGGACTTCCAGTTGCTCTCCGATAATAACAATTTGGAGAATGTAGTGGTGCTGGGGTCCAGAAGTGCGCCGAGATCTAATTTGGATACTCCAGTTCCGGTTGATGTAGTGGACATCAAAAAAATCACACAAAACATTCCACAGGTGTCCCTGAATCAGATTCTGAATTTCGTTGCACCATCCTTTACCTCCAATGTAATGAGTCTGACGGACGGAACAGACCACATTGACCCTGCATCCCTGCGTGGATTGGGGCCAGACCAGGTATTGGTTTTAATTAATGGAAAAAGAAGACATACGACTGCTCTTGTCAATATTAACGGGAGTTTAGGAAAGGGATCTGTAGGTACAGATTTGAACGCTATCCCTACTTCAGCCATTAAAAGAGTAGAAATTCTGCGTGACGGTGCTGCAGCACAATACGGATCGGATGCGATTGCGGGAGTGATCAATATTATCTTAAACGATGATGTCAATAAATTAACGGCCAATGTTTCTGGAGGTGGTTATACCGGGAAACACTCTGACGGTCTGGATGGACAAACTGTACAAGCCAACGTAAACTATGGCGTTAAACTAAGCGATAAAGGTGGCTTCTTAAACCTTGCCGGCTCATTTGACTACCGGGACTTTGCTTCCCGTACCACACCATACCGAGGTGTTATTTATTCAGACTACAACAATCCCGGTTTATATCCAACACCTAAAGGCGTTGACATTACTGATGCTGAATTGGCCAGAAGAGGGCAGACCAGATCTGATTTTGTGCCAAACATCGGGCAATCAAAAAACAGGGGAGGTGCTTTATTCTTTAACTCCGTAATTCCTGTTGCGCAGGATGCTGAAATTTATGCCTTTGGAGGTGTGAACTATAGAAATGGTATTTCCAATGCCTTTTACCGTACTCCGCGCCAGCTTAATCAGAACAATGCAACCATTTATCCAAATGGATTTTTACCAGAAATTATAACCAATAGTCTGGATCAGTCCTTTGCAGGAGGTATCAGAGGAAAACTAGGTGCCTGGAAAACAGATTTCAGCAATACCATTGGCCGCAACGTGATTGATTTTAAAACAGCCAATACAGTGAATGCCTCTATGCTGACCGCTTCGCCGACTTCATTCGAATCAGGTGGTTATGAATTTGTACAAAACACGACTAATTTAGACTTTACCCGTTTCTTTGAAAGTCCTTTAAAAGGCATCAACGTAGCCTTCGGATTTGAAAACAGGTACGAGAACTATAAAATTAAGCCCGGAGAAGAAGCTTCCTGGAGAAATTACGGCAATGCACTGCAAGTAGGTGTGGATGGCGCAGGCAAGCCAATCCTGATTCCGGATGCCAACGGTAATATTTCTACACGTTTTGCACCTAATGGCGCTGCTTATGCTGGCGGAGCGCAAGGTTTTCCCGGCATCAGTACGGCTAACCTGACCAATGAGTCCCGTAATTCATTTGCAGCCTATGGAGACGTTGAATTAAACTTCACAGAGAAACTATTACTGGATGCGGCGGCACGGTTTGAGAATTACTCAGACTTCGGCTCGACATTAAACGGTAAACTGGCGGCGAGGTACAAATTTTCCGATAAATTCCTGTTGCGTGCTGCGGCAAGTACAGGCTTTAGAGCACCCTCTCTTCACCAGCAATATTTTAGCTCTACTTCCTCGGTTTATATCGACGGGAACATCGTAGAATCCGGTACTTTTGCGAACGATAGCCGTATTGCACAATTGCTGGGTATCCCAAAATTAAAACAAGAAACTTCTAAAAGCTTAAGTGCAGGTTTTACTTCCAACCTTGGAAAACTAAAAATCACTGTTGATGGATACTTTATCAGGATCAATGACCGTGTAATATACACCGGACAGTTCACTGGTAACAACTCCCCAACTGCCTCGCCGCAGGATAAAGAAATCTATGACTTATTACGTCTGGCGAATGCGACAACAGCAAGATTCTTTGCCAATGCAGTTAATACAGAGACTAAAGGATTGGATGTCGTATTCTCTTACAACACCCGTTTAGGTACAGGTAACCTGAGAACAGACTGGGCTACAACTTTCACTAAAACGGCCATAGTAGGCCCTGTCCATGCCTCACCGCTTTTGGCAGGAAAAGAAAGCACCTATCTGGATGATGCGAGCAGGATTCTGATTGAGAAAGTTACCCCGCGTATAAAATCTAATATCACTTTTGATTACACCATCAACAAATGGAATGTCTTTTTGCGGAACGTATACTTCGGTAAAGTGTCCCAGCCTACCAATGTAGTTGCCTACAGACAAGAACTAACAGGCAGGATAATTACAGATATAGGCGCAGGTTATAACCTGACAAAAAACCTTAAAATTACAGTAGGGGCGAACAACCTGTTTGACGTTTACCCTCAGGAATTATTATTGGGTTCTCAGGGAACTTCAGGAATCTTATATCCTAACCAGGCTCCACAATTCGGGTTCCTTGGCAGATATGTATTTACCAGGCTCTCTCTTAACTTTTAATTCCGATATAATTCTTTAAATTTAATGCGTTTTCCTGCCGGTGAGCCAGTAGTCAGTTTAAACAGGCTGAAGGCCCGCCGGCAGGATTTTTTTTATAATTTATGCTGACCATGAAATCAAAAACATCATTATCTAACCTGTTACTAGCTCCCATTTGCCTGGGATTACTGGTGTCCTTGACTACAAATGCAAGCGGGCAGGAATTAAACCAATTCAAACACGCTGCGGTAGTTACTGCGCATCCCGAAGCCTCTAAAGTAGGAGTTGCAATTATTAAGCGCGGTGGAAATGCAATTGACGCAGCAATAGCCGTACAATTCGCTTTGGCTGTAGTTTATCCGAATGCCGGAAATATTGGTGGCGGAGGTTTCCTGGTTTACAGAGGTAAAGGCGGAGATTCAGATGCCCTTGATTACAGAGAGAAAGCTCCTGAAAAAGCATCCAGAGATATGTACCTGGACGCTCAGGGTAATGCAATTACAGATAAAAGCCTTTACGGCACCCTGGCCTCAGGAATTCCCGGAACTGTTGACGGGATGGTAAAAGCCTATAATAAATACGGTAAACTCAGCTGGAAAAAAGATATTCAGCCTGCTATAGATCTGGCACAGAATGGATTTCAGCTCACAGCTCAGCAAGCCTCAGAACTTAACAGTCACAAAGAAAGGTTCTTAAAATACAATAAGAAGCCAGTGGCCTTTGTGAAAAACGACCTGTGGAAAGCAGGCGACCTATTAAGACAACCACAACTGGCAAAAACGCTGAAACTAATCAGGGATAACGGCAGAAAGGGCTTTTATGAAGGATCAGTTGCAGCGGCGATTGTAGCTTCCATGCAAAACACCAGTGGTGTAATCACTGCAAAAGACCTCAGAGATTACCAGTCAGTATGGAGAAAAACAGTAAGCGGTAAATACAAAAATTACACCGTAATCTCTATGCCTCCACCATCAAGCGGTGGTATTGCACTGATTACAATGCTCCAGCAAGCAGGTGATTACCCCTTAAATAAATGGGGCTTTCAAAGAGACTCTACCGTCCAGCTGATGGTTGAAGTAGAACGCAGGGCTTATGCAGACCGTGCAAGCTATTTAGGCGATCCAGACTTCTTTAAAGTGCCTCAAACAGCCCTCTTAAACCGTGACTATATCAATTCAAGAACTAAAGGCATCAGCTTTAATAAAGCTACTCCAAGCGCTGAGGTTAAACCCGGTACTTTACCCCTGAAAGAAAGCGAACAAACTACCCACTACTCCATTGTAGACAACCAGGGTAATGCAGTATCTGCAACGACGACCTTAAACGGTTCTTATGGCTCACTGGTTATCGTAGATGGCGGTGGTTTTATCATGAACAATGAAATGGATGATTTTTCAGTGAAACCAGGTACCCCGAACATGTACGGCTTAGTTGGCGGAGAAGCGAATTCAATTGTTCCCGGTAAAAGAATGTTAAGCTCTATGACTCCGACCATCATTGAAGAAGACGGAAAACTGAGGATGGTAGTCGGTACACCCGGCGGATCAACTATTATCACTTCAGTTTTCCAGACGATCTTAAACGTACTGGCTTTCGGACAGAACATGCAGCAAGCAGTAGCCGCCCCAAGATTTCATCACCAATGGTTACCCGATGAAGTTTTCGTAGAGAAGGGTGCAATCGATGATGCCACAAGAATTAAACTGGAATATAAAGGCTATAAAATCACTCAGCGTGAACCAATGGGACGTGTTGATGCGATCCTGGTCAAACCAGACGGAACGCTGGAAACAGGAGCAGACCCAAGAGGTAACGATAAAGGGCTCGGTTACTAGTAGCAACCTCAATAAAAAAGTAAAGCCAGTTATTCCAAAAAGAATAACTGGCTTTTTATATTTAAGAACCCTGTATAGTGGTGAAAAATAAAAAAGAGCTTTGCTGACATAGCCGGCAATGCGTTATCTTGCCCCTTCAGGCAAGTAGCGCCGCCGGCATGCAGCAAAGTCTTTTTTATTTCCCCTAAGCTCCCCACTAAAAAATCCGGTCAAAAAAAAACAGCCCGATAAATCGGGCTGCTTAATTTTATATCTGGGTTGTGATTAAGATCTGCGTCTTCTTTCGCCCGTTCCGCTTCCGCCTTCGCGTGGTTTACCAGAGAAATCTCTGAAACCGCCAGCACTGCTTCCACCTTCACGTCTTCCGCTTCCGCCAGAATTACCGCCACCGTAGCTTTTTCTTTCGCCACCGCTACCGCCATAACTCTTTCTTTCACCACCACCATAGCTTTTTCTTTCTCCGCCGCCAGAACTTCTTCTGTCGCCACCACCGCTATAGCTTCTTCTTTCTCCACCACCAGATCTTCTTTCGCCACCTTCAGGAGCGTCGCCAGATTTTTCAATTCTAACACTTCTGTTATTGAACTGGATGTCTTTGAAATTTGCGAACAATGAATCAACAATTGCATTTTCAACTTCAAAGAATGAATACACACCTTTAAGGTCAATTTTACCAATGTTTTTTCCACTGATTTTACCATTGTTACAAACAAAAGATAATAAATCACCTCTTGTGAACTCATCTACCGAACCTACGTTGATAAACAAACGGGTAAAATCACTGTTTCTAGCACCTCTTGCACCACGCTCAGAACGTTCACCACGCTCATCATTAGCAGCTGCATTTAAATCCGGTGCATTTTTGTAATACTCTAAAAAGCGGTTAAACTCTAAAGATGCAAAACGTTTGATCACTTCTTCTTTGCTTAATTCAGCAAACTCATCCATGATTCTTGGGATGTACTGCTCAATTTGTGCTTCATTTACTTCAACATTGTGAACTTTGTGAACCAATGAGAAAAGTTGTTTTTCGCAAACATCAAATCCTGTAGGTAATTCAGCTTTAGTAAATGCTTTACCGATGATTCTTTCGATCTGACGGATTTTTCCAGTTTCCTTAGAATTGATAATACAGATAGAAATACCAGATTTACCAGCTCTTCCTGTACGACCACTTCTGTGGGTATAACTTTCAATTTCATCAGGTAATGAATAGTTAACAACGTGAGTTACGTTATTTACATCGATACCACGTGCTGCAACATCAGTAGCAATTAATAACTGCATATTACGGTCACGGAAGCGCTGCATAACTTTATCACGTTGTTGTTGTGATAAGTCACCATGCAAAGCATCAGCATTGTAACCGTCCTTGATCAGGTTCTCAGCAACATCCTGCGTATCCATTTTGGTTTTACAGAAAACTACTGCGAAAATTTCAGGGTTGAAATCTACAATACGTTTTAAGGCAGCATATTTATCTCTGGCACGTACTACATAGTACTCATGCTCAATATTTACGTTACCAGTGTTTTTGGTTCCCATAGTCAACTCAGTAGGGTTGTCCATGTAGTTTTTAGCTATTCTTCTAACCTCAGGAGGCATAGTAGCTGAAAACAACCAGGTTTTTTTGTCGTCAGGTGTAGTAGACAAAATATCATTAATGTCTTCCTGGAAGCCCATGTTCAGCATTTCGTCAGCCTCATCAAGAACTACATATTTCACACTACTGAAATCTATAGCCTTACGACCGATAATGTCTAACATACGACCCGGTGTAGCTACAACTACTTGTACACCGTTTCTGATTTCACGCAATTGCTGCACAATGTTCGCGCCACCGTAAACGGCAACAACACTAGCACCAGGCGTGTTTTTTGAGTAATTTTTGATGTCGCTGGCAATTTGCAAGCAAAGCTCCCGGGTAGGGCATAGAATTAAAGCCTGAGGCTTATTCATCTTGAAGTCAATCAGTTCAATTAGCGGCAAACCAAATGCTGCTGTTTTTCCTGTTCCTGTTTGGGCCAAACCAACAAAATCATTATTGCCCTCTAACAGCACAGGAATAGCTTGCTCCTGAATAGGTGTTGGATTTTCGAAACCTAAATCCTTTACGGCATTAACAACGTCATCACTTATCCCCAATAATTTAAATGGGTTTATCATTTTAACTTTATTTATTAAGCCGCAAAGGTAAGCTTAATTTTCGGTATTTGTTTGGTACATAACCAAATAATAATTATAAGTCTAACATTTTGATTGTTAAGGGTTAGGTTATTTGACCTTTAAGTAAAAAAATAACCTATCAAAAGACTATCTTAATCTATCTGCCGAGCGTATTAATTGATCATCCTTATTAATCCCTCTGATAGCAAGGGCGCAAAAAATAAGCGAAAGAACAGGTAAATAAGCACCCGCACTTAAAGTAAATCCTTCCGAAATCCGGGGAATATGAAGCGCATAACTCGTTGTCCATGCAGCTAAAGCCAGGATCAACACTATAGTCAGCAGGATAATCCGTTTCTGTAACGTTCTGTTTTTGAAAGTAAAGATATTTGCCAGGCAAAGCAGGCCTACAGCAATTGTTGCACCGAAAAGTGCCGTGAAGGATTCAGTTTTCTGGCTTATATTATTTACTTTCTCATAAATACCACCTACCTGGAATGTTAAATCTCCTGAAGCACCATGTAGCACTAAAACAGGAAGAATTACTAACAAAAACAACGTAAGTGCTGCTAAAAATAACCAGATGGATTGAACCCTTTGTATCATATCAATTTAATAATTTCCAACAAATATATTAAAAGACATGAAACGACTGTCTTGTTAAGCGGAAAAAAGTATTTTTGCATTACATTGAATATACAACGTTTTTTTATAGAATTAGCCTACGATGGAACAGCTTACCATGGATGGCAGACGCAGCCAAACGCAATAACCGTTCAGCAGGAACTGGACAGGGCATTAACCGTTTTCTTCAGGCAACCTGTTGAAACCCTGGGCTGCGGCAGAACAGATGCTGGTGTACACGCCAGTAAATTCTTTGCACATGCAGACTTACAAGGTGTAACCGAAGAAGCTGCAGCAAATGCCGTTGGCAGCGTAAACTCTCTGTTGCCCTATCCCATTGCTATCAAAAGAATCTTTAAAGTATCGGAAACCGCACACGCACGTTTTGATGCCACTGCGAGAGCTTACGAGTATCATTTTCATTTCCATAAAGACCCCTTTAAACTAAACCGTTCCTGGTTATACAAAGGCAAGCTGGATATTGAAGCCATGAATATTGCTGCCGCCCAGCTCCTGAACTATACAGATTTTACCAGTTTTAGTAAATCCAATACCTCTACAGCTACAAACAATTGTAAAATTACCGAGGCTTACTTCCGTGAAATCGATGGTGGTCTTATCTTTAAGATCTCTGCCGATCGTTTTCTCCGGAATATGGTGCGCGCCATTGTTGGTACCTTAATTCTGATTGGAAAAAAAGAAATCAGCCTCGCGCAGCTGGAAGAAATTATAGGAAGTAAAAACCGGAGTAATGCCGGGCAGTCAGTACCTGCCTGTGGTCTTTACCTGGTTAATGTCATTTATCCTTTTGTAAACTAATTATGTCGAAAATTACAGGTGATGCGTTAAACGTAGGCTTATTGAGAAGAGTATTTCAGTACGTCAAACCCTACCGCAGCATATTTATCTGGTCAGTTATCCTAACGATACTACTCGCATTAATTGCACCAGTAAGACCATTCCTGATTAAATACACCCTGGACAACTACATCCTGAAAGGCGAACACAATGGCCTGGTGATGATGATCATGGTTATGCTCTTTTTGCTGGTCGTACAAAGTATCATTCAATACAGCCATACCCTTTTAACCAATACCCTGGGACAGTCGGCCATCCGTGACCTGAGAATCAATGTATTCAATCATATCACTAAACTCAGGCTGCAATACTTTGATAAAACCCCCATTGGTCAATTGATAACGCGTACAGTATCAGATCTGGAAACCATTTCTGATATTTTCTCAGAAGGACTGATTGTCATCATTGGTGATATTCTGCAGGTCATTGCCATTATTGCGGTCATGTTTTATGCAGACTGGGAATTAACGGTGATCGTGCTTTTACCGATGCCCCTGCTGATTATGGCGACTTCAGTTTTCCAGAAATCTATCAAATCGGCCTTCCAGGAAATCAGGACTGAAGTCTCTAACTTAAACACCTATCTGCAAGAACATATCACAGGTATTTCTATCATTCAATACTTTGCCAGAGAAGACCAGGAATTCCGTAAATTCAAGAAAATCAATGCACGTTACCGCGATGCAAACATTCGTTCTAATTGGTATTACTCCATCTTCTTTCCGGTTGTTGAGATTATCTCTGCCATGTCATTAGGCCTTTTGGTCTGGTATGGCGCAAAAAGCATCCTGGCCAAACCCCTTGATGTGACTCCCGGTACAATTGCCGAGTTTATTCTGTACATCAGTATGCTATTCAGACCAATTCGTGAACTTGCTGATAAATTTAACACCCTGCAAATGGGAATGGTAGGGGCAGAGCGTGTATTTAAAGTGTTAGATACTAAAGAACTGACTACAAACAACGGTACTTATAAGCCTGAAAAAATGGCCGGCAACATTAAGTTTGATAAAGTCTGGTTTGCCTATAACGATGAAAATTATGTCTTAAAAAATATCTCTTTCGAAGTAAAAGCGGGGCAGACGGTGGCGATGGTTGGTGCAACCGGTGCAGGTAAATCATCCACCATCAACATCCTGAATCGTTTCTACGAAATCCAGAAAGGTGAAATCAAAGTCGATGGCGTAAGTATCAACGACTACGAATTAAACTATCTCAGAAACAATATCGCTACTGTACTACAAGATGTTTTCCTGTTTTCCGATACGATCTTCAATAATATCACCCTCAATAACCCTTCAATCACCATGGAGGAAGTAGTTGATGCTGCTCAGAAAGTTGGCGCACACGACTTCATTGAAAGACTGCCCGGCGGCTATCAGTATAATGTAATGGAACGCGGAGCAACACTTTCAGCCGGACAAGCACAGCTGATTTCATTTATCAGGGCATTAGTCTATAATCCTTCTATCCTTGTACTTGATGAAGCAACTTCTTCTGTAGATACGGAAACCGAAATGCTGATTCAGACTGCAATTGACAAGCTGATGAAAGGCCGTACTTCGATTGTGATTGCGCACCGTTTGTCAACTATACAGAAAGCTGATCAGATTATAGTACTCGATAAAGGAGAGATTAAAGAAATCGGTAATCACCAGGAACTGCTGAAACTTGACGGGTATTACAAAAAGTTGTACGATTTGCAGTTTCACTCTGTTGGTATCGCTAAATAAGGTTTCTCCAACGGGATCTTAAAAAAAGGGAAAGGCATATTGCTTGCTGCCGCTACTGAAGGATAGCGAAGGCAAGCAATATGCCTTTCCCTTTTTTTAAGATAGTGATTGTCTAACCCTTACGGCGCTCCATTCTTTGTTGGTGTTCATATATGGTGGCCATAAGTGGTGTTCATATACTGTGCTCATGGTAATATTTAATAAGTAAAGCCAGCTTGTTTAATAAGATTACTATAATTCTGATTTCTAAACTATACTATACTGAATTCATATACTAGCAAGACAGCTACTTAGTTTGATTGTAAGACAATTAAGTTATAACAAGGTTACTGGCGGGGTTATGGTTGCAGTTTGCAGTATGCTTCAAACTGCAGCAGAATACAGCCAGATACCAACTTAAAACCTGCGTGTTTAATACTGAGAGTACTTGACCAGGGGCTTAGTTAAGCGTTTAATTAAGCAATTAACTAAGCGGCTGATCAGCTAACTAAATTATTTTTGCAAAAACAGCCCACCCACCCCTACAGTTAAGTTAGAAAAACAATAAAAAACCGATAACGTGTTTCCCGGCCTCGGATCCCCTCTTCGGGGAACGTAAGGCGGAAAATACGTTGTCGGTTTTTATTGTTTCCCCTCTCACGCACTCTCCCCAACAATTCTTTTCATTATAATTCCAAATGCGTTTGTCATTCCATTCAATAATCTTAGATTTGCATAAAAAATTATAGATACATGAGTGTTTTAGTAAATAAAGATTCAAAAGTAATTGTACAAGGTTTTACCGGAAATGAAGGTACTTACCATGCTTCACAAATGATAGAATACGGAACTGACGTAGTTGGCGGGGTTACACCTGGTAAAGGCGGACAAACTCATTTAGACAGACCGGTTTTTAACACGGTTAAAGATGCGGTTGATCAAGCTGGAGCTAATGTATCTATTATCTTTGTTCCACCTGCATTTGCTGCAGATGCTATTATGGAAGCTGCAGAAGCTGGAATAAAAGTTATTGTATGTATTACCGAAGGTATCCCTACAAAGGATATGATTCAGGTTAAAGAATATATTACTGGAAGAGATTGCCGTTTAATCGGTCCTAACTGCCCGGGTGTTATTACTGCTGATGAAGCTAAAGTTGGTATTATGCCAGGATTTATCTTCAAAAAAGGTACAGTAGGTGTTGTTTCTAAATCGGGAACATTAACTTATGAAGCAGTTGACCAGGTTGTGAAAGCAGGTTTAGGTATCACTACAGCAATCGGTATTGGTGGAGATCCAATTATCGGTACAACTACTAAAGAAGCTGTTGAATTGTTAATGAATGATCCTGAAACTGAAGGTATCATCATGATCGGTGAAATTGGTGGTGGTATGGAAGCTGAAGCTGCGCTTTGGATCAAAGAACATGGTACAAAACCAGTAGTAGGATTTATCGCTGGCCAGACTGCTCCTGCGGGACGTAAAATGGGCCATGCCGGTGCTATCGTTGGTGGTGTTGATGATACTGCTGCTGCTAAAATGAAAATTATGGCAGAATGTGGAATCCGTGTAGTAGAAAGTCCTGCTGAAATCGGTGAAGCTATGGCAGAATTACTGAAGAAATAATCCTTCTTAAATTCATATGAAAGAGGTTCGTGTCAAAACGAGCCTCTTTTTTTTTATCACGTATTTGTCAGCTTATATTTTTGAAGTGCTAAAAACTGAAGGAGGCCGTTAAACGTATATAAAAACATGAAAACGATCATCAGTAAATCGATATTAATGGCCGGGCTGGTCTGCATTTGCAGCTTAATGGCCTGTGCGCAGAAACAACAAAAAGAGTCACCTTCAAAAACCAACGGAAAAATGGAATGGAATAAATTAACCGCAGAAGAAGAAGATGTAATCGTGAACAAAGGCACAGAATATCCAGGAACAGGAACGCTCTTAAAGAATACCGCAAAAGGCACCTATACCTGTAAACGCTGTAACGCTCCCCTTTACCGCTCAGAATCAAAATTTGAATCCTCATGCGGCTGGCCAAGCTTTGATGACGAGATTAAAGGTGCTGTAATCAGAATCCCTGACGCAGACGGATCACGTACCGAAATTGTATGCGCAAACTGTAAAGCACACCTTGGACATGTGTTCATGGGCGAAGGATTTACCGCTAAAAACACAAGAAACTGTGTGAACTCAATTTCAATGAATTTTGTTCCCGATAAATAGCTTTTAAGGGTATTTAAACCCATAAAATAGCCTTTTTAATTTACGTAAATGCCCTATGATCAGCTCATTGGGCATTTTTAGTTTGGTGGTATATACTTTTTTTACTTACCTTTGAAAGTTCACCAACAAAATTAAATATGAGATATTGTTTGCTTTTATTGAGTATATTCTTGTTCTTGCAAGTTGACGCACAAGGAGATACTACAGCACTGGACAGTACAGCTTTAGACAGTTCAACGCTAATAAAAACAGGAATGGCAACCTATTATCATAGGAAGTTTGAAGGCAAAAGAACCACCAGCGGAGCCAGATACCGGCGAAGCAGACTAACCGCCGCCCACCGCTCACTTCCCTTTGGTACGATCGTAACGGTCACCAACGTCGCGACGGGAAAATCAGTAGATGTGGAAATCAATGACAGAGGCCCTTTTACAAAAAGATATATTATCGATGTTTCAGAACAAGCTGCCAAAGACCTTGGATTTTTCAGGAAAGGGCAGTCCAGAGTGAAAATCAGCTACGATAAATCCTCTTAAATCCTGAATATCAGGTAGCAATAGTCAGAATTGCGAATGTTATCAACAGTTTTTATAAGCTTCTTTGATAACCACAGAAAACAATAACAACTTTACAAAGTAAATTAACTGTAATTTTTACCTCGCAGTGTGGATAACTACGTCCCCTTGTTAAGAACTATTGCTAACGTTTAAAAGCCTCAAAGTTTATATTTGTTTTAACAAATATTCTGACATTATCATCAATAATTTGTTAGATAAAGGTTTAGTAATTAATATTTTAGGATTAAATATTAAGCCTGATTTTAGGTAAAACTTTTGATTTATTAAAGCCGGTCTGCAAAAAAGACTATTGAAGAGGATTGATACCTATTGACAATCGTTTATTACCCTTATAATATACCCATGGAAGAAGAAGTATTACTGAAAGAGAACAAAGATCGCTTTGTACTTTTGCCGATTAAATATCCGGCAATCTGGGAAATGTACAAAAAGAGTGAAGCTAGTTTTTGGACGGCCGAAGAGATTGATCTATCCGATGATCAGAAACACTGGGATAATCTTAATGATGGAGAGCGTCATTTCATCTCTCACATCCTGGCATTTTTCTCAGCCAGTGACGGAATTGTGAATGAGAACCTTGCAGTCAACTTTATGAGTGAAGTCCAGTTACCAGAAGCACGTTGCTTTTATGGTTTCCAGATTATGATGGAAAACATCCACTCTGAAACTTATGCCTTGTTAATTGATACTTATATCAAAGACGAAGCAGAAAAAGACAGGTTGTTCCACGCTATTGACACTGTACCTTGTGTAAAGAGAAAAGCAGAATGGGCATTACGCTGGATCGACGGAGGAAACTTCGCAGAACGCCTGGTAGCTTTTGCCGCAGTAGAAGGTATCTTCTTCAGCGGAAGTTTCTGTTCAATTTTCTGGTTGAAGAAACGTGGTTTAATGCCAGGTTTGACCTTCAGCAATGAGCTGATCTCAAGAGACGAAGGTATGCACTGCGAATTTGCCTGCCTGCTTTACAAAATGTTAAAGAACAGACTTTCTCAGGAAGCAGTTCATGGTATCATCAAAGATGCCGTTGAAATAGAAAAAGAATTTGTGACAGATGCACTGCCAGTTGCACTGATCGGAATGAATGCCAAACTAATGTCTCAGTATATCGAATTTGTGGCCGACAGATGGTCAAGTGAACTGGGATACGATAAAATATATAACGCTACTAATCCGTTTGACTTCATGGAAATGATTTCCCTGCAGGGGAAAACCAACTTCTTTGAAAAACGTGTTGGAGATTACCAGAAAAGTGGTGTGTTGACATCTTCAGAAGATAAAGCTTCAGCTTTCTCTCTGGATGATGATTTTTAATAAAAGAATATAAACTGTTGCCTATGTTCGGAATTGCTTTGAACAACGAGAATAAGCAGCATAAAACCTAAGAAAATATGTTTGTAGAAAAAAGAGATGGTCGCAAAGAAGCGGTGCGGTTTGATAAGATCACTGCCCGAATCGAAAAGTTATGTTATGGCTTTAATGTAGAACTTGTTGATCCTATAGATGTAGCCAAGAAAGTAATTGAAGGATTGTATGACGGTGTTACAACCTCAGAATTAGATAATCTTGCTGCTGAGACGGCTGCCTCTTTAACCACTAAACACCCGGACTATGCTTTATTAGCCTCTAGAATAGCCGTATCAAATTTACATAAGAATACCACGAAGTCGTTTTCAAAGACGATGGAAATGTTATATAGATATATAGATCCTAAAACTGAGAAATCAGCTTCTTTAATTGCTGAAGATGTTTGGGAAGTTATCCAGGAGAATGCTGATTTATTAGATAGCACAATCATCTATGACCGTGACTTTGGTTTCGATTACTTTGGTTTCAAGACCCTTGAAAAATCGTACCTCTTAAAAATTAATGGTGAAATCGTAGAACGCCCGCAGCATTTATTTATGCGTGTTTCTGTAGGTATTCACAAAGGTGATATTGACAGCGTAATTGCTACTTATAACCTGATGAGTGAGCGCTGGTTTACCCATGCTACACCAACCTTGTTTAATGCAGCAACACCAAAACCTCAGATGTCATCTTGCTTCTTATTGTCTATGCAGGATGATAGTATCGAAGGAATTTATGATACTTTAAAACAAACCGCTAAAATCTCACAAAGTGCAGGAGGTATCGGATTGAGTATTCACAACGTAAGAGCTACAGGTTCTTATATCAGCGGAACAAACGGAACCAGTAATGGTATCGTACCGATGCTAAAAGTATTCAATGATACTGCACGTTATGTAGATCAGGGCGGGGGTAAACGTAAAGGTGCTTTCGCGATCTATTTAGAGCCATGGCATGCTGACGTGTTTGCTTTCCTTGATTTGCGTAAGAATCACGGTAAAGAAGAAATGCGTGCACGTGACTTGTTCTATGCACTTTGGGTTTGCGATTTATTTATGCAGCGTGTTGAAGAAAACGGCGAATGGAGCCTTTTCTGTCCACATGAAGCACCAGGACTTGCAGAATGCTGGGGAGAAGAATTTAACGCGTTATATACACGTTACGAAAAAGAAGGACGTGCCCGTAAAACGATCAAAGCACAGGAATTGTGGTTCGCTATCTTGGATTCACAAATTGAAACCGGTACACCATACTTGTTGTACAAAGATGCTGCGAACGGTAAATCTAATCAGCAGAATTTAGGAACTATCAAAAGTTCTAACTTGTGTACAGAGATCATTGAGTATACCTCTAAAGACGAAGTTGCGGTATGTAACTTAGCTTCACTGGCTTTACCAAGATATGTGATCAATGGAGAATTTGACCACCAGAAATTATATGATGTAACTTATCAGGCTACTTTAAACCTGAATAAAATCATTGATTATAACTTCTACCCGGTAGAAGAAGCCAGAAACTCTAACATGCGCCACAGACCAATTGGTTTAGGTGTACAGGGACTTGCAGATGCGTTTATCTTAATGCGTTTACCTTTCGAAAGTGAAGGCGCAAGAGAGCTGAACAAAGAGATCTTTGAAACTATTTACTTTGCTGCAATGACTGCTTCGCACGATCTTGCTGTTAAAGACGGAGCTTATGAAACTTTCAAAGGTTCTCCTTTATCAAAAGGTAAATTCCAGTTTGATCTTTGGAACGTAACGCCATCGAGTAACCGCTGGGACTGGGAATCATTGCGTAAATTAGTAGTTAAAGACGGTGTACGTAACTCTTTACTGGTTGCACCAATGCCTACAGCTTCGACTTCTCAGATTTTAGGTAACAATGAGTGTTTCGAACCTTATACTTCAAACATCTATACAAGACGTGTATTGAGCGGTGAATTCATCGTGGTTAACAAACACTTATTGAAAGATCTGGTTGCTTTAGGTTTATGGACACCAGCAATGAAAGACAGAATTATTTTAGCTAACGGTTCTATTCAGGACATCGCTGAGATCCCTGATTATATCAAAGAATTGTATAAAACAGTTTGGGAAATTAAAATGCGTAGTATCATTGATATGGCTGCCGATCGTGGTGCTTATATCTGCCAGTCGCAATCTCTTAACTTGTTTATCAATGCACCTAATACTTCTAAACTGACTTCAATGCACTTCTACGCATGGAAAAAAGGTTTAAAAACAGGAATGTATTACCTGCGTACTCAGGCTGCTTCACAAGCGGTGAAATTCACTGTAGAGAACCAGGCTGGTAAAAATATGGAACCTGTAATTCCGGCGCATATTGACCAGGTAGTGGAAGAAATTACTGACGGTCCGGTTTGTTCTATGGAGGAAGGCTGTATCAGCTGCTCAGGATAATCTAAATCTCATAAAATGAAAGGCATAAAGTACGGTAAGTCAAATTACCGTACTTTTGTTGTATAAGACCCTTTTTTAATGGCCAAACACGAAATTATACCATGCGAACGTTGCGGTGTGCCGATTGAGTGCAAGGCTAACTCCTACACTAAATGTCAGTGCAGTGTGGTCTATCTTGACCTGAACGAAGTGCAGTATATCAGTGAACATTATGATAGCTGTCTTTGTGCTAAATGCCTGTTTGAGTTACAACAGGAGTACAGAGACTCTCTGACTTCGAATACAGGCTCTTAAAAAAGACGTTAGTTTTCTTTAACCGTAACAATGCCAGTTGATTGCCGTCCTACTATTCTAAAGACAGGATATGCTCAGCTTCGTGAATTATCAAAAATCATACAATAACTTCCCGGCTTTAAAAATAGATGATCATACTATTGATCCTGGCATCTACTGGATTAAAGGAGCGAACGGATCAGGGAAGAGTACACTACTGAAAACAATTGCGGGTATCCTTGATTTTAAGGGGGATATTATCCTGCATCCTTCCACAGCTGATCCTGCTAACCCGATCAGTATAAAAAAGCATACCCTTGGCTTTCGTAAACGCGTTAATTTCGCAGAAGCAGAGCCCATTTTTCCTGATTTCTTAACCGGTCAGGAAATGGTCAGCCTGTTTTCAGCTGCAAAGGGAGGGGAGCAGGGACAAGCTGTCTATTATATAGAAAGTATGAAAATGACTTCCTATATCAACCGGCCTTTGGGAACCTATTCCAGTGGTATGCTGAAAAAACTGTCACTTATTCTTGCTTTTTTGGGCAAACCTGAAATTATTTTACTGGATGAACCCTTAATCACTGTTGATGTAGAATCGCTGGAAGTCCTTTACCAGTGGATCACAGAAAAACACGAGAAAGATAAAACGAGTTTCCTTTTAGCGTCTCATCAGCCATTTGAAAGTTCAGCTTTGCCTTTGATCAAAAATATCCTGATTGAAAACCAACACTTAATTAACTTATAAGATGTCCGGAACACTCACCCAGGTACTGCTTAAAATATTTGCTTACCGCTTTTACAGGGAGCAATCAGGACTGCTGCTTTTTCTTTTCGTCACGATCATCAGTTATTGTTTCTTTATCAATACTGCTGGTGTTTATCAAATGGAAGAATCTACATTTTATCATTTGATGTTAATGATGACTTTTATTATCACGCCTGTTATGATGTTGCTGGTTTTTGCTTGCTGGCTCATTTATTCTATCAAAAGCTGGCAATATGTAGCTGCACAACTACAATTAGAAAGTAATCAATTCCTGTTTTATGGGATTACCTCGTTCAGTAAGTTTGAACAGTTTAAAAGCTGGTTTTGTGTACAGCTTGTGATCTCTCTGCCATTTTTAGGCTACTGGCTTTTTGCGACCATTTTGGGGATAATCTATGATGCGAATGTGATCCCTGCAATTACTCTCGTTTATATTCTTTTAATGGCCTCGATTAGTGCATTATTATATATATACCTGGCTAACCGCATTAACAAAACCAGGAAGACGGCTTTAGTGCTTAGGATGACCCGCGGAATCATTAAACCTTTTTCAAGCTTATTCATGTATCATCTTTTTGACCGGACCAAGCTGATCTACCTGCTGACCAAAATTGCTTCGCTGTTAGTGATGACCGGTATACTTTATATTTTTGCAGGGAACAAACAAGATCTGCGTGTACCCTATATCATCATGCTCGCCATCGTCACTTTACATAGCGTACTGATTTACCAGGAGCATCGTTTTAAAGAAACTTACCTCAGCTTTGCAAGAAATCTTCCTTATAGCCGGTTCCAGCTTTTTTTCAGCTTCTTCTGGAGTTACTTCTTAATTATTTTGCCGGAATGTATCTGGTGTTTATCTAAATTTCCTTTTTTAACAGCGGTTGAAATGTTGTTGTTTGGATTAAGTACCGCATTACTTTTCCGGAGCATCTTACATTTAATGGGCTTAAGAATGTACAGGTACCTGTTATGGGTATTCGGACTATTTATCTTATCATTTTATATCATCATGTTTGGCATGCAAAGATTATCTTTTGCTGCAAGTCTGATTATTTCTTACCTGCTTTTTTATCACTATTATTATAAGCCTGAAACACTAATAAAATTCTGATTTTTAGCCCTTAATCTTAGCCAGGATAAGCTTTTCAGAATAATGAAGTACAGAATTTTTTTTCTGCTAACTTTGTGGTCACAAAAATTCAAAGAATGGCTAAAGTACAAGTTGGATTGGTGCAGATGACCTGCACCAGTAGCAAACAAGAAAATTTAGATAAAGCAATTGCAAAGATCCGTGAAGTAGCGGCTCAGGGTGCCCAGGTGGTTTGCCTGCAAGAGCTTTTTACCTCCCTATATTTCTGTGATGTTGAAGAGTATGAGAACTTCAAATTAGCAGAAACTATCCCTGGCCCGTCAACCGATATTTTATCGGCTGTTGCCAAAGAACTAAACGTAGTCATTGTTGCTTCTCTGTTTGAAAAAAGAGCGGAAGGTTTATATCATAATACTACTGCTGTTCTGGATGCAGATGGGGCTTATTTAGGTAAATATCGTAAAATGCACATCCCGGATGATCCTGGGTTTTATGAAAAATTCTATTTCACTCCGGGTGACTTAGGTTATAAAGTATTCAAAACCAAATATGCTAAAATTGGTGTGCTGATCTGCTGGGATCAATGGTATCCTGAAGCTGCAAGAATAACTGCACTGATGGGCGCTGATTTCCTGGTTTACCCAACTGCAATAGGATGGGCGACTACACAGGATGAGGAAACGAATAAAGAACAATATAACGCGTGGCAGACTATTCAGCGTTCACATGCTATTGCGAATGGTGTGCCTGTGGTAAGTATCAACCGTGTTGGGGAAGAAGCAGGTGTATCTTTCTGGGGAGGATCATTTGTATCCAATCCTTTCGGCTCCCTGTTATACCAGGCTACACACGATCAGGAAGAACTGAAAGTGGTAGAACTTGACTTGTCTAAGTCTGACCGTTACAGAACGCACTGGCCATTTTTACGTGACAGAAGAATTGATACTTATTCACCAATTACCAAAAGATATATAGATGACGAGTCTATTTGATAACTCTCCGAAGAAAGCCGGCTATAGCTTTCCTGCTGAATGGGCTAAACATGAGGCTACCTGGTTAACATGGCCGCATAAAGAAGCTTCATGGCCTGGTAAAATTGATATGATTTACGCATCATACTGTGAGTTTATCAAAATCGTAGCTCAGGGAGAAAAAGTAAGGATCAATGTAAATGATGAAGTTACTAAAGCTTTTGCAATTTCAAAATTGCAGGAAGCAGGTGCAGATTTGGCGCAGATAGAATTTTATTTTAATCCAAGCAATGATGCCTGGTGCCGTGATCATGGCCCTGCTTTCTTATTGAACCCAAAAGCAGAGCAGCAAAAAGTGGTTATTGACTGGGGTTATAATGCCTGGGGCGGAAAATATCCTCCATATGAGTTAGATGATATTATACCTACGCGTATTGCAGATCATTTCAGTTTGCCGGTATTCAACCCGGGGATTGTAATGGAAGGCGGATCTGTAGAATTCAACGGGGCAGGGACAATTTTAACTTCCAGAGCTTGTTTGTTAAATCCAAACAGAAATCCGCATTTGAACCAACAGCAGATTGAAGAGTATCTGAAAGAATGTTATGGCGCAGAACAGGTTTTATGGGTTGGGGATGGTATTGTTGGTGATGACACAGACGGCCATATTGACGATATTACCCGTTTTGTGAATGCGAATACCGTTTTAACTGTCGTGGAGTCAAATCCATTAGATGAAAATTATATCCTTTTAAAGGAAAATCTGGAAGAACTAAAGGCGATGCGTTTGTTAAACGGTGAGCCTTTAAACATTATCCAGTTACCAATGCCATCGCCGGTTATTCATGAGGATACACGTTTACCTGCTTCGTATGCTAACTTTTACATTGCAAATGCTGCGGTAATTGTGCCTACTTTCAGGGATGTAAATGATGAAATTGCACTGGGTATTATCAGAGGTGCTTTTCCTGACCGCAAAGTAGTCGGGATTGATTCTACAGATATTATCTGGGGATTAGGTAGTTTCCACTGCTTAAGCCAGCAGGAACCAGCAGTTTAAAAAGTTTGAATTCAAATTGGCTTTGCAGATTTGAACCAGAAATAACTATTATAAAAAAACAATATACAACCAGATGAACCCGGCATGATCAAAATAATTATTAAAGCCGCAGGAAATAATTATTTTAATCATCAAAGGCTCCATCTTACAAAAAATACTATATACAACAAGATGAAACTATTAGAAGGAAAAACAGCATTAATTACTGGTGCTTCAAAAGGAATAGGCCGCAAAATAGCGGAGAAGTTTGCAGAACAGGGTGCGAATGTTGCTTTCACTTATCTGTCTTCAGTAGAAAAAGGAGAAGCTTTAGAGCAGGAATTACAATCTTTCGGTACTAAAATCAAAGGATACCGTTCTGATGCCTCTAAATTTGATGAAGCAGAAAAACTAATTAGTGATATAGTTGCTGAATTTGGTACAATTGACATCGTTGTGAACAATGCCGGAATCACTAAAGACGGTTTACTGATGCGGATGAGCGAAGAAAACTGGGACGACGTGATCAATGTAAACCTGAAATCTGTGTTCAATATTACTAAAGCAGCTTCAAAAGTGATGATGAAAGCCCGTAAAGGATCTTTCATTAACCTGAGCTCGGTAGTCGGTGTGCAGGGAAATGCTGGTCAGGCTAATTATGCAGCTTCTAAAGCTGGTATTATTGGCTTCTCTAAATCAGTTGCCAAAGAATTAGGTTCAAGAAATATCCGGACCAATGTGGTTGCTCCGGGATTTATCCGTACGGAAATGACTGATGTATTAGATCCTAAAGTTGTTAAAGGCTGGGAAGAAGGTATTCCGTTGAAGCGTGCAGGTGAGCCTGAGGATGTAGCAAATGTTTGCGTATTCCTTGCTTCTGATATGAGTGCTTACGTAACCGGACAAGTGCTGTCTGTTTGCGGTGGTATGTTATAAGCTTATTCCTTAAATATTATTTTAAAAGGGTGAAAATATTTCTGTTACAGGAAGGCTTTTCACCCTTTTTCATTGACGTGAAATTTGGTTTTTTCTAAGAATTATGCAGTCAGTTTTTAAAAAATCAGCATCTTTAGGCTGACCTATGAACGACACCTTTAATTTCTATAGTTTCCTTGCATTTTCCGGCTGTCTGGCAGCTGGTTTATTTTTCGCATGGTTGCTCTATGGGAAAAATTCAAACCTGACCCGTCCGGTCAATATAGGTTTGGCGGTAATCAGGACGGTAACGCTCACTTTGATCTTATGGCTTTTATTTTCCCCGCTGATTAAACAAACGAGTTATACGCTCGAGAAACCGATTGTGGTCATCGCACAAGATAACTCTGCCTCTATTGCGGCTTTCAGGCCTGCAGGATTTGATACTATCAAATATAGAAAATCGCTGCAGCAGCTTCAGGCAGAACTATCAGAAAAATATGAGGTAAGAGGTTATAGTTTTAGTGATCGTGTGGTTAAAGGGCTTGATTTTGGCTATAAAGGGAAACTTACCAACGCTGCACAACTGATCAATAAACTAAATGATGAATTAATTAATAAAAACGTCGGAGCGGTGATTATAGCTACTGACGGAATTTTTAACCGGGGCGGGAATCCGGTACAGGAGCTGGCACTGCTCAAGGCGCCGGTTTATACGATAGCGCTGGGGGACACTATCCCTAAAAAAGATATATTAGTCAGTGCTGTAAATGTTAACGATCTGGTTTACCTGGATAATGATTTCAGGATGGAGGTGCAGGTACAGGCATTTCAGTGTGAGGGGATACCAATCCGGCTGACAGTACTCGAAGATGGGAAAAAGGTGTATGAGAAAACTGTACAGGTAAATGCAGCTCAATTTTCGAAAAACATACCGGTGAATTTAAAAGCTTCAAAAGTTGGTCAGCATCAATATGTTGTTTCATTGGCCCCGGTTGCTCAGGAAATCTCCATCAAAAATAATGTTTATCAGACCCTGGTTGATGTGATTGATGAACGTCAAAAGATATTGATTGCTGCGGCTGGTCCGCATCCGGATGTGGCAGCTTTAAAACAGGCCATCGGGTTGAATAAACATCATGAGGTTTCAGTAGTTTTAAATGATGCGTTGTTGAAGATTGACCCGCAGGCTTATGGATTGATCATTCTTTATCAATTGCCCGATAGTCAATTTGATGGAAGTGCCTTTCTGGCGAAAACAAAGACCGCGAAAGTTCCGCTTTGGTATGTTGTAGGCATGCAAAGTAATCCGGGCAGGTTTAATCAGGTACAGCAACAGGTTAATTTTTCTGGAAATGCGGCTCCTCAATATCAATATAGTGCTATCGATCCAAACCTGTCTGTTTTTGATTTAGATCCGGCTTCGCGTAAAGTCATTGAAAATTTTGATGCTTTACAGTCACCAGCGGGCGTGTTTAAAATTTTGGGAAACCAGCAGGTTGTACTGGATCAGCGCAATGGCAAAATAAAAACTGATCGTCCGCAGCTGTTTTTTATGAATGACAATGGCCGTAAGACCGGGTATCTGATTGGGGAGGGTTTATGGAAGTGGAAGCTGTCAGAAGCCCGTGAAAACCCGCAGACCCCGGTATTCAATGACCTGGTGGGTAAAATAGTACAATATCTTTCTGTGAAGGATGATAAGCGGAAATTTAAAGTCAGGCCGGTTAAAAATACTTTTGAAGAGAATGACCGGGTAGTGCTGAACGCTTCATTATACAATGATAGTTATCAGCCAGTAAATACGCCGGATGTCAATTTACTATTAAAAGATGAAAAGGGTAAAACGTATAACTTCACGTTCTCAAAATATGAATCCTCTTATCAGCTGGATGCAGGTGTATTGCCACCGGGCAAGTACAGCTATACTGCCAATACTACATTGGGAAATCAGCATTATCAGGACAAAGGAACCTTTTTTGTAAATACCCTTACTGCCGAATTTCAGCAGACGCTGGCAAATCATCAATTATTATATCAGTTAGCTAACCAGACCAATGGAAAATTGTATCTTCCAGACCAGCTTTTAAAAATTAAGGATGACCTGATTCAGAGTAACCAGTTGAAAACACTGAGTTATGAGGATCGAAAGTATGAGGAACTGATCAATTTAAAAAGTTTATTTGTGCTGATTATGGTCATGCTGAGTATAGAATGGTTTGTACGTAAAAGAAATTCGGCGCTGTAATAAAGGTTAATTTATGGAATTCACTACCTCTCAGGTTATAGAAATTTTAGGGACCATCGCTTTTGCGATCTCAGGTTCATTTTCTGCTATACAGCGGCGGCTTGATCCTTTTGGTGTACTGATCATCGCTTTTGTAACTTCTATTGGCGGGGGAACGGTCAGGGATTTGCTTTTGGGTGATACCCCGGTTAAATGGATGAGGGATGTAAATTACTGTTTACTGATCCTGGTCACCTCACTGCTCACTATAGTTTTGAAAAGACATCGGAAGCGGTTTACAGTGACACTATTCTTGTTTGACTCGATGGGGCTTGGGCTCTTTACAATCCTGGGAATTCAAAAAGGGATAGCCTTTGGTCTGAGTCCGGGGATTTGTATTGCGCTGGGTACAATTACAGGTTGTTTTGGCGGTGTAATCAGGGATACCTTGCTGAATACAATTCCTTTGATCTTTAAAAAAGAGATTTATGCTACGGCCTGTATTCTGGGAGGGATCTTATATTTTACTTTATTGTTTTTTAACCTGAAAGCAGATGTGGCAAAGGTATTGGTGATCGGCTTTATCTTCGCGCTGAGAATAGTCGTGGTTCGTTATAAACTGACGTTGCCTAGATTCGGCTATTAGAAAGCTGAATTTAGTCTTTAGGGGTTTCTTTAATAATTACAAAAACATCTTCATTGTCTTTTTTCATGAAGTATTTTTCTCTTGCAAACTTCTCTGCGGTATTCAGATTGGTGTTTAGCTCGTTAAGATCTTTTTTCACCTGGGCAGTTTGTTTTTCATAGAAATCTTTTTCTTCCTGCAGCTTGTGTACTTCTGTGCGGTACTCATATTGAGAGAGCATATCATTCTTATCAAAGAATAACATCCATACTGCAAATGCAGCAGTAGAGAGAAAGTACTTGTTGCGAAAGATTTCCAGTAATCTGTTCATATAAACAAAGATATAAATTATAAAATAAAAAAGCATAGCCGTTTCCGACTATGCTTTCTATGCTAAAACTGGAAACCCAGCTTATTTTTTCAGGAATTTGAAATCTTTACCAATAAAACGTGCAGCAGAACCTAATTCTTCTTCAATACGTAATAATTGGTTGTATTTAGCTATCCTGTCAGAACGTGAAGCTGAACCAGTTTTGATCTGACCACAGTTTAAAGCAACTGCTAAATCAGCGATGGTTGTATCTTCAGTTTCTCCTGAACGGTGACTCATTACCGACGTGTAACCACTGTTTTGTGCCAATGATACTGCGTTGATAGTTTCAGTCAGGGTACCGATCTGGTTTACTTTAACCAGGATAGAGTTTGCAATGCTTTTATCGATTCCTTGTTGTAAACGTTTAACGTTAGTTACAAACAAATCATCACCTACTAACTGTACTTTGTTACCGATAGCTAAAGTTAAAGCTTCCCATGCGTCCCAGTCATCTTCGTCTAAACCATCTTCGATAGAGATAATTGGGTATTTATTAGCCCAGTCAACCCAGTATTTAACCATTTCGTCAGAAGTTAATTTCTCACCAGATGATTTATGGAAGTTGTAAGTTTTAGTTTTTGAATCATACATTTCAGATGCAGCTGCATCCATAGCGATCCATATATCTTTACCAGGAGTGAAACCAGCAGTTTCAATCGCTGTTAAAACAGTTTCAATGGCCTCAACGTTTGAACCGATGTTTGGTGCAAAACCACCTTCATCACCAACATTTGTTGAATAACCTTTTTTCTTTAATACGTCTTTCAGGTGGTGAAATACCTGGGTTCCCATTTGTAATGCTTCAGAGAAACTACGCGCTCCCAATGGCATAATCATGAACTCCTGGAAGTCAATTTTGTTATCCGCATGTGCACCACCGTTTAAGATGTTCATCATTGGAATAGGTAATGTATTTGCATTTACACCACCGATATAACGGTATAATGGTTGTCTGCTTTCTGCTGCTGCTGCTTTAGCTACTGCTAAAGAAACGCCCAGGATTGCATTAGCACCTAAATTTCCTTTGTTTTCTGAACCATCAAGGTCGATCATCGCCTTGTCAATCAGGTTTTGCTCAAAAACGTCGATACCCTGAAGTTCTTTAGCTATTTTCTTGTTCACATTCTCAACGGCTTTTAATACACCTTTGCCCATGTAAACTTTCTTATCTCCGTCTCTTAGCTCAACAGCCTCGTGTTTACCAGTACTTGCACCAGATGGTACAGCAGCACGGCCCATTTGGCCATTTTCAGTGATTACTTCTACTTCAACAGTAGGGTTACCTCTAGAATCGAGGATTTGCCTTGCATGAACATCAATAATTAAACTCATTTTAGTTGTTTTAAGTGTTTTTATCTCCTTAGTGTAAATAATACAATTACCAGGTGATGATCAAAGTTAAAATAAAATTATAAATTATCAGGATTGATTTCCCTATAATTTTATTCCCACTTGAATACCTTTACCGCTACCGCGTATATTCCTATTCCCCAGATCACCATGATTAAAATCTGTTGCTTCACATCCCATAGTCCGGCACCTTCAAAAGCAACCTGTCTCATCGCATCATTCAGATAGGTGAGTGGTAAGGCCCTGCTAATTGGTTGCAGCCAGTTTGGGAAGTTCTCTATAGAGAAGAACGTACCAGATAATAAAAATTGTGGTAAGGTAATAATATTTGAGATAGGAGGGATCGTACTTTCACTTTTTGCAATACCAGAAACGACAAAACCGAAGCCCATAAACACGATGACACCAATAGTGGACAGCAGGAGCATATTAATCACCGTCGTGACCCCATGGATGAGTGTGAAATGGAAAAAGAAATGGCCGATCAGGATAATAAATAAGGCTCCTATCAACGCGAAACCTATTCTGGCCAGCCCTTCACCCAGGATAATACTCGATCTTTTTACCGGAGTGGCAAAAAAACGTTTGATTACCAGTGTTTGTCTCAGGCTGAAAAAGACAAAGGCTGTTCCGAAAACACCGGTACTCAATAAAGAGAAACCGAGCTGTCCGGGCAGGATAAAATCTATAGTCCGGTAAGTTCTGCCATGTACAGTACTTTCTTTTAATTCTGCTACCGATGGCTTTAAATCTTTCGTATTTAAAGTGTACATCAGGTTGTTTAAAATCGACTTCAGGATATTTCCTTTATCCATCGAGGCAGAGGTATATTTTACGTTTGCTAAATAAGCGGGTTGATCCACAATGTTTTTGTGGACATCAATTACCCCGGCAATTGTTCCTTTTTCTAACCGCTGGTGTAGCTCAATATCACTTTGATCAGTAATTAAATGGATTACAGAGGTATGTTGCAGGGCAATAATAACCGGATTCTGCATATCTGAGCCCGGTGCTACAGCAAGATCTAATTTAACTCCTCCGCCACCCAGAAAACCAAATACAAGAATAAAAATAAGTGGAAAGGCAAGCGTGAAAACTACAGCCGACGGGCTGCGGGTAATAGACCTGAAACTTGCTTTGGCAAGAGCCAGCGTGGCTTTAGTATTGTTATATGATTTGTTCATTTTTGAGCTCATTTAGCCTTCACGCCATTCCTGGCCTGTAAGATTGATAAATACATCTTCGAGGTTAGCTTTTTTAACTTCTTTTTTTCTTTCGAATCCGCTGTTGATTAACTGGTCAATCAGGTTGTCCGGAGTATCCAGCGCAATGATTTCTCCGTGCTCTACGAAAGCTACGCGGTCACATAGTTGTTCTGCTTCATCCATATAGTGGGTAGTGAGCACAACCGTAGTTCCATTGTTCCTGATGTCGATAATCAGGTCCCACAAATTACGGCGTGCCTGAGGATCGAGTCCTGTGGTCGGCTCGTCCAGGAAAATGATCTTGGGAGAGTTCAGTAAAGTTGTCGCAATAGAGAAGCGTTGTTTCTGTCCGCCGGAAAGGGCTTTAAATTTTGCTTTGGCTTTATCCTGAAGGTTTACTTTCTCCAGCATTTCCATCGGTTTGATGTCCACGCCATAAAGACCAGCAAAAAGCTCCATAAGTTCCACCAGGTTCAGATTGGGGTAATAACCCGCAGCCTGTAGTTGTACGCCAATAATCCTTTTGATTTCATTGGCATCTTTATCTACAGAAAATCCATCTACTGTAATTTCTCCGGAAGTTTTTTCCCGAAGTGTTTCAATGATTTCTAAAGTAGTCGTTTTTCCTGCACCGTTAGGGCCAAGCAGTCCGAAAATCTCATTTTCATAGACATCGAAACTAATCCCTTTGACTGCTGTGAAATCAGCATAGTTTTTTACCAGATTACGGACACTGATAATGGTATTCGTTTTATCCATGAGATAAATGTAACAAGGTTTAATGTAAAAAGGATTGATGTGACTCAATCCTTTCTTAAAATGTCGGTAAAATGATGGTTAGAACCGGTGATTACCAGTCTACCAGCTTATTTCACCTTTGATCAGCTTCACAAAGTCATCAAACAGATAACGTGAATCATGCGGGCCAGGAGAAGATTCAGGGTGGTACTGTACCGAGAATGCTTTTTTACCTTTTACACGAATTCCTTCGATCGACTGATCATTTAAGTTGATATGGGTAATTTCCACTTTGTCAGAACTTCTTACTTCTTCCGGAATTACACCGAAACCGTGATTTTGAGAAGTTACTTCGCAATGGTTTTTAATAATATTTTTTACCGGGTGGTTTAATCCCCTGTGGCCGTTAAACATTTTCATCGTACCAATTCCGTTAGCTTGTGCTAATAACTGGTGACCTAAACAGATACCGAAAAGTGGTTTATCTGAAGCCAGGATTTGTTTAACAGTTTCAATGGCATAAGGCATGGCCGATGGATCACCAGGGCCGTTAGACACAAAGTAAGCATCAGCTCCCCATTTATCCATTTCTTCAAAAGTAGTTTTTGCAGGGAAAACCTGTACGTATAAGTCTCTTTCGTCGAAGTTACGTAAAGTGTTTTTCTTGATTCCAAAATCCAGCGTAGCTACTTTATAAGTCGCATCTGGTGAACCATAGAAATATGGTTCTTTGGTAGAAACCTGTGAAGACAGTTCCAATCCGTCCATAGAAGGTACTTGTGCCAATTTAGCTTTCAGTTCTTCGATGTCAGTGATTTCAGAAGAGATAATCGCATTCATTGCTCCCTGATCTCTGATTTTCCTTACTAAAGCACGGGTATCAATATCAGAAATTCCAACGATGTTTTCATCCTGGAAATAATCCTGTATAGATTCATTTGCTTCTTTACGGCTATAGCCGATGTTGTAATTTTTGCAAACCAGACCTGCAATCTTAATCGAATCAGATTCGATTTCTTCTTTATGAATTCCATAATTACCAATATGGGCATTCGTAGTGACCATGATTTGTCCGAAATAAGATGGATCAGTGAAAATTTCCTGATAACCTGTCATTCCTGTATTGAAACAAATCTCTCCTGTCGTTGTACCAATCTTTCCGGCAGCTTTACCGTGGTAAACAGTACCGTCAGCCAATAACAGGATAGCAGGTAACTTGGTGTAGTTAGTCATCGTAATTAAAATGAAAAATAAAGTTTAAAAAAGGGATTAATGAATGAAGATTTGCGGTTTTGAGGTCGCTATATTGATTAACAAATGTGTTGTTGTTTAACCCGTTCATTTCGGGATACAAAGATAGCTTTTTCATCTTTAAATCCATATTTTTTTTATCAGGATTGAATTGTTACGTTCGATATGCCGTATATAATTGGTTTTAGGGTAATTTTCTCAATTGAATACCCTAATTTTGCTCCCCTAAAAGCATAAATTTATGTCTATACACAAAGAAGTAAAGCGTATTACAACCCACATTCTGCAAGCAATGAAACAGAGTGGTGAAAAAATATCGATGTTAACTGCTTATGATTATTCTATGGCTACGGTTCTGGATGATGCAGGACTTGATGTTTTATTGGTTGGTGATTCAGCTTCAAACGTAATGGCGGGCCATGAAACTACTTTGCCGATTACACTGGACCAGATGATTTATCATGCCCAGGGTGTCGTTAGAGGTGCAACGCGCGCTTTTGTCGTAGTGGATCTTCCTTTTGGTTCTTACCAGGGCAATTCAAAAGAAGCTTTAAGCTCTGCGATCAGAATCATGAAAGAATCGGGTGCTCACGGTGTAAAGCTGGAAGGCGGTACTGAAGTAGTGGATTCTATTTCCAGAATTATTACTGCGGGTATTCCTGTAATGGGACACTTAGGTTTAACTCCTCAGTCGATCTATAAATTCGGAACTTATACTGTAAGAGCTAAAGGTGAAGAGGAAGCTGAAAAGCTGAAACTTGATGCAAAGGCTTTACAGGACGCTGGTTGTTTTGCAATTGTATTGGAAAAGATACCTGCTGCACTGGCTAAAGAAGTGTCTGAAAGTCTTCATATCCCGGTCATCGGAATAGGGGCAGGACCGCATTGTGATGGACAGGTTTTAGTGGTAAACGATATGATCGGTTTAACTAAAGGCTTTAAACCACGCTTTTTACGTCAGTATATTAATTTATATGACGGAATTTTAGATGCTGCAAAAGCATATATTAAGGATGTGAAAGCGAATGACTTTCCAAATGAAAAAGAGCAATACTAAAAATGTCGGTAACTGATAAAGATGTACTTTTCGAAGATAATCACCTGATCGCGATTTGTAAACGTGCAGGTGATATTGTCCAGGTGGATGAAACTCGCGATGAGCCATTGGAAGATATGGTGAAAAGGTACATCGCCAAAAAATATAATAAGCCTAACAGTGCATTTTTAGGTGTGGTACATCGTTTAGACCGCCCGGTAAGCGGGGTGATCTTATTTGCGAAAACAAGTAAAGCACTGGAAAGAATGAATGCCATTTTTAAAAACAGGGAGGTTAAGAAAACTTACTGGGCGGTTGTACGCAATCGTCCGGCTAATATTTCGGGGACCCTGGTACACTGGCTGGTGAAAAATCCAAAAACAAATGTGGTTACGCCGCATAATACGGAAGTTCCGGGGAGTCAGCGTGCTGAATTAAGCTACAGGCTGCTTGGTGAACTGGGCGGATATTACCTGATTGAGGTAGATCCTTTAACAGGGCGCTCCCATCAGATCAGGGTACAGCTTTCTACTTTAGGCTGTCCGATTGTCGGGGATAATAAATACGGCTACCCGCGTGGCAGCCGTAAAGGAAGTATTTGTTTACACGCCCGAAGGTTGCAATTCCTTCATCCGGTCAAAAAAGAACCGGTAAATATCTTTGCCAAACTTCCTGTAGACGGATTTTGGGAACGTTTTGAGTCCTTTTAGGGATTCAAAACGTTTCTTTTATTTACAGGCTACTGGTGAAAGGGTAATATCCCCGTATTTTAAGCCTGCTAAATTGGTAAATACTCTTCTGCCATCTGTTTCCTGCGTTGGGCCGTAACCTTCTAACAGCTGATCTCCTTTTTTGATAAATGAAACTTGTCTGTAAGAGGTTGTCCCCTCAGCTTGAAAAGTATAGTCTGCAATAATGGTATCTCCTTTGATTATTCCGGCGATAGTACCGGCATTTTTATCTTTTTCATAAAAATTATAGTTCAAGCTGCCTGCTACTGCGTTTCCTGCAGTAATCAGTGATAAAGAAACAGTGTCTTTATCTTTAATGTACACATAACATGCTTTTGCTTTAGAGGCATTGGTGTCAGGTGTGGTAGCAAGGCTATCAATTTTTTGCGCTGTAGTTTTATTCTGCTGACAGGCAGCAAAAAGCCCTGCCAGGATAGTCAATGATAAGATTGTTTTTTTCATCGGAATATATTTTAGAGAGGTTTCATTTTTTCAGCACAAGAGTCCGGCCAGAAAATCAGGAGCGGGCTGGCTTTTTATATAAATAAAAAACAGCTGAATCTCCTCTTTGCACTGCATTGAGTTTCTCAGCTTCCTGTTCAAAAGCTTTTAATTCTCCTGGTGTAAACTCTTTCTCTATAGGATGAAGATTATAATCGTTTGCTGCAGAGAATAATGGGATTTTCTTTTCATAAAGTTCACTGGCATAAAACTGGAACCCTGTGGAATCATACGTGGTTTGCCTGATTTCAAAGCCAGCGTCTTCCGCAAGAATGCTCATGCTTTTTAAAGTGTGTAAAAAGAAATGCCTTGGTGCATCCAGTTGAACCCAGTTGCCCTGGTAGCGCTCCCATGCTTCTCCAAGTACAGGAATTCTGATCAGCAGACAGCCTTCTTCTTTCAGCAATCCACGGCAATCTGTTAAAGCTTGTTTTTGCTGATCCATATGCTCTAGAACATGGTGCATCATAATCAGATCATAAGTGTGACTTTGTAATTCTGTCAGCTCCTTTTTCATTACTTTTACACCGTATCCGTAATCAATTTCCTGAGGGAGAAACTTATCTACGCCTTCTACCTGCTTAAAGCCCTGGTTAAACAGGTCACAGATCAATTGTCCTTTGCCGCAGCCTACATCCAGAATTCTATCATCAATTTTGGCGTTGATAGGTTTCAGGTATTTTAGAAGGTTATAGTCTTTGCTGTATTTGCGCTGTATTCTGTGATTTCCCAATAACCTTTTCAGGAACGGAAGTTTTTTTAGCGTCGCTATTTTCTGGGTAAAAGAATAATAATATGGAGGATAGTATTTGATAATATCGGCTGGTAATTCTGCAATCTGCAAACATCCGCAAGAAGAGCATTCCTGGTAACGGAATTCATCGCCGAAGCCAAACATCTGCTCTTTGAAATTATATTCTTTTGAAAAAGGTGACTTGCATATTCTGCAAGTCACCGAGTGATAAACTTTATTTTCTTTGGTCATTCTAATATTTATAACTTTATAAGTATGCCGCTAAAGGTACATTATTTGATTAAGAAAATTTTTTAATGCTATAAAACTACCAGACATAAGTTGCAACAGCACCTGCTGGCAATGAAGTTTTTACTGTTTTTCCTTTATATTGAATGTTAAAGGTTTTTTCAGCGGTGTTTCCATTGACAACGATCAGTGCAGTTTTTCCATCCGGAGTCCTGAAGGCTACGTTTTCTAAATTGTCAGTAATGTTAGAACCGATTCTGTAAGATCCTGGTCTTACAAATTTCGACGCATGGCCAATAATGTAATAAGCTACGTTTTTTGTAACCTCAGGAGCTACAGTAATCGCCCCTAAGCAATTTTTACATCCGCCTACAGTATGTGGGCCATATAGTGGGTCAGCGGCTAAATTCCACTCTAAAACATTTCTGCTCCAATTACGGGTTGCTCCGATAATTAAAGTAGAGACATGCCACTTTAGCTCCTCATCAAATTTACCCGGTCCGCCAACCCATTGTTCTGTGAAGTACAGGTTTTTGTCCGGATGTGCTTCATGAACTTTAGACAATGTTGTGATCTGACCGCCGTATAAGTGGAAAGCAGATCCATCAACGTATTGTTTTGCCTCTGGGTCATCCAGAATAGTAATCGGATAATCCGGGCGATCTGCGTTATGATCGTAAATGATAATCTTTGTTTTAACACCAGCAGCTTTAAATACAGGGCCTAAAGCAGATTTAATGAACATAGCCTGATCTTTTGCTTCCATATACATACTTGGAACATTCCCAGGATGTAAAGGCTCATTCTGAATCGTGATTGCATCAATTGTAATTCCCTGAGCTTTCATCGCATGAATATATTTCACCAGGTATTTTGAATAAGATTCGTAGTATTCTGGTTTCAGACTTCCGCCTTTAAAGCTATGGTTCGTTTTCATCCAGGTAGGAGCAGTCCATGGAGAACCTAAGATTTTTAGGTCAGGGTTAATAGCCAGGATCTTTTTCAGGATAGGTACTAAATCTGTCATTTCTTTAGCCATAGAGAACTTATCCTGATTAATATCAGTCTGTCCGGCAGGTAATTCATTGTAAGTAAAGTTATCTGCACTCAGATCTGAAGCGCCGATACTGATCCTCAGGTAACTTACGCCGATACTGTTTTTCTTTGTAGAGAACAGTTCCTGCAATAAGGCATCTTTAGTCTTTTCATCCAACGCATTGATTAAGCTGGCACTGCCGCCGGTTAAAGTGTAACCAAAACCATCAATAGTTTGAAATTTTTGTGTTTCATCAACACTAATTACAGGATTGGCAGATTGAGCGGTACCAAATTTTAAAGTCGTTGACTGTTCTTGTAATAAGGCTGATTGATCACCTGTAGTGAGCCAGTATTTAACTTCACTGTTAGCAGCAGCAGACCGGTTAGGATCTGTTGCTGTTCTTTTTGCTGAACACGCTGATAGCGCAATCGCAAAAGCAAATAGGATATTCTTCTTCATCATTATTGATTGTAAGTGAAATTGATTTTCTGATCAGCAATTTGTACGGTAAAGTCTCCGTCTTCAGTTACTTTCTGGCCTTCTGGATTAATAAAGCCTAGATCATCTGCAGTAATCTTAAAAGTTACTGTTTTAGTTTCACCGGCTTTTAATTCTATTTTATCAAACCCTCTTAAACGTTTCACGTCAGGGCTAACTAAAGTAGCTACCAGGTCTGAGGTAAATAACAACACACTTTCCTTACCTGCAACTTTACCAGTATTGGTTACCTCTACAGAAACGGTTAAAGTTTCTCCTTTTTTCAAAGCAGCTGTACTTAATTTAATTGGACTGTATTTGAACGTGGTATAACTTAAACCAAATCCGAAAACGTACTGCGGGTTATAATCTGCATCGTAGTTATAAACACCTTCTGTAGTAGAACGTGCTTCAGATGGTTTATGGTAATAAGTAAACAAGGCATTTGGATATTGCGGGTAAGTGTAAGGTAATTTACCTGATGGGTTTACTGTACCTAATAGTACGTCAGCAATGGCATCGCCACCAAAATTACCAGGCAGGTAACTCTGTACGACTGCACTCATTTTTTTCTCAAATTTAGAGATCACTCTCGGGCGGCCTTCATTCAATACTAAAATGATCTTTTTACCTGTAGCCGCAAGTTTTTGCGCAAGCTCTGTCTGAAGATCTGAAAGATAAAGGTCACTTAAGTTACCTGGGGTTTCTGTGTAAGAGTTCTCTCCTAAACATAAAACAACTACATCCACATCTTTAGCTGCGGCAATTGCTGCGTCTAACTGATCTGCATATTCTTCAAAGTATTTGCCATCCATTTTATAGCTCACACCCGGTACATAGGTCACGTTTTGCTTGCCGGCTTTATTTTCTAAAGCTTTCAGGATCGTATTATATTTTGCGGCGAATTCTTCTACTTTTTCTCCCTGCCATGAGTAAGTCCATGCACCATTCAAAGTTCTCATTGAATTTGCGTTAGGGCCAGTAACCAAAATTTTCACTCCTTTGTTCAATGGTAAAGCCTGATCTGTATTTTTTAACAAGGTAATAGATTCTGCTGCTGCTTGGTAAGAAGCCAGCTCAAATTCTTTACTGCCAAACTTAGGATAGTCTTTAGGGTTGGTTGTTGGCTTGTTGAAAAGATCTAAATCAAATTTTACCTGTAAGATTCTTCTTACTGCATCATCGATACGGCTTTCTTTTACTTTACCTTCTTTAACTAAAGCAATCAAATCATCACAAAAAGGCTCATAGTTATAAGCAACCATTGACATGTCAATACCTGCATTAATAGCAATCCTTACGGCATCCTTATTATCTTTTGCTACGTGATCTCTTTTGTAAAGGTTTTCAATATCACCCCAATCTGTAACCGCCAGTCCTTTGAAACCTAATTCTTCTTTTAACAATTTAGTGATCAGGTTATAGTTAGCATGAACCGGAACACCATTAATAATTCCTGAGTTAATCATGATAGTTTTCGCACCTGCCTGAATAGCTGCTCTGAAAGATGGTAAGTGATATTCTCTTAAGGCCTGGTCAGAAATATAGGCAGGGGTTCTGTCTTTACCTGAAATTGGTACTTGGTAACCTAAAAAGTGTTTAATGGAAGAGGCTACACGGTATGGATTAGAGACATCATTGTTGTCTCCTTCCAGACCTTTTACAGCCTGAACACCCATTTCGCTTACTAAATAAGGATCTTCTCCGAAACTTTCCCATTGACGAGGGAAGCGGGGATCAGCACCTAAATCCAATAAAGGAGAAAATGCCCATGGAATAGAGCTTGCACGGGTTTCATAAGCAGTAATCTCAGCTCCTCTGCGAACAAGGCTTCTGTTGAAAGTTGCTGCTTGTCCGATTTGCTGCGGGAACATGGTTGCACCTGCGGTATAAGTTTCACCGTGAATAGCATCAATACCATAGATCACAGGAATACCATTTTTGGTTCCTTTCATGGCAGTTTGCTGGATCTTACTGATAATTTCATACCAGACTTTAGGTGTTCTTGCCCTGTTGTTTGATGTATTTAATACTGAGCCCAGTTTATACTGAATCAGTGCTTTTTCCATTGCTTTTTGATCCAGTGCAAACGGTTCATCACTGGTAAAACGATCTTTACCGGTTCCGATAACGTCGAGCGTGATCTGTGCCATCTGACCTACCTTTTCTTCCAGGGTCATTTTCTGAAGCAGGCTTTCTACTTTCGCATTATTCTTTGTTTGTGCATCGACTATTCCGTAAGAGAGCATTAACAAAAGAACTGAGAGGGGTTTTCTTAAATACATCTTAATTGTTTATTTGGGCTTAAAAAATTGAAGGCAGCCTGAGCTGCCTTCGGGATCTATATTAAATTTTGTTAGTAACCTGGGTTCTGAGTCAGATTCCCATCTAATTGTATTTCATTAAATGGAACCGGGAATAATAATTTAGTCTGACTTACATTGTAATTCAATGGTTTTCCATCAGGACCGGTTTGTTTGTTCATCAGGTCAATTGTGTATTGTTTACCGAATCTTAAAAGGTCATTCCAGCGGTTACCTTCAAATGCTAATTCCATTCTTCTTTCATTCAGGATAGCCAATGCGACATCATCTTTTGAAGTTGCTGTAATTGGTGCAAGTGAAACTCTGGCCCTGATCTGGTTCACTAAAGGAATTGCTGCTCCTGTTTGACCTAATTGGTTCAGTGCTTCAGCTTTTAGCAGGATAATATCTGCTAAACGCAGCAGAATAGTGTTGTCTGTACCACCTCCATATTGTGAAATATTGGTTTTCCATTTATAAAGGAATGGAATTGTGCCATAGGCAGCAGTATAAGGTGTTGGGATCGGATCTCCGGCAGCCAGACCATCTGTACCAACGGTTGCCAGGTAAACTGAGGAGCTCAAACGGATATTATCGTTTTGAGATTTATACAGGTTGACCAGGTCATTTGTTGGAAGGTTGAATTTATTGAAAGAGTAAGTGCCAAATTTTGCAGGTAAGAATAAAGAAACATTGTAACTGGTAAAACCACTTGCAGAGGAGTGCTGAATTTCAAATATAGATTCAGAGGTATTCTTGGTGCCATCAAACAAAGTAGCAAAGTTAGGGACCAATGCGTATTTTCCTGAGTTGATTACTTTATTGCTATAGTCCAGACTCTGCTGATATTTTCCTTCTTGTGCATATACTTTAGCCAATAGTGCTTGTGCTGATCCTTTAGTGGCATGACCAACTGAAGCTGCGGTAAGTGGTAAGGCTGTTTCTGCGTCTATCAGGTCTTTCTCTATTTGTGCATATACTTCTGTTGCTGCGTTTCTGCTGGGTTTAGCAGGAAAATCAACAGTTGACAAAATCAGCGGTACATCATTGTAGGTAGTTACCAATTGGAAGTAATCCAGTGCTCTTATAAATTTAGCTTCACCCAGAATCTCCTGTTGTCTGTTATTTGCAAATTGTTCTGCTGCAATTTTAGGGACATAATCCAGTACTATATTCGCTGCATAGATGTCCTGATATAAATTCTGCCAGTTACGGGTCGCGTTTCCGTTTTGTGGAGTAAGCTGGAAGTTATCAATTGCAAAGTTGTCAGGGTTATCACCACCTGCGTAACAGTTGTCTGCACGGGCATCACCATTGGTAATATAATCCCAAACCCAGTATTGATTGGTTAAAAAGGCTTGCTGATAAACGCCTACAAGGCCACCTTCGGCATCACTTGCAGTTTTATAATAGGTTCCGGCAGTACCTTGTGAGATTGGTTGTTTGTCTAAAAAGCTTTTTTTACAAGAGCAGAGCAGGCCAATTGAGCCGCACATTGCAATGGTTAATATTTTATGATAGTTGTTCATTTCTTAAAATTTAGGATAGGATTAAAAAGATAGATTCAGACCTGCTGTGTATGTTTTTGTTTGCGGGTAAGTACCGTAATCTATACCCACAGCAGTAGAGCTTGGTGCACCAAGTTTACCATCTTGCTGAGAGCTTGAACTAAAGGTATTGACCTCAGGGTAATAGCCTTTGTATTTGGTAATGGTCCATAGGTTCTGAGCTGTAGCATACACAGTCAGCTGTATACCTTGTTTATCAAACAAGCTGTTTTTAATCCTGTAGCTTAACGTGATTGATTTCAAACGGACAAATGAACCATTCTCCACAAAGCGTGATGATGGAAGCGTATTGGTTGTACCCGCAGCGTTTATACCACCAAAAAATGCACCTGGAATATCAGTAATATCACCTGGTTTTCTCCAGCGATCTAATACTGCTGCACTTGCATTAGCTGTAGAAGACATAGATTCAGTTTCTACTCTTGTCGCATTGTAAACTTTATTTCCGGTAACTGCATCAATTAAGATGTCCAGGCTTAAGCTTTTGTAGTTAAAACTATTGGTAAAGCCATATACTCCTTTTGGCAGTCCGCTGCCCAGGTAAGTCTGGTCTGCTGCTTCTGGTTTTGCAGTGATCGTTCCATCTGCTTTTCTGTACAGTGCATTTCCATTAGCTGGATCAACACCTGTATACTGATAACCATAAAATGCGCCTAATGGCAAACCATTTTTAACAATAGACAGATTAGTGTTATTTCCATTACCACCAAATCCTATACCACCGAATGGAAAGGTCTGGTCTACATTATTTCCTTTACTGTCCACTAATTGTGGCATACCATTTACAGAATTTTTATTAAAGGATGCGTTTAAGTTAGCAGTCCATGAGAAATCAGTTTTAGCCAGTATTCTTCCTGTTACTGAAAATTCAATCCCTTTGTTCGAGATATTACCCGGTAGATTATAATAACCAGTATTTGCATTACCCGAAATTGCAGTAGGGAAAGTTACCGGGAAAATGAAGTTAGTTGTTTTTTTATCGTAGTAATCAGCACTGAATGATACTCTGTCATTTAATACAGACAGATCAAAACCAATATTTAATCCTTTAGTACTTTCCCATTTCAGATCTGGATTACCAAATGGATTAGCTGGTCTGTAACCTGAAGCACTGTTGCCGCCAAATAAATAGGCTGAAGGGTCTAGTGAGCTGTAGCTATTGTATAGTGTTTGGGGCAAATTACCTACTTCACCATAACCTGCTCTTAGTTTTAGGTCTTTGATAACAGTATTGTCTTTCAAAAAGTCTTCGTTAGAGATACGCCATGCTCCGGATACTGCCGGAAAATATCCCCACTGGTTATTAATACCTGCTCTGGATGATCCGTCAGCTCTTAATGACGCGGTTAACAGGTACTTATCGTCATAACCGTAGTTGATACGGCCAAAGTAAGAATTACTTGTCCAGTCTGTTTTAAAAGTAGAGATCTGTTTGTTCGCACTTGCAGCATTTAAGGTCTTTATTCCAGCTGGAAAACCTGTACCGTATAAATAGCTGCTGGTATATTTTTCTTCGATAGCTGACGTTCCAACTACAGCAGTAATGTTGTGTTTTCCGTTGATTACTGTAGAGTAGGTCAAGGTGTTATCCCAGGTATAACGGAAAGTTTCATTGGCTGTATTTGTTCCTATACCATTTACCTGGCTTGCTCCCTGGTTAGTTAGCGGGTTGGTAAAGGTATCGTTGTTATAGTTGTTTAATGAAATACCTAATTGTGAACGGTACTTAATGTTAAATGGTAAAGTGATTTCGGCGTGTGCATTTCCCAGTAAGTTGTTTTTTACATAATGGTTCTCATTACTGTAAATATCATCCAATGGGTTAGAAACGTTATCTGTGTTCGCCTGGTATTTACCATTTGAATTAAAGATTGGAAGGATAGGCGGAGCGTAAAGTGCACCAAGTATGGTTCCTCCTCTGTTAGCAGACTGGTTATCATTCACGGTACGGCCGTCGGTTCTGTTGTAAGCAACATTAGTTCCTACAGATAACCATGGTTTCAGCTTTTGTTCTAAGCTCAGGTTGGTAGAATAACGTTTAAAGTTAGTACCGTATACAATTCCGTCTTGTTGTAAGCGGCCTAATCCTAAATAGAAGGTTCCTTTGTCGGTACCGCCGGATACGCCTACATTAATTCCACTTTGGTTTGCAGAACGGTAAGTCAGGTCCTGCCAGTTGTTATTGGCAGTGAAATTAGCTGGGAATGCGGGTACATTCTGTCCTTTATTGGTATACTCATCATTGATCAGGTCTTTGTACTGGTCGGCATTCAGCATATCCAATTTTTTAATGATTTGCTGTTTACCTGCATACATGTTAACTTCTACCTTGGTTTGTCCTGCAGTTCCCTTTTTAGTAGTAATTAATACGACACCATTGGTGGCTCCTAATGAACCATAGATTCCGGCAGCAGAGGCATCTTTCAGTACACTGATTGATTCGATATTGTTAGGGTCTATACTTTCTGTGTTTCTTACTACAACTCCGTCTACAACGTAAATCGGTTCAGAGCCGTTTGGTGAAGATGCTCCGCGTATTCTTACGCTGAAATTACCACCGCCTGGTGCGCCTGATGCGTTGAATACCTGTACTCCGGGAGCTTTTCCTGCAAGAACTTCAGAGGTATTGATGATTGGGCGCGCGCTTACATCTTTCACACTGATGGTAGAGATCGCTGAAGTAATGTCTTTCTTTTTCTGTGAGCCATAACCTATAACGACTACTTCATTCAGTTCCTGGTTTGAATCAGCCAGTGTAGTATTGATATTGGTTCTGTTATTAATAGCCTCCGAAATCGTTTTATAGCCTATAAATGAAAAAGTAAGTGTTCCGTTTCCTGGAGCAGACAGCGTGTAAATACCGTCTTTATTAGTCATCACCCCGTTGCTGGTTCCATCGACTTTAACCGAGACTCCCGGTAAAGGCAGACCCTGATGATCTTTGACTTCACCTTTTATGTTGATGTTCTGTGCTATGGCTACAGAGATCCCGCATAAAAGACAAATGATTAAAAGAGTAAAATTTTTAGTCATGATTTGCTTATTTAGGTTTGTATTTGATTGTTAAAGTTAAGGGCTAATATCTGTTAAAATCAACATATTAAACAAATATATTTTTTATAAATAGCTGATGAACAGTTAATTATGGAGTATTTGATACGCTTCAATACCGTAGGGTAAATAAGGGTTTGTGGCTGATATACAGGGCATAGGAGAAGATATTCAATACCAGGTACGGCATAAACGATACGCTCTGATACCCTTAAAGAATTAATGTGATTTTAATGGCTTTAATCCAGAACAAGCTGGCTCCACCCGTTTTTGCTGGTCTTTTTTAGTACTGTTTTTCTTTCTTCCATCAGGAGTTTGATCTTGGAACCATAAGTCCAGCAGGTACTTTGGCGGATATTCAGTATTTCAGCGAGCTTGTGTGAAGAGATTTTTCCTTTACTGGAGTAGATCAGGAAAATCATATAAAATGCTTTATTAATGGGGATACGGGTATTTTGAAAAACGGTATAAGCAGTAACAGATTCTTCATATCCGCATTTACTGCACCTTCTGCTAAAGGTGATGTGCCCGCTATAGAAATGTGTGTTTTTACATTTGCGGCAGCTATAACCGTCTTTCCATTTGAGTTCGGACAGAAACAGGTTGCAGCTGTCTTTGTCGGGATAGATTTTACTGAATTCTTCAAAATCAACATCAGCAGACATCACGCGGTCACGGGTTACTTTTTCTACATTGGTTTGCAGTTCCTGATTGTCTTGTTCCAGGAGTATGTTCATCCTGGATATTTCTTCTGCTTGTTGCTGCAGCCTGTCATTAACTGCAAGCAGCTCCGCATTTTTAGCTTCAATAATTAGGGATTTATGAAATACTTCTTTAGTGCGTTCTTCTACTTTAGTTTCCAGTTGCTGGTTTAGAGTGTCTTTCAGTTTTACATTTTCTGCCATCTGATGGATCATCTGACGCTGTACTTTTTCTTCCTTGGTTTTCAGAATGCGCAGTTTATCGCCAATAGCAAAGGAAAGAAATACCATTTCCAGAATAAAACAGAAGCTCAGACTGTAATAGCTGATCACCCCAAAGTTTAGCCAGGCAAATCCCAGCATAATCAGGAATTTTAAGGTAAAGCCGATAAAAAGAAAACTATAGCCTAAAACAAAGAAACGGGCAGGCTTATAACCTTGTTTGTAAATATAAATACCGGTATAGAAGGCTACAGCAAGGGGAATAAATTCGAGGAATTTATAGGTAAGCAATGACTGGTCTATGATCAGGCTGTAAAGAAACAGGACTGTCCGGATGCTGATGATATAAAGTATAAACTTGTTTAGTTTCGGGGCATTAGCTTTCACAAAGAGCAGTTCTTTGGTAAACAGCAGGGCAAATATACTGGTTGCATACAGGGCAAAGGCATAAGCAATCTGGTTCCATCCGGTAGCGGAAGACCATAAATACTGGTAGGCGATACCGTCTGTACTCATTTCAAAGAAACCCACGCTTAGATTATACAGTACGTAATAGAGGTATTGTCTTTGCCGCATGGCGATAAACATGATCAGGTTATAGAAGCTAAAAACCAGGATCATTCCATAGAATATGCCGAAATAAAAGTATTCATCCAGTGCGTAAGAGATAAACCAGTCTACGCTTCTGAGTACGATGATGGCATCAGAGATCTGTGAGGATTTAAATTTGAAGTAATAAAGCTGTGTTTCATCATTGTCGTTATTGATGTACAGCTCGAAGTTTTTATGGTGAAGTTCACGCTGGTCAAAGTTGAATTGATCACCGAATTCTTTGATTTTGTAATGTCCGTCCTTTTGGGGTAAATAGGCGGTTACATGGTCTATGGTTTGATCGAAGAACTCCAGCAGGTATCTTTTGCTGGCTTTACTATTGTGTTTAATCTTAATTCTAAACCAATAGGTTGCTTTCAGATCGGTAGTTTGCGGAGTGCTTTTTATGCTTTTTATGAAATGCTGATCAAAATCTTTACTGCTGATCTGCTCAAAGCTGAGCTTGTTTTGGGTGTCTTTTAACCATTCTATCTCACCAAAATTAAAGATGTGCTGATTGATATTGTCGTTTACGGTGACTGGTTGCTGCGCATAAATAGCCGGACTAATAACAAGCAGGAGAATTACTGTGAGTAAGGTACTTAAGCGTGAGAGTGTGAACCGGTTAAACATAAATGAATAAGAAAGGCCTTGGCATCTGGTATGAAAGCAAAGATAGGATTAATTTGATTTCAAATCTGCAACGTGATTGCATATGTGTATATATGGCCTATATTTGCAGGCATTAATACAAATTTTAAGGAAATATGAGTATAGCTACCATAATATGGAACCCCGGTGATTCGCTGATAGATTTAGGTTTTTTCGCTTTAAAGTATTATTCCCTGTTTTTTCTGCTTGCTTTTGTTTTTAGTTATATCGTAGTCAAAAAACAATTTATTAAATATGGGATTGATGTGGAGCTGATGGATTCTTTAACGATTTATGCTGTTCTGGGAACATTAATCGGGGCACGTCTGGGACACGTGCTGTTTTATGATTTTGCTTATTTTTCTCAGCATCCGCTGGAAGCTGTACTCCCGGTTACTTTTACACCGCATTTCCGGATCACTGGTTTCCTGGGATTGGCAAGTCACGGTGGTGGAATAGGAATTATGCTGAGCTTAATTTTATTTAGCAGAAAGTTCAAGGTGAAATTGTGGTTCCTGCTAGACCAGGTTGCCCTGGTAGTTCCGCTTGCAGGTACTTTTATCCGGTTGGGTAATCTGATGAATTCAGAAATTATTGGTAAGCCGACTGATGTGAGCTGGGCTTTTGTTTTTCTAAGGGATGATAATATTCCGCGCCATCCGGCACAATTATATGAGGCTATCGTCTATTTATTGATTTTTGGCTTTGTTTACCTGATGATGAAGAAATATCCGAGGGCTTCTGGTTTTTATTTCGGAATGGTCATCTTCCTGATCTTCTGTTTCAGAATTGCTATTGAATTTATTAAAGAGGATCAGTCTGCTTTTGAGGCGGGCATGCTGCTGAATATGGGGCAATTGCTGAGTATTCCTTTTATTTTAACGGGTATGGTAATTATGTACCTTAAAAGAGGGGACGAGGAACAGACTCCGATGAAAGAAGAAGAAAAAGTACTGCTGAAACAAAAAGTAGTATTGAAAACTGCTAAGCGATAGCAGTTTTCAATTTTGTCCTGTTATTTAACATGGAGGTTAGCAACATACAGAGTAAGAATCCACCGAAGGCTAATCCCGCACCTACATATTGTGGCGAGGTAAAGCCGTAGGCTGCAATTGGCATACCTCCTAAAAATGCACCTAAAGCATTACCTGTATTCGCACTGGCCTGCATAGAGGAAGAGGCTAACATTTCTGCGCCTTTTGCTGCGCCTATCATCAGCATTTGCATTGGTGCAATAACTGCGAAGGCGAGTGCTCCTGTAATGAAAGTCAACAGGATTGCTGCAACTTTAATATGACTTAAAAGAGCAACCAGGATCAGGGTAACAATCATAGCCAATAATAAGTAACTAGTTGTTTTAAGTGGTGAAAACTTGTCTGCCAAACGGCCGCCAATGAAATTACCTACTGCCATTCCCAGGCCTGCAATGACCATGATCGGCGTAATCATATTGCTGTTGAAGTGTGCGACTTCTGTCATCAGCGGTGCGATATAACTGATCCAGGCAAATAATCCTCCTGTACCGATCGCAGAAATTCCTATAATGATCCAGAGTTCTGGTTTTTTAAATACTTTAAGGCTGTCCGAAAACTTGGTTTCTGATTGTGATGGGAGCACCGGCAACCATAATTTGATGCTGGCTGCGGTAATCAGTGCTATTACAGAGACTAAAAGGAAGGAAATTCTCCAGCTCACATTGTGACCGATAAATGTGCCCAGAGGTACGCCAATTATATTCGCTATCGTAAGTCCGGCAAACATCACTGAAACTGATTTGGCTTCACTTCCGGGGTCAGCTAGTCTGCTGGCAACTACTGCACCGATACCAAAAAAAGCACCGTGTGGTAAGCCAACCAAAAAACGTGCAACCAGCAATAATTCATAGGTTGGGGCAAAGCTGAATAAGATGTTACCGCTGGCCACGGTAATCATGAGTCCGATCAATACCTTTTTGGGAGGATACTTTCCAAGAACGGCAACCATTATCGGAGCCCCGATAATTACACCTAAGGCATAAATAGATATTAAGTTCCCTGCTGAGGGAATACTGATGCTGAGGGTTTTAGCGACATCCGGCAATACCCCCATCATCATGAATTCTGTCATTCCCAGGCTGATGCCACCCAGGCAAAGTGTAATCAGGCTTATTTTTGTATTGGTAATTAGCTTCAGTAATTTCATATTGGCCGCAAAGATAAGATTGTTAGAGCCAATTGCATGGTTTACAGATTTATATGATATGGATATGAAATTTCTATCAGATCCTCTATCAGCTGATCCCAGTCTTCCAGTTCATTAACTAAGGAGGAAATCAGCTCTTTAGTCAATGGTTCCTGGTTGAAAATCCGGGTTACAGTATCCAATGGAATTCCGCCTTCTGCATAACTTCCTTTGAAATAATCTGATGCCCATTTAATATAGGTAGCAGGTTCTGCATCCAGCGGGGTTAGCAGTTCTGCTGAATGATCGTCATTTTCAGCAGGTATTCCTGTTTTCCAGGGCTGACCGTTTAGTTGCCATACTGAAAAAGTAGTTCCGGCAGAGGCTACAGGTTCTCCAAAAATGAATTCATGGAATACCTCAGGAAGCTGATCGGTTAATTTGTCTTTTTCCCCTTGTTCTGCTTCTGAGAAATAACCATTAATTACAGCTCCTTCTTTTCTGAATAGCGCCAGCAACTGGTCACCTTCTCCGTTGCGCATTTCAAAAAATTCTTCGTCTTCACTCCATTGACTATTGTATGAGTGATAACGATAAGTCCAGTCCTGGCAAAGTATGGCATCTAATACGGCCATAGCTTTGCAGGCGGATTGTAGTTTTTTGTTGTCTGGCAACAATTGAAGGTCTGATGTATTGATCATAAATATTTAAAATAGGGTTTCTAACCCTGAATTCCTCTTTTGCCTTCTACAGAAATGTCCGAACCTTCTGCCAGCATCACAGAAACTGGTTCCTGATGGTTCAGACAGTCGAATTCCGGGCCATAAGTGTGTGCGAAATCTACAGCAATTTTGAATTCTTTAACTTTATATTGTGCCCATTTAGGGTGTTTTACTTCGTATTCGTTAGTTTCTGTCTCATTACATTTGGTATAACCCCAGTAATGTCCGGTAATGAATTCAGCTTCACTGTCCGGTAAAATTTCAGACAGCGCTTTGTTCGCTTTTACAGAGAAAACCTGCCATTCATTTTTACACCTCCAACTGTATTCTACTTCACGCTCATCTTCAGTTTCCGACCACTTGTGGGTCATTGGCATGGCTTCATAATGTTCATGGTAAACGGTATTAGCTACCACGGAAAGTGCAAATTTAGGCACTATTTCCTTGATAAAGACTACGCCGCGTTTAACGGTGTCGCCTTCTGTATACTTGACATAGAAACGCAGGTTCACCTCTTCAAAATTAGCATGAAAAGGAACACTGAAGCCCAGTAGTTTAGTGTTTTTAAAAAGGAAACCTATTAAACTTACGTAACAGGTGTCATTCCAAATGTCCAGTTCCGTACCTGCTGGCAGGTAAGGGCGTAGGATTTCTTGATCGATGGCATAATTAGCAATTGCTAATTTTCTCCATTCTGCGGTTAAAAAACTCATTAAAGATTTGGTCTAAATTGATTGATAGACCAAAGTACTAAACCTAAATGATATTGAGGTACTAACAGTGAAATAACCTGTCATTCGAATTTCACTATTTCGGCGTTGTTTTACTTTTTTTAGTTAGATGACAGGGAATGAGTAACTTGTTTAATTGCTAATTGTTCTTCATTTATTTTAATATATCCATAATTATAGCAGTAAATGCAGATTTTTCCATTTTGTTCATTTAATTGATGGGTGAAAAAGCTGAAATTGAAACCTGCCGCAGAAAGTAAGTAAGGTGTAGAGGTTTTAATTCCCTGCTGAATCAGTTTTTCCAGAATACCGGTGTTTTTTTTCAGGATACTATTGATTTTTTTGAAATTCTGATCCCGGTTTCTATTGATCACATTGTTATAATGACACCGGCAGTAATCATCACAGAATTTTTTATCTGTACGTCCTTTAATTAGCGTCCCGCAATCCTGGCAATATTTCATAGCAGCAACTTACCCTGTTTTTGTGTGTTTGTGGTTAAATATTTTTTCTTTTAAATCTTAGTCTAACCGATAATAAACGGTTAATGAACGACTAACGGGTATTCTTATTCCCATATTTGGTTTGACGGTCAGGGATGGTTTAACGTTCAATTTTTTCTGCGCTGCAAGAGGTGAATGACCGGATTTGAAATCGGTTCCGGACAAAGAATTTGTATTAATAAAATAAAAGGTGAAATATGGATAGAGTAAGAAACAGCGTGCGTTTAACTGGTTATGCAGCTACAGATCCGGTAATTGTGACTTTTATTACAGGGAAAAGGATGGCCAGGTTAAGTCTGGGCGTACATGAGTTTTATAAGAATGGCTTAGGAGAGGCAATGGACCAGACGCAATGGTTTAATTTAATTTTCTGGAACCAGAAAGTAGAACTGGTAGAAAATATCGTTAAAAAGGGTATGGCCATGCAGGTAGAAGGGAAGCTGAGTGCGCAGACTTATATGGATAAAAATGGGGATCAGCGGTATACTACTGAAATCGTAATTCACAAGCTGGAAGTCGTTGATAAATATGACTTATAAGGTGACTATTCCCTCCGCCTGCCGGAGTTGGAGGGAATAGTTTTTTAGAAATGAATATTTAGTCCGCCATAAAAGCTTCTGGTGGCTGCAGGATTGAAGTATCTTCCTCCGGCAGCATTCAGATCGTTACCAAGGCTGTAATTTTGGTTGAGCAGGTTATCTGCACCAGCAAAGATTTCTACCGGAATATTTGCTATGTGCAGTTCTTTCCAGCCGATTTTGCTTTGTACCAAATGATAGTCCTTTGCATAAACGGTATTGGCATCCGTTAGCGGAATTCCTGAAGTATAATTGTGTTGCAGGAAAATATAGAACCCTTTTGGCAATTGCAGATCTATGGAGGTGACGATAACGTTTTTTGGAACACCGGTAAGGTCTTTCCCTGAAAGATCTACTGTACGATCCATATAATGATCGAATTTAAAGCGGCTTAGTGTGTAGGCACTTTTAATTGATAATCCTCTGATAAAACGGTTTTTATTTGACTGAACCAGCCATGCTGAGGCGGAAGCTTCTAATCCCCACTGTTTTGTTCCGCCTGCATTGACGAAAAATTCTGTGCCATTTTCATTTAATCTCCGGACAATTGCATTTTTTAGCCGATAGTAAAAAGTATTGAGATCTAAAGATATTGTGCGGTTTGCTGTTTGGTACCTGATCCCTGTTTCATAATTCCAGCCGCTTTCTGGTTGTAAGTCCATATTAATTACATTGTCCGATGCCCTGATTTCGGCAAGTGTGGGCGGTGAATAACCGCGGCTAACAGATCCGCGTAAGGATAGTTCTTTATTTAATAAATAAGAGAGGGCTGCTCTGGGCATAAACTGCAAGTCAAAATTCTTCGTTTTCTGAGGGTCAGGAACAGGAGCTTTACGTTCATATTTGTATTGATATAAGTTTCCGCTAACTGAGAATTCCAGTAAAAGTCTTTGAAAGATATCCACATTTAAATGTGCATAACTAAAATCGGTTACTGCTTTTAGTCGGTCTGAAGCTTGCAAATTACCCGGTATTCCGTAGTCATTATCTCTATTATCAATGTTTGAAGCTGTTTTAGCGGCTTCTAGACCCAGGTTGAATCTCCAGGTAACATCTTCTGATTTTTTAAAGTATTCCACATATGTTCGAATTCCAATTGTGAATTCCTTCCGGTGTTCGTAATTAGTGAGGAATGGATTCTTGAAATCTGTGTAAGAAGTGAACGCAGAAAGAACATGTTTAAACTGTGAACTTAATTGCCAGTTGTTCGTCACTCCTGCATAAAAAGTTTTGCTGTAAATACCTGCCTGCTGTTCTGCCGGACTTCTGATTTTACCAAAAGCTGGTCTTGATGCTTTTGGGTTCAATTCATACTCTGCTGCTGTTAACCCTCCCGGAGTTTCATACTGTAAATCGCTATAGAACAACAAGGCTGTCAGGTTTGATTTTGGCGTATAATCCCATTTTTGATGTACCTGCAAATATTTCCTTTCCATTTGGCTATGGTCACGGAAACCGTCACTTCTTTGATAGGACTGGTTAATGTTCAGGGTGTAGTTTTTCCACCTTTTACCAAGGTTCAGGTTTTCATGGAGCAGGCCAAATGAACCGCCGGTAAGATTTAATGAAATCTGGGTACTGTCTGTAGCTATAGTATTGGGCGCAATTAATACGACTCCTCCAGAATTAGCACCATAGATACTACTTTGAGGGCCTTTTAATATTTGAATATTTTGTATGCCAGATAAGCCCAGTGCATTCAGATAGCTATTTCCGCCTGCATCAGTTAACGGAAATTCGTCAAAGTAGATCTTCACATTTCTAATTCCAAAAGGGGAACGTAATAAGCTTCCTCTTATGGATAGTCTGTAACTTCCCGGAGAACGTTCTTCCATCCGGACTCCTGATATGGTATTTACAGCCGTGACCAATGAACTATTAGGTTGCTGATCCAGCACTTTTCTGTCTAAAATAGCCACAGCCCCTGTTGTTCTTAACAAGGGCTGTGTAGAAAAATAAGGTCGGATAATGACCTCTTCAAGTTTCTTTGTTGTATCTGGTTTGACCTGACTAAAGCTTGTTAAAGTTAAGGTCAGAAGTGAAAGCGTAAGGAATTGCTTCATCTATTTGGCTGCAACTCTCCAAACTACACCACTCACATCATCTGCAACCAGTAGTGCACCATCATTTGCAACAGCAACACCAACAGGACGACCATAAACTTCACCTTTTGCTTCGTCTGCAATGAAACCTGTTAGAAAGTCTTCTAATTTTCCAGCTGGTTTTCCATTTTTAAAAGGAACAAAAGCGACTTTGTAACCGGCTAATACTGATCTGTTCCATGAGCCATGCTGACCAATGAAAGCTCCGTTCTGATATTTTTCAGGAAACTTTTTATCCGTATAAAATGTCAGACCTAAAGATGCGGTATGTGATCCGACTGCTAAATCAGGAACAAGAGCAGACTTAACCAGTTCAGGATGCTGGCCTTTTAATCTTGGATCTTCGTTTTGACCGTAGTAGGAGTACGGCCAGCCGTAAAATCCTCCTGGTTTAACACTGGTGATATAATCAGGTACAAGGTCATCCCCCAGACCATCACGTTCATTTACTGCAGTCCATAAAGCATTGGTAACGGGGGCCCAGGCTACGCCTACAGGATTTCTTAATCCTGCAGCATATATTTTTTCACCTGTTCCGTCCGGGTTAACTTCCAGGATGTTAGCGCGGCGTACTTCATGCTCCATTCCATTCTCTCCTGCATTACTTCCAGATCCTACGGTAATATAAATTTTAGAATGATCGGCATTGGTAATCAGGTTTCTTGTCCAGTGGTTGTTATATCCACCAGCAGGCAGCTCCACAATCTTTTTACCTTTAGCAGTGATTTTAGTATCACCTGTTTGATAAGGGTAGACATATAAGCCATCAGTATTGGCTACGTAAAATGAATTACCAATAATCAATACTCCGTAAGGTTGATCAAGTCCGGATAAAAACGTGGTTTGTAAATCATATTTACCATCTTTATTGGTGTCTCTGAACAGGAGTACTGTGTTTGCACTTGATCCACTTACTTCTGCTTTATCTTTGCCGCTTAGTACATTAGCTATTTTCTCTTTGGTATTGCGCTCGGAATTGGAGAGTACAACCAGTATGTCACCATTAGGAGCAATATAGATGTTTCTTGGGCTTTTAATATTTCCTGCAAACCTGGTAACTGTAAATCCTGCTGGTGCTACTGGTGTTTTATCGGCCGGCCAGCCTATTACTTTACTGAATTTGGTTTTTGAAGCGCCAGTGTCTGGTACTGGCAAATTCAACGCATTTTTAGTCGTATCACTACCTGTGGTATCTGTCTTGGTTGTATTCTTTTTTGTTTGTGAATTACAAGAAACCATGAAGGGTATGGTACTCAGCAGAAGAAGGTATCTTTTCATTAGAATATGGTTTTTAGGTTGTATATATTTAATTTAATGCTACGCAATAGCTTGCTAAAGCTATTTTGTTAACAAGTTAATTGAAAGGATGTTTCATGAAATATATATATTTCAATGCCGTTTGTGAATTTAGTTATTAAAATTGTTTTAGCTATAAGGTGGTTTAACAAAAAAAGTCCTGCTCAATTAAGAACAGGACTTTTAAAATAAAAATTAGACTACCTCAGTAATTAAGCTAGTTTCGATTGTAAGTTTTCATCAATCGCAGCTAAGAATTCTTCAGTGTATAAGTAGTGTTTACCATGTTCTACTTTGTTACCATGGATACAAACAGCTAAATCTTTAGTCATTTTTCCACTTTCAACAGTTTCAATACAAACCTGCTCTAAAGCGTGACAGAAGTTGATTAATGGTTGGTTGTTATCTAACACACCACGGAATTCCAAACCTCTTGTCCATGCAAAGATAGAAGCAATAGGATTTGTAGAAGTTGGTTTGCCAGCCTGGTGATCACGGTAGTGACGGGTCACTGTACCATGCGCAGCTTCAGCTTCCATAGTTTTTCCATCTGGTGTAACTAATACTGATGTCATTAAACCTAATGAACCAAATCCTTGTGCAACTGTATCTGATTGAACGTCTCCGTCATAGTTTTTACAAGCCCAAACAAAGTTACCATTCCATTTTAAGGCAGAAGCTACCATGTCATCGATCAAACGGTGCTCATAAGTAATACCTGCTTCTTTAAATTTAGCTAAGAAGTCATTTTCATAAATCTCCTGGAAGATATCTTTGAAACGACCATCATATTTTTTAAGAATAGTATTTTTTGTAGATAAGTATAAAGGCCATTTTTTGATTAATGCCTGGTTGAAACAAGCATGTGCAAAACCACGGATACTCTCATCAGTGTTATACATTGCTAAAGCAACACCATCACCCTGGAAGTTATAAACATCAAATGACTGAACTTCACCACCGTCTTCTGGAGTGAATGTCAGGGTTAATTTACCTTTTCCTTTAGTTACTAAATCAGTAGCACGGTATTGGTCACCAAAAGCATGACGGCCGATACAGATCGGAGCAGTCCAGTTTGGCACTAAACGAGGAACATTGCTCATCACAATTGGCTCACGGAAAACAGTACCATCTAAGATATTACGGATGGTCCCGTTTGGTGATTTCCACATTTGTTTTAAATTAAATTCTTTTACGCGGTCTTCATCAGGAGTAATGGTAGCACATTTAATACCTACACCGTATTTTTTAATGGCTTCAGCTGAATCAATAGTCACCTGATCATTAGTCTCATCACGGTATTCTATACCAAGATCATAATATTTAATATCAAGATCAAGATAAGGTAAAATCAGTTTATCCTTAATGAATTTCCAGATGATACGGGTCATCTCATCACCATCTAACTCTACAACTGGCTGGTCTACTTTAATTTTTTGTACAGACATATTATGGTTTCAATTTTAACTTTATAAAAAAACAAAGATATAAATTTTGAGTTTATAGCCTCATTTTCGCGTAAATTACCAAAACAAATGAAGATTAAGTAACGTTATATTGACATAAAACATTAAGCTATGGTTACAGACGCAAATAATGCAGGTGAAGGTAAAGGATCTGGAGACAAACTTCATGATTCTGACTTAGGAGAGACAAAAGATTTTAACCAGTTATCTTTTGACAAAGAGAAAAATAGTTACGAGCTTGATGTAAAGGGGCCGGATAAGGACTATGATCATCCGCTTCCATATGATACTACAGCAGAGAATGGCGGTGATGAAAATTCAGATTATGATGAAGCCAATCCTTACGTAGGGGATGAATACGCAACATGGGCAGAAAAGAGAAAAGCTGAGCTGGATAACCAGGGAATGCACATTGATCACGGAAATATTGTAGAAGTCAATCCTGAAGATGAATTTTTAGCCAGAACAGCAGAAGATGAACGTACAGATCTGGATGAAGAAGGATACCCGAAAAATGATGAGCCTAAATTAAGGTAACAGATCCAGATTAAGGCGTTTACGCATGTCTTCCAGTTTAGGATTCTTTTCTAAAAGGTAATGGTATTTTTCAATGCTGGTATACAATCGGTTTTCAATCTTATTTTCTACTCTTTTAGTAACGATTCCTACACTGTAATTCTTTAACCTTGTTCTCAGGAAATTCAGAAATTCGACCAGTTCATTCTGAAGAATACTTTCCTGTGCAAGGTTAGTAATACATACTGTGATTTGTTCAGGGCTGGTTAGCTCCGGATCATTTGTAGTCAGGATGGTATAAAAGTTGATTTTATTTTCTTCTTTAATCTTTTGTATATACTCTTTCCAGAGTACCATCAATTCCTCATGGGTAAATGGTTCCTTCTCTTCACCGAATACAAATTTTGGTTCATCGCTCACTATACCGCCTTCTGCATTAGTTAATGCTGTAAGGGATGGAATCAGTGTTCCTCCGGCCATATTTCCTAATGGGTTCGGCTTTAGCGCAATCTTATTGACAGAATTCAGATTAGGAGTTACTGACGCGCGGCTGGCCTCAGCTGGTGCGGCCTGTGGTATTGATGGAATAGCCTTAGCGGGCGTTTCTATAGGTTTAGTGGTCATTCCTGCGGGAGGTGGCAGAGGCTCAGGCCTTTCCACATTCACTACAGGTACAGTTTTTACATCAGTTTTTTTTTTAGTCTGCTCTGTGTCAGTTGCTGTTGTAGATGCTGTATGGGGTAGTTGTGCGAGTTGCAGGACTGAAGGAATATGACACATCTTGATGAGTGCCAGTTCAACTTGCAGCCGCTGATTCTTGCTGTTTTTATAGGTAAGATCACACTGGTTAGCCAGGTTAAGCGCTGTAAGAATAAACGATACCTGTATTTGCTGGCTTTGTGTGATATATTTCTGTTTAATATTTTCGCTGACTTCCAGTAGCTTTACTGTTTGCGGGTCTTTACTAACCAATAAATTCCGCAGGTGACTTGCCAGACCATTGATGAAATTATTTCCGTCAAAACCGTTGTTCAGAATTTCATCGAATAATACCAGTGCCAAACTTACGTCTGCATTGTTAAGATACTGTGTTAGCTTGAAATAGTAATCGTAATCCAGAATATTCAGATTATCGATTACAGCTTTATAAGTCAGGTTTTTATTGGTATAACTTACAATCTGGTCAAACATAGAAAGTGCATCACGCAAACCACCGTCAGCTTTTTGGGCAATAATATGCAGCCCATCTGCTTCTACAGTAATTTGTTCACGGATAGCAATTTTATTCAGGTGACTCGAAATGTCATCTACCTGGATCCTGTTAAAGTCAAAAATCTGACAACGGGAGAGGATAGTTGGTAAGATTTTATGCTTTTCAGTTGTCGCCAATATAAATATGGCATACGATGGCGGTTCTTCCAATGTTTTCAGAAACGCGTTAAACGCATTTGCAGAAAGCATATGTACCTCATCAATAATATAAATTTTGTATTTACCAGCCTGTGGCGGGATACGAACCTGTTCGATCAGGCTGCGTATATCGTCTACTGAATTATTAGATGCAGCATCCAGTTCATGAAAGTTGAAAGAATGACCGGTTTGAAATGAAACACATGATTCGCAGGTTCCGCAAGCCTCAACTTCACTGGTTAAATTAGTACAGTTAATTGTTTTGGCAAGTATCCTTGCACAAGTTGTTTTACCTACTCCTCTTGGTCCGCAAAAAAGGAATGCCTGGGCCAGCTGATTATTTTTAATCGCATTTTTTAAAGTCCCGGTAATGTGGTTTTGCCCTACAACGGTTTCAAACGTTGCTGGACGATACTTACGGGCCGAGACAATAAAATTTTCCATTTCACTGCGAAATTATAAAATTTTTATGGAGCAGAGGGGATTTTGGGCAAAATAAAATGAACCCGACACGATTATAGCCGTTATCCGGAGTTTTAGTGAGAATTAGCTTCCTTATGTTTTATTTTTAGAAATACATAATAATTAAAATTAGTTAAATCTAATTTATTAGATTTGTCGAAACTAAAAATACATTGTGATTATGCTAAAACTAATATTTAAACGATTGATGCTCATTTTGTTTCTGCTGTTTTCTGTCCGGGGGATGGCACAGGACATAGAAATTTCGGGCGTGATTAAAGATGTAAATAGCAATGAAGCTATCGGCGGAAGTACTATAAAACTCAAGAATTCTAAAAGATCTGCTGTTGCTGATAAATATGGGAAATTCAAATTAGCTGTTCCTCAGCAAATGAAGAATAGAAAAATTTTAATCTCTTACCTGGGATACAAGCCAGATTCAATATCAATTGATACCAATAAAAAGTATTATGAAATATTATTGGACACGAAGTCAGATGCACTGAGTGAGGTTGTGGTGACTGGTGTTTCCAGAGCAACACTTGTAAAAGAAAATCCTGTTCCTATCGTGTCGGTTTCTAAAAAGAAAATTGAACAATCTTCAGAGAGTAATATTATAGATGTATTGGTGAGAAATGTTCCGGGGCTTAATGCAGTTAAAACAGGGCCTAATATTTCAAAACCTTTTATCAGGGGACTTGGCTATAACAGGGTATTAACTTTGTATGACGGAATTCGCCAGGAAGGTCAACAGTGGGGGGATGAACACGGTATTGAGGTTGATGCTTACAATATTGAGCGTTCTGAGGTCATTAAAGGCCCTGCAAGTTTAATGTACGGTAGTGATGCACTTGCTGGTGTGGTCAGCCTGATGTCTGCTATGCCGGGAATTGATGATGGTCTTTTACATGGTAAGGCCTTATCTGAATATCAGAGTAATAATGGTTTGATTGGAAATGGGATAGGATTATTTTATTCGAAAAATCATTGGTCTTTTGCATTGAGGGGTTCTTATCGGATCGCTAAAAATTACAGTAATGCTATTGATGGAAGGGTTTATAATACAGGATTCAGGGAAACGAATGCTTCCGGTACGGTTCGCTATCAGACCATCAGGGGTAGTTCAACATTTAACCTCACTCTTTATGATAACATTCAGGGGATACCTGATGGCAGCCGCGACTCCCTGACCAGGAAATTTACACATCAGATTTATGAAGGAGATTTAGACGATATTAAAAACCGGCCGGTTGTTTCTGATGCGTTGTTAAATTCTTATACGCTTAGTCCCTTGCATCAGCATATTCAACACTACCGTATTTATAACAATAACCACTATGCGCTTGGTGAAGGGGATATTGATGTGATGTTAGCTTTCCAGCAAAATGTTCGCAGGGAATATAATCATCCGACTATGCCAGAACAGGCAGGAATGTTTGTCAGGTTAAATACTTTAAATTATGGAGTTAAATACAATACCCCTAAAATATTAAACACTGAGTTTACTTTTGGTATAAATGGAATGTACCAGAACAATTTAAATAAAAATGCGACTGATTTTCCGATTCCGGATTACAGTTTATTTGACGCAGGGGCTTACTTGTTTGCCAAATGGAAATATGAGAGGTGGACAATTGGGGGCGGAGTGAGGTCTGATCTACGCTATTTAAAGGCAAATGATTTTTATACTTCCACCAATGCGCAAACAGGTTTTGGTCAGCATGTTTCGCCTGCTGAAGATCCAAAAGCAAACTTGCAGTTCCCTTCTTTTAACAAGTCTTTTGGTGGAATCTCGTTAAGTTTAGGAACTACTTATCAACTGAGTGATCAGGTAAGTTTGAAAGCAAATGTTGCCAGAGGATACCGTGCGCCGAGTATCACGGAATTTGCTTCTAATGGGCTGGACCCCGGTGCACATATCATTTATTTAGGAAATCGTGATTTCAAGCCTGAGTTCTCTTTACAGGAAGATATTGGTGCTGACATTACCTTGAAAGACTTCTCCATGTCATTTAGTGTTTTCAATAATAATATTCAGAATTATATTTATTTGAGCCAGTTGCTGGATGCTGCCGGAAACCCGGTTATCAGTGCACAGGGAGATAGGACTTACCAATACCAGCAGTCATCTGCACAGCTTTATGGTTTTGAAGCTACTTTTAATCTTCATCCCGAAGCTTGGAAGGGCTTTTCATTTGATAATTCATTTGCTGTGATCCACGGATTTAATAGAAAAGCGATATTTAAAGATAAGAAAACGGATGGGGAATATTTACCGCTCATTCCACCTGTCAGGTTATTGACTAGTATAAGTCAGGATCTCAAACTTAATTCCAAATTGGTTCCAGCAATGAATTTTAGGGCAGAAGGTGAGTTTAATGGCGCGCAAAACCGTTATTTGGCATTGAATGATACAGAAACTGCTACTTCTTCCTATTTACTTTTTAATGTAGCTGCCGGAGCAACAATTAATTATTCAAAAAAACATACGCTGCAGGTTCAGGCACAGGTCAGCAATTTATTCAATGAGACTTATCAATCTAATTTAAGCAGGCTTAAGTATTTTGAATATAATGAGCAGTCATCGAATGGATATAGAGGGATACAGGGCATGGGAAGGAATATTGGGTTAAAGATAATTTGTTCGTTTTAATGTTAAATGTATTTAACTTTGGGGTTTTTATTATTAATTCAATATTTAACTCAATTCATGAAACGCTTTCTACTCGGTCTTTTACTAGGCACATCGGCTATATGCTCTGCTCAATCTAATTTTCAAAAAGGATATGTTGTTAACGATTTAAAGGACACCCTAAGGGGATATGTTGATTATAAAGAATGGAGAAAAAATCCTTCTTCGGTTACTTTTAAAGTCGGTTTGGATACAGATGCACAAATTTTCACCGTTGATCGTGCCTCTGCATGGTCTGTTGACGGGTTTGAATCCTACCAGCGGCATGAGGTGGAAATCAGTATGAGTAAGATTGATCTGGACAGGCTATCTGCGGGACTTGATCAATCAAAAATAAAAAGTACTGTCTTTTTACAAGTTTTGCAAACAGGTAAAAATGTAACCCTGTATTCTTATACTGATGGAATTAAACGAAGGTTTTATCTGCAGGGAAATGATGATCCATTGCCTTATGAATTGAGCTCACAACGGTATATGAAGTCTGGCCAGGAAAGTATTGTAATCAAGGAAACCGGGTATATCAGGCAGTTATCACTGGTCATGAATAAATTGAATGCGGGTACTGCTGATGAACTTAAGCGTCTGGCATTTTTACCTTATAAGGAAGAAGAACTGATGAATATTGTGGCTATAATTAATGAACAAAAATTAGCCAAACCTAAAACTTCTGCTATAAGGTTCTTCGCTGGAACAGGTTTAAATGTGTTTAAAGCGGTCTATAAAGGAAACATAGCTTTTGCACAACGGGGTGCGGTAATTAAAACTTCGTATAGCCCTTTAGTAACTGCGGGGATTGATATTTTAGCCAATCCAGCTATTGGGAAATTGATTTACAGATTAGAATCTTCTCTGTTGATGAGTAAAAATGAGGCTTCTATAGACTCCTATGAATATGCAGGGTCAAATGCACAACATACTTTTGATCAGGTAACTATTACTTTTCTTCCACAGTTGATATACAATATATATAATGCTAATCATTTGAAAGCTTTTGTGGGCGCGGGGATTGGGGTTAATTTTTCCAGTTATAGCAATAACAGAACAAGCCAGTATAATTCCATAACAAGGGCAACTACAAGAGCAGATAATGCGATTGATATGGAGAAATTCAATTTTTCATTGCCTTTCACAGCTGGTGTAGTCTTTAATAAAAAGATAGAAGTCTCAGCAGGTTATGCTTTTTCTTCTTCAATTACTAATTATAGTAACTTCAGTATTAATATGCAACGCTACCGGATTGGTGTTAATTACCTGTTTGGCAAGCTTTAAATGTTTTGAATTGTAGAAAATTATTCCTAAGTTTGCATCCCTGTTTAACACAGGATTTAACATAAAATAATCATAACAATGAATCAGTACGAAACTGTTATCGTTCTAACCCCGTTGTTGTCAGAAGAAGTTGCGAAAGAAGCATTAGCGAAATTCAGCAAAATCATCACTGACAGCGGTGCCGAAATTGTTCAAGAGGACAATTGGGGTTTGAGAAAATTAGCGTATCCGATTGAAAAAAAAGCAAGCGGATTTTTCCACCTTACAGAATACAAATCTTCAGGTGAATTAATTAACAAATTGGAATTAGAACTAAAACGCGATGAGCGTGTTCTTCGTTTCCTTACCATTAGATTAGACCGTCACGCGGTTGCTTATAATGAGAAGAAACGCAGTGGTGCTTTTAACAAAAAACCTAAGAAAGAGGAGGCTGCAGCATAATGGCTAAAGATCAGATACAATATGTTACCGCTCCAAAAGTGGACGATAACAGAAAAAAATATTGCCGTTTCAAAAAGAATGGTATTAAATATATTGATTATAAAGACGCAAACTTTTTGTTAAAATTCATCAATGACCAAGGTAAAATTTTACCTCGCCGCTTAACCGGTACTTCATTGAAATTTCAACGTAAAGTGGCTCAAGCGGTTAAACGTTCTCGCCACATTGGTTTGTTACCTTTCGTTGCTGACCAATTAAAATAAGAGCTGAACATGGAAATTATATTAAAACAGGACATCAAATCTCTTGGAGAGAAGGATGATATTGTAAACGTAAAGCCAGGTTACGGACGTAACTACCTTATCCCACAAGGATTCGGTGCTTTAGCTACTCCATCTGCTAAAAAAGTATTAGCAGAGAACTTAAAACAAGCAGCGTTTAAACAAGATAAAATTAAGAAAGATGCTGAAGGTATCGCAACTCGTTTAGCTGATGTTAAATTGAGTATCGGTGCTAAAGCTGGTGAAACTGGTAAAATCTTTGGTGCAGTAAACACTATTATGATTGCTGATGCATTAAAACAACAAGGTTTTGATGTTGACCGTCGCCGTATCACTTTCGAAACTGAACCTAAATTTGTTGGTGAATATATCGCTAACTTAAACTTACACAAAGAAGTGAAAGTTAAAGTTCCTTTCGCAGTTGTAGCTGAGTAATCTCATCTTAAACGAATATAAAAAAAGCGTTCCGATTATCGGAACGCTTTTTTTATGCTTTAAACTTTTCTTCTTTTAGATCTGTTTTCATCAATTAATCTCCGGATTTCTTTAATGTCTTTTTTAGAGAAACCATGAATCTCTACTTTATTGCCATTTACAAACAAGCGTAAAGTTGCAAATCCAATCATTGGAGAGTCTACCTCGATTGAAGTAATGTCTTCGTAATTCAGATATTTAGAGTCTCCGCTAAATAAGCCTGGTACTTTTATCTCGATACTGTTTTCTTCTAAATAGATTTCTGCCGGAAAAACCTTGTTTCCCTCTGAGAGCCTTGATGCTGTAAACTTCATTTTTTATGATCTGAATGTAATGGCAAATCTACTTATTAAGCCAATTGTTTTTGCTTTTCAATTGCATTTAATAATTTCTCATAAGGTGCATTGAATTTTTCTATCCCTTCATCCTCCAGTTGCTGGGTAAGTTTAGCCAGATCAATATCTTCATGACGTAATTGTGCGAGTATAGCAGTTGCGCCATCAAGGTCAATTCCAAGGCGGTTTTCCGGATCACCGTGATCGCGGTAAGCTTCCAGTGTTTCCATAGGAATGGTGTCTACTGTATCGGGACCAATCAGTGCTTCTACATACTTGGTATCCTTAAATGCCGGGTTTTTACTGCTTGTACTTGCCCAAAGTAAACGCTGAGGTTTAGCTCCCAGAGCAGCTAGTTTTTCCCATCTTTCTCCACTAAAAACCTGTTTGTAGATCTCATATGCTTTTTTTGCAGAAGCAATTGCAACTTCTCCCTTTAATTCCCCTAAATGTTTTTCTTCCAGTATAGGATCAATTAATACATCTATACGGCTTAAAAAGAAGCTGGCTACTGATGCAATATCTTTAATGCTTTCGTTTCTTGCAGCACGTTCTTCCAACCCTTGCAGGTAGGCCTCTGTTACTTCTTTATAGCGTTCCAGTCCAAACAATAAGGTTACATTGATGTTCAATCCTTCAGAAATAGCTTTCTTAATCGCTGCCAATCCTGGTTGTGTACCGGGAATTTTGATCATTACATTTTTGCGATTTACTTCCTTCCAAAGCTGTAAAGCTTGTTGAATAGTTCCTTCGGTATTCAAGGCCAAAAGTGGAGAAACCTCCAGGCTTGCATAACCATCAGCCCCTTTTACTTCTTCATCATATACCGGCAATAATAAATCTGCGGCCTGCTGAATATCTTTAATAGCAAGTCTGTAAAATATATCTTCGTTACTTATTTTCTCTTTTGAGAATTCGGCAATATCAGCATCATAATCAGAACTGCTGCTGATTGCTTTCTCAAATATCGCCGGATTAGAAGTTAACCCTCTTACCCCATCAATTTCAATCAGTTCTTTTAATTTACCAGATTTAATAATGTCACGATCAATAAAGTCCAGCCAGATACTTTGACCATAATCGTGTATTTTTTTTACTTTATTCGCTTCCATGTTCTATTGTTTTAATCAAAAAACAAGTAAATAGTCCGAATGTTTATACTGCTTTAAATATATGCACTGACATGACAAATCTCTATTTTTATTTACCTTTGGGCGATGGCTGTAAAACGTGGCAAAAGCACTAAAAAAAGAAAATTCGACTTCAGGAATTTACCAATATTAATAGGAAAATGTATTTTATGGTTTTTCCTGAGTACGATCCTCTGGGTTTTGGCTTACCGGTTCATTAACCCACCTTTTACGTCTTTAATGATCTTGCGTAATATTGAACGTAAATCTGATGGTAAAACCTTTAAAACAGAGAAGGATTGGGTAAAACTTAGTGAAATGTCAGATCAGATCAAGCGGGCGGCCATTGCTGGTGAAGATCAGAAATTTGTGCATCACTGGGGTTTCGATATGAAAGCTATTGGCAGGGCTTATAGTGCTAATAAAGGAGATAGTACTAAAGTTAAAGGTGGAAGTACGATCTCACAGCAAACTGCTAAAAATGTATTTTTATGGCCGGGAAGATCCTGGGTGCGTAAGGGCTTTGAAGCTTACTTTACGGTGCTGATTGAAATGATGTGGAGCAAACAGCGAATATTGGAAGTCTATTTGAATGTAATTGAAATGGGGGATGGTATTTATGGTGCTGAAGCAGCTTCACAAAGTTATTACGGGAAATCATGCAGGAACATAAACAGGTCTGAAGCTGCATTGATTGTGGCGTGTTTTCCTAATCCTTTACGCTGGACACCTTCACATCCGACCTTGTATATCAGGCACAGACAATATCTGATTATGAAAAATATAAGAAACCTTGGGCCGCTAAAATTTAAGTAAGCCCATTGCTGGTTATCGGTTTTCGCGGGTTAAAGTAAATCCGCGAAAACCTTATTATGCCAGCTATCCTTGAAAGGAACTTCCCATTTGGTCTGGAAATCTTCCAGGGTCTGAACCATGTTGTTAAACACGATAGAATCCGGCGTTATATTCTTAATACTGATCAGTGTTTCGAAATCTTCCTTATTGACAACAATTACTTTCCCGTCAACTTTGTAAGCCATATTGAAGCGGTTAAATAAATCAGCTCCATATTCGGTTTCAATTCCTTTAATGATACGTACAGAAGCATCAATAGAACACCCTGTAGCGCCAGCTGTGGCTTCGTCTACTGTGAAAATAATAAAATAATTGTACCTGATTTCTGCTTTTGCCTGTAACTGGTGGCCATGGGCTTTCCATTGTGCAGTAAAACCGTCCAATTGCTGTTGAATTGCACTAACCTCCTGGTCACTGAATTCACGATCGCTCTGATAGATCCAAACTTTTGATTGTGGAGAAAAACTCATATCACAAATTTAACATTTTATTTAAATTGATTTACCCAAATAGCAATTGAGATGAAAAAGTTTACAATCTCCTTAAGAATTAGTGCGTATACGTTGTTATGTGCTGTTTTTCTCTCTTTCTCATCCTATGGTCCAACAGAAGAAGAAGCCATATATGTCCAGCAAAAATTAGAAGATCACTATAATAAAGAGGCGAAAGGCGGTAGTATAAAGAAGTATGAACTGCGTATTACCAACAGTGGATTCTGTCGTTATAAATGTTTTTTTAACAACGGAAAGATAGAATATTTCTCTTTTAACTTTTTAAAATACAAAGACCTGGATTATGCAGGGACAGCACAATCCGGGAGTTTAATCTTACATACAAAAGGTGATGATGTTATTGTGCAGACTTATAATGATACAAAAGGTAATGATATTGATAGTATGGCCACCTTTATGGCCATACCACTTAAGAATATTGAACCAGAGGAGTTGAATCAGCTAATGGAGAAATTCCGGCAGATGAGCCTGAAGGTCCGCCAATAGTAAATACCGGGGTTTCCATGTGACGCGAAGCAACAATAATCATCGTATCCTGTGCGTGTTCTTTAAACAGGTTTTCTACTAAATCCGGATTGTTATTATCTTTTGATAGATGTGAAAGCAATAAGTGTGTCAGGTTAGCCGGACGCGACGTTGTGAACAGTTCTAAAGCTTGTTTGTTACTCAGGTGACCAAAACCATCACTAATCCTTTTTTTGAGGTGATATGGGTAATTTCCATTGTGTAAAAGATCTTCATCATAATTTGCTTCAAGAAAAGCTGCATCACATTGTTTGAAATGCAGGGTAAGCTGTTCACAGACTACACCAAGATCGGTAAATATGCCAACTTTGACCTCTCCGCATGAAACCATGAAACTGTGCGGTTCTGCTGCATCATGAATTTTAGGGAAACAAGTGATTTGCAACGATCCGATCTGGACTACCTGATGACTGAAGAATGAGTTGATTAAATCTTCTGGTAATTCCAGCTTGCTGTTACCAATTGTTCCCGGAGTGATATAAACAGGGATACGATATTTCTTGGCCATCACAGTTAAACCGCGGATATGGTCGCCATGTTCATGGGAAATGAAGATAGCTTTTACCTTGCCCATAGATAAGCCAAGGCGCAGCATCCGCTTTTCAGTTTCCCGGCAGGATATTCCAGCGTCAATCAGTACGGCCTCCTGTGCATTACCTACGTAATAACAATTGCCATTACTGCCTGAATTTATCGAAGTAATAAAAAGGGGACTACAACCCATTTGCTCTTACTGTTATTTCTGCAATATCTAATACCTGGACATTTTGATTCTGATCTTTCATTTTAACCCCATCACTTAGCATAGTCATACAGAAAGGACAACCTGCTGCAATAATGTTCGGATTAGTTTCCAATGCCTCTTCGATTCTCTCGATGTTGATGTCTTTGTTCCCTTTTTCCGGTTCTTTAAACATCTGAGCACCGCCAGCACCACAGCAAAGACCATTGGATTTACAACGTTTCATTTCAACTAGTTGTGCATCCAGGACTTCTAAAGCTTTTCTTGGTGCTTCATATATCCCATTACCACGGCCTAAATAACATGGATCATGGTAAGTGATTTTTTTACCTTTGAAACTCTCGCCTCCTTCAGCTTTCAGCTTGCCATCATTGATCAGATCCTGAATCAGTTGAGTATGGTGAATAACTTCATAATTCCCTCCCAGACCCGGATACTCATTTTTAATGGTGTTGAAGCAATGCGGACAGCCTGTTACTATTTTTTTGATATTGTAACCATTCAGTACCTCGATATTGGTCATGGCCTGCATCTGGAACAGGAATTCATTTCCGGCACGTTTGGCAGGATCTCCCGTACAGCTTTCTTCTGTTCCCAGAACGGCATATTTAATGCCCACATGATGAAGGATTTTGCAAATATCACGTGTTGTTTTTTGTGCGCGTTCATCATAACTGCCTGCACAACCTACCCAGAATAAAATTTCAGGTTCTTCGCCCCTTGCAATCATTTCTGCCATGGTAGGCACTTCTATATTTAGTTTCTCGCTCATTATTCAGCTTGAGTAATAGATTAAAATTTAATTTTCTTTTGCCCAGTTCAAACGGTCCGCCGGAGAATACTTCCATGGCGCACCATTGTTCTCAATGTTTCCAAGCATCGCATTGATGCTGGCCGGTGCCTGAGACTCTTCCATTACCGCATACCTTCTCAGGTCTGTAATAATTGCCAGCGGATCTATATTGATAGGGCAGGCCTCTACGCAAGCATTACAGCTTGTACAAGCCCATAATTCTTCTCTGGTGATATAGTCATCAATCAATGATTTTCCATCCTCAAAGCCAGCACCTGTTTTATCAATGTTTTTACCTACTTCTTCCATCCGGTCACGTGTATCCATCATGATCTTACGTGGAGAAAGTAGTTTGCCAGTAATGTTGGCAGGACATACTGAAGTACAACGACCACATTCAGTACAGGTATAAGCATTCATCAGGTTTACCCATGATAAATCATTTACGTCTTTTGCACCAAAGCGGCCTGCTTCTCCTTCAACAGGAGTGAAGGATGGATCAAGCATTGCTTTAACTTCATTGGTAACGCTTTGCATATTTGTAAATTCACCTTTTGGTTCCAGATTAGAGAAATAAGTATTTGGAAAGGCAAACAGGATATGGAAATGTTTGGAATAAGGTAAATAATTAAGAAAAGCAAGAATTCCGATGATATGAAACCACCAGCAACCTCTTTCTATAGCGATCAGACTGCTTTCGCTGCCCGGCAATAAGTTTTGAAGAAACTGACTCACAGGGAAGCTACCTGCTGTGACATAATGATGCGCACCTAAAGCCTGCAGTTTAGCATCTGCTGCATTCATCAGCAAAAATGCGGTCATTAACAGAATTTCTGTAATCAGGATATAGTTGGCATCCGATTTTGGCCAGCCTTTCAGCTCAGGGCTGTTTAGCCTTTTCAGTTTTAAAATATTTCTTCTGATCAGGAAAATAGCACAGCCAACCCATACCCCTAAAGCCAGGATCTCAAATGATCCTATCAAAAAGTTATACAGCGTTCCCAGTCCGCCAAATACACGGTGAGTGCCAAACATTCCGTCGATCATAATTTCAAGCACTTCAATGTTGATAATTACAAAACCGATGTACACTACAAAATGCAGGGCAGCAGGAATTGGACGTACCACCATCTTGCTTTGCCCAAGGGCAACCCTGATCATGGTCATCAATCTTTTTTGAGGCTGGTCGGTACGGTCTGCCGCTTTACCAATTCTGATGTTGCGGATGACCTTTTTCAGGTTGAAGCTGAATAAGGCGATGGCCGCTAAAGTGATTGCTATAAATAGAATTTGTGAAATCATTATTTGGTTAATCTTTTACAGTCATGCTAAGTTAAAATAATTAGCAGAGAAAAAATACTATGCTTGCATAATTATTCCAAATTTAGAGCCTTTTTAAATAATCCTGAGGCCTTTTTAAATTATTTTCAGAAAAAGTTTTGCAATTCGAAAAAAGAAACTACATTTGCACTCCCAACCGAGGGGAACATGGTCAAACATGTTGAAATAAGATGGTGCGGTAGCTCAGTCGGTAGAGCAAAGGATTGAAAATCCTTGTGTCGCCGGTTCGATCCCGGCCCACACCACTTCTTCTAAAAGCCTCAGAGAAATCTGAGGCTTTTTTGTTTTCAGAGGTTTTTTATAGCCTTATGCTGCTGGACATTAAGATTAAAAAATCGTTTTAATAACTTAATAGGAAAGTCAATATTTCAACCAGAGAAGTAACTGCTATTGCAAAATTTGCTACTGGCAGCAATGATGGAAGTTTCAGTGAAGCTGGATTTGGCTCTATTGGAGATATAGCCATTGGCAAAGATGGAACTGTATACGTCATTGATTACAGGAACAATGCAGTAAGAAAAGTGTTCCTTAAATAAGATCTTAAAATTTGATTATACGCTCTATCGGGTCTGGCATTTGCCGGGCCCGATTTTAATTCATTTTATTATGCAAACTACAGATATTTGCTATATTGGTTCTGTCTATTGCAGATCTAATTATATTGATCGTTATGCCTTTGATTGATAAGAAACTTTATAACAGCAGGTGAATTGTCAGGTGGCAGTTTGAACCTGGATAAAATCTCTTTATAACAAAAAACCATCTCATATATAATTATGAGATGGTTTTTTGTTTTCTATATTAAGCTACTGGTAAGTAAAACTAGTATACTTGTTTTACTCTGCTGTCACCAGCACCATAATAAAAGTTGACAACTTTCTTGTCGCCTTTATTGCTGAGTAAGTAATTGCTGCTTACGTATCTGCTGGATACAGTGTTTAAACTATTATTGAAATTCAAGGTGTATAGATTTGAATACTGATCATACAAGGCTGCTTTTAGGAATACACCTTTTGCACCGGGTACTAACATACCAGCAGCGTCTCTCTTAAGATGAAAATAGCCATTTCCACCTTCATCAGAAGCTGTATAGATCAACTTTCCATTTGGTCCTGCAGTTGCTACTAACTTTGGCGCTGTTTCTACAATAGTTCCGGTTATATCTACTAATTCTACATCAACCTTCGCATTTGGCTCATAGGTGTACATATTAAGTTCGGGGTTACCAGAATTATTATAATTATTGGTGAAAAGTTTCTCTATCTGAAATTTGCTGCCATTAACTGATACAAAGACCTGATTATAGCCATAATAATTATTATTATAACCCGGAGTATATAATGTTCTTCCTGATTTGTCTGGTGCTACCTTAAAATAATAGTAGTTATTAACAAGAGGTACCTGCGCATTGAAATTATTTACATTAAAATAAGTCTTTACCGTAGTTAGTCTTGGTAAGCTATTTGGAAATGAAGCAACAGCATCATCTTCGGTTGAGTTCACATATAGCTTTTGATCCGCAGTGATTTGCTCAAATAAAAGTGTATATCCACTTGGAGCGGCAGGAAGCTTAAGACTATAAACACCAGCAGCATCAGTATATGTCGGGAAGTAAACAGTATAAGAATCTGAATTATTTGTAGGAATATTTGCGAAAGCTGTCACTAATACTTTAGCGCCTGCTTTTTCTGGAGTATTATTTGTCAGATCTGTTTCAATATAAAGACTACCAGTAATTTCGTTTGATATATCTGAAGTATTCCACAATTTTACACTTCCATTACCAGCGAGGTATTGTGAAATCTGGGTTGCAGCATAACCAGTTTTTGAAACCAGGAAAGTACTTGTTGGAAATAGATATAAAGCAGTAAAGGTAACTATACCCTGCGCATTTGTTTTTGCTGCGAATATTTTCCCCTCAGAAGAGACAGTAACATCAGCATCTGCCAATGGTGCGTTAGATATAACGTCAACAACTTTTACAGTATAATCTTGCTTACTTGCAGCGATATTACTTTTTGTTTTCAAACTATCATTAAGCTTTAATTGCTCTAATGCAGCTGTATTGATTAACTGCTGCATAGCAGTTGCACCTTTTTGTTTTAAAGTTTCAAGATCAAGCTCATGCTGATATTTTAAATTCAGCAGATCCTTTTGGGCATTGATGGCATCATTCTCGTTAAACTTATCCTTACTGCAACCTGCAATCAGAATAGCGAACGCCATAGCCGTTAAAATTGTAAATTTTGACTTCATATTACGCTTATTTATTTAAGTAAATTTTGATTTTTATTGGATGAAATCCTTATTTAAGGGTAGATAAAGGCATAATAATGCCTAGTTTTGTAAGGAAAGAGTTCGTTCTGATATTCGTTCCAAAACCAACTTTTTCCATGTAAGAATATTTATCCCTGGCTGATGACAAACCATTTAAATATCTCATATCTATAAGGAGCAGGAATCTTGAAGTTAGTGGCAGTTTTAAATTTGCACCGACTATTAAGTTGAACCTTGAGGCATTAAATAAATTGGTTGCGTTCTGTGAATCGCTGACTGTAGCAATAATATCTTCACCCGGCAGCAGGTTCCCCGTTTTTTGATAACTTTCGTTTACATTATAGGTGTACGCATAACTTCCACCAGCATATACTGACGGTTTCCACAATGGTTTAATCTTAAAGGTATAATTAAGCAAAAGAGGGATTTCGATACTATTCAGTTTATAAGAACTGTTTTTAACATTTTTAGTTTCAAAACTCTCTGGTAAATCAAGTCTGGTATCGTCTTTGAAACGGATCATGCTTCCGCCTTGTTGTAAAGCATTGACTTCCAGTTGCAAACTTATTTCCTTAACTAATTTGTAGTTTACAGAAATTCCGGCAGTATAACCTGTGTTCTGACCTGTTTGAGGCTGTCCCTTAGTAAAGTGGTTTAGACTCAAACCTGCAGCTATACCAACTTCAATCTATTTTTTAAAGAGTCTGAAAAGTTGCTGTGCTTGTTGTTTTTTGCGGCCTCTTGTGCCGAAGCAATATTTGTAAGAAATAATATTACTGTTGTTGTTAAAAGAAAAATGCTTGATAATTTAAAAATTGCCTGAGCAATAATATTAATTTTAATATAAGATAACATTTTGAGCGCTAAGTGGTTTATTTTCCTGAGGCGCAAATGTATTAAATTATCTATTAAAATGTATTTTTGTATACAAATAAATGTTTGCCTGTATTAACTGGTTGAGTTGTTAGGTAATAAATGCACAGTATTACAGTGCTGAGAATTGTACCTGGTAACTGCCAGGGGTAATTCCCTCTAGTTTCTTGAATACACGAATGAAATAATTCGCATCACTAAAACCAAGCTCATAGCTGATTGCGGCAATCTTTGAGCCTGGTCTGGCCAGCAATTGTTTCGCACGGCTAATTTTTTCAGTCAGGATGAAATCATTTGGGCTGATACCCAATTCCCGTTTAAATAACCTGTAAAAAGTAGCTTTGCTCATACAAGCCTTACTGCTTAAACTGTTGATACTTATTTTTTCACTCAGGTTGGCTCTGATATAACCAATAACATACGCCAGTGGATTATGATTCGTATCCGTGCGGCGGCCAATGGTCTTTAAATTTTGTGTTTGCATAATTCTGACCAGTAATTCCTTTAAGGTCAGATCTGCCAGCACATCTTTCTCTTTTGATCCTTCCCCACAAATCCTGATTATCTTATTGATTAAAAAGGAGATCTCTTCATTATTATAGAAATGATATTCATCATAATTAAGTGACCATTGCTGATCAGCAGTCGCCTTAGGGAAATATTCATTGAGATACCGGATGGTCTGCTTAATCTGATCGTTATCAATTGCAAGCGCAATACACTGAGCCGGATTTTCATCAGAAGCTTCAGGGAAATCTATTTGTATAGCCTGTGAAGCAGGGATGATTACGGTTTCTCCAGGGAGATAATCAAAACCTTTTTTATCAAAAAGGTGCATTATCTTTTTACCACGCAGCATACTGGTGATCACAAAATCATTGAAAGTCAAAGGCACTTTATACGACTCAGAATAAGTCTCAAAAACGTTCAGTTCACAGCGTTCCAGCGTATAAGACGTTCTGTTTTCCACTAAGGTTTGTAAATTCGCTTCCCTGCTCAGCTCCACAAGATTTAATTTATGCTGCATCATGACCTATAGATTTTGGTTAATAATAAGGGCGTATACTCAAATATAAGTTTATTTTAAGACGCTAGTTCACTCTTTCTGCAACGATAATGCTACTACTTGCTACAATTGTCCTAACATCGGTTACGATTACCCATTACGTTTGTAGGAACCAAATCATAAATTCATATTCTCATGGAAAGACCAGCATTTAAATCCTATTATGATAATTTTATCGGAGGCAAGTTTGTCCCGCCAGTAAAAGGTGTATACTTTGATAACATATCCCCGGTAGACGGGAAAGTATTTACAAAAGCAGCAAGATCCAGCAAAGAAGATGTAGAACTGGCACTGGATGCGGCACATGAAGCTTTTAAAACCTGGAGTAAAAGTTCTCCGACCTACAGAAGTAATATCCTTTTAAAAGTTGCACAGAAAATAGAAGATAATTTAGCCTACCTCGCTACAGTGGAAACTATCGATAATGGTAAAGCGATCAGGGAAACATTAGCAGCAGACTTGCCTCTGGTAGTAGATCATTTCAGATATTTTGCCGGGGTAATCAGAGGTGAAGAAGGCTCTATAGCAGAGCACGATGAACACACCGTAAGCATAGTGCTGCATGAGCCGATAGGTGTTGTAGCACAAATTATACCCTGGAACTTTCCCTTGCTGATGGCCACCTGGAAAATAGCCCCGGCATTGGCGGCGGGCTGTTGTACGGTTGTTAAGCCAGCAGAACAAACTCCTGTATCGATCATTATTTTAATGGAACTGATTGGCGATATTCTTCCTCCCGGAGTGTTAAATATCGTTAATGGATATGGTCTGGAAGTTGGAAAACCACTCGCTACCTCTTCAAGGATCTCTAAAGTTGCTTTTACCGGCAGTACAACTTCCGGTCGTTTAATTATGCAATATGCGGCTGAGAACATTATCCCTTCAACTATGGAGCTGGGTGGTAAATCACCAAATATATTTTTTGATTCAGTAGGTGCTCAGGATGATGAATTCTTTGATAAAGCAGTAGAAGGAGCAGTGATGTTCGCACTGAACCAGGGTGAAGTCTGTACCTGTCCATCCCGTTTGTTAATACAAGAAGGTCTTTATGATAAATTTATCAGCCGTGTGATTGAGCGTACCAAAGCTATCAAAACATTAAACCCGTTGGATCAGGAGAGTATGATGGGGGCACAAACTTCCAATGAGCAGTATCAAAAAATATTATCTTATATCAAAATAGGAATTGAAGAAGGAGCAGAAGTGCTGACAGGGGGAGGAATCAATAAACTACCAGGCGAACTGGAAACAGGCTATTATATTGAGCCAACAATCTTTAAAGGACATAATAAGATGAGGATCTTTCAGGAAGAAATATTCGGTCCGGTGCTTTGCGTCACTACGTTTAAAACAGTGGAAGAAGCTATTGAGATTGCAAATGATACTTTATATGGGTTAGGTGCCGGCGTATGGACACGTGATGCACATGAGTTATATCAGGTGCCACGTGCTATCCAGGCTGGTCGTATATGGGTGAACCAGTATCATTCTTACCCGGCGCATGCGCCATTTGGCGGATACAAGAAATCTGGTTTTGGAAGAGAAAACCATAAAATGATGCTTGACCATTACAGAAGTGTTAAGAACATGCTGATCTCTTACGACAAGAACAAATTAGGATTCTTTTAAATTAATTATTATTAAACCATTTTATATATGTTAGTTCCCGTTATGAAAGCTGCCCGTTGGTATGCCGCTAAAGATATTAGAGTAGAAGATGCCCCTATACCCTCCACAGGTAGTAAACAAGTGAAAATAGAAGTGCAGTACGCAGGTATTTGTGGTTCTGACTTGCATGAATATGCACACGGACCGATGCTGATTCCTGCTGATGTGCCTTATCCTTTAAACGGACATATCGGCGTAACCACTTTGGGTCATGAATTTTCGGGTGTGGTAACCGAAGTTGGAGAAGAAGTTAAACAAGTGAAAGTAGGAGATCGGGTAGTTGTAGAGCCCCTTTTCAGAAATCCTGAAAGTCCCTTTATTGTAACTGGTGAGTATAATTTGTCAGAACCTCTGGGTTTTGTCGGACTGACCTCGAATGGTGGTTTTGCTAAGTTTGTTGTTGTAGAGGATTATATGGTACATCCTATTCCGGACAATATGAGCTTTGAACAGGGAGCATTGGTTGAACCAGCTGCGGTAGCTGTATATGCAGTTAAAAGCAGTGGATTAAAGCTTGGACAGTCCTGTGTTATATTTGGAGCCGGCCCGGTAGGTTTACTCTGCGTACAGGCGGCAATTGCAGCAGGTGCAGCAACCGTGATCGTTGTAGATGTTGCAGAAAAACGTTTGGAGAAAGCAATGGAAATTGGTGCTACCCAGGTCATCAATGGAAAAGAGAAGGATGTTTCAGCACAGGTTAAGCAATTAACTGCTGGCGGTGCGGATATTTATATTGACGCAGCAGGTGTACAGGCAACTTATGATGCTGGAATTGCTAGTTTGAAAAATGGAGGGACCGCTTTATTAGTCGCTCTTTTTGGAAAACCAGTTACAACGAATGCTTTTGATCAGGTTGTGCGTGAAATTACCATAAAGGGGACTATAGCTTACCGGAACATCTTTCCAGAAGTAATTCAGCTGATCCATACTGGCAGGATGCCTGTTGAAAAGCTAGTCACTGCAAGAATTGAGCTTGAAAATATCGTACAAGAAGGATTTGAAGCTCTGCTGAACAATCCTACACAGGTGAAGATATTGATTAAAATTGCAAAATAAATAATCATGGACAGCAAGAGAATCTTAGTTACAGAAAAAGCCATAGGTGTAATCAACCAGTTGAAAGCTGAATATGGCGAGCTTTTTTTTCATCAAAGTGGTGGATGTTGTGAAGGTTCTTATCCACATTGTTTTGAAAAAGGTGGTTTTCTGATCGGATCTAATGATGTTTGCCTTGGAGAAATTGAAGAATGTAAGTTCTATATGGCTGGAGATCAGTTTGAATACTGGAAACATACCCAGCTTACATTAGATGTAATGCAAGGGAGGGCCGCCGGTTTCTCCCTTGAATCGACCTTGGATGTTGGCTTTATCATACATTCAAGGCTGTTTACTGAGGAAGAATTGAAGACGCTGGAGCCCGTGAAATCAGGCCCGGAAGAATAAAAATGAATTTATTTTAAATAAAATCGCATAACCATTTTGAAATTCAAAAAAAGAAACTACATTTGCAGCCCACCAACCGAGGTGGCACATGATCGAAATCATGTTAATAAAAGGATGGTGCGGTAGCTCAGTCGGTAGAGCAAAGGATTGAAAATCCTTGTGTCGCCGGTTCGATCCCGGCCCACACCACAACTTAGAAAGCTCTATTTCATACGAAATAGAGCTTTTTTTGTTTCTAAGGTGATTTTAAACTACTCTTTTCCATATATGCGCTGTCGAGCGCAAAAGCAAGTTAAACAGGTTTTTTGGGATCAAGTCATAAACTTAATAATAGATCTATATCGGCCGGGTACTGGTCGGGTACTGTCCGAGTACTGGTCGGGTACTCGTTAGGGTAAGAGCAATGCTAAAGTAACGTGAGAGCATGGCAAGTCCAAGTCAAAACAACTAGTTGAAATGACTTAGAGTTGCCATGCTTACAGCCCGTTTACAACCTGGTGTCACCCCGACCATTACTCAGGCACAACCTAACCATAACTAGTTGAAGATTAATGAAATTATAATTTTCCCTTTGACTAACCCATGGACAACTGCGGACAATTGCAGACAGCTGCGGACAATTACGGACATTTTTTACGCATCAGGATAATCTTTAACGC
>NZ_QLLR01000023.1 GCF_003259615.1 Pedobacter cryoconitis | reverse complement strand
CAGATCTACGAATCAACATCAATTGTCATTACAACCAATAAAAAACCTACTGAATGGGCAAAAATGTTAGATGATGAGGTGATCGCCACTGCGCTTCTTGATAGACTTCTTTTTCGATGCGAAATCATTAATCTAACTGGAGAAAGCCATCGTTTGGAGAACAGGCAAACGTTCTTTGAATCTTAAAATTATTGCATTACTTTTGAAACGGACTATGCATTCATTCTTGCCATTTTCTATGTAGCATTCTTGCCGAATGTTATGTATTCCTAATTGCCAAAAACCCTGCATTCATGATTGCCGTTCACAAAGGTGCTTTTACCTCCGATTTAGCCTTAATGAAGCTTATGTTTATGGTTGTAAAGGAGATATCTAAAAAATGGACCATGCCAATCAGAAATTGGGGATTGACAATGCAACAATTACATATTAAATTTGGGGATAGAATCAAAGCCTTCGGCGGCTCTATTTAGAGTTCGATTTACACTACCATAGTAGCCCCTATGGCTAATTTGCTTTTAATTAAGAAGATATTCAGACATATACTAAAACTTTCTAATTCACCTCTATTAATTGATAAAAATCAAAAAAATCACTTCGGAGATTCTATTCAAATACCCCATTAAGTTGATAAATGCTTTATAATAATAAATTTATTGGGTTTGTATTCAATTTCTCATCAACCTCGATAAGCATAATACCTTTATTCTTTGCAAAAATATAAGCTCCCCTTTGAAAAGTACTCGTAGTAATCATCACAGGTTTAACTCCCATATCAGAAACTTGAGAAGCTTTTGCCCAAAACTCTTCCACATCATCAATTGGAACTTTATGAGTTCTGTAATCTTTACATTCAATTAAATAAAGAAGTGTTCTTCGTTCGGCACCTTCAGGCCAAACTTCCAAGCTAATATCAAAAACGATATTCTTTTCTCTTGTAGCAGAATAATATGGCTGTTTTTTAAATACTTTACAGCATGATGGAAGTAAGCCAAATTTGAAATTATTTAACGCCTCTTGTACTAAATTGTACGATAAAGTTTCAAATGCCTCTCCTTGCTCGTAAGTGTTTTTCATAAACCATTATTATTAATTTTCATGTAAAGAACTGAAACGCAATTTAAAAAGTTTTCAAAAGCCTTTAATGGAATAATTATGCAAGTTATTAACAATAAGTTACTCACTCCTTCTGGTTTCGACCGAAACACACCTGAAAAATTACAGATATTGAAAGTTGTCTGCTCCTTATCTACCTCTCCCATTTTTGCCTTCAACTAATGTGACCACATCTTCATATTTGTAGTAAATAAGCCCTCCTACTTTATTAAACTTTAGAGCGCCATTATTTCTCAAACTCTGCAACGTTCCAGGCGATATACTTAAAAGCTTTCGAACCTCATAACTTTTCAACCATTCCTTTTGCTCGCTTTGCTTATGTAACTTTTGCCCAGGTCTTCTAAGTTCTACAAACAGCTCTAATTTAAACTTTTCAAGATCTTCTTTAGTGATAAATTCCAATATTGCCATATTCTGTATATTTAAACTTGATGGTACAAAATTGGAAATGAAAAATTGTTGATCTTGACAATCTACTAGGTAGTACCTAAAATTAATTAGTTACAGTAACGTATTACAGTTAAATCAACTATAAATTGAACTTCATAGAGATTAATTTAAGCAAAAATATATAAGATAATATTTGCGGTTTAAACTAGCAATCAGTATATTACATAAACAAATTGTTCTTTAAAATTGGTCAAACCGTATCAAAATAACTGGTACCTAATTTGGTGCCCACATTGAAATGACGATCGAATATTATTCATAACTTGCTCATTTAGTACTACTTGGAATATTAGGTTATTATCCCAGCGGGATCACGAAAGGCGCAAGAAATTGCGCCTTTTCTGTTTAAAATGTTTTTTCAAAGGCGTTTTCAAAAAATAATAAGTCATTTCATACCAACAGAAACCAATCTGAATGGTGCCCGGTTCTAATTGCTAAGTTTGGGCACCAGTCAAAAAGATTCATTTGACTCCAGATTATTAAAGAGCAAGCTGTTACCGGGCATCCAGCCATAAGCAAGTTTTTAACTTTAACAGATTGAGAAATGAAAAGTAACCAAAACCTGTCCATTCTTTTTTGGCACCGTAAATCAAAAGCTGACATCAACGGCTATGCCCCTATTATCTGTAGAATTTCCATTGATGGAAAACAGATAGCAATCACATTCAAAACCAAACCTGGCTCCAGGTCACCGGCAGCACATCTGAACTAAAATTTACAACCGGTGCCCAATTGCAACCGGAATCGAATACAAAGGACAACAGAAACCAAAACCCAACATCCCAGATGGGATATTTCATCTAAGAAGCATGTCTAAAAGCCATCAAAAGCACGTTTATTTTTTATCCCAGTTAAGTCAGTTATTATTGAATTATTTTAATAGTAATGGGCTTGATCCACCTGAGAAATAATCCTCGAAATTAAAACAGTGGAGAAATAAATTTACATATTAGGCATGTTTATTGAAGCTCACAACACCAACAAAGATTAACGCAGCTAAATGGAAAATTCAAGAAAGTATATCCTACTACTTATTCTTTTAGTCTTGCAAATAGAAGCTTGTCAAAACACAAAGAAAACAAGCGATACAGAACAGATCAAACTGGACAAGGAAGAATATAACAGACCTAATGAAATCTGGCCAAGCAATAAAAATGAGAACGGAGATTACTATTATTCAGTCAGTCTGAATAGTTTTCCAGGTTATCTGTCCGAAAATGCAGGCAGTCATTTTACAGCGGGGAAAGAAGATCTCCAATTTTTAACAATGGAAAATAACAATTGGACCATCACTACAGGTGCCGTATTGAATAATGAATACCATGCAATTCCAAATCGTTTAAACGTCCAGTGGTTTTCAATTTCAGAGAATAAATTTTACAAAGGTATTTTTAAACTACCAGCAGAACAGCTGAAGCAGTATTTTGATAAAATATGGCTTACCTATGGTTCTGGAATGGCCAATTACGAGGCGGCCAAATATGAAAGGTTCAATGACCTGATTGTCGGCGTAACTCCTGGAGGAGGGGTGATTATGTGGATCAAATCCATGTCGCAACAGGTAGAGCTTGGATACTTCCAGGCTAAAGAAACCGAAGTTGACTGGGATGATTTTGCAGCCATGAATAACTTTGGTGCAGGAAGTACAAGGGACCGATATGTTAAAAGCTATCAGCCCGACCTCACCTTTCCCATCCCTTTTGGTAAAGCAGAAAAATACCGCAGCAAATATTTATGGAAATGTGCACTTGAAGCCAATCCGGATATGATGGTCAGTGGTTATGAATTGGCTATGTTTAACGCCGAAAAGGAGTTTTTGTACCGGGAATATAAAAACGGCACAAATGATCTTCAAGCAAGGGCTGTTCCAAAAACAATTAGCTTCCTGGTACAGAATAAAAAAAAGAGCTATAATTTTGAGATAACTTTTAACAATAAAGATATCTTCAAAGCATTTCAAACCATTTTTGCCGGAAAAAACAAAGAAGCTACCTTAATACTAAAACTAGACCAGGATAATGATGTAGCTAAAATCATGCTTCGCGGCAACCATCAGGAATATGTCTTAAACTCGTCTAAAGTTGAGATTTTTTCCGGAGCTTATAAACCACACATACATCCAGTCAAAGAAAAATAATTACTGTAAACGCGCTGGCACATGAAAAGAATGATTTTTTTAATACTGCTATTACCGTGTTGTAAGGTAGAAAAGTATACCGGATATGTCTATGGTTTGGACAACAAGCCCCTACCCCGTGTGACCGTTACCGCCTTACATGAAAACGAGAAAACGCTAACCGATAGCACGGGATATTTTGAGCTAGATAAACTCCATGATATTTCTGGTGAGCTGGTATTTCAAAAAGCAGGATTCAGCACCGATACGATTACCTCCATTCAGATACAAAATGGGGAACAACAGAAGCGAAGGTTTAAAGGAGAACGAATTTATCTTTTAAAAAAGAGTTATAAAGACTCCATTTTCAGGGCCAATGGGGTAATTAGAAAATAAAGACAAGCATTTCAATAAAAAACCAGCTAAGTAGTATTTTAAACATGAAAAAAAGTCAATTTGTATACCCTTTATTACTTGTGTTAGCCTATGGATGCCAGCAAAAACCATCTGGTGAACATGCAAGTCATGTAAAAACGGCTAACTTAACGCAACAGCCGAATGATGGAATGAACTATTCCGACAGTATCACGCGACTGTATTCAGAAAACGCTTATGCCATCTTGAGCGAACATCATTACAAATTTCCCTCTTCCACTGATTTTGAGCAAACAACACATGACATTTACCATATTGATGTTAAACCCGCAAAATTCGATGATGTACTTTTATCAACTGATGAGGGACCAGCTCCTGTAGCAGTCAGGCAAAAAAACTTCATTTACATATTCGATCACTTTGGGGATGCAGAACCAAATATAGATAAAGCCCTAACTTACCACTTAAACAACTACCTGTTTAATAAAGACATGGGCTCCAGGAACTTATTACTAAACTCAAAAAACAAAGGATACTTATTTGATTTGGTAGAAAAGTACGGTTACGCAAAGGACGAATATTTGCTGAACTATATATTAGATAAAAAATACAAGAATATCGATAGCTTTGAAAAACTGGGGAGCATCTTATTTATAAAAAAGCCAGACGGCGATCTTGAAATCAGAACAGCAATCTTAAATTTCATCGCAGCTAAAACCAACAAAAGCGACGTAATCCTGGCAAGAAACATTTTGCTTTACTGTATCAATTTAATTGATAACCGAAAAGAAAGCGAGTTTACAGCCCCTCAAATAGCTAAAATAATCGCATTCGCGGCAAACTCAATAGATCCCATTTATAAAAAGTATCATGGCATTAATGACCAGCATTGGGGAACAGCATCGATCCTCTCCTATTACTTAGCTAACATTGGCGAGCAGCAATGGAATGAAGTTGAAGCGGGCTACCTGAAGAAAAAATATTACGATCTGGCAAACTTATCAGCCATGATAGCTTATGCAACACAATTTGACCAAATTGGCGCTCCAGATTAATAAAATACCAGCTCAGTCAGGTGCTTCAGCATTGGAAGAGTTCAGTACCGTATTAGCGCATTCAGAAAAGCGCGACTAGGTGTAATACAAGTCATTGACACCAATGGAAACAATCTGTAACCCATAATTGATCAGTAAATACCAGGCAAAAAGTTTAATTTCAAAAAGCATAAACAACTACACATGAAAAACCTACTGATGCTGTTCTCTTTTTTAAGTCCTGCCCAAATCAGCTGCGGACAACAAACACCCCCAGCCCGTAAGGCTCCAATCCCAGTAAAAGTGCCCATTACCGACTCCAATCCAGAAAAAATTACCGCACAGAACTATATACAAAAAGAAGTTAAGTCTGTTCAGCCCGGTTCACAGGGCTATGAATACTATTTCTCGATTAGCCCAAAAGAATGCTATTACGAAATCTTAATCAATGATGTACCCGTTTACAGACATTTTGAAGATGGAGGCGTGTCAAGTCCTGTATGCTTGAACCCCTACATTAACCATTCTGGAGCACAGACATTTACTTATCGGCTATATCCGCAAAACACAGGAGCAGATGAAGGAAGCCTAAAGAAATTAACAGCAGAAACCTACTTAAATATCAAACTGTTCGCACGCAAAGAAGCTGATCGGATCAACGCCTACAAAAACCAAAAAATGGTATTCAACCATACTAAAGCCACTTCCGCTGACGGCCACACCTTCCCAGGGGCCGGTAAAAACTTTTACGAATATACCATCACCTTCCAGGCAGAGGTACCCTATAAACTTTTAGGCACCGACGATAGCCAGGATCTGAGCAAGCTAGACCAAAAAACACTCCTGAGTAAAACCCAAACTGCCTATCAATATTACTGGAAATTGATCAAGGACAAGAAAATGAATGACTACTTCCGCATGGGATTCAAAAGTGATGTCGCAGAAATCCAATCCTGCTATTTAAAAGCAGAAGACCTGGAAGCAGTAGAAGAAGCAGACAAGTTCCATTTTCTCATCCCTAAGTTCAAATTAGCCAACATGAAAGATTATCAAATGCATTTATATGGCAATAGAGTTATTGTATTTACCAGCGAAGGTAAGCCGGATTTTGATATAATACAGTTGTACAATGGGCATGAGTCCCCTATCCAGTATTGTGTCTTCGGCTTGTTATGGTTAGATGGGCACGATTTAATGGGTATGCCACTGGTAAAGAGAAAAGAATTATTAAAATCACTTGTCTCAAAAAATCCTGTACTGAAATTTAGTGAAAGGCGGTTACAACTAAAAGACATGCCTGGAATTTTGGAAATTAAAGGCGTTAGAAACAGACAAATCCCCATTTGTAAATCAGGTACTAGATACAAAAGGTGCCCTTACTCACTGGGTTAAACCGCAGCTGGTTGCCAATTTCGAGTTTGCAACCTGGACAAAGTCGGGACGCATACGCAAGCCAGCAACATTTTTAGGTTTTAGATACGACAAGAAACCAAAAGATGTTGTCAGAGAGATACCCAAGGAAAATAAAGGTGAATAAAAAGAAAGCGGTGAACAGTCCTCCGACTCTTCACCGCCTATCTAAATTAACGCTCTCGAATATTAAACGCTTTATAAATGCGATTATTATAAAGAGATTCATTACTATTTTGCTTTTTTTCCTTTAATATACTTTTCTATATCAGCTCTGTCATTTGAACCAGTAGCTCTTTTTGCTCCAACGATTGTCTGTGTGCTCACTCCTAGCTTGTCTGCCAGGTATTTCAGTTCATACGGTTGTGCAGAATTAACGGATGTATGTTCCACTTGTGATCCTTTTGTTTCGATTTGATTGTCATCATCCAACCACACATCGAAAAATGTGTCACTATCGACATAAACGTTCATGGGTCCCTTTTTGGAAAAATTTCCCGCCGCGGGAATAGCGTTAAATTTAAGCCTGACTCCATCACTTCATTAGGTAGCATTGTAAAATTGCTTAGCCTTTATAGCCAGCCCCAATAGTAGTTTCATTTTTTTTGAAAAAACATTTGCGTAACCCACAAGTTACTTATATATTTGAGTAACTTATAAGTTACTCATTATGGCGAAAATTATTAAACACCAATTTTTCTTCCCTCATTCAATTGAGACTGTTTGGGAATATCTGACGAAATCTGAACTGATGGAACAATGGCTCATGAAAAATGATTTTCAGCCTATAGTAGGGTTTGATTTTCAATTCAGAACAAACCCAATACCGGTCCTCGATTTTGACGGAATCTTCTACTGCAAGGTATTAGAGGTCGTTCCCTTTAAAAAGATTTCTTATTCATGGAAGAGTGGCCCTGGTAAGGGCGAGATTACGCTTGATTCAGTAGTCATATGGAAACTGGAACCTAAGGATAAGGGCACCGACCTATTCTTAGAACACAGCGGCTTCTCGAAAAAAGAAAACCTAAGTATGCTCAATGCTTTAAATGATGGCTGGCTTAAAAATATGCACAAAATTGATGAACGTATAAACTCTGCACACAATGGCAATACCAACGCTTGACGCATTCCAGGTGATCGGCGATCCGAGCAGGAGAAAAATGTTGATGCTGCTCTCAGCCGATAGTTTGACAATCAATGGCCTGGCAGATAATTTTGAGATGAGTCGTCCCGCAGTTTCAAAGCATATTAAAATACTTTGTAATGCGGGGTTTATTTCTATTCATGACATTGGCCGGGAACGGTATTGCACGCTGAAAAAGGAAGGCTTTGAAGAACTCCAGGCCTGGATCTCGCACTTTGACGAGTTCTGGACATCGAAAGTGAAAAAGTTAGAAACCTTATTAAATAACAAATTATCCAACTAAAAAATCAACAAAATGACGACACAAGATTTTAATACTACATTTTCGGTAGATCAAACTTCGAATGCAGTATTCAACGCCATCAACAATGTTCGTGGATGGTGGTCAGAAAATATTGAAGGCGATACAGACCAGCTCAACGATGAGTTTATTTATCAGGTAAAGGACTTACACAAGTGTACCATGAAATTAATAGAAATTATACCAGACAAAAAAGTCGTTTGGCTGGTTCTGGACAACTATTTTAATTTTACGGAGGATAAGACGGAGTGGACTAACACAACAATCGAGTTTGAAATCTCTGAAAAGGAAAATATGACGCAGGTTCACTTTACACACTGGGGTTTGGTTCCCGAATATGAATGTTATAATATTTGCTTTGATGCCTGGAGCAGCTATATCAACAATAGCTTGCGTAGCCTCATCGTTACAGGTAAAGGCCAGCCGAACCCTAAGGAAGATGTTATCGTATAAATAAAAACCAGAACACTAATAAAATATTGAGTTATGAATATAGGAATTATCGGTTCAGGCGGATATGAACGACAGTTATTATAAATATTATACTCACCCGGTATTTCATCGCAGGGTCTTTGTGGTGGACAGATATTCCTTTAAACAAGAGATCAGTGGCGTTTTGAAAATGTACCCAGCCCCTGGTACTTTTAATTATGTTTGCTGTTCTAACTCGATTAAATATTGCTTTCTCCAAAGTCCACCACCATAACCAGTGAGTTTCCCATCAGCTCCAATTACGCGATGACAAGGAATCAAAATAGCAATTTTATTCATTCCATTTGCGTTGGCAACTGCCCTTACTGCTTGAGAATTATTCATAATATCTGCCAATTCTCCATAAGATATCGTTGAACCAAAGGGAACTTCTTGCAAAGTTTTCCAAACTTTGTTCTGAAACAATGTACCGGGAGTAACAAGAGGAACTGAAAATTCTTTTCTGGAACCTGAAAAATACTCATTAAGTTGATCCTCCAATACACGAAAATGCTTGTTGCTGCCCTGAATTATTATAGCATTTAACTTTTCTGAAAGCATCTTAAACTCCGTTTCTAACATTCTTCTATCTGTAAATTCCAGCAGACAGATACCATCTTCGACAGCACAAACACACATGGTTCCCAAGGGGGTTTCAATTCTTGTAAAATCAATAACCGTTTTGCTTTTACTATTTTTAGGGGAAGTCCCGAAAATACTTTTAAAGGAATCTCCAAATCCACTCAATGAATCGAAACCGGAATCAAATGCAGTTTTAGTAACAGAATCACCATTCCTTATTTTTTTGAACGCTGAATTTATCCGGAACATTCTTTGATAAGCATGGAAAGTGATTTTGTGACTTTTTAGAAACCATCTTCTTACTTTATTCGGTTCCACCCCCCTTTTTACTAAATCACAATCTTTAAACTTTATGCTGGGATCTTTGATTAATTCGTTAATCAATTCCGTTATGTAAGATGGAGTTTCATTTAATTTTTCTAATGGACAACAAATCTTACAAGGCCTATATCCTTTTGTTATGCAATCTTTCACAGTCTTCAGGAATTCAACATTCTCCCTTTTAGGTTTTCTAGCCGTACATGATGGACGGCAAAAAATGCCTGTAGTCTTTACCGCCGTATAAAAAATGCCTTCGAAAGAAATGTCCTTATCTAAGGAAGCCTGGTACATGATTTCGTGGGTCAGCTCCATATTAAAACAAGATCGAAAAATTATTATTACTAATAAATGAAGTAGCAGCCTCCTGCAATTTTTGATATAAAAAAGCATTTGCAAAATTGCCCATACTAATTCTTTTTACTCCAAGTTCTCTCAGCTTATCAAAATCAGGTAAATCTGGCATACACATTACGTTGACAGGTAATGAGGTACTTTCCACAATAGATGCAATATCTTTTTCATTCGTAATACCAGGCAGAAAAATACCATTGACAGATTTGTTTTCGTATACTTTGACTCTTTCAATAGTTTCGACTAAGGCATTATCTAATCCCAGTAAAAAAACATCACACCTCACATTAATAAAAATCTCAATTTTGCTTTTATTAAGCATCTGAACTAATTGCTCAAGTTTAAAAGAGAATTTAGTTAAATCTTCTATCCTCCTTATACCGTCCACCATTATAGAATCCTCCAAATTAATTCCAACAACCCCTAATTGGGACAATTTAGAAATATTTTCAAAAATCACCTTTACGTCACTTCCATATCCTGCTTCTAAATCAACGGTTAATGGCAATGTAGTGCTTTCCAATATTCTTTTAATTACAAAGAGATATTCGTTAAAAGGTATATTCTGTCCATCTTCATAACCCAAAGAATTTGCAATAGCCGCGCTTGAAGTCCCAATTGCCTTGTAACCTAGTTTTTGAAAAATCAGTGCACTTTGAACATCCCATATATTTCCAATAAGCAAAGGTTTTTCTAAATGATGTAGTTTTTTGAAGTTTTCGATTTGTATTCTCATATCATTGATTTATTATTTATGCAAATAACCTTTGTTAAAATTGCCCATACAACCGAAAAATTAACAAGCATTTTTTTTAAGGCCAGCACTATAGCGCATACAATGTGACCTGTCCATTTTTGAAAGGATATATCTGCGCCCGGATGGTACTTGAAATTGGAAAACCATAGATAAGGTATCAATGTTTATTTAAATTACTATCGGTCATTGTTAATCGAAGGTCTATGAAACCCAACGTGATCAATCTCTATGATTTTCTTTTCCAAATATTCACTTTGCTGTTTTGTTACAAATAAATAAGCATTATATTGATGGCTATTATTGGTTAATTGAATGAGCTGATATTCGTTGTAATGCTTCTGGATTGGCAAAAAGCCTATGAAATACCTGCAAAGTTTTAAAACTACTGACCTTTTTTCAATTTAAGACAGCTGAAAGATATATGAAAAATCCAGGTAACCACGTGCGAAAACCCCTCTTTACTTCTGTAAACAGGGGTTGTGGGGTCACAATTCGTTAGTGTTTATTTAAATCTCTGGATTACAATATTTCTGCATTAATTCATTCAGACGCCCATTTTTAATAGCGACTCTGGTAATAAAATTAAAAATCGGCTCAGCAATTTTTTGTAATCCCACCATTCTCGAATTGTTTAAATAAACAAAAATTGCTAAATCTGATAATTTCTTTGGCGTTCCTGCATCGCTTGCCAAGCCATCTATTGCTAGTCCTTTTGAGATCAAAAGTGCATTTTCAAAGTTTTTATTGCCCGGGCTCACAGTCACTTTGATTAAACATTCGTCATTTGACACGTTATGGAAATAGTGTTTCTCATTAGGCTTTATTGTTGCAATGTCGCATTTATTCAATTGCTGAATTTCATTGTTATGACCAAATTCTAAAGTACCGCTTAGTACTTCAAAAGTCTCCGAAAAAAGTGTATGGTAGTGCCACGGCGTTTTTTCACTGGGCACAATATTGAATTCAATAATACTATCCTTATTTGTATCTGCTGAACTGATAACTTTAATATATCCCTTTGCTTTCGGAGCTCTATTTTTGAGTCTGGTTATCAATAAAATTATTCCGGATATAGCGCAAATGATGATGGCAATAATGTGCGGCATTGCTGGGAGAATACTGTTATTGCTTTTACTCAGAACGACAATCATATCATTAACAGGTATTATCGTTCCTGCTAATAAGGTCACACCTAAAACCCGCCTCTCTTTCATCAGCACAAATGCGCAAATAACCAGGCCCGAAAATATATCTCTGATACCTTTTATATGATGAAAGGAATAATCTCCTCCTGCATTAAAGTGAATGCCGAATCCGGCAGTGGCCACTTCTGGAGATAGAAAAAAGCGAACCCCTAGAAAAATCATTCCCAGTCCTGTTAAAAATGCAATTGCATAAGAAATTTTTGTTGTCATGATATTTTATTTAAATGATGACACAAAATTATCAGGATAGCAACTTGCATTAATGCACCCAGGTTAACAAATCAAAATTGGGTTGAGATTCTTTTACGGATCCGGCTTAAAGACTGGGGTTTTACACCAACGTAAGAAGCTACATGGTATTGGGAAATCCTTTGTTGCAAGTCTGCGTGGTTTTTTAAAAACCTTTCATAACGAAGTTCAGGTGTTTGTGTATAAAATGAGCTAAGCTCCTGTAGTAATTTTAAAAAGACGGCCTCAATTGCAATTCTGCCAAAACGTTCTCCTTCACGGATGTTCGCATATAGTAACTGCAAGTCATTATGCGAAATAACTAAAAGATCGCTATCTTCCAGCGCCTGTATAATTTTAGAAGATGGTTTTTGAGGAAGAAAACTTTCATAATTACATACGTATTCATTTTCCTGAGAAAAGTCGTATGTTTTTTCCTCACCATCGTGATTAATATAGTAGCGCATTAATCCCTTTGTAACAAATCCAACTTGTTTGCAAACTCGTCCCTCCTCCAAAAAAAATTCTCCCTTTTTATAAGTCTTTACCTTAAATAAAGATGATACGGTGTCTCTCTCGGCCGGGCTTAGCGTAATCAAATTTTGTATGCTATCAAGTAAGCTATTTATCATCTCAGGATGTTTTTCATTATGATTATTTAATAAACAGCTTCATCAGGAAGTTATAAAACAGGTTGATAATATACCTTGTAAAATACGACATTTTTGAATTAAAGTCCAATTAGAGAGTTTTCCATAATAAATAAAAAAAGAGCTACCTGACGGTAGCTCTGCAGTAAATTTTTGAAAAACTTATTTAATTTCTATTTGACGGCTTACTGTCTTTGCTTCTTCTCTTTTTGGAATATCAATTTTTAGAATACCATCATTATAGGTGGCCTGAATACCATTTTCATTAGCGCTTTCAGGCAAGGTAAATGAGCGAACAAAAGAACTATAGCTATATTCCCGCTTAGAAAAATTTCTTTCTTCCTGTTTTTCTTCTTTACGTTTCTCCACGGAAATATTCAATATATTTCTCTCGAGGTTTAATTTAAAATCTTCCTTTTTAAGTCCGGGAGTAGCTAATTCAACATGATAATGATCTTTTGTTTCACTGATATTAGCTGCGGGCACCCTGCTAACCATACGATCAGCAAAAAAAGTATCATTAAAGACGGAATCAAATACATCATTAAAGCCTGGCATCAATGAATTTCTCTTGTTTTCTGGATTAAATTTAACCAATGTCATGGGTTTTTCCTCCTTAATTTAATTTAATGATTAAAACTATAATTAATTAAACTAATGAACTTGTGTTCGATAAGATTGCAACAACTGAAATGCCAAATGCTTTTTCACCTATACAAGCTGAAAAAATTACAATTTTCATGAAAATCTTTCAGATTACGACTGTCAAAAATTCAGAAAAAACCAGCTATACCACTATTTTATTTTTTGTTGCCCGGCTTCATCAGTAATTTTCGTCACCTAAGTGAGATTAACAACAATACAAAAAACTCAGGCGGAACTGGAGTTGCTATTGGAATTCCTCATCGCAGTTTTACTATTTCTCTTACTTACTTCCTTCCAAATACATTTACAAAAGGCCTTACGATCCCTTTCCCATTCTGACCAGTGATCTCTTCGGTCATTTGTTTCACTTCAACATCTACGAAACCTACTTTGCTGAAAAAAGTTTTCACCTCATTAGTATCGTAAAAAGTAAAATCAGAGCGCGTCCAAGGCAGGTCTACCCCAATATTTTTTTCCATAAAAGCCAGGCTAAGTTTTCCTCCAGGTCGTAACACACGATATATTTCCTTTAAATGGGCTACTGGGTCTTTCCAGAAATAAATGGTATTTACCGTAAAGCAACCATCAAAAAAATCATTTCCAATATCTAATGTACCATTTTCTTTTGCCAGACTAAATTGGGCAGTACCTTCATTTATTTTTAAGGCGGGGGCGGACAGGGCCCCGAGTACCACTGTCTCAGAAATATTGTTTCCATAATAACCAATCCCTATCACTTTTTGAAAAAGAAACGGAAGGTATTCCCTGCTTTTAAAGCCAATTTCTAACACCAAAGAATGGTCGGCCAATCTCAGCTGATCCACAGTTTTGGAAATCATGGTACGGCAAGAAGGTGAAACTTCACGCTCCATTTTTTTGCCTGGTATGTCATCAGGACTACTTGCATGCGTACTTGTTTCTTTAAAATATATCTGCTCTTCCATGTTTTGCTTTCTAAATCTCTTTCCAGATAAATTCTATCAATGGTCTCAATTTCCCTTGAGCTTTTTTAATTCACAAAAGTGAGAAATAGCTACTCCGGAGATTTACACAAAACGGATTTTCTTTTACAAGAAAATGTAATTTTTGAAAATCTTTATAGAAAACATCCATTTTTTTTATCATTATTGCCTTTATGGCAATTAATGTTGGTAAGGATTATGAGGCCTTGAAAAAGGTAGGTGGGAATTTTGAGCCTTTTTCTAATCAGGGGCAATTCGTTAAAGAAAGCAGGGACAGATACCATTTTTCTTTTAGTGATGCTGAACTCTGGCAAATCAATACTCCGGATCTTTATATCGTATACGGCGACATTTCATTCAAACAGCGTCAAATCTATTTCAGGCCGACTAACGATCTGCCGGATATGGTTAAATTGCGCTTTACTTTATCTGGCAATGGGACCATATATAATGCAGTGAACAAGCAGTACTATATCTTTAGTTCCAATCAGCAAAACATCATTTACATGCCAGAACTGGATGGTACAGGTGAATATGATATGGACAGTAATTACCGCTTCTTTGAGGTCCATTTTGCTAGGGACAAATTTCTACAACTTGCCGAAAATTCCACCAGGGCGCTGCAGGTTCTAGCTGACCATCTGGATGCTGGCCGTTATTCACAAATGGCCGAACAGAACCTGCCGATCTCCTGGGCTATGCAAAATTGTATGCAGGAAATCCTCAATTGTACTTATACAGAAGGACTACGACTCTTATTTATCGAGTCAAAATGTACAGAATTGCTTGTGCTTCAGGCCGAAGCTTTTGAAAGTGGTGTTTTTAAAAATGAAAATTCGCCCCTACAATCTGCATATGATAAAGATTGTATCTATCATGCCAGAGATTACCTGATTCAGAACATCCAGCAACCACCCTCTATTTCACAACTGGCAAAGGTATGCGGTATTAATGAATTTAAGTTAAAAAAAGGATTTAAGGGCTTGTTTGACAAAAGCATATTTGGTTATTTAAGTGACCACAAACTCAACTACGCTAAGCAGCTTCTGCTAGAGGGCATACCTATAAAGGCTGTAGCTTTTCAATTGGGTTATTCTTCCGTTCAGCATTTCAGCAATGCATTCAGGAAGAAATTTGCTGTCCCGCCGGGGAAAGTAAGGTTGTAAAATTAATGTTGTTTCACCGGTTGGTGGAAAAGGATCACTTTCCAGGCTACAAAGGCAAAACTAAGAATGTTAAGTTATTATCTTAATCCAGAAGAACTGAGACAAATCGCAGTAAGAACGCAGGATTTTCCAAAGTTAATGTGGCTTATCTTCATTATTGCTTAAAATTATCATCCCATTAAGAAAGAGCGGGACCTTTGCACAAAAGTCATTCTTAGAATTTATAAATGTTAACTCAATGTACAAATTTCCAGAGACTCCAGGTCTATCTTCATTAATTCTCTTTATTTCGAAGCTGGATAATTGTAGATCAGTAGATCGAAACCGTTTATTCAGATGACATTTTCCTATCTGAATTATCCTATTGAAATCAATACTATCAATATTTACTTGTTTTAGTTTTTTCATTCCCCCGTATTCAACCCCCCATATCTCATACAGCGAATCCCTGGTTCCAGAACTTAAGATAATGTCGTAATGATTCTTCGAATAATTACATTGATAATAACCACTACCTACTACTGAATTAACCTGTTTTTTCTTATTTGAGCCACTGCCCGAGCAAGACATACACAGAGTTATAATTATTAGCAGCACTGAATTTCCCACAAAATTATTATACATAAGCAGCTATAACGCAATATTTTAACTTCATTACCATTACCTTTATTACGACTTTCCAAGCTCAATCCAATTACAATTAAAATCAGAAAGTACTTTAGATTATAACCTGTGACAATATTATAAAAATCGATTCAATTTAAAAAATATGCTATAATCAACCTCCTACCTGAATTAAATGGTAAATAAACCTACGTATTCCACCCTTATAACAGCATAACCTGAACAAATCATAGATTATGTGACTTATTTAATTAAATAAAATATAACCTTATCAATAAATTATTAAATTATAATAAATCTGCATTACCAAATACTAAAGACATCTATTCATTCTATTCATCTTATGGTATATATAGATGATAATTAAAGAAGATAATCGTATCTAAATCATATAACAGCAAGTATTTAGTCGGTCTGAGCCGAAAAATATATTAACATAAATTGAGATAATTTTTACTATAAGATAAAAATGAACAAGATGATTTCCTAAAAAACAAATAATTACCACCAGATTTAATCAGTTTAAAAAACTCTTAAAATGGCTTCAAAATCTTCTATTTTGCCTGAACAGGCTTCGCAATTGCCTTTAGTTTTTTCAAGTACAATTCTTACTTTATTTACGGAAAAAGTTAAAAGTAACCCCAAACAAAATGCGGCGACTTTTATGCACCAGCAGATCAGCTATCAGGACCTTGACAAAAAAAGTAGTCTTTTAGCTTCTCAACTTATTTCTTATGGAGCAAAGCCGGGAATGCTAATCCCTATTTGGCTTGACCGTTCTCTGGAATGGCTTACAGCAGTAATTGCAGTTTTAAAAACAGGAGCTGCTTATATCCCAATTGATCCTGCTTATCCTATAAAAAGAGTTGAATATATTCTTACGGATGCTAAAACGAGCTTATTGATTGCCAATTCTAAAAATGCGAAAATACTACAGCATAACAATCAGACCGAAATAGTCATATTAGATCATTTAGAGGAACTTAAAGGGGAATATGATGTCCTTTCTGTACCTGAAACAGATTTACAGGATCTGGCTTATGTCATCTACACTTCTGGCTCTACAGGAAAACCAAAAGGTGTAATGATCCGTCACGAATCTATTAAAAACCTAATCATCTGGCATAATCACCTCTTTAATGTAAACCAAAATAGTCAGCTGACATTAGTCGCCGGACTTGCTTTCGACATTTCTGTATGGGAAGTCTGGTCGGCCTTATGCTCAGGTGCCACACTGCATATTGCAGATCAGCAGCAAAGAGCAGAAACCAGTTCTTTAGCCTCATTCTTCCTGAAGAAAAGGATCACACATGGCTTTGTTCCAACAGTTTTGGTTCCGGATTTCCTTGAAAACAGCCGCACGGCAATACTTAAAGAGTTAAAATTTCTTTTTACAGGTGGCGAAAAATTGAAAACTGTAAAAACAGATGGCCTGCCTTATCAGTTGATTGACTATTATGGGCCTACTGAATGCTCTGTTTTTGCAACTTTTCATCCGGTACATACCTCAGGAACAGAACAAAATTCATCTATAGGAATGCCTGTTGGAAATATTCACGCTTACATTCTTGATACTAATCAGCAAATGCTTCCAGAAGGTAATATTGGAGAACTTTGTCTAAGCGGAACAGGCCTTGCTAAAGGTTATTTAAACAATGAAGAACTGACCCGTCAAAAGTTTGTAGAACATCCTTACCAGCAAGGAGAAAGACTATACCTTACCGGAGATCTGGCCAGATGGCTATCTAATGGTGAAATACAGTTTCTGGGCAGAAAAGACAAGCAAGTTAAAATAAGAGGGTTCAGAATAGAGCTGGGAGAAATAGAAACTACATTGCTGGCAGCCGACCATAGCATTCGGGACGTTGTTGTAATTACCAAAGGAAATTCGGAGAACAATAAGTACCTGATAGCGTTTTTAGTTTTAGAGACTAACGAACCCGATGTAAACAAAATCCGTCAACATCTGAAAGATGAATTACCTGTCTATATGATGCCTGCGCATTTTATCCCGATCAAAAATATCCCGCTTACAGCAAATGGTAAAACTGATGAAAATGCACTGAACGAACTTGCACTTCAATATATCAAAGATGTAATCCCATCCAGTCCACCTGAGAATGAGATGGAACATCTTATTGCGAAAATATGGGCAAAGACTCTTGACAGGCCGGTAATTAACCGAAGTGACAACTTTTTTGATATTGGGGGCGATTCATTACTAGTGGCCGTTGTAGCAGTTTCACTTAGTAAAGAATTAGGTATGAAAGTCTATTTGAGGGACATTTACCAATACCCTGTTCTTCAGCAACTTGCAGACTCTATTCAAAACAGGACATTACAAACAACAGAGTTCCCTAAAGAAGACGTAGAGCCTTATGTAGAACTTCAGCAAGATGTCTTTCTGCATCCTGAAACGGAAAAATTTAAGGATTTTGATGTTAATATAATGAATGATCCTTCTGATATACTGCTCACAGGTGCTACAGGATATGTCGGTATTCATTTACTCCATGAACTTCTGGAAACAACCTCAGCAACCGTTTACTGTCTTGTCAGGGCACGTGATGAAGCTCATGCGATAGAAAAAATAAATGATTATTTCTCAGCCTACCATATACAAGTTGGGGATAACCAGCGCAAACGGATCATTCCTGTAGTTGGGGACCTGACCCAATCTGATCTTGGCCTTAAAAAACAACAATACGACCAGCTGGCTTCTACGATCCAGATGATTTACCACTCTGGAAGTTCGGTGAACTTCATAGAACCTTACTCTTACATGAAAGCAGCAAACGTAGAAGGATTGAGAGAGATTATAAAGCTTGCTGCTGCTGAAAAAACTAAATGCCTGGTATTACTTTCTACCATTTCTGTATATAGCTGGGGACATGTATTTACTGGTAAAACGGTCATGAAAGAAAGTGATGATATTTCACAGAATATTATGGCTGTAAGTAAAGATATTGGCTATGTAAGAAGTAAATATGTGATGGAAGCCATTGCTGACCTGGCAGCAGAAAAGGGACTGCCATTAATAACCTACCGCCTGGGTTATGCGATGTGCCACAGTAAAACCGGAGCAAGTGCACCTTATCAATGGTGGGCCGGATTGATTAAAAATTGTATTGAATATGGTTCTTATCCGCAGCTTAAAGAACTTCGTGAAGGTTTAATTACCGTAGATTACATGACAAGGTCTATTGGTGCTATATCCAAAAATCCAAAGGCCATCGGACAAAAATTTAATCTGATTGCTTCTCCTGAAACCAACCTTACCCTGCAAGACTTTTTCGACTTGCTGGAGCAGTATTATACATTTGAATTAAAAGGCCTGCCTTACAAAGACTGGCGCAAACAATGGGAAGATGATAGTAAAAACAGACTTTTCCCACTAACAAGTCTGTTTAAAGACAATATGCACGAAGGCCTTTCAACTGTAGAGCTTTACCAGGATACTTATATCTGGGATCAAAAAAATGTAGAAACGTTTCTAGAAAACACGCATATAAAAGAGCCAGTATTTGATAAAAAAATGCTGGATATTTATTTGAAATATTTGGGAATAGTAATTAACTAAGATAAATAATTATCATTGGAGTAGATGGCGTATGCTTATATCGTTTGCAACCTGTAATATATAATTGCGTTTTATATATAATGTATGGAGATAAAAACTACCTTTATTGATAAATAAAATATCTTTATGAATAGAAAATTAGGACTGCTGGTTTTATTATTTATTGTAACAACACATATTTTTGCTCAAAACAAACAAAAAGGACTGGATGAATACTTTTCAGCATTATCACAAAATCAGCAGTTCAATGGCAATGTTTTAATTGCCGAAAATGGCAAAATTGTTTATGAGAAGTCATTCGGTTATGCAGATTATTCAGACAAAAGAATTAATACAGCTCAATCCTCTTTTCCGATGGCCTCCATCACGAAAACAGTCACTTCTACAGCGATCTTACAGCTAAAGGAAAAAGGGAAACTACAGTTAAACGATCGTGTTACAAAATTCCTCCCTGATTTTCCATATACTGAGGTAACGATTAAACAATTACTCTCACACACGTCAGGCTTACCCATTTACGATACACTTTTTTATGCAATGATAGCTGAACACCCGGATACGGTTTTCACTAATAAAGATATAATCCCTGCTTTCATTTCAAAAAAAGCGTCATTAATTTTCAAACCCGGGGAAGATTTTTCCTATAATAATGTGAACTATAATATTCTGGCTTTAATCGTAGAGAAGATTACAGGTCTATCATTTGAATCGTATCTTAAAAAGTATATCTTCCTTCCTGCCGGGATGAAAAACACTTCTTTGTCGTTGTTTTTCAAGCGAAAAGACAATAACCTGTCCAACAGATATTATTTAAAAGATCCATATACTGATCAGGTGCGGCGTGCAGATACAGCCGCTGAATTTAAAATCATTTACAGCTTTAATTTTCAGGGACATGGTGACATTATAAGTACTGCTCATGATTTATTAAAATATGATGAAGCCCTTTATAACGGAAGCCTGTTAAGCAATGCGACTTTAAAAGAGGCATTTTCGCCAGTTAAGCTTGCCAATGGAAAAGATAATATACAAAGATATGCGCTGGGATGGATTACCAGAGAAGACACTTCAATGGGAGAAATAGTTAAACACGACGGAGGTCTTCCTGGTGGTCGTACGATGCTGTTAAGAAACATTACCAGACATCAAACGATTATCATTTTTGATAACACGGCCAATAATGTTATCCCAATTGCAGATAATGCCCTGAGCATTTTAAATGGTAAAATAATTGAAAAACCCAAACAAAGTGGTGCCAGAATTTATGGAGTTACACTGGCATACAATTGTCCGGAAGCTGCTGAAAAGGCCTTAACGAAAATAAAAAAAGATACCTTAAACTATTATTTAAATGAAGAGGAGATAAATTCATTAGGGTATGCCTTCATGCTTAATAATAAGGACTTTGAAGCAGAAACCACATTTAAACAAAACACACAGCTTTTTCCTTTAAGCTGGAATACCTATGATAGTTATGCAGAAATTTTGTTAAAACACGGGAAGAAACAGGATGCTGTTAAAATGTATCAGAAGTCTATAGCGCTTAATCCTGAGAATGAAAATGGCAAAAAGGTATTGAGACAATTATTGAAATAACTCAAAGATGAACTCACGCTAAAGCCTTTTCAAAGAATTTCTATCTGCGATCCGAATGATAAGTTCATAGTAGTTCACCTATATTTCATAAGCTTGTTCATCTTTATTGAGGTATCTCTCCGGCAATTTTGTGTTATAAATAATAAAAAAAATATCAGGAAAATTAAACAACAAATTAGCTGTCATTACAGGCGGCAGCAGTGGTATTGGTTATCCATAACGAAAAACTGGTTATGATTTAAATTATGGGAAGGGAAAGAAGCTCATTCCGAATTATAGGAGAAGAGTTTCTTAGCTATACCTGATAGCTATGATTTACCTGTGAAACAGGATTTAGGTTGATGATCGTCCCAAATCAATGATTTTATACTTGAAGTGCAGGTGACTTGGTTAGCACCGGGTGAACATGTATCGTCCGGGTACTGCCTGAGTACTGTTCGGGTACTCGTTAGGGTAAGAGCAATGCTAAAGTAACGTGAGAGCATGGCAAGTCCAAGTAAAAACAACTAGTTGAAATGACTTGGACTTGCCATGCTTAAAGCCTGTTCTCAACCTGGTGTCATCCCGACCACCACTCAGGCACAACCAAACCATAACTAGTTGAAGATTCATGACCTTTATGATTTTCCTTTTGAATAACCCACTGACATATACGGACAATTGCAGACAGCCACGGACAATTACGGACATTTTCTACGCACTAGGACAATCCTTAACGCTAATGGTGTACATTGGTGGAAAAGAAACTTAGATCAATATTATCCATACAGGTAAATCATTTTATTTAAAAAAAGTTTAAGGGAAGATCAATTAACAATATACATCATGTGTAATTCCAAATCATTAATCAAATCGGCTCTTTCGCTCTTTCTTATTTTCCTAACTGCATTAGTTTCATGTGATTACTGGAAGGATGGGATTCCTGTGGTTTTAACAGATGGTCATGCAAACGCCAGTGCCACAGCTATTACAGTCAAAGGAACTGATGTGTATGTAGCAGGCTATGAAAATGACGAGATCGCTGTAGCCAGATATTGCAAAAACGGTAAACAAACAGTGCTGAAGATTGATAGCAAGTTATCCAATGGAGCAAATTATTCAGAGGCCTATTCTATTTTTATTGCAGGGAACGATGTCTATATTGCCGGAACGGAATTCGGACTTGCAGCCTATTGGAAAAATGGTATACCAGTATTACTGGCTCTCAAAAAGAGTCCTGATCAATCAGGTACTGATAATGAAAGTTCAAAAGCGACTTCCATTGCTGTTTCAGGAAAGGATGTACACGTAGCCGGCATTCAGGATACACTTGCATCCCTTTTTCCATACCGTAAAATACTGGAAAAATGGAAAAACCACTACTACCCTATCCAAAAAACCTCTTGATGCAAAGACCAAGGTATTTCTGGCGTTAAACGGCTACGATTATAAAAGCGACGGCCCCTATAATGTACCGCATTACTCATATAAATGTACTATTTTAATCCCCTTCAAAATAATAATTTAAGTATTACGCGAAATTGAAGCATCAATTCTTAGTAATTTTCAGTCATTATACGGAATTCATGAATGTTATTAATTGTAATGCTTTTGCCTGAAATTACAATCATATTCTCGGCCAAAAGATCATTGATTGTACGAAACAACGACTCATAAGAAGAACCTGTATAAGAAGCAATATCCTGCCTGGTCAATTCAATATTTATAAAACCCTTATCATCGACACCAAATTGATCCTGCAGCGAAAGAAGCGCCTGCAACACTCTTCCCTTTATACTCATATGCGCAAGATTACTCATTCTTCTTTCTGATTCTTGTAACTCACCAGCAAAGAACCGCATCAGTTGAATCACGAAGTTAGTATTTACATTCATCGTCGCTTCTAAAAACTCCAGCTCAATAAAACAAACTACAGCATCTTCAATTGCAGTGGCAGAAACAGGATAATGTCCTGATCCGCCCAATCCGAGGTGACCGATAACGTCACCCTTTTGGGCAAAACGTACAATAAGTTCTTTTTCATCGTCCCATTTCTTATGGACTTTCACTTTTCCGCTATAGACAAAGAATATCCCTTTAACTTCCTCCCCTTCTTTAAAAACCTGCTGACCTTTTTTGATTTTGATATTTTGCTTATTCGCATCGATAGCAAGCTTCCAATCCTTTAAACAGAACCTGCACAAAAAACAGGTATTTAAATCGCAGGTATTTTTTGTTTTTGTCATCCTTATTATTTTACCATCATTTGGCTGCACGAATTTAGCCAATCTTTATTTTATCATGTCCGCCATCATCTGCGATATGGAAAATAATTCCAATGACTATCAGAACCCCACCTGTAAAAGCCGGCCATTGAAAAGACTTGATACCATTCAAATTTATAGTCCACGCATGCGAATCTACGCTATTAACAGTTGTCAGATTAGTAAAGGTTAAAAAACCAGCGCCAATAAATACAATCCCAATAATTATTAACAAAACATTCATCTTTTTCATAACATATACATTAGAATCCAAAAATACGGTTAATATTTCACACGCAATATAATATAAACATTTTTATATAAAAAAATCATATTTATATTACATTTGCAATATAAAATATAATAAAAAGATTTTGATTTAATAATGAAACATTCCACCTCAAAAAAGATTTTTGAATTACGGCACACCATAAAGAATCCCTTAAAAACTAATCCTTTTGTTTATAATAAAGACTTTCTGCTATGGACTATCATTGGTATAGTCGGTGGTATTATTTCTGGTGGTTACTGGATTGTACTGGAAAATATTACATCATTTTTAAAAATTATAGAAGGAATATTTGTAATTCCTTTAATGACTATTGCCGGATTAGCAGCAGGATTAATCATTCATAAACTGGGTGATCCGGGCGAAATTGATTTAATGGTAGATAATATACATTTTAAGGGGGGCCGCCTGAATCCTAAAAGTAATCCATCTATGATTTTATCGTCTTTAATCTGCATCGCCTCCGGAGGGAGTTTAGGGCCGGAAGCACCACTAGTACAAGTGGTTGGATCTACAGGAACATATATTTCACGTAAATTAGGTTACAAAGGAGAAGATATACGTTCTATTACCATTGCTGGGATGGCCTCTGCATTTACTGCTCTTTTTGGAGCTCCGCTTGGGGGAAGCTTATTTGCTTTAGAAATATTAGACCATAAGCACGTTACAAAGTATTACAAGGCTTTTATGCCTGCATTGGTGGCCAGTTGCGCAAGTTATCTCATTTTTGTATTGATCACACACCTTAATCTTGGACCTGCCTGGAATTTCCCTCCTTATAAGAATCCAAAGCTCGGGGACATTTTTTATGCGGTTGCTTACTCTTTAGCGGGCGCTGCTACCGGATGGCTGTTTACCTTACTCATCAAGTCATTTAAGCTGCTCTTCAGGAAAATTTCATTTGCTGTTTATTATAAACTGGCTCTTGGCGGCTTTTTATTAGGAATGATTGCTTATTTCATTCCTCTTACCCGATATTTTGGGCATGAACAATTAACAGAAGTACTTACCGGAAGTTTTAGTATTCAGTTCTTATGCTTGTTATTGCTCATGAAACTCATAGCCATTGCAATCACAGCAACCTCTGGCTGGAGAGGTGGTTTTATTATTCCACTCCTATTCGCTGGCACTGTTCTGGGATTAGTTATCTATCAGTTATTTCCCGGACAAAACCTCACATTAATTACTGTATGTTGTATGGCAGCTTTAAATGCGTGTGTTACACGAACGCCTGTAAGTATTATTATTTTACTTGGTGCAATGACAGGTTTTCAAAATATTGTACCCATTATTTTCGCAAGTTTAACAGGATATTTTCTGGCACCTAAATCTCCATTGATACACGCTCAAATGGGTATGGATAAATTATGATCAGACTCACTATATTTTTAAGGAGATGCAGCGGTATGAGCCATGAAGAATTTGTGTGGTATCATGTAAATAAACATGCTCCTTTATTCAGGTCTCTTCCCGAAGTAAAGATTTATGTACGCCGCTATCTGCAATATCACCTTCCCGAAGAAATATCAAAAAAAACAGCATTATCGGAATATGATGGCATTACAGAAATCTGGTTTGATGATCTGGAATCTGTATATAAACTTTTCGCAGCTGATGCCTATAAGCGGATTATTCTTACAGATCAGGAAAAATTCATGGATTTGTGCGAAAGCGTTGTTGAGATCTCAAAATAAAACTAAGCTTACCTTGCTTTAATTATTAAAAACCATTTTCTGATGTTATAAGTACTTTTACTTTGTTGTAGCCGGCTGTGTATCTGCATTAAGAGATAGCTATTTAGAAAGCATGTGTGGCATCCACCCTTAACATGCTTTCAGTAATTAACTAAACTAAATTTGGCTTTCGCCATTATAGGATTCAACTTAAACCCTATAAATTCTTATATATCTTTTCAACTATTTACCTGATCGAGCTTTGATCTTTCATTCGCTGATCCAGCCTGTTTATAATGACAACTTTTGTAGAGAAATGTTGCATAAGTATTCAAATAAATAGTTTATAATTCGCTGTTGTTACCATAGTATAAGACATGACATCAAGTAATTTCAGTATAAGACACCAGAATCATGCTTTAACAGCTAAATACCCTCCTTCTTTATTTGGCTCAGTTTTGGCAGGTAATAAAACAAAAAACAATACTTAGAATCGAAATAAAAAATCAACGACCATGAATATTTCATCAATAAATCCGGTTAATGGGCAGCAAATTCAAGAATATATAACGCTTAATGAAAAACAAGTAGCTGAGAAGATTGAGCAAACAAACAACGCCTGGCTGGATTGGAAAAAAACCACGCATACCAAGCGCAGAACACTGATGAACAGGCTTGCCGAAATTTTGCGGGAGCGTAAAAATGAGCTGGCAATATTAATGGCCAATGAAATGGGAAAACCTGTTAAACAAGGGCTGGCCGAAGCAGAAAAATGTGCTTTATGTTGTGAATATTATGCGGTTAATGGAGAGGGTTTCTTAACGGATCAAATTATCGAAACTGAAGCAACAAAGAGTTATGTCAGCTTCCAGCCAATAGGTATAGTTTTAGCCGTAATGCCCTGGAATTTCCCATTATTTCAAGTATTCCGATTTTTAGCACCAACGCTTATAGCAGGAAACTGTGGTGTTTTGAAACATGCTTCAAACGTTCCGGGTTGCGCTTTGGCTATTGAAGAAATGATTGTTCAGGCAGGCTTCCCTCCTCACGTTTTTCAAACGCTTTTGGTAGGCAGCAAAATGGTTGAAAAAATCATCGAAAATCCACGCATTAAGGCTGTAACACTTACAGGCAGTACCAACGCTGGTATTAATGTTGCCACCAAAGCAGGTTCAATGCTTAAAAAGGTAGTACTGGAATTAGGTGGTAGCGATGCGTATGTGGTTCTGGCAGATGCAGATTTGGAAAAGGCTGCAGAAATCTGCGTAACCAGCCGTCTGACTAATAGCGGTCAAAGTTGTATCGCTGCTAAAAGATTCGTTGTTGAAGAATCAGTGATCGCTGAATTTACTCAACTTTTTCTTGATAAGATGAAGAAAAAGGTAATGGGCAATCCACTTGAAATGGATACCGACATTGGACCAATGGCACGTATAGATCTGCGCGACGAGCTTCATGAGCAAGTTGTAAAATCAATTGAGAAAGGAGCAGTTTGTATTCTTGGTGGCGAGTTACCTGAAGGTAATAATGCTTATTATCCTGCCACTATTCTCACCAATGTATTGCCAGGTATGACAGGCTATGATGAAGAGCTTTTCGGCCCGGTTGCATCGATCATTTCGGCGAAAGACGAAAATGACGCAATTCGTATTGCTAATGACAGTATTTTTGGGTTAGGTTCAGCCATATTTACCAAAGATATTGCTAAGGGTGAGCGAATTGCAGCAATTGAACTGGAAGCTGGTTCATGTTTTGTAAATGACCGCGTACAATCTGATCCGCGTCTGCCTTTTGGAGGTGTAAAGACTTCTGGTTATGGTAGAGAGCTGGGAAGCTTTGGGATTCTTGAATTTGTAAACGTCAAAACGGTATACATCAAATAAATCTGATTTAAATTATAACATTAACTCCATAAATCTCCGGATTTCAAAATCAGTAGGAAATTAAACTGAGCAAGATCATTTTAAAAGTTGCTTTAAGCCATTTTTCTCCCTGGCCCGCTGCAATAGATTTGCTTCAAATAAAATATTACTGATATGAAAAAGTTAATACTAATTATGGCGCTGATGATGACTGGGTTTTACGTGTATCCTCAATCTTCCCAAACCACAGCGCAGTGGAGAGTCAGACTTAGAGGAGTGGCCGTTATTCCTCAGGAAAGCGCTTCAATTGGAGTGATCGGTGGCGATGCTAAAATTTCAAACTCCTTTATTCCAGAAATGGATTTCACGTACTTTTTTAACAAACATTTTGCAGCAGAACTGATTCTTGGAACGACCAGGCACAAAGTAAGTACAGTAAATTCCGACTTAACTGCAATAGGCGGATCGAGCGCTGCAAACGTAGATCTGGGCAAAGTATGGCTACTTCCTCCTACACTGACTTTCCAATACCACTACCCGGTTGGTAAATTCAATCCTTACCTGGGTGCCGGTATTAACTACACTATTTTTTACAGTGCAGATGAAGGACCGGTTGTAAAAGGAATAGCTTATAAGAACAAGTTTGCATTTGCTGCACAAGCTGGTTTTGATTTTGACATTAGCAAAAGTTTATTCATTAACGTTGACCTGAAGAAAATATTCCTCTCTACAACAGCTACGGTAGATGCCTCGAACCTTACCCCCGCAGGGAGTCCGCAACTGGAGCCTGTGTTAAAAAACATAGTAGCAGACGTAAAAATCAGGCCCTGGTTATTAGGCGTGGGAATCGGCTGTAAGTTTTAAAAATGTAAGTGCTGATTTGCATTACCTTTTCAGGCAATATAGAAAGGTAATGCAAATTACATCAGGCTTTGGAAACTATCAGTTCCTTTAAAACAGGCGGCATATCAAAGGTTTTCTTACGGAATTCGCCAACATTCTTAAAATGCAGCTGCGAAACTGTTCTGGACTCATAACTTATCTTAAACTCATCCAGCTCAAAAGGCCAGGGATCTACCACAAGTACCTGATCTGACTTCGCAAATACCGTATACATTATCCCATCAGGACCAGTACTGATGTCCATTTTTCGCTGCTGCGGCTGGATCGCAAGCTGACAGATCAATAAAGAAAAAGCATCACAAAATTCCAGCAATTCATAGGCAGAATCTACCTCGTCGGCAGAAACTGACAAAGCCTTCATCCAAACCTTTTCACGCTTTTTAAGCTCCGCAATAAATGCCAAAGCTTTAGGATCTTCTCCATGTACAAATTGAATGTGACGGGAAATCATCAAAGCCACCCATGCACTTTTGGTTTCAGCCATCTGCATCAAGCGGGTTCCATACTCTTTTTTGAATCCGGTCATCTTAAAATTCACCGGACCACCCTGCTTATTGAGCAGGTCCTGATTCTCAAACTCGTTATATATGTCATCATGCTCTGCAGTAGCCACTAACGTATCCACCCAAAATCGTCCCTGATCAGATTTCCTCCAATATGCGCAAATCTGGGCCGCTAGTAAGCCATGTGAACGCTGAGTAATGATTTCCCACCCCGATTCTATATAATTTACAATCATCTTATAACTCCATTCTTTAAACCTTCAATTAAAGCCGCCGATTTTATGATCGGCATTTTCATCTGCTGATGGAAAGGTTAAAGGGTGTATAGCATTTGCTCATCGGTATAATAAGTTTTTCTGGCCCCTTTTTTCTCAATCTGAATCGCAGCTCCCGTTGGACTCTGTTTTAAATCCGGACGATGTACTCTTAAAAAATCTTTCACTTCGCCGCTCAGCGCATCCGGAAGTTTTCCGGCAATATCGACAGACTCTTGATGTAATACCTTATTAATTGTTTTCAGTAATTCCTTTACTTCAGCCTCAGGAATTGCTTTAGCTATAGAAAAGGGGGAAATTTTTGCTTCCCAAAGGATCTCATCCGCATAAGTATTACCGATTCCTCTAATCGAATGCTGATCCATCAGTAAAGTCTTAATCTGCACCTTCTTTTTAGCCAGCAAATCTTTAAAATACGAAGGGCTCAAAGATAAGGCATCAGGCACAGTAGAATCCTCAGGATTCAGCGTCGGCGTTGCAGCCTTTTGAAAATCTGTCAAAGCAAAACCATCCCCGCCCTTGAAATGAAAAGAAACAATGGGGAACTTCACCCCGCTATCTTCCTGTAAGTCCTTAATTTCACCATGCAGCATTAAATGCAAACCCAATACAGCATCGTTTCCAAAATGCAGCTGAATAGTCTTTCCTTCCCTGGAAACACGGCTCAGCTGATGACCTTCTAATGCGTCTTTCAGCTCTTCAGCCGAAACATTTAACTTCTTGGCCACCGTTACTTCAACAGTTTCCAGGGTTTTATTTTTAAAACGCTTTTGCAGATTCTTAGCAAAAACTTCCAGATCCGGTAATTCAGGCATAATGACTATTTATTTTTGAATGTTAGCAGTTTAGTTACGGAATAACAACATAAAATGAAAGTTGTTTCTCTGATCTATAACCATTAAACTGCTGTTCAGTGCTTCGTAAAGCAGAATTGATATTTAGATTTAGTCTTTCAATTTGTAACTTTCCTTAATGACAGCCTCATTAATTGCTTTGACCCTGTCCATTTCCATTTTCTCAAAAAAACGGTCATAGGTTAACAGCCCATTAACTTCATGTTCCACATCTGTGGTTTGTGTATATACAGCTACACTTAAGCCTTTATACTTCATTAGCTGCTCAACTTGATCCAGCAAAAATACATATCTGTCTGTCAGCCTTGCTTTCGTTGCTTCATATTCGTAAGCATTATTTGCAACCGGCCACATATGGCCACGTACGAACAAGCCAACTCCGCCAAATTCGCCTAAAGAAGCAGCACGGTGATCTTCTGGAACCGAAGCCCCATAAGGACCTACATAGATGTGCGTATCCACATAATCTCCGTTTCCCGGGTCACCATATGCCTTTTGATAAGTTGGATTATTGTTAAAACCCGAGTTGCCGTTAACGAGCCTCGATGGATCATATTTCTTCACCCAACTGGTTATATTTTTAACATCAAATGCTCCCCAATTTTCATTAAAAGGAACCCATGTAATTATTGACGGGGAGTTATAATGGTCATCAATCAGTGTTTTAAGCTCTTTTCTGAATGTTGTTCTTGTCTTTGTGGTGTCCTCATTTGGATACCATATAGCCGGCATATCCTGCCATACTAATAATCCCAGTTTATCAGCCCAATAGTAAAACCGCTGAGGCTCGGTTTTCATATGCTTTCTGATCAGGTTATACCCCGCATTTTTAGTAAATTCAACATCAAATTTCAGTGCCGCTTCTGTGGGTGCTGTTAAAATCCCGTCCGGCCAGTAACCCTGATCAAGCAAGCCAAGCTGCATAATAAATTTACCATTGATCAATGGCCTTGTAACACCATCAACCTTACCTAATTTAATATCACGCATCCCAAAATAGCTGCTTACTTTATCAGTGATACTACCTTGGGCATCTTTCAGGCTGATGTTAAGGTTATATAAAAAAGGCTCATCCGGCGACCAGAGTTTAGGCGTTTTAATGGGCAGGTAAAAGTAAGTACCATTAGCTGATTCTGCCTCCGATACAACCTTTTTGCCGTCAAGTGCTATTGCTGTTACTTTTCCTCCTCCTTCTGTATTTACCAGGACTTTTAAACGGCTATTGGCTAAGTCAGGCAGCAAACGGATATTCTTTATATAGGTTTTATTAACTGGTTCCAGCCATACAGTTTGCCATATCCCGGAGCTGTAGGTATAATCTCCACGGGGGCCACTCTTGCCCGAGGGCACCCGGCCATCGTTAAGATCATGTGCTGCAATGACAAGACTGTTATTTCCCTTTTTTAAATAAGAAGTGATGTTGAAACTGAAAGCATCATAATTTCCAGCGTGAGTACCTGCTTTATGCCCGTTAACGAATAGTGTGGTATTGTGGGAAACCGCATCCAGATGAATAATCACCTGCTTATCTGCCCAGTCTGCAGGAATATCAAAAGTACGGCGATACCACATATTAATTTCCTGCTTCCGCTGAATACCTGACAATACAGATTCCGGACAATAGGGAACCTTGATTTTTTCTATTTTACCATCGAATGAAACAGGTGCGGGCGGGTTAAGTGCGCTGGCAACATCTTTTCCTCCTTTATAATCCCATTCGCCATTCAGGCACTTCCAGTCGTTACGCGCTAATTGTGGCCTGGGATATTCTGGAAATGGAACCGAAGCTTCCATAGCAGCTTTAGTCCATTGTGTGGGCATAAATACTTTTTGTGCAAATGAAACAGTTCTAAAACTGATCAAAAGGAAGACGAAGGACGCTATTATAAAATGATTTTTATTGCTGAATAAAATTGTTTTCATCAAGTATTGGGTTTAGTGGCTTAGGCTAAATATACATAAATTAAACACCTGCATAAATTACTGGTTATCTTAGTGACCTGTTAAGACAGGAAACGGAAAGTCAGCATTGCATCATAATTTCTGAAAAATGGCAGTCCTGCCAATCGGTAAACAGATGAAACAGCTTATAATTCCTCCAAATGGTCCAGGCAATAATTCGCGCGCAACAAGACAGCCTCCCGATTGTGAGGATTCATTTTATCCCATAGCCGATATACCATGGAAAGCCGATGGTTTAATTTCAGTTGGTCACGGTGGCGATCGTGGAAATCCCAATAAAGACTATTAAAGGGGCACGAGTTTTCTTCAGTTTTCGTAGTGCGGTCATAATAGCATTTGTCACAATAATTACTCTGCTTATGAATGTAATTAGCACTGGCAGTATAAGGTTTTGATCCTATAATTCCTCCATCAGCAAACTGGCTCATTCCCCGGGTATTGGTAATTTCGACCCACTGGATTGCGTCAATATAAATCCCAAGATACCAGAAATCTACTTCATCGGGTTTAATGCCCGCTAGTAGTGCAAAATTCCCTGTGACCATAAGACGCTGAATATGGTGTGCATAGGCATGTTCTAGTGACTGAAGAATACTATGTTTCAGGCAGTTCATCTTTGTTTCTCCAGTCCAATACCAATCCGGCAATTTTCTCTGGTGATTAAAGTAATTCAGTTTCTCAAACTCCGGCATCTTTAACCAATAGATGCCCCGCATATATTCGCGCCAACCCAGGATCTGCCTGATAAAACCTTCAAGCTGATTAATGGCTATAGCTTTCTTGTCCTTTTCCCAGGCATGCAGTGCGGCGGTAATCACTTCCTTTGGGGAAAGCATTTTTGCGTTCATCGCAAAAGACAGACGGGAGTGATAAATTGACCATTCATCCGTGTGCATTGCATCTTGGAAAGTACCAAAAAAGCAAAGACAATTATTGGTGAAATAGTTTAAAAGCTTCAGGGCCTGCTGGCGGTTAACGGGCCAGTAGAAATTTTCAGGGTTTATGCTTCCAATCGTTTTTACTCCGGCTTCTGTAATCCGCTCATATTGGGGCCTTACATTATTGTGGAATAATAATGGCGTATAAGGCTTGTGATTCTTTGGTAATTTACTCCTGTTTTCTTCGTCGAAATTCCATTTTCCTCCGACTGGCTCTTTGCCTGCCATTAATATTTCATGCTTTTTACGCATTTCCCGGTAAAAGTTCTCCATCAGCAAACCTTTTTTACCGGAAAAGAATTTGCCCAGCTCATCCCTGCTTGTATAAAAATGTTCGGTATCCCAGGCTTGAAAAGTTATAGTCAGTTTATCGCAATAGTCTTTTAGATCTTCGTCAATCCGGTACTCATCAGGCAACTGATATTCAAATTTTTCGATGCCATATTTAGTGATCAGCGCATTACAATTTGCAGCAAAGCTTTGTTTATTTGAAGGATCGTCAATTTTGAGATATAAAGTTTGATGACCATCATTGTTCAACGAACTGGCGAAACCTTCCATAGCTGCAAAAAAAGCACAGGCCTTTTGGATATGGTGCCATACATAATCCGTCTCAGTGCGTATTTCCATTAACACATATAAAACAGATGGATCTTGATTTGTAAACCAGGAATGATTGCTGTTGAGTTGGTCGCCCAATAGCAGTCTTAATACTTTATACTTTTTCTTCATGTTTATCTGGCCCCTGGCATTAACACCGTTTCCGTGTTAGTGTTTCTGGTTGTTTTGATTTTAACGTATTATCGCTTTAATTGAAGTGTTTCATCTATATTCTAAAACTCCTGTTTCAGCGGAAACTGCACTATAAATAAAGGAAGGTTCAAGAATTTAATCCTGTAGTTTAGTATAAGCCATCGTTTGAATTATAAGGACAACCTTAACTAGTGAGTAACTTCAGGTGCATCATAATCTGAGAAAAATGGCAGTCCTGCCAATCGGTAAACATATGAAAGAGTAATCCGACTGCAATTATCCTGGTCTTAGGAAACAGGAGTAATATAAAATAAAATGCAATTGCATAGTAGGAATGCAGTGGGTGGAATCCAATACTGCATCTGTTTGGATCGAAAATTGGCGTTGCCAATAAATGATCAGCATCTACCACCATAGTACAGACCATAATAAGCCATGCGCGCTTCCATCGTTTCCTGAAAAACAAAAATGCAAGAGCCCCGGGAACTAAAAGATGGAAACCGTAGTGAACAATGGGTTGCAGTATTTTAATAAAATCACCTGACATATTGCTCAATAAAGGATTTTCTGGTCATAATATGAAGGTAGGGATAATCTTCAGATAGTTGTTTGCGCTGTTTCAGCTGATAGACAAAATGTCCTCCCAGGTCAACAACGATAGGATTTTTGGCCTGATACCATACCTTGTGCGGATGTTTCCAGCAAAACGAGTAATAATATGAGGTAAGTGGAAGCTTGTTGAGTTCCGGATGTCGAAAACTTAGCACACGGGGCCTCCCCTGGAGAAAATCAGTCTTTCTGATCATCGACAGGTTGTCGGTATTGCAGAAATCATAATCGGCAATTCTGGGATCATCTACATCTGGTAGATTTTTCAAAACACGAAAGCCTTTGAATTTTTTCCCATTCAGAATCCAGATCAGCTTCGGATAAAAGGCTTCCCTGCTTTTTAACTCTTCCAGGCAAATAGGGGAATTCTGAAATTCAAGTGTTGTACCGCAGGGAGTATGTACATCTGCACGATGCAGTTCTCCTAATGTTAAATCCGAAAAACTTACTTCTCTGAATGCCTGCGGGAATGCTTCTTTCCAGTTGCGATGCCACTCCGTCTCTCCATAATAATTTCTTAAAGTCTTTCCCTTTTCAACAGGAGACTCTTTCAGGGGCTGATTATTGGGTGTGAATATAGAAGGCTCCATATAAATAAAAACTGCAGGAATTTAGCAGCTCACAAAGCTATACTAATATTTTTAGTGAAGCAAGATATTGAGAAAAATGTCAGAGAAGTACATAATATCAAAATAATCTGACCATATGAATTACCGGTAAGCCAAAAATATGACTCCCGATTGCATCTGTATATTTCACTTAACTTCCTCCATTAAACTTTCTTCACAGCTTTAACTACTTGTTTCTCTGCATTTTTGGCTTTCTTCTCCTGCACTTTTTTCTCTTTACGCTGCTCTCCCCCTGATTTCTTTTGATCACGTTTCTCTTCTCTGATCACCTTGTTAATCTTCCTGTTATAAACCGCAGTTAAAATCCCCTGACCAGTCCTGCTGAAAAACTTGATTTTTGGCTTGTCACTTGTTCCTGTAACAGCAACCGGAATGCCGATCCAACCCGCAGGAGGAAGTCCTACTTTGACAAGAATATCCAATAACCCATTGAAACTTGTAGTCCCGCTAATGGAAGGTCTGAGCACAGAAACTTTAAACTTAAATTCATCAATGTGGATCAGGTTATTCTTAATATGTGTTACAATATTAACTCCTTTCATATCAGGATTATTGAAAGCATCAGCCCCTACGTTATCCCCGATTACAGAAAGCATTTTTAAGTTTTTTACTGCTACATCCCGTAAATTTACTACACCTCCCCCCTCTAAAGAAGGATAAATAGGGTTCATATTCTGATCAAAATCTCCTTTTAACTTATAATCCATCGACACGATTCCTTTCACATCTTTTGCAGAAGTAGCCATTTCCCGCACCATGTCGATTTCATTATACGCCCTTTGTACATTAAAATCCATTACTTTAAATGCCACATCAAAGTTGGCGGTTAAGGGCGATTCATCCTGATAGCGGGCATCAATGTTCATCCTGCTTCCGATAAGATCGAATGAAGTGTTCTTCAAAAATACCTGACCACTCTTCACAGCGGCCTTCCCCTGAAGCTGATTAATGACCAGCCCTTTAAAGCCCACTTTTTTCGCATTGACTTCTAAAGAGACATCCAGATTTTTCGGAACAATCACTACACCGCTGCTTTTCGGATTTTCGGCTTTCGCATATTCAACTTCTAAAGATTTATGCGCATTGTCACTACTCTTCAGCGCCATAAATTCATCGACCAGGATATAATCCGAATGCGATGCAAAATTTCCATGAAGGGTTCCTTTACGCTCGATAAAATAATTGATAGTATTTAAAAGATAACCATTCAGCGAAAAATCAGATTTTCCATAAGTGGCATAAAACTTCCTGAACCACATTTTCTCATTCTCAAACTCGAAGTTACCTTCCTTAATATAAAATGACTTCGGCAAGTATGCGGTATTCGCTTTTATATTTTTCAGCATCAGCGTGCCTTTGTTATCAAGTTTGCTGTACTGACCTGTAGTAGCATAACTTTGTCGTCCATTTAAAGAAAGGTCAGCCGTAATTAATCCACTAACATCAAAATCTTTTCTTGCAAAGACCAGGTAAATTCTTCCCACGTTTAACACCCCTTTAGCACGTACTTTATAAAGCATATCTTCGAAATTCTGCAAATCCGCATCAACAAATACAGGATTCCCTTCAAAATCAAACTTAAAAGGAGAAAGTTTCACACCAAGGCTTTTAAAGGTTCCATCCGTATTGACGAGGTTAGCTGTCAGATTGATGTTTTTTATCGGATTTGGATAAGCAGTTGTTTTTAACCAGCCGTTTTTCAGATCAAGATAGCCACTGGCTTTCGGAAATAGCTTTTTATCCATGCTGAAAATACCGTTTGCCTTAATGTCGGCATTCATCAAACCTTTGATTTCAAGATCTTTTAAACCTAACGCCTCGTCAATTGTCTGAAGATTAACTGCACCTTTTATAGTCGCATTCACGTCCATATTACTCAACCCTCTGGTTTTAACAACCGCCCGGAAATTGCTTTTCGGTCCAAGGTCAAAGTTTAGTTTTTTTAGATCCAATCCCAATTTTTCAGGATCTAATGAAGGCAGATCGACAGTCAGATCCACGTTAAGATTGTTCATAGGCACTGGTGCCTTTGTGCTGGAAATCACACCATCTTTAACCAGCAGACGCGCCATAAAATTCGGTTTTAGGTTCCTCGGTTCACTAAACTGTCCTTTCAGGCTGAAAAACAGATCGCTTTTCCCCTCTAGTTTGGTGTCCTTTGCCCATTCGAGATATTGTGGTGGTAAAACTGAAACCATATCACGGATCGTAGTTTTTTCTGACGCGGCTTTGATGTCCAGGTCATATCCATCCTTAAGAATACTCAGGAAACCGCTGAATTTTAAAGGAAGGTCGTTGATTCTTAGTTCATTTTTTCTGAGTACAAAAGTCAACGCATCCGTATTGATTCTTGTAATCAGGTCCGCATGCAGGGACTTTTGCCTGGCATAATAGATTCTGTTAAGACTAAAATCTATTTGATTTACGCTAAGATCTGTTTTGAGATCAAAAATATCCTCACTCAATCCACCTTTACCTATATAATTGAGCCCTTTTGCATCTACTAATATTTTAGCCGCATGGTCATTATATTTGACATGCCAGTTTTTAAATTTGATAAGTTCGAGCTTGATAGATGTCTCCTTTTCAGCAGTACCTTTTGGACTTTTAGAGGGGCTGGATACATAGACATTATAATTGGCCTGCCCTTTACTGTTGACATAAACATTTGCATAAGCATCGTTTACGTAAATTTCATCAATCTTAACTTCACCACCAAAAATCAGGTTTTTCAGATTGATTCCCGCTGCCACTTCTTTTGCTGACAGTAAAGTATCCTGCTGAAAAGGCTTAGATCCTAAAAGCAATAAATCATCTACAGATACTGTAAGAGAGGGGAAATGCCGGAAAAAAGTAAGATGTACCTTTTTATAATCAAGTTTCCCGGCCAGGCGCTTATTAGCAAATATTTTAACCTGCTCAGAAATAGTTCCGGGAAATAATAACGGAATAATAAACATCAAAAATAATATGGATGCAAAAAAAAACCCACCCCACTTTAAGGTCTTTAGAACCACTTTTTTAATCTTTTCCATAAAATGATAGAATAATCTCGATTTATCAGTAAATATTACCTAGAAAAACATTCAATTGTCAGCTATCTAAAATCAAGCCAGTTTCTTACCGTATTTTTAAGATATATTTCAGTGGAGAGGTAAAGGAATACATTGACTACCTTGTATCTTGAAATATATTTAAAACCGGCTGAAATATTAATATTAAAATTTCAGATTTATTGATAAAAAAATGAAAAAAGCTTTCATACTCTTCACAGGAAAAGGTTATATGCTATTGCTCCTGCTCATCCTTTGGTGCTCTTCTTCCTTCGCAAAAATCATCAGGATCGAAGTAACCAGTACAGAACCTTATAAAAATGGAAAAGTATTTGGTCATGCAGGATCTTACCAGCAAATCAAAGGATATGCTTACGGAGAGATTGATCCGGCCAATCCGCTGAATAGTATGATACAGGATATTACGCTGGCTCCAAAAAACTCAAAGGGTTTGGTTGAATATGTCAGTGAGTTTATTATACTTTGCCCGACAGAGAAAATTAAAAGTAATGAGGTGCTTTTTTTAAGTCTTCCGAATCGGGGAAATGTATTTGGAGCAGAGGAAGCACTCTTAAAAAGAGGTTACGTATTTTTATGGTGTGCATGGCAGGGGGATGTTCTTCCTGGTGATGGGCGGCTCACGATGAAGGTCCCTGTAGCCACAGCAAATGGAAAAGAAATATCAGGTTGGCTTCGTACAGAATTCAGCGTAACAAAACCGACAAAAACACTAAATTTAAGTAGTGGAGTTTTTACAGGACTCACACACCACAGCTATGAAACAGTAAGTCTGGACAATAAAAACCTGGTCTTAACCAAAAGAGTACATGAAGAAGATCCTAAAATCAAAATCGCCAATAGTGATTGGGCGTTTTCTGATTGTGACTCCCTCACATTTCCTGGTCACGCCAGTACTACCCGTATCTCCATAAAAAATGGCTTTGATCCAAATTACATCTATGAGCTGGTATATCAAGGCAAAAACCCATTGGTATTGGGGCTTGGATTTGCAGCAATCCGGGATATTACTTCCTTAATGAGAAAGGATGACAAAGAAAAAATCAATCCCTCTTTTACTTCAACTATAGATTCTATAGCAATTAAAGCAACAATTATTCAGGGCGTATCACAATGCAGCAACTTCATCCGGACATTTCTGGATTTAGGATTTAATCAGGATGAAGAAGGGAAAAAAGTATTCGATGGTGTTGACGCACATATCGGCACCCGCCGCATTTCTCTGAATGTACGCTTTGGCCGGCCAGGTGGTGGCGGGATGCAGCATGAAGAGCATCTTTTCCCTGTTAATCTGCCTCCCTTTACCTGGGACGATCGTTTGGATGTTATTTCGGGAACTAAAGGAGGTATCCTTGCCCGATGTGCTCAGACTGGCACATGCCCATTGATTATCCAGACGCTGACTTCTACAGAATACTGGCAATCCCGGGCATCTTTGACCAGTACCGGGTCTGATGGAACAAAAGATTTGCCTATCCCGGAAAACGTGAGGATTTACCTGATTAATGGAACAGAACATTCACCAATGAATATGATTGATCCCTTAACTGGCTTCAATACGAATAATAATCCTGTAAATCCTACACTTCGCGCGTTGCTGGTCGCTTTGGAAAAATGGGTAATAAAGGGCACTCTTCCACCAGAAAGCACCTATCCTACTTTAGCAAACGGTACGCTTGTTGAGGCTGACAAAGCAGATTTTCATTGGCCTGCTATACCTGGAATTCCTTTTAAAGGCCTTGTAAATAACCCGCCTCTGTTAGATTTTGGCCAGAATTTCTCGGCGAGAGGGCTCTCAGGTGAATTACAAGAACCACCAAAAGTTATAAAACACAAAAAGTATAGGGTATTGGTTCCAAAAGTGGACTCAGATGGGAATGAAGAAGGTGGGATACGAAATATCGCAATTAAGGTTCCTTTGGGAACTTATACTGGCTGGAGCCTTCGGAGAAAGGGCTATGGAGAAGGTGACTTAGCTTCTCTCAATGGGATGTATATTCCTTTTAAGCAGACCAGATCAGAGCGTCTTGCAGCACGGGATCCAAGGTTATCGTTGGAAGAACGGTATGCAGATAATGAAGGATATATTGCGGCTGTAAAGAAAGCCAGCGAGGACCTCGTTAAAGCAGGTTTCTTACTGCAGGAAGATGCAACCACGGAGATTGAAAATGCAAAAAGGAATTATCCTGCAAAAAATCAGCCTGTAAAATAATTCAATTAGTTAAACGACTTTCTGAATTCTAAAGGAGATATATTGGTTTTTGCTTTGAATAGCTTATTGAAAGATTGCGGATGTCCAAACCCTAACGCATAGGCGACTTCGCTTACTGATAAATTTGTGGCAGATAACTTTTCCTTAGCCTTTTCTATGATCTTGTGGTGTATAAGATGCTGCGTATTTTGCCCGGTAAGTGACCGTAGCATGTCACTTAAATAACTCGGTGAGATATTCAGTTTTTCCGAAAGGTAGTGCACAGTCGGTATCCCCTGAATTGAAGATTTGTCGCTGCTAAAGTACTCATCTAATAGATCATCCAGTTTTTGCAGCAGGTCATTATTTACCACCTTTCTTGTGATGAATTGCCTTTTGTAAAAGCGATTAGCATAATTGAGCAGCAACTCAATCTGGGAAATGATTACGTCCTGGCTAAAATCATCTATTCTGCTGCTTAACTCTTCTTCGATAATTTTAAAAATGGAAATGATGGTTGCCTTCTCTTTTTCCGACAAGTGCAGTGCTTCATTTGCAGCATAGGAAAAGAAGCCATATTGCTTTATTTTTTTTGCTAAAGGATAGTTCCACAAAAAGTCCGGGTGTATCAATAAAGTATACAGCGAACATATTTCCCCATCATTGCTTCCATGGTTACCGATAACCTGGTTAGGGGCAGCGAATAACAAGCCCCCTTCATCAAAATCATAATAATCCTGACCATATTTTAATTTACCGCCCAAGCCGGGCTTATAGGAAATTTTATAAAAATTCAGGACATGAGATTGCGGAATCTTAGATAAGATAACCCTATTGGTTGCCCCATCTATAAAGCTGATTAATGGATGAGCTGGCGCAGGTAAACCAAAGGCATGGTGCATAGCTGATAAAGATTCCATTTTCAGATGGATGTTCTCTTCCTTTTTCATTGCTTAAAAATAACGTAATTAAAACCGGCAATGCCCTTCATTACCGGTTATTATTTTTTTTTACCGGGCAATTACTTTGAGCTGCCCTGAGCTGCTGAGGAAACAGCATCCCACTCTTCCCAGCTTGCCAGCCTTTCAGCATATGCTGCGCGTGTCCATGGCAAATTATGACTACCTAAATTAATTCGCAAAGGTGGATGCTCTGCATCAACAACTTTAAAGATTGCTTCAGGAGTCGCATTGGGATCTCCCCGCTCCATTTCCCTTAAACCACTAAAAAAATGTGTTTTAAAATCCTCGTAAATATCAAGTCCTGCTGCAAATTTCAAAGATTCAGGACTACCGAATTCTGTCGCATAGGCCCCTGGTTCTATGATCGTTACTTTGATTCCGAAAGCTTTGACCTCTGCAGCTAAACTTTCGTGAATTGCTTCAAATGCCCATTTTGAGGAGCAATAGTAGCCGATAACCGGCAATGTTACATGGCCAAGGTTACTTGATGTTCCGAGGATATGGCCTCCACCTTGCTTGCGTAACAAAGGTAAAGCTGCCTGAATAACTGAAACCGGGCCTAAAACGTTAGTTTCATAAAGCATCCTGATGTCATCCGGGTTAGCTTCTTCTATCGTCCCCACTAAGGAATATCCTGCATTGTTTAACACAATATCTAACCTTCCAAAGTGAGCATAGGCTTGCTCCACCGCAGCTTTAACCTGATCGGCCCTGGTCACATCCAATTCCAAAGTCAGCACATTTGCACCATATTTTTCATTAAGATCAGCAATACTGGCTAATTTTCGTGCTGTTGCAGCTACTTTATCGCCGCGCTTAAGCGCTGCTTCGGTCCAGACTCTTCCAAAACCTCTTGAACTGCCTGTAATAAACCAAACTTTATTCGTACCTGAATTATTATTTTGTTGTGTCATAATCTTAGTTTTTTTTATTGAACACAACAAATGTCAATAAATGACCTTGCCCATATGTATCCCAATTGAGGACATTTGTAGCCGGATTGAGGATGATGAATATCGGGGTTCCTTAAATCCAAAAAGTTATCTTAGCCTTTGAATTGAAAACCGATGCGTAAAAAAAATAAATCTATTCCTGTAAATACAATGGCTGACAATTTCGGCGGGGGTATTTCCATTGAAAAAATGTCTTTCAATGTTTTACGTAACCTGGACAACGAAACTTCAGATACTTTTGAAGAAGCAACACAATCACATCGTGAAGAAAATCATTCCTTCTTCTTGCTTGAAAATGGAACTGTTGACATCGAAATTGATTTTCAGCAATATAAAATTAAGGAATCATCTGTGATCTATGTTCACCCTGATCAGGTACACCGTATCATCGCATTAGAAAATGTAACCGTGAGCAGCTGGGCAATTAATAATGAAAACCTGAACTCAGAATATCTGAAATTGCTGGAAGAGATCACCCCAGTAAAACCATTATTATTAAATAAGGAAACCTTTTCCATTATTTCCGGGGCAGTATCAATTGCTATAAAATTTTCTGAGCGGAAACACGATAAACTTTATCATTCTTTATTAAAAGATAGTTGTAACGGACTAGTCGCACTGGTTATTTCACAATATTTAGAATTAGCTAAACCAACAGACAAATTTTCGCGGTTTGAAACGATTACCAAGGCCTTCAGGGACCTCCTGGAAGGTAATTATACGACTATGAAACGCCCTGCAGCGTATGCCCAAAAACTAAACATATCTACTCCCTACCTGAATGAATGTGTCAAAAACGCTACAGGATATTCCGTTTCAAATCACATACAGCAACGTATAATATTAGAAGCAAAGCGTTTGATTTATCATTCGGATAAATCGGTAAAAGAAATTGCCACAGCATTAGGCTATGATGACTACCCTTATTTTTCAAGGATGTTTGTCAAATCAACCGGAATGACTGCTTTAGCTTTTCGCAACAAAAACCTCGATTAGTCCAATACTTACTTTGTATTGCTATTCTTTATCCTTATTACACGATGTTCCTTTGTATTATCAAATAGAATCTTATAAAGAATGGAAACATTAAAAGGAAAAAGAGTACTCATTTCGGGCGCAAGTTTTGCCGGACTTTCAACTGCTTACTGGATGAACAAACTCGGTTACAAAGTAACTGTCGTTGAAATTGCAAACGAACTCCGGATGGGCGGCACGCCTGTAGACATTCGCGAAAATACCGTGGACATCGTGAAAAGCATGGGGATTTTTGAGCAGATCAAAGCAAACGGGTTAGCCATGGAATTGATGGAATTTAAAAACTCAGACGACATTACTGAGGGTGCTATTTCGCTGAAAAAAGAGCAGGAGGAAATCATCAGTGATGAATGCGAAATCGAGCGCGATATATTATTGAATATTTTATTTGATACCGTTAAAAATGATGTTGAGTTTATTTTCAACAATAGCATTACGGGATTAAACGAAACCAAAGATCATTTACAAGTTACTTTTAAAAATGGCCCGCAGCAAACATTTGAACTGGTATTTGGTTGCGATGGTTTACATTCAGCTGTAAGAAAAATATGGTTTGGTCACGAAGCCGAATACTCACACTTTCTGGAACAATATTTCTCCATCACTATTGTAAACAAACTGCTGATCAAACAAAACACGTCTCAACTGTATAACGAGCCAAATAAGGCAGTTATGCTGAATGCCTACAACAATAAGACTGATATAGTGCTTTGTTTCTTCTCCGCAAAAGAAATCCCTTACGATTACCGTGACCAGGAGCAGCAACGGGAAATCATTTTGGAACAGTTTGCCGGACAGGGCTGGAGAACCCCGGAATTACTGGAAGAAATAAAGAATACAAAAACTTTTTACTTCGATAAACTATGTCAGATCAGAATGCCTTCCTGGACAAAAGGAAGAGTGGCTTTGGTAGGCGATGCAGGTTATTGTGCTTCACCAGCTGCTGGAATGGGCGGATCATTGGCAATCAACGGAGCTGCCGCATTAGCTGACGCGATGCAAAAACACCATGGAAATTTTGAACTGGCATTTCAGGATTACAACACAAATTTACGTCCATTTATCAAAGAAGTTCAAGAAAGCGCAGTAAAATTTGGATTAGAAATGCTTGTTCCAAGAACCGAAGAAGCTATTCGCAACAGAAATTCACAAACATCATTTTAGGATTTATCCCAACAATCAGGATAAATTAATGCCGCAGATAATACTAAAATTATGAACTCATTATTCTAAAATCAAAACAAATAATTCTATTAATTGTACTGTTCCCATAAAATATAAATTTATGGACAGCATTAATCAAAACCAAACTGAGCAGAATCACGAAAATCTGAATAGCGAATCCGCTATTGAGAAGATCAAAGAATTAACCGGAATTGCTAAAACCTGTTTTCTATGTACGGAACCATCCGCTGGAGAATCTAACGGCACGCGCCCAATGAGTGTTCAGGATGTAGATGATCAAGGTACAATCTGGTTCCTGGTTGCAAATGATAGCCATACCTATCAAGACATCAGTGCTAATTCTAAAGTGAAACTATACTTTCAAGGCTCCGCACATTCTGATTTTTTATTTCTTGAAGGAGACGCAATACTTTCGGCAGATCAGGATAGAATTAAAGAATTATGGAACCCTGTGATGAAAACATGGTTTACCGAAGGCGAAAACGATCATCGCATTGCCATTATCAGGGTTTCACCAGAAACAGGTTATTACTGGGATAACAAACATGGAAATGTAATTGCCGGGATTAAAATGGTGATTGGAGCAGCTGTAGGCAAAACATTGGATGATTCCATTGAAGGTGGTCTTAAAGTATAGCCCGAATAAAAATGATAAAGACTTGTATAAACCATTGCACGGATACTATGAGCAGTGGTTTATACAAGTTTTGCAAATACTTAATATCCTTTTGTTGGGATCAGGTTCGTATTATTTCTCAACTCTCTGCTTGGGATTGGAAATAAAAGTTCTCTGTCTGTCAAAACAGGCCCATAGGTGAATTTATGGCCAACATAATTATCGAACCCTTTAGTGCTCAGATTAAAAGCCTTATGTAAGCGGGCCATATCAAACCAGGTAATATTTTCAAAACAAAGCTCATACCACCGTTCACGCCAGATCGCTTCCTGAAACTGGCTCGCAGATAAACCTGACAGCTCTGGCAACCGGGCTCTTTTTCTAATGAGATTAATCGATTCATATGCTTTTGCTCCAGGGCCGCTAACTTCATTCGAAGCCTCAGCATAGATCAGTAACACATCAGCATAACGGATCAGCGACCAGTTAAGATCACTATTTGCCGTTGTTGTCTGTGCCACTACATCAAAAAGCTTATACAAAAAATATCCGCCCAACTCTACCTCCTGATTTCTATTGTCCTGATTGGTAAACTTTGTAAAAAAGAACTGGCCTTCTTTTGCACGCAGATCTGCCGGATCATAAGACTTTACAAAATCTGCCGTCGCATAAATACCACCTGTTTCCGAAGAATAAGCAGAAATATTCTTATTGTAAGGAATAATCAACTCCTGCCAGTTTGCCGGGATGATCTGTGTTTTATATTGGATCATAAAAATGTTCTCCTCCACATTTTTCTTCGCAGGGTTATGCAGATCACCATAATTATCGAATAATTTAAACTGCTTAGCATCAATCACCTCCTCCGCTTTCTTTGCCGCAAGGTTAAAATATTCATTCCCCTTTTGTAAAGGATAACCTGCCATTGTCAGATATACTTTGGCAAGCAATGATTTGACCGCTCCCAAACCCGCCTTTCCAGTAACGTCAACCCAAGGTAATCCAGCAGCCTCTGCAGTGCTTAAATCTGCTATAATTAATTTATAAACCTCTTCAGGAGCTGCTTGTTTCGGTCTTAACTGTTCTGATTTCAAATCAACAGGCTCTGTAATTAATGGGATATTACCAAATAGCTGAACTAAATTAAAATAATACCAGGCACGTAGAAAATGAGCCTCTCCCAACAACCTTTTCATTTCTGTTCCGTCCATGGCAATGCCAGGTATTTTTGCAATCGAAAGATTCGCATTGCCTATCCCTTTATAATAATTCTGCCAGTAATTCAGGCCATAACTATTGTCAGCAGTGTTTTGCAGATCCTTTATAAAATAACTGTCCACCGCTTGTCCTAAATCAGTAGCTGCCTGCCCGGTAGCAAATTCTGTCATGGTCCATGCCCCGCCGCCAAAACCACTCGACATCGGCTCACGCAAGCTTGCGTAAATCGCATTTACTGAACTTCTTGCATGCTCAGGTTTAGTAAAGTAATTCTCCACGGTAAAATTGCCCGGATCAGATTCATCCAGGAACTTTTTGCAACCCGTGAAGCCTAATGTACCAGCTATCAGCGCCAGCAACCCATATTTTTTTAATATCGTTTTCATCTGTTTATATTTTTTAACGGTGCTCAATGATAGTCTTATAATCCAATATTAACCCCTAGCATAAATACCCTTGGCTTCGGATAATCGTACAATGCCAATCCCTGATCGAAAGGAGCGCCAGAGTTAGAAACTTCCGGATCATATCCCTTGTATTTAGTCAACAGGAAAAAATTCTGAACAGACCCATATACCCTCAAACGATTTAGTTTTAAGGCAGAAACAGTCTTTGCCGGAAAAGTATAAGCCAGTAATAGATTACGTCCGCGGATAAAAGATCCATCGGTCACCTTATGGCTGTCATTATTGGTGGTATAATAGGCGTTAATTGGCCGGATCTGTGCGATAGAAGTATTCTGGTTCGTTTCCGTCCACGCATTCAATACCGTTTTATAACTGTTGGCGATACCCTGCCTGTCCTCACCAGAGTGGATACTTCTGTCCAGCACATCATTACCATACATATACTGTAAATCCATCGTTAGTGACCAGTTCTTATACTGAAACGTGTTTAGCAGCGTACCATAACCATCAGGAATTCCCTTTCCAATAATTGTTCTGTCCAGATCATTGATCTTGCCATCATTATTGAGGTCCTTATATTTAATATCACCAGGCAGCATATTATACTTCTTTGCCTCTTCAGCCTCGTTGCTGCCCCATGTTCCAAGGTTTACCCTTCCAAAAAAAGATCCCACAGGCTCTCCCACCCTGATGATCCCGTTACCAGAAAATATATCACCACTCGCTAAAGCAAGCACTTTGTTCTTATTGACAGAAATATTGAAGGTGGTGCTCCAGGAAAAGTTATCGCTTTTAATGTTTGTCGAATTGATACTAAATTCAATCCCCCTGTTCTCCATACTTCCCACATTAGAGAAAATACTGCCATATCCGCTGCTATAAGGTAAAGGTGCATCTAGCAGCATCCCATTTACCCTTCTACGGTAAAGGTCGAGCTCGAAATTCAACCTGTTAGCAAATAAGCCTACTTCCAGGCCGAAATCAAGCTGTTTCGTCTTTTCCCACTGTAAATTAGAGTTCGCCATCCGGTCGGTTCCTATCCCGATATTACGTACCCCATCAAAAATCACGTTATAGTTACCTAAGCCAGCAAGGGCCCGGTAAGCCGGAATTTCAGAATTCCCCGTAGCCCCATAACTGGCGCGTACTTTCAAATTTGAAATGACAGGTATACTCTTCATAAAATCCTCCTCCATTACCTTCCACGCAAGGGCGGCAGAAGGGAAAAAGGCATATTGATTCTCTTTTCCAAACTTTGAAGAACCATCCGCACGACCCGTCAGAGTCAATAAATACTTGTTCATCAAACCATAGTTGATACGGGCAAAGTAAGAATTCAGCCCATAGGCCAATCCGATGGAAGAAGGTGCCTGAGGGCTTGATCCTGCACCCAGATTGTTGTATAAAAAGTACGAATCGCTGAAACCCTGCGTAGTCGCCTGACTTTCAAAACGATCAATATGTTGCCAGGATACCCCTCCCATTGCACTGATTGAATGTATTTTCGAGAATTGCTTAGTATAGGTAAGGTAATTTTCAAACTGCCACGAGTTGTACTTGTTATTATTTACACTGGCATCCCCATTATCAGAAATATATTGCATCCCCTTTGCCGCAAAATAATCTTCTCTCTGGGTAATGATATTTGTTCCAACTGTTGTTTTAAAGTCCAGCCCCGGAGCCAGGTTAATTGTCGCATACATATTCCCCAGAAATGTTTGTGTCCTTAAAAAAGACAACCTGTCCGCAGCTACCCTTAGCGGACTGTCCCCACCTTCCATTCCCGGATAATCCCTGTTACTTGCCCAGGATCCATCCGCATATTTTACAGGAATAATAGGAAGTGCCTCTAACACCTGTCGCATCATCGTGATTCCGCCGCCATCAAGCTGATCGACCTGTTTTTCATTCTGATCGGTATATCCCATTGTACCCCCCACTTTTAACCAGCTCTTAATCTGGCTATCAAACACAAAACGGCCAGCATATCTTTTTTGCCAGGAACCTCTTGCCAGCCCCTCCTGATTGCGATAGTTAATAAAAGCACCAAAACTGCCTTTTTCATTTCCATCGGTAATTCCAAGCTGATGATTTTGAGTGAAGGCCTTTTGAAATGTCTCCTCCTGCCAATCTGTATCATACAAAGGATTTCCCCCTGCGTCGAATAGCTTTGGGTTAGTGCGCTTGGTTTTGGGATCAGTATATTTTGTTCCGGTGGCCCAGCCAATCGGATCATATTTCGCAGCATTTGCATAAGCGAGATCCTCTACAGCTAAAAACTCCTTTGAGTTCAATACTTCCAACTTTCTTGGCAATACACCGATGCTGAAATCTGCATCATAGGTTATACTTCCACCACCAGAAGTTCCGCGTTTTGTGGTTACCATAATTACACCATTAGCTCCGCGTGCCCCATAAATCGCTGTTGAAGACGCGTCTTTTAACACTTCAATTGAAGCGATGTCATTTGGATTCAGATAGTCAATCGGACTGCTGCCATTTCGTAAGTCTACTGCGTTGAGTATAACCCCGTCAATTACATATAAAGGATTGTTTGAAACACTTAAAGAACTCACCCCGCGGATACGGATGTTTGCTCTTCCACCTGGTCTGCCCGAATTTGAAGATACATTAACTCCGGATACCCGTCCTGATAAACTCTGATTTAACGACGAAGCCGGACGTTCCTGCAACGCTTCTGCTTTTACAGTTCCTACGGCCCCGGTTAAATCCGATTTTTTGGCCGTTCCATAGCCAACAACTACGACCTCATCTAAATCCTGAAGTTTTGGTACTAATTTAATCACCATGTTTCCAGCACTCACCTTTGCCTCCTGCGTGGCATAACCCATGTAAGAAACCACTAAAATTGCATCATCAGGCAGGCCTTTTAAGCTAAAATTCCCATTAGGGTCGGTTGTTGCTGTTTTTACAGTATTCTTTACCTTTATACTCACTCCCGGTATCCCGACACCCTGTTCATCCACTACTTTACCCCGAACATCAATCGGAGGCACTGCAGCATAATGATAAACTTCTTTAAGATCTTTTGCATTTAACTGCATGGATGTTACCACACATAATGCGACTGAAAAGCAAATGATTTTTTGGCGTAAAGCCAGGCCCACGGGCTTCAAGATGAAAAACTTGGTCATACTCATAAGTTTAATTTGGTTTGGTTAGGTTAGCAGACATCAGACCTTACATCTATTACTTCCTTATTTCGAGAGTGTTATGAGTCAATTAACTTTAAGAAAAATAGATTTTAAATAAGAATACATGATGCTATTCCCATAAAGTTATAGGAATGCCTATGTTCATTATTACCAGATCTTTGCTATTTATTAAGCCATTTTGTCGGACAGATGAATATGCCAGGGAGGGTTACAAACTTTGAGGTCAAAACAAAGCCCCTGCAAACATGAAGTCTGCAGAGGCTTTGCTTTGATTGCATTTTTAAATTTTATTTTATCAATTTATATAGTCTTGCATAAATTTCCAGCATTCCTGCCTGATCAATTAACTCCTTAACTGGTTTCGTCCCCAACAGGTTACTTCCATCTCTTTCTTCTCTCCATATCCGGTCAGCATCATCTTTAAAAAACCCAATCCATTCCTGATTATGATCTATCTGAAACAATTCGGCATAGCCTCTCAGCATTACTGCATTGAACCAATAGTTACCAGGAAGCTTACCATTCTTAAAGAAATGTTTTTTACCCGCTGCTGCAATCCGATAAGCCTCATTCAAATACTTCTTATCATTTGTTACCTGGTATAAAAGCACATTACTTTGTAGCATAGATCCAGTATTATAAGTATATAATGTCTGATCTACTTTTAAAGAAGGAATTTTGATAGCGTCATAAAAAAGACCATCCGGAGCCTGCAGATGTTTATTAGTCCAGCTATATAGCTTTGAAGCCAGCTCAAGATATTGCTTGTCACCGGTAACTTTGTACAATTGCAAGGCAACCAGGATTCCCGGGCCATTGGAACACGTATTTTTGCTATTTAGCTCCCCTTCTTTCCAATATAAACCTCCTCCGGCAACAGTATCCAGGCCAGCTTTCACCATATGCTGATAAATCATTTTTGCCTTTTCCAGGTAAACAGGTTTTTTATTTCTGTGATAAGCATCCAGATAAGCAATCGCTATCCATTGATTATCATCAAAAAACCTGGAACTCAGTCTTTCTGCAGTTACATAATCCTGATAAGCCGGCGACGGAGGAACTGCTGAATAATATTGATCGATTGCTCCAGCCACCCTTGACATATAATCTTTTTCCGGCTCAAGCACTTCCATTTCATTAGTACCTTGTATTAATCCACACAAAGGCCATAACCAGGAATGTTTATTCGGATTATTGGCTATCAAATTTGTTTCCGTGTACAAACCTGTTGAAGGCTCATAAAAATTGGCATTGATGTTCTTATAAATCAGCTGAGTGGCCTGTTTATAATCAAGGCTCACCCTGTTTGCTTTATTGTCAGAAGAGGCAACTGATTTCTTTTTTTGCGCATGGACAACCTGTACCGTCAGCAAAAAAAACAAGGTGTAAAGTGGAAATGTATGGTTCATACGGTAGCATCTATTATTCAGCATATATAAGTATTTGGTTATTTTCTATATAGAGGTAAAAACCCGGACAGCACACACACACTTTTCAAAAAATTTAGCATTTTGACTGAAATAAAACATTTTAGCTACTAAGTCATTACAAAAAATATTGGTAAGTTTAGAAACCAAATATGACTAAAAGTAGTTTATCAGATCAAGAACTGTGGGCTGAAGTAACAGCTGGCGATTGCAATGCTTTTGTTGTTTTGTATAACCGGCATTGGAGCAAGCTTCACCAGACTGCATACTTTTATCTGAAAGACAAATCCATCGCCGAAGAAATTGTTCATGATATTTACGTAGTTCTTTGGGATAGACGAGAATTCCTGAAAATTAAAAACTTTCGAAGTTATATCCACGTGACGGCACGCTATCATGTATTTAAAAAACTAAAAGCAGCAAAGACATCTCCTATTGACTATGTAGAGGCCTACACCGAGAATAAATCTGAAATAACTGCGTCTGAAATTACCGAGAAATTGCTTCAGGAAGATTTCGAAACAGAGCTAAACTCGTACCTTGAAAAACTGCCCAAAAGATGTGCTGAAATATTCTTTCTTAGCCGGGTCAAACACCTGGTAAATAGAGAGATCGCTGAGCTTCTTGGAATCTCAAAATTTACCGTAGAAAACCAAATTACGCATGCACTAAAATATATACGCACACAAATCAATTTAAAATCGGCATAAAACTCAATTATTTTATCTTTGCAACCAACTATGCAAGACTACATATTTGAAATTCAGCTTAAGGTAAGAGATTACGAATGCGATATACAAGGCATCGTAAACAATGCAGTTTATCAGGGTTATCTGGAACATGCCCGGCACGAATATCTGCAGTCGAAAATGATCTCCTTTAAAGAGCTTACCGCAAAAGCTATCCTGCTGATGGTTTCCAGAATAGAAATGGACTTTAAAAGATCACTCACCTCCGGGGACATTTTCCAGGTAAAACTAAGAATTGAACGACAAGGCGTAAAACTGGTATTCTTTGAAGATATTTTTAGGTTATCAGATCAAGCTTTATGCCTGAAAGCTAAAGTAGAAGTGATTGCAAAAATCAACGATAAACTGACCAGGGGAGAGATTTTTGATACACTGAACCTGTAAATATTAAACTGCATTTTGTAACCTTTGACCCATATTCAGCTACGATATTGTTTGTAGCTTCATGAAATTACAAGAATTTTATGGAGCAACATGATAATGTCTTAGAAAGCCTGATCAGTGATATTGAAAATTCCACAGCCCAGGTTATTGAAAAGAAACCAGTAAACGAGACATTTGAGCTGTGGCGTGATCCTGCTTTAACTGTTAACCTGGCCGGTAATATCGGCGCGTTGTTTGTCAGGGCCATCCTCAATAAATTAAATGTGAATGAACACCATGTTTTCAGATGGAGACTGGATAATAAGTACAGACAATACCAGGTTTTAAATCACTATTTTCCCGGTTCGGTAGCCAGGACCATTGGTATTTCACAACTATTGGCAGAAAACAACGGGCCTGAGAAAATCAGAGAATTATGTGAAAGTGGTTTTTTTATCAAGTGCACTTTAGGACACCGTACAGGACAGGCCAATAGTTTTGACAGAACAGCTGAGCTGGAAGACATTATCAAACTTCACCAGGAAAAGAAAAATCAAAGAAAAGAAAACCAGGAAAAAGAAGGGCAAACAGAACAATGGATACTGCAGGAAAGACTGGATCTTAACGAAGAGTTCAGGATTCATACTTTTGGCAGAGATTTAATATATGGCCTGACATTTATTATGGCCGGCTCAGACTCTTCTAAAAGCACTACTGCAGAAATATTTGTGCAAAAAACCTTAGCTACCTTACCAGATACCCTATTGCAGGGAACTTTGATCGGCTGGGACATTGGAGTAACCAATGCAAATGAGTATTATATCATTGAAGCAAATTTCACAGGTTTTCATCCCGAATATTATGCCGGATTTCAAACCAGCGGATATTTCGGAGATCCGGAATATGGCCCGGCCATGTGTGCATGGCTCAATAACTATTTCAAAAATAAATACCAGATTTCTATTAATGCTGTGAATCAGGAATTAATAGCCAGCGGCCCTTTTTTTGAAGAATTCCTGTATTACCAATCCATATTCAGCGAGGAGCACATTGCAATACTTCAAAATAAGACAAAAGGTAAGCTTGCCTCTGCACTTATATATTCAGGCGAAGGTGCCAGTCCATTTCTCGCTAACCTGGTAGAATATTTTCTACAGGAAGACTTTGCTAAAAATTATTATCTGATCACCAATGAAGAAACAGTATTTAAAACAGTCAAACAGTTCTCAGGAAATAATCAGATTGGTATTATAGCTGAACAGAAACTGTTTATGCCAGAAGAGTACCCTTTAATTCAGCAATTAAGTTATCAGCAGCGGAAAAAGATCTGTTGTGATAAATTGATTGCCATAATTGGAGAGCCGTATTATTTCATTTTATAGCGCAGCATTATGCTGTGCATACTTTTTAGGTTTAAGCCCCAGGTGCCGCTCAAAAATTCTCGTGAAATGACTAAGGTTCGTAAATCCCAGCCGATAACCAGCCTCAGATACGGAGAGCTTTTTTTCTTTGATCAGGTAAGCCGCCTCGTTCATTCTTAAAGTCTGATAATAATTATAAATACTATTGCCAAAAATCTGTCTGAACAAGCGGTTTAGCTTACTCTCACTCATATTCGACAACCTGGTCAGCTCTGTAAGATCTGGAGGTATGCCTAAATCTGAAACCACTTTGTCCCTGACTAAATACATCTTTTTCACATCCGAAACATTCAAAGGGTAGCCAGCTTTGTTTTGGCGTTTTAACAGCTCTAAAAAAAACAAATAGATCATTTCACCAGCTTTGAGTTTCAGGTAAAAGTCACCAAGCGGGCTATTTTCATTCAATGCAATAATCTCTGCCGCAATGGCCTGTATTTCTGGTGAGATAATTTCATCATATAAATAAGGTTGATTTCCTGATATAATATTTTGCAGCAGCAGATGCTCTGTTCCTTTATTGATCAGTTCTTTTAATAAATCGGCATGGACAATGACCATAATCGTATTTATTTTTGTTCCCGCCGGAATAGAAATTTCAATGTCAATATCTGACGAAGATACCTGTACTGCGGGCATTAACCGGCTATCCCCTGTTGGAAATATATTGCGAAAGCTAAAAATGATTTCATTTCTTTTTAATTCTGATCCCTTTCTTCTAAGCACGAGTTCCTCTTTCAGTTGAGATTGATTGACCATCATTTTAATGAGCGGGCCGAGATCAAAAAACTTCATATATCCCTTGCCAAACGTTTCGGGAAAAGTAACTTTTCCATCTTTAAGTTCACCACCTGTTAATTCTGACAAAGCCGTTATTAAACCTATTCCGCTTGTAGTCTTAGATTCAAACTTCATAATACTGTTATGGACTATTTATTGAATGAATATAGATATTTTAACCGATTACAGAAAAGTAATTTTGTCTTAAATATTAAACAAAAGAAACAAGCCATGTCAAAAGTATTATTCTTAAGTATACCTTCTCACGGACACATGAACCCTATATTAGGTTTAGCCGCAGAGCTGGTTCGTCAAGGTGAAGAAGTCACATTTTTCAGCGCAGAAGAATTCAGGACCGCAATTGAAGAAATTGGTGCTGAATTCAAATGTTATCAAGAAGATTTAAATGTATTTCAAAAAAAATCGTCAGGAGGCCTCGTTTCTGCTTTTTTGCAGCCTAAAAAATTCATCTTTGATCTTCTGGAGCAGATCGGGGGCTATAAGTTTGATTATATCGTTTATTCCGCAGCATATCCATATGCCAATGCAATAGCCCAGATCTTGAAAATTCCGGCAGTCTCTTCTTTCGCCGTTTTCGCCACTTTAAAAGAGTTGCTTCCCAAACATAATTTAGCTGAAGCACCATTAAAGAAAGACAAGGGGCCTATGGGGATTACCCCGGAAGTGATGAAAGAATTTAAAGGCGTACGCCAAAGCTTAATCGATAAATATCAGGTAGAAATAGCCGAAGATATGTTCAAACTTTTATTCAACAAAGGAGATCTGAACATCATTTATACTTCGAAATACTTCATTCCTAATCTTGAAAACTATGATGATAGTTATATTTTCATAGGCCCTCCTATCTACAATAAAAAATATGCCGTAGATTTTCCATTTGAAAAGCTGGAAGGAAAAAAGGTGATTTATATCTCCATGGGCACTATGTTCAGCAATTATTCTACAGAACTTAATCACCTGTTCCTTAAAACCTTTGCAGATTTTGATGGCGTAGTTGTCATGGCTGCCTATCAGGTAGATCTTTCCGGATATGAGATCCCCGAAAACTTTATCATCAGGGAATATGTACCGCAGCTGGAGATATTAAAGTATACTTCAGTAGCCATCACGCATTCAGGAATGAACAGCATTGGTGATCTGTTATACAACAAAATACCTTTTGTCGCCATTCCTTTAGGTGCTGACCAGTTTTATCTGGCCAACAGAGCTCAGGAATTAGGCGCAACTATCGTTCTGGACATCCACAACCTCAGTACCGGGCTTTTAAAAGATGCCGTTCAGCAAGTGCAGACTAATCCAGACTATCTTAAAAACATCAATAAGATCAGCGATTCTTTTATCCAGGCTGGTGGTTATGAAAAAGCAGCTGATGAAATTTTCAAGCTAAAAAAAGAAAAAGGGATATAACTATTCATATTTCAACGCATGTGAGCGCACTCAGCTGTAAAATAATAAAGTAACTATTATAAATAGTATAATTCTGGTATATTTGCCACAATTATGGGTTACGCAAAAGAAAGAGGAAAGCTTGAGAAGCTATTAACAAGAATCGTTGGTTTAACTACTTATGATGAGAAGAGTTTAGCTAATCTCGTTGACAGCCATGAAAAATATTCACATACTGTCAGGATATTAAAAAACAAAGAACCTGATACATTCGGTGATTTATACAAAAATGAATTACAAGAAGTAAAAGAAAGTAGAAAAGCAGTTAAGGAAAGTGATTCAGATGAATCACGTCAGCATAACTTTATCGCCTATAAAGATTCAATCGTAAGCGCTTTAGAGAAAACTATCAAAACTACATTGGAGACTTTGTAATCAGCTAAAGAAGCCGTATCCCAATACGGCTTCTTTGGTTTCATACTATTTACTTAGCACACTGTTCAATAAACCATCCTCTTCCAGCTTCGCGAAAAGCGTCAATACCCCCGGAACCTGTGCTGGTTCTTTCAAATAAGCCTCCAGATCAAAATAACCAACTTCATCAATCTCATTACTGGCAGCTATTGTTTCCGTTAAGTTATAAATAAAACAATCCTGTTCCATGACCAGGTTATTTTCCTCACCAAAAGCTGGTGCTGTGATATGGCAATAGAAAGTTAACAAGTCCGGATTCATTTTAATATCCAGTTCCTCATATATCTCTCTTTGCACAGCCTGATGCGAAGTCTCTCCGCTATCAATTTTTCCACCCGGAAGATACCAGGCTTTTTTATTTCCACTAAAAGCCAAAAGAATTTTTCCTTCTTTAATGACTACCAATCCAGCAGTATGCAATATTCTGATTTCTTTATTCATCAACTCTTTTTTATTCTTGCCTAATTTAATATCTTTCATCAGTATATATTTGTTTTTTAATAAGTATTTTTTTCACTATTTACTATAAAACACCTTAAACTATACCTACCAGATATGTTGCAAAAACTAGCGCTCTCCATCCTTCTATTTACCCTGTTAAACACAAACAAAGTTACTGCACAGTCCTTTAAAAGTCAGGAAGTCAAGATAATATTAGACACGACTATTCTCCTGATGAAAAAGAATTCAATTCACGCAAACCAGGTGAACTGGAACAAATTAAAGAAAGAGGCTTACACCAAAGCTATTCAACTAAACAGCCCTTATGAGCTAGGGCCTGCCATAAGATCACTATACCAGTCTATCAATGATTTTCATGGAGAATTCTTTTACCGCGATAGTACATTCAGATGGAAACGCAGTCCATTAATTATTTCAGATAGTATCAAAAAGGAATTAAAAAAAGGAGTAAAGCCCAAAATAGAACTTCTTGCAGGTAATATCGGCTATTTAAGAATTCCACCTATGTCCGGGACTTCCGTTGCTGAGTTCAGTAAAAAAGCCCAGGGATTAAATGATAGTCTGTGTCTTTTATTAACAAAAGGTATCAAAGGTATTATCCTGGATTTGAGATTAAATGGCGGTGGCGCTATGTTCCCTATGATATTAGGTGTAGAGCAGCTATTACCTAAGGGGCACCTCGGCTCTTTTCAGGATCAGACAAAAGAAGAATGGTTTATAAAAGATCACCAGTTTTTCACCGATACGACTATGCTTTCCAGTATAACTCCTCAATGCAGTATTACAGCAGAAAAGATACCAGTGGTGATACTCACCGGCCCAGCAACCGGAAGCTCAGGTGAGTTTTTTATCATCGCTTTCAAAGGAAGAAAAAACACCATTTTACTAGGAGCGGAAACTGCGGGTTATGTCACTGCAAATAGTGGCTTTACTATTAATAAATTCACTTCCTTCAACCTTTCTACAGGTTATGGCGTAGACAGCAATGGAAAAGTATACAAAGAGGCGCTTCAGCCAGACATCCTGAATAAAAGCATGGATAACTTCAATAACATCAACAGTGATGAAAAAATCAATGCCGCGATAAGCTGGCTAAAAGTCAATTTTAATTGATTAAAATACCTGTCAAATCCAGTTGATTACAGATATTATAATTTCATATATTGCTGGTGCTAAACCAAATACGCTAATATATGACTCAATTTCGTGTAAAAATCATCACTTTAACTTTGCTAATCTTATCATTTAATAGCTTTGCGCAACAGCAAAACGATTCAGTAAAAGTGATTAAGGCCGGACACCTGATTGATGTAGAAAAAGGAATAACCTTAACCAATCAGCTCATTCTAATCGACCATGACACGATAAAAAGCATTGGGCCTAACCTGGCCATACCAGTTGGGGCAACTATTATAGACCTGAGCAATGCAACTGTTTTGCCCGGATTGATTGATTGTCATACCCACCTGACCTTCCAGCCCGGCGATAATTATTATGAAGATATTTTCCGCCGCACACCAGTAGACCTGGCTATGGTTGCCCCCATCTACGCAAAACGAACTTTAGAAGCCGGATTTACAACCTGCAGAGACGTGGGTGCCTCCGCATTCATCGATGTATCCTTAAGAAATGCAATCAACCGGGGCGATATACCCGGCCCCAGACTGCTGGTTGCTACCCTATTTATCGGAAGTACCGGAAGCCATGGTGATCTGAACGGATTTTCGCCGTATATAGACTGGATAGGCCCAAAACAAATGACCGGTGTCGCCAATGGCGTAGAAGGCGTACGCGCACAAGTCCGTTACAATATAAAATATGGTGCAGAAGTAATCAAATTTGGTGCAAGTGCAGGCGTACTGACAGAAGAAACAAGCGTAGGTGCACCTCAATTCTCACAAGAAGAAATGAATGCAATTGTTGAAGAAGCCCATTTATGGGGACTGAAAGCCTGTGCCCATGCTCATGGTACAGTCGCTATAAAAATGGCCGTTAAAGCAGGTGTAGCGTCCATAGAGCATGGCAGTTTTCTCGATGACGAAGCCATACAACTGATGAAAGCACACGGCACTTACCTTGTTGCGGATATTTACAATGATGAATATATTCTTAGTGATTATGCAAAACACGGGACACCAGAGGTCATTATCAATAAAGAAAAGCTGGTTGGTAAAGAACAGCGCTTAAGTTTTCAGCGTGCAGTTAAAGCAGGCGTAAAAATAGCATTTGGTACAGATGCAGGAGTCTATCCACACGGATGGAATGGCAAACAATTTAAATATATGGTCAAATTCGGGCTGACCCCGATGCAAGCTATACAAGCCGCGACCCTGAATGCAGCAGACCTGCTGGGTTGGAAAAATAAAGTCGGTTCCCTCAGCAAAGGCAAATATGCTGACCTGATTGCAGTTAAAGATGATCCAATTCTGGATATTACTGTATTGGAGCAAATTCCTTTTGTGATGAAGGGTGGAACTATTTATAAAAATGAACTGAAAAAATAAAGAACGGCGATAAACTCTATGATCACTAAATTAGTTTTCACTTTTCAAATGACCTGCCTTTATTGGCTATTATTTGCCTTCACCACATTTCTTGCCTTTACCACATTTCAAACACAAGCGCAGCCTAAGCTACCGGTTCAAATGGCTGCACTGGAAACGGGCTTTCATCAGGTTCCGGACAGCATTCAAACCAGTGTTTACTGGTACTGGGTATCTGGGAATATATCCAAAGAAGGTGTTATCAAAGATCTGGAGGCTATGAAAAAGGTGGGAATCAACCGTGCATTTATTGCGAATGTTACCTGGGGGGAGAAAAACGCGGGTCCCATCAAATTGTTTACAGCAGCCTGGTGGGAGGTGTTACATACCGCACTAAAAACTGCCGGGAAACTGGGCATTGAAATCGGGATATTTAATTGCCCCGGATGGAGCCAGTCTGGAGGGCCATGGGTTAAACCAGAACAATCTATGCGTTATCTCAGTTCTTCAGAGACGGTTATCAATGGCCCGTTATTAATTCATCAAAAACTGGAACAGCCAAATCCAATTTTTCAGGATGTAAAAGTGATCGCTTACCCTGCGCCTAAAGACTACGGTACAACCAGCGGTGAACTGAAATTGAAGCTCAACTCTACTCCTTCATTAAAAGACCTCGGTAACTTAACAGACCATCAAGAAGAAACAATTATCCATCTTCCCGCAGCAAAACCTTTTTTACTGGATTTATCTACAGAAAAACCAGGTACAGCCCGCAGTCTGGTCATTTATACAGCACATAGCCCTACCCGTTTAGAAGGAGAGATACAGGTAAAGATTAACCAGACCTATCAAACTATCAAACATTTTGTCATAGACCGTACAAACCCAAATTTAAAAAACGGATTCCTCTCTTATGGCCCTGCAACAATTTCAATTCCTGCAACTACGGCCAAAGATTTCCGGCTGGTCTTTACTGACTTTACCGCAAACAGTGGAATTGCAGAAATCAAGCTCTCCCCTGTTCCTTTAGTAGAGGACTATCTGGAAAAGACGCTCGCCAAGATGTGGCCCGACGGATATGTCTATTGGCCCGCCTATCAATGGCAACCGCAACCAGTTATCAATGATAAAGCCTACGTGATTGATCCGGGCCAGGTTTTAGATATTTCGGAGTATATGTTAGCTGATGGCACATTAGCCTGGCAGGTTCCCGCAGGCAAATGGATTATTCAACGCAGCGGAATAACACCGACACAAGTTCATAATGCGCATGCTGCTCCCGAAGGAACAGGACTTGAAACTGATAAAATGAGTAAAACACATATTGCAGCTCACTTTGATGCCTTTTTAGGAGAAATTAAACGCCGTATTCCAGCACAAGACCGTAAAACATGGAAAATTGTTGTTGGAGACAGCTATGAAACCGGCAGTCAAAACTGGAGCGACCAGTTTATTACAACATTTAAATCGGCTTATGGTTATGATCCGCTTCCCTATCTCCCGGTATTTCAGGGGAAAGTTGTGGGAAGTGCTGACCATTCCGATCGCTTTTTATGGGATCTCAGGCGTTTTATAGCCGATAAAGTAGCCAGTGACTATGTTGGCGGACTTAGAGAGATCAGCCATAAAAACGGATTAACTACCTGGCTGGAAAATTATGGTCACTACGGTTTTCCCGGAGAATTTTTACAGTATGGAGGGCAATCCGATGAAGTTAGCGGCGAATTCTGGAATGAAGGAATTAAAGGTAATCTGGAAAACAGAGCAGCTTCATCCTGTGCACATATTTATGGAAAAACTAAAGTTTCTGCCGAATCTTTTACAACTACAGACCGTTATTTCATGAATTATCCTGCGACATTGAAACAACGTGCCGACCGTTCCTTTACTGAAGGCATTAACAACACCCTGTTGCACGTTTATATTCAGCAGCCTGAGGAAGATAAAATGCCAGGGATGAACGCTTATTTCGGAACCGAATTTAACCGCAAAAATACATGGTTTAATGACATGGATGATTTTTTAAGCTATATTAAAAGATGTAATTTACTCTTGCAACAAGGTAAATATGTAGCTGATGTTGCTTATTTCATCAGCGAAGACGCACCAAAAATGACAGGAATACAAGAGCCTGCCCTTCCGCATGGCTATTCATTTGACTATATCAATGGCGAGGTGATTAAAACAAGGCTAACAGTCAAAGACGGTAATCTTGTTCTGCCTGATGGAATGCAATACCGGATTTTAGTTTTACCAAAACTAGAAACTATGCGACCAGAACTGCTGATAAAGCTCAAGGAACTGGTTTCTCAGGGTGCAGTAATTTTAGGCCCAAAACCATCCAGCTCACCAAGCTTACAAAACCTTGGAAAAGCAGATCTGGAGATTCAGCAGCTCACAGCTGAACTCTGGGGAAATATCAATACGTCCACCATAAAAGTTAATCATTATGGAAAAGGGATGGTGCTTGACGGCATGAGCCTCGGGGATGCGTTGAAATTGATCAATGTTATTCCTGATTTCAAAACCACTATAGCCGATTCTGCACTTTTTATACACAGGGAACTAAAGGATGGTGCAATTTATTTTATCTCCAATCAAAAAAATGAGGCTATACAGCTAAAACCCGAATTTCGTATTTCCGGGAAAAGTCCTGAATTATGGGATGCTACTACAGGTAAAGTACGTGATCTTCCTGCGTATACTCAAACAGCTAACACTACCCTGGTTCCCTTAAAACTGGCCCCTTATGAAAGTGCATTTGTAATCTTCAGAAAATCCAGCCCTGTTCAGCAAAACGAAAGCTTAAATTACCCGAAAATAATCAAGAGTATTCCCATCACAAGTCAATGGCTGGTTAACTTCGACCCTAAGCTTGGCGGGCCTGTTAAACCCGTTGTTTTTAAACAATTAACAGACTGGGCCGAAAATAAAGATGAGGCTATCAAATATTACTCCGGAGCCGCTTACTATCAAAATAGCTTTGAATTATCAAAAGTTAAAAAGGGACAACATGTACTGCTGGATCTGGGAAATGTTATCGCTATTGCAAAAGTTAAACTAAATGGAATAGCCATTGGCGGGGTATGGACTGCTCCTTACAAAATCGATATTACTAAAGCAGTAAAACCGGGCAAAAACGAACTGGAAATTAAAGTAGTCAACAACTGGATAAACCGGCTGACCGGAGATCATCAATTGCCTGAAAACAAAAGGATAACATCCACTTATTATGACTGTTATGATCCCGCCGTGAAATTACAATCCTCAGGATTAATAGGACCAGTCCTGCTGCAAATCGTCCGTTAACCTGATTATAAATTGGGACTATTGACCCTGAATTATCCGCTAAGATTGTCATATTTTAGAAAATGGCTGAACCTGATGGTTGAGTTAAACTTAATTCATAAAATATGGGATCAAAAATTACGGAAATAGATATTGTTATTTTAAGCTATGCGCAAACAGATGAATTAAAGCAGGTTACCGCTAACTGCCTCACTTCTTTAATGGCATCTGAAGACCCTGAATTGATTCAATTTAATATCATCGTAATCGAATCTCAAAAAGAGCTGAAACCCTTTCAATACGAATATGGCCAAACGGTTTATCCGGATCAGTCATTTGGCTATAACCGGTATATGAACATTGGTATTTCAATGACATCAGCGCCCTATATCTGCTTATGTAATAATGATTTACTTTTCCATCCGCAATGGGCAACAGAAATATTAAAGCCCTTTAATAAATATTGGAACTTATTCAGCGCTTCTCCCATGTGCACTATTCATCATACCAAATTGGGTATGGAGCCGAATATTGGGTTACTGCAAGGCTATAGAGAACGTGTAGAAGTTTCGGGCTGGTGCCTCTTTTTTAAACGCAGTATGCTTAGTATAATAGGTCATTTAGATGAGAATTTTATATTCAGACATGCCTCCCACGATTATACGCATTTGCTCTCGGCATTAAATTTAAGCCACGTTCTGGTTACTTCTTCCCTGGTAGATCACCTGGATCATACCACTTTAAACAAGCAGGAACCAGAGCGTTTCAACGAGCTAATGTGGAAACAAGACATTTATTATGAGAAGAAATGGGGTTACCGTTTAGGCAGAAAGTGGAAAGCGCTATAAAACAAGCACTACACACGCTATAAGTATTGCACAGCTGGAATTCCTGAAGACATTTAGGGTCATTTGACCCTAAAATAATAAGCGAATCCAAGTTAAATTGCTTCCGCATTCAAAGGTTTGCCTAAGAAACATTACCGCGGATCAATATAAACCCTATCAGCATGAAGAATAAATTATATAAGGAGTTTGCAAGTTATTATGCAGCTGTAACCAATGACAGAGATTTTAAAAGCCAGCTGGATCTTATGCTGAGTGCTTTTGACACAGACAGTCCCTGTAAATCTATACTTGAATTGTTTGCAGGACAGTCCTTGCACAGTATAGCAGCACAAAAAAAACCAGACATAGACGTATGGGCAATAGATTCAAGTTCCGAAATGAAGCAGCTTGCACTGGCTGAAGGATTTCATAATCCTGCACAGTATATAGTGGCAGATCTTCCTGAAGCTATGTTAAAGATTGAAAATGTTAAATTCGATTGTATCACTTGTTTGTACCATGGATTAAGTAATCTGAATAATACAGAAGTACATCAGCTGTTTACGTACTGTAAGCAACAATTAAGCAGTGAAGGGAAGATGTTCATTGAACTTCATAACATCACTTATATTATGGAGTATATCTCTAATCCACAGGTCGTTTATACTGAGGTTACCAATGAAAAAGGTGAACTCATTAAATATGCCTGGCCAAGTGGTAAAATTCAGTGGGACCCTTATACTTACATCGCACAAGTACCTGTACAATTTCTTATTGGCTCCTCACACCGGACAGACACTATAGAATTCACTTCATCAGATCGTATTTACAGTACAGAGGACATTGTATTTTTTGCTAATCTTGCAGGTTTTGATTGCAGAATCATGACCACAGAGCCACATTGGGCTAAACACTTTGAACATGGAATTATCCTTGAATTATCTCAGAAACCCACTGTTCCAAATCTATAAAACACTACTCTTCTAACTGATATTTTAACTTTACCTATGAAAGACCTGCATTGTAAAGTGCCCTATTTAACTTTTAGGGGGCACTATACAATACGGGCTGATAATCACAGTAAAGAACTTATAAAATTTAATACACCTCCTGAATATTTTGTGGTGATAAAGGAAGTACCGAAGACCCGACCCCATTTACAGTTGTACCTGCCTGGGCCAGATGGGCTGCACGGTTATTAATCATATCCATGGGGAAATTCAATACAGGCTTTGAAAGCAGATCCAGCGACGTGATTTCATCATTTGATAACAACACTGCTAAAGACTGAAGATTCTGGTCTAACTGATCCATAGTACGTGCACCAATTATAGTAGAAGTTACTCCGGGTCTGCTCACTACCCAGGCTAAAGCCACGCTGGCCGGAGTAGTTTCTTTTTCTTTTGCAAGCTCCATTAAACGATCAATGATCTGGTAAGTATTTTCATCAAAGACAGTACCTCCTTCCAGACTATTTCTCCCGCTTTGGGTTTCTCCCTGGTTGGCCCTTGTGTATTTTCCACTTAAAATACCTCCTCTCAAAGGTGACCACGGCATCACTCCCAACCCAAGATCCTGAGCCATCGGAATTAATTCACCCTCCACAGTTCTTTCCAGCAGAGAATATTCAATTTGTAATCCTGTAAACGCAGACCAGCCGCGATACCGGGCAATCATTTGAGCTTGTGCAACCTTCCAGGCAGGCGTATCAGAAATTGCGATATAGCGAACCTTTCCAGCGGTAACCAGGTCATTTAGCGCAGACATGGTTTCCTCTATTGGCGTAAAGGGGTCAAAAGCGTGCATCCAGTATAAATCCACATAATCAGTTTGCAACCTTCTCAGTGAATTCTCCAAAGAGCTTATAATTGTTTTTCTGCTTGAACCGCCCGCATTAGGATCACCCGGATACAGGTTACAGTAAAATTTAGTGGAAAGCACTAACTGATCTCTGCGAACATCTGCCTGCTTTAAATAGTCACCAATGATTTTCTCTGAATGTCCTTTAGTGTAAATATTGGCTGTATCAATACAATTTCCACCAGAAGTTATATATTTCGACAGGATGGCTTCAGCAGTTGCGGGAGTTGAACCCCAGCCCCATTCTTCGCCAAATGTCATTGTTCCAAGAGTAAGCGGACTTACTCTTAACCCCGATTTACCAAGGGTTCTGTAATTTGTTAAATCCATTCTGTTTTGTTTTTAAGGAATAATTCCATAAAAGTACTACAGCATGGCATGCTCCTGTTTGCTCAAATCAAACAGATCATAGCAAATATCAAACAATGGAACAATTACAGCAGTTCGGTTTATTTGCCGGGTTTAGCCCAAAAGTATGCTGCATTACTGGTGGCATAAGTGATCCCGGTCTGGTCACTCAGTTTATCTCCTTTGATCTTGCTAAATCCACCCGGATATAAATGAATATCCTCAATAAGTGGTTTTCCTGCGCTCCGCGTCTCTGCGTCCCACTCATTTTTAACGTCACAACTAATCCAGTATAAATTCTTTGACATATAATAATCCAGATAATATTCCCTGGTATACTTCTTCTTATTGTTCCAGTTTGCATCCTCGTTTAAAACCAGTGGCTCCCCTGCAATTAATTTCGTTCTTACTTCTTCTACATTGAGGAGCGTCCCCTGAGCATCGCTCACGTAAGCATTAAATGTAGGGTCCATCCATACCCACTTATCCATCTTTTCAGACCAGACTATCGTAATTACATGGCAATCCAGATCGGTTGTATCTTTGGGCATGCAGGTAACCATTCTGGATTTATACCCCATTGCCTGGTAAGCATCTTTGAGTATAGTCGCCATCATCCTGCAGTTCAATCCCCGGTCTTCTTTTTTACAAATCTCCAGGAGATCCACTGCATTTTTATTTTTTGGATTATCAATACTACCATCATGCTTTACTGAATTATGCACCCAAAATAACAGGTTCTTGAACCTGGATGTTTCATCGCCATTTCCACTAACAGAATCCAGCTTATAATTTTTTCTGAATTTAACCAGTTCAGGTGCATTCGAATCCTGATAGGTAAACTTCAGTGCTACCCTTTTATCCTTCTGGTCATACATACCCGATTTTTGAAGGATATAACTGTAATCCCCCCTTGCCCTGATTTTCTCTACAACTGTTTTAAATTGTGTATCGCCACGCAAACCATCGAGGTCAGTATCGGCCATCATATTTTTATAATTGCCAAAACCGTTCTGTACTGCACTATCTAAATATAATATTGCCTTATTTTTATTGCCACTCAAAGCATTGACACAAGAAAGACTATAATATTGATTGACAAGCGCCCCCTTATACTTTTGCTTTATATCAGCAGAAAGTACCTTGAATTTTTGAAGAAACCTAACAAGTTCTGCGTTCGATGCAACATAATCCTTCCTGTTGTAAGCAGCTATAACCGATTGAATAGAAACCTGGTAAGATTGCTCAAAAGCTTCATCAGGAACTGATGACTGACTAAAAGCCGACAAAGTAACGCAGGTTACAACCAGAAAAGCAGCAATAAATTTTCTCATAACTATTATTAATAGCGCAATGTAAGAAACAAAACGAACATCAGGTATTCTTTTTATTGACTACACTTTATATTAAGCTGTAGCTATATTTAATGGGTTAAGCTTGAAATAAGAGGCTTAAATGAACCTGGCAATTCCCCTTTTGTACAAACTCAATGCTTTCTGCCCCGCCCAATGCTAATGCAGGAACAAAAAAGAAGATCTCATTTTGAGCAAGCGTCCCTTCTTTTTGGAGTGAAGCTTTAAACAGTTCCAGCCTTAGTACCTCTTTTATAATATCATCATCACATAAATACCCGTTAAAAAAATCCGTCAGGCTCCAGACACAGGTTTCAATCTGATTATAATGCGGATCGAAGACACAAACATCCTCATCCACAGCTGTTAATTTTCTGTAATAAAATAATTCCCCGAAACCACTGATCGCTATCGGAACATAATTTGAAGCTTTCCTGCCCAGCGTCCGTTCCAGATCATCCTGAAAATCATCAGGGTTGATGACTTCAATCAATCCGTCATTGTATTTGCCCAACCCTTTTGTTCTCCACAATTCAATCATACTCGAAGGAAGGACGTGAGCATAGCGGTTAACTAACTCTTCATTAACCACTTCTGTAGCTGTGGGTCTATACTTTTCCAAAAAACCAGTCATTTCCATCTCAGTAGTTGTTATTGATCCAACTACAATATACTTGAATTCTTAGTCGCAAACAACCACTAATATTGGCTAATTCATACCCTATCAAAACATAAAAATGCTTTTACATTTGTGATACAACAAACAAATCTAAAATCATAAACCATGGCAGCAGTTAATCCTTATTTAAACTTTGACGGGAATACCGAAGAAGCATTTAATTTCTACAAATCAGTATTTGGCGGTGAATTTAGTGTCGTATCCAGATTTGATGCAATGCCGCAAGAATATCAGCCTGATCAAAGCGAACTCAATAAAATCATGCACATTTCATTACCAATTGGTCCTGGAAGTATTTTAATGGGAAGTGACAGACCGAAATCATATGGGCCAATCAACAAAGGTGACAATGCTTATGTTGCTATTCAAGCAGAAAGTGAAGAAGAAGCTACCAAATTATTCAATGGCCTTTCAGCGGGCGGAATAGTTACCATGCCTCTGGAAAAAGCTTTCTGGGGTGCTTTCTTTGGAATGTTCAATGATCAGTTTGGCGTTCAGTGGATGATCAATTATGATTATGACAGATCATAAAAAAGATGGTATCATTTATCTTAAGGAGGTTGTATCATTTTAAGATAAATGATACAACCTCTTTTTACGATCCATATTTTAACTTCTTATTTCACCACTGTCGCTTCCAATTCAACCTTTAAAGTTTCAAAAAGGCTTTTCACTTCTAACAACGTAAGCGCAGGCTTAACACCATGTTTGGCTATCCAATCTTGAAAAATATCAAAATGCGGCCATAGCTCTGCTGTAGAAGTGGTATAGATATTTAACCGGGCTATCCCCTTGCATTCGTATCCGGCCTCGCCAATAACCTTTTCCAGATTCTGTAAGGCCAGAATTAACTGAGACTTCATGTCTTCGTTGCTCGATATTCCATCTGCACTTATAGCCGTCTGTCCTGAAACATAAAGTGTACTTTCTACATTTTTCACTTCAACAGCTTGTACATAACTGCGTTCATCCTGCCATTTCCAGGGATTAATAATTCTTTTCTCCATTTGAGTTGTGTTTTGAGTTTGTGCCCATACAGGTACACCAGTTATCAATAGAAATGCTAATAGTATGTTGCCTTTCTTCATCATTGCAGTTTAAATCTGTACTGCAAATTTGTGAATAACACCCGGAATTGACTCTTGACAAACCTCACGATTAAAAAGTGAGCTAAGTCACACTAAGGAGATAACCTGCTTAAGGTTTCGCGCGAAACGCCCAGGTAACCAGCAAGAAGACTCTTGGGTACGCGTTGGATAAGTGAAGGATATTGTTTAGTTAATTGTTCATAACGCTCTTTCGCATTAGACGTTAACCAGGATATAATACGCCGTTGTGAGCCGATAAAACCATAATTCGCTTTTTCAAGGAAGAAACGCTGCATCTTCGGCAAATCATCACATAACTTTTTATAGTCTTCGAGTAAAAGACATAAGACTTCGGTATCTTCCAGACATTCTAAAGACATGGTCGCCCTTGTCTGCGTGAAATAAGCATAATAATCGCTCTCCCACCAGTCTTCCATCGCAAAAGAAACAACGCGCTCTTTACCCGTATCATCAGTATGCACCAATTTTAAAAGTCCGGAAATCACAAAATAAGAATACTTTACCTCTTCACCTTCCTGAATCAGGAATTGATGTTTCTTAAATTTTTTAACAGTAAAATGGGTACACACAAAGGCAAACTCATCCTCACTCAGCGGTACGATCTTTTCTATATGTTCCCTTAATATCTGGTGCATGGTAAAATGGTTATAAAAAGCAGCCGCAATTTAAGACATTAAAGAATCTGATCCTGCTTATCAGGATCAGATTCTTTAATAAACTCTAATACTGTCTTATTTTAGTGAAGCGATTTTTTCAAAAACTCTGGCAATCACTTCCGCACCCGGATCAGGAATATTTTTCAGTACTGCCTCAGAAAGATACGAAGACCTTCCAAATTTAGTATTCGTGATCGTTTTTGTATATTCAGTTCCTTTACGCGCCTGCTCAGCAGCAGCGGAAACAGATTCATTTTTAGCCAGCGCTTCAAATGCAGGTTCTAAAGCATCAATCATAGTCCTGTCACCTACTTTTGCCCCACCATAATCTTTCACCTTCTGCAAACCCTGCAAAAGTGCTTTTCCCAAATCAGGATCTTTTGAATAAGAATTACCCGCAGCCGTAAATAAAATTGACAATAGAACTCCACTTGATCCGCCAGCTTCTCTGGATAATATCCTGCCAATAGTGAGCAGCAACCTGCCTGTATCATTCAGCGGAAGTTTATCTGCAACCAGTAATAAACGTTTACCCGCTAAAGCGAAAGTAGACCCTGCATCACCATCCCCAACTTTAGCATCCAGCCCGTTAATTTCTTTCTCTATCGCAACCAGTAAAGCACCAGTCTGTTCTATCAGCTGCTTAACCTTTGCATTTGCAGAAGCTTCGTAAGGAATAGTTTCCGGAAGCTCAGGACTGCTGATTTCTGCTGGCTGCTGAAAAGCTTGAATCTGCCATGCAGAAGGTTCTGACTCTGCCAGTAACGCCTTTTCAATTTCCTCATTCAACCGCAATACCGAAACTGAGAAACCACTCATATTAATAGAAGACATTAAAGCCGCGGGCCCTACCATATAATCTACTTTAGCCGCTAATTTGGTATGGCTAAAAGAATTGACCAGTAAGCTCATTTCGATAGGGCTTACACTGCCCATGTTATTAAATATCATTGCATATCTGCTGTTATCAACAGGTAAACCAGCTTCCAGTTTTTCAATAGCCAGGGCCATTAAATGATCTGCCGGAGCGTAAGGGATTACCTCTATGCCTGGCTCTCCATGAATTCCCAAACCTAATTCTACCTGCTCATCCGTTAAACGGGAGGTCGTCTGCTGCCCTAAATGCTGACATTCAGTAAGCGAAAGGCCAATAGAAGCTGTACGGTCAATCACCTGCTGAGCAATTTCAGCAATTTCCGCTAATGACTTTCCTTCCTCAGCTAACTGTCCGGCAATTTTATGTACAAATAAAGTACCTGCCAAACCGCGCTTTTTCACGTCCTGGCCAAGGGCGATGTCATCATCAACAGTGACTGTTTTCACTTCATAACCTAAAGCGCGCGCCTGTTCTGCTGCCAGGCCAAAATTAAGACGGTCACCTGTATAATTTTTAATAATCAACAAACAACCCATTGGCCCTGTCGCCGCTAAAATAGCTGATAAAACAGCATCCACAGTAGGTGAAGCAAAAATATCTCCGCATACTGCAGCAGTCAGCATCCCTTTGCCTACAAAACCTGCATGTGCTGGTTCATGGCCAGAGCCACCACCAGAAATAACCGCCACTTTTGACTTGTCCCAATCTTTACGAATGACAACACGTATCTCAGGAAAGGAATCTAACCTCGCTAATTTAGGATTCGTTAATAATCCATTGATAGCTTCATTTACAATCTGATCGGGTTCATTTATAAAAAATTTCATGATATATTATAATTTCGTTTGTGTATAATAGAATTCCCCCTGAAGGGTTTCCCAAGGTACTTAAAAGATCAATTCACCGCTTTTTATCTTCCTATTGATAATGTCAAATTTTAGAGCCTGTTAACATCCGTTACTTAAAATGCGTGGTATATTTAATCCTGCCCAACGGGGCGAAACATTTAATAATATCAAATCAACACGAAAACAGAAATCAATTACGTTATGATTATATAATTTTAATCAACTTATTATGGCATGGAATCCGGATGTTTACAACAAATTCAAACAAGAACGCTTTGGCCCTTTTTATGATTTAATACAGTTGGTCAAAGTTAAGCCAGCTTTAAAAGTAATAGACCTGGGTTGTGGAACCGGAGAACTGACCAGGAAACTCGCAGACGCTTTACCAGGATCAACAGTTGTCGGAATAGACTCTTCGCAGGAAATGCTGAACGATGCTGCCGAATTCCAAAATGACCAGGTGAGCTTTAAGAAAAGTTCCATAGAGGAGCAGCTTGCCACAGGAGAAAAATTTGACCTGATTTTTTCCAATGCAGCTATACAATGGGTCGGTGATCATGAAAAGCTGTATCCGAAAATCATTTCCTGTATTAAACCAGGTGGACAGCTCGTGGTACAAATCCCCTCAAACCATACCCATTTCACCCATACTACGTTAATAGATATTGCCACCACCCCACCATTTGCATCCGCATTAAACGGCTTTATAAGGGTATCCCCAGTGCTCGACATCCAGAAATACGGTCAATTATTTTTCAACCATGGAGGCACTGAAATTACCGTTTATCAAAAGATATATCCCCATATATTAAAAGATGCAGATGCCTTATTTGACTGGGTTTCCGGGACAGCCATGCTTCCTTATGTAGAAAAGCTATCTGAAGACATTAAGCAAAGCTTTATTGCGACTTATAAAGCAAGATTAAGAAAGGAATTTAAAGAATCGCCGGTATTTTATCCTTTTAAGCGAACTATTATGTCTGCAACCTTTTAAAAACCTTCCGCATTAATGATAGCTTTGAGCCAGCTTATAAAGTTTAATCCCAGCTCCTATGAAGTTTGATTCCATTTCTTATTTAGCAACTGGTAATGTGCGGCAGAAAGATGCTTATGCGGTACTTAAAGAGCATTTGATTCTCGAAATCCTTCAATCCTATGATCCTATCCTGGTTGGAACTGTTCCGATTGCCATAGCTATCAGCAGCAGCGATCTTGATATTATCTGTTGTTATCAGGATAAAAAAGAGTTTAAGAAGTTATTAGCTGATTCTTTTTCACTATTCAAAAATTTCAGCTTGGAGGAAAAAGTGGTGAATAATCAGGAAGTGGTTCTGGCTAAACTGATTGCTGGCGACTGGGAAATCGAAATATTCGGACAAACTATACCTACCCGTGAACAGGCAGGCTACCGGCATATGCTGGTTGAAAATAAATTGCTGATTGAATACGGTGAATCATTCAGAGCAGAAATTATTAAACTCAAAGAACAAGGCTATAAAACAGAGCCCGCCTTTGCCCGGTTATTGAAGCTGACCGGTGATCCTTATCTTGAACTACTGAAAATCTGATAACCATTGAAAATCTGATAGATAATAAAAACATCAGCGTTACTCAAAATCTGATAACCACCGGACCCGCTTATTCTTTTTTGTTCCCAACCATGACCACCCCGGTTGTATTACCCTTGTCATCCCTCAAAGGGGTATAACTATAGCATATTTGATTACTTTCTGAAGTAAAAGATACACCGTTATGATAAACATGTTCTAACTCTCTGATGCACGTTTTATGATTGTTATCCCATAAATCCAGCATTCTGGCATTGATAGATTGAATCTGAAAATCAAAACCATTGAATACAGCCATTGCTACAGGGGCCGACATCACAAGTGCGCGTAAATTACGATCTGCTTCTAACCTGTACTGTTTGCTCATTTCCCGCTCACTCACATCTGTCCCGACCACCAAAACTGAGACGACCTTACTATCTTTACCCAAAATTGGTGTGTAACTGTAATCTACAAAAACTGTCTCGGCCTTGCCATTGTGCACAGAGTAGAACTTAGCTCCTATTTCGCTATGTGCTTTCCCGGTACGGATTACCTCATAAATTAGCTCCGGATAGGGTTGTTCAGCAATTTCAGGAAGAAAATCGAGCAGTTTTCTGCCCACTACAGATTTCTCTTTCCTCAAAAGTTGCAGCATAGCAGAATTTGCCGAATCGAGCCTTAGGGTTTTTGCATCCAGTATTGCCATAGCAACCGGAGCATTCTGAAACATGTTTAGGTATCTCTTCATAGCACACATGTCCTTTATATTGGTTATATCTCTTAAATATTCCAATTTTATTCCTAAAAACAAAGCTTGACCCGTATACACTTTTACGCAAAAACCTAAACAAAAATCAGGCTATAACTTCATGTAAATTAAGCATTTCCTTTAATCTAGTGTATTGGTGGACATTTAAAGAAACCATAATTCTACCCTTATGAAAAAAGGTGTATTAAAAGATTATTCTATCACATTAAAAAAAACTTAATGCCTCAAAATTATTACAATTGACAATTTTAAAGTCAATCAGCAACCAGCTTAAAATAATCGTTGAAAATTTGAGTTCAAGATTTAAAAACGCATCTTTGGCATCAAATATTTTAACTACGGATGAATAAAATACACCTGTCAATCTTTATAATTTTCTTTTTTATAATAAGTTCCTGCAAAAAAGAAAAGCCACCTTTAAAAGCAGAAAGCTGCTTCCTGACACAAAGCAATCATCAAATTGGTTACGATTATTATTTCCCTGCTGATAAAACATTCGAATCAGATGATCAGGGAAGAGTGATAAAGATGATCAGTAAATATGCACCTCTCAAAGAAAGCAGCGCTACATTCACTTACAGTAACAGCCAGATTATTGAAACATTCACAAATACCGGGGGATCAAAATTCACCAAAATCTACAAATTAGATAATCAAGGCAGAATCGTTGAATCCAATAACTATTCCGGAGAATTTCAATTGTATTATAGTTATAATAAGGACGGGTATCTTAGCAAGATTAATTATTTTGTCAGAAATCAGTTAGCATATTCAAGGGAACTGGTTTATACCGGAGGGAACTTAACTAAAGTCATTGAAACTGAAAAAAACGGTATTGTTCTTCCTGATGGAAATATCACCATCGAATACAATGATATGGGTTTCAAAGAAAACTTCTTTATCGCCTATGAATATATACCACCAGGTGATGATGTATCACCTGTAGTACTCAAATATATGGGGAAAAGCTCGAAAAACCTGGTATCCAAAATCATTGCCTCTCCAAAAAATATAAATATTTATACTTATGAACTGGATAAAAAAGGAAATATCATCAAGTTATATCATTTAAATCCAGGATCTGCTAATACCTATACCCCTTCCTCATTTTCTTATAATTGCAAGAACTAATAAGATTATAAAAGGCCGGTTTTGTCAATAAAAACCGGCCCTTATCAATTTTATATTAAAATAGAATTTATATAACTAACTATGCTTTGTTAGCATTAACTTTTTCCTGCGTAAACAGGATAATCTGTATAGCCGTGTTCCGCACCACCATAATGTAAATCACGGTTTGGTAAAGCAAGTTCATAACCATACTTTAACCTGTCTGTTAAATCAGGATTAGCAATAAATGCTTCCCCAAAAGCAGCCAGATCAATCAAACCTTCCCTAATATATTTTTCAGAAAGCTCCTTGTCCATCCCTCCTGCCAGGATAATAATCCCATTAAAATTTGTTCTGAAACGTTTTAAAAACCCATCTGGCAAAGCAAAACTACCCCGGCTTTTCTGATCCATCAGGTGAATATAAATGATTCCACGTTTTCCAAGTTCCGCAGCCAGATAGGCATAAGTCTCTTCTATTTCATCATATTGTGGTAATTCATGTAAACCACCATAAGGAGTTAACCGTACCGCTACCTTTTCTGCACCAATTTCAGTAATGCTTGCATCAATCGCTTCCAGTAAAAATCGGCTCCGGTTCTCTATTGAACCACCATACTCATCTGTTCTATCATTAATGAACGGATTCAAAAATTGCTCTATCAAATATCCATTTGCCCCATGAAGCTCTACGCCATCAAAGCCAGCTGTTATAGCATTTGACGCTGCATTGGTGCTCTTTTGAAAGGGCCTTGTGGCTCAATGATCTCCAGATGTGTCCCATCAGGATCATCAAAATAAGCTACTGCAGTACCAAAACCAGCTTTCAAACCATCAGCAGCTTCAAAAATTATAGGCTCTCCGGATAGTTTTATTCCTGCATCTTTCAAACGTTTCACTGCATCCTGAATATTATCAACTTCAAAACATAAGTGCATCGCGCTGATTTGATTGTTATCATAATGCGCTTTAACAGGTTCAGGCTGCTCATATTCCAATAAATCCATGTTGATATTTTCAAGATGAAGATTAGCATAACGAATCAATGTTTTTTTCAAACCCAGTACCTGTGCCATCCTGTCTCCTCCAATCTGATCGACATTATTTACTTTAAGACCTGTCAGTGCTTCATAAAAAGCTATAGACCGGTCAAGATTTGCAACTACGATTCCCACATGATTAGCTCTGCTGAATCCTTTATTTTTTGAAGATGTATTTTCCATGTTTTTAGTTTTAGCATTTAAAGAAATTGCACTGCCTGTAAGTACTGCGGCAGCACCAAGAGTTGCTGCCTGTATAAATTTTTTACGTTCCATTTTGTATAATATCATTTGTTTAACACGACAAATGTCCGGCTTATAATACTATCATTAAAATAACATGAATTCTATTAAGCTATTATAATTGTAATACATTAAAAACTTTAGAGACGAGTTATCATTTTCCTTAACCCACCCAATTTATTGGTATAGAAAAATATCTTTACCTTGCCATTCATCAATCATTTACCCTATGAAAAAAACTATTATTTATACATCCTATTGTGTAGCACTACTGCTCACGACAGTTTCTTGTAAAGACCAAAAGAAAAAAGACAAGAATACCCAGGACTCCACATCGGAGACTGCAAAATTTGGTGCGGCAGATACTGCAAGCCGTGTTATTGAGTATACGAACCTTGTGGTAGACATGGCTAACAGCCATAATGCCTACTTAAAAAATATTCTCGGAAACACAGAAAAAATCGAAAGCGCTTTAAAAAATCCGGAAGATAAATTTGGGTTCCTCGGAATCATTCATCCTCATGTGGTAAAATTCACAGTTAACAATATGAATGGTGTGACCATTGAAAACCCGGTTCCTGAATTGGGAAAAGAAAACCAGGCTTATTTTAAAATGCAGGTAACACAGTACAACACGAAGTTTGAGAAAATGAATACCGATTATAAGCAATTGAGGGATTACCTGACAGCACAGGATTACAAAGATGATAAAGGTGCTAAAGGTTATGCGTTAATTGATACGATCAGAGGCACAGTACAAGAGTTATATACCGGAAAAATAGTGCTCATGAAAAAGGTGAATGAAATTGCTGATGCTGCAGAAATCGTTGTATTAAAAGATAGCCCGCTTAAAGAATACATTATTGCGATGAAAACTGATATGAAGAACATCCGCAATTTTGTTGATTTGTTATCAGATAATGCAAATAGTTATACAAAGATCAGTGCTAAGGCACAGGCCGATTTTGCAGCTTTAGAAAGCGCACAGACAAAAAATGCGACTCTGAACATGGAGAATGCTAAAAAGGCAAATAAGGAAGGAAATTATAAAAACTTTTATGAAAGCTTCCATAATCTTTTACTTCGCACGAAGAAAACGCTACGTGATGCCAGAGAAAGCGGTAAGCTGACCAGTAATGCTATTGAAGAATTAGATAGCGGTTATGATGGATTAATTAGAAATTATAATTATTTTAATCAGTAACAGGTGATAATTTCATAAACTATCAAAACCCATTATACAAAAGAGCCGTCTCAAATAAATGAGACGGCTCTTTCCTTTTTTAAAACTTAAGCCTGAGGCTCCAGGTATTTTGCATAGCAATAACCCTCTTCCCCATCATTGGTGCGTACCAGCCACCATAAATCATTACTTCTGTTAACCAGTGTAATCACTTCTCCGTGTGCCGCCTTACCAACTATTGGCTGATCAGTACCTGGTCCTTTACGGATATTCAGGTTACTGCTTTCTGTAATCACTTTAGCCTGGGTTACTGCTGCATCAACTGCAACATTTACATTCAAAACTAAATCTCCACCCGCAAAATTGGGATCGATTTGGTTATAAACATCCCAAAGATGATCTTTAGTTGCGCCATCAGCCGCAGTTCCATCTATATACAATACGCCATCCTGCTCACGTACCGCAAGATCAGAAATTCCAGCCGCAGTTGCAGCGTCAGTTAATGCCTTATATTTATCTTGTAATGCCATGGTTCAGCTTATTTAACAGTTAATTGGTTATCGATTTTCTTAGGTTTTAATACAGACAACTGTTGCATTAATTTCACCAGTGAAGACTTGCTGATTTCACCTTTTAAAGTAACTACTCCGTCTTTAACTGAGGTTTGAACTGTAGGGAAATCTTTAGCTGCGTCAGCTACATTTTTAATCAGCGTTGAATCATCTGCGATTACAACAGGCGCTGAAGACAATACGGGTTTAATAGTCAGATTGTTCACTACCGATTTTACGCCTTTTTCAGCTTTAGCAATTGTTTCGGCTTTAGCTTTTTCAGCTTCATCAGCAACTTCACCAGTTAAAGTAACTTCACCCTTTGTGACAGCTACACTAACTTCAGCAGCTTCTTTAGCTTTTACAGCGGTTTGAATGTCCCCATCCTTTGGTGAACAAGCTGCAAAAAACAGCGTTGCGGCTACAGCCGCACTCATAAATAGTTTTGTTGTTTTCATAAGAATATATTTTTTTTTAATGGTGAAGAAGCTATCATGATTTTATATTTCGTTTTGTAATTTGAAAAATCATGATGGTTTCATTTTTCTTTGGATTTGGTAGTGTAAATTACATTACTATAACAAAGTTCCCTTCAAAAAGATTGCTGCAATGCTAAAATAAATTATCAGCCCCGTAACATCCACTAATGTAGCGACAAAAGGTGCGGAAGATGTTGCCGGGTCAATCTTACACTTTTTCAGTACCATAGGAACCATAGAGCCACTCAATGTACCCCACATGACGATACCGATTAATGAAAAAAAGATCGTCACTGCCAGCAAAAACCAGTGAACCCCATAATTATACCAATGCAAACTCTGCCATATGGCAATCCGGATGAAACCTATCGCCCCTAATATGATCCCTAAAACCAATCCCGATAAAATTTCCCGCCGCATCACATACCACCAATCCTTCAGGTTCAGTTCTTTCAGTGCCATTGCCCTGATAATCAAAGTAGCGGCCTGAGATCCGCTATTTCCTCCGCTGGAAATTATTAAAGGAACAAATAATGCGAGTACTACAGCTTTTGAGATCTCCCCATCAAAATATCCCATGGCTGTAGCAGTTAACATTTCCCCTAAAAACAGGACAATCAACCAACCTGCCCTCTTTTTCAGCAAAGAGAAAAAAGGAGTTTTCACGTACGGAAAATCCAGTTCTTCAATCCCTCCGAATTTCTGGATCTCTGCAGTCGCTTTTTGTTCAGCCACATCCATCACATCATCTATGGTCACTACCCCGAGCAAAATATGGTCATCGTTAATTACAGGTAATACAACCCGGTCATATTCTTTAAACTTCTGCACCGCATCCTCTTTAGTTTCATTAATCTTTAGCGTGATACAAAACCCATCTACAATGTCCATGATCTTTTTAGAGCGCTCATTTAAAACCAATCTGCGAACAGGAACATCATCAATTAACCTGTCCTGATCATCAACTACATAAATAACATTGGCTGCTTCTGTATCTTTATGATGCAGACGTAAATGTTCTGTTGCTTCTGCAATGGTCATTTCAGGACTTACCGTAGCCACATCTGTATTGATGATCCGGGCAACACTTTTCGCAGAATAGCCTAATAAATTTGCAACCTCATTCCTGTTTCCTGTATTTAAATATTCCAGAAAACGGGAGAGTTCCATTCCTTTAGAAGCAGAATAAAAGATAGTCCGGTCATCTGATTTCAGGTGATTAAGGATATATGATGCACTATCTTTTGATATACTCTTAATAATCTTCTTTTGAAGCTGTACATCTAAATAAGGTAAGACATTTAATTGCTGCTCCGCGTTGAAGGAATTATAGGCATCAATAGCTTTGTCTGCGGGAATAGAAATAAAGAGCTGTGCAACCTCTGAAGGGTGAATATAGCCAGTTTGATGACCCGGCTTAAATAATCCCGAAAAATCTCCGCCTATTATCTTTTTCCTTGCTTCTTTGAAGGGTAAATTCATGAAAGATAGATTTGATAAACTGAAGCTACTCAGTTAATCATTGATTTCCAACACATAACTTTCAAAACCGTCCAGAATCCCTACCTGCTTTGTAAAAAAGCAAACCGCCAGCCCGATTCTTAAATATAGAATCAAACCGGCGGAATATTGCTACCTAACCAACTTAGTTTTTTTACCCGGTTATTTAATGTCCCAGATCCCCGCAGCCCGCTCTAATTCAATCAGTGCAGCCGCATAATTTGATTGAGATTCATAAAATCCCTGTTGTACTTCATTGTATGTCCTTTGCGCATTTAAAACTTCCAGCAGTGAAGTTTCTCCGCGTTTATAGCTATACATTTTAGCCGTTAAAATCTTCTTTCCTTCAGTCAGCAGCCCGTTTTTATATTGCTGAACCTGTTTCTGGGCCGCGGTATAATTAAAATAAGCTTGTGTTACTTCTACCTGAATCTGCTGCTGAACCTGTTCATATTGAACTCCTGCTTGTTTAATCGTAAACTGTGCGGCCTTCAAATCCCCTTTGTAATGATTCGAGAATTTCAGCGGAACACTAAACCCGGCGTTGAAAGTACGGTGATAAGGCGTTGGCGCATCTACATTGGTCGAAACACCATTGAACTGCAGCCCTGCGTTAACTCCTAAATCTACTTTCCTGTTTGCTTTTACCAGGGCCAGACTTCTTTCAGCTACTGTCTTACTGTTCAATGCAGCTACGGCATCGGCCCTGATCGTTTGTGCATTACTGATTAAACTTTGATAGTTTATATCACGTACCAGGTTCTCAAAATCACCATCTGGTATGACCAGCATATCAGCACTTTTTTTACCGAGATAAGCACTCAGCTTAACCAGAGATCCCTTCCAGTCGGCCTCATTCTGATATACACTGTTTTGTAAATTACTGGCTTCCAATTTCGATTGCCTGGCATCAGTCTCCGTAATTGCACCTAATCTATAGCGGACCGCATCTGCATCAGCCAACTGTTTCATCATTTGATAAGAATATTGCTGTACCTGCAGCAGTTCGTGCTGCTGAATTGCATTGTAATAAGCAAGTGCGGCATCTGCCCTGAGATTTCTTAAGTAATCCAGTAACAATGCCTTGTTCAGCTCAGTTTCGCTTTTCGCCAGGTTGATCCGTGCTCTTCTTTTTCCGCCCAGCTCAATTGTCGTTCCCAGACCCAGCGTTACGCCCTGTCCCAGTTTCAATTTAGCTTGCTGGTTATCAAATGCACCTGCCGAAAACTCAGGATCAGGAAAGATCTTTGCCGTTTCGATACCTGCCTGCGCAATACTCACATCGTATTGCGCTGCAGCATAACCCAGATTTTCTTTCCCTACACGATTCAAAAATTGAAGCACAGATATTTTTGATTTTAAAGACAGCGTATCTACCTGCGCTTGTCCATTCAAGGCTATACCTGTAAGCAGGCACCAGGACAAAATATATTTTGTTAGTTTCATCTATTTAGTATTGAATTGCAATGGATTTATTGATTAACTGTTTCTGATGGCTGAAAATCATGCTTTCCCCATTTACTTTCCAGCAGATAATAAAGTGCCGGCAAAACAAATAGCGTAATTGCTGTTGCGGCAAAAAGGCCATAAACTATTACTGTAGCCAGCGGTCTTTGAACATCAGAACCGATCCCTGTAGTTAAAGAAGCCGGTAAAAGACCTAATGCAGCCACGGTTGCGGTCATCAGAACGGGCCTGAAACGATGTTTTGCGCCATCTACAACTGCTTTAAGCAAATCATATCCTTTTTTGCGAAGCTCGTTAATATGGGAAATCAGGATCACACCGTTTTGAATAGCGACACCAAACAGCGCGATAAAACCTACCGCTGAAGACACATTCAAAGTCATCCCTCTGACATTCAACGCTAACATTCCACCAAATAAAGCAAGTGGAACAATACCTAAAATCAAGCCCGCCTGTCTGAATTTCCCAAATGCGCCGTAAAGCAACAAGAACATAATCGCTAAAGCTAAAGGCACTACAACGGCTAATTTAGCATAAGCCCGATTTTGATTTTCAAACTGGCCACCCCACTCTATTTTGTATTTTTCCGGGTCATATTTTACCTGCTGCGCTATCTTTGCCTGTGCATCCTTCAGAAATGAACTTAAATCTGTCCCTCTTAAGTTTAACCTGACCGTCAATTGTCTGCGGTTCATTTCCCTGGAAATCGAACTTTCTCCTAAATCAGTTTTCACTTCAGCAATCTGTGACAATGGAATTCTGGCCCCGGTTGAAGAAGTCAGCAAGAGGTTCGCTATTTTTTCAGGCGTATTCCGGCTTTCTTCTTTATAACGGCAAATCACATCATAAACTTTATCTCCTGCAAAGACCTGTGAAACCGCTTTACCACCAATGGCTACCTCGACCAGTTCAGCTACATCGCTCATATTCAGCCCGTATTTGGCTACAGCATCCCGGTTTACCCTGATCTGTAATTGCGGCAAAGGAGGTTCCTGATCGATGGCAATATCAACAGCACCCTTCACTTTTCTTAAAGTTGACACCACATTTTCAGTAATCCTTCTGGTTTCTTTAAAATCATTACCGTACACTTTAACCACCAGTTCACTATGTGCACCAGCAATTTTATCCATCACTCCATCAATCATCGGCTGCGTAAAAGCGACGGTATAACCTGGCATAGCGGCATATTCCTTAGACAAATCTTCGATCAGTGCTGCTTTATTCCGGCCGCTCGTCCATTCTTTATAAGGTTTTAAGCCTACGGAAACTTCAAAATGTGAAGGCGTAAAATAATCCGTTCCATCATCATTACGACCCGCCTGAACATTCACATAGGTGATTTCCGGATGTTTCATGGTCACTGCTCTCAGCGAATCACTCATTTCTTTTGACTTTTCTAAAGTCACTCCCGGTGGCAGAGAAACCTGCAGCCAAATAGAACCTTCATCTAACGGTGGTAAAAAGTCCTTTCCGACAGTAACAGATAAGATAATAGCACTGATCAGGACTAAAACCAAGGGCATAAAAACTTTCTTCGGTTTGTCCATGATCTTGCTTAAACGCCCTTCATACCATGCTGTCAGTTTCTCCAGCCAGGTATTGTGATAGATTTTGCCTGGTTTCTTATAAACGGCATAAGCGAGGCCCGGTATCAATAAAAGCGCAACAGCCAAGGCTCCCAAAAGAGCATAACCTACAGTGAAAGCCATGGGTGTAAACAGCTTTTTCTCCACCCTTTCGAAAGAGAATAATGGCAGATAGGCGGTAATAATGATAATCGTAGAAAAAAGAATAGGCTTAGCAACGCTTAAAGCTCTTTTTCCTATGGAAACTTCTTCCAGTTCCTCTTCCGGGTTAGCCTCTCTTTTTTTCAGGATCGTTTCGAGCATCACAATGGCCCCATCGACAATAATCCCAAAATCAATTGCCCCCAGAGAAAGCAAATTTGCCGGGATCTTTGTAAAGTGCATCAGGATAAATGCAATCAGCAGGGCGATTGGTATTGTAATGGCCACAATTAATGCGCCTCTCCAACTTCCCAGGAAAACAATTAACACGACAATCACCAGCGCCATTCCTTCTAAAAGCGTATGTGAAACAGTTTCCAGCGTGGTATTGACTAAATTTGTCCGATCCAGATAAGCACGAATAGTTACCCCTTCAGGTAAAATACCTTTGTTCAGATCCGCCACCGCTTTATGGATCCCATCGAGCACGACCGAAGGATTTTGCCCTTTCAGCATGACTACAATTCCTTCAATTCCGTCCGAATAATTCACGTTACGATCGGTATAACCTAATACACCTTTACGTTCCAGCGTACCGTATTTCAGTTCACCTAAATCTTTGACAAATACAGGGACTCCATTGACAGATTTGACAACCACATCACCTAAAGCGGCTAAATCTTTAACCAGGCCTATTCCCCTGACTACATATCCTTGCTCTCCGCGGTTTAAAATACTACCGCCTGCATTGGTGTTATTGTTACTGATCGCAGTTTGCACGTCGGCTAGTGTAATACGATACTGTGCTAATTTAGCAGGGTCAATTTCTATTTGATATTGAGTAGTGATCCCTCCAAAATTCGTTACATCGGCTACGCCCTGCACCTGTTTAATTCGTGGAATAATCGTCCAGTTCTGTAAATCAGTAAGTTTTCTTAAGTCATGATTTTTGCTTTCTATAATATAGCGGTAGATTTCGCCAGTCGGGGAAGTGAGCGGGTCAAGTCCGGGGACTGCGCCAAAAGGAAGTTTAACATCGGTTAACCGTTCCTGAATCCTTTGCCTGGCCCAATAATCATCGACACCATCTTCAAAGACCATTGTGATCAGTGACAAACCGAATAAACTACGGCTCCTCATCACGTGCATTCCCGGTAAACCATTGAGTGCACGTTCTATAGGAATAGAAATCTGCTGTTCTACTTCTTCAGCAGCCAGGCCCGGCACCTGGGTAACAACCTGAGAAGTTACATCTGCAATATCCGGGTAAGCTTCGATAGAGAGCTGTTTCCAGGAATAAAACCCGAATACAGCCAGGAGTATAAAGAGCGCCGCAAAGAGCCAGCGTTTTTTAATTGCAGTAAAAATTAATTGCTTCATAAATGATTGGCTTATAGTGTAATTATTTAGCTTCTAATAGATAGAAACCACCTTCTGATACGATCTTTTCGCCTTTGGCCAGACCACTTTTAATCACTACGCGGTCTGCTACTGTACCGCCTGTTTCTACTTTTCTTTTGACATATTTACCTTCCGGGGTAACCACGAAAACAAAATTCGCGTCATTCATTTGCAGAATGGCTTTCAGTGGAATGAGCACGGCTGATGTTGGCGCGTCGATAAAATTCACAGAGACGTACATTCCCGGTTTAAGGGTATGGTCGCTATTGTCACATTCGATCAAAACTTGTACACTGCGGGTATCTTCGTCAACAATTTCATTGACATGGTAAACTTTTCCCTGGATTTTTTTACCGGGTAATGCGGCTACTTCCAGCTCACATTCGTCCTTTTCGTGGATATAACGAATGTCTTTTTCTTTGACCTGCCCGGCAACCCATACTTTATTGAGATTGGCTACAGTGGCTACACTGGCAGCATCATCTTTGATAAACTGCCCTAAAACCACTTTATTTTCGATTACTTCACCAGTAATTGGAGCATATACAACAAGCGCTTGTCCTAAGGATAATTTCTCTGGATTGGCCTTAAATATTCTGATGCCTATAACTGCATTTTCATATTCCTTTTTTTCTACATCATAACCAGTTTGTGCTTCTTCCAGATCTTTCTGCGTACCGACTCCATTAGCCATCAGATCTTTCTGGCGTTTCAATGTTCTCTCTGCCTGCTGCATTTGAGATTTCTCCTGAAAAAACACTTTTTGTGCAGCAATAAAATCCGGAGAACTGATTTCAAATAAGGGGGTTTCAGCAGTTGTCTTCATCCCCAGCTTGATATAACTTTTAGTTACCCGGCCTTGAAAAGGCGGTGCAATTTCTGCAAACTGCGTAGGGATAGCCTTAACTGTTCCGGCAGTCATCATTTGCATCCGGTAAGGCTCGGTGTCTACAGTCATCAGCTTCAGTTTACCTTTCAATACTGAATTTTCTGGTACAGTGATCACATCCCCTTTCAGGGTAAAATCAGCGGCGGGCTCTTTAGCGATTTGCTGTTTGCAGGAAGCAGTCATTCCGATAACGACCATGGCAATGCCAGTCAGATACGACTGACGGTTATTTTTGAAGTTCATATTGTGCTTTGTCTTTGTTTGAGAAATTAGATAGGGTATGAAAATGGTATTCCAACCATTCTGCGAATACGACCACCAGTATAATTAATACGATGGCCAGTATCCATTTTCTGCTTGCCCGGATTATAGCCATTGGTTAAATCTTTTAATGTACCATCCTTTAACATATTGGGTGAGCAGGCAGTAGCAGGCCAGTATTCCAATCAGCCATGGAAAATAACTTAATGGCAATTGCTCCATCTTTAACGCACCAGCGAAGGGAGAAAACGGTATAAAAATCCCGATCACCATAATCAGTGAGGTTAAAGCGACTACCGGTGTGGTTGCCCAGCTCTGAATAAATGGGATTTTACGCGTCCTGATCATGTGTACAATCAGTGTCTGAGACAGTAATCCTTCGATAAACCACCCACTTTGAAACAGGCTTTGATGTTCGGGACTGTTCGCTTTAAAAACGAAGAACATCACAGCGAACATGGCATAGTCAAATACCGAGCTGATCGGGCCTATATAAAGCATGAACCTTTTAATTCCTGAGGCATCCCATTTTTTAGGTTGCTCAATAAAGTCTTCATCCATTCTGTCCCATGGGATGGAGATTTGCGAAACATCATATAATAGATTCTGAACCAGGATCTGAACAGGCAGCATTGGTAAAAACGGCAGAAAGGCACTTGCACCCAACATGCTGAACATATTACCGAAATTACTGCTGGCAGTCATTTTGATATATTTGATAATATTACCAAAGGTCCTGCGGCCATAGATCACCCCTTTTCTCAAAACCATCAGGTCTTTTTCGAGCAAAATAATATCGGCACTTTCTTTAGCAATATCCACTGCTGTGTCTACGCTAATCCCTACATCGGCATCCCTGAGGGCTACGGCATCATTGATCCCATCCCCCATAAAACCTACGGTATGGCCTTTTGCCTGCAGCATTTTAACGACGCGTGATTTTTGAACCGGGCTTAGTTTGGCCAGAATAGAAACCTCTCCTACTTGTTCTTGTAATTCCGCATCGGTCATTTTCTCTACTTCCGCACCGAGCAGAATTTTATCGAAAGCAATACCTACATCACGGCAGATTTTTTTAGTGACAATTTCATTATCCCCGGTCAGGACTTTGATGCTCACACCTAATTTCTGCAATGCTTCAATCGCTATTTTGGCTGATGGTTTAGCGGGATCAAGAAAGCCGATAAAACCGGTAAGGATCATATTTTTCTCATCTTCAACCGCGTAATTCAATGCACGGTCGTCAAATTCCCGGATTGCAACAAGCAGCACCCGCAACCCTTCTGCGTTGAGTTTTTTCGAGGTCTGAAGGATCATATTCCGCATAGTTTCATCCATAGGGATCACTTTATCAGATTCGATATGTAATTCTTTATCGTCTCCGGGATCAAAAGCGTGACTGCACAGATCGAGCATTTCCTCTACAGCCCCTTTACAAATCAGCAGGTGTTTTCCGTTGCGTTGTTTTAATACCACAGACATTCTGCGTCTTTGAAAATCAAAAGGAATCTCATCAACTTTTAAAAAGTACTCTTCAACTTTCAGATAATCATGTAATTCAACATGTTCAAGCACGGCAACATCAAGCAGGTTTTTAAGTCCTGTCTGGTGAAAACTATTCAGGTAGGCCCATTTGAGTACTTCTTCATCTTCTTGTCCGAAGATATTCAGGTGCCTTTCCAATACGATTTTATCCATGGTCAGCGTTCCTGTTTTATCGGTACACAGCACGTCCATGGCCCCAATATTCTGTATAGCATTGAGCCTTTTGATAATCACTTTGTGCTTACTCATATTCACAGCCCCTTTTGCAAGGTTAGCAGTAACGATCATAGGCAGCATTTCGGGAGTCAGGCCTACGGCAACGGCAATGGCAAAAAGCAGTGCATCCCACCAGTTTCCTTTAACAAATCCATTGATCAGGAAGATTAAAGGCACCATTACGACCATAAAGCTGATGAGCAGGTAACTCACTTTATTAACGCCTTTATCGAAATTCGTTTCCGCACGTTTGCCTACAATAACTTTACTAAGTGAGCCGAAATAGGTTTGATTCCCTGTATTGACAACAATGGCGGTTGCATACCCACTCACTACATTGGTTCCCATAAAGCAGATATTATCGAGTTCTACCAGTGGTTTCTCTTCTGCATCCCGTACTGCGAGACTTCTTTTTTCTACAGGTAAAGATTCTCCGGTGAGCATAGACTGGCTTACAAACAGGTCTTTAGATTGTACAATCCGGCAATCTGCAGGGATCATATCTCCTGCCGACAGCATAATCAGATCTCCGGGTACTAATTTTTTAATATCAAGCTCTTTCTTTCCTGTAATTTTCCGCACCACAGTTGCCGTGGTTTTCACCATGCTTTTAAGCTGTTCAGCGGCTTTATTGCTTCTGTACTCCTGAAAAAACCTCAATAAAGAACTGACCATCACCATAATACCGACCATGGTCACAGTTTTATAATCAGCTTCTCCCGGACCAGCAAGCCAGACATCGAGTATAAAAGAGATAACGGCAATAATTAAAAGGATGCCGATAAATGGGTTGATAAAGGCTTGAATCAATTGTTTAATCCATGCCGGAGCTTTTTCATGATGAACTTCATTCAGTCCAAACTTGCCTAGCCTCTCTTTAGCTTGCATGGCGGACAGTCCTTCCATAGAACTATCGAGCATGGCCAGGTAAAAATCCTGATCTGAGCGGGAAACGTTCTGAAGTTTAGTTGCAGCAGCTTCATCGCTGCCATTAGACATCATTTTTTTGCTGTCTGTGAGGGCCCTGATTTTCAGGCCTTTTTTTACAATAGTCATGATATTATATCTATACTGATAAGCGGAAATTATTAATTATATCAATTTGAAAAGGAGTACAACCTTCGCCTGCCTGCAGTTACAGGTCGTTTTCATCCCCGGCTTTATTCCAGCTGACTTCAGAAACTTCGTGTTCGATGGTTAATCGTCCGGCGATCCGTTCCATAATTGCATCTTCATTGCTGTTAGCGAGTATCTCGGCGGTAATTACAGCTTTGCTTGGGTCACCATCATCCGTACTTTTAAGAGATCTGAGCAATAGTTTATCATCGTTACTTGTAAACTGGAGCAGCAGCACTCTCAAATGATTCTCCACATCTTGTCTGCATTTAATAATCAGCAGATAAGCCACAGGAATTCTACTGCTCTTCAATGGAAGACGGCTTAACTTTACGCCAACCGGGCGCATTAGAACATGGGTCAGGATTACAAAAGCCGTCACAATTGCTGCTTCGGGAAGAAACCCAAGGCCACAAGAAGCACCAACCGCAGCAGAACACCATAAAGTGGCTGCTGTATTTAGCCCTCTTACGTTCAGGCCATCTTTCATAATCACACCTGCACCCAGGAAACCAATTCCACTAACTACATAAGAAATCACTCTTCCCGAAGCATCACCGCCAACTTTAACCCCCAGAGCAACGAACATACAAGCGCCTAAGCAAACCAGCATATTTGTCCTTAATCCGGCCATACGTTGTCTCCATTGGCGCTCAGTACCAATTGCTGCACCCAGTGTAAAAGCAATGGCAAGCCTTAATGTAAACTCAAATATTGTCATAGCGAGCCCCCCACATTTTGACTTGCTGGAAAGCTCGTCTGATCACATTTAGTATCAAAGTATATACTCTGAACAAAAGCTGTCTGAAAGAAAGAGATTGATAATAATTTTGTCTGCTGAAGATATTATCAGCTACCCCAAACGTAATCGTTGGTCTGGTATCCATACCCACTGGATAATCATAATCTACAATATAGCGGGTATATTTTGTCTGTGTTTTTGAAAAATTGAACATAACGCTGTTTTATGCCACTAGCGGCATAACAGAAGTTATGAGCGTTAGCGGACGGTTAAATAATTAATTGATAATGTTGCTTTCGACGGTACTATTGATAGTACCTTTGAATTGGGGCCTGAGTCCATAATTTGCTTTTTCTTAATCTGCTGCAAATATAAAACGGCCACTTTGAAAAGGCCGTTAGAGGACAAACAGAAATTCATTAGAAATTCATTAGAGACAGCGAGGGAGAATTGCCCTGCACACAATAGCAAATCGCTCTGCACATAATTAAGCATAACGTTACTCCTAAAGCTATCGGTCATCAGGATTTCCGGAACTCCTTTCAAAATAAATAGTACTAAAAACAGTACACTATTAAGAAGGTATAATTTGAATTTCAAATCAAATTAATGGTGGATTTACAAACTGAATTAATTTAAAGCGATGACCATAACAAGGCCGTCCATCAATTTAAACGACAGAAAAAACAGTCAAAAAACAAAAATAATATCCTAAAGAATAAATAAGTATCTTTTAGTTTTACAAAAACAATAATCCAGCAGTTTAATAATCTTTCTGATGAGCACCTTTTTTTATTATTAATAAATTAATTGGTATAAGAGTTGGAATAAAAAAAATGTAATTAACCAACAGCATTTATCCTTTAATTCTATAACTTATGATCAGTAATTCTTTCCCTTACCAAGTTAATGACCACAAGTCTTCTTTAAAAAGTTTCGCGCTGAATTTCACAAAAAATATAGACGATGCTGATGACTTAGTTCAGGAAACATTATTAAAAGCTATTCGTTATTCAAAACTTTATGTTGAAGGAACAAACCTAAAAGGATGGCTGTATACGATAATGAGAAATACGTTTATAAATGATTATAGAAGGACTGTAAAGCAACGTAGCATTATAGATACGACCGAGGAGATCAGTTCTGCCCAGTTATATACAAGTGCGTCTCATAACCAGGCCGATAATAAATTTATCAGTGACGATTTAAATAAAGCATTGGCAAAGCTGGGCGTAGAATATTACACCCCATTTATCAAATACTTTGAAGGTTATAAATATCATGAAATTGCAGATATACTAAATATACCTATTGGCACTGTTAAAACGAGAATTCATGTGGCACGCCAACTGTTAAAAAGCAACTTGAAAATTTACAATCAGGAGTTTAAAAAATCAAACAAGTATAACTAATATAAATTCCGGTCGATGACATACACGAAGTTGAGTTTCGGAGTTTCGCCGAAATAAGTAACTTCCTGCTCGCTGATTTTAACGGCTCCAATACGGGCGATAGCAATTTGGGAACGAATGTTTTCTGCTCCAATATGGAACAGGACTTTGGATACGAACTGAAATATATAATCCAGCATCATCTTTTTAACAGAAAGATTGATGCCCATTCCCCAGTAAGCAGTACCATAAAACGTATAGCCTATTAATAGCTCATTCTCGTTTTCATTATAATCATAAAATCTGGTGCTTCCCATGACTGCTCCGGTAGTTTGGTCAATGATTTTAAATGCGCCCCCAATTTTTATCGCCCCATCGAAAAAGTTTCGGAATACTTCCTTCTTCCAGCGGTCTTTATTGGGGTGCTGTTCCCATATCTTTGGATCGGAAGCTACAGCGTATAATTCTTCAAAATCAGTTTCTTTCAGCGGCAAGAGCGCTACCCGTTCATTTGCTAACTGAGGTTGGATGCTAAAATTCATAAGGCAGGGGTTAGTATTTTTTTCATTATAATATCTTTTTCATCATAATATCTGTTTGCTCGTCATTACCCATTTTGAAAATGTGTTTATCAAAGGCGATAAAGCCATTCTTTTCATAAAATCTTATCGCCCGCGGATTTTCTTCCCACACCCCCAGCCACAGATAGGCTTTGTTTTCAAGTCTGGCTATATCCAGTGCCTTATTATAAAGCAGCTGACCAATCATTTTACCATAATGACTACTTTTCACATAAATACGTTCAATCTCCAGGGAGCTATCATCCTGTAATTCAGTTTGTGCCTGACCAGAATTTACCTTTAAGTAACCTATAGGATTTTCATTTTCCCAGGCAATAAAGAACATAGAATCCGGATTAGCCAATTCAGTTTTTATTTTTTGCGCACTAAAACTCTCTTCCAGATACCTGGCCATATCTGCCTCTGTGTTGCTATTTGCAAATGTCTCTGTATAAGTTTGCCGTCCTAAGGTCTGCAGGATCTCAAAACTATCAAGAGATACTTCAGTGATTTCGATTTGATTCATATTATATTTTTCTGATAAAATCTGCTATTGCTTTTTCAGTGCTGCTATCACTTTTGTCTAAATAGTCAGCTATCCTTTGCCGTTCCGTTTCAGTTTTATTCTGGCTTACTTTTTTCTGAGCCTGTAAATCGGTTACTTCCAGTTCGAAAGCTACAATTCCCCTCATCATTCCTTTTTTAAACTTTTCTGTCAGCTGGCTCCACTGTTCCAGATAACCAGGCTCATAAAATACGATCATGTTTTCCAATGCTTTCATTTTTTCAAGCTCATCATGAACAATTTTCGCCTTGCCGTAAGCATGTAAAGTTACGTAATCCCAGGTCGGTACACTTTCCCTTTTATCATAATGAACCGGAGAAATGTAAGCATGAGGCTCCGAGAAAATGACCAGGGAGATATTATCCTCAATATACCCAACCTGCTCGTTAGCTAAAGCAAAATGCGCACTAAGCACCAGCTTACCAGAATTTTGTGTAACCAAAAACGGAAGCTGCGTAGCAATCGGAACTCCTGCCTTCGTGGTCACCATAGTTGCAAAACTATATTGCTTCATGAAGGCTATCTTTTCTGCTTCATCCTCAAATTCAAATTGTTTAGGTATATACATAACTTTTATAAGGATAACTGATTAATAGTTTGGCTGAACAAAAGTATATGACAATTGGATTATCTTTGTAGTCCAATTACAAGATAATGAATAGTCCGATTATCACTCAATTATTTGCGAACCTATCATTTGATCGTTCAGCAGAACGCGCTGTATATCTTCAGCTATCAGATGCCCTGTTATCATTGATCAGGAGTAATCAACTGCATTCAGGTCAAAAGCTGCCCGGCAGCCGTGAGCTGGCTGCTCTTTTAAAAATCAATCGGATTACAGCAGCTAAAGCTTACGAAGAACTGCAGATGCAAGGCTGGCTCGAAAGTTCAATAGGCCGTGGTACTTTTATTTCCGCCCATGTGGCAGACCATCCCCCCGAAACCTTAAAAGCAACAACATCAACCTCCTCAAAGATTGCAGGTTTCATTTTCCATCCCAGGGATTACCCCACCAGTATTTTAGAAAAACCCATACCCGGCTTACACCTAGACGACGGTTACCCCGACCCCAAACTTTCACCCTTAAAAGAATTTTACCGCGCTTACCGCAATCAACTCACCAGAAGCGGATTATATCCAAAATTTGGTAATTACGGAAACCCTGCCGGCCCTTATCCCTATCGACAAGCCATAGCCGAATATCTCAATGCGACAAGAGGGCTCAAAACCACCGCCGAGAACATTCTTTCAGTAAGAGGCACCCTAATGGGTATTAACCTGATCTGCAACGCCCTGATCAGTCCCGGCGATATTGTCGTTTCTGAAATACCAGGATGGAGGCGTGCCGAACATAATTTTAAGCATGCAGGGGCCAAATGGATTGGTGTTCCAGTAGACGAACATGGGCTAATGGTAGATGAGCTCCGCAAGATCTGCAGAAAACAAAAAGTAAGGATGGTCTACGTAACTCCCCATCACCAATATCCTACAACAGTTTCTCTAAGAATTGACCGGCGTTTAGAATTGCTCAGGCTCGCAAATGAATACGGCTTCATCATCTTTGAAGATGACTACGATTTTGATTTCCATTTCAAACACCGTCCCCTATTACCACTGGCCAGTGCTGATGAAAACGGGATGGTCATTTATTGCGGTTCTTTCAGCAAAACTTTTTCTCCCGCTTTCCGCATGGGTTATTTGGTTGCTTCCGAAAACGTCATTGAACACCTGGCAAAAGTCCGGATCTTACTGGACAGACAAGGCGACCACGTTCTGGACAATGCGATGGCTGATTTGTTAAATGACGGCACCATTCAGCGTTACCTCAGAAAAACACTTCCGATATATCAGCAACGCCGTGACATCCTTTGCGATCTGCTCGGCAATGAGCTCAAAGAAGCCGTAAAATTTACTATTCCCGAAGGCGGTATGTCAATATGGACGACATTTGACAAATCAATAAACCTGGAAGAACTCGCAAAAAAAGCCTACCAGCGTGGATTACATTTACCTGATGGAAAAGCACATCAATATGCAAACTACAACGCCAATGGCATCCGTTTAGGCTTTGCATCTTCTCCTGCGGAAGATCTGGCCAAAAGTATAGAAATCATAAAAAAGTTGATTTTGTGAGGGAATTAACAAGCTCCTCCAAAAGGTATCTGCAAAGGCAACTAACTAATTCTCCTCCAATTAACACCTCAAACATGGTGGATAAAGGAAAAAAAACCAAAACTTGTATATGCAGACCTTGCGCCTTCTTCTGGCGCGCCAGTCAAATATACAGTTTCGGTTTTTTTCGCGAAGCCGGATTATTAAGAAGCCTGGTAACTAAGAAATCCGGTAACAAAAAAGCCGGATAATTAAAAAGCCAGTTAACTAACTAAACAACATGTGCCATAACAATAGTAAACTCACTCCCTACCCCTACAACCGACTCGACCTTAATCTCCCCCTGGTGCATCCCTACAATCTTTTCCGTCAGCGATAACCCAATCCCATTCCCCGGGCTAAACCCCTTATTCTTTCCCCTGTAAAAAGCAGAAAATATATTACCAATCTCTTCCAATTCAATCCCAATCCCTTCATCCCTGAACCCAAGCATAACCAACCCCTTATCAAAATTGATACTGACCACACACCGATGATCAGTAGAAAACTTACACGCGTTCTCCATCAAATTAATAAACGCCACCTTCAGCAAATACTCATTTCCCCTCACAGAAATCTCATTATCATCCTCAATCTCCTTATCAAAAACAATATCAATCTTATAATCCTCAGAAGTCTTAAGCACAGCCTCCCTGGCATCCATCAACAACTCATCCGTCCTTAAAACCTTCATACTAACCGTAGTCTGATCATAACTTGCTTTCGCTAAATCAAGCAACCCATTAGATAACCTCACCAACCTTTGCGCATCACTTAACGACAACCTGATCACTTCCTTATACTCAGCAACACTTCTTTCTCTGATTAACGCTAACTGTAACTCTCCTACAATAGTTGCCAGCGGAGTTCTCAGCTCATGAGAAATATTACTTACAAAACTTTTCTGGCCATCAAAAGACTGTTCAATCCTATCCAGCATATTATTAAAAGTAATCGCTAACTCACCAATCTCATCCTTCTCATTCTTCACATGTACCCGTTTATACAAATTAGTTGCTGTAATCTCCTCCACCCTATCCACAATCTCAGCAACCGGATTTAGCGCTTTGCCTACAAAATAATAACCCGCAGCAATCGTCAAACTGATAATAATGATAAAAGAAATTATCAAAGTATACTTAAACTCCTCCAAACGCGTCAACCCATACTTATCATTTGCTGCCGCAGTAATCACATAAATTTTCCCCTTATGCAGATATAAAAGACCTACAACCTGTAAAGACCCCTGCTCAAACGTTATTTCCTTCTGCGCAATAATCTGATTGATCATTTCCCTTGTCTCTTTAACCTTATCAATCTGCACCGCATCATGATAAAGTAAATTGAATGAAGTATCATAAACAGCGACCTCTTCCTCAAACAAAGAATTTATAGAATTTTTATAAATCAACTGCAATACCGTTGGAGGGACTTTCGCATCAAAAAGCAAATTTGCTTTCGTAATCGCCTCTCTTTTAAGATGCTTATAATACTGATCCTTTCTGCTCTGCGCCGTAGAAATATAAATAAACACCGCAAATGCTAAAAGCAAAGCCCCAAAAAGCGTTAAAAACAACAACAAAAGTTTCGCTCTTATCTTCATCCTTCTTTAAATATAAAACCCATTCCTGGTTTCGTATGAATTAGTTTCACCTCGTAATTCTTATCTATCTTTTTCCTTAAATAATTGATATACACATCGATGAAATTCGTTCCTGAGTCAAACGTATCCCAAACCTTTTCCGCGATTTCCGTCCTTGACAATACCCGTTCAGAATTCCCCATCATATATTCAAGCAAACGAAACTCTTTAGGCGTGAGATCTATCGGCACATCACTTCTTTTAACCAGTTTAGTCTCCAAGTTCATTTCCAAATCCGCGAAACGTAAAATAAATCCCTGGTTGAAAGTATTATTCTGCGTCTGATTTCTTTTAATTAAAGCACGTATCCTCGCATGTAATTCCCTAAAATCAAAAGGCTTAACTAAATAATCATCTGCGCCCGCATCAAAACCTTCCACCTTATCATCTGTAGTCCCTAAAGCAGTGAGCATAATGATAGGAATATCAGGCCGGGCAACACGCACTTCCTTACAGAGATCAATTCCATTAATCTTTGGAAGAATTAAATCCATGAGAATCAGGTCATAAGTTTTCGTTAAGGCAAGCTTCTTCCCCATTTCTCCATCAAAGGCAAGTGTGATATGAAATCCGAGTTCTTCCAATCCTTTTTTGATCAGTTCAGCTACTCTTTGTTCATCTTCAATAACCAGTATGTCCATAACGCTATAATTAAACGACAAATGTGAACATTATTTTTTACAGGATGCTTAAATAAACTTCTTTTTGCTGAAGCAGCTCAAACACTCTTTCCACCCACTTATAATATCAATCAAACGTTATCATTTGATCATTTTACAAAGAGATAAAAGGTTTTTTCAGCTATCCTAACAACAAAAGGTAAACTCTTCATTAACATGCCATTAACGATATGTAACGAACCTGTTGCTAAAGACATAATTTAATATCAAAAAACCAATAAAAGTTTAAGTATACATAATACTAAATTGGTTTAGTTTTAATAAACAAAGTTTAGTATTGCTGTGTGAAATCAAAACACATAACAACCTAAATCCATAACAATGAAACAGCTTTACAAGCAATTAAAACAGGTAATAACTGTTGTGTTATTTTTGCTTGCCCCGATGACCTTAGCGGCGCAAATTAAAATATCCGGTACAGTTAGTGATGAAACCAAGCAATCCCTGCCCGGGGTAAGTGTTTTGGTTGATGGTACCAAACAAGGTACAGTAACAGACATGAACGGCCACTTTCTGATCACAGCAAAGAAAGGGCAAACTGTATCCTTCCAATATCTTGGGTACGAAAAAACACAAATCGTTGTTGGTGATGAAGCTCTTATCAATGTAGTTTTAAAAAGTGACAGCAAAGCACTTTCTGAAGTCGTTGTTACCGCTTTAGGGATTAAGAAAGACACCAAAAGAATTGGTTATGCCTTACAGACCGTTGACGGTGAGGATTTGTTAAAAGCGCGCGACCCTAATCCAATCGGTGGTTTAGTAGGAAAAGTGGCTGGTTTATCAGTTGGCCCTTCTCCTGAAGTATTGAGAGAACCTAACGTGATGATCCGCGGTGATAAGTTAACCTTATATGTTATTGACGGATTTCCTATTAATACAGATACCTGGAATATCAGTCCCGACGACATTGAAACTTATACTGTTTTAAAAGGTCCGGCCGCTGCCGCTTTATATGGTAGCCGCGCGGTAAATGGTGCAATATTGATTACGACTAAAAAAGGTGATAAGAATAAAAAGGGATTAACTGTTGATTTTAATAGCAGTACGGTCGTTAACAGTGGATTTTTGACTTTCCCGCGTTTACAGAGTTCATATGGCGCTGGTGAAAATACACAGTATATATTTGTTGATGGTAAAGGTGGCGCACCAGGCGGTGTGGATGGAGATTATGACATCTGGGGCCCTTATTTCAACGGACAACTAATCCCTCAATATGACAGCCCGGTAATTAATGGCGTAAGACAAGCCACTCCATATACAGCCAGAGGTAAAAACAATTTAAAGAACTTCTTAAAAACTGGTTATCAAACCAATAATAACGTCTCTTTAAGCGCTAATGGTGAAACCTATACCACAAGGTTTTCAGTTTCACAATCAAAACAATCAAGCTATATCCCGAATAGCGGCCTTAACATTGTCAATTTCAATATGTATGGCTCCTTCAATCCAACGCCAAGGTTGAAAATTGAAGGTAACCTGGATTTCAACAGACAGTTTACTGATAACTTTCCTGATGCAGATTACGGCCCTTCCAGTTTAATCTATAGTACCGCAATCTGGACCGGAGCAGACTGGGATGTCAATGCCCCGGACATTAAAGCAATCTGGCAGCCAGGTAAGGAAGGTATTCAATCACAATTTGCAGAATATCAACGTTATCATAACCCTTATCTAATGACAGAAAAGTGGTTGCGCGGACATTATAAAAATGATGTGTACGGTTATCTTTCTGCAAACTTCAAAATTGATAACCATTTAAACGCAACACTTCGTTCACAATTTGATACTTACAGCATTTTAAGGACAGAAAAACTGCCATTCTCTGCTCACCCTTACGGACGTGAAGGAAATCAGGGTGACTATCGGGAAGACAGACGTAATTTATTTGAAAACAACAATGAGTTGTTATTAAACTTCAACTATAACGTCAAAAACTTTGTCAACCTTTCTGGTTTGGTGGGAACGAATCTTCGTACCTTATCTTATAATTCAAGCTGGACTTCTACTGATTACCTGAATGTTCCTGAAGTTTATTCTTTCAGTAACTCTAAAAATCCAGTACAGTCTACCAGTTTTAACTCGAGCATGATGGTGTTGAGTGGTTATTTCTCTTTGGACGCATCCTTCGGTAAGTATGCAACACTATCAACAACAAGCAGAATAGATAAGTCGTCTGCTTTCCAGACACCGACAACTTATTATTATCCAAGTGTATCATTAGCGACTGTAGTTTCTGATTATATCAAAATGCCAGATTTCATTTCATTCCTGAAAGCAAGGGCATCGTTTTCCAATGTGCGTACTGATGCAACCAGCGCAACTATCGGTCCTGCTCCTTTCAGCTCAATCACAGCTTTTGGCGGACAAACAGGATCTAACCTGACGAACAATCCGCTGGGTTATGGTAATACCTATATGTCTCCTTACAATGGGCCAAACTATTCTTTGAATACGGCCTTTAATATCAATAAACCCTACAATAATCAAGCTGCCGGTTATGGCCCGGATTATTTGTATCAAAACGGTATTAAAACTACGACACGTGTAAATTATGAAGAAGGTTTTGATATTAAATTCTTAGGAAACAGATTAGGCTTAAGTGCTACAGCTTTCCAGTACATAGATGGACCACAGGTTTTAGCCAACCAGATTTCTACTGCTACAGGTTATGACATATTATATCTGAATGCTTTAAAAACTAAAAAAACTGGTTATGAAGTTTCCCTGAGCGGCACGCCGATTAAAGATATGGGTGGTTTTGGCTGGGATGTTTTGGTGAACTGGTCAACTTACAAGAGAGTTTACAAAGAGCTTCCTAAAGGACAAGATGTATACCAAACGTTTTTCAAGGAAGGTGATCGCACCGATAAGTTATACGGAACAGCTTTCGTAAGAACTAAAGAAGGGCAGATTATTAATGATGCGGCTGGAAAGCCACTCGTAAATGGTGGTGCGAATCAATACCTGGGAAATCTGAATTCTGATTATTCATGGAGTATTTACAACAAGTTCCATTATAAAAGCTGGAGTTTAGGTTTCCAGTTTGATGGTAGTGTAGGTGGAAAAACTACGGATTATATGCACAATAAAACGATGCGTGGTGGTTCAAATATTGAAACTGCTCAAGGTGCTTTGGGTGATGCACGTTACCAGGACTGGGCTAATTATGGCAAAAAAGGTTATACAGGTACCTATGTTGGTGAAGGTGTAGTGATCTCAAATGGGGCTTCTATTAATTATGACTCTAAAACTGGTGCGATCCTGAATTACGGAGATCTTGCTTTTGCTCCTAATACGAATAAGGTATTCGTTCAGGATTATGTAAGTAAATATTATAATTTCGATGAAGCGAACCTGATGAGCAAAACTTTCGCCAAACTGCGTGAAGTGACCATTGGGTTTGACCTTCCGAAGAAATTGCTTGCAGGTACATTCATCCAAAAGGCTTCCTTCTCTTTAGTAGGCCGTAATTTATTGTACTTCTACAAAGACAAAAGATTTAAGGATGTTGATTTAGATCAGTATAACGGAGAGACTCCTGCAACTGGTTTACAGTCACCTACAGTACGTAGTTATGGTTTCAACATCAACGTTACCTTATAATTTTCAATATGAAATCATCATGATTTTTCAAATCACACCATGAAATTGATATAAAATCATGATCGCATCATAACCTCTTAAAAAAAATATACTGATGAAAAAGATATTCAAATTTTATTCTCTGCTCCCTCTTTTACTTGTAGTTACCATTTCGGGCTGCAAGAAGGACTTCGAAGAGAAAACGATAAATAATAATAAACCAACTGCCGTACAGGCTTCTCTGCTATTAAATGGAATCTTAACTGGCAAGGGCCTGGTAGAGGGCCCTGATGGTTCTAAAGAAACAAATAGCCAGTATTATCTGAACAATTACGATTATTATGGCAATAACCGCTATGATTTTAAATATGGTGATGATTATTATACGGTGTTAAAAAACGTGGTTGAAATGGAAAAACAGGCTGCCAAGGCAGGATCTGCTGTTAATTCTTATGCTGCGCTCGGTAAGTTCTTCAAGGCTTATCTCTTCACTAAAATGAGCATGGAAATGGGAGATATTCCTATGACTGATGCACTGGCCGGAATAGCAAACCTTACTCCTGTTTACGATACGCAGAAAAATGTGATGTTACAGTCTCTGGCGCTATTGGAAAGTGCGAACACAGATTTAACAGCTTTAATCGCGGCAAAAGAGAATATACTTGCGGGAGACATCTTCTTTAATGGTGATTTGCTGAAATGGCAAAAAGTTGTAAATACTTTTAGAATCCGTTTGCTGATCCAGTTAAGTAAAAGAGCTGATGATGATACGCAGCTAAATGTAAAGAAACAATTCTCTGATATTGTCAGCAATAATACTAAGTATCCTATCATGGAAAGCGCTGCTGATAACATGCAATATGTTTATATATCTCCGACGAACTATTATCCGCAGACTCCTGATAACTTCGGGCAGAGCGGGTCTAGGAAAAACACTTCTGCTACTTATATCAGCTTATTAACGACGCTAAAAGATCCAAGGGTATTTGTAACTGCCGAACCTTCACGTTACCTGGTGGATTCTTTAAAACAGAGCCCTACAGATTTCTCTTCTTTTATTGGTGCTGATGCCGGGCAGGATCTTGGTATTATGTATAACAATGCAGGTTTACAGAAGTATTCATTCTTAAACAGAAAGCGTTATTATTCAACGTATACTGGTGAGCCAAGCATCCAGATTGGTTATGCCGAGCTGATGTTCAACATTGCTGAAGGGATTTCCCGCGGATGGGCGGCTGGTGATGCAGAGACTTATTATACTGCAGGTATCAAAAGTTCTATGGATTCTTATAAGATCCCTACGGGCACAGGAACGTTTACTGCTTATTTCTACCGCCCGGGTTCAACAAATGTTGCTTTGGCTGCCAATTATGATACTTATACTATCAATGTAAATTGGGATACTTATTATAATCAGCCTGCTGTAAAGTATAATACAGCAAATGCGCTTACACAAATTGTACAGCAAAAATACCTTGCTTTATTCCGTCATTCGGGACTGGAGTCTTATTTTACTTATCGCCGTACGGGTATCCCCGCTTTTACTACTGGTCCGGGTACCGGAAATGGTGGCCGTATTGCAAGCCGCTTTCAGTATCATGAGTATGAACGTACCGCAAATGCTGCAAATTACCAGATTGCTATACAGAGTCAGTATAGTGGAAATGATGATATTAATGGTATCATGTACATTTTAAAATAGTAAGCTGATAGATTAGTTTATTGTATTTTTATTTTGAAAGGCGGAATTGTTCCGCCTTTCTGATTTACAAGTGATTAGGTTGAATCGGATAAATAGATGAGTGATTTTATTAAATTTATTTTCAGATTTAATTGCATCTTAATATTTAATTTCTATCTTTGCACCTCCTTAAACAAAGGGAATTAATTGATTCCGTAGCTCAGCTGGTAGAGCATTACACTTTTAATGTAGTGGTCCTGGGTTCGAATCCCAGCGGGATCACAGAGAATAGTATCAAAAGGAACTAAAACCCTGCAAATCAATTGATTGCAGGGTTTTTTCTTTTACGGGATATATCAAAATATGCAATAAATGGATCAATGCCAAAAGTTGTGGAGCAATTGGATATTTTTGGATTTTACGCATAGAGTTGCGTTAACCTAAAAAGGAAGAATTCAATGTTTTTGACTCCCCTGAATTGCGATCTGAATGCCTTGATTTTGGCATTAAAAGATTCTGCTGATGCATTGGTAGATCTGCGGTCAAAGTAGTTTAATATCGTTTGATAATGACTCTGTATAGACCTGGAAATAGTTTTGAATGCTTTAAAACCTGTTTGTCTAACTTTTTCATGCCATTTGGCCAGGTTAGCCAGTCCAAATACCTTATCTTTTGTATGCTCAAATAGCTGACTCAGGCT
>NZ_QLLR01000022.1 GCF_003259615.1 Pedobacter cryoconitis | reverse complement strand
CTGATAATGAGCGTCTAAATAAAGATATATTTCGTTCTGATTTTGATAAACTTAAACTCTTTACCAAAATGTTACGCACAAATAATCTTTTCAATAAAGCCGTGATTATTCATAAGTAGTTTATATGGATGTTTTAGATGAAGTATTATTGCGATTTTGGGGGTATTTAAATAATCATGATGTAAAATATATTATGGTTGGTGGATTTGCTACTAGATTTCATGGTTTTAACCGTAGTACAGATGAACTGGATATTTGGTTGTACGATACCCTGGATAATAGAAAAAATCTCAGGGCTGCATTTAAAGAATTAGATTATGGTGATTTTCCTTCTTTTGAAACGATGGAATTCGTACCTGGATGGACAAGCATCTATATTGATAATACAATCGAACTGTATATTATGACCTCTATGAAAGATTTAGAATCCCTTTCCTTTTTGGAATGTCTTGACCTTGCATCTATTGCAGTCTTTGAAGATATAAAAGTTCCTTTTTTACATATCAACCAGCTAATAAAAAAGCTGTAAATAGACCAAAAGATCAAATCGACGTAATTGAGTTAGAAAAAATCAGGGAATTTAGAGATCGTAAATAATTATATTTCTTAATTGATATTACGTAATTTGGAAAATAGCAATTGCAGCCAAAACGTATCAAAAAAATGGTGAGCAATTCGGTGAGTCGAATTTAAAAACCGCCCTAAATACTATACAAGCCCTGGTATTTGAACTAAGTTCGAATACCAGATGGATCACGAAGAATAGAATCAAAAAGAACTAAAACCCAGCAAATCAAAAGTTTGCAGGATTTTTACTTTTACGGGTTTTACCAAATATGCAAGAAATCGCATATAAAATGAGCTTCATTAGGCGCGTTGTTCTTTATTTTTATCAAACTCCCCTATAATGAATTTAATTGTTAACCAACTTCTTCCGGCACTAACCACCTTTCCCGGGTTTGTGTTAGATATTTTTGATTTTCACCATTGTATATTTTTGCTGCATCTGGCCACACCAAAAGTTGCTTCTCGGGTACATCCGCACATAAATCTCTTGTTCTGGACACCAAATAGACCTTTCGTCCGTATTGACCAACTAACTTAAAAAACTGTTTAACAAAATTAGCCGTCAATTCATCACTAACATTATAAGATCCACCAAAGTAGCCATCTTTTAGGCATTTAGGATCATATCCAGCTACTTCAGAACTGACATATTGTATTAATCCTTTACCAATCATAGGGAAACTAAAATGAGGCCCATCCTGCGAATTCACCAGAGTTTTATAATCCTCTAATGAAAAGATATCGGTATTCAATATTGATTTACCCTTGAATCCTAAGGAAAGGTCATCGATAAATTTTATTTCTTTTGAGTCGCTTCGAGACGTATCAATAAAAAAAATGTTTTGAAATTGAAGTCTCAATAAATTCGATAGTTCGATCTCATCTTTTTTTGTAAAAAAAACTCCTAATTGTTTAATAAAATTATTTCCTCTTTTCATTTTCTTAAAATCTATAAATACTTCCTGGATTCATATTTCCAACATTTAAATCCCCTGGGTTAATAGTATTTCCTTTAACAACGGTTACGACTACAGCATCAGGATCTTGTCTTGTAATCCTATTCGCATTATCCCATTCTCTTTGAGACATTCCATGAACATTACCCGCATCCACTGTTTGAACATACACGGTTTGCCCATTAACATCAAATGTCATATCAGTATACGATCCACCAGCCCTGGAACTTGCCAGTTGTGTATTTGGGCCTAAATGTGTTTCAGGTAATTCGTTGCCAGTAAGTCTATCTCTCCCCCCAGCCAGATGCTCCAAAGTACTCGCGTTTTGGTTATCATCTAAAAACTGATCTCGAACGTCATCCATATGTTTTCGTGTCGCACAATTACCTCGACGACTTAATCCAAGTGGATCAATCCACTCATTGGGATCTCCGACATAATTATACAATGAAAATCCACCTGAAAGGCCAATAGGATCCTGGCTAATATATCTCCCCTCATCTGGACTATAATATCTGAAACGATTGTAAGCCAATCCTGTTTCTGTATCTAATGCTTGTCCCTGGTATAAAAAATTACAAAATCCTGCATCTCCTTTTTGAATTTTAGGATTTCCATAACTATCGATCTCACGTTGCCAAATTAAATCACCGTCATCATTATATCCCTGTATAGGTGTGCCCAGATGATCAGCAATAATACTATATTTTTTATTACCCTTTATCTTTGCTGTTGGATTAAAATTATCATTACTAAATACCCAGGTGATAATCTCATCGGCCGTACTCTCTTTCGTATCAAACTCTTTCCATTCATGTAATGTTTTATTGCCATCCCAAATGAATTTAGTAACCGTTTTTTTATACCTTTTCCAGAGTCTCCTCCCCAAGGCATCATAAGCAAAGATTACGTCACTACCGTCAGGCCGCAATACTTTTTCAAGCATGCCGCTTTCATTCCACTGATATTCCCATACATTACCATTTTTCTCCCTTTTCCTAATTAGATTCCCTAACTTATCATAATCATATGTCGCAGTTTTACTTTCTGACAAACGACCTCCCCTCCCATAAATCCTATCTTTACGATCCTGACTTTCAAAAAGGTTGCCGACTGCATCTGGCATCCTAAATTCAACAGTTCCATCACCATAAATTACTTCGGAGAGATTCCCGTGAACATCGTGCTTGAACAATTTATCCCCGGTAGTGGAATCTTTAATGGCAGCAAGACGATCTCCATCCCAGGTATACTGCCTTTGATGTCGAAAGCTTTTGTTTTGATTTACCCGCTGACGACTAATTCTACCGTCACGGTCATATTCGAACTGTTCGGTTATTCCACCAATTAGGTTTTTTTCCACTAATTGTCCCTGCTGGTTTCGCTGCATCCGCACTTGCCAGCCATTTGCGTCTATACTTTGCACCAAACTCATCACATCATCATAACTTGTTTGCATATCTGCCCCCAAACTACTTTGCAAATGCGTTTGCTGCCCTAATTGATTGAATATATACTTAACCCAGTTGTCATTGCAATTTTCCTGTACAATGCGTCCCATTAAATCCCTTTTAAAGGTTACTTCTGCATTTTGATTCAAAGCAGTAATCAGCTTTCCCATATTATCATAGGCATAACTTTCGAGACTGTTATCCGCCTGATGTAATAGCGTTACAATTTGGCCTGCAATATTATACTCCAAAGCATCGGTGTGACCATTTGGACGCTCTACCTGCACAACTTGTCCGGCAAGATTTCGCAAGTATTTTCTTGCTAACCCATCAAAACCTGTTTCAACAACAACATTACCCTCTGCATCCAACTCAAAAATATATTGTTCATTATGTTCGTTGATAACCTTACTCAATTGTCCTTCTGTGTCATAAACAAAATTCAGCTCAGCCCCTCCCTGATTTCGGCGGATCACATCTCCAAAAAAGTTATAAATTAAATTGACTTTATCGCGTTTATCTCTTGCTTCTATCAAGTTGCCCATGCTATCATAAGCAAGATGGCGGACATTGCCATTTGACTCATTTACCTCAATAACTTTCCCTAAAAGATTGTATCGACGATATTGTGTATTGCCAAGAGCGCTTGTTAGCTCTACGCATCTTCCCAATGCATCATAGTAAAATAATATTCTGGTTTGATTAGCTAGCTCAACACTCTGCAAATTATATTGACTATCATATCTTAGTTCCGTCGCCTGATCTATCGCATTACTTATTCGATGAACTAAACCATCGTTATTGTAGACATATTTAGTAACTGAACCATGAGGATTAATACGGCAAAGCATATTTCCTGCCTTATCATATTCATATTGCCAAACACCACCATTAGGAAGTATATTTTCTATAGGTTTATTTTGTTCATTGTATTTTATAGTTACCTCCCCCTGGCCAGGCAGGCTAAGTGAAATCAGATTACCCTTATCATCATATGCATATGTCGTCGCTACTCCCACCTCATTACTCTCGGCAATCAGGTTAAAACAATCATCATAAGTAAATAACTGCTCTCCACCTAAGCAATTCACAATCTTGGTCACAATTCCTCCCTGATGGTAATAATCCTTACTATGCCCCAGACTATTCGTCGCAATCGTATGTCCCTCCAGATAAACAAAAGTATAACTGAAAAGACCATCTGGTCCGAGTGCTGCTGTACACCTGCCTGCCTTATCATATTCAAACGTAAAGACTGTTCCATCATTAAACCTGCGCGCAATAATGTATCTATCTTTCCAGGCAAAGCGATTCAAATATCCTTCCGCATTATATAAGCCATTCAAATTACCTTCCTTGGTATAAGTATAGCGCACCGCATCAAAGCTGACCCCGCTATTTCCCAATGCAGGATTTGGCAATTTCAATGCGCTGATTAACCCTTCCTCATTACTCTCCACCGTGATCAACCGATCTGCACTATCCTTAATCTGGATGAGTTGTCCTTTATGATTATAAGTAAAGCGGATCGCAAAACCATTACGATTCACAATGCTCCTCAGGTTACCATGCCCGTTACTTCCCTGTAATGGTCCATTAAAGTAATAATATAAGCCATCCTTATGACTCACAAAATATTCCCCCTTCTCATCCCGGTGCAGTTCATATTTCTCCATCGCATTATAGAAACTCGTACCTGGCTGAAGAACAGGAAACACCACTGGTCTTCCTGCAGTGTCATTCATAATCACCATGGAATCAGCGTCATCTACCATTAGTGTGATGTCGTAACTATGGTAAATATTCTTACCCAGTGGTCCGTCGTAATTGCTATCACTGTAATAATTCGCTTCCCAAACAAAAGGAATCGGCCCTGGTAAAGTAAATCCGTCTAAATAACTCGCCATGTGCCCACTGGCAGCGTCTACCGGTTCACCAAGATATTTACAGACAAATGGTTGTACTGCAGACCTGAACTTCTTAAAACCCGGAAACTTTGCTTCTATTTTGGCCATCAATTTCGTCAGCAGTTTACCCAGCATTTTAACTGCAAACTTTAACCCATGCATCAGTCCCATCAACATCAGCGCATTGATCAGATCTGCAAGCTTTAATTCCTGCTCTACTTTCGGTCCGCCCACAATTACCGGTTTACCCAATGGCAACACCACCATCACTGCCGTTAAGAAATTCAGGTAAAATCCTCCTGTAGGATTATTCAATAAGATCTTTCCAACGTCCTGACAAGAATATGCCCTGCATAGAAAAGTACTTTGGTACATTCCCTGGGTAATTACCGTATTGCTCCCATGCGAAAGCTGGCCTTCATGAGGGTGAAAAAACTTTGGCAACAGAAACAAAGGGTGAGGAATCACTGAATGCAAAAGGTTCAACGCTTTCACTGCCTTTCCTAAACCTTTCAGTTTCCCCATCAATGGAGGCACCGAAGGCATTCCCCATAAAGCACTTTGGGCAGCACCCCGGTAGCAATCATTGATCAGTACCGTACCGCCCAAAGGCACATCCTTGGCAATTGTAAGCCCATCATCCGTATATACCGGCATTGCCGGAACCGTAAAATGAATATAATCCATTGGATCAAAAACCAATGCTGCAAAAGGAGTAATCGGGCAAGGTGTAATTGGCCATGGTACTTTCAACACATGAAAATCAAGGCCCAGGACTATATCAAAATGCTTTGCTGCAGGTTTTGGATCTTCAGATACTACCGGTACGATGGGATTATTTACAATCTTAAATGCCATAATGGTAAGTTTTGATTTGGGGATTATGGTATTTTAGTTGTCACTTCACTACCGTTGGGATCATTTGGATCGTAGTAAACAGTCACCGTATCTTTTTCTTTCAGACTGCCCCCCAGCTCGCAATTAAAACGGATAATTTTTTCTCCTTTAGCATCTATAATAGTAATGTTATACCTTGCCTGTTTTGCCCCATAGCGGGTTACACGCTCCGGCAACTTCTGATCTATTACCGCTTTTGCGGAAACATAGTTTTTGTGTTTTTCTTTCTCCGCATCGTCTTTCTGTAAATAACTACATCCGGTGTAAATCAGAGATATGATGATGAAGATAGTTGCAAGCCAGATTATTCCGTTATTATTCATCTTATTTAGTTTTATTGAATTGGTTATATTGATCGGTCAGGTTATTTTTCCAGTTGCTTCCCCACAACTGATCCATTATCGGCGTATACGTATTCAGCATTTCCTGATCAGCAATGCTGAGCATGTCTTTTGCGTAAAACATTGCCATTGTATTTTCTTTTAGTGCTTCATCTCCTTCGCTGCTTAACAACTGCCATCCTTCACTAAAACAGGTTCTGGCTTCTGTTTTGGTCGCATATTTCCGCAGACTGTTGCCCAGCATCTGGTAGATTCCTGCTAACATCAGCGGGTTCGCTCCAGTCCGGGGCAGTTCCAGGCTTTTCCGGTAAACCACAGCAGCCTGTTCAAACTCTTTACTCATAAAGTACAAATTTCCTTTCGCTATATAATACTGGTACTGCGTCTGGTCATGTTGTTCCTTCTCTTTTTCTGCGGCCTCAGCAGTGATTATAATTGCCTTGTCAATAGCCTGATGCGCCTCTTTCACCTTTTGAACGGATGAATAAAAAGTATACTCAAAAAAATGAACAAGCGCTATCTGAGGCAGCCATTCATATTTTTTAGCCAACTTCAAACAGATATTTCCGTAATAGCGAACATCTTCTGCATCGCTATAGCCAGTCGCCTCATTCATCTTGATCAGCGCCTGTTGAAAGCTTACCATATCCTTTTCTTCCTCAGTGCCCTTTTTCGCTTTCGTCTCTTCCAGAATCTGGTTCATTGCACCTGCGATGTCCAGATCAGGATGGAGATATTTAAATTCTTCTTCCTTCTTTTTAGAAAGACTTTTAAAATACATCGAGTCCCCGGATTCATACAACATGATCCGGACACTGTCCGAAATCCCTGCATTGATTAATAGTTCTATCCATTTACTAAAGGCCTTCACATCCGTTAACGCACTTGGAAATAGTGCCAGAACTAACTTTTCAGGATGCCCGGTAACTTTTAATGCTTTAGCCAGCATATTGAGATTCTCCGCAAATAAAATTGCTTCTGTTCCTTTTTCTGTAATGGATTGAGCCCTCCATTCTATCTTTCCGGTTACCTCTGTAAGCATTGGATCTTTATTCCATTCCCTGAAGTAATTCTGCAGGTCGCTGGTGATCCGGTCTCCGTACAACTGAACCTCTGGTTCAAAGGGTTGCGACAAGCACAACACCGTATCCTGCAGTGTTTTTTCTAAAGAAGTCTGGTACATCACAAACCCTTTTATTGTTTTAAACTCAACTGAAGAAGCGCCAACCCAGGCAAACACACTTACTTTAGGGTTCTTGCTCAGCGATTCAGTCCACATTTCAGAAAGCATCATCACCCGCTGCATGATCGCGTTATTCTCCATGCGCCTAGTTGATGTTTACTTTCTTACCCTGAACGAGTGTTTCGCCTTTGGCCTGAATCATCACAGGCCCCTCAGAACTGGCTTCAAGACTTTTACCGCCTACCATACTAAGTTTTGTTTTTGCACCAATAGTTACATTTTCCGGATCCAGAGAAAATCCTGATCCGGAGAAAGATTTCTCATCCCCAGAGCCAGAGCCCATAGAAACCAGTTCAGAACCTAAAGCCACAATGTTTTTAGATTTAATGGCGATGTTGCCTTCCTTATCTAAAGTGATCGCACTCGCCGCACTTTCACCTTCTCCACAGGAAATGGTGATACTGATCTTACTGTGCATCGAGATATTACCTGCACCATCCAGTATGATCAGGTTTTCATCCTTATCCTTTATCGTCATCCCACCACCATCATCCAGCTGAACGGTATGTCCGCTTTTTGAGGTCAGACTTTTCGTATTATTGCTGCTGCTGCCACCGCTTCCCGTTTTGCCATGGAACACACTTCCCATCACCAGAGGGCGGGCAATATTACCTTCTTCAAAAGCAACCAATACCTGGTCACCGACTTCCGGTATAAATACAAAGCCCCTGTTTTTACTCACCTTTTCACTTCCACCGGCATCCGGGGTAACTACCCTCAGCCATTCCGTTTGGTCATTGGTCTGACATTGCCATTTGAACTTTACTTTAATACGCCCCTGGCCTTGCGGATCATTGTTATCCATCACATCTGCAAGCTGCATATCTGGGTTTGGACGGTCGTAATTTTTAAAAGCAATGCGTTCTGTCGTGGACACGATCCCTTCAAAAGAGTTATTGTAATGACCACGTTCATCTATAATATGGTGCACAGAAGTAATTAGAAATTTCCCCAGACTCTGGGCTGAAAAATCTATCCCCTGCTTCAGGCTCATACTTACCTCGGCAATGGTGCCAATCCCTACTTCCGGATTGTCGCCATTGGCATTTATTTTTAGCAATCCGCTTATATTCGCTTTTTCTTCGTTGTCTACCAGCGATTTAATATCGCTACCATTGTCCACACGAATCAACGACGGTTGATTAAAGGTTTTGCTGTACATCGAATTGGATGCATTGATCGCATGAACCAGATCAGGCCTTCCATTGGCCTGTCCTGTGCTTTCGCTCTCAAGCATCTGATCCTGTTTCGGATTATAAGCAAAACGCTTGTTTTTAATCGGTGCAACTTCCATAGCATATTGTAAGCTCTGGACATCTCTTCCATAAAACAAAGCTACTTCCTTCTGCTCGTCAGGCTTTCCAAAGTTGAGGTTCTCTCCATCATAGAAAAACCATTCATGGTATTCTCCACTTAGCCTGTTTAGAAAGTCGAAATCACTCTCTCTATATTGAATCACATAATCAATTGCGCTACTTCTGGAAGCATTAGCTGCAATCCTAAGATCATTCTCAGGTGTATCTTTGGTAGCCAGCTTTACGATTGAATTCAGGTCTTTATCCAGATAAGAACCTAAATCCGGCCCCCTGTCTATTAAAATAGTCGGGCTATATCCGCTAACGATCAGAATTCCGTGGTAACCATTACTCTGTGCCAACTCTACCTTGGTCACCATTCCTGAAAACTTCTGCATTTTAGCAGGGTCGTATCCAAACGATGCAGCCAGGGTTTGCCCCACAAAATCTCTGCTATCATCCAAGCTAATCAAACCTGGCGCCCCCATCTGGTCATGTTTAAACCGAAGTTCGAAATAATGATGCGCATTAAATTTCTGTGTAAGCGAGAACGATGTGAAATGCAGAATGGCTTTGTCGCCAATATGAATTTCTTTGATGAGATTAATTTCCATGATATTAGGATTTATTATCAATATATAGACCTTAATCAATTGTATGGCAATTTATTACATCAACGTTCTTATAGCAGTGGTGTAAAGCATTATTGCAGAGGCTTTCACCGCCTGATCAGTCGCCTAATCAGATGATTTTTTCTGTTAAATGTTCTTATAAGGAATCGCTATTTAGCTCCTTTACGTGTTTGTTACAGCTTTTTTCATCGCGCCTCAATCTATGCCCTTTGTACGCATCGGTAGCCTATAGATTGCAGTTGAGGCAGTGATAAATAAATCAGTACGGTCTTTACCGCCGAAACAAACATTCGCTGTCCAAGGCTCTTTTACTTCAATATAACCTATCAAAATACCTGCCGGATTATAAATAGACACGCCTTTCCCTGTCAAATAGATATTTCCCTGGTTATCCAATGTCATCCCATCAGATCCCTGATCGATGACCAGCTTCTGTCCGCTGAGCTTACCGTTAGGTTCAATGTTATACCTGTAAGTTTTATTCCGCTCAATATCTGCAACGTACAGGTATCTTCCATCAGCCGATCCTATAATACCATTTGGTTTAGATACATCATCAGCCACAACTACTGGCTTTTTCCCTTTTCCCCGCGGCAGGTAATAAACTTTCTGCCCTTCTATTTCCGGATTTTTTCTGATCCAGTAATCACGAGGATAATAAGGGTCTGTAAAATAGATACCACCTTTCTCATCTGCCCAAAGGTCATTGGGCCCGTTCAGTTTCTTTCCATTCACAGCTGACAGCAAGACGGTGATCTTGCCATCATTGCTTATTGACCAGATTTCGTTTTTTTCATCCGCACAGGCAAGCAGCTGACCGCGACGGTCAAAGTACAATCCATTTGCACGGCCTGCTGAATCTTTAAAAAGCGAGAGATGACCTTCAGTGCTATATTTCCAGATTTTGTTATTGGGCTGGTCAGTAAAATAAATATCCCCTTTTTTATCCACTGCCGGCCCTTCTGTAAAGGAAAACTGCCGGGATATTAATTTCAGGCTGTCCTGATTAAACAATTGTGCTCTTGTATCTAATCCTGTTAATGTGAAGAATAATAACAGCAAAAGTGCAGGAAAGCTCCTGCTGGAATTAAATGAATATCGCATAGTTAAATTTATAAATCAAAATTATCATTTTACCCGGAAAATCGTTTTTTGGAGGAAAAATCTATAAATGACACTGATTGCTTACCTCAGCCTCAATTAATCCAAGCTCCCTGATAAATTCATTTTCGGTTTGAGATGGATTGACCATAATATTAAAGTTAACCCTGGTAGATAGCGCATCGGGATCTTGGTCAGTTTCCGACGGTATAGAAACATGGGTTACACCATCAATCTTTAATACCCATAACTCCAGCGTAATGTTAACGAAAGACAGCCCCAACCTTGATAGTGGAGCGATAGCAAGCAAGGGAACATCAAATGATGCTGCAGAAGATTGTCCGGACTGAAGTTTAGGCTTGTTGATCGATATTGTATGGGCTGCGCCTGTTTCCTGATCAAAATAACCTTTAAGCGAATCAGCATTAAAATCTGCTATTTGCTGCATTGATTTTACAACAGCGTTTCGTGTAGCCATCAGAAAATCATGAAGACTAATCAGTCTACCCATTATTATTATTTTGCTTTTTGATGTCGTCAAGTTTTTGTACGGCTTTTTCGACAATGGTTTTGGACTCAGTAGCTAAACCAATACTTGACTGGCAGTTCGGACATTCAAAATACACGCCCAATAACAGCTGGTAGCTATCAAATGGAATTAAGGTCGAGCAAGTTGGACAGGGAATTTGTTGTGCTATTTTCATAACATGATTCTATTGTGGAAGATTAACCGGCGAAATACTTTGGCTAAAAGCTTCAATTAACATATTTACACCTCTGGGTAATGGCAATTGTGCTGTATGAATAGCGAATGAAAGTATTGGCTTACCTGCAATCTTTTCGCCAGACACTAATCCATAAAGTTCTTCTCCCCCTTTGTCCCCCTCATTGACTACACCCTTTATTTCTACATCAAAATTCAAAGTTATTTCATTTACAGCCAAACTATTCAAAGGAACAATCGCTAGCAAAGGTATGCTGAACCTGGTGTCTGAATTTTGAATAGTTGATTCAGGATTTTCAGTTGTACCTGGAGTAATTACCCCACGCGTTAATGTCATTTCAATCATAACAGGCTTATATTGACCCGCATCATCTTTAGTGAAACAAGTTTCAAGCATGAAATCTGTTTGGGCTTTAGCCATTTTGCTATTGGCAGCAATTGCAGCAATAAGAGGTTCAGTTATTAAACCAGACAATTTCTGAGGGCTGTTCTGAAGGTGTTCTTTTTCTTCCATATCAAAGCGTTATAAAACGAACATACGGAATTATCAGATCAGTTGGTATCTTATCCTTAATGGATCTGTATGTGTGATCTTGTTTTCAGTTTTAATCCTATCAGGCATAAACACCACAGAATGTATCCGGGATGCCCCTCCAGGTCATAAAGTTGTTTCTAGATACTCTGAAAATCGCGTACACCTGTTTAACAAAGCCCTCCCCCCCTTGCTTTGCATACAACTTTCAGGGCTTTGCATACAGCTTATAAAATGTTGTTGACGACCTTTGACTTGTTAAAACTAATCGTATGGAAATGAAGAAAATAAATTTAGGAAGTGAAGGCCTGGTTGTACCTCTTATAGGCCTGGGCTGTATGGGTATGACTGGTTTTGAAGAAGGAAATATGTATGGAGTGGCAGATGAGCAAGAAGCAATTGCTACCATCCACCGGTCGCTTGAATTAGGTGGCAATTTTTTAGATACCGCCGATTTGTACGGGCCCTTTAAAAATGAGCAGCTCATCGCTAAAGCAATAAATGGCAATAGGAACAAATATATTATTGCCTCCAAATTTGGCTGGGAAATAGATGAAACTGATAAAGTTACCTGGGCCATTAACGGCAAAAAGGAATATGTAAAAAAAGCAGTGGAGCGTTCTTTAAAAAATCTTAATACAGACTATATTGATTTGTATTATATGCACCGCCTTGATAAAAACACGCCTATTGAAGAAACTGTTGAAGCAATGAGCGAACTGGTTAAGGAAGGAAAGGTGGGTTACCTGGGCTTATCAGAAGTGTCTTCAGAAACTGTAAAAAGAGCGCATGTGATTCATCCGATTACTGCAGTACAAAGTGAATATTCATTATTTGAGCGTACGGTCGAAGAACGTGGCGTATTGAAAGTTTTGCATGAACTTGGGATAGGTTTTGTTGCTTATTCACCATTAGGCCGTGGTTTTTTATCTGGTCAGATCCGGGCCATAGATGATTTACCGGAAAATGATTTCCGCCGGGCAATCCCCCGTTTTCAAGAAGCTCATTTTTACAAAAACATTGAGCTGGTTAAAGCAATTGAAGCAATGGCTGAAGAGAAAGATATCACCGTTTCACAACTGGCGCTGGCCTGGATTATAAGCAAGGGCATTTTACCTATTCCAGGCACCAAACGCAGAAAATATCTGGAACAAAACATAGCGGCCGCAACCATCGAATTGAGCGAAGCAGAGCTATCGAAACTGGAAAGTATTGTTCCATTAGGCACAGATACTGGTAATCCGTATGATGAATTCAGCATGGGGCTTATTGATTAGAATATTTACATGGTTGCATAATGACGGTGCAACCATTATTTCATACATTAAAATGTTTAAATTAGTATGATGAATGCCATCAGATCAGTCTCGGAACTTCACCGGTTATTATCTTTGCCCGAACCACGCCATCCATTGGTAAGTGTGATTAACCTCGCCGAAAGCATTTTCCTGGAAGATGATGTTTGGAAAGGCTTTGTCAACCGGTTCTATTGTGTTGCACTGAAAAGAGAGGTAAAAGGCAAAATCCGATACGGACAGCAACATTATGATTATGATAAGGGTGTCCTCAGCTTCACTGCGCCTAATCAGGTTCAATACCTGGATCTGGATAAAGTAGAATGCGGGTTAGGCTATCTGCTTATCTTCCATCCTGACTTTTTGCTGGCTCATCCGCTATCAAGTAACATTAATAGTTATAGTTTCTTTTCTTACGCGGTCAATGAAGGCCTGCATCTTTCTGCTGAAGAAGAAGAAGATCTGATTACAATACTGAACAAGATCGATAAAGAATGTTTGCACATTGATAAACACACGCAGGAAATTATCTTATCGCAAATTGAATTGCTGCTTAATTATTCCAATCGATTTTATGAGCGGCAGTTTATCACGCGGAAAAACCACAACCATCAACTTCTTGTGAAATTTGAAAGCTATGTTGACGAATATTTTAATCATAATGCCGCAGCGCAACAGGAACTATTAACGGTACAACATATTGCAGAATATATGAACCTATCCCCAAACTACCTGAGCGATCTGTTACGCATGCACACCGGACAAAATACGCAACAGCATATACATGAGAGATTGATCAAAAAGGCTAAAGAAAAACTCTCGACTACAAATCTATCTGTAAGCGAAATCGCCTACGCATTAGGTTTTGAACATGCCCAGTCATTTAGTACACTATTTAAGAAGAAAACCAATCTGTCGCCAATTGAATTCAGGCAGGCATTTGATTGATTTCTACATCTTTTCAGGTGTACTATGTCTATTTTTCAGTCCGCTTACAGCTATGAAAGCCAGTAGGATTGCTGCAACAATATAACAAGTATAGACAACAGCTGTACTGCCATTTACATGATGATTTGATACAGCTATAGCCATTATCGCCCAAATCCCCACTACTCCATATTCGCGAAGATTTCGCTTGTTGATCATAAATATATTGATAAGGCCCGCTACAAAAATCATAATAATTGTCCAGGTAACACTGGAAATCCCCCATCCATCCCAATGTATTTTAGTCAGAAAAGCTGCAATATTAGCTATTATAGCAACAGAAATCCATCCTGAATAGAGCGCAAATGGCCAAAAAACAAAAAGGTATTTTTTTAAAGGGTGAGCATCTAATTCCATGTTGGTGCGCACAATGATTTTTAACAGGGAGATTAGCAAAATAGCCATAATCACAACGGACAGACCCGTATAGTCATAAAGCCATGTTATAACCCAAAGTGAATTAGCACAGCAGGAAAGTACAAACCACCAGCCAATTTTCAGGAGTATTGAATCCTCTTCCCTCTCTTTAAGAAGACTTCGCCATGAATAAAATATAAAACCCAGTAAACCGAGATAAATAAGCCCCCAAATTGAAAAGGCATACCCTGCAGGAGTAAAATAATTGAAATATTTGTTAGAAACAATTTTCATGGTATTGCCATTCAATAGTCCAGTGTTAGAAAGATAATTGATCACAATTGTGATAATTAAAGCAATGCAGTTGGCTATAGCCAGTCTCTTTTTCATAAATCTATTTTATTAAAGTATATCTTGGTTATCTTTTATATAATTGAAATCAGGATTTTCTATTATTGACATCAGGATTCATTTAATTCGTGAGGTTCAACCCCTGGCTTGGCATAAGCTAAACGTCCAACTGCTTGCGGAAGAAAATAGGAATCCAACCCTGCAACGGTCATTGTTTTTGCTTTAATATGATCAACAGTTCCATCTGCCGCTATCATAGTATCATCGGCTAATATTTGAACAATTTCCCCAATTAAAATCGTCGTACCGTTAATTTCCACATCGATAATCTCCCTTAGCTCCAAACCGATACGAATAGTTGATTGTCCTACAAATGGTGCTTTAAAACCAGCACAGTACAATTTTTTCAATCCACAGGTATCAAATTCAGATACACCAGAAGAATAATATGCGCTGGTTTGATGCGCCTGCTTATACCATTCTGGCAACACATTATTCAAAGTATACTGGCCTGTTGATTTAATATTCGTGAGGGTATCATTCTGCGCTCTTTCAGGTCGTATCACTATCCCCAAAAGCGGCGGATCAGCACCAAGGTGGAAAGCGGAACTAATGATACATAAATTAGTGATGCCTTCAGGACTAATGGTTCCCAGAAGATTCAAGGATTTATAGCCAACTAAGCTATTGATCAGGCTTATTCTGTATTGTTTTTCCAATTGATAAATCTGATCACTCTTAATGCTTATCATGTTAATTCGTTTTTAATTTCCCTAATCCACCATCTATTCCAATAACTTGCCCGGTCATCCAGCTACTTTCCTCTGACAATAAAAAAGCAATCAGCTTACTAATATCTTCAGGCTGTCCAACCTTCCCCAATGGGTGTCTTTTCGCCGAGGCTTCCCGCTTTTCGGCAGAGCTTAATAAATTGTGCGCTAACGGAGTATCAGTAAGAGACGGTGCTACAACATTAACCCGTATCTGCAGAGCAGCAAATTCGGCAGCCAATGATACCGCCAAACCTTCTACCGCAGCTTTTGCAGCTGCAATACTGGCATGGTAAGGCATTCCTGTTTTAGCCGCAACAGAACTGATTAAAACTATTGATGCAACACCAGCATTTCTTAATTGTTTCACAGCTTGCTGAATGATACGTGCGGCACCCAAAACGTTAATTCGATAGTCATTTAAGAAATCGTCCTCTGTAAGTCTGTTGAAAGGTTTGAGGTTAATACTGCCAACCGAATAGACCAGCCCGTGTAGCTCTGTTGGTAAAAAATCTACGATACGATCAAGATTCCCTGTAACATCACACTGGAGATATTGAATATCAGCCGGCCAGTCTTCAGACGCAGACCTTGAAGCCACATATATATTTGCATCCTGCTGATGGAGCATTTTAACCAATGATAATCCTATTCCAGAACTACCACCGACCACCAGAATATTTTTTCCCTGAAAATTCATGATCCTGTATATTTAAGAATTCCGTTTTTTTGCAATTGAAGAAATAACCTATTTTAAAGAACTACTCTTGTTTTAGCTTCATGGAAGCTTTCAAGTTTTGTCAGTAACCTGATTAAATCCATCTTTTCAACGTGTGACAGTGGCTCGGCAACATCCCTTGATGCCTTTTTTATATTTTGCATACTTTCATTTAGAATTTGAGTCCCTTTTGAAGTAATGTGGATCATTCTGTTTCGTTTATCACTATCAAGTGCTTCCTGCTCCACCAATCCATTTTTAATTAACCTGTTCACAATTTGCATTCCTGCAGATTTCTCATGAACATTTAATTTGATAAGCGCCGTCTTAGTCATACTGCCAAATGAAACCAGGCTGATTAAATAAATAAATTCATCGGGGGTAGAAAATGAGGTATTGGTTATTGCAGCCTTCGCATTCAGCTTTGCATATCTGTAAAGATGTACCAATGAAGTATTAATCACACTATCTGCTGAACGGCCCTTTGACTTCCCCTCCCACTCAGGTTCAGAAATTATTTGATGATCGTTCTTTTTATAATACGCGCTTAACCACTGTGCAAACAGGTATCCGTCTTGACTATGATGAGCTGACTCCTTTTCATAATTCTTAATTAATCCTATTACCTCACTTATTAAATCGTAATACATCATTTCAGATAAGTTTAAAACAATTATACATCATTAAGTATATTAATACACCAATTGTTTGTTAATAATTTTATTTATTCGTTTTATTAGTATAAAAAAATACTAATATAGCTTAATATCTCCGTTAAAATAACAGATAATAAAAATCAACTGACAAATCCAGTCGTAAACCTTACGCTTACCAAGATCATGATAAACTGTTAAGCCTTAGTTGTAAATTTATGTTAGTCGAATGATCATTGAATTAGTCGGATGATCATTAAACAAGCACAGTCTAAAAAACAGATGGTATGTCTATAAGGTTATTATTAATCCTATCCTGTATTATTTTTTTAACCGGATGCGCATCCGTAAAACAGGTTCAGTCTGATCGGGTTAAACCTATTGAAACGCTTAGTGACTTTAACGGTTCCTATAAAAATTATGCTGTTGAAAATGATTCATTAACAGGCAAAACCTTATGGAACAGGCTAAATTATCAGGCCACTGGTTCTGAAAGTAATATGACCGGAGAAACAATAGTCAGGCTTAAAGCTTTAAATACTAAGCAAATTGAAATCACATTGTTTCAGAGAAATAAACTAATTAACAGTGTAATTATAAACGGAAAATTGAAGCAAAACTATTTTGTATCCAGGCATAATAGAAAAATCATTCCTGTTCCGTTTATCTATGGGCATTTTAGCAATAAGCAATTGCAATTTTCAATAGATCAATACAATAACCTAACGCTGGACGGAATAAATAATCAATGGGGTTGGGTTTTTGTTTTTTTAGCCAGCCGGGACAATAGTTTTACTGACAGATACAAAAAAATGTAAATAACACAATTAGCTATTAATTACATTAAAAATCCGAATCATGTAATGTATTTATATTTGTTATATTTAAATCAGATGACATTAAAGCAGAATATTTTAACATAAAGTATGATTGACACCCTGATAATTGAAGATGAGCCTGCTATACGAAGAGAAATAGAATGGTTGATTAAACAAGAACCAGATTTTAACTTTGTTGGTAGTGCCACTTCTGTTTCTTCCTCATTAAAGCTGATTAAATCACTCCGTCCAAAATTGGTTTTAATGGACATTCAATTGATTGATGGTTCTGCCTTTGATATACTTAATCAGTTGGAGGAAATCAATTTCCGAATTATTTTCATTACTGCTTTTAATCAATTTGCTATTAAAGCTATAAAATATGGTGCTTTAGATTATCTTTTGAAACCGCTCGACGAAGCTGAGTTAAAACTGGTCTTAAAAAAAGTATTAAAAGAGGATTATTTATTATTTGGGCAGCAACAGCAACTTGTGATAGCAAAAAGTCAACGCTTATTAAATGATAGCAATCTGGAAACAAGAATTGTATTAAATACACAGGAGTTTATACAGATTCTGCAGTTGAAGGATATTCTTTATTGCCAGAGCGAAGGTAGCTATACTACTTTTCACCGTATAGACGGACAAAAACTGATGGTTTCAAAACCACTCAAATTTTATGATGATTTATTACCTGATTTGTTTTTCCTGCGTCCACATCAATCTTATCTGGTTAATTTCACTTACGTTGACAAATTTTTGAAAAGCGGGGTTCTCCTGCTCAAAGATAAAACGGAAATCCCTGTTTCCGTAAGAAGGAAAGAATATATCGTTCAAAGGCTCAATCAACTATAGCATGGCAAGATTCTATTGCTATACTATCCTGATCTTATCGTTATTAATTTCTTCCTGTAAGGAAAATGATTCCGCTCCTCAAAAAAATAAACAGCAGCAGACCCGCGACCTGCTTAAAAAAGCTACGGAAGAACAAAAGAAAAACCCGAATCTAAATTCCAGGCTTCAATTTTGGAAGGGTAAAATGCTTGATGTGCGTTATAAGGGCGATTCTGTTGCTTTATCAATTATATATTACAATATAGCCGGTGTATTTTATGGAATGAATAAGGTAGATTCCGTAAAACAATATATGCGGGCCGCCTGGGGCCTGATGGAATATCAAACTGGTTTTGATGCAGAGAAGGTTTTATTGTACTCAGGTTTAGGCAATATTGCAGGCCTGGAACATAAGTTAAATCAGGAAAACTATTATTATAACAGAGCGGGCCAAATGTTATTGAATGATAGTATAATTGATCTGACTACAAAACAAAAAGTAAATATTTATCTGGCGGCCGCACAGTCGGGTATTAAACTCAGACAATTCCCCAATGCTTTTAAATTTAACAGAAAGGCATTACTTCTACTTGCAGCATCACCCGATGAAAACGATCTGAAATTCAGAGCTTATAGCCAGATGGCTTTAGGTTTTTTCCACCAGAATGAAAACCCGGATTCAATTTACAGTTATATTCAAAAAATGCAGGCGCTTTATGTCAAGTATCCTGACTTTCAGAAAGCTACTTTTCTGGCCGATAGAAAAACACTTTATTTTATAAAAAAGAATCAAACAGATTCCATTTTCTTTTATCAAAAAAAGAAGATGCTAATGGATTTACAGGATGCCAGGGAAAATGGTATAAATGCCAGAAGTATCAGTACTGGCAATTTATTTATAGACTACGCTGACATCAGCTCCAGTTTTCTAAGTAAAAAATTGATAGACAGCGCCTTATTTTACCTGAAAAAATGCGAAAGCTATACAAAAGAATATCCTGTTATGGTAGATGAACAGTCGGTGCTGCTCTATAAGAAAAATCTCGTAAGTTATCTTTTTGCCAGCAAACAATATGCAAAAGCCGAAGCGCAGCAAGAAGCATTACTACAAGCCTCCAGCAGTACTTACCAGGCTGAAAATGTAAGGGCAATCGCAGAAATGAGTACAGTTATTGAACTCCAGGCTAAAGACAAGTCAATAAGTAATTTAAATACGACAGTCGGACTTGCGCAGCAAAGGTTACAAAGTAATCGGTTATGGCTAATAATAGCTGCTTTAACTACCCTGTTAGCACTTTCTTTAGTGCTCCTGTCGTATTATGTTCAAAGGCAACGAAAACTACGCAATAAGAATGAAAAAGCACAACTGGAGCAGCGGTTATTACGCACACAGATGGAACCGCATTTTATCTTCAATACTTTATCTGCGTTGCAAAGTTTTATAAGGTTCGATGAGAAAGAAAAAGCATTAAAATATCTCAATAAGTTTAGTTTTCTGTTAAGAAGCAGCCTGGAATTGTCCAGGGAAAGTTATGTAGCTTTAGATCAAGAAATAGAAACTTTGGAAAATTATCTTGCGCTGCAGCAAATGCGTTATGATAATGCTTTTGAATATGTGCTGTCTCTGGAAGATCAGCAGGAGGATTTGGAGAGTGTCTGTCTTCCACCAATGTTAATGCAGCCCTTTGTAGAAAATGCCTTGATACATGGCATAGATTTTAATTTGAAAAAGGGCAAAATCAATATCGGATTTGTTTTAAACAAGGACTTGCTGGTGGTTACTATATCAGATAATGGAAAAGGAATAGAAGCCAATTCAGTTAGTACTGAGCATAAATCGTTAGCTACGGCTATCAGTATGGAGAGATTGGCTATTATGGCCAGAGAAACTGGTTTGCCAGCTGGTATTGTCATCCATTCCAAAATTAATGAAGGCACCCAGGTTACGCTTACCATTCCAGTTAAATCAGTCTATACGCTAAAAAGCAAAACTGTTTTACTAACTTAAATCAAATCAGTTCTTTGCTTCATCCATTCCTGCCGCATTGTTATATGGGTTCTCCTGCACAATCTTCAGATCAAAAACCAGCGTACCTGACAAGATCACAACTCCGGTAAGCAGCAACCATTTAAGTTTAAGCATCGCGGTCAGGAACTGTTCCCCGGCATCAATTTTCACCAGGCTTAATAATCCGTAAGCGGCAATCAAACCAATAATTATTCCCAAAGCAGAAAACAAACTGAATTTTAAATCGCTACGATATTTCAATCTGAGTTTAAGCTGCCTGGTAACTTCTGCAGCAAAGTTAAATGGTAAAGTGTCTGCAGGTTCAGTTTTAAGTTTTTGAAATAAAGAAAAATAACTATCCATTTGCTCCTGCTCAATTGCTGACAGTGGCTCTTTGGTGGTATTCAACCCGTTTTCCAGCAGCGATTGAATTTGTTCATCACTTAGTTCTTCCATTAGTTAATTTTTAAGGTCATGTTCAATTTTCTCCTTCAAGATTCTGCGCGCCCTGAATAGGTGACTTTTAACAGTTCCTTCAGGTATTCCGGTAATTTGTTCAATTTCGGGACAGGTAAACTCATTTAAATGATATAAAGTTAAAACAGTTCTATATTGTAGTGGCATTTTTTCTATCAGTTTATTAACATAAGCTGCAGTGTCTTTTTTCATCAGTTCCAATTCCGGGCTGTCATCCGTAAAATGATAATTGTCTATACTCTCCGGATAATCTACCAGCAGCTCAGTTTTACTCTTCTTAAGGTGATCGACGGTCGTCAAATAGGCAATACGCGCTATCCACGTCGATAACTTTGATTGGAACTGGAACTTAGGAAGAGCCAGATGAACTTTGATAAAAACTTCCTGACAAATATCTTCCTTATCCTGCAGATGGTGCACCAGGCGGTTTACTACAAAAAAAACCAGCTTTTGGTATTGCCCCACCAATAATTCAAAAGCACGGAAATCCCCTCTTAATATTTTAGAAACAATTTCCTTTTCATCAAACATATAATAGTAGTCAGGTATCACCAGTTAACGGTTGCAAAAAATAAACAAAAATATTTGCAACCGTTGCATTATTTTCTGCGACTACTGTATCAGAATCATTTAAATTAAATATCATGAAACAATTAATGCCATTTATAATCGTAATCGTATTCTTTATCGTAATTGCAATGTTTATTCTTGCATTATATAACTACCGTTTAAAGAAACGCATCATAGAGGCAGGACCTTTAGATGAAACAGGGCTTAAATTTTTACAGCACTTATCTGGTTTCGGTACAGAATCCATGAAATGGGCCATTATTCTGATGACAACTGGTTTGGGTTTGATCGTTATGCAGTTTATCCCTTACAGTGCTGAAGATTCGCCGCTTCCTTATGGAGTTGAACTCGTTTTTGTAGCTGCAGGATTCTTTCTTTACTACTTGTTTATCCGTAATAATCGCAATAAATAATCCCTTTACTATTCTCAGATCATCCTATATTACTATGAAAAACAAACATCACATCCTAAAGATAATTTCGCTGCTTACTTTTTTGATCTTGGTAACCAATAACTTACTGGCACAAACCAATACTAGTCAATTGATATTAAAAGGTATTGTAATTGATTCAGTTACGCATAATAAATTATCTTTTGTGACGATTAAGATGGATAATGATAAAGGCGAAACTATCATGGCAGGTGTAACAAAGGAAGATGGCTCATTCACTTTTTCTTTGCTTAATTCATTGAAATATCAAATCAAAATTCTGGCAACTGGTTATGAGCCGAAAACATTTTCGGTTGATTTGCAAAAAGATTCTGATTTAGGCCTGATCAAAATGAAGCAGCAGCTTAACAATTTAAAGGAAGTCGCTATCACAGGCAGCAAACCTATTATCAGGCAGAAAGCCGACCGAATCGTATACGATCTGCAAGCGGACCCTGAAAGTAAATCAAATAGTGTTTTGGGAATGATGCACAAAATCCCTTATATCTCGCTGGATGGTAACGATAACATCCTGTTAAAAGGTAATTCAAGCTTTAAAGTATTAATTAATGGGAGGCCTTCTGCAAGTGTAGAAAATAACTTGAATGCGATACTTAAAAGTATGCCAGCATCCACCATTGAGAGAATAGAGGTAATTACCATCCCACCTTCAAAATATGATGGAGAAGGTTTGGCAGGAATCATTAACATTATCACCTTTAAAAAGATAAATAACGGATACAGCGGCTCAATCAATGCAAGCGAAAACTTTCCGGTTGGCGGGCCCAGCCTTGGGGGGTCATTTACTGCTAAAAGCGGCAAGTTCGTTATTTCGGCTTTTGGCGGCGCAAGCACAGGGGACAATCCGCAAACAAATTTCACTAACAGCAGATTAACCTTTGGCACGAACCCTACGAGTTTGTCACAGAAAGGCTTTAATAAATCAACTAACAAAACTGCTTATTTTGGCACAGAAATGAGTTTTGAGGTCGATTCACTTCACCTGCTCTCGGCCCAGCTAAATATGAATGGCAACCGGACAAACAGTCATAGATCAGAAATTTCTGATTTAACCGGAAATGCCTCAACGATACAAGCATACAATCTGCTTAATGACAATAAAGCAACGGGCTATGGATTGGATGCAGCTATCAATTACCAAATTGGCTTCAAAGCTGTTAAAAATAGATTATTAACTTTTTCTTATCAATTTTCTGATAACCAGAATAATCGTGATGGGCATGTAGCAATTTCAGAGCCGGTTAATTTTAACTCGCCAGATTATACACAGAACGACAGGCAAAAATTTAATGAGCATACTTTCCAGGTTGACTTTGTAACGCCCGTTAAAAAGATAAATATCGAGGCTGGAGTAAAAGGCATCTTGCGGGCCAGTCGTAGTGATTTCGGATATAATGCCTTTAACCAGGACACTGGCCAATTTGAGACAGATCCTGCCCTATCAAACCAATATACCAATAACCAGAATGTTTTTAGCGCCTACAACAGTTACCAGGCTAATTTAGGGACCTGGAACATTAATGCCGGTTTACGGTTAGAGGGTACTGCAATCAGGGCCGATTTTACGAGTACCAATACTGTAGCGGATCAAAATTACATCAATTTGCTGCCATCTATAGCTGTAAATAAAAACTTCAGTGACCGGACTTCTCTGAATTTTGGATTCTCCCAACGTATCAGAAGGCCAGGTATAAACAGGCTTAACCCATATATTGACCGATCAAACCCCAACTTTGAATCCACCGGAAATCCAGAGCTGCGTCCGGTAGTGGTAAACGATATACATATTGGATATGGCAATAATGCAAAACTATCTTTAAATATAGGGCTGGATTATTCGTTCATGAAAAACCTTGACCTGCAGGTAGTCGACTTTGATCCTGAGACACAAATAACCCGTACGAGTTATGCAAACACTGGTAAGTCCAGTAACCTGGGCGGTAACCTGTCGGTTTCCTATCCGGTCAGTAAGGTCTATAACGTGAGCCTGAATGGTAATGCTATATACCTGTGGTTGCAGGGAATGGCTGACGGTATTATTGTAAATAACAACAGGCTGATGTATTCCCTGTCTTTGTCAAACGGATTCCATTTCAACAAGGGATGGGAAGTAAATGCCAGTCTGAATGTGATTAGCCGCAACCCAACGGGTCTGCAGGGGTACTCAAATGGTTTTGTCGGCACTGCTTTCAGCGTAAATAAAGAGCTGATCAAAAACAAACTGGTATTTGCAGCCCAGGTCAAAAACCCATTCAACAAATACAGGAATAATACCGTCCACACATTTGGCCCCGATTTCAACCAGGTTTATACCGCTATGGATTATTACCGCTCATTTGGCATTAGTCTGAACTACAAGTTTGGTGGTCTTAACGATGGGGTCAATAAAAGTAAAAGATCAATTAGAAATAATGACCTTGCCAATTAAGCGCTCAGGTTATTGCCAATTCATTTACTTTACTGCTAGTTGCTCGATGATCCGGTTGTCATTTCTGAAAACATGTACTTCGGAATATCAATTAACAGGTGTCTGTTGAATACATCCAGCCGCACAAGGATAAGATCTTTTTTAGCAATGTTGACCACCTCGCAAAGCAGGCCTTTGAACAGCCCTTCATTGATGAGCAAACTTTGGCCGACTTTAAAACGGTCCGTAGTAACCTCCATAGCACAATTCTGACTAATCAAGATATTGAGGTTGTTAATGGCAGACTGGGGAATGACTGCAATATCTTTTCCGACTTTAACGTAGTTAACAACTGTATGCAGATCTAATATCTCAAAATAGCTTTTTTTGTTAATTGGCTGCACAAAAATATAAGATGGAAAAAGCGGAGTATTTACTATTTTTTTCCGCTCTTTCAAATTGCGGGTTTCATTTCTCAGGGGCAGTAAATAGTTGACACCAAGATCATCCAATTGTGCAGCGACTTTTTTCTCACTTTTAGGCCTTGTGTAAACAATGTGCCATTTGTTTGCAACTACGTTCGTCATAAGCTAGGATTGAAGTTAAAAAGTGAATTCCACTAGTTATTTTCAATTCTAAAATTAGCCGAAGTCATTGGCTAAATGAATTTATCCTAAACAAATTATATCAATGCACCCATAATCTATGCAAATGTGGATTTTGGCAATGTGACTTTATGTGTCTTCTTTTATATTCAAAAAGCCTGTCCTATCCATAGGGACGATCGGTTGATTTCAGGAAATAATCATATATTACCGGCCCTGCAAATGCTATTTAAGCCATAAAACAGGACTTTAACTTTTAATAAATCTATGATAAGATCTTGTTATATTATTGACGATGAACTACACGGAATTGAAGTTCTCGCGAAATATGTACAACAGACTCCTGGTCTTGAATTAATTGGAACAGAAACCGATCCGCTGGAAGCCTTAAGAAAAATCTCAACCAAAGAAATTAAACCGGATATTACTTTTCTCGATGTTGAAATGCCTGAATTATCAGGTATTGAATTATCATATCTGATCAGAGATAAAACGGAGATTGTGTTCTCAACTGCCTTTAAAAATTATGCTTACCGGGCATATGATGCCAACGCAATTGATTTTCTTTTGAAACCTATCAGTTATGAGCGGTTCCTTCAGGCGCTGGACAAAATATATGCGAAGAAAAATACTGCGCCAATTGAGCCTGTAAATAACTTTATATTCATTCAGCCTGATAATAAAAAAAACCATTTAAAATTAAACACAGACGAGATCACACATATTGAAGGTTTAAGTAATTATGTCAAGATCCATACACAGTCAGAGAAAGTCTACACTATTTATACAAGTTTAAAACTTATCCTTGAAAAATTGCCCCCTTCTTTATTTTTACGTTCTCATAAATCATTTATAGTTAATTTAAAATTTGTAGAAGTCATCAATGGCAATGAGATCACGATCAAAGGCAACCATATTATTCCTATTGGAGGATTTTTCAGAAAAGAACTGATGAATAAAATATAGGTCCGGTTTTAGGATAGTGCATATTTATGATAACATGACTTAATTATTTCTGCAATTCGCCCGCTGTGTTCAAATAAAAAGAAATGATTACCTGAAAGAACTTCATAGTCAAATCCTGCAGTAGTATATTTTTCCCAATTATGTATTTTGGAAACCGTCTCTTCTTCACTGCCCATCACTGCATAAACGGGTACATTTACAGGGGCGACGTGAAGTGGTTGTTTATCTACAATTTCAAAATCAGCCCGTAAAATTGGCTCAAAAAAACTAAACAATTCTTCGTCATCAAACACCTGGCGCGAAATGCCGCCCAGCTTTTCCAATTCTGCTCTAAAACCAGCATCGTCAAGCAAATATGTTTTTTCTTTTCTCCCTGTTCCCGGACCTGCATTACCGCTAACGATAATGGCAGCGGGTGGTCTGCCTGCACCTTCCAGCATGCCTGCCAATTTTAATGCCATTGCAGCACCCATACTATGCCCAAATATCAGGTATTCTGGTGCTTGAACCATTTTTATTACTTGCTGAAAAAGATCTTCGGCTGCAAGTTCAAAATCTTTTAGTAAGGCTTCATTTATACGCTTGCCTCTGCCAGGCAATTCAGGTATTACCAGGTTAAATTCTTTAAAAAAGGAATTAAAAGGATTAAACGAATAACAATTACCACCTGCAAAATGCAGCATCAACAAAGTAGGCTTAGGCATAACACATTATTTAATAATTATTTGTTCTTTTTAATATATGAAAAAGATCAGTCAGTTAATACATCCATCAATATTTCTGGCTGACGATTAAGACGGCCATTCCAGTCTGTCCATTCCTCAGCATTTATTACACAGGCAGCTGTGGGTATTGCAGCATAATCTTCTTCTGAAAGAATATCATTATATTTCACAAAAATACCGGCAGTATTACGGTTAACAGCTTCGGCACCTATACCACTGGTAATTAGCTCCATCACCAGCCGCTGCAGGAAAGAGCTGTAAATGCTGTTGTCTTCATTCCAAATCTCCAGCTGCATCGGCCAGCCTTTCAGATGCCAGTAGGCATGCAGCTGTATCATTTTGGCAACTACTTCTATATGGTCGCAACTGTGAATACGCAATATGACCATCGGCTGCTGATCTGGACTGCCTTTGTAACCAAACATAGGGTTTGATTGCATATTTCCAGTGATCAGAACTTCCGCCGCCAATAAATTGCACAATTGCAAATCACTTTCCACGGCATTAATACGCTGTAAAACTACTAAATTATGGCGGTAAGTCTGCGTAATAAGCTGGTAGCTAAAATCTGGTTGCCGGCATTGCGAGATCAATGCTTTACAGGCAGTTCTGTTTTCAGCAGCCCCCCTGCAAATAGTTAAAACAATATATTCACCAGGTTCCAGAAACAGCTTACAACCGATCGCTGTAGCATTAGGTAAGATCGTTGTTTTAGCACCTGCCGCGGGTAAATGTACGTGCTCTGTTTCATAAACTGTATGTAATACTTTTCCAGTATGTACTGTTATAGTATGAAATATCCATGGCTGCTGTTGATGTGGTATAAGAAATTGGTTACTGCTGATAATAGCCTGTTCATCGTGAAGAACTTCTTTATGACAAAACAAATCTGTCCCGGTTTCCCGGCTGCCAGTTTCCAGTACCAGTTCACATATATTGTATAATTCAAGTGTTTTTGCATGCGCTGAACGATTGTGAAGATTCAGATGTCTTACTTCTACATCTATTTCTGGTGCTACAATAACACGGGTATGTATCTCCAAGTCGTTCATTCGCTGATAAACATCGGTGTGCCCCTGGTTAAAAACCATCTTATTTTTATCTTCATCAGCAGGTAAAGAAACCGATGCAATAAAACTGGTACCGGTTTCCAGGTCATTGATAAGGCAACACATACCCGCATCGGGAACCGTTTGTTCACTGTTTCCAGACAACAAACTTCGGCCCCATCGGCAAAAATTATTTCCTTCTCCTCCCAGCATTAAATGATAACTACCATTTGAAAGCAGGTGTACTTTCGGTTCCATGCCAGGCTGACCTTGTTGTACAGCTAGTTCATCTGTTTGATCCGGTAAAGTTATTTCAGCTATTTTTTCTGAATGACCGGCAGTATCCGGTTCCTGCAAATAAGAAGAAATATCTTTGGGCAGCCCCTCTTGCAATAATAATAAAGATGATTCAAGCTGAGGATCGTTCATAAAATGTTTTTGCATAGGCTGCTGCAATAAAAGGTGACTAAAAGCAAGCAAGCTCATCCCCTGGTGATGGACCATAAATGAACGCACTATATTATATGGTTCTGCTGCCTGATCCACAGCAGGTGTATAATCAATTGCTTCATAGAAACCATAACGGCCTTCAAAGCCAAAGGAAGACAGTTTCTCCAGGTTTTGGCAGGCAGCTTGCGGAGCCAGCATGAGTGCCATAGCAGCCGCATAGGGTGCAATTACCATTTCATTACTTGCATTGTCATGTTTAAGACTAAGGCCCGGTATGCCAAACACCTTATACTGATAGTTTTCACTGCTGTCGAGCATGCCATAACCTGATTCAGATATGCCCCATGGCACACCATGCTTGTTTCCATAGTCAATTTGTTTTTGAACAGCAGCATCGCAGGCATGACGAAGCAAAGAATTTTCAAACGCAGGCATGACCAGCAATGGCATAAGGTATTCAAACATGGTACCGTTAGCAGATAATAGTGTGCAGGTATTTTGCGTGCTTACCAGTGGACGGCCCAGCGCAAACCAGCTTTTCACAGGCAATTTATCCTGACAAATACCAATAAAGGTAGCTAACCTTGCTTCAGAAGCGAGCATATCATAACAGTCTGTATCAGGGCAATCTGATTCTACATGGTAGCCAATGGCCAGCAGCTGCTCCGGTTTATTGTAAATAAAATCGTATTCCATTTCAGCAAAACCAGTGCAGTGTTGAAACGTGGTTGCTATGGCCTGCAAGCGTTTGGTGGCCACCTGCTTTGCCTGGACCCTGCAATTATGTAATGCCTGTAACCACTCTTCATCTGCCATATCATTTACTTCAACTGGTTGTAACTCGTATGCAGCCAGCTCATTTAATACGGGAAATGCAACCGGGAGGAGGTGTTCATAGCCTGCCGGTGCCGGGGGTAACTGAAGCCATGAAGCCAGCAATAATAGTTCTTCACTTATATCATTACATTGACGGTTAAGTACTTTCCACCAATAAATTGTTTCCCCTTGTTGCTGTGCCTGAAAGTCTGTCTGCCGTACATACTGTAATACGCCTTGCAAATATTTAAAACCATCCTGCAGATTGCTGATTGCCAGAGGCTCACCGGGTGAAACTAAAGAATAATCATATAGTAGGCCCTGGTGCTTTATAAAAGCTTCATTTAAAATACCAATGGTTTCATAGAGCCCTGTAAACAGCGTTTCACTAATCACAGGTTTATCACCTAATGCTTTAATTCCCTGTTTAAAAACATATAAATGTCCGGCCAGATTTCCACTGTCAACAGTAGATACATAACGGGGTGTTGCCGGTAACAATGTCTTTGTATTATACCAATTGTAAAAATGACCTTTATAGCGTTCCAGTTTCGCCATGGTTTGCATAGTACCAGTTGTAGTTTGCAGAAGCCGCCCCTGGGTCATATACCCAAAATCATTTGCTGTCAAACAGGATAATAAGGCAAGTCCAATATTGGTCGGCGATGTATAAGCTGCCTGCTTTGGATGAGGATATTCCTGGTAATGGTCTGGTGGCAGCCAGTTATGTTCTTCATTTACATATTCTTCGAAATAAGCAGATGTTTTGCGGGCAATTCTTCTGATAAATGCTTCCTGTGCTGAGCTCAGGCTACTATCCTTGGTTTTGCGAAAACAATTCATGTACCAGGCTACACCAGGACAAGCTATCCAAAGTAACAGTAATGGCATTGCATGCCACCAGGTGGTTATATTCAGCAACCACAAAATACACCCTGCCACCACACCTGTTACTGGTGCTGCCCACATCCGTAAATATATATGGGCAACAGTTGCATCATCATCTTTTTGATGGCTATCGGAAGCAGTCCACTCGAGCATTTTTTTATGAGAGATCAATACACGCCATCCGGTACGCAATACAATAGCATCAAAGGCATACCAGGCTTCGTAAGGCAAACAAATAATACTGTATATACCCATAAAAAAACGCCCGGATGCTTCGTTAAAACAATGTTTCCAATATTTCAGCGAGAGTATCTGTGCAGGTTTTTCAACTATTGTTTTTCCCAAAATCAAAATACCTGGAAACAAATTCGTCAACACAACAATAACTGTCCAATACAACGGTAATTGCAACACCAGCCATCCCAGTAATAATAAAACCAACTGGGCAACAGGTACCAGGCTGGTCCGCAAGTTGTCCAGTATTTTCCAGCGTGATAAAGCTGATAGCGGATTACGTACTCTGGTTTTCCCACTGGCTCCAGGTACATTTAAACCGACCCAGGATGCAATTTGCCAATCCCCTCTAACCCAGCGGTGGCGGCGTTTTACATCCGCCCAGTAATTCACCGAACGTTCATATAAGGTTACATCGTTAAGCAAACCAGAACGACCATAACAGCCTTCAAGCAAATCATGGCTTAATATCCTGTTCTCAGGTAAAACGTGATGTATAACCTTGATGATGGTATCAATTTCGTAAATACCCTTCCCTACAAATGATCCTTCACCAAAAAGATCCTGGTAAATATCAGGTGCGGAATAAGTGTAAGGATCGATGTCTGGCATAACACTATGTATATGCTGGTAATAAGAGTCACTCATTCCACGAATATCCATGCCTATCCTGGGCTGTAACATACCATAACCAGCCACGACTCTTTTCTTTTCTTCGCTGTATACAGGTGCATTCAGCGGATGTGCCATAACGGCGATCATTTTCCAGGCAGTATCTCTGGGCAGCTGCGTATCAGAGTCTAATGTGATGACATACTTCACACTTTGTAAAAGGTCTGTATGCTCAGATATATATTCAAAATATTCTTTACCATGCCCCCGCAGTAATGCGTTAAGTGCCATCAATTTACCTCTTTTTCGCTCCCAGCCCATCCATACACCCTGCTGGGCATTCCATTGACGGGGCCGGTGGAAAAGATAAAAATAAGTATTACCATCCTGGCTATACTTGGCATTGAGTGAATCAATACAAAGTTTTGCTTTGTTGAGCAACAAGGTATCAGCTGGCAGTCTTTCTGCGGCAGCATCAGCAAAATCAGTTAACAGGGCAAAACGAAGATTCTCATCCCTGTTGCCCAAAAACCTAACTTCAATCGCATAAATCAGCGTTTCAATACTAGCTTCGCTGGTAATTATAGTCGGCACCACCACCACAGCAGCACAATTTTCCGGTATGCCTTCTGAAAAATCGAACCGGGGCAAAAAGGAAGGTTTTACAGTTGCTCCTGCTACTGTATCGGCAGAAAGCCTGGCTACGCCACCCATTACGATGAGCAGCAATCCAACAGTTATTGTTAGTAAAAATGCGCCTGAATGACTGTAAAAGACAGGTATACCCACAAGAAGAGTCAGCAGCAAAGTAAGCGTTAAAATGCTTCCCAGATAAACGGTAAGCGAAGTTTTTATAAAAGTATGTTTTGCACTTTTCCTGCCAAGGCCAGATATGCCTAATGCTTCTTCGAGTTGCCAGCGGCCCTCTCCTATCAAAAAATAGCCGACATGGGACGCGGGTGTTTCGGGTGAAGCTTGCCTGGAAAAAGCATTTACTTTTTTTGCTATTTCCATTTCCGGCAGCTTTGACCGCTTAGCAATATCACCTATTGCTGCAAGATAATTTTCACGCGTATAAAAATCCATCAGGTGGTATACCCCTGCCGGATCTTCATTTAAGATAGGTTCAATAACGTTTACATGATCTATAAACGTATGCCAGTCAATTGTATCCAGTACGCGAAGGCTGCTGATAATATTTCTGAACATAATTTTATCTGCGGTATCAGCTCCTGTTCCGGCAGGCTTTTTCATCCATAGATCCACTGCTGAGACAGCCATACGCACTGCTATTTGCTGCAAATTATCAATCAGTGCCAACTTTAACATACTCCTTACCGCTTTCAGCTCTGCGATATGCAGGCCTGAAGTTTGCTGGCACATGTGCATTAATGTGACCAGGTTAACAGGGTCCAGCTTTGCATTAGTATGCTGAACCAGCCAGTTGCAAAGCGCATATACACGGGGCACACGGCCATAAAGTAAATGGTCCACACCAGGCAAATCATTTTCTACCAGCACCAGCAACCTTCTTGTTTTATGTACCTGGTCCCGGATTATATTATAGCTTGTTTGCAAAAGATCCCGGCTTTGCAATAACTGTGTATTTTGCTGCGCCAGCGTATTCAACAGTTCATGGACTTCCTGCAGGACCTCAGCGCTGGCCGATAGTTTCTTTGACAATGGTTTCACAAACTGACCTGCAATCAAGGGTAATGACGCTACTGTTTTTTGATACGCATCTATTTGCTCTTCTGTGCTGCTTAAAGAGTCGTTTTGACGTTGTTGAACTTTGTTCAACTGCTGTTGTAAACTCTTTTTACCGGATAAAAACCGTAAAATCTCTGGAGGAAAACTGTGCATACTCAATAAAATTAAGCCTTAGTCTGATTGGTTGATAAAATGGCATTTTCAGCCAGATCAATACGTGTTTTTAATATACGGCCGATTTCAACAGCGTTATCGCCATCTACTAAATTATGATGAGTACCTGGCACCTCGTACACTTCCACTGTAGGAGAAAACAGGTCCCATCCAAGAAATTCATCGGGATTTTTCTCTTCATTATCCATAGCCTTAAATACAATAACCGCTGTATTGATAGTTCCTTTAGGGTAATACTCCATAGTGTCATTATATACCCTGATATTTACGAGCCTGGCCACGTACTCTACTATTTTTGCGGTATGCGGCAGATGTTCAATAATAGTTTCGGAAATAAATGACATCATCCGGTGAAGTGGTATGGTTTCCAGTTGTGCTTTTAAATGATTGGCCCAATCGGGATAAGGCGGGCTCAGGATTTTAAAGCTGGCGAAATAATCACTGGCCAGTCCCATCACAACGTCAACATCATTTACTTCATCAGGTGCATCGCATAAACCTGAAAGTGCTTTTATCTGCTGATCCAGCACGACAATAAACTCAATAGCGTCCCCCTCGCGTTCCAGCTGCTGAGTCATTTCAAACACCACATATGCACTGAAAGAATGTGCTATAAAACGATACGGTCCTTGTGGCTGTAAGCTCTTGATCCATTGTATATTCAATGAAGCAATTTCAGGCACACTTTTCAGCGGTGTTTCGCCCTTCTGTGTTCCCATCATTTCCAGACCGTATATGCTATACTGGTCATTCAAACAATTGGCGAGCTCCTGATAGGCTCCGCTTTTACCTCCCGAGCCGGGCAACATAAAAACTGGCACTTCTTTTTTCGGCTGGTTCAGCAACAAAAGATGACTGTTCAGTACTTTCTCAGGCTCTTTAAGTCCGGACAATCCTGCAAAGGATTCCGGCGGCTGTACGGCATCGTCCATAAACCTGAACTCACTATCATAATATCTGAAATATTCAAGCAAATGTTCTTTGTTTGCTTTGAGTTCTTCAATAATTTCATCAGTTACCGGATTGTTTTTTGGATATTTTATTAGCAATTCGTTAGCTGAAAGCGAGATACGAATCCCTTGTTTCCCGTACCTTGTCAGCAGGTCGAGAACTTTAATCAAATCTATAGCAGGCATATTAGTTCGGGTTAATTTCAGGTAAAGTTGATTCAGCAAGTACTTCAGTATTGGCCATTTCAAAAATGGCCATCGCATTGTCTATAATCGTGCGGTTAATAATTAATGAGGGGAGAAAACGGATAACATTATTGTAATGGCCGCCTATTTCGAATAAAAGACCATTTTTAACACATTGGGCACGTATTTTTTTCACAATAGCCGGGTCAGGCGTTTTGGAGACACGGTCTGTCACATACTCAATGCCAATCATCAGGCCCCGGCCTCTTACTTCACCAATGCCACTAAAAACTTCACTGAGCGCATGAAGTTTAGTCAACAAATATTCCCCCATGTCCTTTACATGATCAGTGACCCCGTATTCTTCAATAAAATCAAAAGCGCCATTGCCCGCAGCAATACTTACCTGATTTCCTCTGAAAGTTCCGATATGGTCACCCGGGCCCCATGATTCGATAGCTTTATTATATATAATAGCAGAGATCGGGAAACCAATTCCCCCTAATCCTTTCGACATAGTGATAATATCAGGAAACGCATTATCTTTCTGAAAGGCCCAAAAATCACCCGTTCTGAAAAAGCCGCTTTGTACTTCATCAAAAATAACCACAATGCCATGTTTGTGGGATATTTCTACGATCCTTTCCAGGAAGCCATCTTTGGGTACAATAGACCCTCCTTCTCCCTGTATAGGTTCCAGGATAATAGCAGCAGGTTTATCATAACCGGAATGTGGGTTTTCAAGCAAGCTGGCAAAATAATCTGCACAATTAAAAGTGCAGGATTTTTTGTTGTTATCAAATGGGCATCGGTAACAGTAGCTATAGGGAATAAACGTAATATCGGGAACCATTGAATGTAAACGTGATCGCAATTTCACATTACTGGTTGCGGATAAGGCTCCGGAAGTCATTCCGTGATAGGAGCCTTGAAATGCAAACACCCCGCCCCGGCCTGTGAAATGTTTGGCTAGTTTAATGGCTGCTTCTACCGCATCTGAGCCGGTAGGGCCGCAAAAGCTCACTTTATACTCATCGCGTATTTCAGCGGGTATCTGCTTCAGTATTTTTTTTACCAGCTGCATCCTGTTCTCTGTTGGAAAATCCAGTGCATGTACTAGTTTTTCTTGTTGTTCTTTTACATACTCCAGTACATATGGATTGCTGTGCCCTACGTTGAGTACACCAGCACCACTGAAAAAATCGATAAACCTGTTCCCATCAACATCTTCTATGATAGCGCCTTTTGCATGCGAAATAGCAATAGGCATTTCAATGGGATAAGAAACAATGCTCCCTTCATGGGCACGCTGAAAATCCAGTAATACTTTGGATTTTTCGCCAGGGATTGTCGAAGATAGCATCCGGGCATTTTCTGACAAATGAAATTCTGTAAATTTACTCATGACTTTATTGGTTAGCTCAAGTTGTTTAAATATTTAGCCGGCTTAACGATATAATTTTCCAGCTGACCCTGATTCATTTTCATGACTTTATCAGCTACATCAAAATAATGATCATCGTGTGTAATGGCGATCACGATTTTCCCTTTTTTCTTCATTTCCGGCAGCAGCGTGCGGTAGAAGAAATAACGATAATCCGGGTCCTGATCTGCGGCCCACTCATCGAATAAATAAACAGGTGAATCTTCCAGGTAGCATTGCAGCAGCGCAAGCCTTTTACGCTGTCCACCAGAAAGTGCTATAGTACTGTACCTGTTATCGCTGATACTTACTTTATCATAAAGATCCAATAAGGTCAGGTAACGATCAATTTCATCCGACTTGACTATAGTATCAATGTTGTATAATTTTTCAAAAAGATGGACCGGACTAAATACCGCTGAAAAATATTCACCGATTACTGCAGGCAATACGACTTCATCGTTAATCATCAAAATACCTTCATCGGCCTCATACAAACCAGTAAGCATTTTTGCCAGCGTTGTTTTACCACTGCCATTACCGCCTATGATAAAGAGTATTTCACCAGATTCAGCTTCCAGGTTAACAGGGCCAACGGTAAAGGTGCCTGCTTCATTTTTATACTTGAATTTTAGCCCCTTAGCTTTAATGCTTCTTACTACCGGTACCAGCAAAGGTGTTTCTGCAAGATTGAGATTAGCGGGGATTTCCTTTGAAAATTGTGTGATCCTGTTCCATGCTATGCGCAGCTGCATTACTGCAGGTACTGAATTTAATATCCCATTTACAGGTGCTATCAGGTAAAGCAGGATGATCACAAAGTTCATAATTGTATAAGATGGTATACCAGGAAAAAGCCGTGGAAAAGCAAAGACAACCACACCAAGGGAAACAATAAGTACAGATTCTCCTACAAGGTTAACGTCTACAAAACGGATACTGGCCACCGCCACTTTTTCTTTGAATTCTATTGCACATTCGGCTACATCGTCTTTATATTGCCGTTTTTTATTCCTGTGCAGGCTGATCTCCTTAAAGCCATCTATCATACCATTGGTAAGGCGTATAAACACATTACGCGCGTCGCGTGCCTGCTCAAAATTTGAGTTCATTTTCCTGCTCACTGAATAATAGAGCAACATGATAATACTTAGCAAGATAATGGTCAGCATGGCTGACCAGAATGCAATAGTTGCCAGGTATACAAAAGCGCCTATAGCAGTAATAGAACTGGAAACCAGCGTCATAAATACATTGGTGGATTCACCGATGGTATTCAGATCGTCATTAAGAGCAGTATATACACGGCCACGGTCAATCTTTTCAAATTTCTGATAAGAAGTAGAGAACATTTTATCTATCAATTTTATACGCAGATCATTTGTTAAGTCTCTTGAAAAACGGATGAGGTTTGTTTGTACGAACCTTCTTCCAAACAAATACAGGCCTATAGTTAATAAATAATAAAAGATGAGATATTTCAGTTCCACCTTGCTATCGAGTGAAGATGTAATGATTATAATAATGGCCATATTAGCCAGACCAGATAAAATAGAGAGGAGGAAAAGCCTTGGGGCAAGGCGTTTCAGGTTGTTTTTTTCCGGAAAAAGCAAACCTACAAGATATACGATGTAACTGGCAACCATAGCAGCAATAACCAGGGCAAGCGCTACTGGCAGGCTAATTGGCGACCACACCAGCAAGGCACTCCAGTTAAAACCAGTGATGGCCTGGGGCAGCAGATAAATACCCGCCAGAAAAGGACAAAAAACCAGCAGCAGTAAAGCCAGTTGTTGCACTGTTCTTATGGAGAAGCCAGTATAAGTTCTTTTTCCTTTAATTATGGCTGTTATGATAATAAGCAGAAATGTAAACACAGCCACCAGGTAAATACTTATGGCTATGGTAAAAATGGAAAACCCTTTATCCAGCCCGTCACCAGTATCAAATTCTTTGGGCATTTCTTCCGCATTTAGCATACGCATTACCCTGTCACCTATAATAGCAGTTAAACTACTGTTGGAATTGGCCAATACGGCCACAGCTGTTTTATTGCTTTGTTTGAAAGTGATGTAAGAGGTAAAGTTTGGATTTAACCCATCGTGAAAGATCTCCCTGTTTCCGTTCAGTGACACATGCCACCCCATGGCATAGGCCGACATAGCATGTAACGGAACTGTTTCATCACGCTCGTGTGTCAGGGCTGCTGCATGATCGAGTAAAGAATTGGTAGTCAAACCCATTTGCAGCTTTACCCATTCGGCTACATCCACGGCATTTGAAATGACATAACCTGCCGCATTGTTACCACGAAATAAAGGTGAAGTATATGGTCTGGGTTTAAAGAAACCATTTTTATACCCTGTCGCTGTTATTGTTTTACCAGGCTGCAAGCCTACAGTGGTGTGTTTTAATCCCAGCGGATTAATAACCTGTTGCTGTAAATAAGTTTCAAATGATTGTTTTGTCAGTTGCTGTATGATAAGTGCGACCACATCATAGTTAATGGTAGCATATTCATATTTTTTGCCAGGCAGCTCACTAAGTTCCTGATTTTTCAGCTCCTGCACTGTTTGTTCCAGCGCATTTCTGCCGTCTGTTTGCGGGATTTTTGAAATGGTATTCCATGGAATACCACTGGTATGATGTAATAACTGCCTTACAGTTATCGTTGCTTTTTTATATTTATAGGTCACATTCCACCAAGGCAGGTAATATTGCACGCTGCTGTCAGGTTTCAGTTTCCCTTCTTCTATGAGCCTTGCAGCCGCTAACGCAGTAAAAGCCTTACTGCACGACCCCAGCTCAAATAAGGTATTGGAACTGACAGGAAGCTGCTGCTGAAGATCTGCATAGCCATAGCTTTTGATAAACTGCTTGTTTCCATTGATAACAACCAGGCTCATGCCGGGGATATTCCCCTGCTTCATCCATTGCCTCACCTTTTTATCTATTTGTTCAAAAGTAAAAGCAGGCCATGTTTTCTCTTGCGCCATCAACCAGGAATGGGCAGGCAAAAAGAAAAGGGTTAAAAACAATATATATTTTTTCATACTCGTCCGGACATTTTTCTAATGAGGTGCAACATACCGGCATAACAGCCCAATAGTGGCATAAATAAGGTGTTTTTGTTGATTGGCCACATCCCCTGTTTATACAGCGCGCGTACAAAGTAATTAGAGAAATTACCTAATATATGCAATGGGCTTTTCCAGCAAAAGGCAACGGTAAAACCAATTTCCCCGTCAACCGGAACCACTACATGATGCCAGTAAGGCGGGATATATAAGGCATCACCTTCCTCTACATCTACCATAAATGGAGCGATATTATCCTGTACCTGAAAAGGATCATCGTTTAAGTAATTTTCCTCCTGCAGATAACGGGTAATATAATCTGGTCTGGGCATATCAGGTGATAAAAGCGCTACACGTTTAGTACCATTTACCTGGCACATAAGCGTCTCATCCACACCGTGATAATGCCAGCCTGTGGCAGCTCTTCTGTAGGAGAAGAAGCGCATCCGTTCGTAATAACGCGGGTTTTCCGCCTGGGGTAAAAAAGTGAACCCTGGCATATCGGCTTTTATTTTCGAAAACCTCCCCTCTTCGGTTATTTGCTCAGAAGGCAGGCTGAATATATAATCCCTGTTTTCAAACAACCGTTCAATGGCTTTATGAAATGGCATCACTTCTTTATCTGTGTTTTGTTTTTCTTTATTGTTGAAATTCTGATGCGGATAAACATTAATATCAAAGTTGTCACATTTGCTTAACCAGTATTCTTTATCTCTCCATTTTTCCACAGCAGGCCAGTGTGCTACAGCTTTTTTTACCAGGCAGGGTTTATTGCAAGACACCCATTTTTGTGTAAACTCCTTTTCTGTAAGTGTTTCGGCATCAACTACCGGAACCGGAAGTGGCTTACCCACACCAGGTATAAAGGAAAGGAAACGATCCATTATAGGCTTCATTTCATCCACATCAGTTTTGCTTTCTAAAAAATCACGCATAATAATAGGTTTAGATAGGGTCAATTACCGGTGTTAGCCGGCCAGTTCTCCGGGTTTTACAACACCGGGATATGTTGATTCTTTGATAAGTGCAAGGGATAATATTTTCATGGCATCAATTATTGGCAATTCTTTTTCAAACGCTGCTGTATTAACCAGAGATAGTTCAGTACACCCTAATACAACAGCATCTGCGCCATTATTTTTAAAAAAATTCATCGCCTCATTCATTAGCTCAGTCACTTCATGGGTGATATGATTCGGATTGGCTTTTATCCCTGTTAAGGGATCATAAATCATCCGATGGATACAGTTATTCTGCAAATCAATGTCAGGCAGTACCACCTCATAACCACTTTCCCTGAATAGTTTTTCATATACTCCGGAGTGATAAGTTCCATTAGTTGTCATTAACCCGATACGCTTTACCTGCTGATAGTTTTTCTTCACAAAACTTAAGGTTTCGTATGGCATGTGCATCAGCCTGACTTCACTGTTCATCTTACCGAGCTCATCCAGTATTACATTATATATTTCTGGTGCATGGCAGGTATTACATGCAATCGCGATGATACCTGCACCAGCTTTTTCCAGCCTGGCAATAATATCTGCGACAGCATAAGCCGGATTGAGGGTGCAACTTCCTTCAAGAAAAGCGGTTCTATCGGTAATATGAGCGGGAAAAGACATCAGCATAAATGACAGGTGACGCTGATCTTCAACCGCAAGGGGATCTCTTAGCAAGTAATTGCAAAGTGCAATACCGGCTTCAGGTCCCATACCACCAACAATACCTATAACCTGGTCTTTTTCAAGGTTCATCCAATTTTATTTTAAAGGGTTAAAGATTATTCAGTCATGGCAACGAGTACCTTTCGATCTCCGGTGAATGGGTTTCTACCATGCGCTGCCAATTCATTGTCTATCACGAGCAGTTCATTTTTTTTCCATACAGGTGCCAGCGTAACACCGGCTATGGTTTGTAATATCTCCTGCACAGTGTCAACGCTGATTTCTTTTCCATCCCCATAGCTTACATACATAGGAAAATATTCAGGCGTACCATACATTAACTCCAGGACTTCTACCATTTCCCGGCCGAGGTGCAGCGGATGAAACTGATCTGCCTGATTAAACCATACTTTTTCTCCAGTACTCCTGTGACTTATAATACCACGGGCGGATTGTTTGAGGCGCAGACTGTCCTGATCAGTCCATTCAAAAGAAATGTTGTGTTTTTTGCAATATGTTTCCAGCTCCTGTTTATCGGTAGTTTCAAATGTATCCTGCCAAGAAGGGCCCATACCATCCCCACCATGCAGGTTTCTGATATATAGCAGTCCTCTGGCTTCAATTTCATCCACAATATCTTTATTCATGGCCTGCAGTATTTCCCGACTGTCTGCAAGCAGGGTTTCCCCACCGCTTTCAGCAGGGGTAAGACAAGTAAAAAACAATTTATTCGGCCATTTCGCAGAATAAGATAGTTCATTGTGCATGGTAATAACCTGACTTTGATCGTATTCTGTAGAAGTATAAACACTATCAGATAATTTTACGCGTGGCGAATTACCATCGACATAATTTAAAAACTTGTTTGAAATGGAATGAACAATATGTTCAAATACAGTTGGCGTATTGATTTCCACACCAGAAAATTTTACTGCGCCGCTGACCAAAAGCATGTTGTCGATAAACTGCCTGTCCGACTGGTAATAATCAATAAATCTATCCGGTGTAAGCTCATTCAGCTGTACTGTAAAAGGCAATGCCCGACCGGTTGAAGAGGTGAGTTTAGTCATACAATGATGTTTATTTTTTAGAGGATATATTTTTAATTCTGGTAAACTGTATCCAGTTTACATCGAAACCGCCCTTGGCTGCATAGAGTTGAAAGGTTTGCAGACCTGCAGGTAAATCGGCATAGGCAGTCAGCGTAGTGAATGATTCCCAGCTTTTAGTGGAAGTAATATCAAACGCTGCAATCACAGTAGCTCCTGAACGCAATTCAGCACGGCCGTTACCCGGTTCGCTCGAGACCCTTAATTGCAGCTGATACCTTCCGGCATCTGGTACACGCACTTTATAGTTCATCCAATCGCCTGTATCAATAAAGCCTAATGCCTGGCCGCCCCCGGAGTCTTTAGTTACCCGCACTTCTATTCCCTGCATCTGATTATACGCTTCAGCCTGCAACGTTAACTGTCCTGCAGCATTCACTTCAGCAAGCAATGCTGTTCTTCGCCGGGCATCGGCTATTTTTAGCCTGCACAATTCCAGTTCACGCGTTAATTCTGTTTCCCAAAGATCAAAATGCAGAGCTTTTGCTTTGACATAATATCCGTAGGCAATATCGTAAGCATAACGGTTCTTGTATAAGTTCCCTAAAAGGTAATAACCAAGTGACGATCCAGGATACAATACCAGGTTGTTTTGCAGTAATTTTCTGCTCAATGCAGTATCGGAATCCATAAATACACTTCCCAGTGCATTAAGCGTACCTTCTGTGAGTTTTTTATTCTTTTCCATAACCTTTATCGAATCCTGCATTGCATCAAGGCCACTGGTCAGATAAGTATGAAATAAACCAACCGACGCATCGGGATATTCCTCAAGACTTATTTGCTGGTAATATGCCTCAACAGGTAAACAAGCAGTCATTTTATTTAAGGCACTCACAGCCAGTTTGCCCCTGTCGCCATTGGTAAGCAGGACAAAACCGCATTTGTGCTTTAAGGAATAAAACAATTGGCCTTTAAACCCTGCATTATTACCACCGTGGCTGATAATGGTGTCGCCTTCAGCATAAAATATCTCGAAACCTGGCCCATAGTAATATGGCTTTTGATTGCCACTTGTACTAATGAGCGGCGTAAGCAAAGCTTGTTCTGTTTTTTTGGAAAGGTGCTGTCCGTCAAAAGTGGCGATGATCAGCCTGGCATAATCCTCAGCAGTAACATTGTTAGCACTGGATGGGACAGCTTCTTCATTTTTCCATTTAGGGATTTCTTTCCCAAAAATATTATGACCAGTTGCATAATTAAAAGGGCCGTCTTTGGTAAATCTTAAGTAGGAATGCTGCAGATGCAATGGCTGCAATACCAGTTCGTTTACGTATGTTTCATAAGGTTTGCCGATAATAGTTGCAATGGCTTCTGCCAGGTAATTATATCCCGTGCCTGAATACACAAAACTTTTACCGGGATCTGTCAGTATTTCCAGCGTATCCCGGTTGTTGTCTTCTTTCCAGTTTTCAATTCCGGAACAATGCGATAAAATCATCCGTGGGGTGATTAATTTATAACGGACATCATGGTCAAGGGCCGCACCTGGCTCCATATACTGATAAACCGGCTTATCAAGATCAAGTTTACCTTCTTCCACTAAGCGAAATGCAGCATATACGAGGTAACTTTTAGAGAGAGAGCATGCCTCAAAAACGGTTTCAGCATCTACCTTTTCCTGACCTTTTAACGTTTTAACTCCATAATAACCAGTAAATGCAATTTTATTATGGTCTATAATAGCCAGACTGGCACCAGGAATGTCTGTTGCTTTCAGCAATTGTTCAAATGAACTATTGAAAGTTTTGATGACTACCTTTTTACCATTTACGGTAAAAGAAGCTGATTGTGCAATCAATTTCACCGGGCATAACCATGCCAATACGCACAAGAACAAAACATATAGTTTCATAGGTTTATATTTTTATTTCGTCGTAATATTCTTCTGTATCGCTTTCTTCGCCGTAATTAAGTTCTACCCACTGTGCAATACCTGCAATAGTGCCCAACTGAAATACAATATGAATTGGTAACGTGATGTCAATTTCCCTTTTAATGGCGGCGGCCAGCCTGATCGTAGACAAGGAATGGCCGCCCAGATCGAAAAAGTTATCATTAATTCCGATCCCGGTTATATTCAGCAGTTTTTCCCATACCCGCACCAGGTTTTGCTGCAGTAAAGTATGCGGGGCTTCATAGGCTATGCGCACTACCTCACTACCATCTATTTCCGGTAATAGCTTCCTGTCTATTTTTCCGCTTGGGGTAAAAGGCACTTGTTCGAGCTTTATATAATGCGCGGGAACCATATAAGCTGGTAACTTTTTCATCAGCAGTGCTTTGAGTTCGGTTACCGGAATACTTTCCTGCGCAACATAATAAGCAACCAGATATTGCGAACCCGGTTTTCCTTTGCCTGTTACAATTGCTTGTTCAACAGCTTCATGCAGGCAAAGTGTTTGTTCTATTTCAACAGGTTCTATTCTGAATCCGCGTATTTTCACCTGACTGTCGATTCTTCCCAGAAATTCAATATTACCGTCAGGTAGCCATTTCCCTAAATCACCTGTTTTATACAAGCGGGCATTTTCCTGGTAAGGATGTTTAATGAAGCTGCCCGCTGTTGCAGCGGCATGACCAATATAGCCGTTAGCAAGCCCTGCTCCTGCCACACATATTTCTCCGGACACACCGGCCGGAAGCAAATGGCCATATGGATCTGTAATTAAAATCTGTGTGTTAGGCAGCGGTTTGCCAATAGATATTTTATTACCCCTCCCCGTTTCTTCTTCTTCAAACATATCCTCAGCAAACAGTATGTTTTCATTTACCTGCAAATCATTATCCTCTTCATAGTTCTCCCGGATAATCTGCAGCTGATTTTTAAGTACGTTAATTAAATCATCGTGCGTAGTCAGGGGGTTTGAAAGGACTACACGAAACACGACTATTTCCTCATATACGGGATGTGAAATCGTGGTTTTGGAAACAAAAGTTGCGCCTTGAAAAAACTGCTTTTCTTGTATGTTACGGTTGATGGCATTGATCTGCTGATTCTGCTCAGCGCTTGCTTTCAAAGTTCCTGTCTGATCACGGTAAGCAGCCGGGATATACCGATAATTAATAATATTAATCTGACAACTGATGAGTTCAAAAAACGGCATCCCCCGGAGCATTGCTGCAAATACTTCTGCTTTTTTAATATTGCTGTTGATCAGCATTTCATATCCCTTTCTGCCAATTATATTAAGCGACGCATGCAGACACATGGATAGCGCGGGCCTGGAGCCTTCGATAGTAAATCTTCCTGTATCAAATGAATTGGGTGCAGCCTGGTAACTGGCCGGAGTAGCAGTAAGATTAAGGCGATCAGGATCGCTGAACAAACAAACACTGATACCTTGTGGCAGATACAATTGTTTATGCCCGCAAAAAGTAATTGAATCGGCTTGTTCAATACCTTTCAATAAGCTGCGGTGTGCATCAGAAAAAATGAGCGCACCACCCCAGGCGGCATCCACATGTAAATGTATCTGATTATTTCTGGCAATGACCCCTATTTTTTCCAGAGGGTCTATGCTGCCCCGTTCTGTAGAGCCGGCGATCCCAACAACAGCCATTATCAATAATCGCTTTTGCCGGCAGGTATCTATCTTATGTTGCAGATCATCTGCGCACATCACACCATTTTCGTCATTTTCAACAAGTATGATATTACTGGTACCCAGCCCCATTATACTCATGGCTTTCCTGAACGAATAGTGCATGAGTTTAGAACCCAGTAACACCATATCGTTATAACCATGTGCCTGTAAGAGTGAATGTATACTGCTTTCTTTGAGTAATTGTTCGTCCTTTACCACAGCCAGCAGCGCCCTGTTACGTGCGCAAAGTAATGCGGCTATATTCGCCGTTGTCCCACCACTGGTAATAATACCAAGGTTGGCATTCAGCTGTTGTATATATTGGGTATAAAAAGATTCAGGATTAGCATAAAAAAGTCTGTGTAATATGCCAATGGCCTCCCTTTCCAGAAAGGTAAGAGATTTGGATGTCTCTACTTTGACCAGGTTTTGATTCAACTGAGAAACCAGTTTGCTAATATCATGTACATAATCTGGCAGTACAGAAGTCATATGTCCGATAAAAGTAGGCGACGCTGTATTAATTGTATAGGGTATAACATCTTTACGGAGCATGTTATAATATGCTGTAAGCGAAACAGGGTATTCAGCGACCTTGCTGTTGGTGAACCTTGCAGCAATTTCTCCGAGCCCGACATGCCCCGAAGTAAAATCTGTACCAGCCTGCACCGCAATATTGTCTGCAGTAGAAATATGGCGGAAATAACTTAAAACCTCTTCCACATTAAAACGATCTACCTGATGCCAGGTAACATCTGCACCAACTTCTGAAGATCCATAGATATTCACCAGAAAGGCAGTTCCGAATTCTTTGCAAAATTGTTTTGCCAACTGCAATGACAGTATCTCGCCACTACAAAAGAAATATTTTAATGCGCTTAGGTGAAGGTTACGGTATTTTTTTATTTGCAAGAGTGATTGAAGCAGAGAAGGAACCAGTGTAATTCTGCTGATATTATGACTGATTACTTCGTTCATCAGCATTTCTGGATTACTACTGATATTATCAGGTAGTAATACAAGCGGAACCCCCTGAAGCAGAGGACTGAACAGCTCAGCAACATGGTCTACAAAACCAAGGTTCGTTTTAAAACAACAAACCTCCCCTTTTTCATAAGGATATTGTTGCCAGCCCCAGTTTAACCGGTTAATCAGCCCGCGTTCACTGCCAGCTACACCTTTTGGAGTACCCGTAGAACCTGAAGAATAAATGAGGTAAAGCGTATCTGGTGGTGCCATTAAGGCAGCAGTATAATCCAAACCATCTGCTGCAGCATCAATCACCTCTCCTTCCGCCAGATCAATCAGCATGGTTTTTCCGGGCCATTGCAGTTGTCTGTCTGCCATTATCGCTGATGTAGTTAACAGTACCGCTGCACCACTGTCATTGAGCATAAAACTGAGCCGGTCATCAGGGTAACTCACATCCATTGCAAGGTAAGCACATCCATATTTTAAGGTGGCCAATATTGCGGCAACACCATTTACAGAACGATCCAGTAATATGGCCGATACCGTCCCTTCAGGAACCTTATTTTGCCGTATTTTTTCGGTCAGCGCACTGGCTTTGGCTTCTAGTTCTTCGTAGCTGATATTTTGCCCTTCAAAATGAATTGCAGTTTGTCTGGGCGTTGCTTTTACCTGTTGTGCAAACAGTTCACTGATACGTTCATTACCTGTGCGTTCAAAAGCAGTATTGTTAAATCCGTATAACAACTGGTTTTTTTCCTCCAGATCAATAATTCCGATCTCAGCAATGGGTAAATCTATATTATTTATAACGGCTGTAAATATTTTTTTAAGATACCCGGCAAAACGTTCTATTGTTTCTTTTTTAAACAAACACGTCAAGTATTCAAAACGCATCAGCAATTGATCTTCAGTTTCTATGGCTAGTAAAGTGAGGTCGAATTTAGCCACCGTATGGCCGCTGCTGAGTGATTGAAATGGCGACTGTGAATTATCAGCTTTAGAATGGCTTGCGTTCTCATAAACAAAGAACAAGTCAAACAGAGGGTTACGGACCGGATCACGTTTTATTTTTAATTCACTGATCAGTTCTTCAAACTGGTAATCCTGGTGGTCAAAACAAGCCAGGGTATTGAGTTTAACCTTTGTCAAAAACTCTTTAAAACTGAGGCCTCCTTCTGGTTTGTTCCGGATGGCAAGTGTATTAACAAACATCCCGATAACCTGTTCAAGATCGGCATGATTCCTACCCGTTACAGGTGTTCCGATCACGATGTCCTCGTGGTTACATAATTTGGCCAGCAGTATATTATATACAGCTAACACTGCCATAAACAGGGTAACACCCATAGTTTCAGCTCTATTTTTTAATGCAGCAGTTTCTACCGGTCCCAGATTAAAAGACAGGTGTGCTCCTTCATGTAAGGGTTCAAGAGGCCGCTGAAAATCAGCTGGCAGCTGAAGTACAGCAACTTCTTCTTTAAATTGCTGAAGCCAGAAATCCTTTTGTGCGGCTATTATTTCCTGCTGCGCTTTGCTCTGCTGCCAGACGGCATAATCCTTGTATTGCAACTTTAATTCAGGAAGCCATTTTTCCTGGTAAAATGCCCTGAAATCATTCATCAGAATATCTCCTGAAATACCGTCAGTAATAATGTGGTGCATATCCGCAAGAAGCACTGAAGCTGCTAAAGGGCTACCATCCTCATTGATCAATTCAATGATTCCAATCCGGAACAAAGGTGCCTGGGCAAGGTCGAAAGGCCTTACAAATTTGCTGATAATGCCAGCCGTTTCTTTCTCAGTTGCTATAAAATGTTCAATCTCAAAATCTATTCCCTGGGCAATACACTGAGCAGGCTCTTCATCCATCATTACAAAGGAAGTGCGCAGACTTTCATGCCGGGCAATAAGTTTATTAAAGACATAACCCACCTTTTGGCTATTTAGATTTTCGTCGATTCTTATTGCCTGCGGCATATTATAAGCGAGGGATGCCGGGTCAAGTACCTTTAAAAAATAAAGCCGCTGCTGTGCAGAAGACAATACATAGGCCTGCTGAACAGGTGCAGCCGGAATTTTACTGTACGCAGCTTCACCCCTGGCCTTTTGAATAAATGCAATCAGCGCCTCTTTATTCAGTTTTACTTCCTGAATAATTTCATCCGCCTGCAAACCTTCCGGCACCTGCAGTTTTAACTGATTGCCTACCACATCCACATCTATATGGTGTCGTCTTAGCTTATGTATAAGTGCTTCCATTAGATTAAAAATTCTGATTTAGTCGATACTGTATTATCATTGGCTTCTTTTTTCAACCACAGATGTGCATCGATATAGTCCGCCATACTTCTGATTGTTGGTTTCATAAAAAAGTCTTTTAATGAAAGCTGAATATTAAACTGTTTATATACACTATTAATTAAAGTAATGGCATTGAGTGAATGACCACCCATAGAAAAGAAGCTCGCTTCTGCACCGACCTGATTATAATCAAACTTCAGCACGTCGGCCCACATCACTGCAAGGAGTTGTTCTGTTTCACCATCAGGCGCTATAAAATCTGCTTGCTGCATTTCTGGCACAGGCAACGCCCTTTTATCAATTTTACCATTCAGCGTTACAGGAAACTGCTGAAGATGTATAAAATACGCAGGTATCATATATTGAGGCAACTTGTCAGAAAGGTGCTGTTCAAGTATTGCAGTATTTACCGCCTGTTCAGCTACATAATAAGCAACTAAGTATTTATTATTTGCCCAGTCTCTTGCAAACACTTTTACTTCGCGAATGGGCTCATAAGTAAGAAGTACACTTTCAATTTCGCCCGGTTCAATTCTGAAACCGCGGATTTTAACCTGATCGTCACTTCTGCCCAAACAAATAATGTTCTGATCTTCGAGATAATATCCTATATCCCCTGTTTTATATAGTATAGCAAATGAAGGATCATTTATTTCTGACGCAAAAGGATTCGGCACAAATACTTCGTCTGTTTTTTCAGCATCTTTCCAATATCCCTTGCCTACACCCCATCCAGCAACGCATATTTCGCCTTTAACACCCGGCGGGCAAAGTTTCAGGTTGTTATCCAGTACGTAGACGTGCATATTTTGCACAGGTTTACCAATCGGTATAAAGAGCTGTCCTTCAGCCGGCGGTGGTACTACGTAAGTAGTGACATCATCCGAAGCTTCTGCGGGACCATAGGCATTGAGCAGAGAAATATCAGGGTATTTGGCTTGCCATTTTTTTACAAGTGTTACACTCAGGGCCTCGCCAGTAGGAATCATCCATCTTAACTGAGGCAGAGCCGCTGTCTGCAGCTGTGTTACTTCATCCAGGAACACAGATAGCAGGGACGGTACGGTTTGAAATATAGTAATCCCTTCCTGCTGCAGTAACTGTAGTAACTGCTGTGGGGATTGTAATTTCTCTTTGTCTATCACCAGCGTTTTTCCACCAATAATAAGCGCATTGAGTAATTGCCAGATAGAGATGTCGAAACAGGCAGAAGCGGTTTGTGCAATGACATCGTTACTGGTAATACTCAATATATCAATCATGGCCCAAAGATGATTCATCATCCCCTGCTGGCTGACCATTGCGCCTTTAGGTTTTCCTGTGGTGCCGGATGTATAAATAATATAAGCCAGGTCATTCCTATTTTGTATAACCGGGCTAAAGTCAGCCACAGGAATATTGTCCCAGTCCTCTGCACAACAAATTACATCTGCCAGGATTGCCGTCTTTTCTGCCTCATTAATTATTGCAAGGGCTTTACGTGTGGTAATCAGCACAACAGGCTCACTGCTCAACAGCATTTCCAATATGCGCTGCACCGGGAAATCGACATCAACAGGTACATAAGTAGCACCTGCATAAAAAACTCCGGTTGCAGCAATAATCAGATTTAACCCTCGTGGCAACAGTACAGCTACATTTTTATTGGCAGCTGCACCATTGGCAGCAAGAAAAGAAGCTATTTTTTGCGCTTGTGCATCCAGCTCACGATAAGTAAGTCTGTCGACATTATGCTGGGCAGCAATACAATGTGGATTTTCCTTTACCTGTGCAGCAAAAGCCGCTGCAAAATTTACAGGGCCCTGCTCATGTTTTGAATGCGTAATAGCCTTTAATAGTAATTGCCTGTCCAGGCTACTGACCATTTCGATTGAAGCAATTTTTATATCAGCATTTTCATTAACAGCACTTATAATTTTTTTGAAATAACCTGCCAGTCTTTCCACTGTTTCTCTTTTAAACAATGCTTTGGAATAGACCAGTCTAAAGAAAAGCTGTGTATTGCTTTCACTAACCGTAAGGTTCAGTTTTTCATGCGCTACAACATTCTGCTCCTTATAAGCGCTTACTTTTAAACCAGGTATAACTAACTCCGATCTTTCAAAATTTTGATATAAGTACATCACATCAAACCAGGGGTTCCGGCTGCTGTCACGTTCCAGGTTCAGCTCCCGGGCCAGTTCTTCATACTGATAACTTTGATTGTCAAATGTGTCCAGAAACGTATCCTTTAAATCCCTTAGATACTCCCTGAAACTGAGTTCATCCGAAGGATGTGCGCGCAATGGAAGCACGAGTGAAAACATGCCAATCATTTGCTCCAGCTCAAGCTGCTCTCTGCCCGCCACTGCCATACCTACAGTAATATCGTTCTGATTAGACATTTTACTGAGTAAAATGGTAAGTACACTCAATATAACCATTGAAATTGTAGCTACTTCCTGGTCAGCGAGCGCACGCAAATCTGAAGTTTCTGCAGCACTTAATTCAAACCCGACCCAATCACCTTCTGTGGAGGATGGCTTTGCAAAATCTACTGGTATATCAAGTGGTGTAAGGGGTTCAGAAAATTCTTTTATCCAGAAATCCTTCTGTCCGGCAATTTTATCCTGATAACTTTTATCCTGCTGCCAGACCGAAAAATCTTTATAATCAAATGTAAGCGGCAATAATTCAACCTCGTCATATAAGGCCATAAAATCATTGATCAATAAGCCCACTGAAGTTCCATCGGCAATAATATGGTGCATATCTACTATCAGATAATGCACCTCAGGGGAGAGCGCAATTAAACCAACCCTGAGCAAGGGTGCCTGGCTAAGATCGAAAGGACGGATAAATTGTTCTAAAATCTGCTGTACGTGCTCCTCAATAGTATCAAAATAACTAATATCTAATATAAAATCCTGCAAAACACGCTGCATTGGCTTTCCATTGATGATCTCAAAAAGAGTCCGTAAGCTTTCATGCCGTTGAATAAGCAGGTTAAATACTTGCTCCACTTTCTGTTTATCCAGCACACCTTCCAGTTTGACTACCACTGGCAAATTAAAGGTGAGTGACTGGTGGTCGAGCTCATAAAAATAATACAACCGCATTTGTGCAGTAGACAATTCATACCAATCCCTGACCGGTGCCTTTTGCAAAGGCATGTAACTGGTAGTCTTACCAGCGGTTTGAAGTACCCTGGCTAAATTGCGAATAGTTTTATGTTCGAATACTTTTTTTATGGACAGTTCAATCCCCAGCTCCCCTTGTATCCGGTTTACCAGTGTCATCGCCCGCAGCGAATGACCGCCCAGATCAAAAAAACTGTCATTTACACTGATTGTTTCTTTTTTAGTTTTTAGTATGGCAGACCAGATCTCCACTAGTTTTTCTTCCAGTTCGCCAGAAGCAGGCTCGTATTCTTCTCCTGTATTTATTTGCGGGGCAGGCAATGCGTTCCTGTCTGTTTTTCCACTTAATGTTAGCGGAAATGCAGCTAACCCTATAAAAGAGGAAGGAAGCATGTAATCTGGCAAACGTGCCAGCAGGTACGTTTTCAGGGTCTGTATTTTTATCGGATTTTCAGCTTTATAATAAGCAGCCAGATAACGGTCATTGCCCTCACCTACTGTAACTACCACAGCTTCAGTGATGGTATCATGGCTTACCAGCGCCTGTTCAATTTCACCTAGCCTGATGCGCATACCCCGTAGTTTTACCTGGTGATCAATCCGGCCCAGATATTCAATGGTGCCATCAGGCAACCATCTGCCCAGGTCGCCAGAGCGGAAAACAGGTACGTGGGGAAAACAACTGATACTGGCAAACTTAGCTGCCGTCAGCTCTACCTCATTATTATAGCCTGATACGACTGCATCACCTGCTATAACAATTTCACCCGGCACCCCTACAGGCTGCAACTGATCATTTTTATTGACAATAACAATTTTTGTATTAAAAACCGGTTTACCAATAGGTATACGTTTGTTCCTCCTTACCGTTCCTTCTGAAAGGTCCGGTATTGTTTCATAGCAGGTGACATCTGCACTTACTTCAGTAGAACCGTAAATATTCAATAATTTTACACCGGCAAATACCGCATGAAATTCTGTTACCAGCTGAAAAGAAAGCTCTTCACCACTGCAGGTTACGCAGTTCAGTGCGGGCAATTCAATCTGCTTTTCCTTTTTTTCAGCTATCATCGCCTGTAACAGAGACGGCACAAGCGTTAAGCGGGTAATGCTTGCTTCTTTCAGGCAAAGAGTAAACCGGTATATATCTGCCATATCAGCCTCGCTGATCATTACAAGAGGCATACCTTTAAGCAGTGGCGAAAAAATTTCAGCCACATGATCTACAAAACTGATATTTGTTTTCTGGCAGCATACTTCATTTGCCTCAAAAGGATAACTCACCCATCCCCACTGTAAACGATTAAGCAAGCCTTTCTGCAGCCCGGTTACCCCCTTAGGCTCACCAGTTGAACCGGACGTATAAATTACATATACACCAGCATTGTAGCTGCGTTCAGGATTTACAATAGCACAGCTGTTTATTTCTGCCTTATCACGATCAATTAATACGGTATTGACAGGGTAGCTGATTTCGGGATTACTGAACAGTTCCTGCAGAGTAAGCAGGCTGCCTGCACCGCTATTTGCCAGCATATAGTTTATTCTTTCTGCCGGATATGCAGGGTTAACAGGCATATAAATCCCTCCCGCTTTGAGGATTGCCAGTATGCTGATTAAAAATTCAGCCGACCTGTCCAGCATCACAGCGACAGGCTTTTGCAGATCTATTTTTTTAGCTAATAAAAATAAACTTAACCTGTTGGCTGCCCTGTTGAGTGAATCATAACTGTATTGCTTGTTACGCTCAATAAGAGCGATACTGCTGCCATATTGTTCCACACAATTTTCGAAAATATCTGCGATACTTTCTTCTGCAGGATAGCGATATGAAGTATTGTTAAATACCTGCAGTATTTTATGCTGTTCTGCTTTGGATACCAATTCAATGGCTTCTATGCTAGTATCCTTTTGATCGATCAGCTGATCAAGCAAGTTAAAATACAATTCAGGTAGTAACGTGATAAAAGCAGGATCATAGGTATGAGTGTTATAGCGGATAGTTAAAGAAAGTGCCGCTCCTGCTGTGCTAAAAGAAAATATTAAGTCAGGTTGAAGCGCATCTAATACCTGAGGCTCATGGATTTCTTCGAGCAGCAGGCCTGTTATAGGCAAACTCGCTTCAGATTCATTTACTGTTGCCAGCATTCGGTTCAACGGATAATTACCATGATTAAAATCATAGGACAAGTTATTTTTCAAATCTTCCAGCTGTTTCCGGAATGTATCTCCAGGTTCAGTTTTCATCCGAACCGGAACAATTCCCCCATCTGTATCAACATCCTTTGCACCCGATGGCAGCGCAGTAAAAATACAGGCCTCATCAATTACGGCATAACGTTGTGCGAGTATGCCAAGTGTCGCCAGTAATACCAGGTATTTAGCTTTGGGCGAAGCAGCCAGCTGTTCAATTTTCCGGGTAACATCTTCTGCTGCAACTACCTTATAACTAACATACTGCTCTTTTCCGGATACATTTCCCTCAGTTGTATTACTTGTAAAATATGGCCTGAACGAGAGCCCCTCCAAACGTTGTTTCCAGTAATTCCGGGCAACAAAATTCCCATTGGCCTTCAGTCCTTTTATATCCAGTGTTGACTTGGTTAGCATAATACTGTGATTCTAATTGTTAAAAATTGAAAGAAATATCTTCATCCATCATATGCGCAGATTTTTCCGCACTACCGAATATTTCTGAAATACCAGCCTCAGGTTTCTGTGCAACTTTCTCTACCAGGGTAATGAATTGTGTGATCAGCAGGTCAATATCTCCTGCAGAAAAATAGCCAGCAAGGTATTCCAGCTTAAACCCAAATGAATGACCGTTATCTACTGCAATCAAAGTCAAAGGATATTTTGCTGCACTGTTTTCTTGTGGCAGGCGTGTAAATAGCGCATCACCTTCGCCGCGAATGCCATCTTCAACGTCCTGGTAAACAAACATGACATCAAACAAACTCTCTACCGGCACTTTCTTTTCAGCATTTAACTCTGACATGATATTCGTCAAATCATACCATTGTTTACTATTGGCCTGTATCAGCAGTTTATTAATTTCTATTAACATTTCCTTGAAAGTGAGGTCTACATTAAGCTTATAGCGTATAGGCAGTGTTTTAACAAACATCCCCACTACATCTTCCAGCTCATGCTGCATTCTTCCGGAAGAAGCAGTGCCGATCACAATATCATCCTGACCTGTAATCTGCCACATAAACAGATAATTCAGTGCAAACAAACCCGCAAATACTGTAATTTCTTCACTGCTCAGACAAGCGAGCAACAACTGTAATTTCTCCTTTTCTATTTCAAAAGGTACGGTAGCGCCATGGTCTGCTATACTATCAATATCAATTTTTGTTGTTGGAAGTTCAAGTACAGGAAGCGTTCCGTCAAAATTCCCAAGCCAAAACTCCCGGAGTGACAGAAACTCATCTGTTTGCCTGAATCCATATTCCCATTCTGCGTAATCTTTGTATTGTCTGTTGAGCGGTTTTAACTCTTCGCCATTGTAAAGTGATAACAGCTCTGCAAACAGTCTGCCTTGTGAAATACCATCACAAATAATATGATGGGTATTGATAACCAATATACTTTTCCCTGTGGCTTCACTGATAATTCCGCACCTGATTAATGGTGCCTGATCCAGGTTAAACGGACGGTTAAAATCTGCAATGGTTTTATAAAGATCATTGCTGCCGTTAAGGATTGATTCCATACTAAAATCAACATTTTCTTTAACCACCTGCAGCAATTCACCATCTTCGAGCTTAAATTCTGTACGAAGAGCTTCGTGTCTGTCAATCAACTGACGGAAGGCACCCTCAAGTTTTACCTGATCTATCTCCCCTTTTATCTCCAGGGCCATAGGCAGATTATAAGCTACACTGTCTTTATTCAGCTGCTGGTTATAATACATTCTTTCCTGTGCCTGTGACACCTGATAGAACGGTTTTACAGGTACTTTAGCAATAACATACAACTTGTCTTTACTTGACCTGCCGATAAAGGCAGCTTGTTTTTGAATGGTGAGATTTTTAAAAAGGTCACCTAAAGTAATCCTCACATTATATTGCTTATATATTCTGCCAATAAGTTTCATCATACTTAAGGAGTTACCGCCAATTTTATGAAAGCTGTCATCAGCAGAAATGGGTTTATCACCAAGAATTTCTTTCCATATTTCCAGTAGTCCGGCTTCTATGGTATTGGCAGGTGCCACTATCTCCCGGGGCCCTGTTTCCTTTTCCAGCAGTTTATAGTCAATTTTTCCGCTGGCCAGCAATGGTAAAGCAGCAAGACTTATTATATTGGCCGGTATCATATAAGAAGGCAGATACTCCTTCAGGTGAGTTTGGACTACAGTTTCCAGATCTGATGTTGGGTCAGCCGCATCAGCTTTTACCACAAAAGCTGCAAGTGATTCATTACCTTTTTCATCTTCCCGTTTTACAACTATACCATTTTTGAGCAAGGGCAATTTTGCCAGCACGTATTCGATCTCATCCAGTTCAATACGTACACCGCGTATCTTTACCATCCGGTCTTCACGTCCCATGAGTTCAATTACACCGTTCACTAACACACGGGCTTTATCACCTGTTTTAAAAGACATCCTGCTGCCATCGCTTGTTTCGATATGGGCAAACTTCTGCTGCGTAAGTGGGGCATCGTTTAAATAGCCTTTGGTAAAGTAGTCTGACAGGATGTATAAATCACCCTGGACCAGTGTATTACAAGGTTTCAGATCTTGTCCAAGAACGAGCAGTTCAGTATCTGCAATCGGAAAACCAATAGGTATTCTGGCTGCTGCTGCATCTTCGGGCTGTATCAGATAGCAGGAACGGATTAAAGTCGTTTCAGTTGCACCATACAGATTTACTAATTGTATGCGGCTCCCAAAAATAGCGAACCAATTGCTTAATTCTGCAGGAGCTATTTTTTCACCAGACAACAATACATATTTCAATGCTGGAAAATGTGTAGCCGTAAGCAGTATATTATTGTTAAAAACACGGAACACACTAGGTACGCAATGAATCAAAGTAATAGCCTGTTCATGTATCCATGGGACCAATTTTTCAGGCGTAAAAAAGTCTTCTTCTGATGGAGGGATGCAAAGAGTGCCACCAGCAAATAGCGGAATAAATACATCCCGTAAAAACGCATCAAAATATGGGCTGATAAACTGGCTTACCCTCATTGCCTGGTTGATCGCAAATGCCTCCAATTCCCATTTTAAGAAATGCAGCAAACTCCCATTCCTGCCAATAATCCCTTTGGGCGTACCGGTAGAACCAGAAGTAAAATAAATATACAGGCTGTCATCTTCTTCGTATACAGGCTGCTGCAAAACAACATTGTCAGCAATAGTGTGTTTTTGTACCTGCTGCCATGAAATTACTTCAGCACAAAGCGATGCTGCCCCCTCAGGCAGCGCAGTTGTATTATTTGTAATTAAACAATAAAGATTCAGTTCCTTTAACAACAGACCAAGCCTTTGTTCAGGCCAGGTATCATCCAGCATCACAAATACGCAGCCGGCATTAATTACACCAATCATTGCAGCAATTACATCAGGCCGCTGTAATCCGGTAATACCTATAACAGCTTCTTTTGGTGTACCCCGGTGCAGTAAATAATTAGTAACCGCAGCCGCCCGCAATTGCAAGACAGCATATGTTATTTTTTGATCGCCATATTCAATGGCTACACGATCGCTGTTTGCCTGTATCGATTTGTTGAGTTCTGATTGAAATGTCATAGGTCAATTTTTGAAACTTCGCTTAATAAATAATGATTAATTGAAAAAATGGTCGAGAAAAATACCGAACGTAAGTACTACGATTAAAAGGTCACTCTCGTAAGGTTCATTAATACTGAATCCATCCTGCATATATAATTTTTTTAGCCGCTCTACTTCATCGGGATCAAAATATCCCTGCTTCTGTATGGTATTATAAGAAAGCAAATGCTCGACATAGTCAATATTTTTTTGAAGTAAGAAGGGACTGCCGGGTGCTATAAAATGAAATTTCTCCCTTTCACATACCTCCTGCGGCACAAAACGGCTGGCCATTTGTTTTAGAATATATTTTTCAGTAAAATCATTCAGCTTAAGAGACGAAGGAATACGTGTAGAAAATTCTATAAGATCTTTGTCAAGAAAAGGATAACGTACTTCTACTGAATTAGCCAGGGCCATTCGGTCACCGTGGTCAGATACCAGGTGATCTACGAGCCTGATTTTGTAATCTATATAGGCTCTTTTATTCAGCACATCCAGTTTTTGGACACGATTTTTGTTGATCGGCTGATGATACAGACAATTAATGGAGTCAAAATCTTCCCTCATTTCTTTGCTATACAGGCGTTTCTTGATCACATCAAATTCCAGGAAATTCTTTTCGTAGAAAAAATCCTTATCCCCCCAAACCAGTTCCCGAAGATCTTTCTCCGCTATGCTGGCCGGATTATCAATAAAGCTGGCAGCACGCATTTTATCAAACCGATAACCCACGTACCCTGCAAAAAATTCATCGGCTCCTTCGCCGGATAAAATTACTTTTATGCCTTTGGCCCTGACTGATTCTGACAAGGAAAGTGAAGCCGTATTATAGGTCTCTTTGATTGGGCATTCGCTATGATAAACTGACAACTGTAACCTTTTAACAATGTCATCAGCAAAAAATGTTTTTTGGTTAAGACGTGCATTACTTTCCCTGGCAATCAACTTTTGGTATTGTGATTCTGAGTGTTGCGAGTCAATGAAATCAATGGAAAAAGCGTCTTTCACAATACCTGGTGCCAGCTGCTTCATTTTCATAGCAATCATTGAGGAATCAAGACCACCACTTAAGTACAAACCTGAAGGAACATCCGCTCTTAAACGCAGTTGAATCGCTTTATCAAATAACTCCTCCAGCTGGTCTATATACCATTTTTCAGGCTTACCGTTCATGAGAACCTCTCCTTCTGGAAAAACAAGGTCCCAGTATTCTTCCTTTATCACCTTGCCTGTTTCCTCAACACGCAGGAAACAGCCGTTCTCAAGACTGTTAATATTTTTAAACATGGTGCGCGGACTTATTAAACCGGCAAACGTAAATATCTGGTCAAGAGCAATCCTATCCACTTCACGGACAACCAATGGATGTTCAAGAATAGCTTTGATTTCAGAACCAAAAATAAATGTGTTATCTGCTACTGTATAGAAAAACGGAATAATTCCCATCTGGTCACGTGCACAGAACATCGTTTTTTTCCGCTTGTCATAAAGTGCAAAAGCAAACTGACCATTCAGTTGATTTAGAAAATCCATGCCATGCTCTTCGTATAAATGGAGAATTACTTCTACATCCGAATGTGTGCGGAATATATGTCCGCCAGCACGAAGCTGATCCCTGAGTTCTACATAATTGAAAATTTCACCGTTACAGATCAGTACAAGAGACTCATCCTCATTATACATTGGCTGCATGCCATTTTCAAGTCCGATAATGCTCAACCTGCTGAAGCCCAATGCCACATTATCAAAAAGCAGGACATCCTGAGCATCCGGGCCCCGGTGAAACAGCTTACTGTTCATCCTTTTAACAATAATGGCATCCTCTTCATCTGCTGTTCGATGATGTTTTACAAAGCCGCAAATTCCACACATATTAATTCTGGTTTAATTTTTTGAAAGCATCCCATAATAAAGCAAAGCTGATTGAAAACACATCATCCAGCGCATACACACAATGAAACCAAAAAGCAGGTATGACCAATAACTCACCAGGCTCCAGCGTAACTTCTATTGCCCTTGCCTTTGCAAATGCCGGGAACAAGCTGAGGTCCACATGCTTTACATCACGTACACTGCAGGGCTGAAATGTGTTAAATGCAGGTACAGGGTATAAAGAGTCTGATTGATCCGGAGAGAAGAGAATCATTTTTTTTCTGCCCGATACATGCGCCAGCATATTGTGTGTACAATCACGGTGCAGTGTGGTGCAAGGCGTTTTGCCAGTTCTTCGTCCCATCCATATTTGCGGGGAAGTAACCGAGTCCCATTGAAAAAAAGGAAGCTCAATATCAGCCCAGATGGCTAATGGTAAAGGGCAGCCAAAAGTGTACACCAGGTCATTGGTATTATTTTCCATTTTTTCAATAAAATCAGCCAGTGTTTCCTGCCTGTCTTCCTCCATATTATGACGCAGGGCAGCATCCCCATATTCCGCTTTTATCTGTTCAAGACTTTTTGATACAAATGGCCAGTTATCCAATGCGCCGGTAACTACAAACGGTACCGACTGTTCCATTAAAAGCAGAACGTCCGCTTCAGATGGGCGATATACACGCTTGATTGCTGTAATACTATCTCTATAACCAGCAGTAAGCTGTTCTGTATCCTCCAGAAGACTGGCAATTTGTGCTGAAGGCCTTTTAATCAATGTAAAAAGAAAACTCGCAAGCGCAAGATTACCTTTTGTTTCAATCTGTGCCAAAATGAGCGGGTCCCGCAAATCAAATCTGTCCGCATTAGCCAGAATATCAGACAATAAAGCGGGGCTCAGTTTCACCATGGCATCGGGTGGGCCTGAAGAACTTTCAGCGATGCGAAGGGTGTTGTTATTTAAACTAATATCAGCCTGATAACTGTCTTTTGCATCTTCCAGCACTACCCTGCAGGTCCCGTAGTTTTCATCAGGATATAATCCGCTGACCATTTGTGTATATAATTGGTTGATTAGCTCTTGTTTCATGAAATTAGCGTTTAATTAAGTTATTGGATAAAAACATGGATTACCTGGTCTGTCCCAAGGAGATGTGGTCAATAATTAGTGAAGGATTTTGTAGTACGGCTTCCAGAAGTTGTTGATAATAATCAATAAATAATCCAATGGTATCTTTATCATACAAGTCAATGCTATATAAAAAAGTAATATTTATTTCTCTGCTGCTGTTTTCTACGACATTCAGTTCCAGTTCATAGCGTGTAACAGGTGATTGCTTTGTAAATGATACCGGCAGGAGTTCAGGCTCTTGTAACTGCACATCATTATCGAAAAAGTTAGTATAAGAGAAGTACACCTCTACTAATTTTCCTGTGTGCTGAGATCCCCACAATGCCAGCATCTGGTCAAACTGATAATCCTGATTATCAAGCGCATTAAGCACGCACTGTTTTACAGTTTCCAGCATTTCAGTGAAAGTACCCGAACCGTTTACCTGAATCTGCAAAGGCAGTACATTGACAAATGTGCCAACCACATTTTCCAGTCCGGGCTGCGATCTGCCTTCAGCATCCGTGCCGATAACAATAGCTGTTTTACCAGATATTTTAGCAATAAGCATATAGTAGAGCGTGAGCAGGAACATAAAATTTGATACCCCATACTCTGCCGCTATTTTTTTGATTTGAAGATGCTGGTTATCATTAATAGTGAGCACTTGCTGAGCTGCCGCATAAACCTTTACCTGATCTCTATCTTTAAGCACCGGCAAATCAATAGTGGGCCATTCTCCTGCAAATTGTGCTTGCCAGAATGATTTTTGCACCATAAGACTTTCAGCCTGCTTCCGCTGCCAAACGGCATAATCAGCATACCTGATTGGCAAGGGCCCTAATGATAAGTTCTGGTATATCCGTTTAAAATCATTCATTAAGATATTAAGGGAAATACCATCACAAATAATATGATGAATATCGAGCAATAAATAACTGCCCAGCCCTTGTTGTTTTAGCAAGCCGCAGCGCATCAAAGGCGGAGCCTCCAGGTCAAATGGGCGGGCAAAATCCTTAACTGCATCCTGTAACGAGATATAAGTCTGCGAATTAAAATCATGTAATGAAAAGGGAACATTTTCATGCACCACCTGTACAACTTGATCATCTTCTATTGAAAAACCAGTGCGAAGCCCTTCATGCCTGTTAATTAATACATCAAATGCTTTTTGCAGTTTATCCGCATCCAGACTACCTTTCACCTCATAAGCGACAACGACATTACCGATTATCTTATCATCCTGCCACATATGTTCATAAAATAGCCGCTCCTGGGCAGATGATGTAATATAATAGGGATGCTGACCTGCCGAAGTAATACTGCTGGTATCAATCCTGCTCCCGCTGTCAATCAGTCCGGCCTGCTGTTCAATAGTAACATGGGTAAACAGCTCTTTCAATCCAATAAATACATTAAACGCCTGCTTTATTTTATTGACTAAATTAATCCCGCTCAGCGAATGACCACCCAATTCAAAAAAGCTGGTATGAACGTCAATAGTTGTAGCATCTATTTTCAACACAGCCGCCCAGATCAGCACCAGTTCGCATTGTGTTTCACCAACAGGAGGATTATAACTGTTTCCTATAGCTATTGCGGGATCAGGTAAAGCCCGTGTGTCCAGCTTGCCATTGGGAGTAAGCGGCAGGGCACTTAGCTGCATATAATAAGACGGCAAATAGTACTCCGGCAATTTACCCTGTAAATATTTTTTTATAGCAGCAGCTTCGATTGCATCATCTGCAGTATAATAAGCAATAAGATATTTTTCATCATTCTTTTCCTTAACAGCAACTATGGCATCAGTTATTCCATTATACTTTCCTAGCCAGGTCTCAATTTCACCCAGTTCTATCCGGAAACCGCGGATTTTCACCTGGTTGTCCATTCTCCCCAGATAAAGTATATTACCATCAGGCAGCCATCTGACCAGATCTCCGGTTTTGTAAAACCTTTCGTTAAGCGGATTAGGTACCTCAATAAACTTTTCTTTGGTGAGTGTGTCGTTGTGCAGATAGCCTCTGGCCAACCCCACACCTGCAATACATAACTCTCCCGGCACCCCTATTGGTACCATTCTGTTACTGCTGTCTACAATGTACAAACGTATATTGTCAATCGGTTTGCCGATAGGCACACTAACTTCATTCCTGCCTGGTAAACATTCATAAAAAGAAACCTCTACAGTAGCTTCAGTAGGGCCGTATAAATTGATGAGACGAGTGCCACAAGTGTTTTGCAATAACCTGTTAAATTGTTGAACATGCTCTGTACGTAAAGCTTCACCACTGGAGAATACCAGGCGCAATTGTTTTAATTGCTGTGAAAAAGGCTTGTTTTTTATAGCTGTTAAAAAAGCACCCAGCATAGAAGGAACAAAATGGATGACCGTTACCTGTTTTTCGCTGATTGCATGCACAATTTCGTCAGGGTCTTTTTCACTTCCCGGAGGCAGCAGGCACAAGGAAGCACCAGCAAATGTCCACCAAAACAGTTCCCATACAGACACATCAAAAAACAGAGGTGTTTTCTGCAGCACAACATCAGCAGCAGAAAGCGGAAATATTTTCTGCATCCAGCAAATACGGTTTATAACCGATCGATGCTCAATCATTACACCTTTAGGCACACCTGTAGAGCCGGATGTATAAATCACATAAGCCAGATTACCTGGGGATGGTTTTGCGATATTCAATGCTGTACAAGCTTCAATAGCTTCCGATACTTCATCCAGGTTGATGACCAGGCAGTTCACGGTTATATCCTTCAGATATTTACTTCTTGTGATCAGCACTTTGATTTTAGCGTCATTAATAATGGCACTGATGCGTTCAATAGGTGCATTTGTATCAATGGGCACATAAGCTGCGCCGGCTTTCAATATGCCAAATAAACCCGGCATAAGCGCCTGCTCACGTTCCAGCAAAATCCCTGCTAAATCACCTGTTTTTAGTGAAGCAACCTGTAAGAGGTAAGTGGCCATTTTAGCTGATTTACTGTTAAGCTCACCATATGTACACTTATAATCCCCTAATTGAACTGCAAGGGCATCAGGTGTATATTCAGCTTGTTTTTCAAATACGGAGACAAGGGTTTCCTCGTCGGAATAAGCTGCTGTGGTATCGTTAAAAACCTCCTTGATCAGCTTTCTGTCCGTCTCTGTCAGCAGTTCAATGTCGGCTATGCGGATAGTCTTATCTGCAATAACTGCGTTCACTATCATCAAAAAGGCATCCCTCCACCTTTTTATAGTTTCTTCCTGAAACAGCTCTGCCGCATATTCAAAATTCAGGGAAATATTTCCGTTTTCTTCAAACACCTCCAGTGTAAGGTCAAACTTAGCAAGGTGGTGTACGCGTTCTGACTGCTGAAGTACTAAACCAGGGATGTCAAATGCAGTTGTTTCAAAATTATGGAATACAAAAAAAGTATCGAATAGTGGGTTACGACTGGTATCACGCTGTAATTTAAGTTCGGTAACCAGATCTTCATATGGATAAAACTGATTATCAAGACATGCTATGGTATTCCCATTAACAGCAGCCAGGAATTCGGTAAATGGCAGTACTGCTGCTACATTATTACGTAAAGCAAGGGTATTTACAAACATCCCGATCATACTTTCCAGTTCCATATGGAGCCGCCCTGCAGTAGGTGTCCCTACCACCACATCTTGCTGGTTACCCAGCCTGGCCAGCAGTATATTGTATATAGAAAGCAGCACGATGTATAGTGTTGTTCTTTCGCTGGCAGCTAGCTGTTTTAAACATTCGCTATCCTCAGCACCCAAAGTAAATCCAAGTGTTTTGCCAATCTGCGTTTTGAGCTGCGGCCGTTGAAAATCGGCCGGCAATGAAAGCACCGGCGGTTGATTTGCAAAAAGCTGCATCCAGAAAATCTTTTGTTGCTGTACCAATTCAACACGGGCAGTACTTTGCTGCCATACCGCATAATCTTTATACTGCAACACCGGTACAGCTGGTATTTCATTTTTATACAGCCTCATAAAATCGCTTAGCAGCAGATTTTTTGACATACCATCAGTAATAATATGATGTATATCTACTAGTAGTATATGTTTATTCTTTTCCAATGTGACCAAAGCCACACGGATCAGTGGTGCCTGCGTGAGATCAAATGGTTTCACTAACCCGGTCAGGATTTCCTGCACATTGTTGTCAGGCTCAGGGAATTCGATAGTAAAATCAATATGATCTGCTATTTTTTGAACTGGCTCTCCATTTTCAATATCAAAAAAAGTACGCAATATATCGTGTCGCTGCACCAGTTGCTGAAAGGCCCCGGTAAGTTTTTCCTGATCAACCATTCCATGCAGTTGATATATGCCGGTTTCATTGTAAGCCAGCGATAAAGGGTTCATCTGATGCAGGAAATAGACTCTTTTTTGTTGTGATGAAAGTGGATAAAAAGCTTGAAGAGGTGCAACAGGAATACGATACGAATTACGTTCTTTTCCCGTCTCGTTATCTGCCTGCAAATAATTGGCAACATCACGCAGTGTAGAAATATGATAAAGCTGCTTAAGCGGAATACTCTTATTAAATGCCTGCTCTATACGGCCTAAAAGGATCATGGCGTTGAGCGAATGACCACCAAGTTTAAAAAAATCGCTGGATGCACCTATCCGTTTCTTATCTGCTTTTAAGATGTCTGCCCATAAAGTAGCCAGTTTATCTTCCGCTTCATTGCCCAGCGGTACATAATCAGTTTCCTCCTGAAAGACTGGGTCAGGCAATGCCTTACGGTTTATTTTTCCATTTGGGGTAAGCGGTAAAACATCCATTGCCATAAAATAAGCTGGTATCATGTACTCTGGCAACTTTAGCAGAAGATGTTTTTTCAGTGCATCGGTATCCACATTGTGGGCAGCTGTATAGTAGGCCACCAACAGGCGCGTGCCGTTTTCTTCTCTTGCAGTGACCACAGCCTCAGTAATCCCTTCATAGGCGCACAAACTGTTCTCTATTTCGCCCAGCTCTACACGATAACCACGAATTTTTACCTGGTTGTCTTCACGGCCCAGCAGCTCTACCGTGCCATCGGCCTGCCAGCGGGCCATATCGCTGGTTTTGTACATCAGACTACCAGCCTGGTATGGATTCGCTATAAATTTTTCTGCAGTAAGTTCAGGCCGTTTCCAGTAACCGCGTGACAAGCCATCCCCCGCGATATATAAATCGCCAACTACCCCTATAGGTACAAGCTGCAAGTCCTTGTTCAGAATATATAACTGTGTGTTGGCTATCGGAGTCCCAATCAGCACCTTTTGCAAACCTGGTTCAAAAGCGTGTACGCAAGACCAGATCGTCGTTTCTGTTGGGCCATACATATTATATAGTGCGGCGTTGGTTTGTTTTTGAAGATCACGCACAAGTGATAAAGGAACACCTTCCCCCCCCAGTAACAACAGACGCAGAGAACGGAGCAATGCTACAGAGCCTGGACTTTCCAGGGCCTGCTGCATAAATGAAGGGGTTGATTGCAGCAAGGTTATTGGATGACCAGCACTCTTGTTTTGTCCATCGAATACTTCTTTGAGAGATTTCAGATGATGAAGTCCGGCCATTACATGATCCACAGGTAAACCAAAATCAACCAGGCATGCTATTTCATTAACCCCTGCTTTTTTAAGGCGGCGCACTATTTCCGTACAGCTTTTTTGGGTACCAATAAGAGAACCCGTTTTATAATACCGTAAAAAAGCATTTTTCAGTATGACAGCTTTTCTTTCTTCTGATAAATCTGCTTCTGTCACGCCCACTTCCTCGTGCAGTATTTTACTGAGGCCTACGGCGCTTTTCAGATATTCTATAAATGGTTGCTCTACGAGTTTTTCAACGGTCTCTATATCTTCTCCGACATAAGTGTGAAGCATCAATGCAACCTTCCCTGGCCCCTGATGTCCGTGCAATAGCCTTGCTTCTCTGTAAACATTTATATTATGGGAAAGTGTTTCCATATCCTGTCCCAAAAAATGAGTAAGTATATGAGCACCTATAGCACCCGCAGTTTTGAATGTTTCTTCATTGCCTGCTGATGTTATCCATACAGGCAATTCCTTTTGTAATGCTCTTGGAAATACCTGAATGTCTACAGTTTTACCCAAGCCATTCGTACGGCTGATAGTTTCACCGCGCCACAATTTTTTCACTTCCTCAATCTGCTCAAACATCGTTCGCTGCCGGGTGGGATAAGATGCCGCATTCAATACGAAATCATTAGGGTTCCATCCGGATGCAAAAGAAAGTTCTACCCTGCCCTCAGAAAGATTATCTACAACAGACCATTCTTCTGCGATACGAACTGCATCATGCAATGGGGAAACCACACTTCCACTTCTTAAGGTAATATGGTCGGTAACCATTGCCAGTGCTGCACTGATCACAGAAGGATTTGGATAAAGACCACCAAATTCATGAAAATGACGCTCTGGTATCCATACTGCTTTAAATCCGTTTTTATCGGCATATTTCACCGCATCCTGCAACAACCCGTATTTATTGGTTTCTTCTTTATTGTAACTGGAAAAGAACAGCAGGCTGAAATCTGTTACCGTATTTTCACCAGGCAAATAACGCGCAAGATCGTTTACAGCAATATGTGAAGGATGCACAATTACTTTTACGCCCTGACAAAGCGTCCAGAAAATTTCCAGTACAGAGATGTCAAAAGAAGTACTGGTCAATGCCAGCATGCAATCATTTTCGCCAACAGGTAACCGCTGATTCATCCCTGCAAAAAAGTTCACCACATTATAGTGTGAGATCATGACTCCCTTAGGGTTACCAGTAGAGCCAGAAGTATAAATCAAATAACATATATCCGATGCCGCTACTGCATGTACAGGACTGCTATCCTCATAATCTTGCTGCGAATTGTCCAGTAATAATACAGGTTCAACAAAGCCAGCAGGAATATGCGTTTCATGATCTGTAACCAATACACGCACAGCACTATCGTGTAATATATACTCTTTTCTTTGCTGCGGATAAGCAGGATCTACCGGTACATAAGCTGCACCAGCTTTAAGTATGCCCAGCATACCGGCAATCATCAGCCCTGAACGGCTTGCTATAATACCTACAATATCACCAGTTACCACACCGTATTCATTACGCAGCCGGTTAGCCAGCTGATTAGCCAGTCTGTTCAGTTCATGAAAACTATATTGCTGGTTTTCATATACAACAGCAATTTTATCGGGTGTTTGGATGACTTGCTGCTCAAATAACGAGACAATGGTTGCATCAGCCGGATAAGCAATCTGTGTAGCATTAAAAGTAGTCAATAGCTGTTCCCGCTCCGGCTCTGGCAACATTTGTATTGCATTTATTTTTATATCAGGCTGTACAGCTACAACCGACAAAATGCGTTTAAAATAACTTGCGAACCGCGCTATAGTTTCTTTTTTAAATAAACTGGTTGCGTATTCCAGATGCAGCACTATATCCTGACCATCCTGAAAGGCGTATAAAGTAAGGTCAAATTTCGAAACCCCATGATTGCTGCTATAAGGCCTGATGGTAAGACCCGGAATCGCTGCCACAGCTTGTTCAAAACTTAAAAAATCGAACAGCACGTTAAATAATGGATTCCGGCTAGCGTCTCTTTCAAGCTTAAGCTGATCTATAAGTTCTTCATAAGGATAATCCTGGTTATCTATACAAGCAATTGTCTTCATACTTACCGCAGCCACGAGCTCTCTGAAAGTAAGTTCATCGTCTGTAAAATTCCGTACTGGCAAAGTATTGACAAACATGCCTATGATGTGTTCAAGACCAGCATATTTCCTGCCGGCGGTTGGAATACCAATGACAATATCCTGCTGATTGCTCAGTCTGGACAACAGTATATTATAGGCAGCCAGCATGACCATAAATAGCGTAGTACCACTGGCAGCAGCAGTCGCTTTTAATTGTGCTGTCTCTAAATTATTGATCCGGAATTCGTACAAACCTCCATCGTAATTCATAGCTGGCGGCCTTGGATAATCAAATGGTAAATCCAGTGGCTGCAATTCCCCGGCAAACTCTTTTATCCAGAATGAACTCTGTTTTTCTATTTCAATGTAACGATTGTCGTCTTGCTGCCAGGCTGCATAATCTTTAAATTGCAGCTGCAGCGGTGGTAATGTTTCACCATTGTAAAGGGCCATAAAATCCTTAACCAATAGTTGTTGCGAAACACCATCAGCAATAATATGGTGCATATCCAGCAGCAGCAGATGTTTATTTACACCGATACCTAAAAGCTCTGCCCGCATTAAAGGTGCAACTGAAAGATCAAATGGTTTAACAAAATCGCGGATCAGCTGCTCTGTATCATTTTGCCCTGCGAAAGTGTGGGCCACTTCAAAAAAAACATCTGTTCTGATTTTTTGTACCGGCCCATCGCTGTGCATGACCAGGTAAGTACGCAAACTTTCATGGCGTAATATTAACCGCCGGAATGTCTCCTTTATTTTTTCCATATCCAGCTCACCTTCCAGCTCCATTACCCGCGGCATATTATAGGCCACAGCATCCTGATTGTATCGATATAGAAAATACAAACGCTTTTGCGCATAGGAAAGCGGATAATAATCCTGTGCTGAAACACGTGGGATCATCACAGATTCCTCCTGCACCGCCACCCCTTGCAATAACGAAAGCAATTCACTCTTTTTGCGCTTAATATCCGTAATCAGTTCAGGTGTAAGCTTCTTGTACGGATCATAAATATTCAATTCCAAACCACTGGCTTCCAGTGAAATCTCTAGCTCAATCAATTTGCTTAGTAAAGCTTCCATAGTTAAATTGCTAGTTTTTCTGTTATTTGATCTGTTTTTCTTGTCAAAGAAGCCACGAGTATCTCTTTGCTTAAAGCATCAACAGTTGGTTTTTTAAAAAAATTTAATAGCGGGATATTAACGCCAAATTCCTGCTGTATTCTGCTCATAAGCATAATGGCACTGAGCGAATGGCCACCCATTTCAAAAAAGTTGCTGTTTACACTAATGCGTGCAGTATCGGCATTCAGGATCAGGGCCCATATTTCAACCAGTTTAATGGCTATTTTCCCTGAAGGAGCGACATAATTGTCTGTAGTCTGTGGCACAGGCTTAGGCAGTACTCTTTTATTCAGCTTTCCGTTAGGTGTGAGCGGTAGTGCATCAAGCGGCATAAAATAAGCCGGTACCATATAAGCTGGTAGTTTTTCCTGCAAATAAGTTCTTACATCAAGTGGTTCTCCCCCTGCTGCAGGTACATAATAAGCTACCAAAAATGTATTGTTACCTTCTCCTGCTGCAATAACTACAGCTTCATTGATCATGGGATGGCCGAGGAGTTGCTGAGCTATTTCACCAGGTTCAATCCGGTGACCTCTGATCTTTACCTGGTCGTCAATCCTGCCTAAAAACTCGATATTCCCATCGGGCAGCCAACGGGCCAGATCACCAGTTTTGTATACCAGACCAGATTTCTTTGCCGGATCAGGAATGAATTTTTCTGCCGTAAGTGTACCCTGATTCAGGTAACCTTTCGTAACCCCTTCTCCACCAATACATAACTCACCACTTACGCCCAATGGAAGCAGCTTATTACTTTGATCAAGAATACGGACCAGGGTATTGGCAATAGGTTTACCAATACAAATCAGATCACTTTCTGTAAGCTCGTACAAGGTAGACCATACTGTAGTCTCTGTTGGCCCGTACATATTATAAATACGACCTTTAGTCATTTTTTTAACCTGATTGAGTAATTCCGGGGGAAATGCTTCTCCGCCCACCATGAGTACTTTGGTATTTTCAAGCACCTGTTCTTCCGGGGAACTGGTTAGCAGCAGCCGCAGGTGCGAAGGAGTAATTTGTATAAAGTCGACCTGCTGTTCCCGGATCAGCCGGCTTAACTCCTGAATATCTTTATGACCAGTTGTGTCGGTGAGTACGATTTTTATTCCATTGAGTAAAGGCAAAATGGTTTCAAGTACAAAAATATCGAACGACACCGTGGTTAAACAGAGCATAGTACTTCCTACTGAAAAGTCAATTTTTTCACAGATGCCATACACAAAATTCAATACATTGCGATGCGTCACAATTACTCCTTTTGGGTTACCAGAAGAACCGGATGTATAAATCATATAGGCAGCAGAAGTAGCATCTGCCAAAGATTTAATATCAATTTGATCCGCAGCCCGCAGGTTAATAGCGGTTACATCTATCCAGGTAACAGCCATATGCTGCACCTGCTGCTGTACGAGATTTGTTTTGGTTAAGACCAGTTTCAGACCACTGTCTTCCAATATGTATTGAATACGTGCAGCAGGATAGGCAGGATCAATAGGTACATAAGCAGCACCAGTTTTCAAGATTCCCAATAAGGATGGAATTAAATAACTATCACGGTCAAGCATAACACCGGCTAACTGACCAGATCCAAGACCATGTACCTGAATAAGGTGTGTGGCAATATTATTTGCACTTTGCTGTAATTTCAGGTAAGTCCATTCCACACCAGATACAGTAACAGCAACCTGATGCGGCGTGCGGATAACCTGCGCATCAAAAAGAGACACAATCGTCTCACTGGCAGGAAAAAACAGTTCAGTGTTATTGAATTGATCAATAAGCTGAAACCTCTCATGGTCTGGCAGTATATTCAAATCAGCAATACAACTAGCTGTACCTGCTGTGACATTGGCGACCAGATGTTCAAAATATACGGCGAATTTTTCAATAGTTGATGCTTTGAAAAGCGAAGTAGCATACTCAAAATCAAGTTGATAAATACCATTTACTTCTGCTGCCACAAGGGTAAGATCAAATTTAGACAAGGTATGAGTGGTCTGGAAGTGTTGCAGTTGCAAGCCAGGTATTCCGGGTAATGCCTCTTCAAAGTTGCGGAACATAAACAGCACGTCAAACAAAGGATTCCGGCTGGTATCCCTTACGATTTGCAATTCCTCGATGAGCGTTTCATATGGGTATCCTTCGTGCTCAAAACATGAAAGTACACAGGCTTTGACAGTCTGTAGAAAATCGCGGAAACTCAGTTCTCCATTTACTGAGGTACGCAGCGGAATGGTATTTATAAATACGCCTACCATATTTTCCAGGTCTGCATGCGAACGCCCTGCTACTGGCGTTCCTATTACTACATCCCCTTTATTACTTATTTTGCTTAAGAATATCATATACAGAGAGAGCAACACCATAAAAGGCGTTGCCTCTGCAGCTAAAGCAATGGCATTTATTTTTTTCGTCTGTTCTTCACTGAGTGCAAAGTGCAGTACATTACCGTTGTACTCTTTAACTGCAGGTCTGGGATAATCTGCTGGTAATTCAAATACAACCTCTTCTTCAAACTGTCTGAGCCAGAACATACGTTGCTTTTCTGTACGTTCCTGCTGTAGCTGCTGTGATTGCCATTCAGCGTAATCTTTATACTGGAGCGCAAGGGATTGCTGAAATTGTTTGCCACTATATGCTTCCCATAATTCTTTCAAGAGCAGTTGTTGCGAAATACCATCAGCAATGATATGATGCATATCTACGACCAATACATTTTGCTCTTGAGGTATAGTGATCAGCATGGCCCTGATCAGTGGAGGATTATTCAGCACAAAAGGTTGAATAAAAGAGCTGATCACAGTATTTATTTCTTCGCTCTGGCATTCTTTCCGGGACAGGCTGAAATTTACTTTATCTTTCACACATTGCTGCGGCACACCATCTATCACTTCAAAACTGGTCCGTAAACTTTCATACCGGTTAATCAGTACCGCAAAAGCACTTTCTATTTTTTCTACATCAGGAATACCATGGATACTTATTGCCTGGGGCATATTGTACGCCGTAGATAAACGATCAAGCTCATACAGAAAATACAAACGGCGCTGTGCGGAAGACAATACATAATATTCCTTTACTTCTGCTAAGCCGACAGGCACATAACTGATGGTTTCTGCCTGCTCAATATACTTTGCCAGTTCCCGGATGGTTTGTAGTCTGAACAGCTCGCGAAGCGGAACTGTAGCCTGCGCAATTTTCTTGATTTTATTAATTAAAACTGTAGCAGTTAATGAATGACCACCCATTTCAAAAAAACTTTTGGTTACACTGATATGCTCAGGTGCAATCTTTAAAAGGTCTGACCATATAGCCACGAGCTGTATTTCCAGTGAACTATCAGGTGCTGCATAATCATCACCCGACAAGATAGCAGGAACCGGCAATGCCTTACGGTTAAGTTTGCCATTAGCTGTAAGTGGAAGTTTAGTAATTTGCATATAATAAGCTGGCACCATATACCCTGGAAGCCTGGCCAGCAAATGTTTGCGCAACAGGCCAGTATCCAGCTCCTTTTCACTCAAATAATAAGCAACAAGTTGTTTATCGCCGTCCTGTTCCCAAACCATGACAATAGCCTCCTGCACATCATCGTAAGCGGCGAGCTGTTTCTCTATTTCGCCCAATTCTATTCTGAATCCTCTTAATTTCACCTGGGTATCTATTCTTCCCAGGAATTCAAGATTACCATCCGGCCTCCATTTGACCAGGTCACCAGTCTTATAGAGCCGTTCTCCTGGTTCATAGGGATGAAGTATAAATTTCTCTTCAGTTAAAGCAGGATTATTCAGATAACCAGCAGCGACTCCTTTTCCAGCAATAAATAATTCACCAGGAACACCTGCAGGCTGTGAATGTCCTGCTGCATTAAGCACATATAATTTCACATTGTGCAATGGCTTACCGATAGGCACACCAGAGTCTCCACCAACTGCCGGCAAAGTATAGGCACTGGCATAAATAGTGCCCTCTGTTGGCCCGTACAGATTTACCAATAATAGTGGCAAATCAAGTTCTTGTATTTTCCTGACCGTTTTATACAGCAGTGCTTCACCCGCCAGGAAAATATATTGCAGGCTGCTCAGCCGTTTGATATTTTGTTTTACCGCTTCTTCTGAAAAAACAGCAAACATAGAAGGAACAAAATTGATATGCGTAATTTTATGCTGAGCGATACTATCCAGAATTGCAGCAGCATTTCCTTCTTCTCCAGCAGGCAACAGGTAAAGGCTGCCCCCGTTTAAGAACCAGCCAAATAATTCGGCAGCTGATACATCAAAAGAAAAAGTGGTTTTCAAAAGATAAACACCTGTTGCATCAAGCGGATAGCTATACTGAAGGCCACCTATAACATTTGCAAGAGCGCCATGGGTAACCATTACCCCTTTGGGTATACCAGCAGAACCAGAAGTATACATAACATAGGCCAGGTGATCAGCTGTGATATTGACCGCAACAACAGCATTTTTTTGTTCCTGTAAAACTGTAAGCTCATCATCCAGATTAACAACCGTCAGCTGTTCATTTTCTAAAGGCACGAGGTACCTCGTTCTTGTAATCAGAACTTTTATACCGGCATCGGCAAGGATTGCCTGTATTCTTTCCTTTGGATAAGCAGGGTCCACAGGCACATAGGCAGCCCCGGTTTTTAAGATACTAAATACAGCTAATACCTGGCAGGCTTCACGTTCTAACATAACCGCTACCAAATCGCCCGGTGCAATATCTTTTACGTTTTGCAGATAGCCAGCCAGGTTATCACATTGGCTTGCAAATGAAGAATAGGTCATATTCCCGTCTGCAAAACGCAGAGCTATATTTTCAGGTGTCTTTTTCACCTGATTGTCAAACAAAGACAATAGCATTTGTTGTTCCTCAGGATGATGTATAACTCCTTTATTAAACACATGAATTACCTGATCCCGTTCTCTGGCAGACAATAACTCTATATTGCCTATAGTATGCTGCAGGTTTGTGGCTATACTATTTACAATCCGGCAAAAATAGTCAGCAAACCGTTCTATGGTATCTTTGGTATATAATCCCGTTGCATATTCCAGATTAAATGATAACTGTTTTTCTTCTTCAACAGCCATCAGGGTTATATCAAGTCGTGATACAGGATGTATATAGTTACAAGGAGAAAGTATCAATCCTGGTATGGACAGCGGGCTGGTTTCTTCTTTTCGAAATACAAACAAAGTATCAAATAAAGGATTCCGTCCAGTATTTCGTGGTACCTGCAGGTCCTGTATAAGTTCTTCATACTGGTAGGCTTCATTTTCAAAACAGGAAAGCGTATTGGCGGTCACTTTTGACAGAAATTCCTGTACACGCAAGTTGTTCAGCGGAAAATTACGTAATGGAAGGGTATGAATAAATATACCTATCATTTTTTCTACATCCGGATGATGCCGTCCTGCTGTCGGGCTCCCCACCGTTATATCTTCCTGATTTGATAATTTGCCAAGCAGTATATAATATGCTGTAAGCAAAATCATATAAAGGGTGGTATTTTCACGACTGGCAATATCCCTCAGCCTACTAGTCACCTCTTCATCAATCGTAAAACTGACCGTATTTCCTTCGTATTGTTGTATAACAGGGCGCGGGTAATCTGATGGCAGATCTGCTACAGGTATATCTTCTGCAAATTGCTGTAACCAGAAATCACGGTGTGCTATCCTTTTTAACTGCTGCTCATCGCTCTGCTGCCAGCAAGCATAATCTTTGTACTGTAAAACTGGTGCAGATAAATCTTCCTCATTGTATAAAGAAAGAAATTCTTTGATCATTATTTCCTGTGATACACCATCCATAATGATATGGTGCATATCTAATAGTAGATAATGCTCTTCTGGTGCTGCTGCAATCAGTGAAGCTCTGAAAAGCGGGGCTTCTTCCAGATTGAACGGCTGTACAAATACATCATAAATTGAAGGTATATCGGTTGCTGCGGCCTGGATAACTGGCAATATGAAATCAACTTTTTCCAGTACCTGCTGTACCGGTTCAATTTCAGTCATCACAAAAGCTGTGCGCAAACTTTCCTGTCGTTCAAGTAATCTGTTAATTGCAGACTCCAGTCGTTTTTGATCAAGACTGCCGGTCAGCTTAACTGCATAGGGCATATTATAGGCAAGCGACGTATGGTCTAACGTATATAACAGGTAAAGTCTTTTTTGCGAAGACGATAGTGGATACCATTGCCTTACTTCTGCTTTTCTGATACCCTTGTAAATAATTTTTTCTTTTTCACGGATACGCTCAGCCATGCCAGCAATATCCGGGTATGTAAAAACTTCACTTAAGGGAATAACAACCTGTAAATCGGCATAAATTTTATTAACCAGTTTCACTGCTTTCAGTGAATGCCCGCCCAGTTCAAAAAAGCTGGTATAGCGGCTGATATTTTCGGCATCTGTTTGCAAAACAGCAGCCCATATTACTGTTAATTGTTGTTCTGTACTGCCAACCGGGGCTTCATATTGCTGCAGAAGTTGTATTTCCGGCTGTGGCAAGGCACTACTATCCAGTTTTCCATTAAGGGTAAGCGGAAAGCTTTGCAATTGTACATAAAATTGCGGCACCATATATTTCGGGAGCGTGGAGGCAAGAAATCCGTTTAATTCAGCAACTGGAATTTCATGTTCCGCTACATAATAGGCTACGATATTTTTATTATCGCCAGTATCAAGGAGGTTTACAAATGCCTCTTTTATTCCAGCATAAGTCAATAACCAGTGTTCTATTTCGCCAGGTTCAATTCTGAATCCGCGAATTTTAATTTGAGTATCATTTCTGCCTTTAAAAAGGACATTACCATCAGCCAGCCTTAAAGCCATATCACCGGTTTTATACATTCTGCCCTGGCCTGTTCCTATAAAAGGATTGGTTGCGAACTTAGTCTGGGTAAGCAATTCTTCCTGCAAATATCCCCTGGCCACACCTTCACCAGCTATATATATTTCACCTGTAACACCAAGGGGAACAGGCTGCAAAAGATCATCGAGTATATAAATCTGTGTATTTGCAGCTGGCGTGCCTATAGGAACCGACAGCCTTTGCTCTTGTTCTGGATTAAACAGATGAATCATACAACCAACAGTAGCTTCTGTGGGGCCATACTCATTGTACAGACTAACAGTGCCATCGTACAGGCGATAAACCTCTGCGGCCAGATTTGTATCCAGATCTTCACCGCCTACAATCAGCGTTACAAGTTTGTTGTCCTGCAGCAATGGAAGTGATCTCATAGCGCAAAGCATTTTCAGGTGCGAAGGCGTAAGCTTGATAATTGTGGAGCGGTTATCAGTCAGGACTTTTTCGAGCAGTGCGCCATCAGAAACCCCGCCATAAACAACAATATCATTTCCTGAAACCAGCGGAGCAAAAATAGTGGTGATTGTTAAATCGAAAGCTATAGAAGAGTAGAGCGGAAAAGTAGCCTTTGTCCCTTTGATATATACTGATACTGCCCAGGCGATATAATTTAACAGTGAGCCATGCTCAATCATTACTCCTTTAGGTGTTCCTGTTGAGCCAGAAGTATAAATAACATAGGCCAGGTCTTTAGCAGAAGGCAGTGTTGATGGACAGGCGGTTTGCTGCGAAATAGCCTCCTGCTGCTGATCGAGATCAAACAAGATCATGGATTCAGGCATATCTTCTGGCAGGAACTTTTCCCTGGTGATCAGTAACACAGGCTTGGCATGGTTAATCACCGCCCGCACTCTTTGTGATGGGTAAGCGGTATCTACAGGTATAAATGCCGCTCCTGCTTTTAAAATCCCGAGTATACAGGGTACAAGATAAGTTTCCCGCTCCAGCAGCAAAGCGACCAGATCTCCGCGCTGCACGCCTGCTTGTAGCAAACAACCGGCGATTTTATCAGACAGTTGTTTCAGCTCACCATAACACATCATACCCGATGAGGTGTGTAATGCCGGTTTATCTGGCGACAACGTTGCCTGTTTTTCAAACAACGACACGACAGTTTCTTCATTGCTGTAATACGTGTTTGCAGTTGTATTACAAGCATACAGCAGGTTGTTTTGTTCTGCTATATCCAGGATCTGAATATCGCCTGTGCGTCCTTTAGGGTGTGCAACTATATAGTTCAGAATGTTAAACAGATGTCTTGAAGCTTGCTGAATGATGGCAGTATCATAAACTGACGCATTATAATCCATCTGTACACTCATTTCTTTACCAGGGATAATAGTCAGCGATAAATCATAACTACTCTGGTTATAAAAATGTGCATCCGAAATAGTTATTTCATCAGCATGGCCATTGCGGGCAGCAACAGATTCAAGTGACAGCGGATAATTTTCAAAAACCATAATATGGTTAAACAATCCACTATCTTTCCCTCCTGCCGCCAGAATTTCAGGTAAGGTCAGGTATTGATGCGCTTCACTATCAAGTGCGGCTGCCTGCAACCGGGACAATACATCAGCAATAACCTGATGTGCTTCAAAAATTATATGTACTGGTATGGTATTGATAAACAAGCCAACCATTGATTCAATTCCCTGTACTTCGGCCGGTCTTCCTGCTGTTACTATTCCAAATACTGATTCTTGCCTGTTGTTATACCTGGACAACAATACGCCCCAGGCAAACTGGAAAAGTGTACTCAGGGTAATACCATGAGTAGCAGATACCTGGCGCAGCTTTTTCACAAGCGTTTCATCAAGTACCAGCTGATGTTTTAATTGCTGTGCAGGAGCTTTCTCTTTGGTTTGCAAAATTGCTTTTTCAGGCAGAGAAGAATGAAAATTGCATGCCGACAAATAAGTACTCCAATAATTGACTGAAGCTTCATTGTCTCTGTTTTCGAGCCATTGCAGGTATTTGGAATACGTATGAACAGGAGGCATCAGTTTTTCAGTGTTGCTGCAATACCCCTGGTACAGTTTCATAAAATCTTTCAGGATAATACCCAGGCACCACCCGTCCATTATAATATGATGATGACTCCAGATCAGTTCATATTCATCTTTACCCGTTTTAAGTATACATAAACGGATGAGTGCATCTTTACTCAGGTCGAATTTCTGCTCACGCTCCTGCAAGCGATAAAAAAGTATCATTTCATCTTTTCCATTTGCTGCACAGGCTTCTTCTACATCATTGTATTGAACAACGATTTGTTGTTGTTTGAGCACCAGCTGCAGGGCCCGGGAAAACCCTTCCTGTAAGAAAATGGTCCGCAGTGCACCGTATCTCTCCAAAAGCGCGTCCATAGTTTGCTGTACGACAGAAACTTGTAATGAACCTTTTATCTTTACGGTCATCTGTTCAAAGTAATTCTCTGTATCAGGATTCAGCAGATAATGAAACAGCATGCCTTCCTGCATAGGAGAAAGCGGGCAGACATCTTCGATCACATATTGCTGTTGCACAACATCCAGCTGATTGATAGTTAAACCCTTACAGGTTACATCAGCGGGGGTTAGTGTCTCTTTTGTACAGTCTGAACAATAGGCAATCAATTCTATCAGGCTGGTATGATAAGCACTCATCAGCCGCTGCATAGTTTCATCGTTGTATTGATCCTTGCTGTATGCAATGGTCATCTGCAAACGTTTCTGCAATATAATTCCTGATATATCCCAATCATACAACCTGTTATCATCAGAAGCCCTGTTATTTCCCGGCGCATCTGTTTGAATGGAAAATAAATTGTTCTTCAGATCGGTATCTCCTTGTCCAAGATAATTAAACACAATCCGGGCATTGACCTCCTGTTCTGATGTATTCCTGTTTCCAGTTTGCAGATACTTGTTTACCAGATAGCCGATCCCGTTATCCGGGATATTTCTCAGTATTTCTTTTACATATTTGATAAGGCCCGGGAGGCTGTCTGACGGATATTCCATGTAAACCGGGTAAATGGTCGTAAACCAGCCAACAGTACGACTAAAATCTACGGTAGCATCCAGTTCTTCACGTCCATGTCCTTCCAGGTGCAGTAATACACCATTTATATCCTGGTATTGTCTTTTAATACTTAACAGCAATGCTGCCAGCAAAATATCATTGATCTGCGTATGAAAAGCAGCAGGTACTTTTGTAAGCAGGCTGGCAGTAGCTGCCTCGTCCAGCGAAAAATACATTTTCGTTTCTTCGCTGACTAAATTGTCCCCATTGATATGATCTCTTTTTGGGACTATAGTGGATTGGCTTTCCGCCGCATTCCAATAGGAAGCAGCTTTGATGAACGCAGTACTCCGGGAATAATTTTCAAGCTGTTGTGGCCAGGAAATAAACGGTGCTGTTTTAGCAGGGAGCGACAATGGTGTCTCTTCCAGGATCTGCAGGTAAAGAGTTTGAATATCATCGAGCAGAATGCGCCATGAAAAAGCGTCCACCACAAGATGGTGTATTACAATTAACAAAGCGCTTCCGTTGTCCAGATGAAGCAGACCTGGTTTTACAAGTACTCCATTTTCAAGATCCATGTGCTGCTGGAGCCTGTCAGCAAAGGTTTCTATTTCCAGTTCCGGCTGTACTATGCCTGTCAGATCTATTTCCTCTACCTTTATTGCTGCATGAGGCAGGTTTTCCTGAATTACCTGTGTACCATCCAGCTTAAAGATGAGGCGTAATGCGTCATGATGAGCTAACAATTGCTCAAAAATCAGGGTCACTTTGTCTTTGGTAATCCGGTGGTCCAGTCTAAGCAGTACAGACTGGTTAAAACGACCTTTACTTTTGATATTTCCTTCAAAAAACCATTGTTGTATAGGACTTAAATTGGCGCTGCCCTGTACTGTCAACTGACTGTATTGCATGGTTACTTTTTGCAGTTTAACTGCAAGCAAACGAATAATTTGAGCTGCAAAAATGTCTTTTACCGAGATTTTATACCCAAGCTCACGTAAACGGGAACTGATCTGTATTGATTTTACAGAGTCACCACCGGTTGAAAAAAAGTTATGCGTTACACCAATACCAACCACACCAAGAACTTCTTCCCAAACTTTCACCAGCAATTGTTCTTCTGGTGTTACTGGTGCTTCGTAGCTATTTTCTGCTTCCAGATCAGGATCAGGCAATGCCTGACGGTTAATTTTTCCATTTGCCGTAAGCGGCATGGAGCTCAATACCATCAGAAATGCGGGCACCATGTAATCTGGTAATTTAGCTGACAGATATGCTCTTACTTCCTGAATAGTAATTGTTTCACCAGCTACATAGTAAGCAATGAGGTATTTGCTTCCATTTTTTTCTCTGGCCAGTACAATAGCTTCTTTAATAGCAGGGTGAGCTAACAAGTGACGTTCAATTTCACCCGGTTCCACGCGGAAGCCGCGAATTTTAACCTGGTCATCTTTTCTTCCAAGAAAAAGAATTTCACCATCAGGTGCCCATTTGGCAAGATCACCTGTTTTATAAATACGGCCTGTTCCAAAAAAAGGGTTTGGCACAAATTGCTTTTCGGTAAGTGCTTTATTATTGATATAACCCAATGCAAGGCCCTCTCCCCCAATACACAATTCTCCTGGAACGCCTACAGGCTGTAAACGAAGATCTTTATCAAGAATAAATATTTGTTTATTTCCAATCGGTTTCCCAATACTATACCCATTTGTGCGGCCCTGTGCTGTGACTTCCAGCCAGGTTGTCCATACGGTATCTTCTGTTGGCCCATACAGGTTAAACAATTTAAATGGAAGATCTCTTGCGGGTAAATAATTGAACTTGTCTCCTGCCACATTCATCACCTGCAAGGCACTTTCCCCTGGCCGCCATGTTTCATTAAGCAGATATTCTGCAATAGCGGTGACCTGATAAGTAATCACGATGTTGTTGCTGATCAGCCATGAACGCATTGCAAGGGCATCCATCCGAACCTCTTCCGGTGCTATACAAAGACAACCACCATTTGTTAATGCGGGCCAGATCTCAAATACTGATGCGTCAAAATAAATATTAGCAACCTGGCTGAAGCACACACCAGCTGCTACCGGGTACAACTGCTTATAAAAAGCGAGTAAGTTTAGCACCCCGTTATAGCTTACCTCTACTCCTTTGGGTACACCTGTTGTACCGGATGTGTAAATAATATACATGGGTTGCGTTGCCGGAATTACTGGTACAGCGAAATTCAGTTCCGTAGCAGAAGCATTGTTTTCCCCAACCGGCAGAAATGCAGTCTTATCCCGGGTAAATGCCAGTGACATACTGTCCTCCAGCATATTTTCCTGAACAAGTACCAGGGCTGCCCCGCTGTCAAACAGTATATAATCATTTCTTTCTGCGGCAACCTGCGGTGATAAAGGCAGATATACTCCGCCTGCTTTTAATACAGCGAGTATAGCCACAATCATTGCTATGGAAGGCTGAAACAATACAGCAATCCTGGGTATTCCAACGTTATACAGCCGGGCATGTAACACATTGGCCAGCGCATTTGCCTGCTGATTCAGCTGACTGTAAGTAAGACTTTTACCCTCAAACGTTACTGCAATATGATCAGGTAAGCGTTCAGCATGCTGTTCAATTATGGCAACGATTTTTTCCTCTTTATTGTACTCAGTTTTTATAGCATTAAAGGAATTCAGCAGCAGCGTACGTTCTTCGGTATTAATTATTTCAATATCACCAATCTTAATAGCAGAATTTGCAGTAATGGCATAGATTATTTCATTAAAATAACCAGCAAACCGCTGGATCGTATCCCTTTTAAATAGTTCAGAGGCATACTCAAATCGGCATATAATTTTGCCTTCTTTTTCAGCAGCAGACAAAACGAGATCAAACTGAATGGCCTGATGTGCTGTGTCTGAAACCTGAAGCGACAGGCCTGGTAACTGTAGCTCAGTTTCTTTATAATTCTGGTAAGTAAATAACGTATCAAATAAAGGGTTACGGCTGGTGTCCCGGGGTATACCCAGCATATCCACCAGTTCTTCATAAGGAAATTCCTGTTGTGAAAAACATGCCTGTGTATGAGCAATCATTGTTTTTAAAAATTCCTTCACGGTAATCGAAGCCACTGGCCTGCTGCGTAAAGCAAGCATATTTACAAACATGCCGATCATATTTTCCAGATCAGTATGTTGTCTTCCTGCAACTGGTGTACCTACAATGACATCTTCCTGATTACCCAGACGACCCAGAAATATGGTATATGCGCAGAGCAGTACAGTAAATAAAGTAGTGCCTTCGCCTTGTGCCAGCGATTGAAGTTTTGCTGTTTCTGCCGCACCGATTTCAAAATCAAAAGCCCGGCCTTTGTATTGATGTGCAGGTACCCGGTCAAAATCGACAGGTAACTCCAGCGATCCGGGCAAATCATTAAAATTATTTTTCCAGAAATACTTTTGTAATTTTATTTTCTCCTGCTGAGTTTTTTCCTGCTGCCAGACCACATAATCTTTATACTGTAGCACTAAAGGCGGCAGCACCTCATTATTGTACAGCGCCATAAACTCCCTGGTTAATACATCTTGTGATACACCATCACCAATAATATGATGCAGATCAATGATCATCAGATGCTTTGCCTCAGCAATATTTACTAATGCAACCTGTATTAAAGGTGCTTGCGACAAATTAAATGGACGGGAAAATTGTTGTATTACGGTTTGCAATGTTTCTTCAGCAGCAGTAAGACAAGTGATTTCAAATTGAACCTTATCGGCTATCATTTGAACAATGTGCCCATTGTTAAGTCCAAATGAGGTCCTGAATATTTCATGCCTGTCAATGAGTTTACGAAATACATCTGTTATATGTTCCTTGTGAATTGTTCCCTCCAGCATGATGGTAACACCACCATTATAGGCTGTGGAGGATTGATCAAGTTCATATACAAAATACAATCGCTTTTGAGCTGATGACAAAGGGTAATAAGCAGAGACAGGTGCCGGTAAAATGGGTGTATAGGCAATTTGTTCTTTACCTTCTAAATAAAGTGCCTGACGTTTTATATCCTGATATTCAAATATCTGATTGATAGCAAACACCACATTAAACTCCCTCAATATCCTGTTTACCAGGGCAATCATTTTTAGCGAATGTCCACCAAGGTCAAAAAAGCTATGTACAGCACTTATCTTATTTTTATCAATTGCTAATACTTCTGCCCACAATAACACCAGCTTTTCTTCGGTTTCACCAGCAGGTGCAACAAAGTCATCACCAGATTTAATTTCCGGATTTGGCAGGGCCTTGCGATCCATTTTTCCATTTGGCGTTAAAGGCATGGCAGATAAATGCGTGTAATAAGCAGGCATCATATAGCCAGGCAGTGATTTCATCAGAAAGCCACTCAATAATGTTTCTGTAACAGGCTCCTGTGCTACATAATAGGCGACCAGCACATTTGTACCATTTTCTTCCCTTGCAGTGACTACAGCTTCAGTAATACCGGCATAAGCACACAAACTATTCTCTATTTCGCCCAGCTCTACACGATAACCACGAATTTTCACCTGGTTGTCTTCACGCCCCAGCAGTTCTACCGTGCCATCGGCTTGCCAGCGGGCCATATCACTGGTTTTATACATCAAACTACCAGCCTGATATGGATTTGCTATAAATTTCTCTGCAGTAAGTTCAGGCCGTCTCCAATAACCGCAAGACAAGCCATCCCCTGCGATATATAAATCACCAACCGCCCCTACAGGCAGCAATTGCAGGTCTTTATTCAATATATATAGTTGTGTATTGGCTATAGGGGTTCCTACCAATACCTTTTGCAGTCCCGGTTCAAAAGCATGTACACAAGACCAGATTGTGGTTTCTGTTGGGCCATACATATTGTACAGAGCAGCGTTAGTTTCTTGTTGAAGATCACGTACAAGTGATAAGGGAACACCTTCTCCCCCCATTAACAACAGACGAAGAGAACGAAGGAACGCTATGGAGCCTGGACTTTCCAAGGCCTGCTGCATAAATGACGGCGTTGATTGAAGCAGCGTTATACGATCAGAAGAAGACAATTGCAAATACCGGTCCAGGTCGTTTAACGCTACATAGGAAGGATGAATAACCACTTTAATCCCCTGACATAAGGTCCAGAAAATTTCCAGTACTGAAATATCAAATGATGTGCTGGTAACCGCCAATATACAATCGTCAGCTTGCAAGGGCAATTGACTGTTCATACCAGCGAAAAAATTAACTACATTTCCATGTGTGATCATCACCCCCTTCGGTTTGCCAGTTGAACCGGATGTATAAATGGTATAGCATAAATCATCCGGATTATTTATCTTTTCCGGATTTTCTGTTTGCAGGGACAATATCTCTTCCATGTTCAGTACTGCACCACCATACGAGCCTGTCCCAGGTACTTCACCGGATGTAATCAGCACACCAGCTTCACTATCTTCCAGCATATAGCCAATCCTTTCGACTGGATAAAGCGGATCTACTGGCACATAACAGGCCCCTGATTTTAGAATACCGAGTAAACCAATGACCAGCCATTCAGAACGTTCTGCCATAATCGCCACGCGATGCCCTTGCCCAATCCCGTATTTTTGTCTGAGTGTATGGGCCAGCTGATTAGCCTTATTGTTTAGTGAACGATAAGTAAGTACTGTATTTTCATATATAAGTGCTGTCTTATCCGGAATAAGCGCTGCCTGGCGTTCAAATAATGAAACAACCGTTGCATCCCGTGGATAACTAATTTGTGTATTATTGAAGAATAAAAGTAAATTTTCTGTTTCCGCAGCTGACAAAAGCTGTACTGCACTGACTTGCTCATGGGGATGATCAGTAATAGCATTTATGATTGCTTTAAACGCATGCGCTAAAGAAGCCATTGATAAGTTATCAGCATAACCAGCTTTACACGAAAGTTCAATTTCCACATCTTTAGTAAAGAAAACCGTCACCATCAGCGGAATATCTGTAAATTCCTGTACGGATTTTAATTCCAGAGAAAGTGAATTTAATCCCTTTAGCCAGGTTTCATCCAGCGGATAGTTCTCAATCACTACGGCAGAATCAAACAATAATTCCGTAGGCCTCAGTTGTAGCAACTCTCTTACAGCTGTGTTCGAAACAGACGTAAAAGACTCCCGTTCAATCAGCTGTTCACTAACCATATTCACAACTGAAAGCAACGTATGATTAGCTGTACCGGTCAAACGCAGCGGAATAGTATTAATAAAATTCCCTACGACCTGCTCAATGCCCTGAACAGGAACATCCCTGCCGGAAACCACTGTTCCAAAAGTGACATCTGGTTCATTAAAGTATTGCTGTAGTAATAACCCATAAGCTGCATAAATGACCGATGCTTTCGTCACAAAATGAGTTTCCGAAAATGAAGCCAAAGATTGTCCCGCCACAGTAAAGCGGATTTTTTGGGACTTTGCAGTGAAGTTGGAAAAAGCTGTTTTTGAAAAAAAAGAAGTTATTTCATATCCTTCCAGATAATTTTTCCAGTAATGAAGAGTTTCCTGATGATTTGCCGCCTGCTGTATTGCCAGTTGTATAGCGCTGTAACTTGTCTTACGACCAATAAAAGGCCTTTGCTGATTTAATAATTGTTTATAGCAGTCAAAAATTTCTTTTAATATAATGCCGGTGCTCCAGCCGTCATATAGAATATGATGATGAGTAATTATCAATATAAATGAGTGCGCAGCAACTTTAATAACACTCACCCTTAGCGGAAGCGCATTCAGATCAAAGCGTTTAGCCGCATCTTTTGACAGGTATTCAGTCACAAAATCACCATTGTCTTCCTGCAGGTCTTTCGAAAGATCTAAATAAGTAAAATTAACTGCACATTCTTTAAGGATAAGCTGTAGCGGCCTGGATAGTTTTTCCCAACTGAAAACCGAACGCAGCGCATCATTCCCAAGCTGCACTGCATTTAAAGCCTCTTGCAATAAATCAACATTAAGTTCTCCATGAATATGAAAAGCGAGCTGCACATTGTAAAGATTTTCCTGCGAATCTTTCAGGTAGTGATACAACATGCCCTTTTGAACCATATTAAGCTCCACGATCTCCTGGACGTTTGATTTTTCAATCTTCACTTTCATAATGACAAAGGTTTATTCGGTAAAATTGTGCGTGCAAATAAATGGGAAGTTCTTAATTAGCTGAACAGTTCATTCAGGTCCTGCTCATCAAGAGTGACTCCAAAGGAAGCAGGTATAAAATGTGTTTTATGTTCACTGAGCAGATGATCCTGAAGACTATCTAGTTTATCCATGAAGACATTGGTGAGCCATTGCATGGTACCTTTTTCATGCGATTTGCTGTTATAGCAGAAATCAATGTATAATTTGCCTTGTATGGCCATCGAATTTATTTCTAAAACAGCAGAGAGATTGTTTTCCGGATCTGTTTCAGGACCAGTTGAGTGGTTGCTGAATTTAAAAAGCTCATTGTCAAATTCATGGTCAAACTGTCCCAGGTAATTCAGGCGGACCTGTGTAATACGCTGCTGATTCAACGGTTGCTGATATTGGTAAATACCATAACCTATACCCTGATCAGGTATGGCTGCAAAAGCAGTTTTAACGGCCTTTATGCAAGCAGCCGGGCTACTATCGTCAGCTAACTTCAAACATAACGGATAAATAGCTGTGAACCAGCCCAGTGTACGTGACACATTAATATCCAGATGGCGACCATGGCTTTCCTGTTCAATGACTATATAAGCAGCATTGGTCCATTCTTTTAAAGCCATTGCCAGTGCGGTATTTAACAGCATTGACGTATCTGTATGGTAGACCAGGTTAGCGTCTGTCAGTAAAAATGCAGTAGCAGTTTCATTAAGTTGCAATTGTATTTTCCCGCGGTTTTTACAGCGCCAGTCATCGGTATGTTTATCTGCAGGCACTGTAAAAACATCCGTTTCCTGCGCAATCCAGAAACCTTCGGCATCAGTATAAGCTTTACCCGCAGCATAATTTATTAATGCCCGCTGCCATTCAAACAGCGAAGCAGTTTTTTGAGGCATGATGATGTCCATCCCTCTTTCAAGTGCTGCGCAGGCTGTATATAGGTCTTCCAGCAAAATGCGCCATGAAATACCGTCGGTTACCAGGTGATGCGCGGTAATCAGCAAATAGGTTTGCCCCTGTTTTTCGTGGATCAGCGCTGCCTTAAGTAACAAGTTATGTGCTATATCGAAGTTCCTTTTCACGCCCTCACAAATAGCAGCGATGTCTGGAGTTAAAACTTCGTACGTTTCAATTACTATGCGTTTGCCCAGATGTGCTTTATTGTAAAAAGTTTGCTGTTGAGCTGCATCATAATTCATTCTTAATTCATCATGCGTTTCAATTATCTTTTCAAAAGCACTTTCCAGTAAGGCAGCGGATAATGGCCTTTTCAACACTAACAATACAGATTGGTTGTAATAATCAGGATTGGCCAGCTGTTGTGCAAAAAACCAGTGCTCAATAGGTGTTATTGTTTTCACCCCCTCAATAACTCCCTGGGCGTATTGCTGATATTTCCCAACAAACGTTGCATGCTGACTAATTTGTGCGATGGTGTACCAGGTAAGGATATTTCGTGCTTTAAGTACAATTCCTTTTTCCAGCAAGCGCGATGTGATCTGAACTGCTTTGATGGAGTCGCCGCCCAGATGGAAAAAATTATCTGTAACGGTTATAACCGAAGACCTTAATACATCACCCCATACATTGAGCATAATTTGTTCTATCTCGTTGGCAGGCATTTGAGGTTCTGCAAGTATTACCTGAGCTGGCTCAGGCAAAGCAGCATAATCTGTTTTGCCATTCTGTGTTAAGGGTATATGCTCCAGCTGCATAAAATGAGCAGGGATCATATAATAAGGCAAATGCAAAGCCAGATAATTGTGTAAGCTGGCAGCAGCTATTACTTCGTCGCTTTTATAATATGCACAGAGGATTGGCTCACCATTTTTTAGGTTTTTAATCGTCACCACAACCTCATTAACACCCTTATATTCAAGTATTTTACATTCTACTTCCTGCAACTCAATCCGGTGACCATTTATTTTAACCTGCTGATCCCCTCGTCCGATATATTTTACTATCCCCTGCGGTGACCGCGTTGCCATATCACCTGTTTTATACATCAGTGTATCCTTAACAAAGGGATTGACTATGAACTTCTCTGCTGTTAAAACTGCGTTAAACAAATAGCCTTTAGCAAGCGCGTCGCCAGCTATATATATTTCGCCTGCCACCTCAGCGGGCACAGGCTGCAGATATTTGTCCAGCAGATAAATCCAGGTATTCGCAGCAGGCACTCCTATAGGTACAACTTCGCCAGCTTCGTCCGTACTAAACTTGTGAATCATACAGCCCACAGTAGCTTCTGTTGGCCCATATTCATTATATATTTCAAGCGGGCCGCCCAGTTTACCGGAAATTGTTTTTGCCAGCGCAGTATTAAGCTGTTCGCCGCCAACAATAAATTTTTTCACCCTGCTTTCCCCATAAGGCATCGTTTCGCTGGCAGCAATGATCCGAAGATGCGAGGGTGTTAATTTGATAATATCTGACCGGTTATCGGTCATAATTTTTTCAATTAAGACTTCCCCTTCTTTATCCTGATAAATGAGTATACGGTTACCGGTAATAAGCGGTGTAAAAATAGAAGTAACCGTCAAATCAAAAGAAATGGAAGTAAACAGCGGAACAGTAAGATCAGTCCCATTTAAATAAGTTTCAGCAGCCCAGGTAATATAATTTACCAGTGAAGCATGGTGGACCATCACACCTTTTGGATTTCCTGTTGTTCCAGAAGTATAAATTACATAGGCCAGCTTATCAACTACATCTACTTCTTCAGTTAAAGAAAGAGGTAAAGCCGAAGTCTCTGGTTCGTCTGTATACAAGAAATTTATTCCGGAAATTGTATGAAGTTGTCTTTCTTCAGCTACGGCACGGTTTGTAACCATTAGAAGGCTTTTACTATCGCTTAGCATAAAGCGTATACGCTCTTCTGGCAGCTCAGTATCAATCGGCAAATAGGCAGCTCCAGTCTTTAATACTGCCAAAATACTGACCACCAATTCAATAGATCCAGGCAACAACAATGCAATAATATGGCCATTTGCTGCTCCTTTACTGCGCAGTAGCAGTGCCATTTCGTTAGCTCGTTTATTCAGCTGCGCATAATTGATTTGGTAGCCGTTATCTTCTATAGCAATAGCACCGGGTGTTCGCTGAACTTGCTCTTCAAATAAATGATGTATGGATTTATCTTTGGGAAATACATTCCCCGTATGGTTAAATAAATGTATGACTTCATCATATTCTTTCACATCAAGAACCGGCAGTATTGCAACTTTTTGATGTGGATCGATAGCTACACTACGGGCAAGACAAGCAAAGCTGCGGCCCAGGCTATCAATAAAAGATTCCTCAAAAAGACTGGTCGCATATTCAAATTCATATTGCAATTTTTGTCCCACCTCCTTGAGTTCGAGTGAAAGATCAAACTTCGCTGAACCAGTATTAAAAGGGTAATGGCTACAGGTAAAATCTGCAGGTGAAGTTTCAGGTAAATGAAAATGCTGAAAAAGAAACATGGTATCAAAAACCGGGTTTCTGCCAGCCTCTTGCCTGGTATCTGCCTGCTTAACGACCGCATCAAATGGGTAATCCTTATAATCAAAGGCATTATCTATGGTCTGGTTAACGTGTTCCAGCAGATCTGTAAATTTCTGTTCCCCATCAATTTGCGTTCTTATAGCCAGGTTATTTACAAACATGCCCATCAATCCCTGTAAATCCGGATGATTCCGGCCAGAGGAAGCAATACCAACGATAATATCTTCTTTCCCTGAATATTTGCAGAGCAGTATATAATAGAGTGTTAACAGCAGCGCATGTAAAGTACATCCATATTGTTTGGCTAATTGCCGAAGCCCTGCGTCAACTGCATCATCGAACTGAAAGCTTTTGCGTGCACCTGAATAATTGAAAACAGCAGGCTGCTTCTGATTGGCAGGCAGCGTTAACAATGGTATAGGCGGCTGCAACTGCTGCTGCCAATATAATACAGCAGCATCGTTATTGATAACATCATGTATTTTCTCCCAGCACGCAAAATCCGTATAAGCTGCGGATAAGGCAGCTAGTTCTTTACCTTCGTATAGATCCAGCAATTCCCTGATAAAAATGCTTATTGAAATACCATCTGCAATGATGTGATGAAAGTCTGCAAATAGTATATATTCCGTAATAGCTGTTTGGAGCAAAGTAAACCTGAAGAGCTTACCCTTATTTAAATCAAATGGCTCAACCAGCTGTAACAGCATTGTATCTATATCCGCTTCTGTGCAATTTAAACGATTTAATGAAAATTCAACAGCTTCTGTTATGCTGAATACAGGCTCCGTTTTCCTGTGAAATGACATGCGCAATACTTCATGACGGCCAATTAGCTGACGGATACAAAATTCCAGCCTATCAGCATTAATCGCCCCCTTTATCTGAATACCTACAGGAACATTGTAGGCAGTTCCCATACTGTCCAGCTCCCAGGCATAGTATAGTCTTTTCTGGGCAAAACTTACCGGGTAATAGGTTTGCTTGTCTGCTGTCGGTAACGGTATGTAGCTTTGTTTTTGCAATTGTCCTATTGCAGCAGCCAGCATTTTTACTGTCGGGTTGCTGTACAATACTTTGGAGGATAACTCTATCTCAAAAGATTTCAGCATTAACATAGCTAGTTCGGCAGATTTCAATGAATTTCCGCCTGCCTCGAAAAATGAATCATTGATATCAATGTCTTTATTGTCTAGTACCTGTTTGTATAAGTCAAGTAACTGTCTTTCTACTGTGCTGTATAGGGAAGTATCAGCAATAATGTTGCTTTCTGTACTTATTATAGCTTGCTGCAGCTCCTGTTCAATTTTTTCAAAATCCCCATTGTGCAAACGTTCAATGAGCCTGAAACGCTGTAATTTGCCACTAGTGGTCTTAGGAATTTGTTTGATCGGCAGTATCCGGTTAATCACCAAACCTGTCCTGGTATTAATCACGGCTTTCAGCAGTTTTACTAAAGGTAGAAACGATTCTATACTCCCCCTATGTGCTACAAAAGCAATTACTTCTTCTTGCTGGGCAGCATTATTGAACCATCCTGCTACTGCAATTTTATTTAATTCAAAACCAGCTGATTCTTCTGCTACACGCTCAATATCATGAGGATAGTAATTTTGGCCATTTACAAAAAAAACGTCTTTTTTCCGGCCGGTAATATATAATGCCCCATTCAGCAAGAATCCGAGATCACCTGTTTTTAACCAGCCATCTGAGGCTGTTGCATTCAGAGATTCATTTTTGTTATTGTAATAACCTCCTGTTACATTTCTGCCTTTAATATGCACCTGTCCGATTACAGATTCGGGCACTGCAATATCCTCTTCGTTCGCAATCCGGAGTTCGCAATGATCAATCGCCCTGCCTACATTGACAAAGGTAACAGCAGCAGTGTCAAGATCGCTAACCAGGGCAATACTGTTACCCGGGCTGAGGTGGTCACGATGCAGGTGAACAACAATAACTTCATCCTGCATAGCAGTCATTGCCACAGCAACACTGGCTTCTGCCAGACCATATACCGGACAAATGGCCTTACGAGATAGCCCGTACAAAGCAAGCGTATCCAAAAAACGTTCACACAGCGCAGCCGATATAGGCTCTGCCCCATTATAAATAATCCTTACGTCTGACAAATTCCAGGTTTGTTTTCCCTGCGTACCCAGATGTTTGAGTAAATACTCATACCCAAAATTGGGTGAACAAAGAATGCTGATGGCGTGCTCGCTGGCTTTGGCAAGCCAAAGTTCAGGTCTGCGTACAAAAAGAGAAGTAGGCATTAAATATTGGTTAATACCACTGTACAAGGGATTTAAATGAAAACCTATCAGGCCCATATCGTGGGTCAATGGCATCCAGCTCAACATGTTATCACCCTTGTTATATTCACCAGCATTCGCTATCCCTTCCAGATTAGCCAACAGATTTTCATGTGTAAGTACAACTCCTTTAGGTAAACCAGTAGAGCCTGAGGAAAACTGCACAAAGGCAATTTCCTGTCCTTGTACTGTCGCCATTTTACCTTCCTCTGAAGACAACAGTAAAGCTTGCCCCAAAATCACCTGTTCTTCCATCCCACGGTATAGTGGCATGTAGTTATTTTCTATCGCAAATATTTCAAGATGTTTTAATTCCTGATCAGCTATCAGCAAGAAAGGGTTGTTTAGTATTTTCCACACATTAAACAGTTTATGCTTCTGTTCAGTTGTTTGTGCGGCAGCGAGCGGTACTGGTATAAAGCCACCTAAAATTGCTGCCCAGAAACCAATCACAAAAGTTTTGTTATCGCTGACTTGCAATACAAGTTCATCACCAGCAGACATACCGCTGTTTTGCAGAATTGCCAGGGCCTTTAGCGCCTGCTGATATAAGCCAGCATAAGAAAGGAATATTTCCTGATCGCTGCCTTCTATAAAGGTAATTCCTATATGATGCGAATGTATATTTTTCCGGAGTAACTCACTTAGGGTAGTGCTTTTCATAATTAAGCTTTATCAGAGTTCGGTTTTGTTATCAATCCTGAATTACAGCAGTTCATAGTCAATTTCATCTGTATGAAGCTGGAATAACATAACGTCTGATTATTATGCAGGAAAATAATGAAACAAGCTGTGGATGATTATACTGGGATTGTGTATATGATTAGTCTAAAACGACTCAAAAAAGAATAGCTACCGCTACAGTAAGCAATAACCTACACTTAATTTATTAGATTTTCCAGATATTTTATTTCCTCTGGTTATCTTAATGCAATCTGCATAATAATTTGAATAAAACAAAATTTATTTACGAAAAGATGTGACAACCATTTATTTCAAAATTTCTTCATATTGTATCAATTTATCCCTTTGACAATAAAAGGCTTATTATTTAAGTTAAACTTGTCCTTTGGATTGCCTAACCATTTATAAATATGAACTTCAGTAAATCTATGATCTTTGGGCTTGCCTTGCTTCCTTCACTGCTTATTGCGCAGCATAAATCCCGATCACCTTATCAGTATAACCGTGCTCCTCTTGATGCAGCTTCATATATACAACTTCCATTGGGTAGTATTAAAGCCAGGGGTTGGTTACTCAAACAACTGGAGTTACAAAAAGACGGGGCAACAGGGCATGCTGAAGAACTTTATCCGGAAGCTTCCAATCTTGGTGCAGGTTCTGACTGGCTTGGTGGCCAGGGTGAAAGCTGGGAACGTGCCCCCTATTATGTTAAAGGATTGGTTGCGCTGGCTTATACTTTGGATGATGCAGGTTTAAAGGAAAAAGCTCAGAAATGGATAAACTGGACTTTAGCTCATCAACAGCCTGATGGTGCATTTGGTCCGGTAAAAATGAACGATTGGTGGCCAAGGATGCCAATGATGTATGCGGTACAAAGTTATTATGAAGCTACAGGTGACAAAAGGGTTATTGGTTTTTTCACCAGGTATTTCAAATATCAACTAAGCAACCTGGACAAAAAACCGCTAACGGAATGGAGCAAATCAAGAGCAGGTGATAATATAGAAATTGTCTTCTGGCTTTATAATATTACTGGCGAAAGATCACTTTTAGTACTTGCGGAGAAGCTAAAATCGCAAGCTTACCCCTGGGCAGACATTTATACCAACAATCAATTTTATTTTTACGGTGACGATTTCCATACCAAGCATAGTGTAAGTGTGGGGCAGGCGCTTAAATTCCCGGCGCTCTATTCACAGCTGGAAAAGACAGCATTTTATAGCGCCGCCACTGAAAAAGGAATTGACAATTTAATCAGGGACCATGGCCAGGCTTCAGGAATTGCCTCCGGAACCGAGTTTTTGGCTGGAAAGAGCTCTTTTCAGGGAACTGAAACCTGTACTGTTGTGGAATGGATGCAAAGCCTGGAAACCGCAGTCAGAATAGTTCATGACGCGCAACTGGGTGACAGATTGGAAAAGATTGCTTTTAATACCCTGCCAGCACAATTCAGCAGAGATATTACCTCTCATTTATATTATTCACAGCCAAATCAGGTGGTCTGCAAACACGGTAACTCCGGATTTGATGAAGATTATGATGGAGCCTTACTTTTAAGTCCATATTCAGGAATGGGCTGTTGCAGGTATAATATGCACATGGGCTGGCCTTATTTTGTAAAAAATAGCTGGACAGCAACTCCGGATAAGGGGCTGGCTGTAATTGCTTATGCGCCGGTTGAAGTCAATGCTTTTGTTGCAAACTCAGTTCCAATTAAGCTTCAGGTAGTTACTGATTATCCATTTGAGGAAAAAATAAGGATTAAAATAGAGCTGGCAAAAACTGCTTCTTTTCCTTTGAAATTAAGGATTCCGGAATGGTGTAAAAATCCGCAGATTACTGTTAATGGGAAACAGTCAGCTGGTGTTAAAACAGGTCAGATTTATACGATTAACAGAACATGGGATACAAAGGACCAGGTCGTACTCTCCTTCCCTATGGAAGTAAAAATAACCGGTCAGGTCAATAATTCCGTAACTGTAGAACGCGGCCCGATCGTATATGCACTGCAAATTGATGCAAAATATGCTCCGGTGAAAAAACATCCTGTAAAAGGTTTCTTTGATTATGAAGTGTCTGCAGCTTCTGCGTGGAATTACGGATTGGTGATTAACCGCAATGATTTAGCAGGATCTATAAAAACCCAGCATACTGCCATGCCGGAAAACCCGTTTATTCAGGCTACTACTCCTGTTAAACTTCAGGTTTCAGCAAAAAAGATACCATCATGGACTTTAGCTTATACTAAAATGCACGCTTTAGAAGTACCAGTGAGCCCGGTAGCCTCTTCAGAACCAACAGAAGAGATTGTACTTACGCCTTTTGGAAGTGAAAACATCAGGATCAGTAATTTTCCTGTTATTGGTATACCGCAAAGTCCGGGCAAAGAGTTTAAAGAGAATTTTAATCAGGCAACCCTTAAGGATTGGTTGATTTATGGCGGAAGCTGGTTTATTAAGGACGGAGCATTGCATGCAGCCTCGAATAAAGGTTCATGGGGATATGGGATACATGGGTCAAAAGCTATAGCAAGCAGAACACTGTTTGATGATCTGAGTTATGAGGCAACAATCCGGCTCGATTCAAAAGATGGCAATGCAGGATTGTTGTTCAAAGTTAGTGATCAGGTTATCGGCGCTGATGCTTATCATGGTTATTATTTAGGAATTGACGCATCATCAGGAAAGGTGGAATTAGGCAAATCAATTGATCAGAAATGGATTTTACTGGCATCGAAAGACCAAAAACTGGAAACCGGAACAGCTTATCGGGTTAGAATAGAGGCAAAAGGAAGTTCTATTAAAGTATACTTTAACGGCAAAACAGCTAAACCTTTAATTTCAGTGACAGATACCAGCTTCAAAAGCGGGACAATAGGAGTCAGGGCTTATGATTCGCTGGCAACTATTGATGATTTACTGGCCAAAGAACTGAAGACGACAAGATAATCCCTTTACTTGCGCAGCGCAATTTTCTTCTTGATACGGCTTAAGGTTTCAGGAGTGATGCCCAGGTAAGATGCAATCAGATTCTGGGGAATTCGTTGAATGATTTCCGGACTGTATTGCGTTAGCCGGATATACTTTTCTTCTGCTGCATCTGTGATAGAACTGACTAATCTGCGCTCTTTAGTAACCAGGCTATTCTGAAAAAGAAGACGAAAATAACGATCCATTACCGGGACTTTTAAAGTCATTTCTTCAAAATCTGCGTGAGTAATTGTCAAAAGTTCGGAATGCTCTATAGCATCTATGTTGAAAACGGCTTTTTCTCCGGAGAGGAAGCTTCTCATATCCGAAATCCACCATCCCTCCCAGGCAAACATATTCATATGCTCATCCCCTTTTTCATCAACATTATAAGACCTGACCAGTCCCTTTACTACAAATGACATGTACTTGCAGACCTCTCCTTCCTGAAGCAAATATTGTTTTTTCCGAAGTTTCCTGAAGACAAAAAACTCTTTTATAGTAATCTTCTCCTCCTCGGTTAATGATACTTTTGCCAGAATATGAGAAAAGAAAACGTCAAACATCCACAATTATATTAATAAGAAGCCCTTTTACAAAGTAGAAACAAATATAAATGTAAATTAATATATTCGCCCATGTTAATTCCCTGTATAAGTAAACTGAATCTTAAGTTTCTGTTCCTTCTCCTATTCGTCCTTCATACAGCAACTGCAAACGCACAATATACTGATAGTCTTTTACTAACGCAGCCCGTTAATAGCTTCTGGAAAAGAAATATTATAAAAAAAACGACCGTTCCACTCATTTTATTTGGCACTACTGCCTTTGCCTGGCCCCATCAGGAAACAGTCAGAGAGGTAAGAAACAGGTTTATTCCGGATTTCCATTACAGATATGATGATTATCTGCAGTATGCGCCAGCCGCCGCTGTGGTAGCCTTGAATGCTTTTAATGTCAAAGGGAAGCATACCCCAAAACGAACTTTTATCTCTTATGCCTTCTCTATGGGAATTATGGGCGCAATGGTTAATGGTATTAAATCTACCAGTAAAGTTGAGCGCCCTGATGGGAGTTCCAATAATTCCTTTCCTTCAGGACATACTGCTACCGCTTTCATGAATGCAACTATGCTGGACAAGGAATATGGACAATATGGTTACCCTTTAATTGGTATTTCAGGTTATGCGATGGCCACAGCAACTGCGCTTGGTCGTGGTCTGAATAACCGGCATTGGATTACAGATGTACTTGCAGGTGCCGGAGTAGGTATAATTTCTACAGAACTGGGCTATTTTGTTACTGACCAGATTATGAAAAACAGGGGGATGAATGCACCTGTAAAAAACAACCCTGTTCCGATCAGTAATAACCCTGGTTTTGTGGAGTTACATGTGGGTTACGCTATTGCAACCAGTAAGAGACTTACAGGAACAGCACACGAAAACATATTCAATAAAGATGGTTTCAGTATGGGTATGGAAGGTGCCTGGTTTCTTAATAAAAACATCGGTATTGGGGGTGAATTTGCATTTACCAGTTTTCCTTTAAATTCAGATCATGCCAGCCTTGATCCTAATATATTAGAAATCAGTAATGGGTTATACACGCAGGCCCTTGGTGTCAAATATTTAAATATTGGCCCTTATTTTAGCTTGCCATTAGCAAATAACTGGTTTATTACCGCAAAATTGAATGCAGGGATTTCTTCTGGAAGCAATGGAAATTTTATCCTGGATATTAAGCCAGAATATCAGAAGGAATTTGGAACAGCAGAGTTACCTTATGCAAGATATCAGCCAAAAACAGCGGGCAGCTGGTCTGTTGGAGTAGGTATTCAGAAACGCATTGGCCGAAACACTGCAATTAAAGCCTATACCAGTTATTTCGCTTCTACCCATAAGTTTGATATAGATGTGTTAAATGATATAGATAATGATGGGCATTTGGGTTATCAGCGTCTTCCGGAAACCCAGGGAAAAACCAGGTATAACAATATTACTTTTGGACTTGGAATTACTGCTTTTATCTGGTAAATAATGTCGCTTATAAATATTATTCAAGATACCAGACTGGCACCTTGAATAATATCATTTATAGTTTATTCTCTCACTAGTACATCATGTGCTCCACCTTCTACGATACTTACAGAAGAAACCAAAGTAAGTTTCGCATCTTCCTTAAACTTCGCAATGGTTGTAAATCCGCAGCTGCACATGGTTGATTTAATTTTTCCAACAGTAACGTCTAAATTATCTTTTAAAGACCCGGCGTAAGGAACATAACTATCTACACCTTCTTCAAACTTTAGTCCTGTAGAACCACCCATATCATAACGTTCCCAGTTTCTGGCGCGGTTAGAGCCTTCACCCCAGTATTCTTTCATGTAATTACCACCAACTAATACTTTATGGGTAGGGCTTTCATCAAATCTGGCAAAATATCTGCCCATCATAATAAAATCAGCTCCCATTGCCAGTGCAATGGCCATATGGTAATCCTGAGCTATTCCACCATCCGAACAGATTGGAATATAGATCCCTGTTTGTTCGAAGTATTGATCTCTTGCTTCAGCGATTTCGATCAAAGCAGTTGCTTGTCCTCTGCCTATTCCTTTTGTTTCCCTGGTGATACAGATTGATCCGCCCCCAACACCAACTTTTACAAAATCAGCGCCTGCTTCAACAAGGTATAAGAACCCTTCTTTGTCAACTACATTTCCGGCTCCAACTTTAACGCGGTCACCATATTCTGCTTTAATATATTCTAATGTTGCTTTTTGCCATTCAGAATATCCATCAGAAGAGTCAATACATAAAACGTCTGCTCCGGCATTAACCAGTGCAGGAACTCTGTCTTTATAATCTCTTGTGTTGATACCAGCACCTACGATTAGTTTTTTAGTGTCGTCAGATAGTTCTAAAGGATTGTCTTTATGGTTATCATAATCTTTTCTGAAAACAAAAAACTTGAAGTTATTATCTTCATCAACTACAGGAAGGCTGTTTAACTTATGTTCCCAGATGATGCTATTGGCTTCGCTCAGGGTAATTCCGACTTTTGCAGTAATCAGTTTGGAAAAAGGGGTCATGAATTCTTTGACTTTCTTATCCATTAAGTCTGTGCCAATTCTATAATCTCTGCCGGTAACAATACCGATCAGTTTGCCATTGGCAGTACCATTATCAGTTATAGCAATAGTAGAGTGACCTGTTTTCGCTTTTAAAGCAATAACATCCTTTAATGTATTTTCTGCGATCAGATTAGCGGTACTAATCACGAAGCCAGATTTATGTTGTTTAACCTTTTCGATCATTTCTACTTGCTTTTGGATAGTCTGAGATCCAAATACAAATGATAAGCCGCCATTTTTTGCCAGCGCAATAGCCATCTGATCATCAGAAACTGACTGCATAATTGCTGACACGAAAGGTATATTAAGTTCTATTGATGATTTTTCACCTTTCCGGTATTTAACCAGTGAGGTCTTTAAGGATACATTATCAGGTACGCAATCAAAAGATGTTAGTCCTGGTATTAAGAGAAATTCACTGAAAGTTCTCGAGGTTTCTTTTAAGTATTTTGCCATTTGCAAAGATAGACTCTTTAATGGAAAAAAACACAGAAATTTACGTTAGCATTTTGTAATTAATCGGTTAAATTTGCGGAATGAGTAACGGCGGGCCTTCTAATTCAATTTTCGACAAGATATTATCATTTATTGAGTACACTAATCAGAGCATTTTTCTTACGGGAAAAGCTGGAACTGGAAAAACTACACTCCTGAAAAGAATAAAAGAAGAGAGTTCAAAAAAAATGGTGGTGGTTGCCCCTACTGGTGTGGCTGCAATGAATGCTAAGGGCACGACAATCAACTCTTTTTTCCAATTACCGGCCGGTTCTTTTTTTCCTGGTGAAATTGGTCTGGAAGATTTACAATTGGGCATTACCTCGATTGAGTCTATGGTCAATGATTTAAGTTACAATAGAGAAAAGACGACGTTGTTCAATGAATTAGAGTTATTGATTATCGATGAGATCTCTATGGTTCGTTGTGATTTAATGGATATGATTGATGCCATACTCCGTTCTGTAAGAAAAAACAATATCCCTTTTGGAGGGGTACAGTTGTTGCTTATAGGTGATTTGTATCAATTGCCCCCGGTCACTAAGAGAGAGGAATGGGCATTTTTGAGCAGAGCTTATGCTTCCCCTTATTTTTTTGAGGGCTATGTTATCCGCAGAAATCCGCTTTTACAGATAGAATTAACTACAGTATTTCGCCAGACGGAACCAGAATTCGTTAATATTTTAAATAGTATCAGAAATAATCAGATTACTGAAGCTGATCTGGCTTTATTAAATAAAAGATATGATCCGGATTTTCTTGCAACGGATGAATTGAGCCCGATTATTATCACTTCACATAATGCAGAAGCGAATACCGTTAATAAGGCGAAATTAGATGAGCTTCCTGGTGAGGAGTATACTTTTACTGCTGAGACTAGCGGCGAGTTCAGGGATGCTGGTTTACAGGCAGAACAGACGCTGAAGTTAAAGGAAGGTGCACAGGTCATGTTCATTAAGAATGATACCGGGGATAACAGAAAGTTTTACAATGGAAAGATTGGAAAGATTAAATCTGTTAAAGATGGGGAGATCTATATTTCCTTTCCTCATGAAGATGATTTGTTGTTAGAGAAGACTTCGTGGCAGTCTTTCGAATATAAAACAGATACTGAAGAGGTTATTGTACAGCAACAGGTTGGTGAATTTTCTCAGTATCCGGTTAAACTGGCCTGGGCAGTGACTATTCACAAAAGTCAGGGTTTAACTTTTGACCATGCGATAATTGATGCGGGGAAATCGTTTATAGCCGGGCAGGTATATGTGGCTTTGAGCCGTGTGAGAACGCTTAATGGGTTGATTTTGAAATCGAAGATCAGCACGGAAAGTTTAAGGTCAAATACAGAAGTTATCAATTATATGAAGTCTGTACAGGATGATGAGCTGGATGATCTTTTGGTGAGCGGACAGCAGGGATTTATTCTTCAGCTTGTTCTGAACCACTTTTCATTGAATAAGTTGCTGAGTGAGCTGGAATCGGTTACCTCCCGCCCCGAAATTGTCAGATCAAATATTCCGGAATATGCAGTATTGTTCTCTCAGCTGAGGAAATCAATTAAGAGTTTGATTGTTTTAGCTGACCGTTTTCAGACTCAGGTTATCAATTTACATAAACAAACTGGTTTTAATGATTTGCCGGCATTACAGGAAAGAATTGAATCTGCAGCAACGTATTTTACAAAGGAGATTAATTTACAGGTTTTAAATCCTGTGAACAAGAATATCAGGATTAAACCAAAAAACAAGGTTCAGCAGGAGCTGCAACATCTTTTTCAGAAGTATAGACCGGTAATTGAGCACCGGATTTCTCTGCTGCAATTAGCAACAGGTTTGTTAAAAGAACCAATTAAGGCCGAAAACTATATTTCCTGGATTACAGAACATCATGCAAGGGCTAGTTTAAAGACAAAAACATCGTCTGGAAATCAACAGTCTACAACATTACAGTTATTTTAACGTTGTTTTTTTATGAAGTATAGTGTGTATTAATTTTTATTTTCTATCTTCGCACCTCCTTAAACAAGAGGAATTAATGATTCCGTAGCTCAGCTGGTAGAGCATTACACTTTTAATGTAGTGGTCCTGGGTTCGAATCCCAGCGGGATCACGAAAGGCGCAAGAAATTGCGCCTTTTCTGTTTAAAATGTTTTTCAAAAGGCGTTTTTCAAAAAATAATAAGTCATTTCATACCAACTGAAACCAATCTGAATGGTGCCCTAACTGGTGCCCGATTCTAATTGCTAAGTTTGGGCACCAGTCTAAAAGATTCATTAGACTCCAAATTATTAAGAGCAAGCTGTTACCGGGTTATCCGGCCATAAACAAGTTTTTAACTTTAACAGATTGAGAAATGAAAAGTAACCAAAACCTGTCAATTCTTTTTTGGCACCGTAAATCAAAAGCTGACATCAACGGCTATGCCCCTATTATCTGTAGAATTTCCATTGATGGAAACCAGATAGAGTTCTCTATAGCCAAAAAAATTCCTAGTGATAGGTGGGATATGGAAAAGAAAAGGATCTTGCCTTGCCCAGAGGCAAAAAGCATCAATTCTGCATTAAACAGGATACAATGTGAGCTTGAAAAGCATTTTACAATACTACAATCAAAGCATGAGGTAGTAAGCCCTTCAATGCTCAGGAACAGTTATAGAAACTGAGCTCCCCCCAATTTTCAGACACCGTAAATTCGAAAATCAGAGCTTTAATTGGCATTTTTCCCACACTTCCTGAGGCGTTAATCCCTCTAAGGAACTATGAGGTCTAAAGGTATTGTATTCTGTTCTCCACGCTTCAATTTTTTCTGTTGCATCCTCCAGTGATAAGAACCAGTTTGTATTTAAGCATTCATCACGAAAACTTCCATTAAAAGATTCAATATATGCGTTATCCGTAGGTTTTCCTGGACGAGAGAAATCGAGTATAACATGGTTATCATAGGCCCATTTGTCCAAAGCTTTTGAGATAAATTCACTTCCGTTGTCTACCCTAATTTTTTCTGGAACGACCATATAATGCTCTTTTAATCTTTCTAAAACAGTCACAACCTGTTCTCCTTTTATACCTTGTTCTGGGTAAATATCGAGACAAAATCTTGTATAATTATCAACTATAGTTAAGGATCGGAATTTCCGTCCGTCAAACAGCTGATCGGAAACAAAATCCATACTCCAACACTCGTTTATATGCGAGGGTAGCGCCCGTTCCAAGCGATGAACACCCGACCGATTTCTTCTTGGCCTCTTAGTGCGCAGATTTAATCCTTCCAGCTTATAAAGCCTATAGACTCGATTATAGCTATCCTTGAATCCTTTCACGACGAAGTAAGATGAATATCCTCTCACTGCCATATCTAACCCGAGTTTCAGCAATTTCTTTCATCCGCATTCTAATCACCTGATCATCTCGACCTAGCTTTTTATAGTACCACATGGAACGACAGAATTTAGTGACCTCACAAGCCCGATGCACAGAAACTTTGTAATTGACCACTAAAGCTTCGGCCAGCCCCTTCAATTGGGCTGGCCTTAAAGCTTTTTTTTAAGTACATCCTGCAACATATGTTTGTCCAGACTTAAATCAGCGACCAGTTGTTTGAGTTTGGTATTCTCATCCTCTAACTGACGTAAACGTCTAAGTTCAGTTACCCCCAGACCGCCAAATTTCTTCTTCCAATTGTAAAAAGTAGCCTGATGAATTCCCATCTTCCGGCATACTTCCTCTACTGAGACTCCTGTCTCTGCCTGCTGCAGCGCAAAGGCAATCTGCGCTTCTGTAAACTTGCTTTTTTTCATAACAATTACTGTATGTTTAAATTACGTAATTGCCCTGATTTTTTCGACTTTTCAGCAGTCCGGTTTTTCGGGGGGAGGTCA
>NZ_QLLR01000021.1 GCF_003259615.1 Pedobacter cryoconitis | reverse complement strand
CGTTTCACGCAGTTCTTTTTTCAAATTAGCCACTTCTTGCTCGGCTGCGCTGAGGATAACATTCCCATTACCAGGGAAACTACTGCCTTGCTTACTTGAAAATTCCTTCCGCCATCTATATAATAACGTGACGTTGATATCCAATTCCTTCGCAAGGGTCGTTAGATCTGGGCGGGTGTAACTCAGTTCAACACTCATCAGTTTGAACTCCTTCGGGTATGCTTTTCTCTCTCGTGACATAATTTCTGTTAAGGTATGTAAATCCCTTAACTCCGTGTCTACTCAAATATAGCAAGTCCACTCGCTGTTCAGTCCGCAAACTTCACGGTTCTTTCTACTGAGAATGATATTACTTTAGCAATTACGCAAGCCTATTTAAGTATTCTGCTTGATAAGGAAAGTATCGTGTATAATCAGGACCTGGTTAAAACATCTACTGCACAGCTTGCTCAGACACAACATCTTTTTGAGGTGGGTACTGCGGCAAAAAAGGATGTTGCCCAATTTCAGGCGCAACTTGCCGGAGATCATTATAATCTGATCACTGCCCAAAATGCAGAGCGCCAGGATAAAATAACTTTAAAACAGTTATTACAGCTGCCTGCAACGCATGTTTTTGATGTGGTGAAACCCGATACTGTAATTGCTGATCAAGCTATCCCGGATTTGCAAACGGTGCAAACTTATGCCTTACAGAACAGACCTGAAATTAAAAATGCAGAACTTGGGGTACGCATCGCAGCATTTGATGTGGATAAAGCAAAATCTGGTTATCTCCCAACTTTAACTCTGGGAGCTGGAATAGGGACCAGTTATGCAAATGACCCGACTTATAATGCTTTCAAACAGTTTGATAATAATTTCTATCAACAGGGCGGGCTAACGCTCTCTGTTCCGATTTTCACCAACAGAATCAATAAGACCAATGTAGCCAAAGCAAAAATACAGGCTATTCAGTCTGATCTGGCCCTGGAAAACACAAAAACTACATTAGCACTAACAACAGAAAAAGCTTACATAACCGCTCAGAACTCCCAGAGTCAATTGGTTTCCGCTATTGAACAACTAAAATATAACACGGAAGTTTACCGCATAGCCACTCAGGAGTTAAAGATCGGCGTATTTAATATCGTCGCCTTTTATCAACAGCGAAATCTATATGTACAGGCCATGCAATCTTATATCCAAGCAAAATATAATGCCGCACTGGCTGCAAGAATTTACTCCTTTTACCTGGGAACACCCATTAAATTATAAGTCATGAAGTCTAAAAAAATTAGGTTAATTATAGTCTCAGTGATTGTTTTAGCTGGTCTGGTTTGGTTCTTTTTCTTAAGAGCAAAAGAAAAACCTGTTGTTTTAACAACAGAAACAATAAGTAAGGGCGCAATCTCCACAAGTGTAACAGCAACCGGGACGATACAGCCGGTCGATACCGTTACTGTAGGTACGCAGGTATCAGGAACAGTATCTGCTTTATACGCCGATTTCAACTCTACAGTAAAAAAGGGACAGCTTGTTGCACAATTGGACAAGACATTGATCATGGCTACAGTCGATCAGGCCAAAGCGGGCGTAGCGCAGGCACAGAGTAATCAGAGTTACCAGGCTGCCAACTTTAACCGTCAAAAGCAATTGTTTGAAACCGGATCAATTAGTAAACAGGATTATGACATCGCTTTAAATACTTACCAGGTCGCTAAGGCAACGGTAAATAGTGCGCAGGCACAATTACGTGCAGCAGAAAGGAACCTTTCTTTCACACAGATCTACTCACCTATTGATGGTGTTGTGCTGGGCAGAAGTGTGAATATAGGGCAAACGCTGGCGGCTAGTTTCAATACACCTACAATTTTTACCATCGCAAAGGACATTACCAAAATGCAGGTACAGGCCAAGGTGGATGAGGCTGACATAGGTAATGTTGTTGTAGGGCTGAGAGCATCTTTTACAGTAGATGCTTTTATCGATGATACTTTTAATGGTACGGTCAAAGAAATCCGGCTGCAGCCTTCTATATCAGCAAACGTAGTAACTTATTCTACGCTTATTGATGCGCCAAACGATGATAAAAAGCTTAAGCCAGGGATGACAGCCAATATTGTAATTTATACGAAGGAGGTTAAGGATGCTTCGCTGATTTCTGTGCAAGCCATCAAGTTTAACCCGGACTCTGCCTTAAAGAAACAATATGAGCTTGTACCTGCTCCTGAAAACCGCCATGGAGGTAAAGGACAGGGCAATAAAAAGATGAAACAAACTTCAGACAGTACCTCAAAATCTGAAACGGTGAAAGTTCCTGATAGTTATGTCTGGGTTTTACAGGGTAACAAACTGATTCAGAAAAAGATTAAAACTGGGTTGAATGATAATAATCATGTGCAGGTATTAAGTGGATTAAATGATAATGAGGTCGTAGTGACCGGAACTGAATCTGTTGCTGCCGCTAATGCTGCGGGTGTAAAGAGTCCGTTTATGCCACAAAGACCGGGAGGAAGAAAACGATGAGCAACAAGATTCTTGAAATCCTGAATGTAAAACGTGAGTTTACCATGGGTACTGAAATTGTCAGGGCATTAAAAGGAGTATCATTCGAGGTGAATGCAGGAGAGTTTGTAACCATTATGGGTAGCAGCGGTTCAGGAAAAACGACATTATTAAACATGCTTGGATGCCTGGATAAGCCTACTGATGGGATTTATATGCTCGACAAAGTTAATGTCAAAGAGCTTTCCAGGGATGAACTGGCCAAACTCAGGAATACAAAAATTGGTTTCGTCTTTCAGGCTTATAATTTATTGCCCCGCACTACGGCACTGGAAAATGTAGAGTTGCCATTGCTTTATAATCCTGCAATAGGCTCAAAAGAGAGAAAAGAGCGGGCAATTGCAGCTTTGCAAGCGGTAAAGCTGGATGGACGATTTGACCATACGCCGAATCAGTTGTCTGGTGGCCAGCAGCAGCGTGTAGCAATTGCAAGGGCTTTGGTCAATGAACCGGTCATGATTCTTGCGGATGAGGCTACGGGTAACCTGGACACGCGAACATCCTATGAGATTATGGCACTGATGCAGGACCTGAATCAGAATGGGAAAACAATTGTGTTCGTTACCCATGAGCCTGATATTGCAGGTTTCAGCAGCAGAACGATCATGCTTAGAGACGGAAAGGTTCAAAAAGATTCCATGAATACCAACCATCGTTCTGCGAAAGAGGCTTTAGCTGCTCTGCCCGCAGCAGATGATTATTAAAATATACGATTATGAAACTCGTTAATCTGATCAGACTTGCCCTCTTAGCTTTAGAGCGCAATAAATTACGTGCCTTGCTTACCATGCTTGGGATCATTATAGGCGTTGGTTCTGTAATCACCATGATGTCCATTGGGGAAGGTTCAAAGGAAAGTATTAATGCCTCGCTATCCAGTATGGGGTCTAATATGATTACGATTACCCCTTACAGTAATGAACCCGGCGGAGCAAGATTAGGCGGAAGCAGCTTTAAAACTTTAACTTATAAGGATGTAGAGGCGATGAAGAAAAATGCACCTGATCTAGCGACTCTCTCTCCTTTAGCTTCCTCCAGTGGACAGGCCATTAATGGAGCCAATAACTGGCCGACAAATATACAGGGTGTGAGTCCGGAGTACCTGGACATCAGAAAACTGGTCATCAAAGAGGGAATTGTATTTTCCGAGCAAGATGTAAGAGCATCAGCCAAAGTTTGTTTACTGGGTAAAACGGTGGTTGACAATCTTTTCCCGAATGGGGAAGATCCGATAGGGAAAGTGATCAGGTTTGGGAAAATCCCATTCCAGGTTATCGGTGTGCTGGTTCCTAAAGGATACAGTAATTTCGGACAGGATCAGGATGACCTGATTATTGCGCCTTACACGACCATTCAAAAAAGAATAACTTCTTCTATTTATTTTGGGAGTATTTATGCTTCTGCGATTAATGAAGGGGCTTCTGATGCTGCGGTTAATGAAATCAATTCGATTTTAAGGGAGTCTCACCGTTTAAGACAGAACCAGGATAATGATTTTCAGGTCAGAACACAGGCAGAGCTGATGACCATGATGAATTCTACCAGCAGTATGATGACCGCTTTGCTGACTGCGGTAGCCAGTATTTCTTTGGTGATCGGCGGCATTGGAATTATGAACATCATGTATGTTTCTGTAACCGAAAGGACACGTGAAATAGGGTTAAGAATGTCTATTGGGGCAAGAGGGATTGATATTCTGCTTCAGTTTTTGATTGAAGCAGTTATGATCAGTATTACAGGTGGTGTAATTGGGGTGGTGATCGGGGTATCTGCGGCATTGATTGTCCCAAAAATGCTGAACTGGCCGACTGTAATTTCTGAGTTCTCTATTGTGATTTCCTTTTTGGTCTGCGCTGTAACAGGGATCTTCTTTGGCTATTATCCTGCCTTAAAAGCTTCCCGTCTGGACCCTATTGAAGCGTTGCGTTATGAATAATTAACCGGGACAGAAAATATGTTCTTGCTTTTTTCTGTCCCCATTGACAACTTTTGCGTCCTTATCTGTTAAAAATTCATCCGTAAAATGCCACCTTTAAGGCTATAGAATTCTTTATCGGGATAAGCTTCGAGCAATAATTCTCCTGCAATTATACTTCTGATCCCAGAGTGACAGAACAAAATCACTTTATTTCCCTGAAGGGGTGGAATCTGCTTTCTTAGCACAGATAAGGGTAAACTCATATAGTCAAATCCGGATGCTGCAGGAAGTTCGTCTGGTTCACGCACATCAATAATGGTGAAATCCTCTGCTTGTTTCACCGCGTTAAACTCTCCCGGGCTCATTTCTTTAACTTCTCCGGTTTGTTGCTTAAATCCGCAAAACCATTGATAGTCCATTTGGGCGAAAGCTTCCAGATTAGCAGGTAAAGCTGCCTCTGCTAAATCTGCAGGTGACAATTTGAGTTTATAAGTTTCGCCAGAATACAGGTTATAGATGATCATTTTGTTGATCAGCGGCATTCCTGCTCCTGAAATCAGTTTGATGGCCTCACTGGCCTGCATGGTTCCGATAATGCCTGGTAAAACACCCAGGACTCCTGCCTCCGAACAATTTAAAACTTCACCCGGTTGTGGGGCAGTTGGAAAAATATCTCTGTAATTTACTTTAACGCCATCAGCACCTGCCACATTAAAGATGGCAACCTGTCCTTCGGATTCTGATAATGCACCATAAATTAAAGGTTTGTCTAATAATACACAGGCATCGTTGATCATATACCGGGTCGGGAAGTTATCTGATCCGTCAATTACAATATCGAATTCACTTAAAATTGATACCGCATTCTGATTCGTCAATTGTACCTGGTAAGGGATAATGGTAATATCAGGGTTGAATTTCTTTAATCTTTCTGCTGCACAGAATGCCTTTGAAAGCCCCACATCTGCAACAGTATATAAAATTTGTCTGTGCAGGTTACTTAATTCCACCACGTCATGGTCTACAATGCCCAAAGTACCGATACCAGCCGCAGCGAGGTATTGTAAAACGGGACACCCCAACCCGCCAGCACCAATAACCAGTACTTTCGCGTTAAAGAGTTTCTGCTGACCACCCGATCCAAAATCTTTAAGTAATATTTGCCGCTGATAGCGTGCTTCGCCTTTTATATTCATTTTAACCTTCAGAAAATGATGTTAACATAAAGATAGCGCATTGAAAAACTCCCGAAAAAGAACAGGTATCCTGACGTAATCAAAAGTGATAGAGCTTTTCTGAGGGATATTGGGTTGTAATTACATACGGTAGCGCAAAGATACAGATCTTCCTAAAGCCTGCGCAAGATCAGGTTCAATAGTAAATTCACTCTCCTGCTGCATCCAAACCTGATTAACGTTTTTCAATAAAGTTACCGGCTGCCCGTTTAAAATTATTTTCAATTCGGTAGTTTCCTTATTTATTGCTGCACCATCTATAATTTCGTACACATAATCTGTGTCTCTATACGTTATACGCATTTTCAATCCCATATTCTTCTCCTCGACCCCAAAGATAAATTAAAACTCCTATAACAGCGTCTTTTTGTTGCTATTGCTAAAGAATAATTGAAAATTCAGCCTATAATCTATTTAGACCACTTTTTCGGGCTACTATTTTTTTCTGCCCTGTCTTCAAAACATCCATTGTCTCAAGCGTGTAAATAAATTCGTTAAATTTGGACATCAAATTCTATACAACAACATTTGCAATATGACATATCAGGATAAACTACGCGAAATACGTAAACAAATGAAGGCCGATAATGTACAGGCCTATATCATCCCATCTGCTGATCCTCATATCAGTGAATACCTGCCAAAACATTATAAATGTATTCCCTTTACTTCGGGGTTTACTGGTTCTGCAGGCACCTTAGTAATTACACACGATTTTGCTGGCCTGTGGACTGATTTCAGATATTTCGAACAAGGAACTGCACAATTAGCAGGGAGCGGTTTTGAACTGGTCAGACAAAAAGTTCAGCATGCACCAGAATATATACAGTGGTTAAATGAAAAATTGGACAAAGGCGCTATCGTAGCGACCAATGAGAAATTGCTTTCTGTTTTATTAGGCGATCTGCTTACCCAGCAATTAGCAATCAGGGATATTCAATTAGTCAGCAAAGATTATTTAAGCCCGATCTGGGAAAACCGCCCATCGTTACCAGTTGATGCTGCATTTTTAATTGCAGATGAACATATCGGACAATCGGTAAACAGTAAGTTAACTGAAGTAAGAACCGCCTTAGTTAAACATCAGGCAGATCATCACCTGGTTTCTTCGCTGGATGATATTGCCTGGTTATTCAATATCAGGGGTAAAGATGTAAACTTTAACCCTGTAGTGTTAGCCTTCGCGCTGATTAATCAGGACCATGCTACTTTATTCATCAACCCGGATAAATTAACAGCAGATGAAAAGGTAACCCTGCTTAAAAGCGGTGTTGAAGTACTTCCTTACGAAGAAATTGAACGCGCCCTGACAAAGCTTCCTGCAGGCACTTCCATCTTTATAGACCCTAAACGTAACTGCTACGCTTATGCAAAGCTGGTACCTGCTTCGGTAAAGATTATTAAGGAAACCAATCCTTCTGCGAATCTGAAAGCTGTGAAGAACGAAACGGAAATTACGAATACCCGGGAGGCCATGCTTAAAGATGGTGTTGCGATCACCAGGTTTCTAAAATGGGTAGAAGATACAATTGGAAAAACCAAGATTACTGAACTTTCTGCAGCTGCACAATTACGCGAATACAGAGCAGCACAAGATGGCTTTATCGGCGATAGTTTTACAACGATCAGTGCCTTCAGAGCACATGGTGCATTACCACATTATTCACCTTCAGCAGAAAGTGATGCAGAAGTAATTCCTGAAAGTCTGTTCCTGGTAGATTCGGGAGGCCAGTATTTTTATGGCACAACGGATATTACCCGTACTATTCCAATGGGCATTACGACCGAACAGGAAGAAACGGATTATACACTTGTGCTGAAAGGTATGATTGACGGCTGTAAAGCAAAATTCCCTAAAGGAACCTGCGGATACCAGATCGATGCCATCACCAGAAAACCACTATGGGATTACGCGATCAATTATGGTCATGGAACAGGTCATGGTGTAGGTTATTTCCTGAATGTACATGAAGGCCCGCAAGTATTCAACCCAACCAATACTCCGGTTGCTATAGAACTGGGTATGATCACCTCTATTGAACCAGGAGTGTACCGTCCGGGAAGACACGGTATCCGGATTGAAAACCTGGTACAGACCATCGCTATTGAAGTGAATGAGTTTAATGAATTTTATGGTTTTGAAACACTGACCATTGCTCCGATCAATACGACGATTGTGAAAAAGGAACTGCTGGATCAATCACAGATCGACTGGCTGAACAATTACCATGCTGATGTTTTTGAAAAACTAAGCCCAAGACTAAATCAGGAAGAAAGTAACTGGCTGAAAGAAGCCACCAAAGCTATATAAATAAAAAGCGCCGCTCTCTGTTAAACAGAGAACGGCGCTTTCCTTTTTAAGATGCTTTATCTTAAGCCAGCTGCCAGCTATAAGCCGCGCCAACTAAAGCTGCGTCTTCCCACATGATGCTCTGTTTTAAAGTTACATGCTGATCTTGAAGATGCTTTTTAACTTCCGGAATAAAACAATCCCATGTCTTGGCTATATTGCCACCGATCACAATCACATCAGGTTTTTCTTCAGCAATAAAATCATTCAGGAAACTTGCAAGGTTTTGTCCAAACTCTTCAAAGATCTGATCTTTGATTGCCTGGTCATCAGATTCAAGCAGAGATTCTACGTTTTTAATGTCTTTTCCGGTTAGCTCTTTATAACGTTTTGAAAACCACCTGGTAGAAATATACTCTTCAGCAATACTGTCTTTGAATGGAAGAAAGGCGCGGTCTGAATCTACAGTTTTACCTTGACAATTACTTGCAGAACCTAATCCTGTCCCAAGCGTGATCCCTAATGCACGTTTCTCTCCTGCTACTGCTCCGGAAGCCAATTCACCATGCAAAAACGATTCAGCATCATTTCTGAAAAGAATATGACTCGTAGGGATATTTAATTTTTCTGCCAATATTTCTAAAACATTTAACCCATATAAAGAGTCATATTTTTTAGTTCCTTTCATCAGGGAGATACCTTTTTCGTAATCGAAAGGTCCGGGCATTGCGATACCAACATAGGTACTTTCTTCGCCCTGATTTTGAATCAGCGGCAATAAAGCATCCACCCAGGATTTAATAATTACATCGGCACCTTCCATAGAAGCTACACGTTCTCTGATCAGCGAATTTTTTATTACTTTCAAATCAGCAGCACCTACATGTGCTGCTGTAATATGAGAGCCTCCAATATCTACCCCTATATAAGGCAGTTCAGGCAAATTATAATTCATGTTTCTGGTTAAGATTGTTTTAAATTTATTTGATAATTTTCAGCAAATAAGCACCGTATCCACTTTTAACAAGCGGAGTAGCTATTTTGCATAGTTGTTCAGCATCAATAAAGCCCATTCTGTAAGCTACTTCTTCAATACATCCGATTTTCAAACCCTGACGCTCTTCAATAACCTGTACAAACTGTCCGGCCTGCATTAAAGAGGCGAAAGTTCCTGTATCCAGCCAGGCTGTTCCACGGCTCAAAACACCAACTTTTAACTTCCCTTGTTCAAGGTATACTTTATTGACATCAGTAATTTCATATTCACCACGTGGAGAAGGTTTGATATTTTTCGCGATTTCTACCACGCTGTTATCATAAAAATATAACCCCGGAACTGCATAATCAGATTTCGGTGCTATAGGTTTTTCTTCAATAGATATGGCCTTTTTATCTGCGTCGAATTCTACGACACCATATCGTTCAGGATCAGATACGCGGTAAGCAAAAACAACTCCGCCTTCAGGATCAGAACTTGCCTGTAATAACTTAGCCATACCATCCCCGTAGAAAATGTTATCCCCTAAAACAAGCGCAACTTTATCCGTTCCTATAAAGTCGGCTCCAATAACGAAAGCCTGGGCCAGACCATTAGGTTCATGCTGAACAGCATAAGTAAATTTACAGCCTAAACTGCTGCCGTCTCCCAGAAGTTTTTCAAAATTAGGAAGATCGTGAGGGGTAGAAATAATCAGTATTTCTTTGATTCCAGCCAGCATTAATGTGGACAATGGATAATAAATCATTGGTTTGTCGTAAACAGGCATCATTTGTTTACTCATGACCAGAGTTAGAGGATGCAACCTGGTGCCGCTCCCCCCTGCTAAAATTATTCCTTTCAAAATATTATATTTTTAAAATTATCGATTTGAAGATACACTATTTTCTAATTCCTCATACCAGTCAGCGCCATATTTTCTGATCAGCGGACCTTTTAAAAAGGTATAAACCGGTACTTTAAGTTCCCTTCCGAATGCACAGGCATCCGAACAGATATGCCATCTGTCATAATTCAGCACATCAAATTCCGGATATTGTGTAATCCGGATCGGATATAAATGGCAGGAGATTGGTTTTTGCCAGTCTACGATTCCCTGCTCGTGTGCTTTCTCAATGGCACATTTAGTAATCCCATTCTCGAAAGTAACATAAGCGCATTCTTTGTTCCCATCCACACATGGGGTAGTCAGGTCACCATCTGCATCAACTACAGAGGTACCGTACTCTTCAATGGCTGCGATCCCTTTAGGCGCAAGCATATGTTTTATCTTAGGATAAATCTCCGCAAGAATAGCTGTTTCAGCCACTTCTAAAGGTGCTCCTGCATCTCCCTCCACACAACAGATACCTTTACACTTATTCAGGTTACACACAAAATTTTCGCGTATAACGTCTTCGTGTATCAGGGTATTTTGTATTTCTATCATTGTTTATTTTTCTTTGGCCAGCGGATATTTTAATCCGTCGGCTGATTTAATTTCCATAGTAACTGCGCCCACGATAATCTCTACCTGAGCCTTTACAGGCACCCTGTTGCCATCATCAGTAATCCAGAGATACAAAGCACTATCTTTTCTGAAGATCCTGCCTGGCTCAATAGACGGACTGAATTTCAGACAACGTATACTTCCTAACTTACTTTTTACAACTTCTTTTCCAACATACTTAATCTCCAGCTGATGAATACCATCACCCAGAAAATAATTCAGTTTGAACTTCTCTCCTATCTTCAGTTTGGATATATCCAGACTGCGGGCAAAATAATAGGCAGAGACCAGGTCAAAGGTCTGATTTGTTGGTGCGGTAAAGGTTCCCTTATTAGAAACCACCTTTTTAGTTTCCTGCGTAAACCTCGCCTTATCTTTCCTTGTATAACTTGCTTCTTTGATGTCCTCCTGATAAAAATACGGAGTCAGTTTAGTCTTGTCTATATAAGAATCGTAATGATCCCTGATTTTATAAAAAATATCGAAGGTACCTGAGGTTTTCGCATCAACTACCAGTTTATAAGTCTCATTGTCCTCAAATTTGAGGTCCGAATTCATAACTTTAATCGTAGCCTCTGCAGCTGTGATAAAGCCATATTTCAATCTATAAGATAAAACTTCCCCTGCCTGAAAGATCGGTTCTTTCTTTAACGGTAACTCCTGAGCTTCAGCATCGGCAATGGTAATTAAAAATACAAACAGCAAAAACAATTTCCTCATACCTGATCTAAACAAAAACTCCTCCAAAAATACTAATCCTTTCGTTTAAAGATAGGCACTGTGGAACAAGGTTCACCATACATAATACTTTTAACTACCGGAGTTAGCAATGAAGTGATCTCCACATAAGCAGATACCGGAACATCAATGTCTGCACATCCTTTCACTACAACCCTGGCATCCTGGTAAACTGAAAGATCAACTTTAGCCAGCGCTTTATTGAATAAAACAGCTTCCAGCGTATCTAAACTACCAAAAACTACTTCATTTGCAAATGGCTTCAGCTTATTTGCCAGTAACATATAGGCCCAGGTAGGCACAATAGCATCCGCACTGCAGATCACTGCTACATTTTTTCCTGTATAAGATGCCCAGTCATGGGTTTTGATGAACTCTCTGAAATCCTTTTCTCTAAGCATCAGACCATGGAACAGGTTATCTTTAATATCATAGACTACCCTTTCCCCCTGATCATAGTAAAGCTCCAGATTGAAAGTAACCAAACCACTGGAAGCAACCTTATTGACTATATTTTCCTGAATATCCATTTTCGCTTAAAATAAAAAAACCGGAAGTGATATACTTCCGGTTTCAAAATTACGTAAAATAAGATTAATAGAATTTCACTCTATTGTCTTTTATGTCACTTTTATCTTGCAATGCCTGGAATGCTGCTCCTAATGACTTCTGAGCAATAACCTGACGCATAGTTTCTTTTTGTTTGTAAGTATTTCCAATTGGTGCAGGATTCGTAAATCCGTTTACTGTAAATACATATACACCGTGTTCACCATCAATTGGCTTGGACATTTTACCTGGTGTTGAACCAAATACACTACCAATCAGCTTATTTTCCTGTGCCGCGCCCGGTACAATAGGGTTAGAGAAAACAATGTTAGAAACAGGAGTAACTGTTTTACCAACTTTCTGAGCTACCTGAGCCAGACTGCCAGCACCTTTAGCTGCATTGTTTAATTTTTCCGTCAGCATCTTTGCTTTAACCGCATTGATTACCATTGGCTCAATATCCTTTTTAACAGCATCAAGAGGCAGAATACCTTTTGCTTTAATGTCAGTTACGTGTGCTACAACGAAAGCATTATCCATTTGATAAACTTCTGTTAACACGTCACCTTTTTTAGCTGCAAAAGCATCACGGATCAACTGACGGGGATTATCCAGTCCTGGCGCATAACCCTGGCTTCCTGTAATTCTATCTGCAACCGCTACTGTATAACCTAATTTCTTAGCTTCAGCACTAAAATTATCACCTTTAGCTACATTCAGGAAGTTAGATGCTTTTTTATAAGCCTGATCCTTAGTTTTGCTGCTTGGTGTAAGGTTTTTCTCAATGTAAGCCAGTTTAGCTACTTTAGAAGAACCAATTTGTTTTTCGATTTTAATTAAGTGTACACCGAACTGTGAACGTACTACCTTCAGCTCACCAACCTGACCATTAAATGCTGCATTCTCAAATTCAGGGACCATTTGTCCTCTGGAGAAAGTACCCAGCTCACCACCTTTATCTTTCGATCCGTCTACACTGTAGGTTTTAGCCAATTCAGCAAAACTTGCTCCTTTTTGAATCAGGTTTTTTAAAGAGTCAGCCATTTTCTCTGCTTTATCCACACCACCTAATTTAGTTGCGTCTAAAAGAATGTGACTTGCTTTAACTGAATCAGGAGAAAAACGGGTATCGATAACTTTAACCAGTTTGTAAGAGTTTCCGCTGAACACTGGTCCGTAGAAACTACCTGCTGGTAAAGCAAATACTGCTGAATCAATTTTAGGATCTAATTTACCTTTGTTGATATAAGCATATGGAACTTTTACATCAGAATTAACTGCTGCAAATAAAGAATCACTTTTAGAAGCTTTGAAATCCGAAGCTAATTTTTCAATCTGGCCTTTAACAGCAGCAGAGTCTTCTTTAGTTGGATTAACACTGAAAGAGACATATTCAAATGAACGGGTCTCTGTTGGATTATCAAATCTTTTCTTGTTGTTATTGTAGTAATCTGAATAGTCAGACTGCGAAGGCTTAACTGACGCGTCAGGAATGCTTGCATAATCCAGGCTTACATAGTTAAAGTTAGCCAGTTTATTTCTGTTCTGATATTCATCGTTAGCTTCAATGGAAGTTACGTAAACAGAGTTTTTAATTAAGTTAGCATATTTCTGCTGTAAAGCTTGTTTTTCAACTTCAGCTTCCAGTAAATCCCATTGTTGTTTCAACTGAGGATTTGAGGCTTGTTGTTTCAATGAATTGATTACCGCAGCACGGTCAACCTGACCAGTTTGAGGATTACCAAAATATTGAACGATCAGCGGGCTGGGATTTTTACCCTGGTATAAATCGAACAATTCTTCGCTGGAAATACCTAAACCTAAACGGTGATATTCTTTAGCTAACAATAAAGTAGCCAATTCACCATTCCATGCGTTGTCAACAGCCATAGCTGTCATTTGAGGATTAGCACTACCACCGTATTGCTGTTTGAATTGTTGTAAATTCTGATCTACTTTAGGACCGAATTCATCGATGTTGATGTCCTCACCATCTACTGACCCAACAACTTTTTGAGATGCTGCCCAGAAAGGCTTTCCTACGTTAATTGCATCACCGACTAAAAATGCAACAATTGCAAAACCGATGGCGCCCACTAAGATAATGCCCATGCGATTCCGCAAAAATGTCATAAAACCCATAATATCTATTATTTATATTTCTAAAGAGGGCGCAAGATACAACTTTTGCCAAAAAAAGAAAACAATTTAATGTTTTTGAATATGAGCAAATTTAAATTTGATTCAATAAAGTTTTCAGTGCAGATAAAATACACAAAAACCACACGGGCAAGCTCAGCCGGCCGGTGTGGTTTTTTATCCTTTTAACTGAAATACTATAGCGTTAAACCCACGCGAACAAAGAAACGCCTTCCATTTCCACCCATTTGCACCGCATCAAAAGGTCCCGCAGGTTCATTGTTATAAGCAAATCCTTTCGCCCCCTGAACATACCCTAAATCAGGATGTACATTAAATATATTATCAGAACCCAGCGTAATCCGGGCGAGCTTGTTCAATTTATAAGAGAAATAAACATCACTCACTACTTTTCCGCTGTAATTATACAGATCTGGCAGCGGGCCGGAACCATTATCAGCCGGAACTGTCGGGTAAATACTTGACCCATCGCCATATCCATTGATCTCAACTTTTCCAAAGTAAGTAAAACGCAAACCCGCAGTAAAATCCTTATGCCCGAATTCCGGGTTTAAAGAGAACTTAGCGGAAGGTGCAGAAGCCAGGATAAACTTCTTCTCCCTTGAACTCAGGAAAGTCTCCTGTAAAGTTTCCGTTTTCCCCAGAATAGGCGGATAATTGACCTTATCAATCGTCATATGCTGGAAGTTTCCTGTAAACAGCATCCGGTAACGGTTATCTCCAATAGTTTTATTGTAATCCAGCACCACATCCAAACCACGGTTAGTCGTGTTAACGGCATTAGCGAAGAATTGCGCAGAGCCTACGTGTAATGCTTTTAACGCATTGGTAAAGGAAGGGTCAAGCGAAGTATCGTCAGCACTAAACTGGCCGGATAGTACAACACGATCAGTTACCTTAATGATATAACCGTCTACAGTAATACTGAATTCAGGAACCGGTTTGAAGGTAAATCCAAGACCTGCATTTTTAGACTTTTCCTGTTTCAGGTTGGGAATACCTGCCGCCTGCGTGATCGGACTGTAATTAGGTGCGATCTTTACTTCAGAAATTATAGCGCCCTGAACATTCGTAAAGGTCGAACTATAGTTAATTTGCTGTAAGGATGGCGCACGGAACCCCGTACCTACCGAACCACGGATATTAAAATTATCTGTTAGCTTGTAACGGGTAGCAAATTTAGTGCTGAAGTTATAGCCAAAATCATTGTAGTGCTCCAGCCTGTTGGCGAAATCGATCAGCCATTTTTTAGTAATGTCAACCTCAAAATCCACGAAACCACCAAATACTTTACGGTTTGCATTCACAGCGTCACCAGGCTGGAAACCCGGAAAGCCTTGCGAACCTGCCGCTTTTACCCCATTTGGATCATAATTTTTATAAGAGGCCTCTTCTCCCGAAAAGATTTTATAGCGTTCATAACGGTATTCTGCACCAAAACCAAGGTTAAAACCAGACAGTACTTTATCAAAATGTTTACTGAAATTCAGGTTAGTTGTATTTTGTAAGAAAGCCGATCCCCCATCATCAAAATGTGTTTTGTCAGCTCCTAAGGATGCGTTAAACGTTTTTTCACCATAAAAATGAAAATTATTACTTCCTGTATTGTTACTCAGATCCCAATCCCAGGCATCCCCAAAACTTCCTTTCAGACCACCAGCAAATGATACATCCGTGTTATGTGTCTCAATTAACGGATTATAATAAGAATCCCCGTCAGGTGTATTAAAGATGATCCCGTCTGCCGGAATCAACGCACCAGTGCCGGTTGTCGGAAAACGATCTGGCCGGGCCAGGAAGTTTCTCGAAAACGCATAAGCATCTGATCCTTTATAACTGTATCCGCCAAAACTGTAGAAAGTAGTTTTGGGACTCAATGGGATTTCATTGTTAAAAAAAATAGTCCCATTCTCAGACGAACCGTCCCCGTTAGCACGCCTGGCTGTATTTACAGGCAATGCTTTAGGATCTGAAGTAGTCGTGTCCCGCACCTGTCTATATGTTTTTCCACTTTTTGAATAATCTGCGGTAATGTTCAGGAAACCCTCTTTGCCTATTTTAAAGCCATAGTTTGCATCTACATTGACTGCATTTCCATCAATTGATCCGCCATGCGGATATTGATTGGCGACTACACTATTTTTACTATTGAATGTGGGGTCATAGTATCCGGAATAACCCGCATTGATATTAAACTGGTTCACCGTTTTCTTTAACACAATATTAATTACCCCAGCTATCGCGTCAGAGCCATATTGCGCCGATGCCCCGTCTCTTAAAATCTCTACCCGCTCAATTGAAGCTGTAGGGATCGTACTCAGGTCCACACCAGAGTTACCCCTTCCGCGTGTTCCGAATACGGAAACAAAAGCAGTAGAGTGGCGGCGTTTACCGTTAATCAACACTAAAGTCTGGTCAGGCCCTAAACCTCTTAAGGTACCCAGCTCCACATGATCCGCCCCATCAGAACCCGACTGCTTATTATAATTAAACGAAGGTGCCGCATAATTTAAGATGTCAGTAAGCTCCATACGGCCCGTTGTAGCCGCAGATTTACTCACATTCACAATGTCAACCGGAACAGCCGTTTCTAGCTTTACCCGGCCCGCAGAACGCGTACCGATCAATACCACTTCATTTAACTGAGCTGTATTACTTTCTAAGGTTATATCCATTTCCGTACTGGCACCTACAGTCGCTGTTACTGCGGTATAACCTGTATAACTGAAAATCAGCTGATCTGCCGGACCTGCAAGGATAGAAAATTGTCCGTTCTGGTTGGTACTCGTACTTAAAGTACTTCCCTTTACCCGGATAGATACACCAGGAATCTTTTCTTTACTGGCCCCGTCAATAACGGTTCCGGTAACAGCCTTTTTTTGTGCCATGATAAATCCTGTACAGAGGAACAGCAAGGCAACTACTAATAAATGTTTTTTCATAGGTCTTGGTTGATAAGTTTTGGTTCAGGTATTATTTCTATTACATTAATATACGCTATTTTTCACCTATCACACTAAAAACCAATTTTTTAACCCAATAAAAATGGAATTCTTAATCAGAATTCCATTTTTATTTCATAAAGCAAAATAAGAAGCTTTTTAACCCTAAAAAAAGAATACCCTCAGGAAGAATCCTGAGGGTATTCGATTAAAATCATTGAAATGATCTTAAATTATGTAAAAAAGCACCTGAAATTTAAAATTTATCCCAGAATAACTTAGTTGTTTGCTTATCACCACCAATTGCAGCAGCAGCAGCAGCATAATTAGTACCATTTAACTGTTGTTCATTACTTGGATAAGTAAATCTGGTTGGGTAAGCAGATGTCGCACTTGCAGGAGGTGTAATTTTAGGAAAATCAAGTCTTCTCATTTCGGTCCAGCCATTAAACGGACGGCTATATAAAGCAATCCATTTTTGAGTTCCGATTTTTTCTTTCCACGTACCTGTTGCTGTTGCATAAGCTACAGCTGGTTGCGCTAAGTAAGCAGCAGCTTCTTCTGCTGTTCCTCCCCAAAATAAGATAGATGCAGTAATTGCATTTTTATAATGCCCTTCAGCACTACCTGCAACTGCATAACCTCTTTCAACTGCTTCAGCTCTGTAGAATTCAGTCTCTACATAGTCCATGACTACACTTGGAGCGTCAGCCGCATAAACTTTCGGAGCAGGCTCCGAAATTATACTCAGGGTATTACCACTTCCAACTACACCACCAACATAAACACCAACAGAGTTCTTCGCAGCATACTGAGGTAAACGCGGATCAGACAATGCCAATAGTTTATTCATTAAATCTTCAGCAACCACATAATCACCACGTGCTTCAGTCACAATATCAACAAATAATGGATTTTGACTCGGTGCTCCTGTTAAATAATTGAATATACTATTTTCAGCAGCAGATGAAATTGCACCAGCATCTGAAGCTTGTACAGCAGCTCTTGCAGTAGCGTCGTCTACATCAGCAAGGATCAATCCCTGCTGCATACGCAAAGTATTTGCAAATTTAATCCATTTAGCAACCGAGCCCTTATTAATAATATCTGCTGTTGCAGAAAAACCATCGCTTGCTGCATTTAATTTAGTGATGTCATTGCCCAGACGTTTGATCAGATCCAGTGAAACTGTTTTAGCGTCATCATATTTAGGGAATAAATTACCCTTATCCAATCCTTCACTATAAGGGATATTTCCAAAAGTATTCACCAATGTACTATAAGTTGCCACCTGCATAATATCCAGTATCGCTAACTGATTTGCTTTCACACCAGCAGCTAACAGAGGATCTGCAGCAACTAATTCAGCAGAATTGTTTAGATTTCGAAGTACGTCTGTATACATTGTTCTGAACCAGATTTGAGGAATAGTTCTGGTGGTAAAATCGTATCTGGCCTCATCCTGATAAGTAGTCATTGCCCAATGACTAACCGTAAATCTGAATACATTAACATTTACACTTGCACTGGTCATTGCATCCACATAAGCTTTTGTAGCGAATGAAAATAAAGGTCCGGCAGGCACAACAGGGGGATTCTTCGTATCGGTATTTAGCGAAGAAATATCTTTTTTACACGCAGCTAATGAGAGCATGCCAATAAAAAATATTATAACTTTTTTCATCTTAATTGAATTTGAGTTTAGAATGATAATTTGGCATTAAATCCTATGATTCTAGTGGTAGGATATGCACCACTCTGGAAGCCCTGAACATTACCAGAAGATAAATTCTCTTCAGGATCTGCGTCAGGAAGGTTTTTATGGATAATCCAAAGGTTTCTTCCGTAAACAGAAAGATCAACACCTTTAACAGGTCCCCAGTTTTTAATCATTGATTTCGGTAAAGAATAGCCTAAACTAGCCTCACGTAATTTGATATAACCTGCATCATAAGAATAATCAGATACTGGTAATCTTGGTGAATCTGCATTATAAGCTACACGTTTTGTGTTTACCTTACCATCAGCAGTTACACCCGGATAAATAAGACCACCGCTTTTGCTATCATTAGTAACCGGATTTCTAACCGGGTTACCTAAATCATTAAGTCCGACAGTAGTAGGTGAAATACCTGTGTATGTTGCATAAAACTGATCTAACGACCATACATCACCACCTTTACGAATGTCAATCAGGAAACCGAAAGTAAGATTTTTATATCTGAATTTGTTATAAATACCACCAATCCAATCCGGATTGATATTTCCTATTACATTACTTGTTGAAGTTGTCTGGTCATAGTAACCATCTTCATTTACGATTTTCTGGCCCTGATCATTGAAAAGGTAGGTTTTACCCTGAATTGTACCATAAGGCTGACCTAAAGTTGCATTTAAACTCACACCAGAGTTAAATGATTCAATTTGAAGGTTTTTACTGTCACCGAATAACTCAAGTACTTTACTTTGATTTTTGGTCCAGTTTACATTAATGGTCCAGTTAAAATCATTGGTTTTAATTGGCGTACCGTAAGCAGAAAGCTCAACACCTTTATTCTGGATAGTACCTGCATTCAAGTAAATGCTGTTAAATCCAGTAGCCGGAGAAACTGCAACAGGAACAATCTGATCTTTAGTTTTAGTCGTGTAGTAAGTTGCATCAAAACCAACACGGCCTTTTAAGAACGACATATCAAGACCATATTCTGTACTGATTGTTGTTTCTGGTTTCAAAAGAGGATTACCTAATATTTTCGGATAAGAAACAACCGGTGTACTGCCAAATTGATTTTCTACTTTATAAACACTTAAAGTTTTTCCCCATGGTGCATCATTACCAACCGTAGCATGGTTAATACGAAGTTTACCTGAAGACAACCAGTCTGCATTGATATGTTTTGAGAATAACCAGCTACCCGCTAAAGAGTAGTAGTTGTAGGTATTATTGCTGACAGGTAAAGTTGAAGATCTGTCTCTTCTGAATGTTGCATCAAAAGTTAAGAATTCTCTATAACCCAATGTTACCCCTCCAAAATAGCCATCAACCTCTTTTGGCTCAAAGTTTTCAATAGGAGCAGCCAGTGCACCAACAGAGTTAGAGATACTGTATAAGTTAGGTACAATTAAACCACCATTGGTCGTGTTATAAATACCGTTTAATTCACTTTTTCTAATGTTTGTACCTAAGAGTGCTTTCAGGTTAAAATCTTTAGAAAGATTTTTATCGAAGTTTGCAATTAAATCATAATTGGTTTCATTGAAAGTTCTGTCCTGACGTGAATACGAAGCCGCGCCATTGCTACCAACCGCAACGCGTTCTTCCTGATGCTCACTGTAAGTATCTAAAGTTACCCTACCCAGGATGTTCAACCAATCCGTAGCTTTATAATTTACAGACGCATTTCCGAAAATCCTTGTTCTTGTATCATTTTCATAATTCTGGTATCTGGTCCAGTAATAGTTGTCAGTATATTTCGCAACCAAACCAGAAGGTTTAGAAGGATCTGCCCAGTTCCAGGTTACGTTTTTATTTTCTCTGAAATAAGCTGATTTCTGATCCTGAATATCCACGTTAGTCTGATACCATTGTCTGAAATTCTGATTCACGTTTAAGCCGCTATAACCAGAACCATATCTGCCTTTACCATCAATTTTCGAGAAGTTTGCAGTAGCTGAAGCCGTTAAACGATCAGTGATTTTATAAGTACCGCCGAAATTCACAATGTTCTTCAGCACCCTGCTATTAGGCAAAGTACCTCTTTCATCATTTCTGCTATAGCCAATTTTGATAGTCCCTTTATCAGTTGAACCATCTAACATGATACTGTTACTGTTAGAAATTGCTGTCTCGTAAAATGAAGCCGGGCCATTAGCCGCAGCAACCCATGGAGTCTTTTTGTGGTAGTTTGGAGAAAGAGGATCGAATGCGTCCCATTGGTAAACCAGCAAATTAGGATCAAACTTAGCTCCGAAAGAAGCATCTTCACCTGTTGGCACAACTTTTTCTTTCACACCATTTCCCAATACGTCAATTAACAGGAAACCATCACCACTTTCGTATGGTTTTGAGTAACCAGCTCCATACTCCTGCTGATATTTAGGGAATGTTTTTTTGTCAATTGATCCGATAGACAGACCAGTGTTGACTGTGATACCCATACCACCTTGTTTTCTGCTTTTGGTTGTAATCATCACTACACCATTCGCACCTCTTGAACCATACAATGCACTTGCAGCGGCACCTTTCAGTACGTTTACAGATTCGATGTCATCAGGATTAATATCCGCCGCAGCGTTACCATAATCATATCCGCCTCTTCCTTTTTTCTGATCTGCAGAGTTGTTGGTTGAGTTATCAACAGGTACACCGTCCACTACAAATAATGCCTGGTTATTACCTAATAATGATTTATTACCCCTGATCACCACATTCGTAGATCCGCCAATAGCGTTACCCTGAATAATTTGAAGACCAGAAACCTTTCCTGATAATGCAGAGGCTGCATTTGCGGTTCTGGTTTGTGTTAATTCATCACCTTTAACTTGTTGCGCTGCATAAGGCAAAGAGTTTTTAGTTCTTAACTGTCCCATAGCTGTGACCACAACTTCATTCAGTTGCTGATTGTCTGCTACTAAAGACACATTGACTGCATTTGCGCCTGCAGTAACCTCTTTAGGTAAATAACCGATAAAAGTGAAGACTAATACTGCATTGCTGCCTGCACGAATCGTAAACTTTCCATTTCCTGCTGTACTTGTTGCGATTTGTGTTCCTTTAATTTTTACACTTACGCCCGGAAGGGGAAGGCCATCTTCCTGAGCCGTAACTGTACCACTGATTGTCCGTTCCTGAGCCATTGCAGATACTGCAACAAACAAAAGTACGAACAAACTCTGTAGAAGTTTTTTCATAATTTCTAAATAATTTAGTTAGTTATTGTTAATAATGGTTAATGAGTGGTTGATACTCATACTGGTTGATAATCAACTAATATAGGGTTTGAAAATGACGTACAAAACTTTTTTTTACATTTTTTGACAATTTAAATCGTTAATGCAAAAAAACACCTATCCAAAAGCATAGGCAAATTGCTCATTTCATAATTAACCACCGATTAATTTTAACGCGCATGATTTTTATCCCAAAAAGAGCTAAAACGATATTAAAACGGACACTTATTCCAACATTCGAAAGATTTAATCAGTCGTTTTTTTTATCGCAGGAATTCATAACAATATAGTTACAGACTAAGCTTGAAAAGCTTAGCAGAGAATCATTTTCGGAAGGGCGGCAGGTTATTGCCCCAGATCTCCTTTGACATAAGTTTCACCTGAGCCCTGTTCAAAGACAACATTGCTAAAATCTTCAGGCGCTGTGAAGTTTACCGCATTTAAAACGGTACCGTCCGGCCGTGTAACTATGCCTTTTGGAGAGAAATACATCTTTTTTTGTTGATTCCAGGTTAGTTCTTCTGTATTAAAAGTCAGATCATCCCGGACAACCACTACATTTTTCTTAAAAATCGTGATTTGTTCTGTCTCTTTTCTAATCGCATAATCAGAAGTAATAGTTCCTGTGACGTTTTGCTTCGGATCGAAGAAGGTAATTTTCACTCCTTTCGGCATTTCCTGGTATTTACTGCCAGAAGATGGATTTACCTGATCCAGGATGGGTGCAAACCCTTTGGCTTTAACAACGGCAGAATCGCTGAAAACGATTTCTACCTTTAAAGACCGGTCCTTACTGAGTGTAAGTTTTTTAGAGGATATTGTAGCCGCTTTTTTTAAGTCATCCCCATTGCAGGAACTTAAAAAAAGCGGGACAAAGCACAGTATAACTATACGTGATAATATACTGGCGGTATTCATTAATCGAATTTAAATCTTTTGAACCACATATCATTCAGCGTGAAGCCTAAGTGAACGCTGATATAGTTTTCCTGAAGGGTGCCACTTTGCATAGTTCCTCTGCGGCCCAGTTCAGTGGTGAAGTTCATTTTATAGAATGTACCTCTGGATTGAGAATTTGCCAATGGCAAGCCAAGTCCAAAAGATATAGCCATTTGTTTTACATCCTGATCAGAGATATTAATATAAGTTTTATCATAGCTAAAGCCTAAACGATAGTCAACCCTTTTGAAATAACTATTAATCGAAGTAATATCAGGTGTAATCTGACCACCTACTGATACTCCCTGGCTGTTTTGCAGTCCCTGGTTCACGCCATTAATAGAATAAGAAGACCATTTACCGGTTCTGAAATCTGCACCGATCAACCATTTATTATCTTTTTGCAATGCAATTCCGAAGTTATGTACCAAAGGAAGTTTCAGGTTAGATTTTCCGCTTCCTATAGAATCCACAGTCTCTACAGTTACGTTTCCTTCCCCTGTATTGCCATCATACAAATACTTGCTCGCCATAAAGGTCCGGGTAGAGTTGATGGTAGAAGCTGAAGAACCTGAATAACCAAAAGTCAATAACATTTTAGAGGTTAAACGGATGTCATACTGCGCACCATAAGAGAAGCTGATTCCGCCGATACTGTTTTTATTTTGCAGACGGGTAGCAAAAGCACTGGGGTCGTTTACAAATTCAACGCCTTTGTTTTCAATCAGGTTTCCGAAAAGATATTCCATATTGGCACCAATTCTAAAGTGATCTCCAAAACGGTAACCGTATCCGATATAGGCCTTCGATAACCCGCCTTCACCTGAATAAACATTGTTTACATCAGAAGTTGAAGGATTTCCAGGTGTACCTGTGATCGTTTGTTTGTTCGAGAAGTTGTAACCAAGCTCTGAATAAGGAAGGATACCAAAACTCAAAGCAGAATGCCTGTTTACAGGAAAAGCCAAAGCAAGGTGACTTAATGTACCGTTGAAACTGTTTTCACTTGCACCATCCTTTTTAAGATTGGTAAAAGTACCAGCAACACCAACATCAATAGTTGTTGAAGTGATTCCCGCATAGGATGAAGGATTCTGAATGTTGATATTGTTATACCCGGTAGGCTTGTTGACCGCTGTCGAAATTCCGCCCATCGCCCTGAACTGAGGGAGTAAGACACCTTTGAGGTTTCCGACTCCATATTTAGAGTATGGCGACTGGGTAGTAACCTGTGCGTTAACAGAAATGCTGGCTAGCAGAACTAAAACTGCAGTTATATAGTTAATTTTTTTGTACATATTCAAATGCAATGACTTCATTTAATCCTTTTAATACTAAATAGGGATCGTGTATAATTTGAGGTGCAAAGATGCTGTTTTTTAATTGTTCCAGCAAAAAAGTAGCATCCCCTCCAGTTATAACTACCTTCAGTTCTTTATTATTTTTATTATTTAATGCTATAAATCCTTCAACTTCGTTGATTACACCCTGTAGAACGCCATTTGTAATCGCTGTCTCCGTATCAGTACCCTGAGGAATAATTTGTAATTCCCTGTCCCACTTCACTAATGGCAGCTTGCCGGTATAGTGATTCAAAGCATTGAACCGCATATTAAGGCCCAGACTAATGCTCCCGCCATAATAAGCTCCCTCTTTGTTTAAAAAATCATAGGTAATACAGGTTCCTGCATCTATAACCAAACAATCTTGCTGAGGATAAGCGTGATGAACAGCAATTATTTTTGCCCACCTGTCCTGCCCGAGTGTGGATATTGTTTTATAATAATTATTTATACCCGTATTCAAGTTTGTAGAAAACGGCATATAATTAGTTTTTGCCGCTAATAAAGCCAAAAGTGCAGCATCAGCCTTCTTCACACTGGAAACAGTAGAATTAGCTACTTTATATTCTGCGATCAATGTCGTCAGCACCTGCTGATCAAAATGCTCAAGGATTTGAAAAAATACCAGCACTTTATCGTTAAAAACAGCTATTTTACTGTTAGTATTGCCGATATCTATTACGAGATTATGCATTTACCAATCCACACTTCATGTTACAAAGCTATTAATCTTTACCAAGTTTCAAGCCGTCAAATTGTTAAAAAAAGTTAAACAAACAAAAAGAACTGTATCGTTAAGACTAAAATAACAAACAAACTTTCATAAAACCATCGTTTTGTTGCGTTCGAAAAATAGTAAGCCAGCAAGACTGCACCCGGCGGCACACAAAGTAAGAAATGGTATAGTTTAAAGTTCGACTTGGTATAAACACTTAAAATCGCGATCAAAAACATAAAGAACAGCATTTGAAAGGCTTTCCTGGTGCTGATAAAGCTCCTGAAGAAATTCTCCCTTAACTGCAGCGTGGCCAGTACCATCGTAATCCCTACCGGAACCAGTACCAGGTAATCATTATACCTGATCTTGAACATCGACGGGAATTTATTTTTTAATGGGAGCCATATTTTATAGAACATCCCCAGGTTATCATTCCAGTAATAGAAGACAGCCAGGAAGAAGATAATGGTCAGAAAACCCACCAATCCCGAAACCCATTCTCGCCAGTTAAAGGAACGGTATAACAATAAGCTCAGCCAGATCAGCAAAAGCATCATGACAAAAGGGAAATAAATCAGTGTGCCTACCGCGATAAAGAGCCCAATATCAAACATAATCATGATCGCATTGGGAGATTTACCAATTTTCAGCAGTTTATCCATGATCAGGATCAGCATGAAATTGGAGATCAGCACCGGGCTGAGAATAAGAAAAGGATCGAACAAACTGGCTCCTGTAATATAAAGTAAGGCAGGCAGGAAGCTTGGTTTAGCTAATAAAGTATGGTTATTAACGATCCTGTTAAAGATAATCGCCTGTATAAAAACCAAAATACCAGCCAGCAGGATATTACCAATGACCGAAAAATCATCTCCTATAGGAATTTGAATCAAAAACTTGGCATACGGCTCCATAAACTCAAAATTCAACCGAACCGGGGGATTGATCAGAATCGAGATCCGCATAAAAAAAGTATATGCGAACAGCAGGAGTATATTAATAGGATTTAACGTTTTGAATTGATTGATCATGCCGTAAATAGAAGGGCAAAGTAAAGAAATTTATCTGGCAAACTGGCTGACAACTTTTTCAATCACACTGGCAGTCTCATCAGGAAAATTAAATCGATGTGTTTGCGGCTGAAGCACCCATTTCTGAATCACGGGCAGCCAGTTTTTATTAGATCCCCAGATGACCGGCAAACCCATTTCCTGTAAAGCATAAGCATTACACTGTTGCTCATATTGAAATTTCATCGGGACAACCAGTAGTTTTTTACCCAGAAACAAAGCTTCAGCAGGCCCTTCAAAGCCGCCACCTGTGAATAAACCTTCACAACTTGCCAAACTCAGGTTAAACTGCTCATTATTGACAGGACGTACCTGAACATTGCCATCCGTGAAACTTGTCTTTGTATGTTTAGAGAAGACCTGCCATTGCACATGTGGAATTTGTTTCAAAATCGGAACCAGCATTTCATCAGCAATTGCAGGCAAGTATACTGTATAATGTCCCAGGTTACTCGTCTGAAGGTTTCTGATCTCCGAACGGATAACTGGTGTATGGATAAAATCGTCGTATTCTTTGAAATGAAAACCTACATAATGGGTAGAAGGCGCATAGTATTTCATTACTAGCTGTGCCCAGTCTATACTTTTAGGCTTCGGAACTTTCTTCGACTGAAAGGAAGCCTGGTGGCTCAGGCCCACACTCTCCACTCCCTTTAACTTACATGCCCAGGCCGTAACAGGCTCAAAGTCATTTAAAACGAGATCATAATTTTTTAGAGGAAGCTGGCGCATATCTTTTACAAACCGCGGAAGATTCATTGATTTCCAGGTTTCGTAATGGTCTACCCCACCCTTTTTACCGAAAATAAAACTGAAGCCATGAAGCTGATAAGCCACTTGCTGACTTAGTTTAACATCAGCCTGTGTACCACTGATTAATAATTCTACATCGCCGTGCTGTTGTAATAGAGGCACGATTTCGCGTGCGCGGCTGATATGGCCGTTTCCTGTACCTTGAATAGCATAAAGTATCTTCATCCTTGCCGAATATCTGTAATTTTATTTGCTAGACAATTTCTAATTTTATCTTTTGTAGCAACATATTGATATCCAGCTTACTATGTAAATCCTCACTATCAGAAAGAATTCCCTCCTCTACTTCGTCGGTTTGAAAGTCTTTCGCATCGTACTTAAAGATGTTCCAGTTCTGGTCTTTATATTCAAGCGCAGTCAGGTTTTCAACCCAGTCTCCGCTGTTTAAATACAATACCTGCCCATCTTCGGTAGTTACTGTTCGCATTTCGGGTTGATGAATATGACCGCACACCACATAGGCATAACCATTTTGTGCCGCCAGTTCGGAAGCTGTGTCTTCGAATTTATTGATAAACTTAACTGCATCCTTAAACTGCGCTTTAACTTTCTTAGAAAAGCTCATTTTCTCTTTGCCAAAGAGTTTCAGTCCCCAGTTGACAAAGCTATTGATCAGAATTAAACTGTCATAACCTACCGCGCCCAGTTTGGCAAGCCATTTAGAATGCTGCATGGTCACATCGAAGATATCTCCATGGAAAAACCATGCTTTTTTACCGTCAAGTTCTAAAACCAGTTTATTCTGGATATGAAAAGATCCAAGGTGCATGTCTGCGAATTTGCGCAATAGTTCATCATGGTTCCCTGTCAGATAGTATACTGGCACCCCTTCTGTCACAAACTTCATCAGTTTTCTGACCACTTTCATATGTGTTTCAGGCCAGTATCTTTTGCTGAATTGCCAGATATCAATAATATCTCCATTCAGGATCAGTATTTTGGGTTTGATACTTTTTAAATATTTAAGGAGTTCTTTTGCATGACATCCGTAAGTGCCCAGGTGGACATCAGAAATCACGACAATATCAACTTCTCTTTTACACATCGTCTTCATCTATGGTGAGTTCATAGGGACTGAAAAAGAAAGCTACAAGAGCGATAACACAGACAACCGTAATTATTTCTTGCATATCAGTTCAGTTTATATACACAAATATGCAAAACACAGGTTAACAATACATTAAGTAAATATTATGGTATAAATATTTGTATTTTAAGGATTAAGTCAAATAGATTTCAAGATAGTAAGCGTTAGGATTCCGGCTATATTGTGTAAGGGTAGTGTTGCAGTTTGAAGCGGCATTAAAGCGGCGTTGAACCGGGGTTGAAGTAGCTCAGGCCGGTTCAATGCCGCTTCAACCCCGGTTCAACGCTAGTTCAAACTGCAACACACCTAGCCAGACCCCCAACTTTTCAGCCCAATAAAAAAGGGTTGCTGCACCATGCAACAACCCTTATCATTTGATCGGTTAAAAATTCTTAACCTATCTTTTTTGTCTTTTTCTGATCCGTATAAACTGCAAACCCTAAACCTAACAGCAACAGGATTGAACCTGCAAAGGAGATTTTCTCTCCCATATAGTAAGAAGTAGGGTGGAAAATGAAGTCAATTTTATGGTTTCCAGCAGGAAGCTGTGCAGCACGTAATGTATAATCAGCTCTGAAATAAGGCTTCTCTACATCATCAATGTACATTTTCCAGCCTTTATCATAATAGATCTCAGAGAACACCGCAATAACGTCTCTTGGTGCACTATAAGAATAAACCATATGATCCGGATGATAACTATCTAACTTAATCATCGATGTTGGCCCGCCGATACCTGCTTTAGCCGTATCAATTAAGTTTTTATACTTAATATCCACAATCGCTTCTTTCTTAGGATCGAAGCTGCTGATCGCTTTCATTTCTTCGTCAGAGTTTTTTACAAACTGAACCTGATCTACGATCCATGCGTTACCAGCCGCAGACTCATTGCGCTGCATTTTATAAGCACCAGTCTGCTGATCTTGTGTAATGATATATTTCGTGTTCAGCATATCCAGTACATCGTGGTTTACGCTTTTTGTAAACTGATGATCAACTAACTCCTGAATACGTTTTAACCTTGCTGAATGCGCCCCACCAACAGTCTTGTGGAAATAAGAAGCATCTGCACTGGTAAAAGTAGGAATTGATGTATCGAATACCCTGAAATCAGGGTCTTTATCTGCTAAAATAAAAGTATCTACATCCCTTGGCTGATAATGATTGGTCAATGAAGATGCAGGCACAAAATTCTGGTTATTTAAATAACGGCGATCTACCTGCCACATATCAATCAGGATAAATAAAGCCAGTAAACCAAAAGCGTATTCTGCTTTCATCTTTTTAGTGATGAACGCCCACGTTAATCCAAATCCGATAGCGATAAAGATTAAAGTTCTTAAAGCATCAGCTCTGGCCAGCTCTGCTCTGTCTTGTATCAGTGCATTGCCAATTGTCAATGCAATGTTTTTATCATTATTAATTTGCTGACTCAACGCCCCCAGAAAAGCTTCATGGTCAGAAGCTTTGAAACTGAAGAACAAAGTAGGTATAACCGCGATAATCAAGGCGAAACCACCTGTGATGCCCGCAGACCAGGTTAGTTTTTTAACCAGGTATTTCTGGTCATATTGTCCGTCCTGAGCTTCTTTAACAGCAAGTACAGCTAATATTGGGAACAACAGGCCAACGACAGCCAGAATAGATTCTACCGCTCTGAATTTATTGTATAACGGCACATAGTCGAAGAACAGATCAGATATAAATGGCAGATTTTTACCAAATGATAAGAAAAGGAATAAAATAGTAGTCGCTAAGATCCACCATTTGATACGGTTACGTACAATAAACAAACCGAATACAAATAATAAACAGACGATAGCTCCGAAATAATAAGGGCCTGCCGTACCTGGTTTATCTCCCCAGTATACCGGCATTTGTGCTGCAAAACCAGCCGCCTGCTCAGGTGAAGCACCTACAGTTTCAATCGCTTTAGCTACGTTTGATTTGCCATCCAGGCGATTTGTTCCGCCACCATATAAATTAGGGATTAAGAAAGTGAAAGATTCACTGACCCCCTGGCTCCACTGATAAGCATATTCCTTTGGTAAGCCACTATCTGGTTCCGCTGCATCAGCAGTCAGGTTAGATTTACCACGGATAGTTTCTTTTCCATATTCATAAGTTGTCCAAAGATTACTTGCATTCACCATGACAGACAGCAGTACGGCCATTCCAAGAAACCCAAGGGCTTTAGAAAGTTCTTTAGTTTTATTCGCTTTAACAGCGTGATAGATTTCTATTCCGATGTAAATTAACAGCGCTAACAGAAAATAATAAGTCATCTGAATATGGTTCGCCCTGATATTCAGGGCCAGGAAAAGTGCTGTTAAACTTGCACCCATCCAGTATTTACCCCGCATCGTCAGAATAATACCTGCAAGGATTGGCGCAAAAAGGCCAATGGCAAGGGCTTTATTGCTATGCCCGGCACTAATAATTATAAAATTGTAAGAGGTAAATGCAAATGCGATTGCGCCTGCCGCAGCAAGCCAGGGATTAACCTTCAGCACGCAGAACAAAAGATAGGAACCTAAAAGATACATTAAGACTGTTCCTACAGGATTTGGTAAAACATCTGTAATCAATGCTATCCCATAAGTAGTCAGATTGAGCGGATATTGAACCCAGATCTGATAAGCAGGCATCCCGCCAAACATTTCGTTCGTCCAGAGTGGTCCTTTGCCGTCTTTGGCTTTGTACTCCATGATCTCCCGCTGCATGGCTTTAGCCTGCATGACATCGCCTTGAATCGGAACTTTCCCCTGTAAGACAGGACTAAAATAGACGAAACATAAAATTACAAAAAATGCACTGATGGCTAAGTGTATGCCATTCCTTTTTAACCAATTGTTCATTAAGGTCTGTTTATATTAAACTAACCCCAAAAATATAAAATTGATACAGATTAGGAAGGAAATATATCGATTAGCGGGATATTTTTATTTAATTTCCTCGTAATCAACGAAATCACCTAGTTTATCGGCATTTCCCTGCTTAGGTTGTGGCGGTACATAGTCAATTGACAACGAGCCCTCTGGTTTAGCAGAATAGCGCTGTTGTTGTTGTTGTTGCTGCTGTCCGGCATAACCTGTAGACTGTTGCTGCATTTTCCCGAAGATACTTTTGATTACCATAGGAAAAACCAGTCTTAACAAAAGACGGATGATCCAGAGTATCAGTATAGTAAAAAAAAGAAATTTAATTAATCCCATTTATTTTTTCAGTTAATCTACAAATATAGACAGAATTCAATGTTGATTATTACAAACACTGCCTGTTTGTTGTATAATAATTACAATTTGTACAGAAATGTGTTTGTAATCTGCATTTAAACCTATTTAATGGCTTAATCTTCTTCCACGATTTCTGCAACCCTTCCTATTTGCCCGTCTTCCAGACGAACTTTAATGCCGCGGGAATGAAAAGCCGAGGAAGTCAATAAGTTAGCAACTATACCCCTGGTCAGCTTCCCGCTGCGCTGATCTTTCTTTAAAATGATCTCTACTTCTAATCCCGGATAAATATCCGCTCTGTTCTTTCCGTCCATTATTTAACTTTTTGTTTACCGAATCGCTCTGCAAAAACTGTTTCCATTGCGAACATTTCGTCACGCAACCTCGCAGCCATTAAGAAATCCATGTCTTTGGCTGCTTTAGCCATATCTTTACGTGTCTTATCAATTGATTTCTGCATTTCCGGCTGTGTCATATATTGCACAATCGGATCTGCCATGATACTGGCCTGGTTAGTCTCCACATAAGCATTTTTATGCTCCGTATTCGCTGAGAAATCCAGTACCGAAGTCTGTTCCAGGATAGCTTCCCTGCTTTTCCCTACTGTTTTAGGGGTAATGCCATGTTCGGTATTGTAAGCAATTTGTCTTTCTCTGCGGCGACTGGTTTCATCTATTGTCCTGGCCATGGAATCTGTTATTTTATCCGCATAAAGAATAACCCTGCCTCTGTCATTTCTCGCCGCCCTGCCCACGGTCTGGATTAATGCCCGGTCTGATCTTAAAAACCCTTCCTTATCGGCATCCAGGATCGCGACAAAAGAAACTTCCGGTAAATCCAGTCCTTCTCTTAACAAGTTGATGCCAATCAGCACATCAAATTCGCCTAAACGCAATCCCCGTAAAATCTCTACCCTTTCCAGTGTTTTCACTTCAGAGTGGATATAACGGCATTTTATATTCAGCCTGTCCATGTATTTGGTTAATTCCTCTGCCATACGTTTGGTCAAAGTGGTTACCAGTACACGGTCGCCCATTTTTATAGTTTTATCAATTTCATCCAGTAAATCATCCACCTGGTTCACTGCCGGACGTACTTCGATCAGCGGATCAAGCAAGCCCGTAGGGCGGATCACCTGCTCTACTACAACCCCCTCTGTTTTCTGCAGTTCATAATCTGCGGGTGTTGCACTTACATAAATTGTTTGCGGGGCAAGACTTTCAAACTCTTCAAAGTTTAAAGGCCTGTTGTCCAGCGCAGAAGGTAAGCGGAAACCATATTCTACCAATGACATTTTACGCGATCTGTCTCCGCCGTACATCGCCCTGATTTGTGGTACAGTTACATGACTTTCATCAATCACCATCAGGTAATCTTCAGGGAAATAATCCAGTAAACAGAAAGGGCGCATACCAGGCTGACGGCCATCAAAGAACCTTGAATAGTTCTCAATACCTGAGCAATAACCCAGTTCTTTCATCATTTCAATATCAAAATTGACCCTTTCTTCCAATCGCTTGGCTTCCAGTAATTGCCTGTCTCCTATCAATTGATTTTTCCGGACTTCCAGTTCTTCCTGAATTCCCCAGATCGAAGAAGTAAATCTATCTTTTGGGGTCACGAACAGATTTGCCGGATAAACGGCCATATCTTCTACTTTTTCTAATGTTTTACCCGTTACCGGATCGATAATGCTTAATTCTTCAATATCATCACCGAAAAAAGAAACCCGGTAAGCTGTATCTAAATAAGCCGGAAAAATATCAACAGTATCTCCCTTAACCCTGAATGTCCCTCTTTTAAAATCGTTGATAGTCCGTGCATATAAAATTTCAACCAGGCTATGCAGGAAAGTATTTCTGGAAACCCTGGTGCCTACCGCAAAACGGAATACCGAGCGGGAGAAATCTTCCGGATTTCCCATACCATAAATACAGGATATGGAAGAAACGACAATCACGTCCCTTCTACCCGACATTAATGCAGAAGTTGTTCTCAGCCTGAGTTTTTCAATCTCTTCATTGATACTTAAATCCTTTTCGATATAAGTATTGCTGCTGGGCATATAGGCCTCTGGCTGATAATAGTCATAGTAAGAAACAAAATAATTCACCTGATTTTCAGGAAAAAAGTTCTTGAATTCTCCATACAATTGAGCAGCCAGTGTTTTATTGTGGCTCAAAATCAAGGTAGGTTTCTGCGTTTGCTGAATTACATTGGCCACGGTAAACGTTTTACCAGATCCTGTTACACCCAGTAAGGTCTGATAATTTTCATTATTGTTAACGCCTGTAACCAATTGTTCAATGGCGGCTGGTTGATCACCCGTAGGTTTATAATCTGAAACAAGTTGAAATTTCATAGCTATTCAAAGATAACAATTATTGATGTATTGGATTGTCGTGATTATATCCTAAATTTATTGGCATCATGAAATTACTGGTATATGTCCCCATACTTACGCCCAGGATAAAGTATATTTTCAACTTTATTTTCACCGATCTCCTCAAAACACAGGCAGGGTTCAGTTCGAACGTGCAAGAATTTAAGGCTTCAGCATTGCCTAAAATCACCTATTCTGATATGCCTGTTGGCGATGAGCCTTTTTTTAAGAATTCCGATTTCCTGCTGGCACATACCATTTCGCCTCCAACAATAAAAACCACAACGTTCGGGGATATGATAGTCCCATTTGCAGTTGATAACAGCAGTTTACCATTTGATGTTTTCGCTGCAGCGTTTTATTTTGTGAGCCGCTATGAAGAATACCTTCCTTTTACTCCGGATGCGGAAGGAAATTATCCTCCTGAAGCTAGTTTACAATCCAAATTGAAGCTGCTGGAATTTCCGGTTATTGATGGCTGGGCACTGCTGCTCAAAAATCTGTTGTTAAAGCGTTATCCTAAACTTCATTTCGGACAAAAGAAATTTGAGTTCACTCCGCTGGTCTGCATGTATGATGCGCCGGGAATGAGCTCTTTTAACATTTTTAAGCATGCAATTAATTTTTTAAGGAATATTCCTTTCATTTCACGCCCCAGATCTGCCGCTCAGGCAAAGGGAAGCGGATTATCATTGTTCCTGAATGAACAGCATGAAAAATACCGGCTGTCCCCGGTTTATTTTTTTAAACCTTCTGCGGGGGTAGACCAGATTTGCGACCGCCAGATCACTTTTCCAAAGAGTTATCTGCAATTGCTGAAATATGGTGTGCTTAAGGACTACAGAATGGGTTATGATACAACCATTGGTTTTAGAGCCGGCACTTGTACCCCTTTTTTCTGGTATGATCTGCAGCTGGAGAAAACTACGCATTTACAGATTTATCCAGTCGCTATCAATGATATTATCCTGCTGCAGAACAGGACTTTCAACATTGAAGAAACGCTCAATCAATGGGGAAAATTAATCACGAATGTCAAATTATTAAATGGCCATTTTTACGTGTTATGGCATAAAGAAACGCTGCCCGAATTCGGTAAAGGTAAAGTTGGCAGAAGACTATACACACAATTGTTAAGCAATTTTTTATCTTTGTCAAATGATATTTGACCTGAGTAAAACAAATTCTATTGCGAATATTTTCATGGCAGAATTGCGCGATGAAAATATACAGAAGGATACGATGCGTTTCCGTAAAAACCTGGAAAGACTGGGGGAATTTTTCGCCTGGGAGATCAGCAGAAACTTACCGTATAACGATTCGCAGACACAAACTCCATTAGGGATTGCAAAAACTAAAGCACTGGACAGTCAGCCGGTACTGGCCACGATTTTACGTGCCGGATTACCTATGCAACAAGGGATGCTGAATATCTTTGACCGTGCGGATGCTGCATTCGTCACCGCTTACCGGAAGTCAAATCCTGCAGGAACGATAGAGATTCATGTGGATTATATTTCTTCTCCTGACTTAACCGGCAGAGTTTTAGTTATGGTTGATCCGATGCTGGCCACTGGCTTAAGCATGGTGCTGTGCTGTAAAGAACTGATGGCGAAATACAAAATTAAAGAATTACATATTGTCGCTGCTATTGCAAGTGCTGAAGGTGTAAGACATGTACGTGCAAACTTACCACATGCTAAATTATGGTTAGGCGCAATAGATGATGAAATGACCGTTAAATCATATATCGTACCTGGATTAGGTGACGCAGGAGATCTTGCTTACGGAACAAAAATCTAATGATCAAACATATCTTTTTTGATTTAGACCATACGATCTGGGATTTTGATAAAAACGCGAGGGAAACTTTAACGGAATTATATCATCAGTATGAATTGAATCTGCTGGGCCTCCCTGCCTGCGATTTATTCATCGATGTTTATACGGAAAATAACCATTCGCTGTGGGCGGAATATCATTTAGGGAAAATCACCAAGGAAGTATTGCGGTCTGAGCGTTTCAGCAGAACTTTTGTTCAACTGGGGGTAGCTCCGGATTTACTTCCGCCAGGGTTTGAAGCCGATTATGTAAATCAGAGCCCCAGAAAGAAGAACTTATTCGAAGGATCGGAAAAAGTACTGGCTTATTTACAACAAAAATATACGCTGCATATTATCTCCAATGGGTTCAAGGAAACTACCCTGACTAAAATGTCTGCTTGTAATTTAAACCCGTATTTTTCGAATGTAATTATTTCTGAAGATGTGGGTGTGAACAAACCTGACCGTGCAATTTTCGAATACGCACTGCAAAAGGCGGGCGCTCAAAAGCAAGAGAGTATCATGATTGGCGATAGTCTGGAAGCAGATATTCGCGGTGCGCAGGATTTCGGAATCAAAGCGATTTTCTTTAATCCTTTAAATATAGCACAGCCTGCAGATGTGGAGTGGCAGATTTTGCACCTGGAAGAATTAATGCAACATTTTTAGCAATTTGCTGTTTTAATCGGAACAGCCGTTTGGGTTCAGGCCATTATTTTAGTGGTTACCTGAGTTTAAAATTTCTAATTCTATAAGTTAAGTTATGCGCAATTCTTCCGTTTTTTCTTCGCTGAAAGATATTTCAGCTAATTATTATAATTTTTTACGGAAGGTTCCTGAAGGTCAGTTTCAGTTAACGCCACCTATTGGGGGATGGTCCTACAGTGAGGTATACGCTCATATTTTTGATATTAGTTTATTGACGCTTAAAGAAGTTGACAACTGCATCAAGGGGGAAGGAAAAGTAAAGCCCACTGCTTTTATTGTGAAGGTGATCCTGTTTTTCGGAAGCTTTCCTCCAAAGGCAAAATATAAAGTACCTAAAGCATTAGCCGGAAGGGAAAGTAAAATTACAAAAGAGGCTGCTGCTGAATTTATAGAAGAGTTTGTGGAACAGCTGAATATGGTTTACAGCCAGCTTCACCTGGCAGATCCTGCACTTAAAACCCGCCATCCACGTTTAGGTTATCTCAATGCGTCACAATGGTTCCGTTTTATGGAAATCCATTTAAAACATCATTTGAAACAATTAAAGCGAATTGAGAAGAGTTTTTAATTTCACATCTTTGCGCGGATGAAATTACCGGGTTTAAAAGGTTTTGACGAGGAAGCGTTTAACAAGTATTTTAAAAATACGGGTTGGCTGATGTTTGGGAAGATCCTGAGCATGGTAGTTGGCTTTGTGATTGCGCGGTATCTTCGGGCTTCTTCTTTCGGAGAATTAAGTTTTGCGGATGCTTTTACGATGATTATCGCAGCTGTCGGTGCTTTAGGCCTGGACACTTTTATCATCCGGGAAATTTTGAATGAGCCGCAGAAAAAAGATGAAATTCTAGGGACTTCTTTATTGATGCGTTTAGGGGTAAATGCGTTATTAATCCCTATTACGGTCGGTATTTACTTACTTTTTCATACGTATACTGAAAAACCGGGCGATTCCCTGACCTTAATTATTTTAATCTTGTCTTTTGCTTCTTTTTTCAAGTCGTTCAATGTGATTGATTCTTATTTTCAATCGCAGGTTGCTTCAAAATACGTAGTTAAGGTTCAGAATATTTGTGTGGTCTTATCTGCTGTAGTGAAGGTCTTATTGGTTGTTTTTAAAATGCCACTGATCTATTTTGCAGCTTCGCTGACTTTTGACAGTGTTGCGCTTGCTGCTGGCCTGGTTTACATGTATCATCAAAGGGGATTTAGTTTGTTTACGTGGACTTTTAGCCGCAAAAGGGCTATTAGTTTATTGAAACAGTCTTTTCCGCTGATCCTTTCGGCAGTGATGGTTTCTATCTATATGAAGATTGACCAGGTGATGTTAAAAAGTGTAGGTAGTGTTGAGGTTGGTATTTACAGCGCGGCAGCAAAAATAAGTGAGGCTTGGTTTTTTATCCCTGTTGCTATTGTAACGTCTGTTTTTCCGGCTTTAATTCATGCGCGGAAGACTGATCTGGGCCGGTATCAGAAACGTTTAAGGAATTTATATGATTTACTGGTATTTATTAGTTTACCGGTAGCGGTAGTGATCACCTTTTTAGCGCCGTTTATTATCCAGTTTCTTTATGGGGATACCTATAATGGCGCTGGACAAATGTTAGCAATACATATCTGGTCGGGGTTATTCGTTTTCCTGGGCAGCGCGAGTTCACAGTATTTACTGGCAGAGGGTTATACGATGATCTCTTTTCAGCGGACAGCAACGGGTGCCATAGTCAATATTTTACTGAATTTATGGCTGATCCCTAAATATGGTGGTGTAGGTGCGTCGATCGCTACTTTAATCGCTTGTGCGGTCAGTGCTTTTTATCTTTTATTAATTCCCAAAACCAGGGATCAGGGTATAATGATGTTAAAATCATTATTTTTGTTCACTGTGTTTCAAAAAATATTCAATAGTCAGAAAAATTCACCGCATGTTTAGCTTTAAGCAGCGGCTGGGTTTATCCGGATTTTTCAGAATTTAGTATTACATCTTAAAAGAATTTTTGCCATGTTAAGCGATGAAGTAAAATCAGCATACGACAATTTTTATACACAGACCGATACAACCTGGCGCATGCTTGGGGCGGAAGCTAAGGCAAAAAACATCATGTATGTTTGCAAGAGTATCCAACCAGTTAAGGTACTGGAAGTTGGTGCGGGTGATGGCAGTATTCTCCATTTTTTAAACGAGTGGAATTTCGGCAAGGAACTTTATGCACTGGAAATTGCGGATACCGGTGTTGAACTGATTCAGAGCCGCGGTTTAAGCAGGTTGAAAGAGGTACAAAGTTTTGATGGTTACCAGATCCCTTATGCGGATGATGAGTTTGACCTGGTTATTTTAGCCCATGTACTGGAACATGTAGAGCATGAACGTGTGCTGATCCGGGAGTTAAAGCGTGTGGCTAAACATATCGTGGTCGAAGTTCCTCTGGACTATCGTTTCGGGGTAGATAAAAGGATGAAACATTTCCTGGATTATGGCCATATTAATATGTATACGCCTACTTCGCTTCGTTTTTTATTACAGAGTGAGGGTTTAGAGATCATCGATGACCAGGTTTCCCTGACACCTACGGAAACGATTAAGTTCAACCAGTTCGTCAATAATAAAGCACCTAAGACTTTTTCAAAGGTGTTAAGGATCGAGCTGGAATACCGGATCAAGAAATTCGTTGGAAATTTACTGGGAACCAAAAAGCAGGAACAATATGCGAATGCGTATACCGTTTTAACCAAGAAATCAAGTCAGACACTTCAAATATTTTAATTCATGCAAAGTTTCGCTCCTATTGCCTTATTTGTTTACAACAGGCCTAAGCATACTGAACGTACGCTTAAGTTTTTGAGACAGAATGAACTGGCAGCTGAAAGCCGGTTATTTGTTTTTTCTGATGGCCCCGGGTCAGAGGCTGAGCAGGAGAATGTGAGGGAGGTAAGGGAGTTACTAAAGCATATCGAGGGGTTCAAGTCTGTAGAGATTATCGAAAGAAAGAGTAATATGGGTCTTGCTGAGTCTGTGATTGCAGGGGTAAGCAGATTGGTAAAGGATTATAAGCAGGTGATTGTTTTTGAGGATGACCTGGTGACTTCGCCTTATACGCTGACTTATTTTAATGATGCGCTGAATAGGTATCGTGAGCAGGATAAGGTGATGCACATTGGCGCTTATATGTACCCGCTGAAGGAGAATACGTTACCGGAAACTTTTTTTTACAGAGCGGCAACGAGCTGGGGCTGGGCAACGTGGGACAGGGCGTGGCAGCATTTTGAGCCGAATATTGACGTGTTGATGAAGCAGTTTGATGCGAGAAAAAGGGCTGAGTTCTCTATTGAACACAAAATGAATTTCTGGAAACAGATGAAGGATTTTAAGAATGGAAAGAATAATTCATGGGCTATCAGGTGGTATGCTTCGGTGTTTTTAAGGGGTGGGTTGACGTTGAATCCAAGCCAGTCGTTAGTGAATAATATTGGTCATGATGGTTCTGGGGTACATTCTGGAATCAATGATATTTATAATGTGATCATTAATCCGAGAAGGGTAAAGGTTTTTCCAGAGGTTGTTGAGGAGAATTTATTAGCTTATCAGGTTATTAAAGGTTTTTTAAGTACGAGGAAGGGGAGTTTTGTAGATCGGGTGAAGAGGTATTTGAAAGGGATTGGTCTTTTGAAGTAGGTTTCTCCACCAGGGAAATCTAAAAACCTCCGATACTGTCGGTGCCCTTTGTTGGTAAAACCAACGCTGGTCACCTACAGTATCGGAGGTTTTTAATTTCTCAACAGGCAGGACAAGTCGCACTGCTTTAACTTAAAAAGAAGAGCTGGTTTTCAAATATTGGGGGCGGTTGGGCAGGGTGCAGATTAGGTTATGTTTTTAGAATAAAAATATACATCCCCCCTCTCCTGAAACTTTCTGAAGAAAAAAACTGGTTCTATATCCGGAAGAAACCCATTCCTGAAACTTTCTGAAGGAAAAACTGGTTCAATATCCGGACGATACTACTTACTGAAGCTTCAGAATTGCTTTTATTTGTGTTTTCTGGCTTCCAGGATGATATATGGGGATAATTGACGGGAGTTGAACGGGAGTATTTTCGTGAATACTTTACCGGCAATCCATATGGATTTTTTTAAGAGTTTTACGCCGGCTGAGCGTTGTTTTTCGTTTTCAAGCCAGATGCTGAAGTGTCCGAAGTATTTAGACTGGATAACTTCAAGACCTGCTTTTTTGCAGATTTCAGCAAGCAGGGCAGGGTCCATGCAGGAGATATTGTGTTTGCCGTAGTTGGCCCGGTCAAAGGATTTCTGAAACCAGCCGTTGATGGCTTTGAAGTTAGGCAGGGTAATGAACAGGGTCCCTCCTGGTTTCACGAAGTCTATATGGCGCTGAATAATGTCGGCGGTGTCATTAAAGTGCTCGATCAAACCGCAGGATAGAACGAGGTCGTATTGCTGGGTTTCTTTATGGTTGAACAGATCGGTTTCTATGCTGTGAATATCACTTTCTTTCAGGTTGTTGGCTTTGAGCAGGTCGTTGGTTACGGGCTGATGGACAAAGTAGTCTAAAAGGGTAACATCCAGTTTCAGGTATTTTTTAAGGAAGACGGCGTAGTAGCCGGGAAAACCTCCGAGTTCTATGGCAGTTTTTACTTTTTGGGTTTGAGCGATGGTCGTAAGCTCTTTATGAAAGAGGTAGTTTGCAGGGATATTCACCGACAGGCCTGTTTTGCTTTCCCAATAGTTTACCCAAAATTGTCTGTCTGTTAAAAGGTTATCCATGTTGTTTTTGTTTCTTTTCGTTTTTTGTTTGTGCTCTTCTGGTTAATAACGTCAAATGGGGTACTAGAGTTTGTGCATCTGACGTTAAATGGAAGAAAAATATGTTTCTTTATTTATTTTGGGAAACGTAAAATTAATTATATTCAACCGAAAACAGTTAAAAAATTAGGGGGCCGCTGAAATTTAGGTGATAAATTTGTGCTGAGCATCGAATAAAGGATAACAATTATATGTAATTTTGAACTGTTGAAGATAATCCATTTAAATACATACGAGGGAAACGGTGGGGCTGGAAGAGCTTGCCTCCGGTTAAGTGATGCGCTGCAGGCAAATGGCGTTGAATCCCGCGTGATGGTTTATTACCAGTTTAAGGAGAGTACCAAAGCAGATTCGTTCAGCAAAAGTCTCTTTCAAAAGGGAAGGGCCATTTTCAATATTCTCGCCGAAAGGTACCTCGCCAAATTTTTAACGAAAGCGCTGAAAACCCCTTTTTCTTTGCAGTGGTTCGGCCGCTCTGTAATTGACAATGCCGCATTGAAGGAGGCGGACCTGATTCATATTCACTGGATTAATCATGGGTTTTTAACACCGAAAAAGCTGGCCGAACTGGAAGAGCTGGATAAACCGATCGTCTGGACTTTCCATGATAGCAATGCTTTCACGGGAGGCTGCCATGTGAGGTATGCTTGTGAGAATTTTCATAAGCAGTGTGGCTCCTGCCCGCTGTTAAAGATTAGTGGCCCAAATGATATTTCTCACTGGAACTGGGTAAGCAAGAAGAAAGGATATGCGAATCTGGGTTTTCATATCGTTGCTCCAAGCCGCTGGATGGCAGACTCTGTCAAGTTCAGCAGTTTAATGGGGGCCCGCGAAACGACAGTTATTCCCAATACTATCGAAACTCAGGTTTTTAAGCCTTATGTAAAGGCGGAAGCCAAAAGGTCTTTGAATATTAATCCTGATAAATTCGTTTTAATGAGCGGGTTTATGCCTTCTAATAATGATAAACATAAGGGGACGGATTATTTGATAGCAGCAATGAACGACCTGGCTACCAGACCGGGTATCGTCAAAGAAAATATAGAGTTACTGATCTTTGGCAATAAGGACCAGACTGATGTGCCTGTTTTCCCTTTTAAGACCACTTACCTGGGCAAAATAGATAATGATGCACACCTGGCGAAGTGCTATTCGGCCGCAGACGTGTTTATTACGGCTTCTCTTGAAGATAATCTGCCGAATACGGTTATGGAGAGCCTGGCTTGCGCAACTCCCGTAGTGGCCTTTAAAACAGGTGGGATTCCGGATATGGTGGAACATCTGGTGAACGGGTACCTGGCGGATTATGAATCTGCTGAGGATCTGGCCACAGGAATGGAGTGGTTATACCATGAGGAAAATGCAGCAGAGATTCAGAAGGGAGCCCGTTTAACGATACTTACCCATTTTTCTGAAGCAGTTATTGCTGATAAACACATTGCTTTATATCAATCCCTGATCAATTTACATCCACGTTAATCAATTATATTTTATTTCATGTTGCAGCCAAAGCTTAGTGTCATTACCATCGTATATAATAATGTAAGGGATATCGAACGTACTATGCTTTCGGTATTAAATCAGACGTACCCGAATATTGAATATATCCTGATTGACGGCGCTTCAACGGATGGAACAAAAGATATAATTTATAAGTATAAGTCCCGGCTGGCACAGTTTATTTCTGAAAAAGATAAGGGAATTTATGATGCGATGAATAAGGGTTTGAAATTAGCCACGGGCGATTATATCCTGTTCATGAACTCGGGGGACGAAATCTATGCGCCTGAAACGGTAACGGATATTTTTGATACTGCACCCGGAGCTGATATTTATTATGGGGAAACAGAAATGTTTAATGATAACTGGCAGAGCTTAGGACAAAGGAGACACCGTGCACCGGAATGTTTTAGCTGGCGCAGTTTTAAGCACGGAATGAGCATTAGTCACCAGGCAATTTATGTGAAACGCAGTTTAGCAGAGCCTTATGATTTAAAATATAAATACAGCTCTGATATTGACTGGATTATTAAGGCTGCGAAAAAAGCATCAAGTATTGTGAATACGCAGCTTTATGTAGCGAAATATCTGGTTGGCGGAATATCGAAACAGAAACATTTTGCGAGTTTAAAGGAGCGTTTCCGCATTTTTCATAAGTATTACGGATTGATCCCAAACCTGGTTAATCATTTCTGGATCGCAATCAACCTGACGCAATATTATGTGAAGCATAAGAAAACCAACGATTAAGGATCATGGGTAAGAATTAAGTCCTGATTGCTGTATTCTTTTTTTCTATTGTTATATTTTTCTATTATTATACTGCTATACTGTTTTATTGTTATACTTTTCTATTGACTGATCGCTGATTCTAAAGGTGGGTTCTTCGGATAAGTAAAGGGCAAGCCCGATAGATAACGACTGACCTTTCTGAAAGGATAGCCCCCTGCCCCTTTTTCCGAAAATTGAACAATGATCGTATGGGTCAAAGGATCAATGTACAGTCTTTGTCCTCTCATTCCTTCTGCAGCGTAATCTCCGGTCACACCTTGTTGCGGAACCCACCATAAGTAGTGATGAGCCGATTTCTGCCAGCCTTTAGCGTTTGCAGGAGTTTCTTCCTTTCCCAGATTGACAGATTGATTAACCCATTGCTCAGGAATCACCTGGTTTCCATTATAACGTCCTTTATTCAGGTAGAGACGGCCGAGTTTAGCTAAATCTATAGCGGTTGACTGAAATCTGCTGGCTGTGTTAGCGAATCCGTCTGGATGGTCTAACCCGAAACTTGCCGGATAGGCAGTCCCTATTTTCTTCCAGATTTCATCCTGAAAGTAGGTGGCAGCTTTCTGACCTGTTGCATTTTCCAGTGCCCAGGTTAACAGGAAAGCATCTATACTTTTATATTTCCAGACAGTGCCGGGTTTGTTTGCCAGCTTTACCTGAAGCAGTTCTTTTTTGATATCCTCAGTATAATAGTATTTTGCCTCATCTGATAAGAAAGCAGCTATTATCCCTCCGTAAACATCCTTGAATTCTAAACCGGATTTCATTTCCAACAGGTTTCTCAGCGTGATCTGATTGAATGCGGGATTATTTTTCAGCTCAGGAACGTACTGAGTAAGGTGATCGTCGAGGTTTTTAATCTTGCCTGATGCTAATGCTTCGCCAGTCAGCATAGAAACCATTGTTTTGGCGACTGAGAAAAGTGTAGTCAGCGTGGTATCACTATAACCGGGGGCAAATTTCTGATAGATAATAGTATCATTTCTGATAACCATAAAGAGATTCGCTTTCCCGTCTTTCAGATAGGTGGTGAAGGGTACGGATTCATTTTTCCAGTTCAGCACCTGGATAGTATCAAGGTCGTCCCGGTTAGCTGCTGCTTTTACAAAATGAAAAGCAGCGTCTGAGGGCTGGATAATGGCTTGCGGGAATATTTTATAAGTATTGGCATCGGGAGATTGGTAGCGTAAAACCCGCACCAGTTCAGGCCGCCAGGTGAACAGTACCACAAAAAGGAGCACAATAACTAAAGTTACCGCCGCAAGCCAGTAGAGAATCCGTTTCATATCATAGAACTTATAGTATGAGTTTGTATTATGGATTTGTAGACCAAAGCCCCGCCTCTTTCACAAAAACTCTGCGGTTTAATTTCAATTGACTTACCACTAATTCTGCAAGATCTTCAGGTTGCATTACTTTGTCAGGATTTCCGTCAGTAAGCTTCAGGTCTTTCGCCATATCTGTAGCCACTGTGCTTGGCGTTAAAGTAGTTACACGGATATTATGTTTGCGGACTTCTTGCATCAGAGATTCAGAAAGACCAATTAATGCAAATTTAGAAGCGCTATAAGCACTGGTTACCGCAGCACCACGCTGACCTGCTGTAGAAGAAATATTCACGATGTCGCCGGTTTTACGGTCTATCATTTCTGGCAGAACGGCACGGGTTACGTAATAAGCACCGAACAGGTTAACTTTTACAATCTCTTCCCATCTGGCTGGCTCTAATTCCATAAAGGAACCAAAAGAGCTGATACCAGCATTGTTGATCAGAATATCTATAGCCCCTAAATCAGTTTTTACTTTTGCTACAGCAGTATTCACAGAGTCTATGGAAGCGACATCCGCAGTTGCGATAGCGACATGAACATTAAAAGATTTTAGTTCTTCCGCTACATTCTGCAAGTCAGCTTCTGTTCTTGCAATCAGCCCCACATTCACCCCTTCTTGCGCAAGGGCAATCGCCAAAGCACGACCAATTCCTTTACCAGCACCTGTAATCAGTGCATTTTTTCCTTTTAATGATTCCATGATATAATTTATTGAGCTACAAAACTAAGAAACTTTGTTTTAAACGATCTCAAAATAGGCTTAAAACAAAAAATCCCGTAAGCAAATACTTACGGGATTCATACTCAATTTATAAGGTCTTAGAAGTTTTTACCTTTTATTTTACGTTCAGCTTCAGTTAAGTGAATTTTACGTAAACGCATACTTAACGGAGTGATTTCAATGTACTCATCAGCCTGGATGTATTCCATTGCTTCTTCCAGAGAGAACTTAATTGCCGGAGCAATACGGTTACTATCATCTGTACCTGATGCACGCATGTTAGTTAAAGCTTTTCCTTTAACAATGTTTACTACTAAATCATTATCACGGATGTGCTCACCCATAATCTGACCTTCATAAACATCAACACCCGGATCAACGAAGAAACGACCACGATCCTGTAATTTATCAATTGAATAAGCCGTTGTGCTTCCTTTTTCCATAGAAACCAATACACCATTCAATCTTCCAGGAATAGTACCTTTCCAAGGCTCATAAGCTTTGAAACGGTGAGCCATAATCGCTTCACCACCTGTAGCAGTTAATACGTTATTTCTTAATCCAATGATACCACGTGCAGGGATTTCAAACTCTAAATGTTGTAAATCACCTTTTGGCTCCATGATCAACAGTTCACCTTTACGTTGTGTAACCAGCTCAATTACTTTACCAGCAACTTCACCCGGAACGTCAACGATCAGTGTTTCAACCGGCTCACATTTCTTACCATCAATTTCTTTGATAATTACCTGTGGTTGTCCTACCTGAATTTCGTACCCTTCGCGACGCATAGTCTCGATTAATACTGATAAATGCAGAATACCTCTACCGTATACTAAATAAGCATCAGGTGATTCAGTTTCTACAACTTTCAAGGCAAGGTTTTTCTCCATCTCTTTGTACAAACGTTCTTTGATACGTTGAGAAGTAACAAATTTACCTTCTTTACCGAAAAATGGTGAGTTGTTGATTGTGAACAGCATGTTCATAGTCGGCTCATCAATTTTGATAACTGGTAATTGCTCAGGAGCTTCAAAATCAGCAATAGTATCACCGATGTCAAATCCATCAATACCTACAACTGCGCAAATATCACCTGAACTTACTTCAGTAGTACGAATTTTACCTAATCCTTCGAAAGTGTATAATTCTTTTACTCTTGATTTTACCATTTTACCATCACGTTTGATTAAAGTAACCGGTTGGTTTTCTTTAATTGATCCGCGGTGAACACGTCCAACTGCGATACGACCTACGAAAGATGAATAATCTAACGAAGTGATCTGCATTTGTAAAGTTCCTTCAATTAGTGGTGGAGCTGGAATGTTAGCAACAACTGCATCTAATAAAGGGAAAATATCTGTAGTTGGTTTAGTGTAATCAGTACTCATCCATCCTTGTTTAGATGAACCGTAGATTACAGGGAAATCCAACTGATCTTCTGTAGCTTCAAGGTTAAAGAACAATTCGAAAATCTGCTCATAAACCTCTTCAGGACGACAGTTTTCTTTGTCTACTTTATTTACAACAACAATAGGTTTCAAACCTAAAGCCAAAGCTTTTTGAGTTACGAAACGAGTTTGAGGCATTGCACCTTCAAACGCATCGCATAACAACAATACACCATCAGCCATTTTTAATACACGTTCAACTTCACCACCGAAATCGGCGTGACCAGGTGTATCAATGATATTAATTTTAATATCCTTGTACATTACTGAAACGTTTTTGGAAACGATCGTAATACCACGTTCTCTTTCCAGGTCGTTATTGTCAAGTATTAAGTCACCTGTTTGCTCGTTGTCACGAAAAATAGAACAAGTGTGTAAAATCTTATCAACCAATGTAGTTTTACCGTGGTCAACGTGTGCTATAATAGCTATGTTTCTTATTTTTTGCATAAAATGCGCCTAAATTTTGGCGCAAAGATAACGTAAATAATTGATATATCAGCCTATCAACTAGGACTATGTCAATATATTTCGCATAAAAAGCAATCCCGGCGCTAAATTTCTTTTCATCTTATTCAAAGATGATTGTGTAACAAAACTGTCTGATCTACAAAGAAAGAAATTGATATTACCTGTTTTTTAACAGAAAAAGTGATCTTTAAAGATTGAGCAGCTGCGCAGAAATGATCAGCTGAAAAAGAGTTAACAATAAGCTGAAAGATAACGTTTATGACAGAACATAGGAAAGCAATACTGGTTGGTGCAAGCGGATCTATAGGCCGGAGTTTATTACAGGACTTATTAGATGATATACATTATACGGAGGTGCTGGTACTGGTCCGCAAGAAATTAACGATACAGCATCCTAAGTTAAATCAACTGGTAATAGATTTTGACCGCCTTAATACGTTTGCGGCAGACATTAAAGGAAATGCAGTGTTCTGCTGCCTTGGCACAACCAAAAGCCAGACTCCTGATCAGCAGCAATATCGTCAGATAGACTATCAATATCCACTGGATGTCGCCCGGATAGCACTTAAAAATGGTGCAGAAAGTTATCATCTAGTTTCTGCCATGGGCGCGGACGAAACCTCTTCTTTTTTTTATAACAGAACAAAAGGAGAAGTAGAACGCGATCTGAAAGCGATTCCGTTCAAGAGTATCCATATCTACCGCCCTTCTTTACTGGACGGGGAAAGGTCACAAAAACGCTTCGGGGAAAGTATGATGAACAAGCTGATGCACATTATCAACCCACTTTTGGTGGGTAAATGGAGAAAGTACAGGAGTATTAAAGTAGGCGCTGTGGCAAAAGTGATGGTTGCACAGTCTTTAAATGACCAGAAAGGGATATTTACACATCCTTCTGATCAGATTCAGGCTTTAAGTGATGTGCTGTAAGACCTTTATGCTATAGGGCTGCAAGATCAAAATCAGCTACTGTAAAAATTTTTAAGCTGTATTATAAAAATGTTTTCCTTGGAAATGCCCAGCATAAAAACGATGGTAATGCTTTACCCCATGTTGCAACGTTGTGCTTTCCCCCTACCATTTCATAGTAAAAAATATCATCTTGTCTTTTATAACCTTTTTTGGTTAATTCTTTGATAATATCAATGGTATCATCAATAGAGTCAATGATAAAATTACGGTTACGGTCAGCGGTTTCATCCTCTGTTCCGGTCATCAGCCAAAACTTCACCGCAGGTTGTCCTTCTGTATCCCTGATCACCTGGTGCATAATCCGGTCATCATCGGTATAGCCATCTTTCAGGTCTTTTTTCCTCCACCAGAAAGAACCAGAGAAAACTCCGGCAATATCAAAAAAAGTATCGTTTTTCCAGACAATATCAAAAGCTGTCAGTCCGCCTAATGAACATCCTGCGAATGCACGTTTGCCAAGAAAAGGCATTCCTGTTTCATTTTCCAGGAACGGCATTAATTCAAGCGTAATGAATTTGGAATATGCGTCAGCCTTGCTGCCTCTTGCTGCAAAGTCAAGAACACCGGCAACACCATATTCCTGGAGACGATCTGCGGAAGCTTTAATTGCAGCCACAACAACGGGTTCAATTTTCTTGTCTTCATACAGGCTGCTCAGCGTCTCCTGCAGGTTTAGTCCTGCTGCATCCTGCCCATCGTTTAACAGTAATAAATTCAACTTTTCATTGCCCAGCAAACCCGAAGGATAAAATAATTCTATTTCCACTATACGCTGTAAGTGAACAGACTCCAATTGACAGATGACGGGTGTTAACCCAAGAACAGACTTAGTATTATACATAATTCAACGAATTCCCTTTCTCACAAATTCCCTGCAAATTTAACAATCTCCGTAAATAATTTATCTATTTTTTTGAGTGTAAAAGCAAGCTAATTCCATTCAGTTGATGTTTTTATACTAAAACTTATACAGCTTTAATGAATCGATACCGGATAAGAATAAATTGGCAAAACCTTTTGGGTTTGAATGAGTTTTACATATCTTCAATATACTAATCGGAAAGGCGTGAAAGAAGAATATAAGAAATGGTACAGCCCCAATTTGAGCGGCGAGATAGAACTTCTGATTTATGGCCATAGCGGCCAGCCAGTCCTGCTTTTCCCAACAAGTAAAGGCCGTTATTATGAAACAAAAGATTTCGGTCTGATTGCTTCGGTACAACACCTGATTGAGCAGGGGAAAATCAAAATATATTGTCCGGATAGTATCGATGCAATGAGCTGGTATAATAAAGATATTTCTCCGGCAGATCGTGCACATAACCATTCCTGGTATGATAAAATGCTGGTTGAAGAGCTTTTCCCAATGGCAGTTCAGGAAACAGGTTATCAAAAAGTAGTTGTGGCTGGTTGTAGTTTTGGTGGTTATCATGCGGCCAATTTCGCCTTCAAACATCCTTCTTTAGTGAGTCATCTGTTCAGCATGAGCGGAACGTTTGATATTACACCGCAGACAGATGGTTTTTATAACCTGGATATTTATTACAATAACCCTGTTGATTTTCTTCCGAATGATCAGGCCCCTGACCTCTGGAACATCAATATTATACTGGGCACCGCAGACCGTGATATTTGCCGGCCTTTTAATGAACGTTTATCAGGCATCCTTCAGCAGAAAAACATAAACCATTGGCTGGACATCAGACCTGATGCGGACCATGACTGGCCAGTATGGCGACAGATGTTCCCGGATTATTTAGCAAGAATATAACAAAATCATAAAAAAGCGCTTACCTAATTATAAAAATCTATGAAGAAAATTGGCATCTTATTCGGACAGGAACGATCATTTCCTGAAGCCTTCGTGAAACGTGTAAATGAATTAGGAGGCAAAGATTTCCAGGCGGAATTTGTCAATATTGATAAGATATTTCAAGCCGAACCGTTAGGCTACGCTGTAATTATTGACCGGATTTCTCAGGATGTTCCTTTTTACAGAGCATTGCTGAAAAATGCAGCGATTACGGGAACAGCAGTAATCAACAATCCTTTTTGGTGGAGTGCTGATGAAAAGTTTTTTAACAATGCACTGGCTCTCAAATTAGGGATACCTGTACCTAAAACGGCGTTGATTCCTTCTCATGCAAGACCAGATGATACGAATGAAAATTCTTTCAGCAACCTGGCTTTTCCTTTTGATTGGGATAATATTTTTGAATACACGGGTTTTCCTGCCTATATGAAACCTTTTGACGGCGGAGGCTGGAAAGAAGTTTATAAGTTAAATAACAAAGAAGAATTTTTTGATAAGCATAGCCAGACGAATCAGCATGTGATGATGCTGCAGGAGGAAATTGAGTTTGACGAGTATTTCAGATGTTATTGTATCGGAGGAAAATATGTGCGCATCATGCAATATGAGCCGCGTAATCCTGCACATTTAAGATATGCGGTAGATGAAAAGGCTGTTAACGAAAAACTGATAAAGACTATTCATGATTATGTGATAAAGCTAAATGAGTATTTAGGGTATGATTTTAACACGGTAGAATTTGCCGTGCGCGATGGAATCCCTTATGCTATTGATTTCTGCAACCCTGCACCTGATGCAGATATTGCCAGTGTGGGCCAGGAAAATTTTGACTGGGTAGTAGAACATTCGGCTAAATATGCGATAGAAAGAGCAAAAGCGCAGGTTGATGGTCAGGATAACTTAACTTGGGGCGAATATTTGAGATCGGCTATTGCCGGAAAACCTTTAACTGGTGTTGTTAAGCCTGGAAAAGCAGTTTCGGCTGAAGCGGTAGGTCCGGCGAAGCCTAAAAAAGAAAGTTCGGCGAAACCTGCAACAGAAAGTTCAATAGAAAGTTCAGTGAAAACTAAACCGAAAAGCTCAGTAAAGTCTGCAACAGAAAATTCAGCAAAGCCTGCAACAGAAAGTTCAGCGAAGCCTAAAAAAGAAAGTTCAGCGAAGCCTAAAACAACGAGCTCGGCGAAACCTAAAACAGCAGCCAAAAGTGATGAACCTGCTAAAAAAGCAAAACCTGCAACCACTGGTAAAACAGCGGCAGCAAAGAAAAAATAGATTCAATAAGGAGGTTTCAAGATGATGAATGAATTTACGCTCGGTGTAGAAGAAGAATATATGGTCATTGATCCGGTTACGCGCGAGCTAACCTCTCATGATCAGAAAATAGTGGAGGCTGCGCAAAAAATCCACAAAGATCAGGTGAAAGCAGAAATGCACCAGGCAGTTGTGGAAGTTGGGACCGGCATTTGTAAAAATACGGAACAGGCACGGCGGGAAATATCGCAATTGCGCCATACGGTATCAGTGCTTGCGGGTGAGCAAGGTCTGCGTATTGGCGCTTCAGGAACCCATCCTTTTTCACACTGGGAAAAGCAATTGATCACTGAGCATCCAAGATATAGCGAAATTGTCAACGAACTTCAGGAGGCCGCACGTTCCAACCTGATTTTCGGTCTGCACGTTCATGTGGGTTTCCAATCGCGGGAACTGGCCATTCATATTGCCAACCAGGTACGCTATTTTCTGCCCCATGTATTTGCTTTATCTACAAATTCACCTTTTTGGGAAGGCAGAAACACCGGGTATAAATCATACAGAACCAAGATCTTTGATAAGTTTCCAAGAACAGGTATCCCCGATGTATTCAATAGTATCGAGGATTATGATAACTATGTCAAGCTATTGATTAAAACCAATAGTATTGATAATGCCAAAAAGATATGGTGGGACATCCGCGTACACCCCTTCTTTGAAACCATTGAATTCAGAATTTGTGATTGTCCGATGCTGATCGATGAAACGATGGCTTTTGTAGCCTTGTTTCAGGCACTTTGCGCTAAATTGTATAAGCTTCGCCTGCAAAACATGAGCTTTATCAATTATTCAAGGGCACTGATCAATGAGAACAAATGGCGGGCTGCCCGTTATGGAATTGATGGGAACCTGATCGATTTCGGCAAAGAAATGGAAATCAATTGCCGTAACCTCGTTTTGGAATTATTGGACTTTGTAGATGACGTGGTGGACGAACTAGGCTGCAGAGAGGATCTTAATTATATCCACAAGATCCTTGAAAACGGTACAGGCGCTGACCGGCAACTGGCAATTTATTCACAAACAGGCAGCTTTGAATCGGTTGTAGATTACATTACTTCACAAACTTTAATCGGGGCACACGGATGACAGAACAGCTAAAAGAAATTAAAGTTGCGGTAATAGACATGAATAATGGATTCCCTAACCAGGGATTGAGGGGTATTCTGAATATTGTTTCCACTTATAAAGAAGATCATGCACTGAATTTATCTATCCAGGTATTCGATCTGAGGGTAAAAGATGAAATTCCGGGAACGGAATTCGATATTTATATTTCAAGTGGTGGCCCGGGCAGCCCTTATGAGGGAGAGGGTCAGGAATGGGAAAGCTCATTTTTCAAGCTGCTGGATGACCTGGAAGCCTACAATCAATCACATGAGGATAAAAAGTATGCCTTCTTAATTTGCCACTCTTTTCAGATGGCGTGCCGCAAATACAATTTAGGGCTCGTTACTGAGCGTAAGTCTAACGCCTTCGGAATTTTCCCGGTCACTTTAACAGAACAGGGAGAAAATGATATTATTTATGCGGGCCTGACTAATCCATTTTATGCAATTGATAGCAGAGACTGGCAGGTCGTAGACGCAGAGGATGAAACTTTTAATAAAACCGGGGCAGAAGTTTTAGCACTCGAGAAAGAACGTCCCCATGTTGATCTGGAACGCTGTGTGATGTCCATTCGTTTCTCTAAAGAATTTGTGGGCACACAGTTTCATCCAGAGGCAGATCCGGAAGGAATGAGGTTATATTTACTGGAAGAAGAAAAGAAAAACACCATTATTGCTGCACATGGGGAAGAAAAATACCTGGATATGCTGGAAAGCCTGGACAATCCGGACAGAATCCTGCTGACACAAAAAACTATATTACCCAATTTTTTAACCGAAGCTATTCAATCTCTTAAAGAAGCCTGATATGGTCCGTACTTATAGGGAATATTTTAACCGGAACTTTACCAAAGAAAAGTATGTAAACTTTTTACATACACTTGGGAAAGATTATCCGCCCTTAACAATCAGATTTGCCGAAACACCTGTCTTCATTCCTGAAGATTTAAAAAATCAGCTGATCGAAGCAGGTGAAGAAATTATCAAATTAATCAAACAGCCCGATTTCAAAGCACTTACTGATAGTGCAATTCCCAAAGAATGGATAGTACCCAATGAAAATGATCATCCTCATTTTTTAGCATTCGATTTTGGTATTTGTAAAGATGAAAAGGGCAGATTAGTACCGCGTCTGATAGAAATGCAGGGCTTCCCTTCGTTATTTGGTTTTCAGGCACATTTGGCCGATGCTTACAAAGAGGCTTTCGAACTGGACGAACTTGCAGATTTCAGTCCTTTTTTTAATGGAATAGATCAGCAAAGTTATATCGCACTATTAAAAAAAGTAATCCTGGGACCTTTTGCACCTGAAGAGGTTGCCTTAATGGATATTGATGCGCCAAATCAGAAAACGGCCATTGATTTCTTTGTAACTGCAAAACATTTAGGCATCCGCATTCTAAGTTTAACAGATATTTTTAAAGAAGGTAATCAGCTATTTTATAAGGAGCAAGGAAGAAAAACACGCTTAAGAAGGATTTATAACCGCCTGATTTTTGATGAAGTAAGTACGCAACAGGAATTATTTAAGCCCAGTTTCGATCCGAGAGAAAACCTGGACATCGAATGGATTACACACCCCAATTGGTTTTACAGGATCAGCAAGTTCACCATGCCCTTTTTAAAGAATGAATTTGTACCTGAAACCCGGTTTCTCAATACCATTGAAGTTATTCCTGAAGATTTAGAGAACTACGTACTCAAACCTTTATTTTCATTTGCCGGGATGGGGGTGATTATAGATGTCAGCAAGGCTGATATAACCGGAATAACTGATCCGGAAAACTGGATTTTACAGCGAAAAGTGAATTACGAACCCGTGGTACAATCGCCCGACGGCCTGGTTAAAGCAGAGCTCAGATTGCTCTATATCTGGCCGGATGGAGAAGAGCCGCAATTGTGTATTAACCTAGCCCGTTTAAGCAGGGGAAAAATGATAGGCGTACGTTATAATGCCGATTTTGACTGGGTAGGCGGCACTGTGGGACTAATGGCCCAGTAAATTTACATTTAACAGACTCCCTGAATAAATCAATTGATTATAATTGTATTATGGATATTCAAGCTATTTTAGTAGGCCTTTTATTTGTTGCAGCATTATTTTATATAGGCCGCATCATTTATCGCGCCGTATCCCCAAAAAGTGGTGGGTGCGGATCTAATTGTAAATGTGGTGTAGATTTCTCAAATATTGAAACTAAGAGTAAATAGTTTTCATCTATATCCATATGTTCCAACAGCTTAAAGATTACCTGCAAAAAAGAATTACAGTAACTGATGAGCAGTTTGAACTGATTTCAAGAGATATTAAGGTCAAAGTCATTGAAAAAAACCAGGTGCTTGTTGCGCCCGGAGAAATCAATTCCAAGGGTTATTTTGTAACTGAAGGACTCCTACGCTGCTATTCCATTGATAGCAAGGCAAAGGTCAACATTATTCAGTTTGCTCCTGAGAACTGGTGGATGTCTGAAAGAAACAGCCTTTTCAATGAACCTTCCGATTTCTATATTGATGCCGTAGAACGCACAACTGTCTTACAGATCCCTAAAAACTATTTCGATGATGCAGCGAAAAACATCCCTTGTTTTGCTGATCTTAATTATACCATGCTGAACAATTCGATCCGCTTTATGCAAAAAAGGATCAATATGTTATTAAGTGCAACTGCTGAAGAAAGATACCTTGATTTTATCAAACTATATCCTAACCTGACACTTCGTGTGCCGCAATGGATGATTGCCTCTTATCTCGGTATCACGCCGGAATCTTTGAGCAGGGTACGTAAAGACCTCGCACACAAACATTTCAAAGTTTAATTATTTCTTATCATACATCAACATCCACGCCTAACATTAGCTTTAGATTTGTGTTATAATAAAAACCAATATTAAAACTAAAGATTATGGCAACTACTAAATGGGTATTAGATCCAACACACAGTGAACTTCAATTTAAAGTAAAACATTTGATGATCTCTACCGTAACTGGTAGTTTCAATGAATTTTCTGCAGAATTAGATACTGAAAATGATAATTTCGAACATGCAGCTGTTTCTTTCAAAGCAGGTGTTGATTCTATCGACACAAGTAACAAAGACAGAGACGGTCACCTGAAAAGTGGTGATTTCTTTAATGCTGCAGACTTCCCTTCTATTTCTTTTGTATCAACATCGTTTACTAAAGATGGTGACGATTATCAATTGAAAGGTGACCTGACTATCAAAGATGTAACTAAACCAGTTATTTTAGATGTTGAATTTGGCGGAACTGCACAAGATCCATGGGGAAATACGAAAGCTGGTTTTACGATCAAAGGAAAAATTAACAGAACTGATTTCGGTCTGACTTACAATGCTGCATTAGAAACTGGCGGTGTAATGTTAGGTGAGGAAGTTAAAATATTAGGTGAATTGCAATTTGCAAAACAAGCCTAGTCAACAACCTTTTTAACACCTGTTCGAATACCTGTTCAATTACCTGCTACAAAAACGATTGCTTATGGAAACCACTATAAAATCTGTTTCGGCTGTTTTAGCCGCACCAACACCACACATGGTCGGTGATGGGTTTAAAGTGAGTAACTTTTTCCCGGGAGGCTATAAAATTAAAATGAGCCCTTTCTATATGCTCGATTTTAATGATAAAATGGAACTTCCGCCAACGAATCAGTTACGCGGTGTTGGAGTACATCCGCACCGTGGTTTTGAAACCGTGACGATTGCTTACCATGGTGCAATTGCACATCATGACAGCGCCGGAAACAGTGGGGTTATTTACCCTGGTGATGTACAGTGGATGACAGCAGCAAGTGGTATCCTTCATAAAGAGTATCATGAAAAGGAATTCAGCAGGAAGGGCGGTGCTTTTCAAATGGTTCAGCTGTGGGTAAATCTGCCTGCTAAAGATAAAATGAGTAAACCTAAGTATCAGGCGATCCAAAATGATACTATCGGAAGATACATTTTACCGGAAAATGCAGGAACGGCAGAAGTTATCGCAGGTGAGTATAAGGATGTCAAAGGAGCCGCCACCACTTTCAGTCCTATGAATGTATATAATGTACGTTTAAATGCTGATGGGGAAGCTATATTCAATTTTCCGGTAGATTTTAATACAGGTATATTGATTGTAGAAGGCAACCTGGTCATCAATGGAGCGCAAGCAGCTGCAAATGAATTCGTATATTTTAAGAATGATGGAGAGGAAATCCGTGTTAAGGCTTCAGAAAACAGTATTATCCTGGTTTTAAGTGGGGAACCTATCCATGAGCCAATTGCACAATACGGGCCGTTCTTAATGAACAATCAGGCAGAAATAAAATTGGCAATCAGCGATTATAACGAGGGTAAATTCGGTTATCTCGAAGATTAATTTTCAAAGAGATCAAACCGATCTTAAATAATAAAGCCGCTGAATCTTATGACTCAGCGGCTTTATTATTTTTTAACTGGCTTGGAGTGATCTGTCTGCAAACTATCAATTAGCGTAGTATCAGAACTCTTTTGCTGTGCTGGCTGTGAAGAAGCCTTGATATTAGTATCTATTTTTACTGAATCAGGAACTTTCTCACTTCCTTTATCACCCATGGTACAGGATGAAATAGAAATGGCTGTTATTCCTGCTACGAGTAAACATTGGAATGATTTTTTCATAATAAGGGGTTTTTCTAAACAACGCCCTTGCAGCACCAATTGTTTTTTATTTTTCAATCAGGCAAACCGCATAGGCAACCACTCCTTCTTCCCTGCCAATAAAACCCATCGTTTCATTCGTGGTTGCTTTAATGGAAATATCTTCTGTTGACATGCCGATAGCATCAGCTATATTTTGCTGCATTTGTGGAATATGAGGATTGATTTTGGGCGCTTCCAGACAAAGCATTGCATCGATATTTCCAATGCTCCAGCCTTTTTCGGTAAGCAATTTAACTGTTTCCTGCAAAAGGATAACACTGCTGATCCCTTTCCATCTTGGGTCTGTATTTTTAAAATGGAAGCCAATATCGCGAAGGTTCGCAGCCCCTAATAAAGCATCACAAATTGCATGTAATAAAACATCGGCATCTGAATGTCCAAATGCTCCCTGATGGTGTTCAAGATTCACTCCTCCAACCACGAATGGATGACCACCTTTTAACTGGTGTACGTCAAATCCAAATCCTACTTTAATCTTCATTTTTTTTATATTTATTTACTGGTATTCCCTAAGTTAAACAATAAGGTAAACCTTAAAGTATTAGCCAACGGGCTTTTTCTTGCACTTGCGGCCAGGTAAGATACATCGAAATTAAAATTCTCGTATTTAAAGCCTGTACCTAAAGTGAAATATCTTCGATCTCCTTTTTGCGGGCTTTCATAAAAATACCCGGTTCTGAGCGCAAATTTCTTATTGTACCAATATTCCAGTCCTGAGGCTATATTGATCTCTTTTACCTCTTCGCTGAAGCCTCCCGGCGCATCGTTGAACGAGCCAAAGATACCAGAAGGAACTGAACGGTCAGGATCTCTGCCCGACTGTATACTTCCGTCCTGATTATAAACCGGCTGGGTAGGTACTAAAAGTTTATTAACATCCAGAGCAAGCGTTATTTCATTATAATCATCCAGGATCAGCGTTGCGGCTCCCCCGATTTTCAGGTTTGTCGGCAAAAAAGAACTCTGACCGCCATCTACATAACTCATTTTTGTACCGATGTTTGAAATATTCGCGCCAGCGGATACAATCGCGTCATGTCCAAGCATATAGGTTGGCTTTTTGAAATAAGCAGAAATATCCACCGCAAGAGATTTACCCGCTTTTGATTGCTGTCCGACACCAAAATTTCCTGCTGCCAGGTTTGAATAAATGTATCTGACAGAGGTTCCCAAAGAGAAGGAATCTCCAAAACGACGCGCAAAAGTTGCATCAATAGCTAATTCACTTGGACTGGAAGTACCCAGCTCTTGCTGATTCGCATCAGTCAGCTGTATTTTACCCAGAGAAAAATAACGCATGGAAGCCGCCAGGGTTGTTCTGTCATCCAGTTTATAAAATCCACTCAGGTAGCCTAAATTAATATCAGAGACAATACTTCTCAACCATGGGCTATAAGAAGCTGAAAATCCATATTTCTCTTCCAGAAAAGCAAGTTTGGAAGGGTTAATACTACCAGAATTCGCGTCTGGTGAGATCGCCACCCCGGCCTCTCCCATCCCCCCGGCCCGCGCATCGGGCGTGATCAGTAAAAACGGGACTGCCGTTTTCAAACTGTTAAACCTGCTGCCATTACTTTGTGTTTCTGGTGTCTGTGCCTGCAGAGAGAAAGTTTCCACAGCAAAAAAGAAGCAAATCAATAGAAATCTTGAAGAGCACTTCAGTTTTATTATCCTCATTAGTTGATTTTCTTTTTCAGGTTCATAGATAGGTATGGGTCAGTGTTGACTCTCTTCTTCAAATATAATTTAAATAAGCAAATTATTTAATTTAAGACTTAACATTTGCGCGCATATATATTGCAAGATGTTAATCTATGATGATATTATTGAATTATTTTGTTGCATCGATCTTTTTTTGTGTAATTTTAAAAGTTAGAATAGCTCAATGCGCAATTATGGAAAAAACATACCTATATTCATTTGCTTTTTTATTGTCTGTTTCCTCAATAGTTTCGTGCACATCGAAAAAAAGTGCAACCTCCGAAAAGACAGGATTAGCATACAATAGACCAGAAAACGGAGGGTTTCAGGTAAACAATAAATTCAAGCGCGGACCTGGTCCGGGTTTGGTTGAAATTGAAGGTGGTGTATTTGTGATGAGCGGAAGCGCGACCAATGTTCCGGGACAGGAGCTTAAAGATTACAACCACAAAAGAGAGACTACGGTATCTTCCTTCTACATGGATGAGACTGAGGTTTCCAATACAAACTGGTTAGAATATCTCAACTGGATCAGAAAAGTTGATCCGACTAACTACGAATATTATTACAACGAGTTACCTGATACGCTGGTTTGGCGCAGGCCTCTTTCTTACAATGAACCTTACGTTGATAATTATTTAAGACACCCTGCTTATCAGGATTATCCTGTTGTAGGCGTAAGCTGGGAACAGGCACAAAGATATTGTGAATGGAGAACAGATATAGTCAATGAATCTCTTTTAAGAGAGCAAAACTATATGACCAGTTATAAGGATCTGAACGGTACAGGTAAAAACGGTAAAAAAACAAATGCTGCTGCTACAGCTGCTAAACCAACCGGACCTTTCAATACTGACCTGTATTTAAACGGACAGTATGACGATAAAGGAACCAAGGCAATGAAAGATTTCAGCCCTGCGGCTACTGCTGCCAACGCAAATGGCAAAGGTCAAAAAGGTGGCGCTACAAGGAATGTAAGGTTAGAAGACGGTATTATCAAACAACCATACCGCCTGCCTACAGAAGCTGAATGGGAATATGCAGCTTTAGGTTTAATCGGAAATACGAATTACGAAAACATTTCCAGCAATAAAATCTATCCATGGGATGGTCTGGGTATCAGTTCTGCGAAGAACAAAACCCGTGGCTTGATCCTGGCCAACTTTAAAAGAACTAAAGGTGATTATATGGGAGTTGGCGGTACATTGAATGATAAAGGAAGTATTACGGTTCCTGTTCGTTCTTATGTGCCAAATGATTTCGGTTTATACAATATGGCTGGAAACGTAAATGAATGGGTAGCCGATGTTTACCGCTCTAATACTTTTGCAGACGCAGATGCTTTAAACCCATACAGGGGAAATTATTACCAGGATAAAAAGGTTGCCGATCCATTAACCGGAAGGCTGGAGAAAGACGCTTATAACAGACCTATTATGACTGCTGCTGTTTCTGGTAAAAAACAAACCTGGGCAGAAAAACAAGCTGCTACTGCTAAAGCAGATACGGTAAAAAATTCTTATGCTGACCAAAGAGGTTTCCGCGATGAGGAAAACAAGTTATATGGTGAAATTACACTGGTCAACAATAAATCAAGAGTTTACAAGGGTGGTTCATGGGATGACCAGGCTTTATGGTTAAACCCTGCAACAAGACGCTTCTTACCACAAGATGAGTCTACTGCTGACATTGGTTTCCGCTGTGCGATGACCATGCTGGGTGCTTCTGAGATCCATTCTGTTGGAAAACCTCAGTTCAAGCCTAAACAGCAAAAGCCTTTCAACGCGAAAAAGAAATAACATAAAGACACTAGCTCATAAATAAAAAAAGAGGAACCTTTCAGTTCCTCTTTTTTTATGCAATTACTTCTTTTATTTAATCACTTCCGGTTTCCGGTTTTCTACAGATCAGCCCGGATTTTATACGAACTCTATTAAAACCTGGTTCTTTTCAACTTTATCACCTTTACTGACGTGTATCTTTTTAACAACTCCTTCAGTTACCGATTTCAACATGTTCTCCATTTTCATCGCTTCCAATACCAGCAGGTTATCTCCTTTTTGAATCTCCTGCCCTTCCACCACACTGATGTTTAATACTAAGCCCGGCATAGGTGCTTTAATTTCCCGCGCTACTTTTCCGCTGCCAGCTCCCATTCCCATTGCCTTCAGTAAACCATCAAACTGATCTTCGACAGCTACTTCATAGAGTTTTCCATTGATTTTAATCACTGAAGTTTTATCCTCATGATTTTCAGAAACTACCTCAGCGTTGTAAGACTTGTTTTTATAGATGAAGTGCAGGTGACCATCCTGAAGTTCTCTTACATCGACCGGAACCGCTTCACCGTTCAGTTGTAAAGAGTCATTTACAGCCGACAAATCAAAATTATAAGTATCATTTACTTTTATCTTATACATATCAATGGGTTAAAACATAACTGACTAAATTTGCGCCCATTTTAAGCGCATTATTTCTTTTTTCGGCTGTATCTCCCGGATAAGTCCCAAAGTCTTCCCAGCCGTTTCCTAAATCACATTCATAGGTATAATAACAAACTATTCTACCTTCCCATAATAAAGCAAAGCCCTGTGCACGCTTTCCATCATGCTCATGGATCTTAGGCAGACCATTCGGAAATTTAAACTTTTCATTGTAAATCGGGTGATTCGCAGGTAATTCAATAAATGATAACTCAGGAAATACCTTTTTCATCTGCACCCTCACATATTTATCCAGACCATAGTTATCATCAATATGCAAAAAACCTCCGCCTATCAAATAACGGCGGATATTCTGAGCTTCCTGCACACTAAAGACCACATTACCATGTCCGGTCATGTAAATAAAAGGATAATTAAAGATTTCAGGGCTGCCCGCTTCTGCAACTGCTTCTTCGGGAGCAAAATTAGTATGCAGGTTTTGATTACAAAAGGCAGCAAGGTTAACCAGAGCTGTCCTGTTGCCATACCAATCCCCGCCACCACTATATTTTAGTCTTGCCAGCTGATAAGCAGGTGTGTGAAAACTGCTGGTCAGTAAAACCAGTAAAGGGAAAAAGATTAGTAGCCTGAATTTCATCTATTTAAGTAATTCACCTCAAAACATGCAGCCAAAGCAGCAGTTTCTGTCCTGAGACGTGTATTACCTAAAGTTAATGGTTTAAAGTCATTTTGCAAAGCCAGCTGGATTTCATTTGGGGTGAAATCTCCTTCCGGCCCGATCAGGATCAGATAATTCTGGCCCGGTTTGGAAACCTGGCTGATAAAACCGCGTGGTTCTCCGTCTACACAATGTGCAATCATTTTATAATCAGCGGTATATTTACTGATGAACTCTTTGAAGCCCATCGCATCATTTAATACCGGATGATAAGCTTGTAAAGATTGTTTGACTGCCGAAGTGATCACTTTATTCAAGCGCTCTTCTTTGACAATCTTACGCTCTGAACGTTCACAGATCAGCGGGGTAATGGTATCAATTCCAATTTCCGTTGCTTTCTCAAGGAACCATTCCAGCCTGTCTATATTTTTTGTAGGAGCCACGGCAATATGAAGGCCGTGGTTTCTCTTTTGATATTCCCTGGTGACCTTCAGCACCTGCAGGGTTACATTTCTTTTAGATTCAGCGATAATCTCTGCTTCATACAGCCCGCCTTTACCATCAATCAGATGAACAACATCACCGATCACCAAACGCAGTACTTTCATACAGTGCCTGCTTTCTTCCTCATTTAAAATATAGGAATCAGCGGTAATATCCGGCGTATAAAAAACGTGCATCTTATCTAATTTTAGTGATTATCTACCAGATCATTGTTACTGATCACCAATTCAAGCTTGATGGTTTCAATGTTTTGTTCTGTCTTTTTAAGGATGGTAAATAAATAGCCGTAACATTCTTCACTATCCCCTACATCAGGGATTTTCCCGAAAGCATGGGATACCAAACCACCAACAGTATCAAAATCCAGATCTTCAGGAAGATCATGCGGAAGGTGTTCATTCACATCGTATACCGTTGCATAAGCATTGATTACGAATTCTGTATCAGAAATCTTTTCTACCGTAGGTTTCTCTTCATCATATTCATCCTGAATCTCTCCTACAATCTCTTCTACAATATCTTCCAGCGTTACCATACCTGCTGTACCACCAAATTCATCGATCACAATAGCAATCTGAATGCGCTTCTGCTGAAGCTCACTTAACAGATCATTGATCTTCTTTGTTTCCGGAACGAAATAAGGCTTTCTGATAATATCTTTTAATGACCACTCTTTATTTCCTGCCAGTAAAGGCAAAACATCTTTAGCGTGTATAATACCGATGATCTTATCAATAATATCATCGTATACAGGCATCCTGGAGTATCCTTCAGCAATAATCAAGGTGATTACTTCTTCTTTTGGCGTAGACAGTTCGATACCCGAAATCTTGGTTCTGGGTACCATAATATTTTTAACCACACGTTCATTGAAATCAAAAACGTTGCGGATGAGTTCATGCTCGTTGTTATCCAGCGCGCCACTCTCTCTTCCCTGATCTAACAGGTAATATAGTTCTTCTGTACTGTGTACCGCCTCGTGACCACCAACTGTCGAAATACCAAAAACTTTCAAAATGATATTTGCAAATCCGTTCAGTAACCAGATAAATGGTCTGAAGACTACATAGAAAATCTGTAATGGAACAGAGATAAAAAGTGTAGTCGCTACAGGACGCTGAATAGCAATTGATTTTGGTGCAAGCTCTCCGAATACGATGTGCATTATCGTAATAAAACTAAATGCAATAATTGGAGAAGCAGTTTTCGAGAAGGAATCGATGAATGCAGGGGACTGGTTTAATGAGGTTAATAAATTGTTTAACAGATGTTCCATTACTGATTCTCCAACCCAGCCTAATCCCAGTGATGCTAATGTAATACCCAGCTGCGTTGCAGCCAGGTATCCATCAAGATGTTGTGTAATATATTTAGCAATATTAGCTACTCTATTACCAGATTTAGCCTTAATTTCTATTTGCGACGCTCTGACTTTAACGATTGCAAACTCAGCTGCAACGAAAAAGCCGTTTAAGACGACTAAGAAAAAGGTTAAGAATATTTGAAAGCCCATTAAGAGTTGTTTCTAAATGTACTATTATAAAGTTCTATACTTTCTTCAATAACTTTATAAGCATAAGTAACGCCCATCAACTTTTCGATAGTTACGTTCTTTTCTTCTAAAGCCTTATAATCCTGGAAGAATCTTACGATTTCCTTCATCTGGTGTGGTGGCAATTCAGAAATATCATTGATATAATTCACTGACATATCATTTTTTGCAACAGCGATGATTTTATCATCCTGTTCACCATTATCCACCATGTGCATTACACCGATAACTTTTGCCTCAACAATAGATAAAGGGTAAACGTCCACAGAACACAAAACAAGAATATCTAATGGGTCATTGTCATCACAGTAAGTCTGAGGAATGAAACCATAGTTTGCAGGATACATGACAGAAGAAAACAGGACACGATCCAATTTAATCAAATGAGAGTCTTTATCTATTTCGTATTTAGCTTTTGATCCTTTAGGAATTTCAATAATAGCATTTACCGATTCTGGTAAATTCGCACCTGGAGAAACACTGTGCCAGGGATGTTTTGTGTCTATTTGCATTTTTTTAATGTTGTTATTTATTCTCTTCGTTTGTATGTACCCGCTTCTTCAAAAAAGTATAGAGCAGCGGGATAGTAGTTATAACCATAAAACCTACAATAATATAAAGCAGGTAAGCGTTGATTTCCTTTTCAAATTTCTTGCCAAGAAAATAGCCCAGCAAAGTTAAAGATGTTATCCATAAAAAAGCACCACAAATATTATATAGTGCAAACCTCTTAAAATCCAGTCTGACAACTCCGGCAATGATTGGCGCAAAAGTCCTGACAATGGGAACAAACCGTCCCATGATTAAAGCAAAAGCACCTTGTTTGTGGTAGTAAGCTTCAGCAGCTTTAAGATAGCGTTTTTTGAAGAAAAAAGTGTCTTTACGATCGTATAAAACCGGTCCTGTTTTCTTACCAAACCAATAACCGGTGAAATTCCCCGAAACCGCTGCAGCGATCAGACCAAAGATAAGCACGTAAATATTTACGTCAAGTTTACCCGTCGCCACGAACATCCCGGCAAGAAACAGTAAGTAATCCCCAGGTAAGAAAAATCCAAAAAATAATCCTGTCTCAGCAAAAATTACGAATATCAGGACGTAAAAGCCACCTTCTTTAAGTAATTTCTCAGGATCAATAAAGTGATGTACGGAGGTCCAGAAATCGTGCATAGTTCAAGTAATCGTAAAATTACAAATAATTTCCTGAGAAATGCCTATATCAGATTTAATATTATAGTTGGATAAACTCCTAAGAATATCGTGATGATTACCGATAAAATTAAAACCACTTTGTATTGAATTGGCGTTTCTAATACGACCTCAGCGCCTTCTTTAAAGTACATGGCAACAATTACCCTTAAGTAATAGTAAAAGCCTACAAGCGCATTTAAAATCGCAAATGCAACCAGGTAAATCTGGTATTCATTCATCACATTTAAAAACATCAGGTATTTTCCTATAAAACCAGCAGTAAGCGGTATACCAGCAAGAGAAAGCATTGCAATAGTCAAGGCCAGCGCCACTAAAGGGTTGCGTTTTCCTAATCCGTTGAAACTTTCAAAATTATCATGACCTGTTTTCTGTTTCACCAAAATCAGGACCGCGAAAGCAATAATACTGGCAAAAGTATAGGCAGCTGCATAAACCATTACATTGTTTGCCGAATTGGCAGTCAAAGTAACTAAAGAGAATAACAGGTAACCTGCATGAGAGATACTTGAATAAGCGAGCATCCTTTTGAAGTTCTTTTGGAAAAGGGCCGTCACGTTACCAATAAATAAGGTAATACATACGATAGCCATCAATGGTGGCATCCAGAAATCATGAAGCGGAGCAAAAGTACCAGCGAAAAGACGCAGGAACGCTGCAAAACCAGCAGTTTTCACGACCGTAGACATAAAAGCAGTAATCAGAGAAGGTGCGCCTTCATACACATCCGGAGTCCAGAAGTGGAAAGGTGCAGCACCGATTTTGAAACACAGGCCCACCATGATCAGAATTACTCCAGGATAAAACAATGGAGATACTGCCTGGTAGTTTCCAACCAGGTACTGATTGATTGCGTGCAGGCTGAATGAACCTGTAGCACCATAAACTAAAGTGATCCCGAATAAAAGGAAACCTGTAGAAAAGGCTCCCATCAGGAAGTATTTTAAAGAAGCCTCATTGGAAGCAAAATTGCTCTTCCGGATACCCGCAAGGATATATAAAGCCACAGACATAATTTCTATTCCAATAAATAACATGGACATATTCGTATAAGATACCATAATCACGATACCCGCAAGCGCGAATAAGATCAAAGTATAATATTCTGCTACGTTCTCACTGTCTTTAGCAAAGTAATTCTGCGTCAGTAAAAAGATGAAAATCGTCCCTAAAATAGTAAGAGAAGAAAAAGCGATGGCAAAATTATCCATTTCCATCATTCCATAATACACCGTATTAGAATTCCAGGCGGTAACTGCAAAGGCCAGAGAGATCAATAACCCCACAAGAGTTAGTGGTAACAAAGCTTTCTTTGCTTTGAATAAACCTGCATAAAGCACCGCTAAAGCTGTAACAACAATTGTTATAATGATATTCATTTCCTTATTTTACCGATGTTAATTTTTGATTTACCTGTTCTAATAATTGTTGTACCGAAGCTTCTGATAAATGCAGAATTGGTTTAGGATAAACACCTAATACGATAATCAACGTACAAATTATAACCAGTACAATTTGTTCAGTTCCTTTAATGTCTGCAAATCCTGCAGTAAGGTCATTGGTCTTGCCCAACATGATATTCTGATACAGGCGGAACATATATACCGCACCAAAAATAACCGTTAAACCTGCAAATACGACAGCCCAGATATTGTACTGGTAAATACCGATCAGCAATAGAAACTCTCCGATAAAACCGTTGGTTCCTGGTAAAGCTACTGTTCCCAATACAATGATCAGGAATGCAATTGCCAGTTTTGGTGCTGATTTCGCAATACCACCCAGTTCAGCAATTGTATTTGTTTTTACTCTCGAGAAGATAATATCAAGGACAAAGAATAAGCCGATTACGTTTACACCATGACTTAACATTTGAATCATCGCACCTTGCATACCCTGCGTATTTAAAGCGAAGATACCCGCAGAGATCAACCCTACGTGGGCAATAGATGAATAAGCAATTAGTCTTTTCGCATCTTTCTGCTTGAAAGCAATTAAAGAAGCATAGACGATTCCGATAATAGAAAGGACGATTACAGTATTACCCCACTCCTGTACACCTGCCGGAACAATTGGCAATAACCATCTGATCACACCATAAATACCCATTTTCAACATGATACCCGAAAGTAACATCGTACCTGCTGCCGGTGCCTCAGTATAAGTATCCGGCTGCCACGTATGGAATGGGAAAATTGGCATTTTAATCGCAAAAGCAATAAAGAATGACCAGAATATCCAGCCCTGCTGAACAGGATCTAAATGAAGCTGGTAGAATGCCTGTATATCAAAATTATGCGCAGGATTCTGTAAGTACAGGTAAATGATACCTAATAACATGAATAAAGAACCGGCAATCGTATACACAAAGAACTTCATGTTTACTTTAATGCGGTCTTTACCTCCCCAGATTGCACAGATAAAATAGATTGGAATTAATGCAGCTTCCCATCCGATATAGAATAAGAAAGCATCCATCGCTGTAAATACAACCAGTAAACCTGCCTGCATAAATAAGATTAAAGCAAAGAAACCAGCAGGTGATTTATAGTTATGCTGATAACTTGCCAGGATAATAATCGGTACCAGCACATTGGTCAGCAAAACTGTGATTAAGCTGATCCCGTCGATACCTGCATGGAAATGAATTCCAAGATCCTGAATCCAGGGTAAGTTCACGACAAATTGTGTACTTGCATCCGGGATAAACTGTCCGGCAACAACAGCTGTTAATGCCAATGAAGCAACAGCGAAAACCAGGGCTACATGTTTAGCGGCATTGCCGGTAAATGCTGTAACCAGTGCACCAACTACTGGCAGAAATATTAGAAGTATTAAAAGTTGTTCCATTATGTTTTCTTGGACGATCTTTTATAGAGATAAATAAGTATACAATAACAACGAGATGATTCCAACCACCATCATAAAAATATAGAACCCAACATTACCTGATTGCAGTAATCTGACTCCTTTACTTGCTTCCGATGTGCTCCATCCTAAACCATTGACAATACCGTCAATAATCTTTTTATCAAATACCTTATAAAAGAATACTGAAATAGCATCCAGAGGTTTTCTGATTAAAGTATCATAAATCTCATCTACATAGAATTTATGATAAGATAGTTTAGCCAATGCAGAACGTTGTCCTTCGTCTGCCACAGGAACGTGGTTTTGTTTCACGTATTTGCTATAAGCAAATGCGATAGAAATCAATACCCCTACAACTGAAACAGCCATTAAAATATATTCAGTAGCATGGTCCGGTGCTTCTCCATGATGCTGGATAACCGGCGCAAGCCAATGTGATAACCAATGTGAACCTCCCAATGACTCCGGAATACCAATTGCCCCACCGATAGCTGAAAGCACGGCAAGAACGATTAAAGGGATAGTCATACTTTTTGGCGATTCATGAATTTTTTCTTCAGCATGGTGCGTTCCTCTGTATTTACCGAAAAAGGTAAGGAACAACATTCTGAACATATAGAATGCAGTTAAAAAGGCAGTAAATACGCCGATTGCCCACATTACTTTATTATACTCGTATACATGAGAAAGGATCTCGTCTTTCGAGAAGAAACCCGAGAACGGAGGTAAACCTGAAATCGCAATCGTACCAATCAGCATGGTTAAGAAAGTAACCGGAAGTTTTTTACGTAAACCACCCATATGTCTCATATCCTGCTCATGGTGCATCGCGTGGATCACCGATCCTGCGCATAAGAACAATAATGCTTTAAAGAAAGCATGTGTAATCACGTGGAAGAAAGAACCGTTATAAGCACCAACACCCAATCCTAAGAACATATAACCCAATTGGGATACCGTAGAATATGCCAGTACTTTTTTAATATCTGTTTGTGTCAGGGCAACCAGTGCACCCATCACAGCTGTTGCCAGACCAATAATTGCAATTAAGTGCTGAACAACAGGAGCCAAATCAAATAAGACATTTGAACGTGCAATCATATAGATACCAGCAGTTACCATCGTTGCCGCGTGAATCAGGGCAGAAACAGGCGTTGGACCAGCCATCGCATCGGGTAACCAGGTAAACAATGGAATCTGAGCAGATTTACCACAGGCACCTACAAATAATAACAAAGCAATTAATGCAATGGTAGAATTGCCCGGAAGCATGTTGCCTGCCAGCGGGAATATTTTAGAGAACTCCACACTACCGAAAGTCGTGAAGATCAGGAATACCGCGATTAAGAAGCCTAAATCACCGATACGGTTCATGACGAAGGCTTTCTTTGCTGCTGTTGCGTAACTGCTGTTGGTAAACCAGAAGCCGATCAGTAAGTAAGAGCATAAACCAACACCCTCCCATCCGATAAACATCACGATATAGTTTGATCCAAGAACCAGCAACAACATGAAAAAGATAAACAAGTTTAAATAGCTGAAGAATTTACCGAATCCTTCATCATCGTGCATATATCCGATTGAGTATACATGAATCAGGAAACCAATTCCGGTAATGATCAGCAACATGATTGAACTCAATGGATCTACCAGGAAGGAAACCGGAATTTTTAATGAACCGGCACTGATCCAGTCAAACAAGAAAACCTCATGCGATTTCACAGCATCATTGCCTAAAGCTAAAAAGATGCCGATACTAATCACAAAAGATATGAATATCACGCTACTCCCAATAAAACCGATCAGGTTTTTGGATAATGTATTTCTCCCAAGACCGTTGATGATAAAGCCTAAAAGAGGAATTAACGGAACCAGCCAAACTAAATTTATCATTTTATAATTTATTCTTAATAATTACCACTTAAGGCGATTCAATACATTAATATCTGTAGACTGCGTATTTCTGTAAACCATTACAATAATACTCAAGCCCACTGCTACTTCGGCCGCTGCCAAAGCCATGATGAAAAATACAAACACCTGCCCCGAAGGATCGTTGCTATGTACAGAGAAAGCAGTAAGTAATAAATTAACAGCATTCAGCATCAATTCTACCGACATAAAAATTACGATAGCATTTCTGCGGGTCAGTACGCCCATTACACCGATGGTGAAAATGATAGCACTTAACCATATATAATGATTAAGCGGTACACCCTGTAAGGTTTGAGTAAGATTATTCACTATACTTTTTCTTTTTTAGTTAATAATACGGCACCCACCATAGCTGTAAGCAATAGAATTGAAGACAACTCGAAAGGCAGCATAAATGGACCGAACAATTCTTTACCCAGGTTCTTAACCAGACCTAAGTTTGGATTCTGCAACACTAAAGGATCAGATACAGCTGTAGCCTTTAAAGAGCCAACCAGCGTCACCACCAGGCAACACCCGGCAACGATACCTACAACCTTTACCAAACCAGACTTCAGCGGTTCATTCTCTTTATTGAGATTGAGCAGCATCAGGACAAACAGGAATAGTACCATAATTGCCCCCATGTACACAATAAAGTTTACCACTGCCAGAAACTGGGCATTAAGCAAAATGTAATGGACTGTGAACGTAAAAAACGTTACGATCAGATAAAGTACACTATGCACCGGGTTCTTTGCGAAAATCACCATCAGTGAAAAGAAAATACTTAAAAAAGCGACCAAATAGAATACTGATGTACCCATTTATTATTTTTGTTTTAAAGCCGTAAACGGCAAATGTATAAACTGTTTATATCAAGAAGCGACTACACGCTTCAATTTCATTATTTCTTTACTAGAGGCTCTTCTACCAGTTTGTCTTTACCGTAAATAAAGTCTTTACGCAGGTAATCTGAAGGAACAATCGGCCCGTCCAGGTAAATTGCTTCTTTCGGACAAGCTTCTTCACATAAACCGCAGAAAATGCAGCGCAGCATATTGATTTCATATACAGCCGCATATTTCTCTTCTCTATACAAGTCCTTCTCTTCTGGTTTACGTTCAGCAGCAATCATAGTGATTGCTTCTGCAGGGCACGATAATGCACATAATCCACAGGCAGTACAACGTTCCTTTCCGTCTTCATCCCTTTTCAGAGAGTGCATCCCTCTCCAGTTGATAGACATTTCACGCTGCACTTCAGGATACCTGATCGTCGCTTCTTTTTTGAAGAAGTGACTGATCGTAATAGCCAGACCCTTTCCTAATGCAGGCAGATACATCCGCTCCGCAAAATTAAGTGGCTTTTGTATTAATATTTTCTTTTTACTGGTTAATGGTTCCATTAAACCTCCTTTTATATTCCGCTGAGCGGATAGTTAAAACTTTTCTACTATTGCAATCACAATACCTGTGATAATTACGTTCGCTATGGCAATTGGGATCAGAACTTTCCAGCCCAGGTGCATCAGCTGATCATAACGGAAACGTGGAATTGTCCATCTTACCCACATAAAGAAAAATATGAAGGCAAATATTTTAGCGAACAATACAGCTGTTCCGATTAATGGCGCAATCACAGGACCAACCTGCGTCAGTACCCAGTCCATACCCGGATAGTTATATCCTCCGAAGTATAGCGTAGCCATTACTGCCGAAGACACAAACATATTGATATATTCCGCAAACAGGTAAAAACCTAACTTCATCGAAGAATATTCAGTATGGTATCCACCAATTAATTCAGTTTCACACTCCGGTAAATCGAAGGGTGCCCTGTTGGTTTCGGCAAATGCACAAATGATAAACAGCAGGAAGCCTAATGGCTGATAAAGCACATTCCAGTGCCATCCATGCTGCATATCCACAATTTCTTTCAAACTCATCGTATTGGTCACCAATAATAAGGCGATAATAGAAAGTCCCATTGCAACCTCATAACTGATATTCTGCGAAGCCGCACGAATAGCACTTAAAAGAGAGTATTTATTGTTAGAAGCCCAGCCTCCGATCATTACGCCGTATACACCCAGAGAAACTACCCCGAAAATATATAAAACACCAACGTTAATATCAGTAACCTGCAAAGGAATAACCCTTCCGGCAGCTGTAGTAATCGGGCTTCCCCATGGAATAACAGCAGTTCCGATACAGGCGGTCAGCATCGCTAAACCTGGCCCAACCATAAACAACCACTTGTTCGCATGTGTAGGAATAATTTCTTCCTTCATGAACATTTTCAGTCCGTCTGCCAAGGGCTGCAAGATCCCGAAAGGGCCTGCACGGTCTGGTCCAAGCCTATCCTGCAAAAATGCAGCAACTTTTCTTTCCGCGTATGTAGAATACATAGCGATAACTAAACTTATACCAAAAATGATAGCGACCAGTATAAATTTTTCTATGACGAATGAGATATCCATTAGAATTTAGCGGTTTTTTCCAGTTCAACTTTATTAGCTTCCTGCAAACGAAGATCTTCCTGAATTACAGGCAATGGAATCATCGTTTCGTAATGATTAGAAGAGATTACGGAAGTATCACTAATATGCGTAGGATGTTCAATAGTCCAGTCTGCTGTTTTCTTTTTATCGAAACGGCAGGTGTTACAAATGAATTCCTCCACTTCACCATAAATGTCTTTACGGGCAGTTACTCTTAAAACATCTTCTCCTTTATACCATAAAGTCACTTTACCACTACAAGTAGGGCAGTCTCTATGTGCATCCACAGGTTTAGTAAACCAAACTCTGTTTTTGAAACGGAAAGTTTTATCAGTTAAAGCACCAACCGGACACACGTCAATCACATTTCCGGAGAAATCGTTATCAACAGCAGTCTGGATATAAGTAGAAATTTCTGAATGATCACCTCTGTTTAAGATACCATGAACACGTTTATTAGTGATCTGATCTGCTGTAAACACACAACGGTAGCATAAAATGCACCTGTTCATATGTAACTGGATCTTATCTCCTATGTCGATACGCTCAAAAGTACGGCGCTCAAATTCATAACGTGTTTTCTGTAAACCATGCTCATAGCCCAGATTCTGCAAATCACATTCTCCGGCCTGGTCACAAACAGGACAATCAAGCGGGTGATTAATCAACAGCATTTCTACCACACCACTTCTGGCTTCAATTACTTCCGGAGAAGTAATATTCTGCACTTCCATCCCGTCCATTACTGTAGTACGGCACGAAGCAACCAGTTTAGGCATTGGTCTTGGGTCTTTTTCAGAGCCCTTGCTTACTTTTACGATACAAGTACGGCACTTACCTCCGCTACCTTCCAATTTGGAATAGTAGCACATTGCAGGAGGCACAATGTCTCCTCCTATTTGCCTTGCAGCATTCAGGATCGTTGTACCGGGCTCTACTTCGACGGTTATCCCGTCTATGGTTACCTTAACTTTTTCACTCATTGTTAAATGATATTCTTTTATCATTCCTGCGTTTCTCAATTAAAAAACCCAGGTCTGACAGTTAATTTTCCTGTTTTACTTCTGCTTTAGGAATCGGCACTGCATAATTAGCGATACCATAATTTCCCTGAAGACTTTTTATAGGCTCTTTCACATGCCATTCAAACTCGTCCCTGAAATGTCTGATTGCACTTGCCACAGGCCATGCAGCAGCATCCCCTAAAGGACAAATCGTATTTCCTTCGATCTTTTTAGACACATCAACCAATAAGTCAATATCGCTCATCTTACCATGTCCATGCTCCAGTCTGTGTAAGACTTTTTCCATCCATCCAGTACCTTCACGGCAAGGAGAACACTGACCACAGCTCTCATGGTGATAAAAACGGGAAAAATTCCAGGTGTTTCTTACGATACACTGATCTTCATCAAAAGCGATAAAACCACCTGAACCCATCATGGTTCCAGTAGCAAATCCACCTTCAGAAAGCGATTCGTAACTCATTAAGCGTGGTTCACCGTTCGCTAACTTCAACGTCAGGTTGGCAGGCAATACCGGAACAGAAGAACCTCCGGCCACTGTAGCCTTCAATCTTTTGCCATTGGCAATACCACCACAATATTCATCAGAATAAATGAACTCTTCTACCGGAAGGCCTAATTCTATTTCGTACACACCTGGTCTGACCAGGTTACCCGAAGCAGAGATCAGTTTGGTTCCTGTACTGCGTCCAATACCGATTTTCATATATTCATCACCACCGTCGTTGATGATAGGCACGACTGCGGCAATAGATTCTACATTGTTCACTACTGTCGGGCAGCCATATAAACCAGCGATAGCCGGGAATGGCGGTTTAATCCTTGGATTACCCCTTTTACCTTCCAGTGATTCTAATAAAGCCGTTTCTTCACCGCAGATATAAGCTCCGCCGCCTGGCTGAACATAAATCTCCAGGTCATAACCCGACCCTAAAATGTTTTTTCCTAAAAAGCCAGCAGCTTTTGCTTCTGCAATTGCTCTTTCCAGAATCCTGATTTGCGGCATCATCTCTCCACGAACGTAGATATAAGATGTATTCGCCCCTAATGCAAAACTTGACACAATCATTCCTTCAATTAAAGCATGAGGAATGTAGGTCATCAGATAGCGGTCTTTAAAAGTACCCGGCTCTGATTCGTCAGCATTACATACCAGGTAGCGGGCAACACCCTCTGGTTTTGCCAGAAAGCTCCACTTCATTCCTGTAGGGAAACCAGCACCGCCACGTCCGCGTAAGCCAGACTTTTTAACCTCTTCCACCACTTCATCAGGGGTCAGGGTCTTCAAAGCTTTCTCCACAGCACGGTACCCGCCTTTTTGGCGGTAAACATCAAGTGTATTGATGCCTGGTACGTTTATATGTTCTAATAAGAGTTTACGGGCCATTATTTTTTGCGTAATTCTTCTATCAATGTGTCTACCTTTTGATTGTCGAGGTTTTCATAAAAAGTGTATTCAGGGCCTATTTGCAGAACCGGGCCGAAACCACAGGCTGCAAGACATTCAACACCTCTCCAGCTGAATAAACCATCAGCTGTAACCTCTCCTTCTTTCACCCCAAGAGTCTGTTCCATATGCTCCATCAGTTTTTCCGCTCCTACCAGGCAGCAAGGCCCGGTGCGGCAAACTTCTAAAACATATTTACCCTTTGGCTGTAGGAAATACATACTGTAAAAAGAGGCTACCTCGTAAACTTCGATAGGTTCAATTTTTAAATATGCTGCTACTTTATCCATCGCATTGGAGCTTAACCAACCCAGTTCTGCCTGAACTTCGTGAAGTATAGGCAATAGGGCAGATTTTTGTTTCCCATCAGGATATCTACTTGAAATTTCATCACACTTTGCGATCAAAGCTGACGAAAACTCTACTGGTTGTTGTTCTTCTACTTTAAGCATCTAATTCTCCGGCAATAATATTCATACTACTCATGTTGATAATGGCATCAGACAGTAACATTCCCTCACTCATCTTCGCATACATGGAATAATTGATAAAACTAGGTCTTCTGAAGTGCAGACGGTAAGGTGTTCTTCCACCGTCATTGATCAGATAAAATCCAAGTTCTCCGTTTCCGCCTTCAACAGCATGATATACTTCTGCTTTAGGTGCATCAATCTCTCCCATTACAATTTTGAAATGGTAAATCAAGGCCTCCATATTGTTGTAAACTTCTTCTTTGGCAGGTAAATAGAAATCAGGCACATCTGCGTGGAAAATCCCTGCAGGCTCGTGTTTAAGTTTCTCCAATGCCTGTTCAATCAGACTTACACTCTGCCACATTTCCTCGTTACGCACTAAATAACGATCGTAAATATCACCGCTTGTACCTACAGGGACTTCAAAATCGAATTCATCATAAGAACAATAAGGCTCACTTACACGTACATCATAGTCGACACCAGTTGCACGTAACAAAGGGCCGCTCCAGCTGTAATCCAAAGCTTGTTCTGGCGTAACACAGGCAACACCTGCAGTACGGTCAATAAAGATACGGTTACGGTTAAGCAGGCTTTCAAATTCCCTTAAAGCAACAGGGAATTCTTTTAAGAATTTATTGATTTTAGCAAAGGCGATGTCATTGAAATCTCTTTCAAAACCACCTATACGGCCAATATTTGTTGTTAAACGCGCACCACATATCTCTTCATAAATTTCATAGATATGTTCTCTGAACTGGAAAAGATATAAGAAGGTGGTTGTTGCACCGGTATCCTGTGCGATAATCGTATTACAGATAATATGGTCTGAAATACGCGCCAGTTCCATGACGATTATCCTTAAATAATCTACACGTTTTGGTACTTTTATATTTAACAGTTTCTCTACTGTCATGTGCCATCCCATATTGTTAATAGGTGATGAGCAGTAGTTTAATCTGTCTGTCAGGGGTGTGATCTGATAGAATGGCCTGTGTTCAGCAATCTTTTCAAAAGCGCGGTGAATATACCCGATGGTAGAAACTCCGCTTACAATACGCTCTCCGTCTAACTGAAGTACGTTTTGAAAAACACCGTGTGTTGCAGGGTGAGTCGGGCCTAAGTTTAAGGTGACCAGCTCATTCTGAGGATCGTTGTCTGTATATACTGGTTGATTGTGATTCATGTTCTTATCTACCAAAGTATTCGTCTTTTTTATCAACTCTGTTCGGATCTTCCAAAGGATATTGTTTTAACATCGGGTGAACATTCAGCTCATCCATATTTAAAATCCTTCTTAAATCGGGGTGACCTTCGAATTTAACTCCGAAAAAGTCATATGTTTCTCTTTCCATCCAGTTCGCACCATTCCAGAGCACAGTAGCTGTTGGGATTGAAGGGGTTTGTTCATGGATGAATACCTTAACTCTGATCCTGATTTTGTTCACCATGTTGTGTAAATGGTAAACTACAGCGATATGTTTAGTGTCAGGGTAATGCACTGCAGTAATATCAGTAAGGAAGGAAAATTTAGCACCTTCTGTTTCTTTCAAATAAGTCAGCACCACAATGATTACATCTTTTGTGGTTTCTACAGTCAGCAAACCATAAGGTTCGTTCACTCCACTCACTTTAGCTCCGAAACGGTCAGCTAACAGTTGTATTACGCTACTATTGTTAACCTCTGCCATTATTCGATTCCGTATGAAGCCAACATTTGTTTATACTGATCAGAATCTCTTCTTCTGCCAGATTCATTTCTTACTAATTCCTGTATCTTACCGAAACCGTCTAAAATAGCTTCTGGTCTTGGCGGACAGCCAGGAACGTAAACATCTACCGGAATAATCTCATCGATTCCCTGCAGCACTGAGTAAGTGTCAAAAATACCACCACTTGATGCGCATGCACCTACTGCCATCACCCAACGGGGCTCTGCCATCTGTAAATACACTTGTTTTAGGACAGGACTCATTTTCTTAGCTATGGTACCCATAACCATTAATAAGTCTGCCTGACGTGGAGAAAAACTTAAACGTTCTGAACCAAAACGACCAAAATCATAGTGCGAACCCATTGTAGCCATGAATTCAATTCCACAGCATGAGGTTGCAAATGGCAATGGCCATAATGAATGGGAACGGGCTAAACCAATAACCTTGTCTAAAGAAGTAGCGAAAAAGCCAGATCCTTCAATGCCTGGGGGCGCGTCTACTATATTGATGTCACTCATATCATAAAACAAAAAAGGCTCATTCTAATACAGAATGAACCACAAATCTACAATATTTCGAGCCAAAAAGGCTTAGTCTATCTCGATTTAGAACCGATCTAAATAATTAGTTCCAGTCAAGTGCTTTCTTCTTCAGGATGTAAATAAAGCCTAATAAAAGCGTTCCCATAAACACGAACATTTCAATTAATCCCGGCCATCCGAGTTCTCTGAAATTCACAGCCCATGGATACATAAAGATAACTTCCACGTCAAATAGTACGAATAAGATCGCAACAAGGAAGTATTTAATCGAGAATGGCTGGCGCGCATTACCGACAACCTTTACCCCAGCTTCAAATGTACCCAGCTTGTCACTTGTTTTACGTGAGGGACCTAAGTAATGTGTAGCAATAAGAGTTACTACAACAAAGCCAAGGGCTACGATAACCTGAAAAATGATAGGTAAAAAATCTGAAGGCAAACTCTGCGTTTCCATATAATCTTGATTAAGCTACAAAAGTAAAAGAAAAAAGGGGGAAATCAAATACTTAATCAACTTGCCCCTTTTTTACACATTATGCTACTGTATTGAACATTTCCACAATTAATCACCGGTACTGCCTAAATAGGAATAAAAGCGTTCTAAAAGCCTTATATGATTTTAGAAGACATAAAAAAGGCCACCATTATGAGGTAGCCTTTTAAAATATTCAGATTTAAATATTATTTCTTCTTAGAAGGAGCTTTAGCAGCAGGAGCAGCTAATTGTTTTAAACCAGTTTGTGCATTTGCATTTGCCGGGTCAATTACTAAAGCTTTGTTGAATAATTCAGTTGCTTTTGCTTTATCTGTAGGAGAATAGAAGAACCCTAAGTTAGTATAAGCTTCGACTAAGTTTCTTTTTTCTGCTTCAGCAGCACCTAATTCAGGTTTTGTAACCGTTACAAGATCTATGTATGCTTGGTAGAAAGGCGCTCTTAATCCTTTAGGATTAGTTTGATCATCCATATAACCGGCAACACGGCCTCTCATAATATAAGCTAAAGTGAATTCAGGTGAAACTTTATTTAAGTGTGCTAAAGCTGAGTCAGCCTCTACTAAAATAGTTTTACTTGGATTCTTTTTGTCTTTGTCTTTGTTTGCATAATCAAAGTAATCAGCAGAAGCCAGGTAATAATAGTTAGTTAATGAACCTTTACCGTTTGGATTCAATTTGATCGCATCTTTATAAACTGCAGCCGCCTGATCGTATTTTTTGTTTGTGTATAATGCTTTACCAACATCTTCTAATGCTTCTATATTTGTAGAATCTTTAGCGATCGCTGTTCTGATGCTTTTTAAAGCTAAACTATCCTGTCCGGCAACTAATTGTGCTTTACCTAAGTAAAGGTAATCGGCAGCGATTAAACGAGAAGTATCAGGGTTTTTAGCGAAGAAATCAGTTAACAATTTCAAACTCTCAGGGCTTTTGTTTTCAGCTGCAGAGTATGCTTGTAAACGATTGATTACTAATGTTTTTTGGTTGTTAGGATATAATTTAGCAATATCAGCTGTTTCAGTTTCTAAAGCTTTGAAGTCTTTTGCATAGAACAAGAACTGTGCATAACGTAATCTTGTATCGAAAGATTTGTCAGTTAAGTCCATGTATTTTTTGTAGTTCTCTAAAGCTTGTTTAGATTTCTCATCGTAATGAGCTGGCTCGAAATTAGCCCACTGCATGTATAATTCAGCAATTTCACGGTAAGCAGGACCATAGTTAGGATCAGCTGTGATTACTTCTTTCAATTGTGTTTCAGACTCAGGGAATGCTCTTGACTCTTTGTACATTCTTCCGATTTGAACTTTAGCTCTTACTAAGCCTTCATTGATATTCAATGCGCGCAGGTAATTGCTTAATGCTTCAGAATTTTTTTTCTGTGCTGCATATAAATCACCTAAAGCCAAAAATGTCTCAGGGTCTTTATCAGCTGCATCTACTTCGTCTGCTTTTGTTAAGTTAGTTAATGCTGCAGCGAAATCTGGTTTATCTTGCTCCAGGTAAGCTTTACCAATGTATAAATAAGGAGTGTGGTCTTTTTTAGAAGCCAGTCCGATAGCTTTGTCAAAATTAGTTTTTGCCGATGCTGCATTGTTGGTTGCAAGATCTACATGTCCTAATCCAACATAGTTTAACGCAAATTTAGGATCAGCAGCAATTCCTTTAGTAAAAACTGCTTTAGCAGAATCTACATATTCATTATGCAGATATACATCACCTAAGTTAAAATAGTTCTCCCCTTTACCCGCCTGAGAACTTACTAGTGATTTAAGCATAGAAGTTGCTTTAGCATACTGCTCAGCATCAATTGCTTTTTTTGCATCACTTAAGTTTTGAGCAAAAGAGGCAGAACCCATTACTACTAAACCTAAACTTAAGGTTATTGCTTTCTTTGTCATTTTCATCCGTTTTCGATTTGATTTTAAAGGTAATGAAGCTTGCATGGATTATGCGCATTTCATCGGTTACTTATTTTTTATTTATTGTATAGCTAATTCGTTTTTTTCTATTACCTGACCATTGAAAGCCACGGCTCAATATAATATTAATTTTCCTTTTTTATATTAATCTCTCTCGGATTCATCATATTTGGTCCCAATCCCGATTTTAAAACGATTAACTGACCTCTCTGGCCCGTTAACCATGTTGCAAAACCCGTGCCTAAACCATTTTTTCCTTCTGCATTAATGATATAAACATTCCTGAGGAACGGGTATATACCATCAATTAAGTTCTTTTGACTAGGTTTATAGAAGGTATCATCCCCCTTTTTACCCTTGGTGTTTTTCACACCCATAACTTTCACCTGGTCGGTAAAGTCCTGCTGATCACGGCCATTTTTCAATAGCCAGTTCACCCCAACCACCCCAATAAAGTTCTTATGCTCTGCAACGTATTTTATAACGTCTTTATTATTCTGTAAAGTATAAATACCTGACTTAGGTAATTCTTTAACCTGAGAAAGGTCCTTAAAATAGCGCAGTGTGCTTGAATAAGCGTTGTCGAAAACCAATTGTTTTCCGGAAACAGATGTTCCTTTCATGATAGAGATCACTTCATCAGCAGTAATTGTTGAATCAGGATTATCATTTCCCGTAATCAGCGCAATACCATCAATAGCGAACCTGGAAGTAAAAATTGGAATACTTCTCTTACTATAAGCTTTTTCTTCGTCAGGAGTAAGCATTCTGGATAAAACAGCAACCCTTACACTATCATTTAAGAAAGTAGGCAGGATTTTATTCTCATTTCCTTGTGTCAATTCAAATTTAGCATCCGGATAGTCCAGTTTAAAAACCTCAATCTGATCTTCCAGCACTGAAGAGAAACTCTCATCAACAAGCAATTTTACTGTACCTGAAACACGGGAGTCCTTCCCATCATCACTTTTAGGCTTTTGCTTACAAGCAATGAATAAAAATAATGGCAGGATAAAAACTAGTTTGTTCATGCTAATTGTCTTTTTGATTAATCAAGCGGAAAAATCTTATCACCGCATAAGCGATCAGTAGTAGTCCGAATAAGATGCGGTAGGTAGGCTTAATCTCGAAAGGAATGTCTTTCCAGAAGATTAGTGCTGTTCCAAGTACCACATACATGATCAGCATCACCAGGCCTAAAATGAACAGAAATCGCTGTTGAGGCGATTTCTGTTTGAAAATATTGAAGTTAAACATTATTGTAATAATATTTAGTTAGATAAAGTGAAACTGATCGGGATGTTATATTTAACACGAACAGGTTTACCATTCTGGATACCAGGAGTCCATTTCGGACTAGCCTTTAATACCCTGATTGCCTCTTCATCAGTACCACCACCTAATTTACGCTCAACTTTAATATCAGTCAGACGGCCATCTTTCTCAACTACGAAAGATAAGAACACCTTACCCTGAATATTATTTTCCTGAGCCATAGGAGGATATCTTACCGCTTTATGCAAATAAGCATAAAACTTGTCCATACCTCCAGGGAAACCTGGCTGAGTTTCGATACTTACGAAGTCATAGACTTTAGTATCTTCCACTACTGCTGCTTGTTTAGGGCCTTCTCCTACAGGACCAACCACTACAATATCAGCACCCGGATCACCTTCAATTGTTTTCTGACCTGGGTCAGCTGCTTTTAACTGCTCAATCTGAGGAGGATCTTCATCACGTACCTGGTTATCCGGTTTTACAATCGGAGGAGGGAACTTAACTTGATCCGTCTTTGGCGGCGGTGGCTCAACCGGTGGCGGTGGAGGTGTTTTTGGATCCACCGGTGGCGGTGGTGCAACAGTAACTTCAACTTGTTTCACAATTTCCTCTTCAGGAAGCTGACCCTTGATCAAAGTAACGATCTTAGGTAAAAGAAACAAAAATATAAAAGCTGCCGAAGCAAAAAGTAGTGCTCTTGAAGTATTCGCGCCATTTTGTCTACGTAACTCGTAAGCTCCGTATTCTTTGTTCTTTTTAGCGAAAACAACATCAAGCCATCCCTTATTGAATAAATCTATTTTAGATCCGAACATTGCTTGTTATTTAAAATGTTAATAATATTATAAAAGATTCTGAGATTTCATGAATGCTTTTTCAGCATCAGTAATGTTTTCATCATCAATTGCAGGAGCCGATTTGATTCCGGTAATTGCTAACTCATCCATGATATCAACAAAGTTTTTATAGGTTGCGCCAGAAGTAGGCTTAATCACCATAACGATAGATTTTCCACTTGCAGCCTGCACTTTTTGTTTGTTATCCAGTATCGATTTTCTGATCTGAGTAAAATCCTGAACTTCAGGAGCTGATTTACCAGCTTCTCCCATATACCAGGCAACTTTATTATTTTTACCTAATAAAATAGTCATGGTCTGAGAAGCCCTTAATTCAAGTCTCTCTTCAGATTTATCTTCTTTATCTGGCTTCGCAATATCCATTGCGATTGGTTTATTCAGCGTGGTGGTTAACATGAAGAAGGTAATCAATAAGAACGCCAAATCAACCATCGCGGTTAAATCTACTTTCGTAGACGATTTCTTACTCCTTACTTTCCCACCCTTTTTGCCACCCCCGCCGGAGGTATCTAATTCTGCCATGTTTTAAATTATTTGCTACCGCCTTCAGCAGTGGTGATTAAACTGAATTTGTTAATTTTTTGTTTTTGAAGGATGTCAACAATTTTCTTGACCATAGGGTAGCCTTCTTCGGCATCGCCTTTAATACTTACCCTCATTGTTTCAGAATGCAGTTCGGCAACAGCTTTACGGGATTGAAGAATCCAGTCTGCCAATTGATTATTGGTAGAATCGGTAGGTATACCTGTTTCCAGACCTGATTTCTTTCTTTTATCTCCGTCCAGCATCACAAACTGTTTTAAACTCTGGATCGGCACACCGAATGATCCAATAACGCTAAAGCGTTTTTTCTCTTCTGGTGTAAAACTGATCTTATATTGCTCACCAATTTTTTCCAGCGTAGCTACTTTCACATCCTGGCCAGCAGCTTCGAAGAAAACTTTATCCGAGCCAATTGTTAAAATCGCGATGTCCTTTTCAGGAACTTTGATTTTATACGTTGACGTAGGAAGTCTTACATCCAAAGGATCCGGTTGTTTTGCAGTTGCTGATAAAATAAAGTAAGTAAGTAACAAGAAGGACACGTCGCACATGGCGGTCATATCAATCGAGGTACTCTTTCTTTGAACCTTTGCTCTAGGCATAATTTTAAAAATTACTTATGTTTTATATAATGATGTTAATTCTTCCGGTTTTCCATAAAGCCGGTAAAAAAAAATTACATTATTTTCTATTTATGCGTAGAAGCATAAGTTTGGATGATGCTAAAACCAGCTTCATCAATTGCATAAGTTAATTTATCAATTTTAGAAGTCAGGATGTTGTACATGATAATCGCTAAAGTTGAAGTACCGATACCAGTTGCAGTATTGATAAGTGCCTCAGAGATACCTGTTGCTAATGCTGCTGAATCCGGAGCTCCAGAAGCACCTAAACCACCGAAGGCCTTGATCATACCTGTTACTGTTCCTAATAATCCCATTAATGTACCTACTGATACTAATGTTGCGATTACTGTTAAGTTTTGCTCTAACATTGGCATTTCTAATGTTGTAGCTTCTTCAATATCTTTTTGGATAGCTAAACATTTCTGGTCTGTGTCCATGTTTGCTTCAACTTCCATCTCACGATATTTTTTCAAACCAGATTTGATTACGTTAGCAACCGAACCTTGTTGTTTATCGCACTCAGCCATAGCTGCTTCGATATTATTTGAATTTAAAAGTGCTTGTACTTTTTTCACAAAAGCATCTAAATTAGATGTACCAGTTGCTTTTCCGATAACGATGAAACGTTCTACTGAGAATACGACTACCATTAAAAGCATACCCATTAAGATAGGAACGATTGGTCCACCTTTGTAAGCCATACCTGCATAGTTACCAACTTTAGGTAAGTTCTCAACGTTGTTGTCAATAAAGTTATTTGCATCTCCTAGAACGAATTTATAGATAAGTGCTGCGATAACAATACAAATAGGGATGACTAGAGTAGCGAATAGATTTGAAGCTGATGAGCTTTCCTTTTTAACTGTTGTTGGTTTTGGTGCGTTTGCCATTTTTTTAGTTTTTGAGTTTTTAGTACTTTGTTTTTTTTTAAATTTAGATTAAATATCTTGTAATACACACAACGACGAATAGAATCAAATGTTGCAATAACAAATCTACAACTTTGATTTTAATTCCAAATTAAATTATCATTACCAGGTAAATTTGATTTTCGCAATAAATCTATCGTCGCGTAGCTATTATTAAAAAAGATTGTCTCGGTTAGAAGACAATCTTTCACAATGAAAACTAAAAAAAAATTCAAATGCAAATTTTTCCTTAAAAAAAATGATTTAAAGTGTGTTTTCTACAACTTTTGGGACTGATTTCAGTATTTCGTCGTTCGCGAACTCCTCAAACTGCTTAAAGTTGTCAATAAACGCTTTAGCAAGTTCGTTTGCTTTCTGATCATATTGATGTTTGTCTGACCAGGTATTTCTTGGGTTTAAAATTTCTGAAGGAACACCCGGACAAGCGTCTGGCATTAATAATCCGAAAACAGGGTGTTCAATAAATGTTGCTGAAGTTAAACCGCCATTTAAAGCCGCCGTGATTAAAGCACGGGTATAGCTTAACTTCATCCGGCTGCCTGTACCATAAGCACCACCGCTCCAGCCTGTGTTCACTAACCAGACATTCACCTTGTGCTCTTCCATTTTCTTTCCAAGCAGATCGGCATATTTAGTCGGGTGCAAAGGCAGGAAAGCTTTTCCAAAACAAGCAGAGAAAGTTACCTGAGGCTCAGTTACCCCAGCCTCTGTACCTGCAACCTTGGCCGTATAGCCGGAAATGAAATGAAACATTGCCTGACCTGGAGTTAATTTTGACAATGGAGGTAAAACCCCGAAAGCATCTGCCGTCAAAAAGAAAATATTTTTAGGAATACCTGCAATAGAAGGTAAAACCGCATTGTCAATATAGTCTATCGGATAAGCTACCCTTGTATTCTCAGTTTTTTCAATATTTGAATAATCGACTGTCCTGGTGTTTGGAAAATAATTGATATTTTCCAGTAAAGCGCCGAATTTGATCGCATTATAGATCTGTGGCTCCTTTTCAGCAGTCAGGTCCACACATTTAGCATAACATCCACCTTCAAAATTGAAGACAGAAGAATCTCCCCAGCCATGCTCATCATCACCAATCAGCCCTCTTGCAGGGTCAGCAGATAAAGTTGTTTTACCAGTACCAGACAGGCCAAAGAAAATTGCAGTATCCCCCTGAGCGCCAACATTGGCAGAACAGTGCATAGATAAAGTATTTTTGAATTCAGGCAGAATGAAGTTTAAAACAGAGAAAATACCTTTTTTAATTTCACCCGTATAACCTGTTCCACCAATCAATATGATTTTGTCTGTGAAATTCAGAATTGCAAAGTTAGCCTGACGTGTGCCATCAACTGCCGGATCGGCCAAAAAAGTTGGTGCGGCAATAATTGTCCATTCAGGATTTTCAATCACCTCCCCTTCTTCTGGTCTGAGGAATAAATTATTAGCAAATAGATTTTGATAAGCGGTTTCAGTGATCACCCTGATGCTCATTTTGTAGGCTTCATCCGCACAAGCATAAGCGTCTCTCACATAAAACTTATCCTGATTAAGGTGTGTACAAACTTTGTGCAATAAAGACTCGAAATTTGACTGACTAAACTGAATATTAATATCGCCCCACCAAACTGAATCCCTCGTTACCTCATCCAGCACTATAAACCTGTCCTTTGGCGAACGACCAGTAAATTTACCAGTATCAATTGCCAAAGCACCTGAAGATGAGAGTGTACCCTCTCCATTATTGATCGCTTCTTCCACCAGTTCCGGTACACTTAACTGATAGTATGCATTCTCAGTACCCAAATTCAACCGGGATAAGTCTGGTTTAGGCATTAAAACTTTGCTCATAAAATGATTATTTGTTTAGGCAAAGCTAAGGAGATATTTATTGAAAAATTATCATTTCAAAGGAAATATTTCACTTATTGTGGCATATACACTATAGAACAACAATCTGTATATCAACGATTTAGCAACCGTATTATCCGCCAGATTTTTTCACTTTATAGCCTTCTTTTTGAAGCATCAAAACTACCTTATCTCTGAAGTCACCCTGCACCATAATCTCTCCATCTTTAGCACTTCCGCCTACCCCGCATTTGGTCTTCAGCATTTTTGATAATTTCTCTAAATCTTCTGCACTTCCCCGAAAACCAGTAACCAGCGTCACCGCTTTCCCCCCCCTGTTTTTCCGGTCCAGCATCACCCGTAAATCTTGTTGATTATTGGCAATTACTTCCTGCGGTGTCTCCTTGTCAGTTTCATAACTAAAAGAAGGGTCAGTGGAATACATGATCCCGCCAAGGTCGCTCAATGATTTTTTATTCGGTTTCATAATAATAGTATTAAATGGTAACTCCCATTGCTGCCGGTACAATTACATTTAAAGATAGCGGTGAGATCGTTACCTCAATCTCTCTGCCCATAAAATAAGGTTCACCGTCAATGTGGATAGCAGCATCCTCCACCCTGGTAATCTGGATCTCTTTTCCCTGGATAATTTCTACCAGATCTGACTTATCCGTGCTTGCATTCAGCATATGATAAGCTAACCAAGGCAATTTGTATAAGGGGAAAGATTTGATAATACAGACATCCAGCAAACCATCGGTCACTGAAGCATGCGGTGAAACATGCGCATTATTTCCATATTGAGAAGAATTTGCGACACTGACCACAAAAGCCGTCCTGGTATACCCTACCCCATCAACCCGGATATGATAAGTTTCAGGTTTATAATTAATCATTTCCTTGAGCCCGAGCTTGAAGTATCCCGTTAAGCCTCTTTTTTTATTGCCGACAAAGACAGAACTGATATGTGCATCAAATCCCATTCCGGCCATATTAAAGAAAAACTTATCATTAAATGTTCCCGTATCAATTTTAGTTACAGTCAGCTCATTCAATACCTGAATTGCTTTAGCCGTATTCATCGGTATTTTTAAGAATCTTGCCAAACCATTTCCCGATCCGAAAGGGATAATTCCCAGAATCTTTTGCTGCTGCATTACTTTCGCTGCAATCTCATTGATTGTTCCATCACCACCAACGGCAACAATAATATCAAAGTTCTTATTTGCAGCTTCTTCCGCTATCTCAGCAGCGTGTCCTACGTATTCCGTAAAGCTAAAATTCGGATTAAATTTGGATCTGTCCAGATTCGCATCAATGATAGCAGGTATCTTTAATTTATCCTTACCCCCGGATATAGGATTAATAATAAATAGAATGTTCGACTTTGCCAAAGGGATATGATTTAATTATGGCACAAAATAATTGATATTTTTTGACTATTTTGAATATATATAGTAATTTTGCAATATAAAGGTGGACTGATTTGCGATGTTATGTTAGCATGACGGGATTGCAACCACGTAAAAAAAAGTGCTAACCATTCATACACTTCATTTTACTGCCTGTTTTTACGGGGTCATTGTCCATTTTAAAGAATTGTTGATTATTTAACTAATTATTTAAAATGTCATATTTATTTACATCAGAATCTGTTTCTGAAGGTCATCCTGATAAAGTAGCAGATCAAATTTCGGATGCACTAATTGATAATTTTTTAGCATTTGATCCTGAATCAAAAGTTGCTTGTGAGACTTTAGTAACTACCGGACAAGTTTTCCTTGCCGGAGAAGTTAAATCCAAGGCATATCTTGATGTACAGAAGATCGCAAGAGAAGTAATCAATAAAATTGGTTACACTAAAGGTGAATATATGTTTGATAGTAACTCTTGTAGTGTACTGTCTGCTATTCATGAGCAATCTCCTGACATTAACCAGGGTGTAGACAAAGAAGACAAAACTACTCAGGGAGCTGGTGACCAGGGAATGATGTTCGGTTATGCAACCAGAGAGACTGAAAACTTTATGCCGCTTGCACTTGACCTTGCACACAAAATTCTGATTGAATTAGCTGCAATCCGTCGTGAAAATACGGAAATCACTTATTTACGTCCGGATGCAAAGTCTCAGGTTACTTTAGAATACAATGATAACAATGAGCCTGTAAGAATCGATTCTATCGTGGTATCTACACAACATGATGATTTCGATGAAGAGCAGACCATGCTTAAAAAGATAAAAGAAGATATTATCAACATCCTGATCCCACGTGTATCAAGCCAATATCCTCAGTTTAGCAAATTGTTCAACAAGGACATCAAATATCACATTAACCCAACTGGTAAATTTGTGATTGGTGGCCCTCATGGAGATACTGGTTTAACCGGAAGAAAGATCATTGTTGATACTTACGGTGGTAAAGGTGCACACGGTGGTGGTGCATTCTCAGGAAAAGATCCATCTAAAGTTGACCGTTCGGCAGCTTATGCAACCAGACACATCGCTAAAAACTTAGTGGCAGCTGGTGTTGCAGATGAAATCCTGGTACAGGTATCTTATGCAATTGGTGTTGCTCAGCCAATGGGTATTTACGTAAACACTTACGGAACAGCTAAGGTTAAAGCAGCAGACGGTAAATTACTTACTGATGGTGAAATCGCGAAAGAAGTTGAAAAAATCTTCGATATGACTCCTTATGGTATTGAAACCCGTTTGAAATTAAGAAACCCTATTTATTCAGAAACTGCAGCTTACGGGCACTTTGGTAAAAACAATGAAGTAATTACCAAAATCTTTAAAGCATCTAACGGTACTGAAAAAGAAGTTACAGTAGAATTATTCACCTGGGAAAAATTAGACTTTGTAGACGCAGTTAAAAAAGCGTTCTCTCTATAATCCGGTCAGGTAAAAAATACAGTAAAAAGGGCGATGTCTTCACAGACATCGCCCTTTTGCGTTTAAGTTCTGGTCAGGTTCTTAAGAGAAGTTAGGCAGGCCGGAAAAAGAATGGAAAATCAGCGGGTTTTATCGGTAAAGCCAGAATAAATCGTATTATTATTCAAAATATGAGATTATGATACGAAAGATTATATTTATCCTCTTTATCGGGCTTCAGCTGGGAAGAGTTTCCGCCCAGACTAAAACACCTGATTCGCTTTATGGGCAACTGTTTATTGATGTACAAATGCAGAATGTATTGAAGGACGGTAAAACTTTTGTGGATTGTATCCCAAAAAGAGATCCTGAAAAAATTCTTGAGGATTATATGAAATTAAAAGCCGCCAAAACAAAATTTAGCATTAAGGCTTTTGTAAATGATAACTTTATTCTTCCAGATACCAATGCTACAGTAGTAATCACGGCTAATCAACCGGTAGCTAAACATATCAATCAACTCTGGGAGGCACTGCTTCGTAAACCAGCAGAAAAAATCGCTAATAATTCCCTGCTTGATCTCCCTTCTCCTTATATCGTTCCCGGCGGACGCTTCAGAGAAGTCTATTATTGGGACAGTTATTTTACGATGTTAGGGCTGCAGGTATCCGGAGAAAATGAAACCATTGAAAATATGATCAAAAACTTTGCTTACCTGATTGAGCAGAATGGACATATTCCAAACGGAAACAGAAATTATTACCTCAGCAGATCTCAACCTCCGTTTTTCTCACTGATGATCGGGCTGCTTGCCCAAATCAAAGGAAATGAGGCCTACGCTACCTATTTACCGGCGCTGGAAAAAGAATATACGTATTGGATGGATCAGTCTGCTCCGACTAAACATGTAGTGGTTATGCCCGACGGAAGTAAGCTGAACCGCTATTACGACCAGTTAAATACGCCCAGACAAGAATCTTATAAGGAAGATGTGCTGATCGGCCAGCAAGCCGAAGCAAAAAACCCGGAAATATACCGTGATATAAGATCGGCAGCAGAAAGCGGCTGGGATTTCAGCAGCAGGTGGCTGGCAGATGGCATGCAATTAAAGACCATTCAAACTACACAAATTGTTCCTGTAGACCTGAATTGTTTATTGTATAACCTGGAACTCACCCTGCAGAAATGTTATGCACTTCAACACGATGTAGTCAAAGAAAAGCAGTATCAGACCTTGGCCTTAAAAAGGAAAGCCAGTATCCGGAAATATTTCTGGTCTCCAAAGTATTCCTGGTTTACAGATTACAATTTTAAAACTAAAAAACAGTCTCCTGTATTGAGTTTGGCAGGCATGTTTCCTTTATCCTTTAACCTGGCAGATTTAAAACAGGCAAAACTGGCTCAGCATATTTTACAGCAAAAATTCCTGAAACCGGGAGGATTGGTTTCTACACCGCTGAATACGCATCAACAATGGGATGCACCTAACGGCTGGGCTCCCTTACAATGGATGGCGATTACCGGGTTAGGTAATTATGGTTTTCATGGTTTAGAGAAACAGATTGCAGTGCGCTGGATCAATTTAAATACGAACGTTTATCAGCGTACAGGAAAGTTGATGGAGAAATACAATGTGGTAGACCTGCAATTGAAAGCCGGAGGTGGAGAATATGCTTCTCAGGATGGATTTGGATGGACGAATGGGGTATTAATTTCATTGATGAAAAAATACGGGTACACGAAATAAAAAAGAAAACCATTTATTGAAGGCTTTGTTTAATAAGCAAACAATCTTTATTATGGAACAACCAGCGGAAATGAACACACTTAGCCAGATTTTAGAAAAATTAAGGCAAAAAGGGTTAGATAACGAAATAAAGATGACTGACCACGGCAAAATGCAAGGTGTTGGTCTGCACAAAATCTATGTACCGGAAGATCTGACTATCATAAAAACTTATCGTTTTGAAGGTGACTCAGATCCGGCAGATAATTCTGTGCTTTATTTGTTAGAAGACAAAGAAGGCCAGATTGGCTACATTATTGATGCCTATGGCATGTACAGCTCTCATGAAGGAACGGGTTTTGATGATTTTCTCAAAAAGATCCCTACCGCCGACAGAGATCTGCAAGAATTATTTAAATAAATAGCCAGTGAATCAAAGGAAAACTTAACCAGTTTTCCTTTGTGCGTTTTACCTGTCTTAAGGACACTTCATTTTAGAATGAAGTATCAGCTTTTCAGGTTTGGTAATTTTGGTGAAGTCAATAACAAAAACTTCATGGACACCGGAATTATTTTAGATTGGAATACAATTGAATCCCGTACATTTTATGTACAAAAAAGAGCAGCACACCCCATTTATTATGCTTCCGCGCAGCAAAGCTGGATTATCTATGCTTATTCTTTAGCTAAAGAGGCTTTACAACATCAGGATGCACTGATTCCTGAACTTCAAACCAGCCATACTGGCCTGAATCAAAATGCAATTCAGTTAATTCAACAGTTAGCCCGGCTGAATAATTTCCAGCAGCATCAGCAGTCAAGAGCAGTAGCATTACAGCTTTATAATCAAATGTAGCCTGTTGCTGTACCTGAGTTGCTTGATTTTCTATTAGCACCAGTTATCACAGGACTGCCTATGGACTGGGTTGAGGTAGTTTGTAAAAAATTACCAGCGCTCTATATCCTGAAAAGCCTGAAGATTGGAACAGAAGATAGTAAGTTCCTGATTGATCAACTGCCGCTACTGGTTAAAATCATGTCCCCACAACAAACCGCAGCGGACACTATAAAACTTAATGAACTGATCAACAAGGTATTTTCCCTATTGCAAAAATACCTGCCCCATCACACAGCGGATAAAAACAGTTCAGTTTCCAGCGAATGGGCAACATTACTGATCGTTAATCTCATTGGCCTGTTGATTCAAAGCTATGATGCAGGAAGAGGTCTGCTGACTAATACACTCTTGCAGCTTGCCGATCACCCACAGCCAGTTCCGGAAATTGAAGCGGCAAACTATTTCAAACAAGCAGTCATTGAAACTTTACGTTTTGACCCACCCATACATTTAACCCGAAGGGTTGCAGGAAAAGATCTTTTGATAGGTGATCAATTGATCAAATCAGGAGAAATGATTACTATTTTACTGGCTGCAGCGAATCTTGATCCACAAGTGTTTGAATCTCCCTTAACCTATAATCCTTTTAGAATCAATAATCAGGAACACCTGACCTTTGGTGCGGGCCATCATCAATGTCTGGCTAAACATTTAGTGATTCACCTCACTGCAGAAACATTTAAAATTTTATACCAACGTATTCAAATTCTGCCGCAAACCATTACCTATGAGCCACTTTTAAATGCAAGACTGGTTAAAAATCTATTTATCACCCTTTAAAAAATCAAGAAAAATGATCGCAGTAATTTTTGAAGTTATCCCCGCAGCGGGAAAAATGGCAGACTATCTGGCCATTGCAGCAAAGCTTAATCCTGAACTCGCTGCCGTTGCGGGGTTTATATCTATCGAAAGATTCCAGAGCCTGGTACATCCGAATAAAATCTTGTCCTTGTCCTTTTGGGAAGATGAAAAAGCAATTCTCGAATGGAGAAATATTGAAATGCACCGTAATGCACAAGCACAGGGCCGTGAAACGGTTTTTAAGGACTACCATTTAAGAATAGCAACTGTGGTGAGAGACTACGGAATGTTTGACCGGGAAGAAGCGCCAAAAGATAGCAGAATAGTACACGGATAGATAACAACGGTTTAGCAAGGCTGCATTTCAAACGTTTGCGTTAATTTTAAGCCCTAAATCAGGGCCATTTTCAGGCCTTTCGTGATTAAAATGAATACCTTCAGCTTAGGAAAACACCCCTAACCTAAGACCATGTTCAAATTAACCGAGGTAAATTTTTTTTCTAAAGCAATCTTTGGGGTTGCCTTACTTTTCAGTATCAATTGTACACTCAGCCAGGCACAGCAATTAAAATATAAAACCGGCACAGAAACCTGGAACCCGGATTCATTAGGTAACCACCGTGCGGTTGTTAAGGTCAGCTCAGCTGGCGCAGTAGCAAAAACGGTCGTAGAATGGCGAAGAAAGGATGATCCGGCAAACAAAGAAATTATTGTGGTGGATGCCCGCTCCAATCAGCGGATATGGAATGTAAAAACGCAGGCCCTGACCAGAGAGACAGGAACTATTTATTTCGAACCAGTTTCTGGCGCAGGCACTTACTATATTTATTACCTGCCTTTTCATGTACAGCCGGGTTCAAATTATCCGACAGCAGTTTATAAAAAACCGTCCGATCGGGCCACATCAGCCTGGAAAAATAAAATAAGCGGTAAGACGATAGCTGCCAAAGTAGATTATCTGGAATCTTATAACCAGTTAAACAGCTTTTACCCGATGGAAGTCATCGCCACTGCAAAAGAAGTAGCAAGCCTGGTTTCGAAAAACAAAAGCCAGCCTTACCTCGTTTTCCCTGAAGACAGGTTACATCCCGTAAAGATGGAGAAAGACCTTCCTCAGCGCTGGGCGCTTAAAGGAACGGCGCTAAACTTTACAGATACGGCAGACCGGGGTGAAAACTTCAGCTTTCAGCTAGGTTTATATGCCTTTTCAAAAGATCTGCATCAGGTGACGTTAAAGTTTACTGATTTGAAAAGTATTGATGGGGCTATTATTCCCTCTTCTTTACTTTCGTGCCTCAATACCGACGGCATCAACTGGGATAACCAGGTATTAAAGAAACAGGTAGACGTGACTAAAGGAGAAATCCAATCTTTATGGTGTTTACTGGATATTCCGGAAGATACAAAACCCGCCACCTATAGCGGCACAGTGACCGTGATGACTGAGGGCAATGCAGCTGTGCCCATACAGCTTAAACTAGTAATCAGCCCGAAAAAGGCGGTTAACGGAGGCGTGAACGAACCTTGGAAACAAACCCGCTTAACGTGGTTGAATTCAACTTCAGGCCAGAAAAACGAATTGATCAAACCTTATATTCCTCTAAAAATAAATACGAATACGATTAGTTTATTAGGCAGAAAAGTGATGCTTGGGGACGATGGCATGCCGGCACAAATCGAATCGTTCTTTACAGAAGAAATGACAGGGATTGACCAGCGTCCGCGGCCATTATTGGCTGCTCCTTTTGCTCTGATTGCTGAAGAAGCAACTGGTTCGGTCATCCAATGGAAAACCAGAAAACCTGAAATCAAACAGTTAACGCCGGGCGAGGTGGAATGGACAGCCTTAAATACTTCCCCAAAATTAAAAATGGAGGTTAAAGCGAGTCTGGAGTTTGACGGGTTTATTAATTATACGATTAAACTTACTGCCTTAACAGCGCTAAAACTTAAAGACATCAGGATGGTCATCCCTTTTAAAAAGGAAGTTGCTGAATATATGATGGGGCTGAATTTAAAAGGCGGAAAAATACCTGCCGATTATAAATGGAAGTGGGATGTTGCCCATAAAAATCAGGATGGGGCCTGGATTGGTGCAGTAAATGCAGGTTTACGCTTTTCTTTGAGGGATGAACGCTATACCCGCCCGTTAAATACCAATTTTTATCTCGACAAACCTCTTGTACTACCCGGTTCATGGGGAAATCAGGATCAGGGAGGGATTGATATTCAACAGCAGGCAACACGTACTGCTGTAACCAACTATAGTGGCGCAAGGGAAATGAAAGCCGGAGATACGCTTTACTATAATTTCAATTTAATGATCACCCCTTTCCACACGCTGAATACAGCAGACCAGTGGGCAACAAGGTATTATCATAAATATGCTCCCGTAGACACGATTAAGGCCACAGGCGCTACAGTAATCAACATCCACCATGGTACTGCTATTAACCCTTATATCAATTATCCATTTATCGCACACCAGGCGATGAAGAGTTATATAGATTCGGCACATCACCTGGGTTTAAAAGTAAAAATATACAATACCGTTCGCGAGGTATCTAATAGTGCTTATGAATTGGCACCTTTAAGAAGTCTTGGGCACGAAGTATTCTCTAAAGGTAAAGGGGGCGGTTATGCGTGGTTACAGGAACATTTAAATGCGGATTATATTGCCGCGTGGTATGTCCCTGAAGTAAAAGATGCGGCGATTATCAATAGCGGGATGAGCCGCTGGCATAATTACTATGTAGAAGGAATGAGCTGGTTAGTGCAAAATGTTGGGATCGACGGCATTTATCTGGATGATGTGGCTTACGACAGAACGACCATGAAAAGAATTAAAAGAGTATTAACTCAAAATGGTCACCCTGGTATAATTGACCTGCACTCGGCAAACCAGTATAATAAACGCGATGGTTTTAATAACAGTGCCAATTTATACATGGATCATTTCCCCTATTTAAACAGGTTGTGGTTTGGAGAAAACTTCGATTATGAAAACAATACGCAAGATTTTTACCTGACAGAAATTTCAGGGATTCCATTTGGACTGATGGGTGAAATGCTGGAAGGCGGAGGCAATCCATGGAGAGGAATGGTTTATGGAATGACAAACCGGATGCCCTGGTCAGCGAATGCAGATCCACGCCCGATCTGGAAAATATGGGATAGTTTTGATCTTCAGCATAGCCGGATGATTGGCTATTGGGTCAAAAGCAATCCAGTTAAAATAACAGCGGCCAATGTTTTGGCAACCGTTTATTTAAAGGATAAAAAGGCGTTGATTGCTGTAGCAAGCTGGGCTAAAGAAGACATGAAAGTGAAACTTCAGCTGGACTGGAAAGCTTTGGGCATTGATCCTAAAAAAGCAAAGCTTAAAGCACCTGCTATACGGAACTTTCAACCGGCAGGCAGTTACGCTGTAAATGAAGAAATTCTTGTTAAAAAAGGAGAAGGTTTATTGCTGGTTCTGGAGTGATTTTCAGCGCCCAATTTTCGATTATGAAATGATCTGTCAAATAATTTTATCCACGACTTTCACAGAGCAAAACATAACACGCTGATAAAAAGATATTTAAATAAATATTTAAGCTAAAAATAATTGAATTATTTTTAGCTTATGTCACCACTTAGAGAATTAATCTGATCTAACTTTGCTTTGTGTGAATCTTTGAGAAGATTAGAAATCGTTCTTACCAACATTAAATAGTATACCTCATGGCTTTAGGTGTGTTTAGCCATGAGGTATCTATACTGCTGTTTTTTTCTTTTTACTTCCGAAGCACAGCTCTACTATCTTTCTTACTGTCCTGGTAATCTCTTTTCTTCCTGCTTCGGTATTCAGGTCAAGACCACATAAAGTACTCGCATTCTTTTTGGTGTGTAAAACAGAATAATAGATTCCACAAATAATAATGGCCGAAACAGCTCTGAAATTTATATCCGAATCTTTAAAATAAGGGTCTGTTAACTTTAACAGCTCCTCTCCCATAGCTTCACGCTTTCTGCTCAGCTCATTTAAAATATTACTTTTTTCCGAGATCTCCCAAAGGATGATCCGCTGCATTTCATCTTCATTAAAAAAGAAGTCAAATTGATTTTCGAAGATGCTGGACGAAAATTCAATCATGGTCTGCTTTTTATTGGAGGCCACCGCTGCATCACTTACCTTTTTAGAGAAAGTAACCCAATAATCCCTTTCTATAAGATAAGTTTCAATCAAAGAATCTACAGTGCCAAAATAGCGATAAATCAGCTTTTTACTGACTCCGGCACTTTTAGCAATAGCATTTACGCCCAAACCTGTATAGCCCTTTGAACGGATTATTTCCCCTACTGCATCAATAAGCTTACGCTCAGTTAGTTTCCTGTTTTTCGGTTCCGTCTTGTTTAAAACATTTTTATCCAGCATAATCTCTTTCGTAGGAATTTGTCCAAAAATAGAGTTTTATGTAATCTTTCAAACTTATTTTTTAGTTGATTTAATTAGAGAGCAGAGGAATTAACTGTATGCTGGATGCTAAGCAACCCTGTATGCGGCGATTAATTGATCTATTCGCCGCATAAAAGCGGCGATTAAACAAACATGCGGTGATTAGTTCGTATATTCACTGCATAAATGCGGCGAATATGTATATCCATGAACTAACTAACTGGCCAAATCTTTATTGGAACACAAAAAATCTAACTAAAAAACTGGGCGAAGTCAGATACCGCCAAGGCAAAATACTGGGTCAGATGAGTGCACTTGGGTTTAATCTCAAAGAAGAAACTATCCTCCAAACGCTTACACTGGACGTGACCAAATCAAGTGAAATTGAAGGCGTATACCTGGACAATGAACAAGTCCGCTCTTCTATCGCCAAACGCCTGGGCATAGAGATCGCAGGCGCTATACAAACAGAGCGTCACGTGGATGGTGTAGTAGAAATGATGCTCGACGCAATTCAGCAATATCAGCAGCCTTTATCTGCCGAAAGATTAAATAACTGGCATGGCTCTTTATTCCCTTCAGGACGCAGCGGGCTTTATAAAATAAAAGTGGCCGGATTACGTGATGGGCCTATGCAGGTTGTATCGGGTGCAATGGGCAAAGAAAAAATACATTTTGAAGCACCTTCCGCAGAAAAGCTTCTCATTGAAATGACCAGGTTTACGAACTGGCTGAATAACGAACAGAACCTTGACCCGGTTATTAAAGCAGCGCTCGCACATCTATGGTTTGTGACCATACATCCTTTTGACGATGGAAATGGCCGTATGACAAGGGCGATCACAGATATGCTGTTAGCGAGAGCGGACCAAACAGAAAACCGGTTTTATAGTATGTCTGCTCAAATACAAAAAGACCGGAATCAGTATTATGAAATCCTTGAAAAAACTCAAAAAGGGTCATTGGATGTCACGGCGTGGTTAAATTGGTTTTTAGATTGCCTGTACCGTGCTATGGACAGTACAGATATAATACTGGATGCCATCAGAACCAGGGCTCTTTTTTGGGAAGTAAACCGGAATACAACATTTAATATCCGTCAGCAGGAAATACTTGATTTGTTGCTGGATGGGTTCTTTGGGAATTTAACAGTCTCTAAATGGTCAAAAATCACTAAAGCTTCGAAGGATACTGCGCTTAGAGATATTCAGGATTTGGTTAAAAAGAACATCCTTGTGCAGCAGGGAGCTGGCAGGAGTACGAATTATCAGCTCATTAATTAGCCTATTGACAGGGAATATGCAGACTAAAGCAGGTTCTCTCCTCCGTAGAATCCACCGTTAAATTACCCCCATGGGCTTTAGCAATTTCAGCAGAGATATACAGTCCTAAACCCAATCCTTCGCCGTTGCGGTTTGCTGCTCCTCTGTGAAAAGGAAGAAATAACTTCTGCTGCTTGGCTTCGGGTATCTTCTGGCCCTCATTATATACGTCTAATTGGAACTCATGCTGATTAGAAATAGCTTTCACAACAATAGGAGTACCGGGCGTACCATAGCTCATGGCATTTCCAAGTATATTTGAGAATAACTGGGCTATTCTTTTATGGTCACAACTGATCTCAGTTTGAATTGAAAGATCTGCTATGATCTCTTTTTCTGGCGAGAGCATACGGAGCTCAGTTATCACCTGGGGCAGGGATGCTTCAAGCGTCCCTCCACTGTTAAAGTTCAGGGTTATTCCATCCCCAAGTCTTCCCCGGGCAAAATCCAGTACATTTTCTATCAACCCATTAATTCTGAATGAGCTGTCTATAATAATATTGGCTAATTTCTTTCCGCGTTCGTCTAAGTTTAATCTTTTTAAAAGTTGGCCGCTATTCCGTATTGCCCCTAGTGGATTACGCAGGTCATGCCCTAATATCGCGATAAACTGGTCACGCAATACAGCGGTTTCTTTTTCCTCTTTCAAAGAGTTTTCTGTAGCAATCAGTTTCCGGGCGGTATTCAAATGAAAAGCAATCATATTTGCATACAATTTAAACATTGCAAGAATTTCAGATTTATCTAAATTTGCAGGAGCAGGATCAATGGCACAAAGTGTCCCGAAGAAATAATCGTCATTCAGAATTATCGGAACTGATATATAACTTTGAAAGCCATATTCTTTTGGGGTATGATGATTGGAATATTTGGCATCTTTAGCCACATAGCTAATCACCACAGGTTCTCTTGCATTTTCAATTTCGTAACAGATAGTACTTTCAACCCTGAGTTCGTCTCCGGGCTTTAATCCGAAGTTTATTTTATCTAGAACTACACAGGTGATCCAGCGTTCTTTAGTCACCCGCGCAACCGCAGCGAACCCCATGCCTGTAATTTTGCAAATGACATCCAGGATGCTATTTACTTCTGCTATTTTAGAGACGGACTCAATATCCTGATTAAAATCTATTGATAAACTATCTTCCATAAATGTAATCTTAACAAGATCGATTTTTAGAAATCATGTATAACCAAAGTTAATCTTTTTTTAAACAGTTAGCGATTCAAAGCTTTACCACAGTATTGAGCAGCGAGCCACCGTTTAGGAGCTTCGCTGCTTATACTTATTCTTTAGCTTTTATTGCTGTAATCCTTAGTTTTACATATTCAATTACCTCTTTATATTTAACAGGATCGGGCTTACTGGCTAAATAAAGCTTATAATATTTGACTGCGGTCTGTTTGCGCGCAATTTTGAAATCGTTGATCAGCCCTAAATTATAAAATACCCCGCCGTCATTCTCAAAGGTGAGACTTTTCAAATAAGAATCGTTGGCATTTTTAAGCATTGAGTTCGCTTCATAAGTCTCCCCAAGAATCTTATAATATTTGTCAGTATTAGAAGAAATCCCCTCTTTGATAGCAAGTTTCATACTTTCAATCGAATTAGGATAATCATTTAATTCCCTATAGCATAAAGCTGTATAATACAGGATCACTTCGCTTTTCTGCTGTAGTTTTTCAATAGCTTTAAACATTCCCAGTGCTTTAAGATATTCCTTTTTTATGAAATAAGCTTTACCCAGGTTATTAAGCACGTAACCGGAACTATCCCCTAAAGTCATCAGTTGATTACCGGTTTTAATAGTTTCCTCTATTTTTGACAAAGCAATACATACAGGCATTTTAGCTTTCAGTAATATCATATTGGAGGTGTCCGCTGCTAAAGCAGTTTGTATAACTGTATAAGCCTGTTCATTTTTATTGATCAGATTTAAACTATAGGATAAATCGAAAGCTACATCAGGATGTACAGGATTCAGCGCATTTGCTTTTGTAAGAAAGTCAATCTTTTCAGGAGCTGTGGGTGCAATCACCAATGCTGCCAATTGCTTGTAAACGTTGAAATTTGTACTATCTATCTTAGCGATTTCAAGATAAAAAGATTTTGACCTCGTATCATCGCCTCTGCGGTGACTGATATTAGCCAGGTTAAATAAAACCGGTAAATTATTGGGATGATCACTATGCAATTTGAGATAATATTTTTCTGCAACAGGCAGATTTCCCGCCATCATATTGGCATAAGCAAGCTGAGAAATCTCTTTAGGCACTTCGGTAGTAACGGAGTATACCGATTTAAGGTAATCTGCAGCCTCCGTATAGCGCTGCGCCTGGTAAAGATCAAGCAACTTCTCCTGATCAATCTTTGAGACAATTTGGGCGATTGAAAATAACGGAGCGCTTAATATGATAATTATATAAATTAATTTCCTCATTTAGAATATATTACCTTCTGTTTTACGCCAATCATTAAGCTGTCAGCATTAAATATAATAAATCATTTAACGATTAAATAATCTTCCAACATTCACCAAACAGCCATCAGACATCATTAAAGACTATTTAATTAACATCAAAACTTCATTAGTTACCTTCAAAGATAATTAAAAACAATCCATAGTTTAATTAATATTTTGTTTTACTTATTAAATTAACTATGTTGCGCTTATTATTTAACCTTTAATACTAAATATTATGAGTAATCAAATTGAAAAATTTAATGCTGAAATGATCAGTCCATTAAATCAAAATGAAATGAAAAATGTTTTAGGTGGCGCTCAAGCACCGCTTGCTGAGTATCCATCTATAAACAAAGATCGCACAACAGGTGAAATCACAGTAAAAGGCGATAACGATTAACATTGCATTTAGCCTGGCCGATGTTCTTACAGATTTCATCAGCCAGGCTATTTCAACTTTGATTATCCTGTCAAAGGAATTATCTAATTAAATGATTTGATGCCTATGATCCTGATTTTAACAGCCCACGGAGATCATTCTACAGATCAAACCATCGATTGGCTAAATTATTATAATGTTCAGTATCAAAGAATAAACATCGACGACTTACTGGCCAATCACACCGTCGCTTACAGCATTGATCACAATCATAGTGAATTTACAATTGATCAGCATCAAACTTCAGATTTCAAGGTCGTCTGGTTCCGGAAATCCGGAGTTTTCAGAAGCTCAGACTTAATGCTGCAATCGAAAAACATATTAAGTGATCAGTTATCAAGCTTTCTATCTTTTGAGTATACAGCATTTATTCAGGCTTTAACAATTTCGTTTACCAAGGCAAAGTGGTTATGCAATATAGAGGCTGTGAATAGCTTAGATAAAACCAAACAATTGATATTGGCATCAAAAGCCGGCCTGGACATTCCCGAATCTTTAATTACCAATGATAGAAAACAGGCTATAGCATTTTTACAAAAATTAAAGGGAAAATCAATTATAAAACCACTTGCTGAATCAGAGATCTTCGGCACCCCGGAAAATAAATACAGTATCTCTCCTAAATTATTAAGCAAAGACTTTTTCAGATACTTTAAGCGCAAAAAATTCCTCCCGTCTTTGATTCAGGAATACCTGGAAAAAGATATAGAGCTCAGGATATTTTATTTAGATAGTGAATGTTATGCAATGGCAATTTTCTCTCAATTAGATGAACAGACAAAGGTTGACTACAGAAATTACAATTTCAAGAAACCAAATAGATTTGTCCCTTATAATTTGCCAAAGACCATTCTCAAAAGCATTCAATGTTTCATGGAATATGCCGGTTTAAACACGGGCTCTATTGATATGATTAAAACTAAAAGCGGACGGTTCGTATTCCTCGAAGTTAATCCCAAAGGCCAGTATGATATGGTTTCTAATCCATGCAATTATTTTCTGGAAGAAAAGATTGCTTTGTCTTTAATCAATAAATTAAATTAATATGTCCATTTTACTTTTCATCAAAAAGAGTTTAGTAAAGTTTCTGCCTTTAAATGCAATTTCAGCAGACCCCGTAAAGCCAAAAACATCTTCAGGGATGCCAGCTGGCTATAGAAGTACACATTATAAGAACGACGCAAGTCTCATTATCAACGCTGCCAAGCCCATTTCAATGAATATTGATTATGGGAAATAAATATATCAGGCTTTTCGCCTGCTGCTTGATAGTCAAAGGGAATAGAAGAGCAACTTTAGTTGACCTTCAAAGGGGTGATTTTATCTTTTTGCCACTTCAGATCGCAGAGCTTTTACTACAAAGCAATTCAGTTACGGTCGCTCAGCTTACTTCTGCGTATAGTGAAGAGGATGCGGGAGAAATCTCTAAGTACTTCGATCACCTGATTAAAAATGAGTATGCTTTTTATACGGACGAACCTGAATCTTTTCCACTTCTCTGCTTAGATTGGAAGACTCCAAATCATATTACAAATGCAATAATTGATTATGACCGCAACTCATTCTTCAACATCCGGGATGTCGTTAATCAGCTAGAGCAGCTCGGATGTGCGACTATACAATTCCGCTTCTACGATGCTTTTGATTTTAGCTTTCTGATGCAAACGCTGACACATGTTGCTGACGGCATTGGAAAAATCCGCAGTATTGAACTCTCATTGTGCTACAACCCACTTATATCCAAACTTCAGTACCTTAAGCTGATCAACTTATTTCCCAGAGTGATTTCAGTGGTCATTCACAGTGCTCCTGATGGGTATGATTATAAATTTCCGGGCAGCATACATGAACTTCGCTATATCCAACAGAAGATCACTAACGAAACACATTGCGGGTTTATTAGTCCGGAATATTTCAGAGCGAACAAATACTTCTTTACGGAGTCACTGCAGTTCAATTCTTGTTTAAACAGAAAAATAGCTGTGGACAAAACAGGGGACATAAAAAACTGTCCGGCTATGAAACATAGTTTTGGCAGTGTTTTTTCAACAAGTTTATTAGAAATATCCCATCAGCCCGATTTCCAGAAAGTATGGAGCATGAATAAAGATAAAATTGAAGTCTGTAAAGATTGTGAATTCCGTTATATGTGTACCGATTGCAGAGCTTTTATACCGGATGAGTATAGCAAACCTGCCAAATGTAAATATGATCCCTATACGATGAGCTGGGCATAAGTCTGAATATAAACATTAATTTTAGCTATGAATAAAATTCAATTACTTTTAATCTTTTTTATACTTAATGCAGGAAACAGTTTTGGCCAAAATGTTAATGTTTATGATTTAGGCCTGAATTATATTAAGAAAAACCAATATCTAAAAGCAATTGATACCATTAAAGTCCTTAGGAAAAAGTATTATGAAGCTCACAAATCGGCTCCGGGAAATTTATCTACCTACAGTTATGACCAGGCTATCAACTTGTTTACTGCATTTATTGGCGAGGATTACCCGTATAAATTCAAGGAAAAAGATTCCCTTTCAAAGCATCATAAAGTAAGTTTTACGCCAGCAATACCGTATATCATTAACCGCGCAAAAGATCAAACCGTAGTGATGATTAATGAAAATCATCTGATTCCAAAACACCGGATCTTAACTTACAATTTACTGCAGCAATTCTATAATATTGGTTTTAGATACCTGGCCCTAGAAGCATTAACGCCTGAAGATTCTGTTAGCCTGAACAGGGATAAAGCAGCCGTCTATGCGAATGAACCAAATATGGCTAATTTAATCAGAGAGGCACAAAGGTTAGGTTTCCGCCTGATTGCTTATGAAAGTGAAGACCATACGCCTGATAATCCAGATTTCCCGGCTCACAGAAGAAATATGAGAGAATTACTGCAGGCTAGAAATTTATACCAGGTCATTGTAAAAGATCCTAAGGCTAAAATCCTTGTGCATGCGGGCGTTTCTCATATATGGGAACAGGCAGCAACGAGCAAGGGTATGTATATGGCTGAATATTTTAAAGTAATATCGGGTATTGATCCATTAACCATCAATCAGAGCGTATTGCAGGAAAATGAATTCATGGCCAGACTGGATGGCTCAGCAGCTTCTGAATCCACGGGTATGCCATTCGTAGTACTGGACAGCTTGAATTCACCGGGTATTTCAGCTGCAGACAGAAAAGGTGATTATGATTTACTTGTAGCCTGGCCAACGCCAAAAAACAGGCTCGGACGCAGTGATTATATGCTGCAGAAAACAGGGACGAAAATCAAGATGATTGATTTGTGGATATTCCGAACAAAGTACACCAGTGTTCCACGGCAAAGTACACCACTTCTTTGAGCGGCATAAAATACACTAACTATGCATTATACCCACTAAACAAGAGTGGTATTTTTCAAACTTAATGATTTTTTTTATTTCGTAAAGATTTTCCCGTAAGGGCTATTCTGTGCGCAGAAGCTGACAGCCTGTCCATAATTGCGTCGGCCAATGTTGGTTCATCAATAAAAGCATACCATGTATCCACCGGAAGCTGTGAAGTAATGATTGTAGCCCCATTCCCGTATCTATCCTCCAGGATATCCAGCACGGCAATCCTGGCATCATTATTCAAAGCCTTCAATCCA
>NZ_QLLR01000020.1 GCF_003259615.1 Pedobacter cryoconitis | reverse complement strand
AATATCCTCTCACTGCCATATCTAACCCGAGTTTCAGCAATTTCTTTCATCCGCATTCTAATCACCTGATCATCTCGACCTAGCTTTTTATAGTACCACATGGAACGACAGAATTTAGTGACCTCACAAGCCCGATGCACAGAAACTTTGTAATTGACCACTAAAGCTTCGGCCAGCCCCTTCAATTGGGCTGGCCTTAAAGCTTTTTTTTAAGTACATCCTGCAACATATGTTTGTCCAGACTTAAATCAGCGACCAGTTGTTTGAGTTTGGTATTCTCATCCTCTAACTGACGTAAACGTCTAAGTTCAGTTACCCCCAGACCGCCAAATTTCTTCTTCCAATTGTAAAAAGTAGCCTGATGAATTCCCATCTTCCGGCATACTTCCTCTACTGAGACTCCTGTCTCTGCCTGCTGCAGCGCAAAGGCAATCTGCGCTTCTGTAAACTTGCTTTTTTTCATAACAATTACTGTATGTTTAAATTACGTAATTGCCCTGATTTTTTCGACTTTTCAGCAGTCCGGTTTTTCGGGGGGAGGTCAGAGGAACCTGATCAACCCCTACTGCAAGTTGATACAGGTAGTCAATTGCTATAAGCGATCATATAACAACCCCAGATTGTCGCAGCCTATTTTGATATGTGTGTAGGACAAGCCTGTTGACATTATTCCAAGATAACATAGCTATTCTAAACCTTGCGGTAGACATTAATACGTCCCCGTTTCTCTACGACGTATAAAACTCCGTCTTCAACCCAATTTAGTAATATTCTAGAAATGTCGGTACTTAGTTTGATAGTACGTGTGAGGTCGTTTTGTTTCTCAAAATGGATTATTATATCATCTACAGTTACACTGTTTTTAAAGAAATCATCTTTTATTAAAAGTCCTCTTAATTTCTTTGATAAGAAAATCCTGTTCTTTTTATCCTCCGAAAGCTCGTATTTTGGCTCATATATAACTGAAACGTCAAATAATTCTGGAATCTTAAGATCAATTGCTTTGGCATACCCAATATAATAATCCAGATTAGTAGCAATTCCTTTTTCCAAATTGATTATTGTGGATTTTGAAAAGTCGGTCATATCAGAAATATCACCTAATGAATATTCTAACAATAATCGTTTATTTTTCAATCTGTCACCAATTATTTGCTTTATCCCATCCGCTTCGTAAATTTTACCTCTCTTCGACATCGACCAAAAAGAATAATTATATAAATGTAATTATGAATTCATATAAGAACGATTTGCATATAGTATTTTTAATTTGTATGTTTGATTCATGATATAAGTTAAAAAAAATATATAATTAACAGGTATAAAAAGAGTCTCGAGTTCCCAAGTCTGACAATAAAATAAACTAGAGAGCGATAATTTATGCCCACGGACCACATTGTGCTATATATGCACGATAAGGGAGTGGTCACTATCGTTAAAAATCATGTTTATGGTAGACCCCGGGAACTGATTGGAGGTAGTGTCTCTCCCTTACTTTCTTGGGCGAACATTCCAAAAAGACTCGTATAAACTACGAGTATGAAAAGGAATCAAACATTAACAGAACAGCAGTATTATTTCAGTAAATTTCAAGAAGGTAACGAAAAAGGGTTTGAATTCTTTTACCAGCGTTTATATCCGTCTTTATACCATAAGGGCGTTAGATATATTAAAGACGATGTGAATGCGGACTGCATAGTTAATGAAGCTTTCCTTAGGCTCTGGCTCATCAGAAAAAGGATAAGCGCCCCCGAACATATCGAGACATTTGTCAGAAAGCTGACTGCAGATGGCTGCAAAGCCTATTTTAAAACCTCAAATAACAAATTTCAGCGTAATATGCTACGGATCGATGAAATTGAGGACTATCAGGAATTTATGTGCGGTCACAATCCGGAACTTGAAGATGAAACCGACATTCTTTGCCAACAGGAATTAGACGGAAAACTGAAAAAACAATTGATTCAAGTAGACGCTTTGATTCCCAATCTGACAGAAGATCAGCAATTATATATCCGGCTATGCTTAAAATATTCTTTCAACTATAACAGTATAGCATGGCATATTGGTGGCATATCAGACTATCAGGTAGCCAGGAAAGTTGAAAAGACGCTGGATTGCCTTAAAGCCATCCTAACAAATAGCCAAAAATTAAATGCAATTGGAAAACCCCGCAGGTTTAGGTTTGACGGGGATTTATGCAAAGAACAATCGTCTATTCTACACATGCGCTATGAATTACAGTACAGCTTTGAAGAAATTGCTAAAGCCTTAAACTTAGATCAAGGATACGTTCAAAAAGTATTTGTAAATGCTTGTTCTAAAATTAAAAAAGTAAAAATCTGAGGCAATGGAAAACAATAAGATGATTATCACCCGCAAAATCCAGTTACTCATTGACTCCGATGATAAAGAGGTTATAAAACAGGCAAAAGATCAGCTTTATAATTGGCAATGGATTTGCTTTCGTTCTGCTAATATGATTATGAGCCATCATTTTGTACAGGAACAAGTAAAGGATTTTTTTTACTTAACAGAAGAAATTAAGCTCAAAATTGCTAATGAAAAGAAAGTAGAAAATGGAATCTTAAAATTGTCACGTCAGAGCACCACCTATCGGGTACTTTCCAATCATTTTAAAGGACAAATTCCAACAAATATCCTAAACAATTTGAACCATACCCTTTTTTCCAATTTTAACAAAGAAAAGTCCGCTTATTGGAAAGGCGAAAAGTCATTAAGAAACTACAAGAAAAATATTCCTATGCCCTTTGGTTCAGAAGTCATTTTAAAATTAGCCCGTACGCCCGACAATAAGAATTTTTGTTTTACGCTATTTAAGATTCCGTTCAGAACCTACCTGGGAAAAGACAGGTCAGATAAAAAACTTATGCTGGACAGGATTCTGAACGGCACGTTAAAGCTTTGTGCGAGCACAATTCAACTAGATCAAGGTAAAGTGTTTTTACTTGCGGCTATACAAATTGAAAAAGAACAGCACCAATTAGATACCGCTGTTATTGCGGAAGCTTCACTATCCTTAGAACATCCGATAACTGTTAAAATTGGAGCATCTGAGCATAAGATTGGAAATAAGGAAGAGTTCCTGCACCGCAGATTAGCCATACAAGCAGTAATTCACCGGGTAAAAAAAGCAGTTACCTTTAATCGCGGCGGTCATGGAATTAAACGCAAAAAGAAATGCGTTGAAGATTATCAGCATCAGGAAAAAAGATATGTTGAATATAAGTTACATGTGTACAGTCGAAAGCTGATTGATCTCTGTGTAAAACATGGGGCCGCGACTTTAATCTTGGTTAATCAGGGACAGAAAGAGGAAATAGCGAAGCAAGACCCGTTACTATTGCGGAATTGGAGTTATTATAGTCTGAAAGATAAAATAAACTATAAGGCTGAAAAGGCAGGTATACAGCTTATTGTTGAATAGTTAAGGATAATAGAGGCTGCTTATACAGCCGTAGGGTGAGACAGGATTTGTACTCACTAAATATTTCATAAGGGATATACAATTATTTAAGCCACATAAAAACTTTGAATAAAGTTGTGGCTTGCTCCCATTTGAAAGGTATTTATAACAGGATTACATCAAGAATTTAAACTCTCAACGTTAGGATTTAGGGCAATTTGAAAAGTTATTTAAAAATTAGAGGTTGCTTGTACAGCCATTGTTTATACCAGTTAAATTATGTACCAGGATTTCGCCTGACTATGGTTTTTTGCAGTTTTTTACTCTTTTATTTTTTTTAATATATTTTCATTATTCCAGTTAACAGCCGTAATTTTGCCCAATGAATCTCTTATAAAAAGAAATTCACTATTTTTTTCGGTGACAAAAAAACTATTATCATTTGTAAAATGAATTTTCCACTTACAAGTACCCCAATATTGATTATCATTAATAGTAAGGTAAACATCGTTTTCTTTCTTAATTATTGACCATATAAAATCTCCACTTCCATATTTCCCTAAATAAGGCTTTAAATCTTTGCCTTTAATGTGAACTTCTTTTTTAACATCAGGCGTATAAGAATTTTTCCAATCGTATGTTAATGCAACACTTCTAATAATTTCATCAAATAAATCTGTGTTGTATGTATTCGTCATGACTACAATACCGTTACCACCTTCAAAAGTCCCTATATATTGGCTTACAAAACCTTCATCTACACCACCATGCTCGAAATTTTTAACTCCATTTTTATTAATTATGAATACTCCTAATGCTGATTTACTATCAATGAAAGGCGTAAGCCTTAATTTTGTCATATCTTTTGAGAGAACCTTTTGGGATTCTCCTTTTAAAGAAAGTTGAGTTTCGATTACATATTTCGCTAAGTCAGTCGGATTTGTCCAAAGACCAGCTGCAGCTTGTTCCGGATAAGTATGGTATTTTCCTTCTACGGCTTTTCCATCATTGTAATATCCTGTTGCTAATAAATTCTGTAAGTTTGCTGGTGGAGGTTGTGTGTAAGAACTATTAGTCATACCCATTGGCTTCAGCACATTTTCCCACATATATTCATCATACGGTTTTCCTGTAACATCCTGAATAATTAGTTGCGAAATGGTAGTTCCTCCGCCAGAATATTCATATTTGACAGATGGCTCATACATTGAACGAATAGCTTCTGAATTAGCAGGTTTTTGACCATTTAATATTTGTTTGATAGTGGGTATTTCCTCTCCTCTTTTGTATCCCACAAATCCATGTACGCTGATTCCACCAGTATGGCTCAATAGATTGGCAATTGTGATTTTTTTATCTTTGGATAAGGAATCGTAGGGAAATTTCCATGATTTCAAGTAGTTATTTATATCCGCATTAAGATTCAATTTTCCATCTTGGACCAATTTTAATACTCCAACTGCATTTAGAGATTTACTATTTGAACCTGCTTGAAATAAAGTTTTAGTTGTTACAGGTTTTTTCTCTAAACTGTCAGCCCATCCATAACCTTTTGCCCAATCAATTTTATAGTCTTTAATTACTGCAATGCTAACACCATTGGCCTTGTAAAATTTCATTCTTTCCTCTAATTTCCACATTTGGGGATTATTTTCAATTTGTACCCAACTTGAAAGATTGTTTTCAACTTGTTTAATTTTTGACTGAATTTCTGTGGAATATTTTTTTGAAGATTGTCCGTAGGAAGAACATACTTGAGCAAAGAAAAATAAAAGTATAAGTGTTGATGTATAGTTTTTAATGTCAATATTCATTTTTTATGTTTTAAGTTATTGATTATCGTACAAAATTATTTACAGTATTATACCGAATTTCTTAGTGTTTTTTTTGCTTCATATATTATTATTAATACTATCAAGATTTCTTTCAAACGTTTATTTTGACGGTTTAAAGCTTCGGTCAAATTGTAGATTAGCCGAATTTAATTTTTTAATGATGGATGCAACCTTTGCGTTAAAATCTTAATTAACCACATAAGAAAAGACACTAAAAAACAGGCAAAGTTGCACAGAAGAAAAAATCGCTCCTCGCATTCTTAATTATTATTTGTAAGCAGTGTAAAATATTTATGTTTATACAGACTTTACAGAAATTATTATTAAGAACAACTATTAGTTACCAATAATGGAAATAAGAGTGTTTTATTTATTTTAAAACTGTATTATAAATGGCGTTCAAAAGACTAACAGCAGAGAAATTACCTAGATTAGTATTTATTTTATGAAAAAATACCTATTTGCATTATGCCTTCTCGTTATTTTCATGAGTTGTATTAATGAAAAGCCTAACAAATTAGATGATAAAATCCCCTTAGCGCCTAAACCATATACTATGATCTTAATTCAAGAGCTGTACAAGGATATACTGGTAAAAGTGGATGATAAGATTAATAAGGGCAAATTAGAAATCTCTAAAATTAGCCTGGTTGGGGTGTTTAATCAAAAAGGAGATAGTATTCAGATTTTCAATTACCTAAATAATAATTTACTAAAAGATGGTAGTGAGCAGAAGATACTGTTTACGTGGGGAAAAGTGAGTAATAGTCAACAAAAGCTATTAATTTTTGTTGAGGATAATCTTACCGATAGCATTAATGTATCATTCATTGACAAAAATATAGTTAAGATTAATGATGACACTTACCAACTAAATGAACTCTACTACGATTATTTGAAGAAAAAAATTGTGGATGACCATTCTATAAAAGATTTATCAATTTTAATGAAAGATCAGTTAGGTGACTATTCTGATGATTTCATGTTATTAAACAAAAATTGGTTTCCAAATAAAGAAAATTTAGATTTTAAAATTCTTAGCGCAAAAGTTAAAACACATGACATGAACAGACCTGATGACTCTTTTGACAATTGGGATGTGTCTTTTGAATATGCTCAAAATCATAGACTAAGCCATATAAAAAGAGCCAAATTGAATAAAAACAAGGAAGAAATTAATTTAGAAAAATCGCTTAAACATGATGATCCAAATTATGTTTTATATGAGTTAACAACAAATACGGATAAGTCTGACTGTACGGACTTGATCTATCATTATAAAAAAACGCAACAAGACTCTATTAAAAGAAAAGCACTTCAAATTGGATTAAATCAAGAAACTACTTCACTTATTTATCAAATAAAAAGAAAAGAATATAAAGTTGACAATTTTATTTCCGATCCCTCAGAAATTAAAAAAATAATACTTCATAAATAATAGAACTTATGGCACTTAAAACCATTCATCAGACAAATGTTTCATGAGCTCGTTCAAAATAACCAATTCGTCATTAAATCGTGAAGATTTTACCTATCCCTTACCTTCATCTTCGGTCCTTATAAACAACGCCCAAACATTTCTCTCCTTTAAATCAGATTAGGGTCTGATAAACAATGATTTGTTTTTTTTAGTGAGTTAGTTTACTTTTCGAAAATATTGTAAATCCAATCTCCCCCATTTTCAAACACTATAGCTACGATCAAAAGCACAACAAAGTATAGTATCAATTGCTTGAGAAACAATATGATATTTGTTTGCCTGTCTACAGGAAGTTTTCTATTGCGAAAGAATATATAATATCTTAAAATAAAAAATATTAATGCTGTAATTATTCCACAAGGGATGCCTGCCCAAAATGCTATAAATTTCTGCAACCATCCCCCGGCACCGTAAATATACCAGCACGTTGCACTTACAATAGCACTCAATAATATGAATGCCAGGTATTTTATAAAATGACCACCTGTGAGTCCATATAGGATTGATACTATAGACAATGCGACACCTATATAGGAGAAAGTGAATTCCATTATAAAAGAAGATGTAGAACGCTCCAGCGGATAAATAACAAACAGGTTAACTAAACAAATAACAATCCCCGCGATGAGAATTATTTTTCTGGGTTTACTATAGTTACTTATTTCCATAGATTTAGTACACATTAGCAAGTAATCAGATAATTTCAAGATCTGTTTTACCTACTGGAATATAGAATGTAAATTCTAAGGCTAGTTCTTCATTATCTTTCTCACTTTTAAATATTAAAGCAGGCTCACCATCAGGCCTGACCAAGGTTGCAAGTTTCCCATTACCGAAGATCTTCAAAATGGCATTTGCAGGTATAGGTTCCAATTTATAACCGGATTTTAAGTTGCCAAGCATACCTGTAAGCCTTTCGTCCGATTCTTCTTTGCTCAGGTACATTGTAATAGCAGCAATACTTTCCCTGTTGGCTATCAATTTTTTGATTTGCTCCACGTCACCTTTCACAATCAAATCTGCAAGTTGCTGATAAGCACTCAGTAGTTTATCCTTTAGTCCTTTAACTGATACAAGATCCGTAGCGGCCTGGTAAGCGATCACAGTGTATGGTACCTCTGCATTAAAAGTAGCTGTATGTGTTAGGAAGCTCTTTTTCTCTGCAGGATCAACTTTCTGTACAGCATACTTTCCGGGAAGTTGTTCTTTGAAATGAAGATTATTAGCGGCATCAAAAACTTTGATATTATAGCTAAACTGTGCATTCGGGTGTAAAACCTTCTGACCAGCAATGGGCAGAACTTTAATCGTGACCTGCTGTTTTCCGCTCTGCAAAATACCTGAATTGATTGGAATACTCGTAGAGGTTTGGCCTTCCAAATTAAGTGTAAATACAAGCACATCATTAACCCTGATTTCAAACAGGCAAAATGCTGCGCTAAAATCTACTTGATAATAAGGCTGTACGGTTGCGTAGCTTGCTGTTTTTGTAATTTTCAATGGAGTTGAATTTAAAGAAACGCGATTTTGTGAATGGCATCCAAGGGATAGCAAGAGACATGTGAACAATAAGTAAATTTTATTTTTCATAAAAGTGAAACAATTAAAATAGTTGTTTATTATTAATAAAAATAGAATATATATTTTTCAATTCAAATATAAAGATCGAATGTAGAAACAACATAATAATTTACCCAGTATATAAGCAGCACTCTATCCTTTCTAAACGCAACATCCGGGTTAGTGAATTCTCGCCTCCAAAACCATTTCGAAAAAAGCGAAGGCCCCCTCCACGAGCCCCTTCCCTCTTATAAGCAAAAATGAGACGATTTGTCTGGATTTTGATACTATTTGGTCAGATTCAGATAAGTTATTTGTTTAGTTTTAAAAATCATCAATAACAAGTTATCAATGAATAATAGTAACCTTTCCGCAAAACCACATTACCCAATATTGGACGGATTACGTGGCATAGCAGCCATTATCGTTGTAACTTTTCACCTGACCGAGCCCTTAGGAACCGGGCACCTGGACATCCTGGTCAACCACGGTTACCTCGCAGTTGACTTTTTCTTTCTATTATCCGGCTTTGTGATCGGCTATGCTTATGACGACCGCTGGCAGAAAATGACCATCGGCACTTTCATGAAGCGACGTATCGAACGGCTTCAGCCGATGGTGATTTTAGGAATGAGTTTGGGGGCAATCGGGTTCTATTTTACAGATTCAACGATCTGGCCACTCATCCATACCATTCCCCTATGGAAAATGATGCTGGTGATGCTCATCGGTTATACTCTTCTGCCTGTTCCCTTATCGCTGGATATACGGGGCTGGGGAGAAATGCACCCACTCAATAGCGTAGGCTGGTCATTGTTCTTTGAATATATGGCCAATTTCCTGTACGCCATCGGCATCCGGAAGTTCTCAAAAACGGCGCTTGGTATTTTAGTATTAATCGCGGCTATAGCGCTCGCTCATCTGGCCATCACCAATCCCAACGGAGATGTCAGCGGCGGCTGGACACTAACCCCGGAACAGATATATATGGGTATTACCCGGACCATGTACCCCTTCTTTGCAGGTCTGCTGCTTTCAAGAATAGCTAAACCTACCCGCATTAAGTATGCCTTTTTATGGTGCAGCCTTATGATCGCCCTCATTTTATATATGCCACGCATAGGCGGCTCTGAGCATGTCTGGATGAATGGGCTCTATGAATCAATTTGTATAATCATTGTTTTTCCGCTTATTGTTTATCTGGGGGCCAGCGGCGTGATACACACTCAAACCGAACGCAGGATATGCAAATTCTTAGGTGATATATCCTATCCGCTTTACCTCGTTCATTTTCCGCTGGTATATTTTTACATTGCCTGGATCAGTAACCATAAAGGCGTGACCATCTTGCAGGCCTGGCCTTATGGACTGTTAACCTTGGTAGGTAGTATTATTCTGGCGTATGCCAGTTTGAAATGGTATGATGAGCCGGTCCGCAAATGGCTGAGAAAAAAACTTGGGTAAAATTTGATTCCGCAACCGCTATTAGTTATATTTATTACATATAAATTAAATACGGCTTTCTGTAAAAACACAGGTCATTAAATTATACCTATGAAACTGCTCCTTCTCCCCTTGTTAATATTGATTTCATGTTGTACAGAAAAGTTGTCCGCACAGGAAAATCAGGCCTTTAAAAATGCACCGAAGGTCATTAATGACCCAGGTAATTTTTATAAATATGCTGAGCATAGCCGTAAATTCTCAGGCATTCCAAGTATTACTGTTACCTCGAACGGAACCTTATGGGCAACCTGGTATGCTGGCATGACTTCAGGTGAAGATGCAAACAACTATGTGGTACTGGCCTCCAGTCAAGATCAGGGAGTTACATGGAAGGAAATAATTGTCGTGGACCCTGATGAAAAAGGGCCTGTCAGAGCTTACGACCCGGAAATCTGGATAGACCCCACAGGTAAACTCTGGCTGTTCTGGGCACAGACAATAGGTCTGGAAGGTTCTATAGCCGGAGTGTGGGCCATGACAGCTACTGATCCGGATTCCGAAAACCCGGTCTGGGCTCCGGCAAAAAGGCTTTCGGACGGAATAATGATGTGTAAACCCACAGTTTTATCGACAGGCGAATGGCTTTTGCCGGTTTCTACCTGGAGGTTAACAGATGAGAGTGCGAAAGTTATTGTATCTACAGATAAAGGAGCAAACTGGACTTTAAAAGGAGCCTGTAACGTACCTGTAGCTGACAGAGAATTTGATGAGCACATGCTGGTAGAACGTAAAGACGGATTGCTGTGGATGTTGCTTAGGACCAGGTATGGAATAGCAGAAAGTTTTTCCAAAGACAAAGGTAAAAGCTGGTCGGCCGCAAAGCCCTCAGCCCTCCTTCATACCAGTTCAAGATTTTTTATCCGCCGGCTGAATTCAGGAAATTTACTGCTGATCAAACATGGCCCGATAGCGGTAAAAACAGGCCGGTCACATTTAATGGCCTTCATTTCTAAAGATGAGGGTAAAACCTGGTCAAGAGGATTGTTAATTGATGAAAGGCCGGGTGTTTCCTATCCGGATGCTCAACAGGCTGCTGATGGCAGGATTTATCTGACCTATGATTACAACAGGATTTTAGATCAGCAGATTATCATGACTGTTTTCACAGAAAAGGATGTGTTATCAGAAGATTACGACGCTAGTATAGTGAAAGTATTTAATGAGAGAAAAATGATTAGTAAGAAATAAATCTTATACCGCAAGAATCGGGTTTTGCAGGGTGTAGCATTAGGGTAAGTTTGGTTCCAAATCAATATCTATATGCACCAATTAAGCGAACCCTCAATTCTTTATTTCGGCACTCCCGTAGTGCTGATAGCTACTACTAATCCCGATGGGACAAACAACTTAGCACCTATTTCATCTATTTTTTGGTTAGGCTGGCGTGCTATAATCGGCATTTCGGCTTTCTCGAAAACTACTGAAAATATCTTGCGTACGGGTGAATGTGTCCTGAACCTCCCTTCTGTTCATCAGGCTGCTGCCGTTAACCGTTTAGCACTTACCACAGGTACTTTTCCCGTTCCACCCGGCAAAGCACAGAAAGGCTACACCTATGAAACTGACAAATTTAACCTTGCTCAGCTTACACCTGTACAATCAGAAACAGTTAATCCACCCAGAGTGGCAGAATGTCCGGTACAAATGGAGGCTGTGATGGAAAACTCTCATGGAATTGCAGAAGACGATGAACAGCAACGTGGCCGTCTGCTGACTATTGAACTACGCATTCAACGTGTTTATCTTGATGAATTAATTCTAATGAAGGAAAATCCAAATCGGGTCGATCCGAATAAATGGAAACCGCTTATCATGAGCTTTCAACAATTTTATGGTCTTGGTGAACAGGTACATACCTCTGCGCTGTCGTCCATATCAGAAGATTTATACCGTAGTCCTGATGTTGAGCGGGCAAAAAGTTCCGCAAAAATTGCTAAGCCTTTGTCCAAAGTCTAAAATCCTCAATAAATTGTTCGACAATCGTACCACCGGGATAACGAAAGCCTCAATTTTATTGAGGCTTTTTGTATTAAAAGATATTTGGAAAATAATACCTGGTAGCTAAAACAGACGCAATAAAAGATGGTAGAAATTGGGGAAAGTCAACGATATTTGGACTTTTAGCTGTAGCAATGGACAATAACGATACAAAAAGAATTTCCAGGCTGACCGGAATTTTAATGCAATTGCAATCAAAGAGGATTTTGACATCAACTACACTTGCTAAAAAATTCGGCGTAAGTATCCGAACAATTTATAGAGATATAAAAGCTTTGGAACAAGCTGGTGTCCCCATACTCAGTGAAGAAGGAAAAGGATATTCGTTAATGGAGGGCTATAGAATCCCACCTGTGATGTTTACTGAAAATGAGGCTAATGCGCTGATTACAATAGAACAAATAGTACGCAATAACAGCGATAGTTCTCTGATCACGGCATACACTGATGCAATCAGTAAAATAAAATCTGTGTTATTGTATGCGGCACAAGATAAGGTCGAGTTGTTAGCTAACAGAATCGCTGTCAGTCCTGCGATGCAAAATAACCATACCAGTAGTTCTTTAACAGTTATTCAAAATGCGTTAACGGCTTTTAAAGTTTTAAATATTACTTATCTGTCAGAGAAAGCACAAGAGACAGCGCGGAGAATTGAACCCTTTGCTTTGTATTATACACTGCAGGAGAGCTGGGCACTCATCGCGTATTGCCATCTTAGAAAAGATTATAGAATGTTCCGTTTAGACAGGATTATAAAGGTTGAAGTACTTGAATTAAGTTTCAAACCTCATGAACTAACGCTTGCATCTTATTTAAAAAACAAAGAAAAAAATTTCAAGACCCCTGACACATAGCTGTCATCTGCCCATTTTATTTTTGTGGTATTATATTAATTAAATAATAGTATCATGAATTTAGCATCATTAAGAATCATCACTCCGGAAATTAAACGATCGGTTCAGTTTTTTGAAAAAATTACTGGTTTTTCTGCACATTGGTATACAGAAGACTTTGCAGAAATAACTACCGGTACTTGTAATTTAGCCATAGGAAGTACGAGCACGATGAGTTTGTTCGGAAAAGATTTGACCTCCCCGGGGAATAACAATAGTGTGATCATAGAATTTCTTGTGGAAAATGTTGACGAGCAGTACAATAATATTAAAGATTTATTGAGTGAAATTGTTCAGCAGCCCACTACAATGCCATGGGGAAATCGCTCATTATTGTTCCGCGATCCCGACGGCAATTTAATTAACTTCTTTACCCCTGTCACTCCAGAAGCCATAAAAAAACACATTTAAACAATTTCTGAAAAAAAAATAAAAAAGTTTGTAAGGATCAATTCTTTCCTGCGACCAATGTCAAAACGAAACAATAATAAATTCTAAAAATTGACACAATGGAAAAGAAAAAAAACATCCTGAGAAGTACTATTATCGCTAGTGCAATTATTGCAGTATCGGGTTTAAGTGCAAACGCTAACGGCCTGTTCCGTTACAGTAACCTGGGTTCGGCAGAAGTAGTAAGAACAAACCTGTCCAGACAAGCTGGTGGTGCAAACTCCCTGGAACTGAGCTGTGGCGCAAAGTCGAAAACAGATTCTGCCAAAACAGGTAAAGACGGAAAATGCGGTGAAGGAAAATGTGGCGCTTCTAAAACTAAAGCCGGTAAAGGTAAAGGCAAGGACGGTAAATGTGGTGAAGGTAAATGCGGTGCAGGAAAAGCAAAAACCACTGCTGCCCCTAAAAAAGGATAAATAAATCTTAAGCGTGTTGTTTATGAATATGGAAGCAATTTGTGACCGGATCATTGGACAACACGCTTTTCACCCCTTAAAAAATATTGTGATGGTAGGCATCGGTTTCAGAAAAGACTTTGCAGAAGAAATGCTGCAAAACAACATCGTTCAACCTGCATTTATAGAAGTTGCACCAGAAAACTGGATCGGTGTAGGCGGCTTCTGGAAAAAGCAGTTCAGGCAGGCCCTGGAAAAATACCCTTTATATACGCATGGTCTATCCCTTTCTATTGGCAGTCCGGACCCTCTTGATTTCCAGTTTCTGAAAAAAGTAAAAGCATTCCTTCTGGAAACCAATGCCCAGCTCTATTCTGAACACTTAAGTTACTCCAAATGTGACAATGCACACCTTTATGACCTGCTCCCTATCCCCTTTACACATGATGCTGTAAAACATGTGGCCGAAAGAATCCGGATAGTACAGGATGTTCTGGAAAGAAAAATATCAATTGAAATCGTCAGTTATTACAGCCCGGTAGCCCCGGAAATAACTGAAATTGAATTCATCAATAACATACTGGCTGAAGTCAATTGCGACCTGCTATTAGACGTAAACAATGTTTATGTCAATGCTTTTAACCACAATTACGATGCAAAACAATTTATTGATCTCCTGCCAATGGAACGTGTAAGTTATATCCATATGGCCGGTCATCACCAGGTATCAGAAAAACTGATTATAGACACCCACGGAGAAGCAATTATTGATCCTGTATTCGATCTTTTTGAGTATTCCATGCACCGTCTGAAAAGAGATGTACCCGTATTATTGGAACGGGATTTCAATATCCCCGAACTGGATGAATTACAGGAAGAAATGACCCGGCTAAATGAGATTAAAACGGCAGCACTAAAATTAACGCCCTATGTCACTGCTTGAACAAACACACCGCAATCAATTGGCATTGGCCAGTTATTGCCGGACAGGAATTCTGGAAGATATTCCGGGAATCAATACTGAAAATATCAGCCAATATCGTCGCCTGGTATTTAATGTCATTGATGACATGTTACAATCCGCATTCCCGCTAAGTTATGAGTTACTCAAAGCCAGGGAATGGCAAATGATTACCCACGATTTTTTCAGCAACCATGCTTGCCAGTCCCCGCAAGTTTGGTATATGCCCAGAGAGTTTTATGAATACCTGGAACAAACCCGCCCGGAAATATTGAATAATTATCCTGTCTTACTAGAGTTATTATGGTTCGAATGGCTGGAAGTAGAACTTTTTATGATGGAAGACCGGGGGATTGACTATAGGATAACAGGAGATCTTAAGCAGGATGCAATCGTACTGAACCCGGAAATACACTTTCAGCATTTTAAATTTCCGGTACATCTTAAAAAGGCAAAAAAAATTACAGCAACAGATCAGGGAGATTATTACCTGTGTATACATCGTCTGCCAGAAAGCGGGGACGTTAGTTTTACCGACCTTTCTGCCGCTTTTGTCCGCCTTTTAGAACTTTTATCAGAGAAACCTCAAACTGCGGCAACGCTTATTGACGATTTATGTGAAGAGCTTAAAATCGAACAAACTACGGAAATTACAGCGATGTGCCAGGATTTTATCTCTATAGCGATGGAATCACGACTGATTATAGGCTTTAAAAATAACTGAAATGAAAAAAATATATAGCTATCTGAGTGATCAGCTTAAAAAAGCAGACTTTTTGCCTCTTTTATTAATCAGGCTAACGCTGGCTTATGGCTTTTATAATCCGGCAAAGATGAAATGGAGCGATATTAATGCCATTGGAGAATGGTTTGGCACGATAGGAATTCCGGCCCCCTATTTCAACGCTTACCTTGCTGCAGGTACAGAGGCTTTAGGCGTAGTATTACTTATACTCGGCCTGGGCACCCGCCTCATTAGTATTCCTTTAATAATTACGATGGTGGTAGCCATTGTAACCGTACACTGGGCAAATGGCTTTGAAGCCGCAGAAAACGGCTATGAAATTCCCTTGTATTATCTTTTGATGTTATTTACGCTGCTAATTTTTGGTCCGGGGAAAGCAAGTCTTGATGAATTAATGCGCAAAAAAAATTAACAATAGAAGTAATATTATTAAATTTGCCGCCCGAATGAATAACGGTACGAAAGGCCTGGTATACTTTAAAAATTACGAGAGATGTCAATAGAAAAAAACGATTTTGCAGCTATCTGGCTGGAAGAAACCGGAAACCCTGCTATAGAAGAGCTAACGCAGCTTAACTTGGATGTTGCTGATAAAACTGCAAAAACATTAGCCGACAAAGGCCTTTCAGAAGATGAACTTGCCGTTTCCCTTGACATCAATCCTGACGAAATAAAAAGATGGTTATCTGGCAGGCATTCTTTTAGTATCAAGACAATAAAGGAAATCTCTGATATTCTGGCCGGGACAATCTAATAATTTTCATTCCATAAATGTTTAAACTATATCTGGTTTTCGGTGTTATAAAGCGATAAAACCAGCATAATGAGAAGAACAGTTTATATTTTTACTATCGGTGCAGTACTATTTACATTGGGAAGCTGTAAGAGCGATAAAAGTTCTACAGCCGCTGCCGACAGTGTAAACAGAGTGAAAGATATTACCCAAAATACTATGGCCAGAGGCACATTAGGTGTCAAAATATCGGATGCGGAATTTGCAACAAAGGCAGCATCCGATGGAATGGTAGAAGTTGAATGGAGTAAAATTGCATCGGAAAGTGCAGTAAATCCTCAATTAAAATATTTTGCCAGAATGATCATCAGAGATTATGGTAAAATAAATAAAGAACTGGCCTCCATTGCCGGAAAGAAAAACATTACCCTTCCGCTAACGCTGGATGATGAAAACGAGAAGAAATCAATTGAGCTTAATGAAAAATCAAGAGCAGACTTTGATAAGGCTTATACAGAGGCTATAGCAAAGAAAAACAAGAAAGTATTTGAACTGATGCAGCAAGAAGCAAAAGACGGTAAAGATGCCGATGTTAAAGCTTTTGCAGCTAAAAATGTTTCCGTTGTTCAATCCCACCTGAATATGATTAATGTAATTCATGACAGCCTGAAATAAACATGACTGCCTGGAATAAACACGATTGCCTGAAATAAACGATAGTCCGAAATAAACACAATAGCTTAGAATAAAATAGTATTGTAAACTTTTTTCAATGTATTAGTTTTTTTATAACGCTTCCCTAATGACAGCTGCAGCTGCCCACCACCCTATCTATTTTCTTTTTTTAAGACTATGAAAACGAACAAAACTATTTTAATCGCGCTTTTACTATTCATGGTAACATTCCGGGCCAGTGCACAGCTTGATACCTTAAGAATCACTTTTTCGGAAGCGGAAAAGACATTCTTACAAAATAACCTGAGCCTGATTGCACAGCAATATAATATCAAGGCATCAAAAGCACTGATACAACAGGCAAAGTTATGGGACAACCCTACCCTGGCGACAGATGAAAATCTTTACGATAATACCCGCAGTTTTTTTAACCATGCGAATGGAAATGGTGAAGTTTACCTGGTGGTGAGCCAGGTGATTAAAACAGCAGGTAAACGAAGTAAAGAAATCAAACTTGCTACTGATCAGGCTGATATTCAAGAAGCTGCTTTTACAGATCTGATGCGCAATTTACATTATAACCTGCAACTCGATTTTGCACAGCTTGCCAATCTGAATGATCAGGCCAAAGTCTATAAAAATGAACTTGCCGCGGGTGATGAGTTAATTACGAAAGTTGAACACTCCTTTAAAAAAGATAAAACCAAAGCCAAGGATGTGATCAGGCTCAGGGCATTACTTTTTGGTTTAGAAAACGACAGAGTAGAAAACAGCAGGCAGATTAACATTTTACAAACAGAGCTGAAAGTATTATTGAATACAAAATCTACTGCATTTATAGCTCCGGTAATTAAACCTTCAAAAACAGAATTAACGAAACTGGATATTCAAACATTAATTAGCCAGGCTAAATTAAACAGAGCCGATCTGCGTTCATCCGGCCTTGCTTTTCAATATGCTCAACATAACCTGGACTACCAGAAAGCACTGGCTATTCCTAATATAACTATGGGAATTGATTACGATCATACAAACAGCTATTCAAAAGATTATTTTGGCTTGCAAATTGGTTTTCAGTTGCCCTTTTTTAACCGTAACCAGGGAAATATTAAATATGCCCGTTACGATGTCCAAAATAAAGAAAATCTTCTCCGGGAAAACGATTTGAGGATAGAGAATGCAGTGATAGCTACTTTACAGCAATATGAATTGAGCAAACAGGTGTTATCAATGAAGCATACTTATTTTAATGAGGAATATGATCAGTTGTTCAAAAGTTTATTGAATGATTATGAAAATGGAAAAACAGGACTTGTTGAATTTGTAGATTTTTTTGATTCTTACAAAGACACCAAATTAAAGTTGCTGCAACAAGAATTCAATCTTCAAAAAGCTATTGCTGATATAAATTATACGGTGGGGAAAACGGTCGTAGAACCTTAAAATAAGTCAAAAGCCGGAAAATTAATAATTAACAAAACCAATGTGCGGGGACGTTGTTCTGTCTACAAAAAGAGACTTATGAAAAATGAACTGAGCAATCAAATCATCGACCGCATAACATCGCTGGGATTAGAGACTACCGGAAAAGAAAATATAGATCAGGGCGAAAGAATCGTTTCCCTTCTGGCGGGAACCTGGCTGGTTTATAAAAGTATAAAAAAAATAGGAAAACATCCATTTCTTGGTTTTCAGGGCGTGGCTGCAGGTGGGCTCATGCTTTACCGGGGCGCTACAGGGGTTTGCCCTATTTATAAACAACTTGGTAAAGACACCACCGATCCCCAGGCAATTAATATCACGGAAGATATTGTTGTGAATGCGCCAAGAGAAAATGTATATGCCTTCTGGAGAGAGCTTTCTAATCTTCCAAAATTCATGAAACACCTTAAAAGTGTAGAAGAAATTAATGAAGAAATCTCTTTATGGAGTGCCAATACTCCCGGAGGTTTGGTAGAGCTCAACTGGAATGCGCAGATCACCCGGGAAGAAACAAATGAATATCTGGGCTGGCAATCTCTTGAAGGTTCAATGATTGTCAATGCAGGGAAAATAGAGTTTAAAGATACCCTGAATGGTATCGGAACAGAACTGCATATTGAAATTGATTATTTCCCTCCGGCAGGAAGCGTAGGCAAGGGAATCGCCTCACTTTTCAGCGGATTATTTGAACGAATGATCCGTGAGGACATTCAAAACTTTAAAACTTATGCAGAGGCTGCAGATTTCAGACAATACGCCGGACTATCCGATTCATTAACCACATAATCAGTAAATAACCTTATAATCAGTAAAGCTGGCTAATTGTTTAGCCAGCTTTACTATTTTAATACTCTTACTTTACTATCCTGATATTCCCACCTTACTACTCAATACTCTTAAAAACGGCTATAACGCCTCACTAAATCATTAAGATAACTTCCTATAATATCATTTAATTCCTTTGGTTTAATTCTCCATACCCAATTTCGCTTAATAGATGCGGGAACGTTCATCCTTGCCTTTGCCCCTTTATTCAGAATATCCTGTATCGGAACAATGACAATATTTGCTGTTGAAGCATACGCTAACCTGATCAATGTTTCTGAGATATTTCTTTTAGAAACCTTTACCCCTGTATAACTCGCAATCATTAGCCTGGCATCCTTATCAATATCTTTCTCGTACCAGTTTCTGGTCGTATTATTATCATGGGTTCCGGTATAAACCAGGCAGTTTACAGTAGTAAAATTATGAGGCGCGTGAACAGACACCGGGCTATCTTCTCCAAAAGCAAATTGTAAGACTTTCATGCCAGGCAGCTGATATTGATCACGGAGCGCTACAACTTCAGCGTCAATTTCTCCCAGATCTTCGGCGATAACAGGAATAGTTCCGAACTTTGCGATCAAAGCATCAAAAAGAGGTTTGCCCGGCCCTTTTTTCCAACTGCCGAATTTTGCAGAACTGCTTCCTGCAGGAACTTCCCAATAAGACGAAAATGCGCGGAAGTGATCCAAACGAATTAAATCATATAAATCCATGTTTCTCTTTATTCGTTGAACCCACCAATCGTACTTCGACTTTTCCATCGCTTTCCAATTGTAAACAGGCATGCCCCAAAGCTGTCCGTCAGCATTAAAATAATCTGGCGGAACTCCTGCAACCGCTTTCATTTCTCCTGAAGAATTAACCTCAAATAAACTCTGGTTTGACCATACATCAGCAGAATCCAGCGCAGCATAAAATGGCAGGTCACCAATCAACTTAATATTTAAACTAATAGCATGCGCCTTCAATTGGTTCCACTGCTTGAAAAACACAAATTGGTACCATTTAATCTCATTTATTTTGTCCGCATTCCGCTCTTTAACTTCAGTTAAAGCGGCCAGGTCTCTGCCCTTCAGCTCCCTTGACCATTCAAACCAGGGCTGATCATCATTTAATGTTTTTATAACCTCATATAACGCATAATCTTCCAGCCAGTAAGCCTGGTTAGCAGAGAAGTCCGAAAACTCCTGATCTTCCCCATCAGATTTTTGTTTAAACCGCTGATAAGCTAAGCTTAATAATATCTTTTTCTTTTCAACGACTGAATAAAAATTGACCTTTTTTTTTGCTTTTTGCTGCATTCCTTTTAAATCACGCTTTTCCAGCAATCCATCCTTGAGCAGGAGCTCCGGACTAATTAAAATAGGGTTCACAGCCATTACCGAGCTGGATGCGTACGGAGAATAAGCCTGCGTAGCTAAAACAGGATTTAAAGGTAATATCTGCCAGTACTTTTGACCACCGGAAGCTAGAAAATCAAGGAAATTAATCGCCTCTGGTCCAATATCGCCAATACCAAATGCAGAAGGGATTGAGGTAATGTGCGCTAAGACCCCCGCTCCCCTTTCCTGGTGCTCAACTTTTTGATGGAACACCCCAAACGGTACTGATTTAAAAACATCTTGTAATACCAGAATACCATTTTCAACTTTACAAGGCTGATTATCAATTAAATCTATATAACAAGGGGGAGCATCAGCAGGTAAAACAACCTGAGTATCTCCTAATTCAAAATGCAAACTCTTCTGGTCGTCCAATAACGTCACCATATTTACAGGTACCACAAATATGGCCCAGTCTGTTTTATATCTTCGCGCAAAAGCAATAAAATCAGCAGCATTCACCCCTGTAACTTTTAAAGGAATATATAATCCAAACCTGAATAATTCAGCATATGCTGCTCTGAACTTCAGCAGTTTCTGTAAGATCAATAACTTAATTTCCCCAGCTGAACTTTCCTGCCACAATAATTTAATACTGAACGATTTCTTTGAAAAATCATCCAGGTATTGTTTGCGTAATTCATAATCAACCGGCCTTCGGTTATCAGGATCTACCATACTGAAGTCCCAAAGTTCAGTCCCTTGATAAGTATCAGGAATCCCCGGAACTCCATGTTTAAGAATTAAAGAAGATAATGATTTTATCACACCCAGATTAGTGAGCCTTCGGAAAAAATTACTAAAAACCGTCCAGAATTCACGTTTAGTATCCAATATTCTGATCACAAAAGCACTGGTTGCCGCTTCATAATCCACGTCTGGGTTTTCCCATCCTGATTTCTCTTTAGCCTCGCGTAAAGCCTTTTGAATATAGTCAAGAAATCTATTTTGATAAACTTCAGTGGCTTCCCGCTCATCATAAGTGGAAACTAAAGTCTGATAAATAAAATACTCATCATTTTCATCGGGTGCAGCTCCAGGTGTTAAATTCAGTGTTCTCCAATTCTTTACCTGCTGAAGCCATTCGCCTTTAAGATCGGTCAGGATACTCAATCTTGCCCTTGCATCTTCTCCGCGCTTGGTATCATGCGTAGCTGTCGCATTCATAGTCAATGGCCAGTTTTCAGCTCTGTCTAAAATAGCCTCATGAAAATCTGCAGCCCTTAGTCCGAAAACTGCCGGAGAATCTCCAACTTCGTTATTTCCAATATGCCTGTTGTAAGTATACATTAAAGTATCTTCCACCCCCTTCGCCATTAATGGCCCCGAAAATTGCATCAATCTTTGATAAAAAGAGATATGATCATAAAGCAGTGCCTTTTTAATCAATTGAACAGGTCTTGATAAATTCTTCTCTTTTTCCAGTGCTGCAAACAACTTTTCCATGCCTTCTATTTCCTGTTGGGGCAGCGGATAAGCATTTCCATAGAAACGGTAAACAGGACATTGAATCAGGAGCTCAGAAATGATGTATTTAAATGCCTCAAAATCTTCATTTGTCAGTCGTTCCGATCCCTCAGGCAAAATATTCAGCAGAAATTTGAAGAGATTCTCCAGCTCTCCCTGCATCGCAGTACTTAGAATTTTACGCTTCTTTTCACGGATCTGTTCTTCAATAGCCGTATCGTCATCGGTCAGGTTTTCATAGAAGTTGTTAAACTTTTTTTCCGCCTGCTCATTGGTATACAATTGATTAGCTAATCCGAGGTAATCATAACCTGTAGTTCCCTGAATTGGCCATGCTGAGGGTAAAATCTCGCCGGGTTCCAGAATTTTCTCCGCAACAATATAGACATCATCCCCGCAAAGGGCTCTTAAATTTTCAAGGTATTGCAGCGGGTCAAAAAGCCCATCGATATGATCAATTCTCAATCCCTGGAATATATTTTGCGTGATCAATTCTTTAATCAAAACATGAAAATCGTCAAATGTAGCTTTCAATTGCATATTCAGACAGATTAAACTGTTCACCGTAAAAAAGCGGCGATAATTTATCCGTTCATTAGTTTCCTGGTAAGAACACAACCGGTAAAACTGCTGATCAGCAATCTCCCGGACCGAACCCCTTAAGTTTGTCCCTGTTCTCAATGGCCAGTAACTTTCATGATATTTTAAAAACCATTCCTTTTTTTGCTGGATCAGTACCAGGTTTTCATTTGCAATTTCCTGCTCCAAACTCTCCCCTAAAAATGGAGCCATTAGTGGTTCTGTAGCTAAATTCGGGGAAATGATGTCAAAATGATTTCTATATTTTGAATCTTCTCCTTTTTTCAAAACATCCATTAACCACGGGTTCCTGTAATCATAAGCCATATGATTAGGGACAATATCTTGTATCCAGCCCATTTTCAAAGCGGCCAGTTCTTTAGCAATCAGCCTCAGTTCAGTTATTGAACCAATCTCCGGATTAATCTGCACTGGATTTATGCCATCATAACCGTGCATGCTTCCGGGAACAGCCGTAAAAATTGGTGAAGCGTAAATTGTCTTTACGCCAAGGTGATGGTAATAGGGAATTAATTTACGAAAATCATTAAAAGTAAAACCGGCATGAAATTGAATGCGGTAAGTGGAAATCGGATTAAACATATTTAGCGGAATAAGCAATGAAAGATTCTGAAGGCACAATAATTTGATGAGTAAGGTCTTCTGTAGCTGGTTCGCCGGGACCAAGCCACGTCGAGGAGGCCGAGTTAACCAGCTCTTTTAAAATAACGATATGATCGGGAATATCCAGTACGAACTGCTGCGTAGAAAAATTCAGCACACACCAGACAAGCTGCGTAGGGTCGGCACACTTTCTTTCCAATAACAAACAATTTTGTGCCGCTAAAACACGGACTTCCGGCGCTTTATGCGCAGCAGAACTCAGGTATTTTTTACGAAGGAAAATGAGTTGCTGATAATAACTGAAAATACAAGCATGCCGATGCTCGCCAATCAGTTCCCAATTTAACCTGGATTGATTAAAGGTAGCTTCATCTTGCGGATCAGGGGTTTCTCCTTGATCAAACATGGCTGCAAACTCTTCCTTTCTGCCTTTTCTGACCTGCGCTATTAACTTTGGGTCTGAATGGTCAACGAAGTAAAGAAACGGGTTGGTTTCCCCCCACTCCTCTCCCATAAATAATAAAGGTAAAAACGGCGAAAACAGTACAGCACCAGCCATGAGCTTATACATTTCAAAACTAAACAGTTTACTGGTACGCTCTCCCAGCATCCTGTTACCAGTCTGGTCATGATTTTGAGAAAAGACCACAAAATGATCTGCGGACTTCCCTATAGGCATACGCCCAAATGTTTTTTCACGTACAACCGAATACATGCCCGTATAAACATAAGCGTCTGTATAAGACTTGGCAAGATGTTGTATACCTGAAAAATCTTTATAATATCCTTTAGCAGGCTCCCCGGCAGTTACCCGCAAGGCATGGTGAAATTCATCTACCCATTGCGCATTCATTCCAAATCCATTCTCGTCAATCGGAGTAATATAGCGTGGATCGTTCAAATCACATTCCGCAATCAGGTAATGTTTGCGCCCGGTTTTCTCCAGCAAAAAGCTGGTATGGCACCTGATCTCTTCCAGAATATGCAGCGCACCGAAATCCTTAATGGCATGAACTGCGTCAAGTCTTAAGGCATCAATGTGAAAATCCCGAAACCACATCAGTACATTTTCTATGAAATAATTCCGGACCCCATCGCTTCCCTGATCGTCAAAATTGATTGCATTGCCCCAGGGTGTTTTATACTTATCAGTAAAATATGGCCCGAAAGCATCCAGATAGTTCCCTTCAGGCCCCACATGGTTATAGACCACATCCAGCACAACGGCAAGGCCCTTTTGATGACATAAATCAACGAGTTGCTGCAAACCCGCCGCGCCTCCATAAGACTCTTGCACTGAAAAAGGAAAAACACCATCATAACCCCAATTTCGCTTCCCCGGAAACGAGGCCACAGGCATCAGCTCAATTGCGGTAATGCCAAGGTTAACTAAATGATCAAGATGATCAGCTATCCCCTTAAAAGTTCCATCATGGCTAAAAGTACCTGTATGTATTTCATAAAAAATATAGTCTTGTAAAGGAATATTTTCCCAGTCAGCATCTGTCCAGTTGTAACGTGTATCAATGGCCAGCGAACTACCATGCACACCATCAGGTTGAGATAAAGATGCCGGATCGGCTAACCGCTGGTCATTATCCAGGATAAACTCGTAGCGATCACCAGGTTTGATCAGTGCTGTAGGAAGTGACCAGTAACCAAACAAATCCGGCGTTAGCTCCAGTAACAATTCTCCGGTTTGAATAGCTACCTGAGTTGCCTTTGGTGCCCAAACTTTAACCGCAGCTATATGATCCGAATTAAAATTTACGCCTATCTCTCTTTTCAATATATCCATATGATGAATTGTTATCTTTTTATAAAATTTAAGGCTTTGATTATTTCCAGAAAAACAGCGCAAAAAAAATAAAGTTTCGTATTCTTTAAGCTATTACTGTCCGGCAGTGTACGCCAACCGTCCGATAATGAACAGCTAGCTTAAAGTTTCAAAAATAAAACACTGTAAAACAGCACATTAAAACATTAACTACTCTTGGCACAAACTTGGTAAATTGCAAATCAATTGTATTTATTTTAATTGATAAACTACACTGACATGTTCAGACTCAATTTAAAAATCGCTTTGCGTAATCTCTGGAGGAATAAGACTTCTTCTGTGATTAATATTATTGGTCTGGCGATTGGTTTGTCTGCCTGCTTGCTGCTTTTATTATATGTGAATTATGAGCGGGATTTTGACCGTCATTTTAAGGACGCGGACAAAATATACCAGGTGATGACCAATTTTCAGGATGCTTCCGGAAAGATTACAAGTACAGGATTTTCACCTGGAAACGGGATTGCAATGGCTATTAAGGCTAAAATACCAGAGGTGGATGTGATTACCAGAATTGGTGGTGGTGACAGGTCACCTATTGCCAATGCGCAAAAAGTATTTAATAGAGTGGACCTTTTCGCTGATCCGGATATACTTAAAGTTTTTAATTACGAGTTCATAGCTGGTAATCCCAATACTGCATTAAATACGCCAAATTCGATTGTATTGACACAGGAGACGGCCATACTTTTATTTGGCACTACAGATGTGCTGAATAAAACTGTCAGGTATAAAAATGCAAATAATTTAAAGGTAACTGGTGTCATCAAAAATCTGCCTGCCAATACTTCACTCAGGTTTGATTATTTGATGCCCTGGTCTTTTTTTGAAAGTATAAACAGTTACGTTAAAAATCCTGGCTGGGGAGATTTTAGCTTTCTGGCCATGGCCCGGGTGAATAATCCGGCGACTATAGATGCGATTAATGCGAAGGTAAAAAAGCTGTTCAATGAAAATTATACCGCGCAAAAGAATGAGAATTTCCTGTTCCCTTTATCGGATAAACATTTACATGGTGAATTTCTGAACGGCAAAAGTGTTGGTGGAGAGATAGAGCGTATTTATCTTTTTATTGCACTGGCCTTTGGTATTTTGCTTGTCGCCTGCATCAATTTCATGAATATGGCTACCGCTAAATCAGAGCGCAGGGCAAAGGAAGTGGGTATCAAGAAAACCATTGGTGCAACACGGGGCTCTTTGATTACTCAATTCCTGACCGAAGCTATGGTACTGACTGCAGTGGCGGTGCTGATTGCTGCCGCCATTGTTGAAGTCAGTTTGCCCCTGTTCAATAACCTGCTGCAAATAGATATTACAATTGATTATGGCAATACTGGTTATTGGCTGGGTATTTTCTCTATAGCACTGGTGACTGGCTTGTTGTCCGGAGCCTATCCGGCGCTGTTTCTTTCTTCCTTTAATCCAATTCAGACTTTAAAAAAGAAAACAGCAAGGGCGAAGCTCATTCCTGTCAATCTGAGGCAGGTACTGGTAGTTACACAGTTTAGTTTTGCCATTATGCTGATCATCGCTACCCTGGTGATTTATAAACAGATGCAGTTCATCAAGAACAGACCGGTAGGCTATAATATCAATTTGCTTGCTGAGTTACCCCAGGATGGGGAACTGTTTGGTAAGTTTGAATTGTTCAAAGCGCAGGCGTTGAAAACCGGCGCAGTTACTTCCGTAAACCAGTCTTCTCAGAGCATGACCAGGGTCGGTAATTGGTTTTATGGATTGGAATGGCCGGGAATGGAACAAAGGGGAAAGGAAATTGTCTTCAACCGTTTGCAAACCTCTTATGATTTTGTAAAAACAACCGGGGTAGAGTTAATATCGGGCCGCGATTTCTCGAGGGATTTTGCCTCAGATACTGCCGCAATCCTGTTAAGCAGTACGGCAGTGAAGGTCATGAAGCTTAAAGATCCTGTGGGAACCACTGTAAAACTCTTTGGAAATCAATTGAAGGTGATTGGTGTTTTTAAAGATTTTAACTGGGATTCTCCTTATCGATCGGGCCGCCAGATGGTCATCAATTTCAGTAAAAATGAAGGCGGGATCATTAATATGCAGTTAAATCCTGCCAATAGTCTGAGTAAAAACATAGCACTGATCTCGGCAGTTGCCAAAAATATCAGTCCGGAATATCCTGTGGAAATCGGGTTCGTCAATGAATTGTATTCCAGAAAAATGCACTCAGAAAACATTCTCGGTATTCTGGTTAACTTGTTTGGAGGCATAGCCATACTAATCTCTTGTATGGGGCTTTATGGGCTGGTCACTTATAGCGCAGAACAACGTACCAAAGAGTTTGGGGTACGCCGCGTGCTGGGCGCTTCGGTAGGTAATATCATGCAAATACTCTCAGTTTCATTTCTGAAAATGGTATTTGTGGCTGCATGTATTGGCGTGCCTTTAGCTTATTACCTGATGAACAGGTGGCTGACTAGTTTTGAGTTCAGAACAACTATTTCATTTTTGGTACTATTGAGCTCCATAGGGGGAACAGCACTCATTGCCTTGCTGACGATTAGTTTTCAGGCTTACAAAGCTGCAAAAGCCAACCCTGTACAAGCGCTGAAATACGAATAAAGAATTGGAACTTTGGGTTATAAAACCAATAGCCCAAAGTCTCTTAAAGTATAAATTGGTTTTGAATACCAGAACAGTTCAAAATATTCCATGGTAGTTTCAAAATCAGCTTTAATTTCCTGAAAAGTATAAACCTTTGTATTGGAAACCGTTATTTTCTCTAAGATGGAGCTCAGCCATTCTCCTTCATTTTTATTGGTCTGAATAGTAAACGTTTCTTTTTTATCGTGAAAAGTCAAAATCATAGTTTCCAGAGCATTCCCCTTTTTACTCTTTGCGAAGCATTTTGTCTCCGGCTTCCCTCCTAACCAAACCACTTTAGCGGTCGGTTTAGTGTCGAACTTACTTTCTTCCTTCAAAGCTTTCTCAATAAAATCTGAAGGGACCATGACTTTGGGAATCTTAAAATCAAACCAGTCCTGCAATTTGTAATCCAGGCAAATGCCGTGCATAAAATTGAAAAGCGATTTCTTCAGACCAAAACTAAATTTACCATGATCTATTCCTGTTTTATCAATATAGTTGATGTCATTGTTGGCAAAGGTTCCGATCACTTCCGTCTCTTTAACTACCCCGAACCTTTCGGGAAACATACCAACAGAGCTATGTGCAGTCATCGCAAACTGATGCCAGAAGCCAGACTGTAAAACGCCAGCTTCAAACATTTGTCTCACCATTTCCAGACTGTCTACAGTTTCCTGAATAGTTTGTGTCGGATACCCATACATCAAATACGCATGCACCAGTACGCCCGCTTCTGTCAGATTTCGGGTAACCCGGGCTACTTGTTCAACGGATACTCCTTTATCAATGAGCTTTAATAACCTATCCGATGCCACCTCTAAACCTCCTGAAACGGCGATACAACCCGATGCCTTCAGCAAAATACACAAGTCTTTGGTAAAGCTTTTCTCAAACCGGATATTCGTCCACCAGCTTACAGAAATTTCTCTTCTTAAAATCTCAAGTGCGACTTCGCGCATCAGTGCCGGAGGTGCAGCCTCATCTACAAAGTGAAAGCCATTTTGTCCGGTTTTCTCACTTAATTCTACAATCCGGTCTACGATCAGTTTAGCTGCAACGGGTTCATAAACCTTAATGTAATCTAAAGAAATATCACAAAATGTACATTTCCCCCAATAACATCCATGTGCCATGGTCAATTTGTTCCAGCGGCCGTCACTCCACATCCTGTGCATTGGATTTACAATTTCTATAACAGAAATGTATTGATCGAGTTGCAAATCACTATAATCCGGCGTGCCTACATCGAACTGTTTATAATCGCTTCTTAAAGCATCATTTTTATAGGTAACTTCTCCATTTTCCAGTAGAAAAGTTCTTTTATATAGGTTAAAAGGCCCCGCTTTGACAATCGAATTGTAGATCAGTTCAATAGGTAATTCCCCGTCATCCAAAGAGATATAATCGAAAAATTCAAATACTCTCTTGTCAGAAACCGAACGTAATTCTGTATTGGGAAAACCACCACCCATCGAAATTTTAATCTCCGGATAATGCTTTTTCACATATTGTGCACAGCGGAAAGCGGCATATAAATTCCCCGGAAAAGGGACAGAAATTAAAAATAACTTAGGTTGAACAACGGCAATCTTCTTTTCTAAAATTTCAATCAAAAGTTTATCCATATAGGTATACTTTTGATTTAAAGCTTTATAAAGCTCATCAAAGGAATTTGCGCTTCTGCCTAATCTTTCGGCATAACGGCTAAACCCAAAATTCTGATCTATACATTCAATAATAAAATCTGAAATATCCTCCAGGTAGAGTGTCGCTAAATGTTTCCCTTTGTCCTGCGTTCCCATTGAACCAAATGCCCAGTCCAGCTCCTCTAATTGCGTAAACCTCGAGGCTTCCGGTAAAAAGTCTTCCTGGCAAATTTGCAAAGCCAGGGTTGGATTTTTGCCCTGCAGAAAAGCAATAACCGCATCAATGGTTCTGATATACTCTTTTTTTAAAGCAAGAATACGTTTTGCATTCGAACTTTTTGGCTGATCGGCCAGCTGCTCAGCATGAAAGAAAAGATCTTCCAGGCCTTTTCTGGAAAATAAAGCCAATATAACTTCAATACCCAAATCTGCCTGAGTGGAAGAAATATTTTTAGTATTTAAAAACCCTTTGATATAGGCAGTTGCAGGATACGGGGTATTCAGTTGGGTAAAGGGAGGCGTAATAAGGAAAAGATCTGTTTTCAAAATGGAATTGTATTTCCTGGCAAAAATATCCATAATTATTTTAGTATTGGGTTTTGCCGGACTTAATATTATCAGCGGGCTCCAAACATAAGGCTTCACAAAGCGTAAGATCTTATGTTTAGAGCCCTATTCTGCCGATTTCTTAGGTTATACTCTTCTTAAATACCTGCATGACTACTGCGCTCACTTTTGCTTTTTCCAAATTCAGCACCAGCTTTTCGCTAATATCTTCATCAGAAACTATACGAAGGATCTTGTCAACGTCATCAAGATCCTGACTCCATTCAATCACACTGTTGAAATTAGCGATTGTATATTTAATCCGGTTCAAATCAAATGGAGTCCTGATGACTGTTGACAGGATGAGTATAAATTGAGGCCCGTTTTTCATTTACCAGTATTTAAAACCAGTTAGTTTTGCAATGGTCAATTGTGCCACACATAACTGGTACTTGTATTGTAAATTGGTTAATTCCGCTTTTTGAACATTGGTACTGGCATTAGTCAGTTCCAGATTTGTCCCAATTCCATTTCTATAACGGCTATGCGCAAGTTTTTGTGCTTCTTTGGCCTCTGTAACCTGTCTTGCTGAATTGATAAGACTAGAAGTATTGCTGGTTATATCAATCATAGCTTGCTGAATATCCTTACGATAAGTATTGCTCAGGCTTTCTTCTGAATACTTAGTTTGTAAAAGCTGACTTTGCGATAACCTCACCTGTTTTCTAGCCCTTCCGCCCTGGTAAATTGGAATATTCAAGGTGACACCTGCAGAATAATTATACCTGAATTTATCAAGATCTGGTGTAAAGCCATTTTTATAACCTGTTCCGCCGCTCATGATCAAGGAAGGTTTACCGTTAGTCTGACTCACTTTAAGCTCTGCTTCTGCTTGTTGAATCCTGTCCTTGATTAACCTGAACTCAGGATGGTTATTTTGTGCTTCCGCCAATGCCTCATTCAGGTCATAATTGTTTGCTGCAGGGAAAACGAAATCTGAAGAATTCGCCTTAATGCTGGTTCCTGTGGCATATTCCATTAAGGCATATTGCTTATTCAGGTTATTTTGAAGCTCTATTTTACGATTTCCTTCCTGATCAATGCTGGATTGAATAGAAAGTACATCATATTTTAAAGCGTCTCCATTTTTGAACTTTATTTCGGTATCTTTTTTATTGACTTCCAGAAAGTTAATTACACTATCCTGGATCGAGATTGCATTTTTGAGGTAAGTTATCTGGTAATAAATATTCCCAACTTGAAATGCTACCTGGTTCCGGTTAAATTCCAGGTTATCTTTTGCGTATTCCAAACCTGCTTTAGCCCGGTCCACACCCGCTTTAACTACCCCAAAATCCCAAAGCATATAACTGCCATCCAGCGATGTATTGTAATTATTTTTAGGCATAATACTGAAGTCCAGCACATTGCCACCGGCAGGAATGCTAATTTGAGATACCGGGCTCGTATACCGGTAACTGCCTGTCGCCTGTACAGAAGGCAAGCCAGCAGACTTAGCAAGCGTTATGCGCTGCTGTTCAACATCTATAGCTTGCCCAAGCTCTTTAAACTGCGGAAAATAGCTAAATGATTGATTGATCAGTGTTTTGAGATCCCCTGTGTTTTCCTGTGCATGTAAAGCCAGGGACAGAGAAATCAGAGATATAATGAGGAATAACTTTTTCATGTTTTTTTGATTAATAAATTTGCAGCTTCATGTTAATGTGCTGCTGCAGCGACTTTTGCCCTTGTTTCTGCATCCATAGTTTCATTTTTCAGCAGGAGCATAAATGGGATCGTGCAAACAAAGAAAATCGCGATCAGCAGAAAACCATCTAAATAGGCCTGCATTTGTGCTTGATTGGATAAACTGTGGTCTAATGCTCCATAGGCAGCTTGTTTGGCTAATGCCGGATTCATTCCCTTAGCAACCAGACCTTGTGTTATTCCATTCAGCCGCTCGCCCAATAGCGGATTATTTCCCTGGAGATTAGAAACCAGGTCTGTGCGGTGGGTTGCAAAACGGTTAGTAGCATAAGTGTTCATGATTGCAATACCAAATGCTCCTCCGAGTTGCCTGAACATATTGTTGAGGGAAATACCATAAGGCATATCTTCTGGTTTTAAACCAACAACAGCCTGGCTTAACAAGGGCACGGTTAAACAACCTGTACCTATTCCACGACAAATCTGGGTCACAATAAACCACCATTTGTCAGCATCCGGTGCAGCTTGTGAAGAGGTATAACCATGTAAAATGAACAGTGCAAAACCCAGGGATACAAAATAAATTGGCTTTACCCCTTTTCCCAAACCTGCTCCGATAAATGGCATGGCAAATATGGTAACCAGTGCGCCTGGGATCATCGATATGCCAGATTCTGTTGGCGTATATCCCATTACCCTTTGCACCATCACCGGAAACAGGTAAACAGAACCGAACAGCCCGAAGCCACAGACAAAGGTCAGGATGTTACTCCCAATCAGGTTTCTGCTCTTCATGACCCTTAAATTGATAGCCGGGTTTTTAGTGGTGAGTTCCCACCAGATAAACAGCCCCAGGCCTAATATAGCAGCGGCAGTCAGATAACGGATGTTCTCATCCTCAAACCAATCATCGGATTGTCCCTTTTCCAGAATATACTGAAGCGCACCAACGCCTATGGTTAAAGATAGAATACCGATATAATCAATTGGTATTGATTTCTTATCAATGTTATATTCATCAGCTTTTTTGTCTACAAATTTCCAGGTAAGCAAGGCCGCAGCTATCCCGATAGGAATATTAATATCAAATATCAATGCCCAATGATAGTTGTCTACGATATATCCACCAAGAATGGGCCCAATGGTTGGCCCAATGACAATCCCCATTCCGAATATACCACCGGCAATACCTTTATCTTCAGGTTTAAACTGGTCAAACAGGATCCCCTGAGAAACAGAAAGTAACGCACCACCCCCTATTCCCTGTACAAATCTCCAAAGCACAAGCATCCATAAAGAAGAGGAATTACCACACATGTATGAAGCCAGGGTAAACAGGATAATTGAAGCGAGATAATAGTTCTTTCGTCCAAAATAACGGCTTAGAAAACCAGTTAAAGGGATTACAATCACGTTTGCAATCGCATAAGCAGTCACAACCCAGGAGGCATCTTCAAGCGTCGCCCCTAAGGTTCCGCTAATATTATTCAGTGCGACATTGACAATCGACATATCAATCAGCTCCATAATAGCAGCTGTGATACAGGTAATGACAATGAGTATTTTTATGAATTTGTTTCTTTCGCCTTCCATTTTAAAATTTGATAAAATTGAAATTATCCATGCCTATTTCACCTTTACATCGATAGTTGCACTAAGGCCGGCTTTCAGCATTCCTTTAAGTACTTCAGCTTTATTGATTTGAATAGTAACTGGCACACGCTGCGTAACTTTGACAAAGTTTCCTGTAGAATTATCTGGTGGCAGCAAAGAAAATTTCGCTCCTGTAGCATCGCTGAAGCCAGAAAGGGTACCTGTAATTTTATGATCAGGGTATCCGTCAATGGCAATATTTACCAGTTGCCCTACTCTCATATGTTCAATCTGGGTTTCTTTGAAATTGGCAACGATCCAGTAATTATCATTGCTCACCAGGTTGAACAGTTGCTGTCCTCCTTGAACGTATTGTCCGCTTTTAAGATTGGTTTTTCCCAATTTACCAGCTGCAGGGGCTATAATCCTGGTATAACTTAAGTTTAGCTTCGCTTTTTCGAGTGCGATTTCACGGGCGGAAATATTAGCTTTTGCACGCTGAATCATTGCATTGGCATTCCCTTTTTGCGTCCCTGCTTGTTTGAGTTTACTTTTACTGGAAGCCAGCATCTGAACAGCAGTCTGATAAGCTGACTGACTTCTTTCATATTGCCTTTGGGTAATTGATCCTTCTTTGAATAAGGTTTCATCGCGGGCTACATCGCGCTTTGCTTGTTTCAAAGTCACTTCTTCTACACTGATTCCTGCAGAAGCGACATCCTGATCGGAGCCAATAGTCGGGATTTGAGATTCCGCGCTGCTCAGATCGGCTTTTGCTGCTAAAAGATCAGCTTCAGCTTGTTTTACGGCAAGTACATACTCACTATCGTCAATAACCACAAGGGTATCCCCTTTTCGTACTTGCTGATAATCTAACAGTTTAAAATCATTAATATAACCGGAAACCCTGCTTAGCACAGGAACAGCATTTGATTCGAGCTGTGCATTATCAGTACTTTCATAGGTCAGCGCATGCGCAATTTTGTTAAAAGCGAAGTAGCAGATAAAAATAGCTACAAGGCCGATAATCAGTAGTTTTACCACTTTTTTAGCGGAGGATTGGGTTTGTTCTTCTGGTTCCATAATATATATTTAACGGAACAAATGTAAACTTAGTTGACTAATATCGTCAACCAAGTTTACTTATTTTATTAACAAAATTGTCAATATTAGATTTAAATGACATTTCAGTTATGAGTTAAATAAGTAATATTTATACTAAATTCGCAACCATGGAAGATGTGCACGACTATGAAAGGTTAATTTTCAAACAGATCTATATTTTAAAGCGGCATACTGATAAAGCGGCCGCCACCCACTTAGCTAATTTAATGCCCAGCGATTTCAATATGACCTTTATGCCCTATTTTATGAGTATTGGTCATGCTGGCATTTCTAACCATAACCTGGTCAGCAAGATCATGGTAACCAAGCAGGGAGTGAGTAAAACAGTCAAGGAACTGGAAAGACTAGGTTTGACTTATACCCAGAAAAGCGAAGCTGATGCCAGGTCAATCATGATCTTTTTAACGGAAGAAGGAAAGAAACTCCATGATACGATCTGTCAAATGGCTGATGACATGACTGCAGAATATAAGAAGTTAATTGGTGCCAAAAAATATGAACAATTCATAGATACGCTAATCAAAATTTCAAATTGGCATGAAGAACAGGAAAAATTGCTATAAATCCAATATTTGTTATCAATAAAATTGTTTTACAGTTTCCACAGCTCCTGTTCCGGTATCGATAAACAGGTAAATACGACCATCATCGTGAAATAAATTACAATTTTTGATTTCAAACTGACCTAAGAAAAACAATGGTTTATCATTTTTTATTAACCAATCCGGGTGCTGTATCCATTGAGGAGGTTTTGTCTGATATTTAAAAAGTTCCGCATAGCGTTGTTTAATAAACTGCTTTTTGTCAGCTTTAGCAATCATTTTATCCGTTGGCAAGATATATTTTTCAATAAAATCCGCATCGGCATCAATATATTTTGGAGTCGCGCTGATCAGCAATTCATGGTCTTGCGTATATTTTTTTGAAGCTATTACCTCAATGCCAATTTTCATTAAAAATAGTTCAGCAGTTCCGTGGGCTTCTATTTGCCCGGCAGAATTTCCATAGTTCAGTTCTGCCAAATATAAAAATGCAGTTGTACCTTCCAGATAGGTCCCATGCCAGCTTATCGCCGGGTCCGATAGTAATTCCTCTAATGCTGAATTTGTATAAATGTGTTGTTCAAAAGCTTTAGGAGATAATTTGCCTTCAACAAAGTCTTTTAAAATTTGTATTTCACTTGTCATATGTCTGTCCGGTAAGCAGTAGGATTCATTCCAGCTTGTGCTTTGAAAAATTTATTGAAATGTGCCTGATCATCAAAGCCAAGCGCATAACCTATTTCGGATATGTTCCATTGCGTATGTTTAAGCAATATTTTGGCCTCTGAGGCTATTCTGCTGTAAATATGTTCACTTGTAGTTTTACCAGTCGTTTTCTTTACAATCCGGTTTAGATAATTGATATGCACAGCAAGTTTGCCAGCAAAATCTTTAGGTGTCCGAAGTAATAACCGCTCTGTACTGAATTCAATCAAAAATTGTCTTTCCAGCATTTCAATAAACCGGGCCGTTATCCTGGTGCCCGCATCAGCGTGCTCTAAATGCGTATGCTCAGGATTTAGTTTCATAGCCATAAAAAGCAGCTGGTTCAGATAACTTCTGATCAATTCATATTTATAAATATAGGAGGTATCAATTTCCTGATACATTCTTTGAAAAATTGATTCTGCTTCTTTGTACTGCCCCTCGTTAAGCTTATAAACAGGTGGTACTCCAGGTGCAAATAAAGGAAGATCTCCTAGGTTCAACCTGAAATTTTCCTGATAAAATTCATCTTTAAATACACAAAAGAAACCTGTCGTCCCCTGTTCTACCCTCTCATAAGAGTAAGGGACCTGGGGATGAAAGAACAGAAGAGTTTTACCTTTAACTTTTATGCTTTCGTCTCCGTAATGAAACACATTTTCTCCTATATAAAGCATGACTTTATAGAAATTACGCCGCACATGTACCAGTGAAGGGGTGTCTCTACGTGCACGATCTTCAATACGAAAAACATTGAATTGTCCAATAGCCATATTGAGCTGGCCGGCAATCCCACCAAACTTATACTGGTAAAATTCTTCAAGAGATTCCATGATCTGAGGGAAATAAGAGACTAAAGCATGGCAAAAATAGTTCATTTTCTTCGAATTCTGCAAAATGAATTTTTCTGGTTAAATGAATAACTTCTTTAGCCAATGCCATATCATGGTTTGATTTATACAAGCATTGGTTTGATAGCGCCTAACTACAGCATTTTTGTCACGGTACATTTGTATCTAAATTACAAGAACATGGAAACTATCAAAGTATACAATCCTTCAACGGGAAATTTAATTGATGAATGTGCAAACCTTAGTGAACAAGAGGTGAAAATTGCAGTTGACCTTACAGTTAACGCATTTCCATCCTGGTCAAAAAAACTTGCTGCTGAACGCTCCGTCTTATTACGCCAATGGCATGACCTGATCAAAGCAGACAAAGAAGTATTTGCAGAATTATTGACCGCTGAAAATGGAAAATGCTTATCGGAATCCCGTGGAGAGATTGATTATGGTTTAGGATTTATTGAATGGTATGCAGAAGAAGCTAAGCGTTTATATGGAGATACTATCCCAACGCATGATCCAAATGGAGCGGTCATCGTAACCAAAAACCCTATTGGCCCAACCGCAGCAATCACACCCTGGAATTTTCCCTTCATGATGATTACAAGAAAAATTGCTACTGCTTTAGCGGCAGGTTGTACAATGATTATCAAACCAGCAGAAGATACACCACTAACTGCTATAAAATTGTTAGCCTATGCACGCAAAGCTGGAATTCCGGAGGGCGTGTTTGAACTGGTCACCGGTGATCCGAAAATGATTGGTCAGATTTTTACCGCTGATGCCCGTATCCGTAAAATCTCCTTCACCGGATCAACACAGATCGGTAAGCTGTTGGCAGAACAAAGTGCGGCAACTCTTAAGAAACTAACCATGGAGCTTGGTGGTAATGCGCCATTTATCATTTTTGACGATGCAAATATTGAAAATGCGGTAAAAGGTTTGGTGAGTGCAAAGCTGAGGAATTCCGGACAGGTGTGTATTTCGCCCAACCGTATATATGTTCAGCAAACTTGTTATGATCAGGTAATCGCGCTGCTGAAAGCTTCAGTTTCACAAATAAGAGTTGATGATGGTTTGCAGGAAGAATTTGTTGTTGGCCCGCTCATCAATCAAAAGGCAATTGATAAAGTGCAGGCATTGATTTCTACTACGGTTAAGCAAGGTGCTAAAGTAATATACGGTGGAAAAGTTCATGCAAAAGGCGGTCTTTTCTATGAACCGACTATTTTAACGGAGCTGACGGACGACATGGATATTAATCAAACTGAAATCTTCGGGCCTGTTTGCGCTGTATACAGTTTTGATAATGAAGAAGAAGTCATAGCGCGTGCAAACCATACGGAGTACGGGCTTGTTGCTTATGCTTATACTGAAAGCCTTGGCCGTGCATTTAGACTTTCACAACGCATCGAATCTGGTATGGTTATTTTAAATAGCGGTTCTGTGGGTACTGCATCAGTACCGTTTGGAGGCATTAAAGAATCCGGTTATGGACGTGAGGGCAGTTATTACGGGATAGAAGAATATGTAGAAGTTAAATATACCCTGTTTTCAGGACTGAAATTACAATAATTACCTGTACAACAAATCTTTTAAAAAAATACCGTTATTTGATTAATAACGGTATTTTCAGGAGGTGACCTATTGCAAATTAAATCTTTGGTGGATATTCGATACCTGCCTCCTGGATTAATTCATAACCGTACTTCATAATATGCTCAATTACCGGGATTGCTTTTAATCCTTTTGCAGTAATCTTATACTCAACTTTGGGTGGAACAACGGGATAAACAGTCCGTTCAATAAGTTGTTTATCTTCCAGCTCCCGCAACTGACTCGCCAGCATTTTGTGTGTAATATGCGGAATATCTTTTTTCAATTCTCCATATCTGAGAATATTAGCATGAAGCCTCCAGAGAATAGGCATTTTCCATGTCCCCCCAATATGTTTTAAGGCAAATTCAATTGGGGTATAGTATAGTTTTTTATCGTGAAAAAATTCTGGCATGATTAAGCTTCTAATTATCAGTATACTTTCCTTTTTGATAGTATCGCACATAAAAGTGCATATCATCTGATCAGGTTATTTATGTTTCAAATTTGCATAAAAAACAAATATGAAAAGAACACTTTATATACTGGCTTTAGGGATTTTCGGAATTACAACAACCGAATTTGGTGTGATCGGTATCTTACCACAAATAGCAAATGCGTATCATGTTACTATTGATAAGGCAGGATGGTTATTGAGTATTTTTGCGCTGATTATAGCTATCTCTGCCCCTTTTATAACATTAGCATTCACAAATGCCAATAGAAAAAAGACATTATTACTGGTATTAGCGATTTTTTCGATTTCCAACATACTCTGCGCTATCGCACCATCATTCCCATTTTTACTTTTTGCCCGTGCTTTGCCCGCAATTTTACATCCTGTTTTCTGGTCTATTGGTTTGGCTGTTGCAGCAGGCACTGTACATCCTGATGAGTCGCCTAAAGCTGTCAGCATTGTATTTGGTGGACTAACATTAGCCACAGTTTTTGGAATACCCATGGCAACATTCATAGCTGAAATGTTTAATTGGAGGGCATCTTTCCTATTGTCTGCCGTGATCAATATCATTTCATTTTTATCCCTCTGGGTTTTCCTTCCTTTTATTCCTGTTGCCAGGGTGAAAATCAAAACTTCTTATTGGAGAATATTAGGTAACCGTAAGCTGCTATTCAGTCTTTTATTAGCCTGTCTGGTGATTGCTGCCATGTTTTCTACATATGGATATATGGCCGGTTATTTGAAAAATGTTACGCATATGAATGGCTCAGCAATTGGCTTAATGTTATTGATATTTGGCATAACCGGCGTTGCAGGGAATTATTTTGCCGGTAAATTTTTAAGTAAAAACAGGGAAAGGACTACAATACTTTTCATAGTATCATTGCTGGGAATTCATGGTTTAACTTATTTTATGGGAGCTAGTTACAACCTTATGATATTCGTCATCATATTTTGGGGATTCATCCATGCGGGTGGTTTTCTGATTAGTAATGTAAATATCACTTCTTCAACTTCAGAAGCACCTGAATTCATCAATAGTATTTTCACTTCATGCGGAAATCTTGCCGTAACAATCGGATCAACGGTTGGCGGATTAGCAATCGTCAATATTGGGATTCATCAGCTACCCTGGACAAGTATTATTTTGCTTGCTTTAGCACTGCTGGTATTCACTTTAAAAAGCCTGACCAAAGGGTAAGACTCTTTAAAGTGAATACCAGGGTCTACTCTAAAAGGAAAGGATTTTAGTATAATCCTTTAAATTCCGATTAACACGCCCCCATTGGTACTCATTTAATCAGGAAATTCTTCTGACCCTATTCTTTGATCATTAATTCTTCATTAGTCAATGCAAAATAAAGATTCTGAATCTGGTGAACATATTGCAGTTTGTAGTCTAACATTGCGATTTCGCCATCCATAGGCTGTAAACTTTCATTGAGAACGAATTGATGGCCATTCTTTTTTTCCAGCACATAAGTTGTTTCATTTCCTTCTTCGTATTCGAATTCAAAACGTTCAAAACCAAATTTAACTACCCATTCTTCTGTTAAAAGAATTGGGTCCATCAATCCCGCAGAATCAATATCAGATCCATAAGGTATTTGCTCAGGATGACCATGATCCATTGTATAATTTCCAATTCTTAGTTCACTCGCTTCCATAATCTGTTCTTTGCGCGCAAAACTAGCAATAAAAGCTTGCTTTCCCGAGTTTAAAGGTACAGGAGTACAAGTTGCACTGGAAATCCTGACTGTTTTCACCAATATTTCAAGTTTCCGGAGCTTTTTAGTCAGCCAACTAAAGAGGACTATTCAGGGGCTTATATATGTTTAAGCGTACCTCCTCAGTTCCCCAATACGCACAAAACAGGGGGTTTAACTGTTGAACTAAAAGTACTAAACTGCAATGCCTCAAAAGCATTACACAAATAGATAGGAAGACTCTCCCTGTTTACGTAATTTACAGTGATTTTGAGCAGCAGAGGAAACTTATTGAAGGGAATAAAAATCAGCTATATGAACAACGATTTTATACATTATCCAGTCGGGCCAGTTGCTTTGAAAATGACTGTTGCAGTAGGCATTGGCATGCTGATAGGCATGGAGCGAAAGTGGTCACATAAAGAGGCTGGAATCAGGACATTCTCAATTGTCGCACTATTAGGCATGCTCTCTACTCTTGCAGGACACGATTTTATTATCGTTGCGATGGTAGGCGTCTTCTTATTGGCAATCGGTATGAATGCACGAAGCCTGATGGCTAACGAATCTGTAGAAATCACAACCTCAGCTGCCCTGATTGCCAATTATATGCTGGGCGTTCTGGTCGGTATGGGACATATATTTACGCCAGTTGCCGGTGCTATTGTAATCACTATGCTGCTGGCCTGGAAAACAGAATTGAACAAATTTGCCGGCGGGCTCCTTCCTTCAGAGATCAGGAGCGCCATTTTACTGGGTTTAATTGGTTTTGTGATTTTCCCGGTATTGCCCAACAGATACGTTGATCCTTGGCAATTATTCAATCCTAGTGATGCCTGGATAAGTGTGATTGCGATTGCGGGAATTGGATTTGTGAATTACGTATTCCTGCGCGTATTCAGTACACGAGGTTTATACCTTGGGGCGATATTTGGAGGTTTGGTTAATAGTACAGCAACCGTGGCCGAAGTCAGTTCCAGGGTCCAGAATGCTGGCACACCCTCAAAAATAACAACACTATCCAGCCTGATCAATATTTCCATGTTTGTAAGAAACATGCTATTGGCAGCTATATTTGTTCCACTGTCACTCACTGCTACACTTATACCGCTACTAGCCATGTCTTGTGTGGCAGCATTATGGATTTGGCGTGATTATTTGGTAGAGGAAGTAGATACCACCCCGCAGGCTACCATAAAACTGGCCTCTCCTATTTCTTTACCAAAAGTATTGTGGTTTGGCGTATTGTTTATCATCATTCAGGCAGCAGGTATTTTACTGACCCGCTATTTCGGAAGTCTTGGTATTTTAGGTACTGGTTTTTTCGGAGGACTGATCAGCAGCGCAAGTACAACTGTCGCCGCCGCTACAATGGCTGCACACGGCCAGATTAGTCCTGCAGTTGCGGGCAGCGCCGCCATTATATCCTCTATGGCAAGCGCTCTGATTGATTTGCCGATCGTTTGGAAAACAATACACGATAAAAAAATTGTCAGGACTTTTACCTATAAATTACTGAGTATTATCTTAGTAGGTATTGTGATGATCGTATTGGACCGGGTTTTCCAGCTTTCTGAAATATTCGTCAGCTATTTACAATAAATCCGGGGTCTTAACCGGGCGCATTGAGTTCAACATTTTGTTTTAAAAACACAAAATATTTCTCATTTTCTGTATCAAATATTTCCTGTCCTTCCAGCATATAAGCCCGAAGCAGGAATTCTTTGGCATCATTAAAATGATCACCTTCTAAAAACAATTCACCTAAACGCAGCATCACAAATGGATTTTCATAAGCGTTGGTTTCGATATTTCCTTTTGCATTTAAAAAATGTAAAAGTGACTGCTCAAAATCATTCAGCATAAAATAACAATCTCCGATAGAAGTTTCCAGCCAGAATGCTTCACCATGGGAGTTTTGGGGCTGAGGGACCAGGGCCAACGCCTCACTCCAAACCTGAATACATTCCTGATATTTTTCTTCCTCAAACAATTCGTTTCCTTGTTCACTTAATTCTTCGATACGTTCACTGACCTCATCAGAAAGCTCCACCAGCTCAGGCCTGAGTACAGTGAAAGGCCGGGATAAAACTTCTTTTTCAAAGCGTGCCAGAATCTCTTCAGGATCATTAAGTTTCTTTTTCGCCACCTCAAAATAGAAAGCTGGCTGATCACTAAAGTCCCTTTTTGTGGCCCCGTATTTTACGGCCTGCTCAAAAGATCCCTTTGCCGCATCTGCATCTTTTAGAAATAACATCGTCTCTCCATGTAAAATATATGGCATGGTATGGTAGATTTTGTAACCAGAGGTTTCCAGATCTGCTATCCATTCTTTGGTCAATTGTAAGGCTTCATCATATTTACCTGCAGTATTTAAAATAGGAATTAAAGCACATAAGATCATATGGGAGACAGAAGTATTGTACCTGGCCTGCGGCAATTTCTCCCAGGCAAGTTTTATTTTTGCTAATGCTTCTTCAACTTTACCCTCCTCCAGTAATTCACAAGCCATATCGCTTAATTCAAACACTTCATTTTCTAATTCATGAGGCAGGGAAACTGCCATACGTATCTCGTCTTTCATATTTAAGCCCTAAAATTTCTATTAAAATATGTAATGTTTTTTCTTTTCATCAATAATAATCAAAAACTCTATCTTCTTTCTCCAACGGCTAACAGCGATTTTTGTTTACTTTTACACCAAAAATTAAGTAATATGCCTTTTAAATCCCTCGGTTTATCTCCTGCTTTATTAATAGCGCTGATAGATCAGAAGTTCACAGTACCCACTCCTATTCAACAAACAGCTATACCAGCTATATTAAATAAAAAAGATGTCTTAGCCATTGCGAAAACAGGTTCCGGAAAAACTGCAAGTTATGTTTTACCACTTTTAATGAACCTGCAACAAACATTGGGCGTGAAAAACCGCCATGCGAATGTACTGGTTTTAGTACCCACACGTGAACTTGCTGAACAGGTTAAAGAGGTTTTTCAGATTTTCAGCAAAGCAATTCCTGAGCCTGTTAAAACACTGGCAGTGTACGGTGGCGTTTCTATTAATCCTCAAATGATGGCTATGCAGGGCGTAAATGTATTGGTTGCCACACCAGGCAGGTTATTGGAATTGGTAGATTCAAAGGCTGTACATTTATCAAGTATTGAAACCCTGGTACTGGATGAAGCAGATAAAATGCTTAACCTGGGATTTAAAGAAGAAGTAAACAAAATCATTGCGCTTTTACCTGAAAAGCGTCAAAATATATTATTATCCGCTACCTTAAATGATGATCTTCAGCATATTCACCAAATCTTACTGCATGATCCTGTGGTTATCAAGATAGCGGAAGAAGAGGAATCACTTGATTTGATCAACCAGGTAGCTTATATCGTTTCTGATGAAAAGAAAGGCCCGTTTTTACGTTACCTGATCAACCATCATGAAATGAAACAAGTACTGGTCTTTGCTTCTTCGGTTAAGCAGGCAGATGCTATTGTCAATAAGCTTCGTAAAAATAATATTGATGCAAAGGCTATTCACAGCAAAAAAAGCCAGGGTGCAAGAACCGATGCTTTAACACATTTCAAATCAGGCAAACTTAAAGTATTGGTTGCCACAGATTTAATGGCCAGAGGAATTGATATTAATTTCCTTCCTTTTGTGATCAATTATGAATTACCGAGGTCACCGAAAGATTATGTTCACCGTATCGGCAGAACTGGTCGTGCAGATAAACCAGGGGATGCGATTTCACTGGTTAGCCAGGATGAACTACATCATTTTGAGATCATTCAAAAGAAAATGGGTAAAAAAGTAGAATTAATTGATAGTGAAACTATCTCTTTATCTTAAAGAGTTATAATTAAAATCCCGGCAAAGGTATTATTTGCAGGGATTTTAATTTTTAAAGCGTTTCTCAATTCATTACGACCGAAACGCAATTGGCGTAATAGAAGTTTGCTTTTTGAAGAAGTTTGAAAAGTGAGCTAAATCATCAAAGCCCAGGCTATAACTGATGTCTGAAATACTCCAGTCCGTTTGCTTCAGCAAAATTTTCGCTTCTTGAATTACCCGGAGCGTAATAATACTGGTCGTCGTTTGCCCAGAGCTCTCCTTTAATACTTTATTCAGGTGATTTACATGTACGGCCAACCGGTCTGCATAGTCCTTAGCTGTACGAAGCATCAATCTTTGTCCCGAAGTTTCAATTGGAAATTGCCTTTCTAAAAGCTCTATAAATAATGAGGTGATCCTTTCCGCAGCATTTTGCACGACGTGAAATGGAGATATAGGCTGTAATTTTTGTCCGTAATGGATCACTTCCATCACGAAATTACGGATCAGATCATATTTATAAATATAACTGGAGTCCATTTCTGCGTGCATTTTCCTGAAAAGAACTTCAAGCTCAGCACTTTCTTGCGCTGTAAGCTGAAAAATCGGCAATTGACCCGGTTGAAAGATAGGCAGCTCATCTAAAGCCACTCCTACTTTATTCTTAGCCAGAAATTCTGCCGTAAAAATGCAGAAAAGTCCGGTCTGATTGTCATCATGGGCTACCCAATTATAAGGTATTCTCGGTGTGGCAAAAAGAAGGGCACTTTCTGGAATTTCAATAACTTTATCAGCATATTCTGCCCTGTTTTTTCCCCTGATCAAACTAATCTTATAATAAGCCCTTCTGCTATAAGGCATAATCCGGGTACCGGTTTTCTGATCAAATAGTTTATCAATTTCAAAAACATTGAAATGGCCAATCTCCCTGTTGATGTCTGCAGGAAGAGTGGCCGTAACTTTTTGATAAAATTCTTCTAATGATGTTTCTTTAGGCATATCATTTTGCGAAAATCAAATATAACACTCCTTATTGAAAAACAGATGGCAAGATTAAAGGCTCATTCCTCCTGAAACTTCGATACGTTGTGCGGTAATCCATTTAGCATCCGGCGTGCATAAGAAAGCAACTACACCACCAATATCCTCAGGTAATCCAACCCGTCCAAGCGCAGTAATACCACTGATATGTTTGTTAATCTGCTCATTGTCACGTACAGCACCACCTCCAAAATCGGTTTCTATAGCCCCGGGTGCTATGGAATTCACATTAATTCCTCTTGCGCCCAATTCAGCTGCCAGATACCTTGTGAAAACCTCGATCGCCCCTTTCATAGATGCGTAAGCGGAATATCCAAACATACTCATCCGGGTAAGACCAGTGGAAACATTGACAATCCCACCCTGGTCATTCATGAGTTCCAGTGCTTTTTGTGTCAAAAAGTAAACCCCTTTAAAATGTACATTCATCAGCTGATCAAACACGTCCTCACTCATATCCTTAATCAAAGTATTGTGTCCCACCCCTGCGTTATTGATTAAAAAATCAAATTTATCTGCATGGAACTTACCTTGAAGCACTCCTTTTAATTGCTCAAAAAACGAATCAAAGCTCTTCACATCACCTGTATCAAGGCGCAGCGCTACCGCATTTTGTCCAGCTTCTTTTATTTGCGCAACCACTTCGTTAGCTTCCTCTTCTTTACTCAAATAAGTAAGAATGACATCAATACCTCTTTCTGCAAGTTTAAGTGCCATATTTTTACCTAGTCCGCGGCTGCCGCCAGTGACTAATGCTATTTTACTTTTATGCTCCATAATCATATCTTTATTTTGATACCACAAAGATCAGTAACTACCACACCTCTTGTTTGGAGATTTCAATCGGATATTTGCGAATTTCAAATAACCTAGATATACCTGTTAATCAGATTTTCAAGGTATTCCTGTTTTCCGCTGCGCACTTCAGGTTCTCCGTTTTGTACCGCATAGTTCCTTAAATCTTCTAAGCTTAATTTCCCCTGCTCAAATTCGGCCCCCTGACCATTATCAAAAGAAGCATACCGGTCAGTCCTTATCTTTTTATAATCCGATTTTTGAAGTATCGCATCGGCAGTGATCAAAGCCCTTGCAAAAATATCCATACCGCCAACGTGGGCATAAAACAAATCAGCAGGATCAGTTGAATTTCTACGGATCTTGGCATCAAAGTTCACGCCTCCGCCTTGTAATCCACCATTTTCCAGAATAATCAGCATGGCTTCAGTCAGTTCATTAATATCTGTCGGGAACTGATCGGTATCCCAGCCATTCTGATAATCACCACGATTGGCATCTATGGAACCCAGCAACCCGCTATCTGCTGCAACCTGTAACTCATGCTGAAAAGTATGGCCGGCTAAAGTCGCATGGTTCACTTCAATATTCATTTTAAAATCTCCAAGCAAATCATACTCCTGCAAGAAACTCTTTACCGTAGCCGCATCATAATCATATTGATGTTTAGAGGGTTCACATGGCTTAGGTTCAATAAAAAATGTCCCTTTAAATCCTTGACTTCTTGCATAATCTTTAGCTGTATGAAGAAATTTAGCCAAATGCTCCTGCTCCCGCTTCATATTGGTATTCAGTAAGCTCATATATCCTTCTCTGCCACCCCAGAAAACATAGTTCTCTCCGCCAAGCGCAATTGTTGCATCTAAAGCAGACTTTACCTGGGCAGCACCATGTGCCAGTACATGAAAATCCGGATTGGTTGATGCGCCATTCATATAACGTTTATGGCTAAATAAATTGGCTGTTCCCCAGAGTAATTTCACTCCGCTGCTGGCTTGTTTTTCTTTAGCATACTCCACCAAAGTTTGCAATCTGTGCTCATTTTCAGCAATATCATTGCCATAATCCACTATATCCACATCGTGAAAACAGTAATAAGGCAATTGCATTTTAGTGATGAATTCAAAAGCGGCATCCATTTTATCTTTTGCCCTTTCTACCGCATCTTTCTTTTCATCCCATGGAAAAACATGTGTAGCGCCCCCAAAAGGATCGCTCCCATTCCCATTAAAGGAATGCCAATAAGCACAAGCGAACTTCAAATGTTCTTTCATGGGTTTACCAGCTACTATTTTATTTGCATCATACCATCTGAAAGCCAGCGGATTATCACTTTCCAGACCTTCAAACTGTATTTGTTTTATTTCTTTAAAATACTCTTTTGCTCCAATTACTATTCTTGTCATAATTTCTGTTTTATGCAGCTTATAAAGCCTTGTTTAATAGATACTTCCATTCAGTGTACAGCGGTTCGTAAGCTTCTGTATTTTTAGGTTCCAGGTACCTGATTGGTTCATGATGGCTAAATGCTTCTTCGGCACTTTCAAAAATACCTGCACCAATACCTGCACCTATTGCCGCGCCCACACTACCATCATTTTCGTAAAGCGCTATGGGAACCCCGGTCACATCGACAAAGGTCTGTGCAAAAACTTCGCTTAGAAACAAATTGGCGAGTCCCGCCCTGATTACCTTTGGCTGCATACCGTTCTCCCGCATAATATCCAGCCCATAACGAAACGCAAAGGCTATTCCTTCTTGTACCGCCCTGAAGATTTCCGGCTGCCCGTGCAGGTTAAGGTCAATTCCGATTAACTGTGCGCCGGTATATTTATTGTTCAGGATCCGCTCTGCACCATTGCCAAAAGGCAGAACTTTTAGCCCCTTGCTGCCTATAGGCGCAGTCGCTGCCAGTTTATTCAAGGTTTCATAAGACAGGTTTGGTGCAAAATTATGCTTTGCCCATCTATACATGCTTCCGGTTCCATTGATACACAGCAACACTCCGGTATGCTTTTGAGCCGGACTATAAGTAACATGGGCAAAAGTATTTACCCTGGACTGCGGGTCACAGATCAACTGGTCACTGACTCCATAAATTACACCAGAAGTCCCTGCAGTGGCAGCCACCTCGCCAGATCTGAGTACGTTCAGCGAAAGCGCATTGTTAGGCTGGTCACCTGATTTATAGGCAACAGGAATTCCTTCCGGCAATCCCAATAGTACTGCGATAGCTATACTTAGCTCCCCATGTACAGAGAAAAGCGGCTGAATAGCGGGGATCAGATTCTGGTCAAAACCATAATATTCCATCACATCTTTTGACAATTCATCCTTTCGAAAATCCCAAAACACTCCCTCAGATAATGCCGGAATACTGGTCGTAATACTTCCAGTCAGTTTCATCGCAATAAAATCACCCGGAAGCATAACTTTATCTATCTTTTTATAAATTTCAGGCTCGTTATGTTTTACCCAGGCCAGTTTTGAGGCTGTAAAATTTCCCGGAGAATTGAGCAAATGATGCAAACATTTTTCCTGTCCGATTTCCTCAAAAGCTTTTTCTCCCAGCTCAACAGCCCTGCTGTCACACCAGATTATACTGTCCCGCAGCGCATTCTGGTCTTTGTCTACAATGACCAGTCCGTGCATTTGATAGGCAATACCAATAGCCTTAATGTTCTTAGGGTCAAAACCTCCAATCGCATTTAACCGGCTTATAGCCTGAACTGCATGCTGCCACCAATCTTCAGGAGACTGCTCGGCCCAGCCCGGCTGAAGCGCTATGATTTCCACTTCTTCATCAGGATATTGCGCTGTGACAATCCTTTTCCTGGTTTGTATATCCACCACAGAAACCTTGATGGAAGATGTCCCTATATCTATTCCCAGTAAATACATATCCGCTAAGCCCAGGCTTTATCGCCCTTTTTATAAGGAACAGATCCTTTGTAATGGCCAGGTACAGCGATATAACGCATTGCCTTTGTACAACCGGGTTCTGAAGAAAAATAACCCAGCAGAGTTAATTGCTTCATCATGGTAAAATAATGAGCTGGTAAATCACCTCTTTTAGCCTGATAGGCTTTGGCTTCCTCGTCTAGTTTAACCAGCAATGCTAATCTTTGCACTACCGTAGCTTTCATAAACTCACAACCATACATCTTTTCGCAAGCCGCATTGAGTTTAGCAATTCCCTCCTTGAAAACTTTCTGATCTTTTTCTTCATAACAATCATTGACCATAACGGTCATGAAAGCACCTACTTTTGCCGCTTTAGCTCCCGGAGTTTGCGTAGCAGGTAATATAGTGTCAGAAACTTCGTCCAGAAAATCCTGGTCTTGCTGCGTAAAGACCGCATTCTTTTTAAAATTCCCCTTGTCAGGGCTGCAGCCAGTCAGTAAAGCATTACTTCCAATCATCACACCGCCTGTAAGCAGTGCGATCATTTTTAAAAGTTCTCTTCTTTCCATCAGCTTAAATGTTATTTTTCTTTAATTCACTCACTGCATAATCGACCGCTCTTGCTGTTAAAGCCATATAAGTTAACGAAGGGTTCTGGCAAGCTGAAGAAGTCATACAAGCACCATCAGTTACAAATACATTCATGCAGTCCCAAACCTGGTTCCATTTATTCAAAACAGAAGTCTTTGGATCTCTTCCCATTCTTGCAGTTCCCATTTCATGAATACCATGACCTAAGGCATGTCCATTGTCCCAGGTATTGATATTTTTTATTCCTGCGGCATCAAACATAGCCCTCATTTCTTCCTTCATGTCTTTGCGCATTTTGAACTCATTCTCTTTCATTTCCGCATCCATTGCCAGTACAGGTAAGCCCCATTTATCTTTCTTATTTTTATCAAGTGATACTTTATTTTCATGGTATGGGAGTATTTCGCCAAACCCGGTTGCCCCGATAGTCCATTTTCCAGGCTCTGCCAAAGCATCCTTAAAATCACCTCCAATATTCAGCTCGGCGATCTCTCTGCCCCATCCTTCCCTGCTTGCGCCGCCCTGGTAGCCAAAACCACGCAGGTAATCTCTTTTGTCACCTCCTAAATTCACAAATCTCGGGATATAGAACCCATTGGCCCTTCTGCCAAATACGTACTGATCTTCAAAACCTTCCACAGATCCTGAAGCGCCTACATTATAATGATGGTCCATTACGTTATGTCCGAGTTCGCCGCTGCTGCTCCCTAAACCACCTGGCCATACCTCAGTCGCAGAGTTAAATAAAACCCAGGCCGTATTCAATGTAGAAGCACATAAGAAAACGATCTTGCTTTTAAATTCATAAGTCTGATTGGTTTCGGTATCGAGTATTTCTACCCCTGTTGCCTTTTTTGAATTTTTGTCATAAAGCACTTGTTTCACTAATGAATAAGGTCTTACCGTAAGATTTCCGGTTTTCATTGCAGCCGGTAAAGTAGAGGATTGTGTGCTGAAGTAGCCTCCAAACGGACATCCTTCCCAACAGCGGTTTCTAAACTCACATTTTGTTCTCCCGGGGATTGCAGCGGTCAGGTTAGCCACCCTGCCGATAATTAAATGTCTCTTTTCATGGTACTCCTTTTTTATTCTTTGTGCCATATCCTTCTCTACACAATTTAATTCCATAGGCGGTAAAAAGTGTCCGTCTGGTAAATGCGCAATGTTTTCTATAGAGCCGCTGATTCCTGCAAATTTCTCTACATGGTCGTACCACGGAGCAAGATCTGCATATCCAATTGGCCAGGGTGTGGCGATACCATCCTTCTCATTTCCTTCAAAGTCCAGCTGGCTCCAGCGATAAGATTGTCTGCCCCATAAGATAGAACGGCCGCCCATCCGGTAACTGCGCCACCATGTAAAGGGTTTGGTTTCGGTATAAGGACAATCTTGCTCATTTGCCCAGCCGTCCATGACCGCTTCGTTGGCTGCCCATCCGCGATGGATAACAGGATACTTTTTTTTCTGTTCGGCAGTTGTACCTCCCCGATGTTCAAATTCCCAGGGATTTTTCTGCGCCGTCTTATAATCTTTAATATGATCATAAGGGCCACCGCGTTCTAACATCAGGACTTTTAAACCTTTTTCACAAAGTTCCTTTGCCGCCCAGCCACCGCTGATACCGGAACCGACTACAATCGCATCATATGTACTATCTTCCATAATCAGCTGTTATTGAAATTTCATTCATAAAAATATATTTGGTTTTATTCAGGTTAAAATTGTCTGCGCGTCAAAGAATTTGTTAGTTTTAAATCTACAAAATTAGACAAGGCCGGTTCAACTGGTATTTATTGAAAAAAATATGCTATCTGATCACTTATTGGATTTAGTACCTTTATTTTACGTTCAGATAGCAGTTGAATAGCATACATTTTCAGTTTCATGAAGACACTCATTCAGAAAATACATGTAGAAGAATATAACTCTTTCGCTTGCCGGACTTACAAAACACCTGATTTTGAAACGGCCTGGCATAAGCATCTGGAGTGTGAATTAATTCTGATTACCGAAGGGAACGGGACGGCATTGATAGGTGATTATATTGGAGAATATAAGCAAGGGGACATTTTTTTACTCAATACAAATGTACCGCACTGGTTTAGAAGATCACAGAACACCACGATTGGCAGTGCGATCGTCATTCATTTTATGAGAGATTTCTGGGGCGAAGGTTTTCTGGCCTTACCGGAAATGAAAGATATAGCCGGATTATTAGAAAGTAAGAATACTGGTATTCAGCTACTACAGGACTTATCAAATGATATTGCTGTATTAATCAGACAACTGGAATTTGCCGCAGGAATTGAGCGTATTCAACTTTTGATCAGTTGTATGCAAAAGATCAGTACTTCAGCGCAGCAGAAGATTATTACTACAGCATTTGACACGGTCAGTAATGGTGAAGAAAATTCAGTCATTGAAACAATTATAGACTATTCTTTTAAACATTTCCTGGATCCGATTTCCTTGAAAGAAGTCGCAGGAATTACCAGTATGTCCATCCCTGCATTTTGTCGTTTTTTTAAACGGAATATTAAAAAAAGTTATTTCGATTTCATTAAAGAGATCAGGATCGGGCATGCTTGCAAACTTTTGAGAGAAACAAACCGGCCTGTTTTAGATATTTGTTACGATAGTGGTTATAATAGCTGGGCACATTTTAGCAAGCAGTTTAAGGCCGTTATCAGGATACCTCCATCACAATATAGAAAGCAGCATATAAAGTAAGGTCATTTTTTTTAAGCTAACCTATTGATTTTCAAATTTTAAACAGTAATTTAAATCCCACCAAAATCTGATTAAAATGAAAATCGTAAAAACTGTACTCTGTATCCTGTTCGGTCTGATGTTTATCAACGCCGGATTAAACAAATTCTTCAATTACATGCCCATGCCGAAAATGAGCGCGGAGCAAATGCAGCTCATGGAAGCTTTTTTTAAAATTTCATGGCTGATGCCTTTAATAGGGATCGTTGAAATTATTGGCGGCCTGCTCTTTATGCTGCCAAAATACAGAGCGCTCGGCGCTATTGTTATTTTACCGGTTATGGTAGGGATTATTGTTCATAATGCTATTTTCGAGCCATCTGGTTTATTTATCGCCTTGCCATTTTTCCTGATCAATCTTTGGATAATCGGAACTAATTGGTACAAATACAAACCGATGATCAATGAATAAGGATTATTCCTTTAAAACCTTGGCAATGACCTGAGTTAATTTTGTTTTATTTTTTGCGTAAGGCTCCAGATTATAGAGCCTTACTGCTTTAAATTCTATCGGATGACTTTCGCTCTGTAAAGAAATGTAGCCACCGGTTAAAGCTTTACCATCTACTTTGATTTTCGGGTCATAGTTGGACACATTGCCTCCTCCGATCTGAGGTTTCGTATATTCAAGCACTACTTCTTTATCAATAATATGCTTAATGACTGAATCTCCTAAAACTAAGAATTCGGCAGTAACCCATTGATCACCTGCATAAGTTTTCGATTTAGAATCTAAACAATGTGGTGTAAATAGTTTCCCTTCGTAAACGATTTGTGTTCCGGGTGTACAGACATTGCTGGTATGACGGTCGTGTGTACCATCACCACCCAGAATTTGCCCTTCTACAGAAATTGGAAAATCCTGATCCTTCAGCATAGTTTCAGGGGCCTGTCCATGCAGCATAGCGCCACTGTTCCGATAAGCCCAGCCTTCACCGCCTTTAGCCTGTTCCCCCACAAAGCGATAGGTTATCTTTAACAGGTAATAAGAGAATGGTTTTTTATAGAATATATGACCGTATTGCTGATCAAAGTCCCCATAGCCGTCATAGCTCACTTTCATCAGCCCGTTTTCTACACGAAAGGTATTTGCGTAGTTCTCATTATAGTTGTGCTTGGAAATTTTGATATTCCAGTCTTTCAGGTCTTTGCCGTTAAAAAGATCAATCCAGCCTTTTTGAGCGGATGATGGGTTGACAAATAAAAAAGTAAGCACAATAATAAGCGAAAGGCTGATTTTTTGTTTCATACGTCAGGACAAATGGTTAGTTCTTAAAAGTAGGAATTTAAATCAGCCCCGGCAATGAACTCAGCAGAAAAAATAGCGGTAAGAAAGATCAGATTAATCTCAATATTATCCTGAAAAATAAAGATTATAACTATTTTGCCATTGATTTAAGCTAATTATGTATCATCTACTAACTTCAGATTTAAAACAAGACAAGCCTGCCTCCCGGATTGGAGGAGTAGCTAATATAGAAATGGCAGCTTACCCTGTTTGCCCGGTTACGCAAAAACCAATGTTGCTTTTAATGTCACTGAAGAAAGATTTGTTTGATGCCGGTTATGCAGTAAATAATTTACTGGAAGACAGTAACTATGCGATCAGTATATTCTTATCGGTCAAAATACACCCTGAATTTGGAGTTGGCAGCAGTATGCCGGGTTTGTACACGGTTAATGATCCAAAACAGGCAGAGAAAATAAAGAATGGTACAGTAAAAGTTATTTTACATTACGATACAGGACAAGCTGCCGAGATCGCAGATTTACCAATCCCAATTCCTGAGCGTAAAATAGTCCTGAGCAAATTCTCGGAGCAGGAAGGAAAACAAGACTTCCCGGCGGGACAAGAATGGTTTGAAGGCTCAAAATTAGCTATTTCTAAATTTGGGGCACAATTTCCTGCCTGGCTACAAGAACCTATCAATATAGATCCTGAAATCATGAAAAATTTTGCCCCTGTATTCAGAGGTTTTTTTGGGCCAGAGTTTATTTTGCAGCTTGAAGATAAACTGATTTCAGAGATCAGTCCTATCCATAGTGGTCTGTTAGGGACTGACGGAATGGGTTATTTATATTTGCCAACGAGCGTAAGAAACTTCATTAAAAAATATCAGCAGCCAGTTGAAATCGGGAACTTTTTTATTCAGGATACCTGATTTGCGCTGTTCAGGATACCTGACCTGCGCTGTTTTGTAAGTATAACTTCCTGAGCACTGCCAGATCCAATGTGCTTTTATGTGGTAAAACTATTGACCACGCGTAACCTCCGGCCAACCAGGATAAAGACTTATACTGAGGGAAGTTTTTAAAATCACAAATCACAATACCATCCTGATGCTGCACCTTGTCGATTTCAAACAACTCAAAAGGAGTCATTAATCCAGTTTTCAGCACTTTTGACAATGCTTCTTTAATTGTCCATAAAACCGTAAGGCTTTTGCCTGCGTCGGGATGGATCAGCTGAAGTTTATCCTGCTCTCCCACAGCCACAATACTCCTGATGGTTTCGCTTTGCTTCACATCAATAAGTTCTGCATCCACCCCCATAGGATGGCTCTCCGGAAAAACTATCGCCATTCCTATTTCTTCAGTATGCCCGATACTGAGTTGTATATTTCCCCCGCCAGGCAAATACAGAACGGGTTGCTGAAATATCCCGGCAGTGATCTCAACGGCTGTCATTGCGTTATCTTCAGCAAAAACACTCCATGCCTTTTTAGCGGCAAACCTCCCCAATAAATAACTATGCTGAACCCGCTCAAACTTTAAAGTATCGAAAAACTTCAATTCATTGGGATGCAAAAATGAATGTCGAATTTCCTTTAACGCATTCAAGGGCTGTTTCACAATAGCAATAGCAGCAGGGAACAAGCCTTCAGCTCTATGTAAAACAAGCTTTTCAACAACAATATTCATCTTAAAGGGGTTATTTAAAAGCAAAAGGATCGGGTTGGTTTTTTCGCATTCTGAAATCTACAAATGCCTCTCTGCGGTTCAGCAAAAAGTATATATTATTCCGGAACAGGAAACTAAGTTCTTTACCCGGAGTTTGTCCAAAGGAATGCCCCGGCCAGATCAGTGTATGCGGTGGCAGGTATTGCTTGATGAATTGTACACTATCAAAGAGCGAGCCTACATTCCGCTCATCACTGATGCCCACACCTTCAATAAAAATAGTATCTCCTGTAAAGCAATGTTCGCCAATCAGATAGCAGGTACTGCCTTTAGTATGACCAGGGGTGAGTAAAGCCGTCACCGTAAAACCATCAATAGTAAACTCCTGTAAATGCTGTACCGCAATCAGCCGCTGAACATGGAAGCCGGAATCCCGGATTTCAATGGCCGACATATAAACAGGAACAGCATGTTTATAGGCAAAAACAGCTGCCAGATTCGTGTGGTCATGGTGCGCATGTGTTAAAAGAACTCCCTTCAGCACAATCAGATTATCTTTCAGAAAATCATTGATCAGCTCATAATCCCATGCAGGATCTACCAGAATACCCGAATTACCTTCATAAATGAGGTAACACTGATTTTTTATATTTTCATTAGCTACACGAAAAAGTTTAACTTCCATATGGTTGTGTTTTATCCGATAATAGCCTGTAACTTCTTTAATTGCTTCATTTCTCCTTGATAGGGGCTCATAATCTGAAATATTTCAGAACCAGTATCCGGTTGTAAATTATATTTAACAAAAGCGGCGCTGGTTCCTGAATGGCCCATGTCAATATATAAACAAGGACCCATATTTTCAAAAAAACTAACTGTTTCCGGGAAATTAGTGTATTGACTGACCACTTGCCAGAAATAATTACTTATTCTGCTCTAAACTCTTCATCCCATGTTCGGGCAGTTTCATCACATTTTTCTCCAGGCTATAGTTTAGTGTCGTATTCTTGAAAGATGATCAAGATGAAATTCTTCCTTTTAATTATATTCCTTACGCTAAGCTCCAGGTATGTAAACGGCCAGCAGCAAATACCAGTTTCTATAGGTCATACCGATACGCTGCATTCAGTTATATTAAATGAAAAAAGAGCTTTATGGATTTATGCACCACCAATGGATACCGCAGTTTTTTTCAAACCCGGTTATCCTGTATTGTATGTTTTAGATGGTGAAAACAATTTCTTGTCCTTAATGGCTATGATTAACCAGCTGAGCGTAATTAATGGTAATAAAGTTTTCCCCGAAATGATAATTGTCGGTATTATTAATACGCCTGGCAACCGGACAAGAGATCTCACACCTTCCAAAAATCCAATATTCGGAAATTCAGGTGGCGGAGAGAATTTCACAGCATTCCTTGAAAAGGAACTGATTCCTTATATTGATAAAAATTATTCGGCGGCCCCTTATCGTATGCTGGCAGGGCATTCATTAGGAGGACTGATGGTGATCAACACCTTGGTTAACCATACCTCGTTATTTAATGCTTATGTGGCTATCGACCCAAGTATGTCTTATGATCAGTGTAAATTATTAAACAGCTCAAAAAAGATACTACAGAAAAAAAAGTTCACCAAAACATCCCTTTTTCTGGCGGCGGCAAATACAATGACTCCGGGAATGGATACCGCAGCAGCCAGGCTGGATACCGCGCAGGTCACGCAGCATATTCGCGCTATTCTAAATCTTTCTGATCAGTTAACATTAATTACAGGCCATAATTTGAGGTGGAACTTCAACTATTACCCTGAAGAGGATCATACTTCAGTTCCTTTAATTGCTGAATACGATGCCTTAAAGTATATTTTCCAGCATTATAAGTTTCCACAGACTCAGCCAGTACACCAGTTCTTTGATAAGACCTATACTGCAGCGGACCTGAAAAAAATAATCAATGCACATTATCAGGCTTTATCAAATGAAATGGGTTATGTGGTTCGTCCTTCAGAACAGGATCTCAATAGATTTGGTTATATATTTACTTCAGAAAAAGATTATAGCAGAGCTGAAATGTTCTTTCAGCTCAATATCGAATACTATCCGGAGAGTTTTAATACTTATGATAGTATGGGTGATTATTACCTGTCAAAAGATGATGTGCCTGCTGCCATCAGCTATTTTAAAAAGGCATTAAAGTTAAAATACAGACCTGATATTAAAATGAAACTGGAAAAACTGAAGCAATAAATAACATCCGGATACTTAACTAAATAAATCTTTCAGGGACAGGTTAGTTGCTTCTGTATCTCCCCCATCCGGATGGAAAACAAACAACGAATCCTTATCTCTGCTGTCAATAAATAAAAGGTCGGTACCAGCCTGGCCAATAACTATGCTGTGGGACAGTTCATCGAGTGTGAAAAAACAATTATCTTTTCCATAAGCGGAATTGATACCGGTTTCGGGAATAAATTCATTTTCTAAGCTCAGTTCGCTTAAAGACAGCACGAATCCTTTGAGCTGCCTGGCATTTACGTAATCTTTTCCATCAATATTGACTACTTCGCGAAGTTCATCATAACTAAAGAGCTCAAAACTATCCTGAGCTTTAAATACCTCCAGTTTCTTAGTGAATTGTTCACTTAATAAATATGCAAGATAATCAGGAGGGATTTCTACCTTATCTTTTTTTAATAGTGTATTAAATGCTTTTAAAGTTTTACGTACTGGTTCTTTTTTAGCATGCTGATCAGGATTGATCATTCCCGATGCTATACTTTTATTACTGGATGGATTATAAGAGAAAGTGACGTTACAGACAGGACAATCAATAAATATTAATTTCATGTTTTTAGCTGCAGCGCTAATTACGAAATCTCTATCATGACTGCTCAACTCATCTGTGGTAAATTCCTGACCGCAAATCCAGTCATAAGGGCAACTTATCTTGATCATATTTTAAATATAATAATATCGGGCTATACGGACTGGAATAATTTAACCTTTGTATTTATTTGGCTGTCATTGATAGTGATTGTCCTGTAGCCAAATATCAAAGTATCAATCTCAATTTTTGCTGATAGTTTTTCTATCTGGTAAGAACATGCCGGGGAGGAATACTGTCTTATATTTCCTGCTATCAATTCATCAGCCATATGATAATGTCCGCAAAAAATGGTAATCTCCTTTTGCTGTGCCGATAGCAATGATTTGATTTCCTCTCTTCCTTGCAGGGCTGCTCCTATCTTATCTAATGGGGTACTGATTTCTAAAACAGGGTGGTGTATAAAAAGTAATATTTCTTTTTCCGTATCCAGTTCCAGCCGTAACCAGTTCAACTGAACCTGGCTGATTGCATTAGAAGAAGAATCTAGATAAATAAATTTAAAATGCCCTTGTTCATAGGCATAATGCAATTCTTTGGTTAATTTATTGTAATGTCGATTATGATGTTCATTGCTTAGTTCATGATGATGCTCCTTGCTCAGTTCATGATGATACTCATTTTTATAATACTGGCTTACCTGTGAATAAGTATCATGGTTCCCAAGCACCATTAATAGTTTGAAATTCAACGCATAAACAGTCTCAAAGAACCACAGGTTAGCTTCCTGAGTACCAATATCGCCACCAAATATAATTTCAGTGATCCCATTCCGGGCTATATCTTCCAGAATAAATTTCAGCTTATCTTTATGTTCTGCTTCATTTTGCGCATAACACATCTGACCAGTTTCATCGTTCAGGATAATTTTCTGACCTAAATGAGCATCTGTCAGGTAAGCGATAGTTTTAGCAGCCATACAGGTTAAATTTTAACACCTAATAAATCGTATATACTTGACTGGCCTTTAGAAGTAATCGAAAGAGTTCTGGAATCATGAATTTTTCTCATCCAGTCTTCAGCAATCATTTTCTTTAAAAAAACCATGGCCAGAGAACCTGCCAGATGCGGCCGTCTTTCACTCCAATCCAGGCAAGGTCTTGCAAAAGGACGTTTCAGCTTGAATAATTTATCTGTATCAATACCAAAATCCTTAAAAAACACCTCTCCTTTTGCGGTCATTTCATAACGCTGGTTTTTCTCTGTTAAATATTCAAGGGCTAATAAACGATCATTAATGAGCACTCCCGCCCGGCCAGCAATATGGTCATAACAGGTTCTGCAATATTCAAAAGGGACATCCTTATGCACTGGAATAGTCACCTGTTTTTGAACTGGAGTTAAGTTTGATAATGCTTCAATCGCATAAGCAACTTCTTCCCTGGCATAACTAAAATACCGGTGCCGCCCCTGATTACTAACCTTTAACAAATCGGCCGACACCATTTTACCAAGGTGCATACTAGCACTTTGAGGAGATACGCCGGCAACAATGGATAATTCGGTAGCTGTATAAGCTTTACCATCCATCATCGCCCATAACATTTTAATACGTGCTGGCTCGCCGATCAATCCAGCTATACTGGCTAAACTTTCAAGTTCCATTTTTCAAATATAACCTATTGTCAAAACACATACTTCATTCTGAAATGAAATGTGTGTTTTAACAAAAATGCGCCTTTCATGATAAAATGGCGGGAAACTGCATTAAATAATTACCTTTGGTATTTATAAATTTCCATAATGAATAAGCTTTTAGCCCTATTATTAATTTGTTTTATAACTGGTTCTTGTATTAAAGTAGACAACCAGCCTTACTCCGACTACAGATTTGAAGTATCCTGCGACAATTGTGTAATTACCATTAAAAATGGCTTCGATATTCAGAGTTACAACGTATCTGGTTACCGTTCTATTCCCTTCAATCATAGACTGCCTATTGTGAATGTATCTTTGTATACATTGAATGATATGGATTATACCACGGTCAGATTTACTGGCAGCGGGTATAACCGGATATTGTTTGATGATGATCTTTATTACGATGATCCAACCACAGTTATTGAGTTCAATTTATAACATTTATTTAAGCAGCTGCCAGCGATTAAGTTCATCCTTAATGGTTGACAGCATTGCTTTAGCAATCATCCCTCTCAATAAGATCCTGGTTCCGATCCACAAAAAGAACTTTTGCACTGCCTTATATTTCACCAGGTTCAGGATCAGCGCTTGCACACGTCTTTTTAGCACACCACTATATTTACTAACCGCTTCCCAATTTTGCACCGGCCAGTTGCTGCCGGAACTAAAGGCCAATTGAGGAAAAGTATAATCAACCTCTCCGACTATCGGAATAATCTGCCAGTTTCCGTCAAACTTCGAACGGTATTGAGCTGTATCAATACCCTGATAACCTGCTTTAAAAATGGGGTTTTCATTTCTGGCATGATCAGGGATCGTAAAATAATCACGCAAAAATATCTTGCAGTTATGCCGGCCCAGGAAATAATCATGTACCCTGAATTCCTTGTTCAGAAAACCGCTAAAGCCTCCTAATGCACCGCAAGCAATCGCACGTTCTCCCTGAAGATCAACTTTAGTACCGTCTGTTTTTCTCAATTCTCTGGAAGGATCAATCAGAAACTGACCTGCGCAGCTTTCATTCATCGCATCTACAACCTGTGTAGCTTTGGAACGCATCTGGCTCACCATTGCTGATAAGGTGAGTCCTGCGACGTGCATTAACTTATCAAATAATTTAATATCAACTGGCTTGGTACTGGGGAACGGCGCAATCATCACTACCGTAGAATTGAAAGTATTATAATCATTGTATAATGCCGGCTCCTGCTGTCCGCAAACGGTACTTAAAACCTCCCTGACCTTATCAAACGGTTCATTATTGATCATCCCCCCATCAACATTTAAAGATTGATAAGGATCAGTGTTAATCTGAATTGCCCGAAGCATTTTTTCATCAAACAACGGATTATTATTGACAACATCTTTGGAACGTGTAACTTTTCTTGCCCTGAATCCAATCGGAAACGCACCGGTAGCCAGTGCAGCATCCACTGCAACCTGTGCATTGGTTCCGGTTCTGAAATTAAGCGGCATCCAGCCCGGAGAATGGTTAACAGTCTGTTCCTCTGAAGTCAGTTCAAAGCAGGCATAATCCTGGTGGACTTTCATATAATAAGGCCGCTGTCCTCCATTCTCATTAAAATTCACATTGTAAGTAAATCCCCCAAGGTTACTCAATGTGGTAAATAGTTTTAGTTTCCGGGGAAAAAAGGAAGGTAAAGGTTTCCAGCTAATAGACTCGGGATCTTTAGGTTTCAATACCCGTTCAGCGATCTCATCAATAAAAAGGCAGTTCAATGCGGAAACAACCGTTCCGTCAATATCATCGTTCTTCAGCATCCTGTCAAACATATCTTTATCCGTAAGATCTACCCAGGAATGATATAAAATATGATCTTTATGTTCTGCCAGAATATCAGGTCCGGGATGTTCAATCGGGTGCATTTCATGCTGTAAAGCAGCAGCAGTGAGCATTGCGGTCATCCCGCCTGCTGAAGCCCCGCCCATTACAGGTATTTCTATCTGATGTTTGGGGATTCCCGGTTGTCCCCTTACTTTTTCATATGCTTCTAAAGCCTCGATCAGGTAGTCCATTACCCCTGCTGTATAAGCTCCCGCAGATACTGCACCAGCCATACAAATACCCAGGTGGAATTTTCCAGGTTCAGCTACAGGAGATTTCTCCTGCTCATTCTTTGGATCAGCCGTAGGGTTCATCATAGAATTATACTTTAAAATATAAAAAATTACCAGCCTATACCATAATCTTCGCCGTGATTACTGGACCCTCCCCAAAGGCTTCCATGTTTCCAGTCAAAATAAACCGCATTGACCGGACCACTGGTTCTGGCACCAAAACTTAAGGTATAACCCATTTTTTTCAATTCGTCTCTCACTACCTGCGTTGTGTTATCATTTAATAAGATCTGCCCTGGTTTTGGCTGACGGTCAGTTGTCTTTGTCCCGCCCAGCGAAAGCCAGAGCTGATTGGTATTGAAGTTTGCAGCTTCGGTAGCTTGCTGTACATTCATTCCGAATTCTGTAACATTTAAAAAGAACTGTAAAAGGTTCTGATCCTGTGTATCTCCACCCTGAACAGCGGAAGCCAAAAATGGTTTGCCATCTTTTAAAGCCATAGAAGGTGATAAAGTAACTCTTGGTCTTTTTCCAGGTGCAACAACATTAAAAGGATTTAACGTAGAATCCAGCACAAAACTTTGCATCCGCTGACTCATTCCCATCCCTGTTTTTCCGGCAATACAAGCTGGCAACCATCCGCCACTTGGAGTCATAGAAACTACCCAGCCTTCTTTATCTGCGGCTTCTACAGAAGTAGTCCCTAACCATAACCTGTCCTGATAAGCGGCATCAGGCATATTATTGGTCATATCATGTGCTGGCGCAAAATTTCGTTTCGTCGTGTCCAGCTCATAGCTCCTATCTTTTAATAACTTGATGTACGGGTTTTTCCTTCCTTCATAAGGATATGGATTACCCGGGCCTATAGCCACATCATTTTTATCATATTGTATCAATTTCGCTCTTTCCTTTGCATAGTCTTTACTTAATAAGCCTTTCATAGGTCCTTTTGGGCCCTGACCAGGATCACCATAATAAAAATCACGGTCTGCAAAAGAAAGGTTCATAGCCTGATATAACGTATGGATATATTTTGTACTGTTATAGCCCATACCTTTCAAATCAAAGTTCTCCAGAATATTCAGCGCTTGCAGGAGCATCGGTCCCTGTGTCCATTGTTGTAATTTATAAACATCAATTCCTTTATAATTAACCATCAGCGGTTCTTCTTCTAAAGGTTTCCATTGGGCCAGATCTTCCATCGTAATCAACCCACCTTGCTCCTGACTGCTGCGTACAAATTCCTGAGCTATATCTCCTTTATAAACACGGTCATAAGCAGCCATAATCGCCTGCTTTCTATTTTTCCCTTGTTTCAAAGCTGTTTTCTCTGCATCCACCATTTTCTGAAGTGTAGCCAGCAAATCCTTCTGAACAAAGATTTCACCCGCTTCAGGCGCTTCTCTTTTTTCGCCAGGATGTGTTAAAAATACTTTCTTACTGTAAGGCCATTCCTTAATTTTATCCTTTCCACGTTCAATGCTATTGGCGGCCTGTGCTTCGATCGGATAACCTGCCGCCATTTCCATAGCCGGGGCAAGGACTTGTTCTAAACTTAATTTTCCATAATTGGCCAGCATATACAGCAGCCCACCCGGCGTACCGGGTGTAGTAGCAGCCAAAGGGCCATATTCCGGAGGAAAATTATATCCTTTATTCTTAAAGAAATCGACAGTTGCGCCACTTGGTGCCACGCCCATGGCATTAATCGCAATTACTTTTTTAGTTTTTGGATTATAAATCAGCGCTTGTGTTTCGCCGCCCCAGCTTAAAGTATCCCACATCGTACAGGTTGCAGCCAGCATTGCACAAGCTGCATCAACTGCATTTCCACCTTTTTGAAAGGTCATCGCTCCCGCTGTGGCAGCCAATGGTTTACCTGTAATAGCCATCCAGTTCTGACCATGCAATACCGGTTTCTGGGTTTGTTGCGCGGCTAAAGGAAAGATGGAAACTGCGGAGATAAATAGTGCGGATACAAGTTGTTTCATAGAACCCAAAATAGGAAAAATTTACTAGCTTACAATCCGCAAAACACCAGTAAAAGTAGAAAAACTGTATTCCCGGCTAAAATAATTATCTTCGCGCTCTTTATTTTAACCGAAGGATATGAAATTGGAAGAACAATTGCTGAAAAGAAGCGAGAATCAATGTGAATTATGCGGATCGGGGGAAACTCTTAATTTATATGAGGTGCCACCACAATCAAGCAGCAATGAAGATAACTGTATCCTGATCTGTGAGAAATGCCTGGCGCAAATTGACAGGAAAGAAGAACTGGACAGCAAACACTGGAGTTGTTTAACGACAAGTATGTGGAGTGAAGTACCAGGTGTACAGGTAGTTTCATGGCGTATGCTGAACCGGCTGAGCAATGAAAGCTGGGCAATGGACAATCTGGATATGATGTATCTTGATGAGGAAAGATTGGCCTGGGCAAAAGCTGCTGGCGGGTTGGACAACGATACTGATACAATAGAAGTACACAAAGATAGTCTGGGTGCTGTACTGCAAACTGGTGATACTATTGTATTAACCAAATCTTTAGATGTAAAAGGCTCTCAGTTAAATGCTAAAATGGGCACAGTAGTTAAAAATATTCGTTTGGTAGATAACAATACTGATCAGATTGAAGGTAAGATCGAAGGTCAGGTCATTGTGATCCTTACTAAATATGTAAGAAAACAAGGATAATATAATTGATTAATGAAACACAAATAGAAGGTTTGCTGTAATGCTTTGGTAACAGGAAAATGAGCGGAATCATTTTCCTGTCTGATTCCGCTCATCAATATAGTATACATCCTTCTGCCTTTTCTATATAGAATACAGTTAAGTTTTTGAATGAAATTTTCTTATAGCTTTTATCGAATGAAATAAAATAGTTAGATCCATCCTGTAGGAAAGTGATCTGATATAAAATAGATCATATTTTAATTTTGTCCTTTCCTCTTCTACTTTTGTTGTATAACCTTGCCTTATTTGGGCCAGTCCTGTAATCCCTGGCCTAATGCGATGACGCATTTGATAATTATCTATCTTTTGTTCATAATCGGCGAGAAAATCAGCAGGAACTGGCCTTGGGCCGATAAGGCTCATTTCGCCTTTCAGGATGTTAAAGATCTGAGGCAGTTCATCTATTCTATAGCGGCGGATAAATTTGCCACTCCTTGTGATACGCTGATCATTCTCCAAAGTTAAAAAAGACGAATCGGCATCCTTAACCATACTCCTGAATTTATAAATTTTGAAAAGCCTCCCATTTTTACCCGGCCTGAGCTGAGAGAATAAAATAGTTCCTGGAGAATCCAATTTGATTCAAGCTGTAGTTAAAAGAAATATGAGCAGTAATAAAGGAGAACACAACATAATTAATAAAAGTTCAGCTACTCTGCGTATACGCAGGTAAGAAAAATTTATAGTATCGTTAGATTTATTCATATGATGAAGTCAGTATAAGTTCTGGTATTGCCCGATTATTCTCTTTAAGAATACGTTCAAGGGAAGTAAACTCAAAATCTTGTAATAATCGCTCTATTTTCCCTAAAGTGGAAGAAATATTTGTGTAATGTCTAAAGTGCTTTAATAACGGTAATTTAATCTGGGGCATTTCAGTGTCAATTTCCCATGGATGTATATAAAAGATAAAGTTTCTTCCTGAGTTAATTACGTTACTAACTAACTTTTTATATAGTGGATAAGGAAGAAACCTAAGGTAAGCCCCACCACTGCATGGAATATTTCTGCGACCGAATGAGGCACAGGAAAGAGGAATTTCTATCAGGTTTTTTTGGGGTGAGAATATAGAAAGGGGAGCGTCTCCAATACCATAATCAGGATGTACACTTGTAGGATAAATAGAAGAATCATATACAAAACCTAGTTCTTTAACAACATCTAAAGCCCATAAAGTAGATTTTACAACTGTAAAAGCAGGTGCCCTGAATCCTTTTGGTTTAATTCTGCAAGAATTGTAAATGGCAGATACCGATTTTCCAAGATCATCTTTGAAATCCTCCCTTGTCATATCTGTTAAAAGTCTATGTGAATAACCATGAGAAGCAATTTCATGGCCTTCTGCAACTATTGTTCTGATCAGATCCGGATAGCGATCTGCTATCCAGCCTAAAACAAAAAAGGTAGCCTTAGTTTGATATTTACTGAGTAATTGCAAAATGCACATAGTAGGTCCTATAATCCTGCCCGGTAGTTTGTCCCAATCCTCATACTTAATATTTCCATTTAGATTATGAGAACAGAACCAGTCCTCCAGATCAATAGTAAACCCGTTGATCATAAGCGATCTATAATCAAGTCTTTCTTCACATTTGCGATCAGGAGGTCAATAGTTTTTTGCCAGTAAACTTCAGGCTTCCAGCCAGTAAGTTCATTTATTTTTTTTATTGAAGGTAACCTGCTATAAATTTCTGACTTTCCCGATCTTTCTGCTGGCATAGCAGCATAGCTAATTTCCGAATGGCTATTACATTTTTTGTGTATATATTCTGCAAGCTCTTTAATTGTGATAGTTGTATCATTTCCAATGTTGAAGATATTACCCCATGCACGTGGTTCTAAGATTAAAGTGATTATAGCACTCAGCACATCTTCTATATAACAAAAACTTCTGCGCTGTGAGCCATCGTTATAAAGGATTAAGGGCTTGCCATCGAGGGCATTTTCAATGAATGTAGGGATAACCATACCAAATTCACTTTTCTGATTTTCACCAGCTACATTAAAAAATCTGCCTATGATAACTGGAACAGATTTTAACTGATGATAGTTCAGGCAACTGATTTCATTGGTTAACTTAGATATCACATAAGAACTTCTGCCTTGATCCGTAGTAGTGACCGACAGAGAATCTGTTTCAGAAAGAACAGGCTTTTCTGATTGGCCATACACTTCGGAAGTACTAGCCATAAACACTTTACATTTTCGATTTCTGGCTACCTCAAGTACGGCTTGAGTACTATCAAGATTATTAATTAACGTGTTATAAGAATCAGCATATACTTTTTTCACACCTACTGTAGCTGCCAGATGGATGATGATATCTCCATTTTTCGCCTGATTATCCCAAGCACTTGTATTTTGGATATCATCAATAATCAGCGTCAGATCAGGATGATCCTTAACAGGATTTAAGTTATCCAGGAAACCTGTAGACAGGTTATCAATAGCTGTTACATGGTGATTTAAAGCAAGAAGTTTTATCGTTAAGTGCGAACCAATAAAGCCAGCTGCACCGGTTATTATAATATTCATTTCGAGAATCAGGATAAAATTTATTTCCCATCAGTAAAAACACCTATATGTGTATAACCATCTGGTACTACTTAACGTTTCTCTAACATACTGAATTATTGCTATAATTTATATTTATTAATCATTTTAAAAGAAGTTTTCCATAAAAAACATCCCATAAATATACTACGGCTTAAACCAGACCATTTAATAATCAGGAATGATCTACCTTTAAAAGTTCCACTTCATAAATTAAAGCTGCACCAGGTGGGACTTCCTCTGTTCCGGTATCTCCGAAAGCCAGTTTAGCAGGAATATACAGCATCCATTTAGAGCCTTCAGGCATCATCAGAATCGCTTCTCCCAGTCCATCAAAAGCCTTATCTAAATGATGTACCCAAGGTTTTTTCGCATCATAAGTACTCCATACTTTTTTGCCGTTAACCAAAGTCGCAGTAAAATTCAGGCTTACCCTATCTTCCATAGCAGGTTTTTCGCCATTCCCTTGTTTGATGATTTTATACTGCAGACCTGAAGGCGTAACTTTCACACCAGGCCTGGTTTTATTTTTCGTCAGAAAATCTTCACTTTCTTTACTAATTCCTGTTTTTTTCGGTTCTACAGGAAAAGCATCACGATAAGCTTGATTAGGTTTTAGATAGATCTTTTTTTGCATGTAATCCAAAATGACATCAAAACGCCTGATTACTTCCATTCCCAAAATACCTAAATAACCGTCTTTGGGTTCAGCCTGGTCGTTTATAGTTAACCGGATACCCATTTTCCCGAAGTTAAATCCATTAAAGGACATGGAGTTAATGGTTGCCAGCTGATCTTGTGTAGTTGCATTTAATCCTCTGCCCAATTGCACGCTGGTTTCTCCCAGTTTACTGTTGAAATCATGGTACTTACTAAAAGGAGTACTGACAATCAGTGTAAAAGCATTGCCCGTATCAAACATGACCCTGCCTGTAAAAGTCTCGCCATTGGCTAAAGTAACCGAGATTGGAAAACGGGGAATTAGTATGTTTTTATTAAATTCAAAAGGGATTCCTGTATAACCTGTAGTATCAACTGATTTGATCTGGTCATAAAATGATATTTTTTTATGCTCAAAATCGAGTTTTGTTACATATTTGTTTAACACTTCGTATCCAATAATACCATCCAGTTTTACGCCTATCGCTGCAGAGAGCGAAGCAAAATTTATTAATACCATATTGACATCTTTGATTTCAACATTTCCTAGTTTTAAGTTTTGATGTAAAGCCATTTTATAATTCTGAGTTCCACCAGATCCGCCAACTGAAACGGTTTCCCGGTTCTCTTTGCTGATCCCAGCGCGTTCTGCAGTCAATGAATCTATAGATATATTGGTCGCACCGGAATCAAAAATAAAACTCAGTGAGTCACTCTGATTGGTTTGTACTTTGACTATTAAATGCGATCCGCGGGTTTCAAACGGAAGCTGAGCAACCTGTGCTTTCAATTCTGCTTTACCTGCCAGAACAACTCCGGCTATCAATAAATACTTCGCTATCATCATTTGTATATTTTAAATAAACACGAAGGTATTGAAGGTCATGCAAGTATCTATCCTCAACTGTCTGCCTTAAAATATCATCAATCCCCCAAGACAAGGCCTAACATGAACTAATAAGGATATTCCAGCTATAAATTGTAAATTTGTTCCATATTAATGAACTCATGATCCAATCTGTTAAAAGAACGTTTGATATTCTGGAGTATATTGCTAAAAATGGTAATATCGTCCGGCTAAATGATATTGCACAGGCACTAGAACTGAATAAAACTACGGTACATAATTTTCTGGATTCACTGAAGCAATTGGGGTATCTGGAACAGGATGATCTGAGTCCGCGTTATCAGATCACCCCAAAATTACAGTGTCTTTATGCACCGGATATTTCATCTGCAATGCTGAAGCAGGAATTACGTCCTATATTGGAAAGCATCACTGCCAGTATCCAGGAGTCCTCTTACCTTGCTGTTCAAATGGGTTCATTTTATCGCCATGAGCTGAAATGTGAACCAAACAGAGCTGTGAAAATTTCATTAAAAATGGGTAAGCCTTTTGAAATGACTACCACAGCGATCGGAAAAGTCTTTCTCACCTACTCCGCCTATTTGCAAACCAACCAGATCAAGTATCATGGTCAGGAACATTTTTCAGGATTGCTGAACGAAATTAAGGAAATAGCGTCTTTTGGTTATGCTTTAGATGTTCAGCAATACGATCCGGACTTAAACTGTGTTGCTGTGCCTTTATTTTATCAGCGGAAAATTATTGCTGTAATTTGTGTATCCGGCCCCTCTTACCGGTTCGGCAAGCCGCAATTCGCTGAAGCAATCCAGGTGATCAACACTGCTTTAAAAGGAAGCCCCAAATATAGTACGCAGCTGCTTGCTTAAAATTTATAAAATAAAGCCCCGCTTTTTTTAACAAACAGGGCTTTATTGATTTCAACTTACAACTCACTTGCTGTATTTAAAAGCGCAACTGACTCCTGGTCAAGGCTTAACTGTGTCGCTCTGATCAGATCGTCCAATTGCCCAATATTTGTTGCACTTGCAATTGGCGCTGTTATTGCCGGGTTTGCCAATAGCCATGCAATAGATACTGCAGCCGGGTTTGTATTGTATTTTGAAGCAACTTCATCCAATGCAGTCAAGATCCTGAAGCCTCTGCTGGTCATATATTTTTCTACGAAACCACTCCTTTTACTGTCTTTTAAATCTTCACCTTTTCTGTATTTACCCGTTAAAAAACCACTGGCTAATGAAAAGTAGTTGATAACACTGATCCCGCTGGCAGTGGTAACCGGCTTAATATTTTTCTCAAAATCAGCACGGTCAAAAAGATTATATTCAGGTTGAAAAGTTTGATATTCAGGCAGGTTATTCGCTTTACTGACTTCCAATGCAGCAGTTAACCGCTCTGCTGTGAAATTTGAAGCACCGATGATCCTGACTTTACCAGCCTTAATCAGCGTATCATAAGCTTCCAGTGTTTCTTCAATCGGGGTATCAAGATCATCATAATGAGACTGATACAGATCTATATAATCAGTTTGCAAACGATTCAAAGAAGCTTCCACAGCTGAAATAATATAAGCCTTACTTAGCCCTTTTTTAGCAGCACTCAGTTCTGCGCCGACTTTGGTAGCCAACACAACCTGGCTTCTTTTATTCGATTTTTTCAACCATCTTCCAATTGCTTTTTCCGATTCGCCGCCTTCTAAACCATCCACCCATGCAGAATAAACATCTGCGGTATCAATTGCGTTGAAACCATTAGCTGTAAAATGATCCAGCAATTTGAAAGTCATCTGATCATCAGTGGTCCAGCCAAATACATTAGTCCCAAATACCAGGGGTGCAATACTTATAGCTGAAGTACCTAAGTTTCTTTTTTGTATCATGATTGTCTATTTTAAATTCACTCTTCAAAAGTACACCATTAGTAAATAAACAGCGAAACAATAAATATAAAATGACTGTTTGTTCCGTATTATTGAACTTATATTAAATGAAAGGTTCAGTTCCCGATTTATTTCTGATGTCTTTGGGATTAATACCTCCCTGGTTCTTTAGAAATTTATTAAAATGGCTCAGGTCTGCGAAGCCAAATTCATTGCTGATTTCTTTGATCATAGAATTCCCGAATTTCAACCTGTTCTCAATTAGCTTGAACTTGTAGCCGCTGATATATTTTTTAATGGAAATACCCATTTGTCGCTTAAATAAACTACTTAAATGGTTTGGAGACAGGTTAAATTGCTGAGATAAAGTGTTTAAACTTAAACTTTCCGGCTGGTGAATATGGATATGAATATGATTCATGACCCCAATAAATAGATTTCCATTTGGCAGGTGATCGGGAATCGCCTGATGAATGGCATTTCGTTTAATCAATGCAAAAACACTTCTGATCAGATAAAAGATAACTTCATTTGATGTATTATTTTCCTGCCATTCTCTGACGATCATTTGCATGATATGATCAATTTTATCAAGTTCGTCTTCCGATTTTACCAAACAGGAGTCGTAAGCATTACTCACTACCATTAAATGATCAATCAGCTTATTCCATTCATTTTTGGCAGACTCATTCGCTGCTCCGTCCAGGTAAACATTGCTGAATTTCAACACACTGAATTGAGTTTCTTCCTGGATAATTAAAGTATGATAATCGGCTGGTGCTAATAAGAACATACATTTCCCGCGGTAAGGGCTGGTCGCACCATTCAGTTCATGAAAACCACTGCCGCGATGAATAAACATCAATTCAAAGTGGTTATGGTTATGAACCGGATAGGGCCATGTACTGGTCGTAAAATGCCTGATAAAAAGAGGCTCGTGCTGAATAAATCGCTCCAATTAATAAGTTTTTACAAATATACCGTTTAAATGTACAATTTGTAACCTTTCCACAATAGTAGGTTTGTAGCCAGAATTAAAAGCGTTCATGACAACAGAAAAATCAAACTTACACCCCGCAATTATCCCGCTAATGGCAGTCTCTGCAGGGGTTATTGTAGCAAATATCTATTATAATCAACCTATATTAAATGAAATCGGGCAGGCATTACACGTGAGTGAAAGTCAGATCGGCAGGATTTCCATACTTTCCCAACTTGGTTATGGTCTGGGCATGTTTTTTTTATTGCCATTAGGCGATAAACTGAACCGTAAAAACCTGATCCTGCTACTTTGTGGGCTGCTCATTTTGACACTGACCCTTTTCGCTTTTTCTTCTACCTTAACGGGAATCTGTGTACTAAGTTTCTTTGTGGGCCTTTTCTCCACACCGGCACAAATTATCTTACCTATGGCCGCGACCCTGGGCAAACATAACAGGGGGAAAAATGTTGGACAGGTTTTCAGCGGAATACTGGTTGGTATTTTAGGAGCCAGGGTATTGAGCGGATTAATCACAGAATGGCTGGGATGGCGGTATGTATATGGTATATCAGCGCTGATGGTTTTGACAATGACGATTCTGCTGAAATTATATCTGCCAGAAGTAACCCCAAAATTTAAAGGCAGCTACCTGGACCTTTTGAAATCTACATTGGCTTTAGTTAAGAAGTACCGTGTTTTAAGACAAGCGGCCTTATTAGGTGCTTTCACTTTCGGGGTATTCTGTTCATTCTGGACAACACTGACTTTCCATTTAAGCAGCGCACCTCTGAATTATCATACCGGAACAATCGGTTTGTTTGGTTTGATTGCAATTGGCGGGGCTTTGGTTGCCCCCTATTTTGGTAAACTGGCCGACAAGGGTAATGTACACAATTCGCTGCTGCTCACGGTTTCAATGATCATTGGGAGCATCCTGTTAATCAAGGTGTTCCCTTATTCCATACCAGTTTTAATTATCAGTGTTTTCTTTCTGGATATTGGCGTACAAGCCACACAAATCACCAATTTTACCCGCATTTACAGCCTGCATGAGGATGCACATAGCCGGTTAAATACGATTTATATGACCACTTATTTCATTGGCGCAGCAGTGGGTACTTATTTTGGTCTGCTGAGCTGGAAATTAGGTCAATGGGGACTTTCTACTTCTCAGATGTTGTTGTGGAGCGGTATCGCTTTATTAATTGTGATCATTTCCAAACGTTATAAATAATGAGTCTGATTGCCATATTCAGTGATGTACATGGAAATTTACCTGCACTTCAAGCTGTTTTAAAAGATATTGAAAAGCGAAAAGCAGACCAGGTATATTGCCTGGGAGATCTGGTAGATTTTGCGCCCTGGACAAATGAAGTGATCGAAACAATCAGGGATCTGCAGATTCCTTGTCTGCTGGGTAATCATGATGAAAGAATCGCCTTTAATCACGAAGTTATTCCGCTTGCGAAACACAATGAGGAAGAAACTTTAGCAAGGATGGCTGCGATTAACTTTACGAAAAACACCATTAAAGAGGATTGTAAATTATATTTGGCTGGAATGCCGCTGAAGCTAAGGATCACTTTTAAGGTAAAAGGACAGCCGTTTAGTATTTCGCTGGTACATGGGAGTACCAGAAGTAATGAGGAATATATTTATGAAGATCATGAGCTGAAAGATATTCTTGGAATGCTGGATCAGGAACAGGCAGATATATTGGTGATGGGACATACGCATGAGTCCTATATCAGGGCAATCTCTTCTGAGGCTGATCATCAAATGGTGATCAATTGCGGCTCTGTTGGCAGATCAAAAGAAGGAAAGCCGCTGGCAAGTTATCTTTTGATAGCTATCAATGAAAATGGGGTTCACGCAGAAATTATTAAATTGGCTTATCCAGTGGAGAAAGTCGTGAAGGCGATTCACGAAAGTGACATTCCTGATTTTTACGCACGTTTTTTGCAACCCGTTTAAATGCAATATATTGTTAATATATTGTTGGAGTACTGTAGGGGTTGTGTTGCAGTTTGAACCGGCACTGAAGCGGGGTTGAACCGGCCTGGGCCACTTCAATGGCGCTTCAACCCCGGTTCAACCCCGCTTCAAACTGCACACCACCTAGCCAAAACCCCTATAAAACTGTCATTTCCTGGAATTGCTATCCCATTTTTAAATTAATTATAATTGGGTTATAGCTACTAAATTTATACCGCTTAATAGGGAATTACTTTGCTCCTGAAAACTAGTAACACTTGTTTAACTCCCGGTAAAAAAATGATAAGAATAATAATTACACTAATCATCAGGATCATTAAAGAATAATAATCCATAGCGGATCTCAGAAATACCTGATTTGCAACAGATTTATTCAATAATGCAGCGGCAATTCCCTGCGTATTTCCCATACTATTTCCACTATAACTTACTCCTGACTGCAGGTCGTTTATTTTTTCTGTATATAATGGATTTAATGCCGTTACATACTGACGGAAATTATTAAAATGTATGCTTTTATAATATAGGTGGAAATAATTACCGATTGCAATACCGGCAGATAAGCCAAGAAATCTGCTTACTATACCAATAAATGGTGTAGATGCAACCATAGAAAGCGGTGCTGCTGAAACCAGAAATACAACAAGAGGAACCATCAGCCAGCCCGTTCCAAATCCTTGTATGAAAAGAGGCAGGTACAATTGTTTGTCTTCCGCATTTGCAGAAAAAAGAAAATACATCAAAAGATGAAAAATCAGCAGAGAAAGAAAGCCTGTAATCCATAATATTTTAGCCTCAGTTTTGAGCAAGACAAACCGGACTGCAATAGCCATCCCCAGCACTATTCCAGCAATATTTACTCCCCAGAATGGAATAAGATGTATAGGATCCAACCCTAAAATCTGCTGCGCGAAAGTATAAGTAAAGCCCGTTGTCCCTTTACAGATATAATATAAAGCAAGCAGTAATAATCCATTTCGGAAATTCGCGAACTGAAGCAATCTAAGCTGTATCAAAGGGCGCTTCAAATGCAATTGCCGGTAGCTAAACAGTCCGGCAGAAATAATAACCGCCAATGATAACAGCCTTATCTTCTGAGCAGAAAACCAGTTTAGCTGCTGACCATATACCAGGATATAGCCTATAGAACAAAGTATAAATGCAAAAAAAATATAACTCACCCAGTCCAGTTGGTAAAGTGGGAACTTCTTTTTGATCCTGATATTTTTCACAATCAATAGCATTAATACCACTCCTGGAATTTGCATAAATATCAAAAGATAGAATAAATGATTGAATTCATAGTGATAGAGTATCCAGCTGCAAAAAATGGCACAAACTGGAATAGAGGCTTGTATTACACCATAAAAAACACCATATCCCAAAGCTCTTGCCCGTTGTTGCGGCAACTTATAAAAGATAAGATTCAAACAAAAGTTACATAACATGCTACAGGATAAACCCTGAAGAAAACGACAGATCATCAGTACATCCGGGTCACGGGTTATTCCACAAATATAATAGAGCGCCATATTGATCAATGTGGCTGCAATAAAATAAGGCTTTGGTTTTAAATACTTAAAAAACCGGTCATCGACAGGAAAAAAGCTGACCATTGCGGCGTACATGATGACAATAGAAAACTGGACATCGGCAGGTTCTATTCCATAGTAACCACCAGCCTCTGAAATATTGCTGAAGTAAAGCGCAAAAACGAGCAGACCAGGCATCAAAACCAAAAAGATAGTTAACCTGATCAGCCAGTCCGGGGCCCATTCTTTAAAAAAACTATCCATAATTAATGATTAATAGAAACATTAGCATTCATTCCTGCTTTGAGCAGCGCGATTTTTCCGGAGGTATCAGTCAGCCGGATACGAACAGGAATACGTTGAATGGTTTTCACAAAATTCCCTGTGGCATTGTCGGGTGGCAATAGTGAAAAACGGGAACCTGTAGCGGGAGACTGTGATTCGATAGCTCCATGAAAAGTAACCCCGGGATAAGCATCTACAGTAATCAAAGCAGGCTGGTTTAGCTTAAATTTCCCGGTCTGGGTTTCCTTAAAGTTAGCGACTACCCATTTTCCAGCATCCTGATTTACAATAAACGTAAGCACCTGCCCTGCCTGAACCAATTGCCCGTCCTGAATATTCTTTTTCCCTACTCTGCCTTGATAGGGAGCTAAAATCACCGTGTAATTGACATTCAGTCTTTTCAGCCCCAGCACTGCATCTCTTTTTTTGATCTCTGTTTGTATTGATGCTTTCCGGGACTGCGCCTCTTTCACTTTTGAAAGTGAGGTCTGGTAATTGCTTAGAGCAGTCTGATATTCAGATTTAGCTATTTCGAAGGATGCTTTCACATTATCGAATTGCTGCTGGGTAGCTGATTGACCAGCTAACAAGTGCTGATAACGGGTATATTCCTGTTCTTGCCTGGTCAGTTTAGCTTTCGCCGCACTAATTTGTGATTGCGTTACCTTTGCTGTATTTTGAAGGACTGCTGTGCTGCTCTGCAATACATTAACTTCAGCTTCTGCATTTGCCAGCGAGGCTGCTGCTTCTTGTTGTTGAATTTGATATTCATTGTTATCAATGATAACCAATGTATCCCCTTTGCTAACTTGCTGGTTCTCTTCAAAATTGACTTTTTTGATATAGCCATTTACCCGTGTACTCACTGGATTTACATATTCTTCAATCTGTGCATCATTTGTTTCTTCGTAATGGTATCCATCCCAGAGATACTTTGCTCCCCATAACATCAGTCCCAAAAGCAGCATAACTGCTGAACATTTTGTAAAAAAGGCGATCAATTGATCGGTACGATTGACTTTATTTTCCATTTTATAATCTTCCTGCTGTTTTAAGTAATTGATAGTATTGAATAATAGCGATAACCTTCGCATCCTCCAGATCGAATCTGGATTGTAATAATTGTGTGTCTGCATCAAGCAAATCAGTTAATAAGGCTAGTTGATTAAAATAACCTGCACTAACAATCCGGTAATTTTCTGTAGCCAGTTTAATATTTTCTTCTGCGATCTCTACCCTTTTTAAGGCTTCATTGTATCTGACATATACATTCATGGTCAATTGACCTGTTTTATCCTCCTGATCAGCGAGCAAAATCTTTTGTTTACCTGATTCAAGTTGTGCAATCGCCGACTTGTGCTTATTTTGATATAATGCTGATAGTGGCATTGTTATTCTGACTCCGGCAGAGCCCAGGCCATATACCCTTTTGATTGTCGGATAAAAAACATTGTCAGGATAAGCGTAGCCGTAATTTGCCAACAACTCAACTTTAGGCATAAAAGCAGCCTGAACCTGCTTCTGTTTGAAGAAAGCAATAAGCGTTCTTTGTGTAGCAATCTTGATTTCATAACCTTCAGTTTGCGCATCACTGATCAAAGAAGCTAAACTTTCTTCCTTTTCCAATTGAGGCATTACAATAGGGTCGGTTAAAGTGAGTGCTTGCACCTGGGGCATCCCCAATAACAATTTCAATTCATTTTCAGCAAGCAGAATAGTATTGTTAACCTCGATCAACTTCATATTCTGCCTGGAAATCTGTAATGCTGCTCTCAACAAATCACTCCGCAAAACGACCCCGTTTTTAAACAGCACTTTCATTTGCTGCTGCCTCTTTTCTTCTTCTTTCAAATTAGCTAAAAGCAAGTTTCGGAATTGTTCATTTCGCTGTACACTGTAATAGGTTGTTGCTACTTTTAATTTCACCTCCGCTAATTGTTGTCTTTGCGCTACGACAGACAAATATTTGGCCTGTTCCTTTTCTTTCACGTAGTTATTGAGCTGCTTCCCCTGGTATAAGATCAGAGACGCACTCGCATCCAGATTAACATTATCCGGGGTAAGATGGATTTTCTTTGACTTAGAAAGCCCGTCTTCAAAGGCTGTCATTGCTGTAAAACGATTATAACTTGTCCCGGCTTGTAAAGCTGGCAACCTTTTAGTTTTTGCGTCATTAAACTCTTCGGCCTGCTGCCTGGTTGTTATTTGCTGTGCTGCAACTTCCTTATTATATGCTGAAGCTCTGTCCCAGGCCTGGCTCAGGGTAAGTCTTACAGGCTCATGTTCAAGGGTCTGACCAAATACACAAGGGCCCGGCAATAAAAGTAAAATACAGAAGATCGAATAACCAACCTTAATTTCCTGTTGTTTCATTTAACAAAATTCACCAATCACCACATTAATAATTTCATATAATTGGCCATATATTTATTAATTTTGGCCACATGAATTTACTAGAGGAAATCAGCAAAGAAATCAATCTTCCCGAATCATCAATTTACGTGATGAAGGATCAGCTTGAAGATCAATTACCGCTGCATCAACATCCTAAAAGTCAAATCCTATTGGTAGAAGGTGGCCTGGCTTTTCTGGAGACCACGAACAAGCAGTTTTATATTCCGGCCCGGCACTATGTTTGGATTCCCCCTGATGTAGCACATCATGTAAAGTTTAATACCAGCGGCATAACGATTACGAATATTTATTTTCAGGACGAAAAAGATCTGGAACACACTTTTTATGGACAAATAGGTATATACCCGGTAACCAATCTGATCTGGGAAATGATCAGGATGGCGGAGCAGTGGCAGGGAAAAATTCATTTGGGCGATTGGCGCTATGAATTTCTGACTACGTTTAAGCATACTTTACCTCAAATCAGTACGCATCCCTTACCTATTGTATTGCCTACTACAGCTAATCCCAGACTTATCCCTTTATTAAAATATCTGGCCGCCCATTTAACAGAAATGCTGGATATGCCGGCTGTGGCTGAAAAATTCGGTTTGAGCGTCAGAACATTAACACGCTTATTTCAGCTTCATTTAGGTACTTCTTTTTTACAATATATTAAGTTGTTAAGAATAGTTGCTGCTATGGAAATGTTATTAAATGGGGATAAAAACATTAGTGAAGTCGCTTATGCGGTAGGTTATTCGAATATTGCAGCATTCAGTAATAGTTTCCAGCAGTCAGTAAACAGCAGGCCGAGTGAATTTGTCCGTTTAAGAAATAAACAAAAGACAGCGGCGAGCTTCCACGTATAATCCAATCTTTGCAGCCTATATTCCATTGTTCAACAGCTTATCCATTGATAGTTTTGTGTTACAAATAATATAGAGAAATGATAGATTATAAATCACGTTTAAGAGAGGTTTTTTCAGAGGTACTTGAAAATCCTGTTTATAAGGAAGAGCTTGTTAACAAATATTTTAGTCAAAATTATGTGCAGCATGTAGATGGCAAAACACTGCATTTTGAGGGCTTCAACAGGCATATGAAAACGCTTAAAAAAGATATGCCCGAGATTAAAATTAACATTAAAACATTGGTTCAGGAAGGTAATACTGTTTTCTCCAATCACATAGTCAGTAAAAAGGAAACCGGGGATATGAAAATACAGGTCATCGGGGAATTCCGTTTTGAAGGGGATCAAATATGTTATTGTGATGAATTGACCTATTTAATTAGCGGAGATCCAAAAGACAGAGATCTGGGTTCGAGGATTTAAGATTAAGGAGCAGCAATATGTTCTGTATTTATGCTCCTTAAAAAACTAATTGTCTTTGACCATATAACGCATCTGTATATCCGGATGAATGTGATCATTTCTTTCTTCTTTTGATTGAAACTCATGCGCTTCAAAAAATGATATTAGTGGATTATCAATTTGTTCTGTCAGCCATAACGACTCATACCCTTTCCCTATAGATAAGCATTTATTGAGTAGTGATTGTTTAGCTTCACTGGACAGATATTCCTTTAAAACACAAAAATCAGCAATACAAACTGCTTTTTTACCTTCCAGCGATTGTGGCCTTTTACCCTGAGTAGTGACAAACGCATAACCGGCCGCTTGTTCATCGACATAAACAACCAGCCATTGATTACCAAAACTATTCATTTCATCAATTATTTGTTTATCATTATAATTATGGGAGATATAAGATTCGATCACATCTTTATCTACTAAATGTGCATATTTTTCTAAGGCGATAGTCCTGGTCAGGTATAATAATTCAAAAATCGCATCTTCGGTTGCGACTTTGAACTTCGTGATAACTTTTTGATCCATGATTTTAATTTTATAGCGTCAAAGGTAACCACGATTCTTATTTGATACAGATACACATACCGGATAAGTGACCGATACAGTCAATATCAAGCTGCCATTTTTTAAGTTATCCGTACACAGTATTTACAGTATCCTCCTTATTTATAGTATCCTTTTTATTTTCAGCATCCTCTTTTATTTACAACATTCTCTTTACTTATAATATTCCCCGTTTATTTATATAGTATGCCCTGTTTATTTATAGCATAACCTTCATTTATAATATCCCCTTTCCTGCAAGTTTCAATCCTTCGATTCGCTTTTCAGAATATTGATCAGCGAATACTATCCTGAAAAATCGCTTAAAATCACTGGAAAAGGAAAAAGTCTCACCCGGTGTGAACTTCACACCTACCTGATCGCAATGCAGATAAAAATCTTTGATGTTAATCTCATCTGATAGTTTTACCCATAAATTATAACCGCCGGCTGGTATTACCATACGGGTACCTTTTGGGAAATAAGTAGTCAGCAGATTAACCGTATGATAAGCATTTTTTGATAACTGGGTTCTGAAAGTTCTGATATGCCTGTCATAACTATTTGAGTTCAGCAACTTGTTTACAGTTTCCTGGTAAACGGGAGAAACAGTACTACCGGTTGAAAATTTCACTTGTTCGGCTTTTTGGAAAAACTGTCCTGCAGATAACCAGCCTAGCCTGATTCCCGCAGCCAGAGTTTTAGCGTACGAAGAATAGGTCATTACCAGTCCACTTTCATCAAATGATTTAAGATTAGACGGCCGTTGTCCGGTAAAATTTAAATCTCCATATATATCATTTTCAATAATAGCTATTCCCTGATATTGTGCTTCAGCCAATAATTGTTTTTTCTGATCGTCGCTGAGTACTATCCCGGTCGGGTTCTGAAAATTCGGCGTGACTATAATCGCCTTTATTTTCACAACAGAACATGCTTTTTTCAAATACCCAATATCAAACCCAGTCTGAAAATCCATTGGAACCTCTATCACTTTTAACTGTAAAGTCTTAATTACCTGAAGAATAGAAAACACACAGGGGCTCTCTACAGCAACCACATCACCAGGAGAACAACTGGAAACCAAGGCAATATATAATGCTTGGAGCGCACCATCGGTAATGATCATTTCATCTGTATTCAGCCTGGCATTATAATGTGCTGAATGTTTACAGATATTATGTTTTAATTCTTCGGATCCTGTTGAAGGATAGTATCTTAATAGCCCGGCTCCATGTTCTCTGATTACCTGTTGCATAGTTCTCAAAATCATTTTTTGAGGGATCAGCAAATCTCCGGGGGCAGCTACATTAAATTCAGTTAAACCATTCCGGCCGTTACCCGAGGCGGTAACCTGTGAAAGCTTATGTTTGAATACAGCATCCCTGACCACAGGGTTACGTTTTGAAATGGATATATTAACCTGATTTTCAGGCAAATTAGCAACATAATACCCGGATTTATGAATACTTTCGACCAACCCCTTACTCATTAAATAATCAAATCCTTGTTGTACAGCACCAGTACTCATCGCATATTTCCTCATCAGCGCCCTTACTGATGGAAGTTTATGCCCTGGTTTATAGACTCCTTCTTTGATCTGAGCTTCAATAATTACTGTAAATTCTTCATATCGGTATTGTTTCATAGCCAAACTGTATCTATATATTTTAATCAAATAATACCTGTATCACAAAGGTAATAAATAACAACCTGCAGAAATATGAAGTATTTTGATAAAAAAATAAACAATACGGCACGGCATTTGGTTAAGCTGTAATTATACACCAACTATCATCTTGCCTAATGCAAAAAACTATCTTTCTGTTCTCCTTTTTATTGATAACCTACAGTGCCAGCGCGCAAAATGCAGCTGATGCTATTTCCGCAAATAATCAAGTCCGTGATACTTCGAATAAACGGGATTTAATAGATTATGCCAAAATATTATTTAAAATAAAGCCTGGTGTAAAATCCGGAGAAAACCCGAGGAAAGTTTTCTTTTCACTGTTACCTATAGGAGGTAATGTACCGGGGGGAGGAACTGCCTTGATTACCTCAACCAGCGCAGGTTTTTACTTGGGTGACCGCAAAACAACAAATATCTCCAATGTTACTTTTACACCTTACTGGAATTTTAAAAGCCGTTTTGGATTACCACTGCGCTCCAATATCTGGCTGGAAGATAATACATGGAATATCCAGGGAGATACACGTTTCCTGGTTTATCCGCAATATACCTGGGGCTTAGGAAGTGGTCATGAAGATCAGAAGTTATTAGTAGATTATAAATATATCAGATTTTATCAAAGTGCATTAAAACGAATCAGGCCATATTTTTATGCAGGTTTTGGCTATACGCTGGATTATTTTGTAAATGTCAGAACACCTGGCGGGGACCTTCAGCAATTTACTGGCTATAATGCAGGAACTGAGCAGGGAAGTAATTCCTTTTCTTCAGGAATTACTTTCAACTTATTATATGATACGCGGAATAATTCTATCAATCCACTACCGGGAAGTTATCTGAATATGGTTTTAAGAACTAATCCTAAATTTTTAGGAAGCCAGACGAGCTGGAAATCACTTTATATTGACGCAAGAAAGTATATTTCACTAAATACCAAACCTCACCAACAGAATACATTGGCTTTATGGTCTTATTTCTGGACAGGTTTAAATAATGGCATCCCCTATTTGAATTTACCAAGTATTGGCTGGGACCCTTATAATAAATCTGGTAGAGGTATGGACCAAAACAGATACAGAGGGAAAGCTTTATTCTATGTAGAAAGTGAATACAGAAGAGATATTACTGAAAACGGTTTGCTGGGATTCGTAGTTTTTGCCAATGCAACTTCAGTCGCTGAGCCGGAAACCAATTCGTTTAAGAAAATCCATCCTGCAGTTGGAGCTGGTATGCGGATCAAATTTAACAAGGGTTCTAATACAAATATCGCTGTTGATTATGGCGTAAGTAAAGGGTTCTCTGGATTCTCAATTGGCCTTGGAGAAGCTTTCTAAGGCTGTTTATTAGGCATTACCATTATTGTATAACTATCATTACCTACTATCGTCTGGAAAATATAATCAGTTGATATATAGTAGGTACTGATTTGTTTTGCTTCTATTTCCTGTATATCTTTTTTCTCAGCTCCTGACAGCTTAATTTCATCCAGAATCAACTGATAAGCTTCCGGTTCATTAAGTTGATAATATAATTGATTAGTTACTTCATTATCTGCCTGAATCCTGAACCAGGATAATGCTTTACTCTTTTCCAGGGCATGATTTCCGTAAGAGAAAGTTTGATATAACTGATTTCCTTGTTTACCAGATAACTCAGGCCTTACTTCCCAGTTATGCAGCACAAGACTATCAGTAACGGATGAAACCGACTGACCTATAAGTGATTCAAGCTGATTCAGTTTAAAATGCTGAGCACTGCTGAACAGCCCGAAAAGACAAAGCAAGAATGTTAATGCGTATTTCATGAAAGCAAAGGTAATAAAATGTAAAAAGTAGAGCCCTTATTAATTCTGCTTTGAACACCTATTGTACCTTTGTGGTTTTTGATAATTTCCATAGAAATGTATAATCCCATTCCCAATCCGCTTGCTATCCTGTTTTTAACATCAACACGATAAAATCTTTCAAAGATCTTATCCAGCTGACTCGTAGAAAGCCCAATCCCATAATCGGTGACAGAAATCCTGACCTGGTTACCTTCTTTGGTAAATGATAATATAATATCTTTATGTAGTGGAGAATACTTTACTGCGTTATTAATCAGATTCATCAGGACTTGTTCTAATCGTTCTGTATTTCCATTAATCTTTACATCCGCGCCAGGATTAAATATAATATTATAATCGGGAAACATGTATCCTGCATGCTCTGCACAGGTTGCGATCAGCTCCTTAATGCTCAGTGGTGATTGAACAAAATCTAGTTTACCAGCTTGTATTTTGCTGACATCCAGCAGGTCATTAACCAGGTTTTGTAATTTACAGATTGAACTTTCAGCTTTGACAATGAAAGTTTTCACCTGACCAGGAACCACTTCCTTCTTGTAGTTGGAGATTAACTGCAAATAAGCTTTCAAACTCGTCAGCGGTGTTTTTAATTCATGACTGGCAATTCCAATGAATTCGTCTTTCTTTTCAATGGATTTACGCTGGTCATCAATATCAGTTGCAGTACCTACCCAAAACAAGAGCTCATGATTTTCATTTCTTAATGGGATACTTCTGTTAAGATGCCATCTGTAAATGCCGTCATTCCGTTTATAGCGGTTTTCAATCTCAAATATCTCCCCAGTTTTCATGCAATGGTTGAATTTCTCGCGGGTTGCGGGCAGATCATCGGGATGGATAATATTATCCCAGGATTCTTCAAAAGTGGCATCAAAAGATAAACCTGTATAATCATACCAGCGCTGATTGAAGAAATTAAATCGTCCGGAAGATAAATTTGTCCAGGTGATCTGTGGAATATTATTAGCGAGCAGCATAAAGTGTTCCTGGCTCACAGAAAGATCCTTTGCTCTGGCTGCGACTGCATCTTCTAATATATCGTTCAGCTTTACGGCTTCAACCTTTGCTTCCTCCATAGCTTCAATAGTACCATGGGCTTCTTCAAGTTGAAGCTGCAATTTCTTTATTTCAGCCTGTAGCTGTTCTTCTGTATTTTGAGCATTCATTCTTTATTCTTAAAATTAACTCCAAGTCCTTTTAATACCCGGGTGGTCTGTGATAACTCACCAACTAATCTTTTATATGGCCTGTTACTTTTTTAATCACGGCGGGAGATTTAATAGGATTGATTACCTGCGCCGGATTATTGATTACCTATATCGGATTACTAACTGCCCGCACCGGGTTACGCGAAATACCAGTAACAAATTTTGTCAATTGATATTCTGCCTGCATATCCAATTGTACTAGACGAACTGGGGAATATTAATGCCATTCGCACCAGTCTGCCGGGCGCTTAATTGTTTTATAGTCATTAATATAAAGTCAAGGTTAAAAATGAATAAGTGAAAATATCTTGTGATACCTACTATACGTTAACAAAAAAACGACCAAAAAAACATTTGGCTTTTACAGAAACGGCGGCCCGGCTTTCATTGAATTCAGAAAAGAGCGCATAACACTAATAGATGGGCTTTAACAAGAAATTGCGGGATTAAATATTCCTTAAACTATTAAAAAAAGATAATAATAAATGATCAGGTCAATTACAGTCCCTTGTTATTAGTGCATATATTGATAGTTTTACTTGAAATTATACATTAAACTCTCCAGACAAGCATGAATACTGAGCTCAAATATATTTATCCTGTTGTATTAACCATTGCCGGATCTGATAGTGGTGGCGGCGCAGGTATCCAGGCCGACCTGAAGACTATTTCGGCTTTGGGCTGTTATGGGACTTCAGCTATCACAGCGATTACAGCACAGAACACGATGGGAATTATCAATTTGTTTGAGCTGCCTGTTGCTGTAGTGATTGATCAGATCAGAGCGGTGATCGAAGATATAAGACCACACGTTATCAAAATAGGCATGATCCCAAATTCAGTATTATTAAAGGCCATATCTGATACTTTAAGTTTATATCCTGAAATCCCGGTCATTCTGGACCCGGTAATGATTGCCACGAGCGGCCGTCGTTTAGTTGGGGAGGATACTGTTGAGTTGATGAAAAAAATATTAATCCCGCTCACTGCTTTAGTTACACCAAATCTGGATGAGGCCGCAGTTTTAACTGCCATGGAAATTTCTACTGTGGAACACATGAAAGTTGCAGCACATCAGATTCTCAGCTTAGGTGCCCGGGCGGTATTGATTAAAGGCGGGCATTTGAAAGGTCGCAAACTATATGATGTTTACCTGGACAACACCGGCAGAGAATTCGTTTATGAAAATGATACTATTTCCAGTCAAAATACACATGGTACAGGGTGTACGCTGTCTTCTGCGATTGCCTGTTTTATGGCAAGAGATATGGAATTGCCTGAGGCCATAGCAATTGCAGAATCATACGTGCATCAGGCTATTATTGAGGGCCTTGATGTAAAAACAGGAAAAGGTAAAGGGCCACTGAACCACTTTTATGCCCCTATTCCACTAATCAAACTGCATCTGGATTGAAAAATTAATATATTTGGACCATGGCAGATTTAAAAACAGAATTCTCAGTAGAATTTGAAGGGGAAACAATTCCCGTTACCATTACTGAAGTTGAAAATGATGACGATTCAATATTTATGGTAGAAATACCTGAGCAGGAAAAATTTGAAATCTTTCTCTCTGAGGATGATATGTGGGTTACCAATGATGAGGTAACTGTAGATGAAGACCTTATCTTCCTCATTGGAGATAAATTTGAGAGCTTACAGCCTTAACTATCTTTATCTTTTTTTCCAACCAGCTTAAATTTGATCTTACCGTCCTCCCCGTCTGTGGCGAGGATGTGTATGACAATGCCTTTCATCCTGCGCTCTTTTAACTCTTGTTTATCGGTAATATCTTCATCTTTCTTCGGATTTCGCAGCGGCACATCCAACAGTATATTTGTCCCCTTCCCGGTAGTTGCATAAACACCTGCTAAATTCATATTCAGCAAGCTGGAATTGATCATCATTGGTTTGATCGTAACCAGCCTTCCTTTAATATCAAAATTACCGTTAAGGTTATCAAATGTAATGTTATCCAGATTCCGGAACGGGAAAGCAAACTTACCAATACTTTTCACTGCATCATAACTCACTAAAGCCCCTTTCTTAAGGTCAAAATTAACATTTCCATTCATTGATCCCGGAATAAGTTTACCCCCTCCATCCACGCTCCCTGTGACATTGGTCTTGGTAAAGAAACTGCCTTTCAGGTTTTTATAAGTTGGGCTTTCCAGACCAAAATTATCAAATGAATAGAAGAAATCCCTGATATTGACATTGGAAACTACTGTGTTTAAGGCAAAGTTATTCAAACGTCCATTTTGTTGTAATTTACCATTGAGCTTAATCGAGCCTCCACCGTGTTTTAAACTTACATTTTTTAAATTCAGCCCGTTTTCGGAAAGGAAAATATCCGCCGTTGCGTTTGTCCCTGTAAACTTGTTGTAATACACTTTATCAACCCGTAAATTAATTTCAGCACTTCCTTTTTCAAGCATAGTGTTTAACTGAGTTGCGAAACTATTGCTTTTGTTTTTCGATTTAACAGGTGTACTATTTTTTCTGGTTCCCAAAAAGGCAAGAAAATCCCCTAGATAAATAGCCGGACTGCGCATACTCCAGTTCAGCAGAATTTTCTCCGGAGAATTATAGTAAAGGTTCAGGAAATTTTTGACACTTCCATCCATGAGCACTACACTTTTGCCACTTTGCAGCCTGATGTCATGAATCAAAAGATCTGGCCCTTTAAAGTCGAGGGAAATGGAAGTGTTTTTAAAATTCACACCACGCGGCACATAACTTACATCTGCATTTTTCACGTTGATTGTTCCGGTTAACATGGGTTTATTCAACTTAAAATCTACAATATCAGCACTATAGTTAAGTTTTACATCGGCTGTTCCTTTAGTGAAATTTAAGACATCAGTGCCCAGCACAGTTCCCAATTTAGCTACGTTAAACTGAGATTTAAAAATACCTGTGGCTACTGGTTTATCCAGGTTATGAATAAAAACAGTATCAATTGTAAATGGTAGTTCTTTATAACTACCAGAAAAATGATAAAGTTTAATAGCAGAATTCTCATCTGTATAGCCTTTCCCATTGATAAAATTATTCGTATAAACGCCCGCAAAATTGCAGTCATCAACAACTCCGCCAAAACCGGTCAGTGTATTATTCTTTACGCCTGCTTTCACAAAAATCGAAGGATCTCCCCCTGCGCCCATATTGCCTTCTATAATTGCCTTGGCAGAGATTGGTTTATCCAGGTTAAACATGTCAAGTCTTGAAGTAATATTGGGAGCCAGTAAAGCAGATGCACTTTTCCATAGAATACTAGGCGCTTCTACCCGGATAGAGAATTCAACAGGATCTTTTGAGATCTTGAATTTCGCACCAAGAATGAAGGGATCTGTCCCGATGTTTAAGATATTAGGTTTGACTTCAATGATACCGGCTTTTTCATTATAAGCGATGTTCATTTTTCCTTCCAGCAGTTTATCCTTTACAAAACTCCCTCTTTTTGTGTTAAAGGCCAGGCTGCGCACTAATATTTTTAAATTAACATCAGCCTTCCAGCCCGTGGAAGGATAATCTATTTTTCCACTAAAGTCCTGTATAGCAAATAAAAACAGCTTGTTCCCTTTTCTGTTATCCAGGATAAAACGAACGGCATTCAAATCAAAACGTCTGATTTGAGCAGGTGATGAACTTTCATCTTTAATTTCAGGTTCTTTCTTTGGTTTTTCCTTAAAAACTGAGGTATTACTATAGCCATTACTATCAGTATATAAGTAGATTGAAGCGTCATTGATAGTAATCTTTTTAATCTCAATAGTACCTTTTAATAAGGCCATTGTATTGACTGAAATATCAAGGTCGCCCGCAGTCAGCAGCGAATGGTGATGAATATTCCATAAACTATCTTTAATTTCTACTTTTTTTAACGATACAGACACATTGGGAAAGCCTTTAAGAAAGGTAGGTTCAATGTTGGCAATAGTCAGGTTCCCATTGAGGTTTTTATTTAATTCTTTGGTTATAGCAACCTGCAATTCCTTTTTATTGGCGCTGACGTAGATACCAAGGCCGATAAAGATCACAATGAGTAATAAGATAAGAGAAGAAAAGAGCTGAAGAGAGCGTTTTAACCAAAGAGGCATAGAAGAATATTTGCGTAATAAACGTTTAAAATAAGGAAATTGTTTAAAGGTAGTTTTGTTCTCTTAAATTGATTATTTTTATATCAATAAATCCATACGACGATGAGCACCATAAAATCAGGCTATAAAAAAATACAAAGGTCTATTTTTACAGTAAGCTGTATAACCTTTGTTTGTTGTATTTTATCACAGAATTCAAATGCACAGTCACCTGTGATAACTAAGATAACCTTTCAAAAGGATAAGTACAACCGAATCTTTATTCCTGTAAAGATTGATAGAGATAGTATGTCTCTTTTATTCGGTACTTATGCTAAACCGTTAAGACTAACCCCCTATTTTCAAAGTACAAGATCACTTTCTCCCAGCGGAGATATGCTGACTTTAGTAGCCCCTAATGGCAGGCCACATGATCGTTTGCTTTTCTATTCTCCAAAAATCATGGTCGGAAATCTTAAATTCAGAAGCGAACAGGCTATTGTAAATTATGCTTTTCCTGATACAATTATAGCCGGAGCTACGGGAACTGAAATGGTTTACCGCTATAACTGGAAGATTAATAATGATCAGAATCAAATTTCTATTTCTAAACAGCCTTTTACACCATCAGCGGCTTTTACGACTATCAATTATAAAAATGATTCTTATCCAAAAGTTGCAGTTGAAATTGCGGGTATCAAAACTAATTTCGCATTGGATTTCGGATCGGGCGCAGGTTTTCAAATCAACTCCAGATCTGATTTAGGCCGCAAATTAATCACTGATTATAACCTTAAGCCTGTTAAAAGAATCCTGTCTGATATTCATGCCAAAAAAGTTGCGGATACCATTTACGAGGTCAATGTACCTGGCTTGCTTTTTAATGGGGTTCAATTACCGCAGCAAAAGATTCAGTTAAGCTCTGCTTTCCCGCAGAATATTGTGGGTACAGGATTTTTGGGCGATTATAATGTGATCCTTAACAATTCCAGAAAACGGAAAATCGGCAACACAGTAATTTTGGAGAAGAGACTTTCAAAGTAGCAGTCAAACTTTCAAAGCAGCAGTCAATTTCATTTTTACATAAAGAAGACAGAGAAAATCTGACTAAGTAATTCTTTTACATACATTTGTACTGTAACAATTATTATTACAGATGAATAACGCAAAGTTTGCTACTGCCTTACATATCCTTACTTTACTTGATTTGGCTCAGGGTGAGCGATTATCTTCAGAATGGATTGCGGGTAGTATTAACCTGAATCCGGCGCTGGTCCGAAAAGAAATCAGCAACCTGCGTAAACTAGGGTTTATTTCCAGCAAAGAGGGAAATGGCGGAGGTTGTACGCTTGCCCGTCCTTCAGCAGAGATTCTATTGTCAGAGCTTTATCAAGCTATACGTGTTGTTCCACTGCTGGGCCGTTCCAACACTCCAAACCCTTCCTGTATTGTTGGCCGCCTGATTAATCAGCATCTGGATGAATTGTATACAGAGGCGGAACTTTCGCTGACCAGTCAATTAGAGAAAAAAACACTGAAAGCGTTTGGTGAAAAGTTTAAACCAGTATCGTAAAATATAAAATTAAAATCGCATGAATATAGTCTTAATCGGAGCCTCAGGATTTGTAGGTTCAGCAATCTTAAAAGAAGCATTAAACAGAGGTCATGAAGTAACTGCTGTAGTTAGAAACCCTGAAAAAATCACAGTACACCATGATCATCTGAAAATTGAAAAGGCTGACGTACTGGATGTTGCCCAGGTAACTAAAGTAGTAAACGGAAACGATGCCGTAATCAGCGCCTATAATTCCGGATGGACTAACCCGGATATTTACGAAGAATTCCTAAGGGGTTCAAAGGCTATCCAGGCTGGCATTAAAGCTTCTGATGTGAAAAGATATATTGTTATTGGTGGTGCAGGAAGTTTAGAGGTTGCCACTGGTGTTCAAGCTGTTGACACACCAGATTTTCCTGCCGCTTATAAACCTGGTGCTACTGCTGCCAGAGATTACCTGAATATCATTAAAGAAGAAAAAGATTTAGACTGGACATTTTTTAGTCCTGCTTTTGAAATGGGGCCTCAAACTTCAGGTGTTCGTCAGGGAACTTATAGAATAAGTCTGGACACCCCTGTATTTGATGAAAATGGCAGAAGTATCTTATCAGTAGAAGATTTAGCTGTTGCTATTATTGATGAATTGGAAAATGCAAAACATGTAAAACAACGTTTTACAGCTGCTTATTAAGTTATCTTTTAAAAAGGGCAGTCAATTTTGCAATGCCCCCGGAATTGTCTGACTTTGATAGTATTCCGGCCTGAACACTTCCGGGGGCATTGCATTTTTAGAATGGCTGATTCTTTTTTAAGGAATCATTTAATCTACTATTTTTATCCCCAGACTATCTAAAAAAGAAATGGCAGCCGGCAATTGAAAAACAGCACCTTTAATCTTATTACCTGAAGGATCGATATGATAATTTTGTGCTGCTGTAAAATTAGCCGTCCTGAGGTCAGTACCGGAAAAGGTAGCGCCTAAAAAATCTGTCCCGGTGAAATCAGCACTACTCAGATTACAGCTCGTAAAGTCAACTTCTCTTGCTATACAGTTCGTAAGCTGTATTTTCTTAAGATTCTTTCCAAAAAAACTGGAGTAACTCAGTATAGAGTTTTTAGCATTGATGGAGAATGGATTTAAAGTATCATACCAAAGTATACCTATAGCTTTACAGTTCACCACATTTAAATTACTTATAAAAGTATCTTTAAATTTAATAAGTGAAATATCACACTCTTCAAAAGTGCAGTTATTGAAAGTACAATCTTCAAATAAACAGCCTTTTATCGTTGATTTATGAAAGGTACAACCTTCGAAATAACGGCTGACCAGGTGTTTATCTTCGTAATTTATATTTTCGAAACGCTTGTTGTGATGTGTTATCTGTTCGTCAGCAGTACTCAAAATCGCACCCCTGCCTGGAAAGTTATACCATGCGGGTTAATATCCAGGTCATTAAGCGTATTGTTAAATCCTTTGAAACCAGCCGATATATAAGGCGCAATATGTTTGTTCACTTTATAACGGACACCAAAACCACCGTACAGATATAATCCTCTTTCATTAATACGCTGGCTTGTTAACGGATCTGCTTCACTGGCACGGTCATATCTGAGAAAAGAAATACCTGCCGAAGCTTCAGCGAAAGGCTCAAACTTAGATTTGCCCGTAAAATCATAGCTTAAGTTGGCATAAATCGGAACTAGTTTCATATTATGAAGCAGCAATGCGTTATCGAAATGCAGTTTTGTTGTAGCATAACCAATTCCAATACCTGGCTTAAAACGGCTTTCAAGATTCCTGGTTACTTTGAATGAAGGTCCGTTAAAGTAGTTACCATGCGTGGAACGCAGGAACTCATAAGCAGGAGAGAAATTATATCGCGGCTCATCGTCAGCAGTTTTTGTAGCTTCCTGAGCATTCGCAGTGATTGAAAAACCGCACGCTAAAAGCAGTGCCAGGTTTAGAGTTAAAATCCTTTTCATATTCTAAGCAAATCTAATACATTTTGAAATGCAGAGAAATATAATATCCGATTAAATTATCTCTTATAGAGCGGATCTGTTTTCGCATTGTCCTGTATAATTAATTCCAACCTATTTGTTTGATGGTCAAATTTCAGGTAGTAATCAAAACCTACCCTTTTCAACGCTGCAAAGCTATAGTTTCCGTATATCAATAATCTTATCATATCGTAAGATATTGACTAAAATCAGCATAAAAACAAGCCTGAATACCGTTTCAATTATTCAAATGAAAAAGAATTGTTAAAATATTTGATGTTAAGATCAAATATTTGTTGATTTGCATAATTTTTAATGAGTCTAAATAGATTGTGTAATCGGCAATCAGAAGAATTAATCTTCCTTAAAATAAAATCAATAAATGATAACTTTTACGTCTGAAACCGTATGTCTTTCTTATAAATACGAATGACAAGATTTCGCAAAATAATAGGTCAGGTACATCTCTGGTTAGGTTTAATTACCGGACTGGTTGTACTAATCGTCAGTATAACCGGCTGTTTGTTTGTTTTCCAAAAAGAGATCTCAGATCTTATCCATAAAGAGACATTCTTTGTGAAGCCTCCTTCACAGGCGGTTACGCTTCCTTATAGCACCCTTTTAAAAAAGGCCGAACAGGCATTGGGTAAGGATCGCCCTATTAATTTCTCCACGACCTATAAAGATCAGGAGCATGCTTGGGAGTTCATGACTTATAAGGCTGGTGATCCAAAAGCATTAACTTACTTCGGATCAATTGATTATTATGAGTCTATTTTTATTAATCCTTATACTGGAGTGGTTACAGGCTTACATGATTATAAATACGACTTCTTTAATATTGTAAAATTCATTCACTGGAGCTTATTATTAAATGATACTTACGGACAAAACATTGTCGGTTATAGTACATTGATCTTCGTGTTGATGCTCATTACAGGCATGATCATGTGGTGGCCCAAAAAGTGGAGTAAAACCAATATCAATAAAAGTTTTAAGGTCAAATGGAAAGCGGGGTTCAAAAGAGTAGTTTATGATCTCCATAATGTCTCTGGATTTTACGTGATGCTGATTACGCTGGTTTTAGCCTTAACGGGTATGGTATTCGCTTTTAAATGGTTTCAGACTACAGTTTATGTGGTTGCTTCGGGATCAATAACGCCGCCTGAAATCAAGCAGGTAAAGTCAAAACCCGCTCCGATTTTATTGAATCCGATAGATATTGCATTTAATAAGGCCAAAGTTTTGTTACCTGTTGCAGACAAAATAAACGTCTCTCCTGCTGCTGGTACCGATGGTGTGATTTATATATATGGGATAAAAGGGAAGGAAACATATTATCATGCCGATGCTTTACAATTTGATCAGTATTCTGGAAAATTACTATATAGAAGAAATTATGAGGAGCAAAATGCGGGTGAAAAGCTTATCGGAATGAATTATGATATTCATGTGGGTGCAATTTTAGGATTACCCGGAAAAATTATAGCTTTTATCGCCAGCTTAGTTGCAGCGAGCTTACCGGTAACCGGGTTTATGATCTGGTTAAACAGGAAAAATAAAAAAAAGAAAAAATAGATTTGGTTTTGAATTATTGTTTTCTATCTTTGCAGCCCCGCAAGGGAGAAACGGACCGGTAGTTCAGCTGGTTAGAATGCCGCCCTGTCACGGCGGAGGTCGCGGGTTCGAGTCCCGTCCGGTCCGCAAGATGTAAATCTATAAAACATTAAAAGCCTTTAATCGTAAGATTGAAGGCTTTTAATGTTTTATAGACCCTCCGAAATATTCAATTTTTCTCATATGAATAGTGAGTAATTCCGGATCAATACCAAAAGTTGTGAAGCGCTGTTGTTTTTTTCGACTTTACGCATAGAGTTGAGTAAGCCTGAAAAGGAAGAATTCGATATTTTTGACTCCTCTGAATTGTGACCTGAATGCCTTAATTTTTGCATTGAAGGATTCTGCTGGTGCATTTGTAGATCTGCGGTCAAAGTAGTTCAATATCGTTTGATAATGAGTCTGTATAGACCTGGAAATAGTATTGAAAGCTTTAAACCCCGTTTGTCTAACTTCTCATGCCATTTGGCGAGGTTAGCCAGTTCAAAGATCTAATTCAGTGAGTCAATTCAGGCGGATATCCTACTCATTGAAAACAATGTAATCAATTGCATTACAGATAGTTAAAAATATTAACATCTTGACTGTCCTTAGCTACAACGCTAATTTTGTTTAACTCTAATCTGAAAAAGATGAAAACACATTTAGCTTGCTCTTCTATTTGAAGAAGCCAATAAATTATGTTGCTGGCACACACTTAATTTATTGGCTTCGGGCATTACGAATAGATTAAAAGGTTCATTAGGTAATTAGCTACCAGCACATTTACATACTTGCAAAAATGGGGTATTATATTGTGACATCAATATAGACAAGAACGTTATCGCTTAAATTTTCAATGTATTTACCATCAATTTGGGGAAGAACCTGAAAGCCGACCAGTAATACTTGAACTAATCAGCTTTCTATCTCCTTTTATAATGAGGTATATCGCACTAAGGTAAAGAAACATTTATCCCCATTTGAGCAGGTGATTTTAGCTCCCGGAATATCAATATGTTTACCAATCGGACATTGGAAGACCAGTTTAGTAAAAACATAACAGATTTATATTGATTTTGCGAGATAATTAATCGGCTATTCACCAAAAAAAGAACATTTACCTATACAATAACCATATTAACAAAGGTAATGTAGTTATTTACGTAAAAAATCAAATTTAACTATTATTTATAATAATACACGAACTTTATTATATATATTTATTTTATAATCTTTTTTTAAGATTATAAAGAAATAATAATTACATAATAATTAAAATATTGGTTTGCAAAAGGGGCCCATGGAAACCATGATGTCGTCTGGTAGGACTTTAAACTTTCAGTGCATGTTTCACAGCAAAATGTGAATTTTAATTTATTTTAAAATTTATTAAAATGGAAAAGAAGTTTAGATTAAATCTTCAAGAAAATGCTTGTATCCTTAAGGATTCAATTGCAGAATTGACAAATCCAACAGTTAAGTTTATTGCCGAAAATGTAATCGGCGGAAAAGGAGCCTCAGAGCTCGAGCCATGGACGCAAGCACATGGTAATGTTACGTTCTCAAAAAGTAGCCAGGAATTTTAGCATTGAAACGGGTGTCATTGTCATTTGATGGCACCTGTTTCTTTTCATGAAGACAACGAATTCTTATTGACAGACTTCCAGAAACTCATTTATTAATGACCAAAATAAGTACTTATGCAAAATCTGAAACAGGATAGATTAAAGTGCACTTCCTTGGTGGTAAAAGTTGCCAGTCGATGCAATATAAACTGCTCGTATTGTTATATGTATAACTTAGGAGATCAGACTTATAAAAATCAGCCGAAAATTATGAGTCATGAAGTAGTTAATGCCACTATAATCAAAACAAAGGAGAATTGTATAAAAAATAATATCAAAACATTTGTTTTTGCCTTTCATGGGGGAGAGCCTATGTTGGGAGGAATGGATTTTTATCGACATTTCGTTAAGCTTGCAAATGAACAATTATTACCTGAAGTTCAACCTATATACGCCATTCAAACAAATGGAATAATGTTGACTGATGAATGGTGCCGATTATTCGCGAAGTTAAATATTGAAGTTGGGATTAGTATGGATGGTCTTCCTGAAGATCATGATAAATACAGACTTGATCATCAAGGAAAAGGTACGCACAGCAAAGTCGTAAAAGGTTTAGAAGCTGCTCAAAACTGTCTAGATCTAAAGAAGAAACCTGGAATTCTATCAGTCATCAATTATGATGCTGATCCTATTAAAACATTTTTACATTTTTGTGTCTTAAATGTTCAAAGCATTGATTTTCTTTTCCCTTACAACAATTACGAGACATTATCCGACGATCTTAAAAAAACATATCTCAAAAATGAAACGCCATATGGAGATTGGTTAATTTCAGTTTTCAATACTTGGTATCAGCAAAAAGATCGTCCAGATATAAGAATGTTTTCAGGTATTATTAATGCCATATTTGGAGGTATATATCCCTCCGATTTGTTAGGTGATCACGAAAGCGAGCTACTTGTAATTGAAACTGACGGTGGAATAGAAGCCGTAGATTATTTAAAATCTTGTGGTCATGCATTTACAAAAGCAGGTGCAAATGTGCTTACGAATGATTTTGAGGAAGCCATGGATACAGATTTGGCGAAATTATATCACTTTGGGCATACTAAACTGTGTACCAAATGCTTAAGCTGTCCAGTAAAAGAAGTGTGTGGTGGTGGCAATTTAGCATCTAGATATAGCAAAGAAAGAGGGTTTAATAATGTGTCTATTTATTGCACTGATTTACTTAAACTAATAACACATATTCAATGTACAATCCTTTCAGAATTTCCTATAGATATCCTTACTAAACTTCATGTTTCTCCTATAAGTTATGAGGAAGCACTAGTTATAATTCATGATGAAGAAATAACAACAATTGCCCCCAATTATATTAGTGAACTTGAAAGCTTTTAATATTTATAAGGAATTATGGAAAATATAACTGCTGATTTGAAATGCCGGATTATAGTAATTAAAGTGGCTAGTAGGTGTAATTTAAACTGTACATATTGTTATATGTACAATCTGGGTGACGAAACCTATAAATCCCAGCCAAAATTCATGAGCGATTTGACAGTGGATGCACTCATTGAAAGAATAAAAGCACATTGTATAAAACATAACATTCCGAAATTTTCTTTTATTTTCCATGGTGGCGAGCCTCTTTTGGCGGGTATGGATTTCTTTAGGAAATTCGTAAATAAAGTAAATGAGCGTTTAGGTGATATTCTTACCCCGGTATTTGAATTACAAACCAATGCGGTGTTATTAACAGATGAATGGTGTACATTATTTGGCGAGTTAAATATACCTATCGGAATTAGCTTAGATGGAACAAAAGAGAGTAATGACCTATACCGCATTGATAAGACTGGAAAAGGATCATACGATAGAATTATAAAAGGGCTAAAAATCGCACAGCATTCGAAAGCTTTAAAAACCAAACCCGGATTGCTATCAGTAATAAATATACATTCTGACCCGATCGAAACTTATCAGCATTTTAAAAATTTAGATGCCGAAGCTATAGATTTCCTTTTTCCAGAAGCAACCTATGATTTCCCTCCCACTCAACCTAGGCATTTTGAAAGTCTTTCTCAGGAAACTCCATATGGAGATTGGCTTATAAAAATCTTTGATGCTTGGTATGCCGAAAAAGAACAGAAACTAATGATTCGTATCTTTCATTATTTGATTAGATCAATAATTGGCGGTGATTATTCCGCAGACAATTTTGGAATTTTCAATAATGAAGTATTAGTAATTGAAACTGACGGAGGCATTGAAGCGGTAGATGTTTTGAAAATATGTGGAAATGGATTTACAAAAGCTGGTGCCAATGTCATTAAAGATACTTTTGACAGCGCATTGCAAACAGACTTAGCAAGAGTATATCATCTGAGCCATAGCTATTTGGCGAAGGAATGTTTAGCTTGTCCTGTAAAAGAAATTTGCGGTGGTGGTTATATTCCACATAGGTATAGTAAGTCTAAAGGCTTTAATAATCCTTCAGTCTATTGTAATGATTTATTAAAGTTAATTACCCATATACAAAATAAAATCTTGGCTGATCTACCTTTAAAACTTTTAGAATCTTCATCGATAGCTCCAATGAGCTTCAGTGAGGCCAAAATGTTAAGACTAGAAAAATTGAATTCAATAGGGTATTCCGAATACGAAAAGGATTTGGAAAGTTTTTAAAAAAATGAAGTTTCAACCCACTTAATCAAGACATCTTGTTTCTAAAATTTCCACATATAAAACAGCTAGATAGTAACGACTGCGGACCAACTTGCTTAAGAATTATTGCAAAACGATATAAAAAATCCGTTTCCAGCAATACAATTAATAATCATACCAATAGTAGACAAGGAACAAATCTTGAGGACCTAAAAGAACAAGCAAAGAAATTAGGCTTTAATGCTACTTATGACCTAATAAGTCTTGATCAGGTAAAGCAGAGATTAAAGGGACCAGCAATAATATTTTGGAATCAGAACCACTATGTAGTCATTTATAAAATTACCAGAACAAAAGTCCACATATCTGATCCGGCAAGCGGCTTATTATCGCTCACCTATGAGGAATTTTTAAACTCTTGGGCACAACAAACAACAAATAATATTCCTCAAGGAATAATTATGTTTCTAGAATCAACTCTAGATATCAATAAATTGCCAAAATTTAAAGTAGAATACCATTTCAACTTTAAATTTATCTACAAATATTTAAAAGAATATAAATCCCAGCTACTTCAGGTTGCTTATTCCTTATTACTTGCATCAATAATTCAATTAATTATACCATTTTTAACCCAAATAATTGTAGATTTTGGGATTGTAGGGAAAAACCAAAGTGTAATCTACATTATTGCTGCTGCGCAGCTTGCATTACTAATCAGCTCTACTTCAGTAGAATTCGTAAGATCCTGGGCGCTTATTCATGTAAGCAGTATGATAAATATAAAGATTATATCAGATTTTTTAAAAAAGCTAATGCAATTACCGATTAGTTTTTTTGACTCAAAAACCACAGGTGACTTGATACAAAGAATTAAAGATCATAAACGGGTAGAAGAATTTATAACTGAACATTTACTGAAAAGCATATTTGCAATATTTAGTATCGTTATATTTTTATCAATTTTATACATATACAACTTCTGGGTTTTCCTGATCATATTTATTGGTTCTACAATTGAAATAGGTTGTGTGTTTTTTTTCATAAATAAAAGGAAAATTCATGAGGAACATAATTTTTTCTTGACTGCCAAAGATTCAGAAAAACTTTTTGAACTAATGACAAGTATGCAAGAAATTAAGCTTAATAATATTGAAGATAACAAACGTCTTGAATGGGAAAAACTTCAGACTGAAATTTTCAATATGAATATTAAGAAGCTAAAAATCACACATCTTGAACAAGGATTCTCGAGATTTTTTAATTATTCTCAACAATCTCTGGTTATTTTCTATACAGCTATTTCAGTATTCCATAATCAAATGACTCTGGGCACGATGGTTACCATAATTTTCATCTTAGGTCAACTAAACACACCAATAACACAACTTATAAATTTTGTTATTTCTGCAAACTATGCTAAAATAAGCTTAACTCGACTTGTTGAAATACATCGTCTGGAAAATGAAGTTAAGAGTAGTAATCTTATACTCTTAAATGAGGAGCAGTCAAGAAAGACAATTCTGTTGGATAATGTTTCTTTTAGTTATTCTAACAGAAAAAATTCTAATGTTTTAAATAACATTTCCCTAGAAATACCACAGGGAAAAACTACTGCAATTGTTGGAACAAGTGGAAGTGGGAAAACTACTTTGCTGAAAATTTTACTAAGGATTTATGATAATTATACAGGAGAAATTAAAGTAGGTGATAAGAATTTAGATTATTATGATATTTCCTCTTGGAGGAGCACATGCGGAGCAGTATTACAAGATAGTTATATATTTTCAGATACCATTAAAAATAATATCGTTCTCGGCGATCAATATGACCCTCTAAGATTAGATACAGCATGTATCCTGGCCAATATTTATGAATACGTTAATTCCCAGCCTTTAAAATACGAAACTAAATTAGGCCGCACAGGCATTGGATTAAGTCAGGGTCAAAAACAACGAATTCTTATCGCTAGAATTTTCTACAAGAATCCCTCTTACCTATTTTTGGATGAGGCTACTAACTCCCTGGACGCACAAAACGAATTGGAAATAGTAAAAAACCTGGAGACTTATTTTAAAAACAAAACGGTGATCATTGTTGCACATAGACTAAGCACAGTCAAAAATGCTGATAAAATCGTTGTTTTAGATAAGGGAAGAATCAGCGAAATCGGAAATCATGATAGTTTAATCTTAGAGAAGGGAAAGTATTATAAATTAATTAAAAACCAACTAGAATTAGGGACATAACCATATGGATAATCATCAACACATACATAATTCCAACAATAAACCCAATGGACTAATTTGGAAAAGTAACATTATTTTATTCATTATTACAATAATCATTATTGTATTCTTATTTCAGATTAAAGTTAAGCGTAGCATTAAATATGAAATTAAAATCTTAAGTAGAGATACCCAGTTCTTAAAAGAGCAACAAACTTCATATACCACTTGCAAAATTGTTAACTCGAAGAAAGAAGCAAATGACCTTTTAAGAAGAAACATGAGCGTCCTTATATATGATGATTCCATTAAACAGAAATACTTTCATAATGGAAGAATTGAGCAGATTGATCCGGATGGCATAGTAAAGATAGTCCTTCTCGCACGTGATTTAGATCTTCAAGAAGCTAGTGAAAAGCAAGTTAAAACTTCTGCGATCATTGCCGAGATGCATCAGTCTTTATTTTCTTTAATCATACATCGAAACTAAAATTCAATTATCGCATTTTCAAAATTAAGATATGTTTAATATAAGAAAAAACAAGAATGCAGAAGATTGTAATTTGAAAGAATTTGAAGCAATTAGTAATGGAATTAAAATCCAATTTTATATACATAATTTAAATCTAGGTATTAAAAAAGGGCTATTACTTTATATTCAGGGGTCTGGTCCTATCCCGTTATGGGCGGTTTCAAAAAACAGTAGTGCGCTGACCTTTAATCTTCATACTTATCCGGCTGTACAGGAACAATACTATTTTGTAATCATATCGAAGCCGGGTTTATCCTTTCATGAAATTGAAAATATTAGTTTATATCATGAGCTATTGTCTCTACAATTTAGAGTATTTCAGGCAGAATCAGTATTAAATTGGCTTACGGAGCAAGAGTTTATTGATCGTAAAAGAGTTCTAATAGTAGGACATTCAGAAGGGGCCGATGTTGCAGCAAAGCTCACATCTACTAATAAAGGGATTACACATTTAGCATACCTTGCAAGTGGTGGAATTAGTCAATATTTTGATTACATACTGAGTATTAGAAAACAGCAAATACAAGGGCATATATGCGAAGAGAAAGCAAATACTGATCTGGATTCTATTTTAAAAAACATACAAGAAATAACTAAAAATCCAACTTCTACTCAAGATTTCTGGCTAGGTCATACTTATTTAAGATGGTCATCCTTTTCCACTCCCCCCATTGGCAGTTTATTACAAATTGATGTTCCTATTTTTGTTGGAATTGGTTCGAAGGATCAAATTGTTCATCTAGAATCAGCAGATTACATAATAACAGAATTTTCAAGAATAGGTAAAAAAAATTTAACTTATAAAATTTATAAAAATTCAGATCATGGCTTTTCGGACATAAGCAATACCAAATCTACATCTCTTAAACACAGATTGTTAGACGATATTTTAGAATGGACAAAAAATTAACCATTTAATATTTGTAATCATGATCAATTCAATATCACAAATAGTATTACTCGAATTAAAGGATGCATTTAGTTTTGACTCTCATAGAAGTCCCAAAATCCAAGATGCAATTCTGATTAATTATTATGAATTATTGCAAAATAAGCTGGATATTTTCTTAAATAAACTTAAAAATGTCGATACTAGCAAGCACAATATTTTAAATCAGAAATATAATTCACGTACTAGTGACGAAAAGAAAATATTTTTAAAGCTACCTGAAATCGCACACCGCATAATTAGCTATAATTCATCAAACCTATTGAACATTGCAATTTTTTTTTTAAAAGCTATTGACGCAGAAATTGCACGAATGACTAATTCTTATGAGCAAGATAATTATGAACATTTATGGACAGCGGGGGGTAGTTTTTACATTAAATATGATCATTCAAAATTGAATTTTAGCGTATTTGAAACGTTTCATATATTAGATAATATACCTGTTGATTTTCTAAGTCCATATAATTTGAAAATCACGAACAATGATTTAAATGAAAGCCCTGATAGCTTAATAAATATATATGAATTGAATGAGATAGAAGGTCTGTGTGATAAATTAGAATATGCAGTAAATCCAATTCATGATTTGTCCAATATTATCAATCAATTACGCAATTTCATTAGTGTAGTCGTTATAAATAGAATCACAATAAATGGTAACCCTACATCCTTTTATTCTGGGTCCGATGCACTATATCCATGTAGAGTAATTATTTCTAATATTGCAAAAGCTAAGCCAGAGGCAATTATAGAATCTTTAATACATGAGTCGATCCACTCTGCCTTATATATGACTGACCTTTGTAATCCATGGTTACCAGATTCGAATAAAAGAAAAGAATTTAATTATAATGTTCAATCCCCTTGGACGGGAAACAAAATATCATTAGCCAATATAATAGAAGCTGTGTTTGTCTGGTATGGCGTTTATAAGTTTTGGAGAATGGCAGAAAAGGAAAACTTGTATGATCCTGAAATTAGAAAAAAACGATTGATTTTTCTAAAAAATGGCTTTAGCTCCTTAAATATAAAAGACATTTTCCATAAATATGATTTCAATAATGAAAATAGTTTAGTTACGGTCATCTCCTTATTAAGGACAGATGTCCTTAGTAAGGAGATGACCTGATTATAACAACTATATTATGCTATAATTACATTTCTTCGGGTTAGTGCTAATAAACCTAAGTTTAAAAATTAACCAATTAAATAATATTCTATGTTTAGAATCCTTATCCTAATTATCTTTCTTATTCCTATAAAAGAAGCATGTGCGCAGGTAAACAGTATCCAGGGTTTAATTAAAAATGAAGACAATCAAATTCTGGATTTTGCAACCGTTACTCTGGATATACAGGGAATGCATAAAGTAGACAAAATTGCCAATAATGGTGTTTTTACTTTTACAGTTATTGATAAACAAAAATTTAATTTATCAGTTCGACTAATTGGATATAAAACATTTGCAAAAGAGTATGTTTTTACAAAAGACAAATTGTTAATCGTTCTAGAAAAAGACAAGCAAATGCAACTTCACGAAGTTACTATTGTTGGAAAAAAGCCTCTTATTGAACGGAAAATTGACCGCATAATATATAATGTTGAAAATAGTATCATTGCCAATGGTTCTACTGTTTGGGATGCATTAAATAAAGCACCTGGAGTACAGACTAAATTTGATGGAAATGTCACATCAAATGGCAAGAGTGTTTTGATCTATATTGATGATAGACCTATAAGATTGTCTGGTGACGATTTGAGTAACTACCTTAAGAGTTTGCCATCTGATAATATTAAAAAAATTGAAATAATAAGTAACCCAACCTCACGCTACGATGCCCAGGGTGGTGCCATAATCAATATTATATCAAAAAAACAGACATATAATGGATTAAATACAAATGTTAACATTGGGTATGTACAATCTGTTCACAGTAGCTATAATACAGGATTAAACTTCAATTATCGCCAAAACAGGTTAAACATATATGGCCTTTATTCATATTCCAGCACCTATAAAGCACATGAGGAATCCGAATATATACTATTCAAATCCTCGAATAACAATTCTTATTGGGATAATATTAAACTCGGAGATCGAAAGCGGAAATCAAACAATTACAATCTAGGCGTTGATTACAACTTAACTAAAAATCAGGTAATAGGATTATTGATTAACGGGTCTGATGGAACTAATGTTCGTGGTGACAATGTTGAAACTAATATTTATTCAAATCAAAAAACGGTACTTGACTCACTTTTGAACACTAATAATCAAACCAGCTCAAAGATAAAACAAATTGATTATAACATAAATTACAAGGCAAAATTAGATACTTCAGGCCAGACATTAAATATTGATTTTAATTATTCACCATATTCAAATAGTGGCGACCAACGTGTCAACAACAATTCCTATTTACCTAATGGTGACCCGGCATCGAATCCGTATAAAATAAATACAGTTTCTAAACAAAATATTAAAATTTTTACTGGGAAAGTAGACTATACATATGTTTTTAATAAGAGTTACAATCTGGAATCCGGATTAAAGTATAGTAATATCATCACAAATAATCACTTCACATTTTTCAATTATCTAAATAATGGGCTTGTTATTGATAAAAGTAAAAGTGATGAATTTGAGTATAGCGAGAGTACAATGGCAGCATATATAAGCTTAAACGCTTCTTTGGGCAAGTTAAATATTCTGGCAGGAATAAGAACAGAATATACCGAAACAAAAGGAAATTCGATAGCTATGAATTCTATAGAAAAAAATAATTATTTCAAACCATTTCCAACACTCTTTTTAACATATTCCATCAAAAAAGATCATTCTTTGAATGCTTATTATGGATACAGAATTGAAAGGCCAGGGTATTCTAGGCTTAATCCCTTTAAATACTATAGTAGCCCATATACCTTTATCGAAGGTAATCCCAAACTCACGCCGGCCTTTATTCATAATTTTGAACTGGGGTACACATTTAAGCAACGTTATAATATGAGCTTATTTTATCGCCGAACTAATGATTATTTTAGTAACATAACTGTTCAGGATAATATAAATAAGATATTTTACGACACTCAGCGTAACCTAGACAAGAGTATTGAAATGGGATTCCATCTTTCCGCACCGTTGAATCCTACGGATTGGTGGGAGGTTAATAATTTTATACAAGGGAGTTATAAAAAGGAAAATTCAGCTTATCTGGAAAGTATATACAACTACACTAAATTCATTCTATATGTAAATACAAATCACGCCTTTATCGTCTCAAAAAAACGAGGTTTAAAAGCTGAATTAAGTGCATGGTACTCGTCTCCGGGTATTCAAGGAATATTTAAGTTAGATAGGACCTCAGATATTAGTTTAGGGCTCCGAAAAACTTTATTCGATGGTCAAGGCTCATTACGTTTAGCTGTTAGTGATATATTCTATAAAAATGCATATCGAATTAATGTTGACTATGGGAATCAAGATAACGGTTTCTATGAAAAAAATGATACGAGAAGTGTATCATTTAGTTTTTCATATAAAATAGGCAACAAGAAACTATTAGAGTCTAGAAGAAGAAAAACATCAAATGATGATGAGAAAAATAGAACTAGCAACTAGAACAAATTATTTTTCTCTGTGTTAGCTATCAATCCTGAACCTAAAACGTGATGAGTTGTAGCTATGAACCTCATGCGCAGTATGGATATCAAGATTTTCAAGGATTAAAATGGAGTTGCTACGAACTATGTTAAAAAACAAGCTTTAATTTCACTTTTGACAAAGTTTAGAGGTATATCCATCTATATACACTGTCTCAGCCTTACAGATTGCAAAAGCTTGGCGAACCAATTTGTTTGCTACTGCAATAAGTGCAATTTTTGATGGTTTTCCATTAGCTTTTAGGCGCTCATAGGTTTCTTTACATGCCGTATTATACTTAATCGCTGACCAGGATGCTAGATAAAGAATTGCTCGTAAATCTGAATTGCCATTTCTGTTAATTGCTCCTTTTATTTTTATAGATGAGCCAGACTGTTGATAGGTTGGACATATCCCAATGTACCTTGATAATTGTTTCGAATTTTCAAATTGTGCAAATGCACCTGTTGAAATGATTAATGACTTTACACTAGTAAAACTAGGTTGGAGTTGCTATATTTGAGTAGACACAGAGTTAAGAGGATTTACATATCTTAACAGAATATTATGTCACGAGAGAGAAAAGCATACCCGAA
>NZ_QLLR01000019.1 GCF_003259615.1 Pedobacter cryoconitis | reverse complement strand
ATAGATAAGCACATTCGCTTTATCCAAGGATTTCTCTAATTGCCTGATTCTAGCCTGAAGAGCTTTGGAATCTTTAACTTTGGGATCCATAGGTAATAAAGATACAGCTCCTTTTTCTAATTTTTTCTTATAAATACTTACCCAATTGGTGAGCATATGGACACTGGGTAAATGGTGCATTTTTGCAACAGCTTTGGCAGGTAGATTCTGATAAACTACCATAATAACTAGCTTTTCTCTAAAGGTTTTGGAGTAAGTTTTTGGCTCCGTTTCTAGTGCTTTCATTTGAGTCAATTAACTCAAAACTGTAAACCTATATCCGTATAAGACCCATTAGGTGTAATGATTGATTGTAATTACTTTTTTACTTTACCTTACTTTAAGATTTTCCTGAAATCGCTTTACGTCTTAATAAATTTTCCTGAATTGGCTTGACATCCGTTGAGAGATGGCGGTTTTTGTGGGGTTTTCAAACCACAGCAAATATTGGCCTCAGGAAATGCTTAGTAAAGGATGATTTGATTGTTTTTTCTTTTGATGGAAAGCTTCGTATTCCGGCTGATTGCCGCCAATACTGCTTCCAGGGATTCATTCTTAAGAGTTCCGGTTAATAATCTGTTTTTCAACCCTTTTTTCCCAATACTCAGGTTACTGCTATAAACTTCATTCAACATCTCAACCATTCTCCATAATGGCACACCATCAGCGATAAATTCCCCACTCCGGTAATAAGTATACAGTTTATCGGCATTATTTTCTTTAATCAACTGCACTGTACTCTGTTTGATCAATACCTTTTCCCCGGTACTAAGGGTGATCATTTTTCCACTTTTACTGACTTGTACAGTACCTTTTTCGACAATAACTTCAATACTGCCTTTCCTGTTTTTCACATTAAAAGAAGTTCCGGCTACTTTGATAGTAGTACTGCCTGTATGAATAATAAATGGTTTTTCCAGATCTGGTGCAACCGTAAAGAAAGCTTCTCCTTTAGTTAGCCAAACCTGACGCTGATTACCCCTGAATTTTTCGGGATAACGCAATAAACTATGTTTGTTCAGCACAATGATTGATCCATCAGTTAAGGTATCTGCCTGAGCGGTGTCCTTAGTTAAAAATAGAAGCTCTTGCGTAGAAAACTGGCTGGAATATAACCATGCACCTACACCAAAGAATAAAAATACAGCCGCTATCTTCGCCCAGAACTGGTAGCCTAAAAGGAACATCTTTTTCCTTTGCTGTTGATCTTCTACTTCCAATTTTAATCTTTGCGAGGAAGCCTGCGCATCCTCTTCCCCTTCATCTTTTACGTCCATCTGTAGAATTATTTAATCCTTATAGCTCACCGGCATCCATTTGTTACCAAACCTGCGATTTTTGCTAAGATAAAAGAATATGGATTAAAATTAAGTGCTATACCTCTGATAAATAATGATAGATATTATTCAGCTGATGTGTGTGTCTCTGACTATGATAGTTTACAAAATATATAGCTTCAGTACGCGTTAAAAAACCATACCCAGGTAATTCAAAAGTCAAACATATTTGATCAAGCGCCATAGTCTGTATCAAATTGATTAAACTGCTTTTGATATTTTCCAGCGTCCCCAGCTGCCTTTGTTTACTGTAACTGATTGGCAGTGGCAGTATAAAGTCCGGAGATTTCATTTTAGTCCCGAAATTCAGAAAATCAGCCCTGATCTGTGCAACCAGCTGATCTGGTTCCCGGTTAGCATCTTTTACCGGCCCTTGCATTACTTCTATAAATCCTGTATTGGCCAGGATAAGATGTTGTGCAACTTGTCCGGCGGTCCAGCTGCCAGAGAAAGGGATTTGATTTAGCTGCTCCTCATCGAATGAAGAAACAACCTGTAAAAGCGTAGTAAATGTCCGGTCTGTGTCCAACAGAATTGTTTCCATAACTTATGTTTAATAATCTATACTAAGATAAATAGATAATATCAATACTATTGCTTGCTTAAAAAGTCAATTTAAGGGGGCATTCCAGACAAGTACTAATTATTTTGAACGGTAATATCAGCTATAATTATTCTTTTTATGCAATCTTTACAGCTGGATAACTCCTTTTTATCAACATGGATATAATTAAAAAGATCAACGAGATAGCTGTGACTTATTTTGAGGATAACAATTCAAAATTCGCCGCTGTCTTAGGGACAAGCGAAGCGAACATCAGGAATTACAGGAGTAAAATCGTTCCTAAAGTGGATTTCATCGTGAAGTTATGCAATGATCTTAACCTTAGTTTTGAATGGATGTTTAATGATTCGGGCGAAATGACAAAGGTTAATCAGGTTTCTGATCTCGCTTTAACGCATCCGGGAACACAAACTGCGGCAGCGGTTAATTATCCGTCAGTATCAGGAAACCATCCGTCAGTAAAAGGAAACTATTCATCAGAAACAGGAACCAGCAGTAACCGCGGAGTTCCGCTTTATGAAATGAATACAGCAGGGAATCTGCATGATTTTTTTAACCAGCCACCAAATATCATTGACTATATCCATATCCCTAAGCTCCCAAAAAGTGATGCTGCACTTTATATCCTGGGAGAAAGCATGTCTCCTGTTTTGAAAAGCGGCGACATTGTCATTTATAAAAAGGTAAATAACCTGAGAGAGGGGATTTATTATGGCGAAATGTATTTGTTATCAATTGATATTGACGGGGATGAGGCTACCCTATTAAGATATGTTCACCAGTCGGAAAAAGGGGAAGGTTATATCAGGCTCATCAGTCATAATACCACCCATGCGCCAAAAGATATTAAGATGGAATACGTCAAAGCGATGGCGCTTATCAAAGCAAGTATCCGGATCAATACCATGATGTAAATAGTCATTACCTGATCTTATAACCTGTACCCTATACATACAGACCAGATTCTACACGTATCTATGTATTATATTTATGATACATAACTATGATTCATACTATTTTAATGAGACAAGCAGAAGACTTAAATTTGTATCAGCAATTAAAAGATCTGCAAAATGGAAAATCAAAAAATATTTGTGATTAACGGAGGACAAGTTTTCGGACACTCCGGAGGTCGTTTTAACAACACAATTTTCAATGCAACAATAAACTTCTTTAAAAGTCAGCCTGGATTTGAGATCAGGTCAACCGATATTAATGACGCATACAATGCTGCACAGGAAGTAGAAAACTATGTGTGGGCCGATGTAGTTATTTACCACACCCCTATCTGGTGGTTCCAGGTGCCTAATGGCTTAAAAAAATATATTGACGTTGTATTTACTGAGGGTCATCAGAAAGGGATCTACAGAAGTGACGGCCGTTCTTCAGCTAACCCGAATATAAATTACGGGACGGGTGGTTCTTTACAGGGTAAAAAATATATGGTGACCTCTTCGTGGAATGCACCAGCTGCTGCTTTCGCATTGCCTGGTGAGTTTTTCGATCAGCGCAGCGTAGATGATGGTGTGTTATTTGGTTTTCACCGGATGAATGCTTTTACAGGTATGAAACCATTACCTGGTATCCATTTTCACGATGTAGAGAAGAATGCTGATATTATCAATGATATGAAATTATATCAGGAACATTTAACTAATACCTTCATTAATCAAAAACAAGAACATGAGTGTTTATCTAACAGCAATAATTAAAAGTACGCCAGGAAACGCTGAACAATTAAAAGCGATTTTAAAAACTTTGGTTTCAGGATCAAAAAGTGAAGCTGCTTGTCTGCAATATGACCTGCACCAGGTTCAGGAAGATCCAAACCTATTTATCTTCCACGAAGAATGGGCAAGTCAGCAAGAACTGGACTTACATAATGTAAGCCCTCATATTAAAAAATTCGCGACAGATGCTGCTGCAATACTAGATGGTGCACCCATCATACATATCACCAAAAGAGTAGACTAAACACCTGCTGGTGATTATACTATATAATTATGGAATACAGAAAATTAGGAAATACAGAATTAAACTTATCAACAATTACCCACGGTGCTTTCGCTATTGGCGGAACTATGTGGGGCGGAAATGAAAAACAAGATTCAATTGATGCGATTCATGCTTCACTGGATCATGGAGTAACCAGTATCGATACTGCGCCATTCTATGGATTCGGATTAAGCGAAGAGCTGATTGGTGAAGCCATTAAAGGAAGAGATCGTTCGAAAATCCAGTTACTGAATAAATTCGGATTGGTTTGGGATGGCAGTAACAATGGAAAAGGAGAATTCTTTTTCGATGCAGGTGCAGATGGTAAAAGTATACCAGTTTATAAATATGCTTCTAAAAGTAATATCATTAAAGAGGTAGAAGAAGGGCTAAAACGCTTAGGAACTGATTATATCGACCTTTTACAATTGCACTGGCCAGATGCAACTACCCCGATTGATGAAACCATGGAAGCACTTGATCAATTGATAGCACAAGGTAAAATCAGGGCAGCTGGTGTGAGTAATTATAGCCTTGATCAGTTAAAGGAAGCACAAAAAACAATCAGTCTGGCTTCAAACCAGGTTTCTTACAGTATGCTGAACAGGGAAATTGAAAAAGAAATTGTTCCTTATACCGTGGAAAATAACATTAGTATCATTGTATACAGTCCGCTTGAAAGAGGATTATTAACGGGTAAATATTTCAAAGATGCCAAGCTTAAATCCAATGATCACCGTAATGGTTATTTTGGTCAGTTTGATCCTGAAAAAGTAAAAGCACTTTTACAGACGATTGAGCCAATTGCAGCAAGCAAAAATGCAACAGTTGCACAAGTCGTGTTAAGATGGACAACCCTGCAACCGGGCGTAAGTATTGTACTTGCAGGTTCAAGAAATGCTGCACAAGCAATTGACAACGCAAAAACAATGGATATTACCTTGAATACTGAGGAATTAAACAGTATTAATAAAGCGGTTGAATTAGTCGGATAATACAAAAATACCTTCATCAGAAGCCGGTTCGAATGTTTATAAAAAGACAGGGACCGGCTTCTTTCGTTTGACTGATTATTATTTATATTTAAAGAAAACATTTAATCAGACATTTATGAAGAAATTAAGCTTTATGTTCTCTTTTGTAGTCCTGTTATTCATAACCAGTGTTGCATCAGCTCAAAAAAATGACACTTATTTTGTTGGTCAGTGGAATATCTTAATTAAAGGACTTCCCAATGGCAATACAGATGCCCTGGTAAAGTTTGAATTGAAAGATGGCCAGCTGGCTGGCAGTATCACCAGTGTGACAGAGAAAAAAGAAATGCCCTTTAAAACGGTTACCTTAAAAGATTCTACGGTTACCGCTACATTTGACCATAGCAGCGGACAGGTAGAAATGAACCTGCTTAAAAAAGATGACGATAATATAGTTGGTAACATCAACAATCAGTTCGACCTTAGCGGTGTCAGAAAAAAAGAAGATTAAATTAAATGAGCTTATTAAAAGATATATATTCCGTTTCCTTTTATAATAAATTAGCCGACAGCCTGATTCAGCTAAATCCTGAATTTGATAAAAAAAGATTTATTGAACTGATCAATGCAGAAGGTTTTTCCGCTATGGAACTTAAACAGCGGATGCACCATACTACATTGGTCATTCATCAGTTTCTGCCTTCGGAATATCCGGAAGCAATACAGCATTTATCCTCCCTGATTCATCAGCTTCAAAAAGAGCAGACCGGTGAACAGCTGCTGGCCTATATATTTTTGCCGGACTATATTGAAACCTATGGGCTGGAAGATTATGAAACTTCCATTCCGGCCATCGAATCAGTTACACAGTTTATTAGCTGTGAGTTCGCAGTCAGACCATTTCTGGCCAAATATGGACAGCAGATGATGATGCAAATGGAAAAATGGTCTTTACATGAAAATCACCACGTCAGAAGACTGGCCAGTGAAGGAAGCCGTTCAAGATTACCCTGGGCAATGGCTGTACCCGGATTAAAGAAAGATCCATCGATGATCCTGCCTATTCTGGAGAATCTAAAGAATGATCCTTCAGAATACGTACGCAGAAGTGTAGCCAACAGCTTAAATGACATTTCTAAAGATCATCCTGAAATTGTAATCGCTATTGCCAGCCGCTGGAATGGACTGAGTAAAGAAACGGATGCGATCATTAAACATGGCAGCCGCGGTTTACTGAAACAAGGCCATACCAAAATATTAGCACATTATGGACTGGAAAGTACGGCTATCGAGTTACTGAATTTTGAAATACTGACCGCGGTTGTCGCTATTGGTGAAAGCCTTGAATTTACGAGCAGCGTTAAAAACACAGCACTGGTTTCGCAGAAAATCCGCATGGAATATGCAGTTTACTATAAAAGGCTGAATGGGCAAGCCTCTAAAAAGGTTTTCAAAATCAGTGAGCGTGAATTTCAGCCTGCGGAAATTGCTGTGATCAATAGAAAACAAAGTTTTAAAATTATTACGACCCGGAAGTTCTATCCCGGAAAACATCAACTCTCTATTATTCTCAATGGCAGGGAAAGTGAATTAAAAGATTTTGAATTGAAATAGCTTTATGGCAGTTCACCAGGAAAAACATCTGAAAAGTTCGGCATTCATTTCTGACATTGTGATTGGAATGAGTGATGGCTTAACTGTGCCTTTTGCTTTAGCAGCGGGTTTAAGTGGCGCGGTGCAGAATAATGCAATCATCATTACCGCAGGGCTTGCTGAAATCGTTGCCGGTTGTATTGCAATGGGCCTTGGTGGCTATTTAGCTGGTAAAACAGAACAGGAGCATTACCAGAGTGAAAAATTAAGAGAATATAATGAGGTTGAAAACTTCAGGGAACAGGAAATACAGGAAGTCAAAGAGATTTTTGCCGAATATGGAATTGATGAGCAAGGGCAGACCATCCTGGCCAACCAGTTAGCGAAGGATAAGACCAAATGGGTTGACTTTATGATGAAGTTTGAACTGGGTTTGGAAGAGCCTGATCGCAACAGAGCCAGGAATAGTGCGCTCACGATCGGTATTGCTTACTGCATCGGTGGATTATTACCGTTATCTGCTTATTTCTTAACCTCGACCCCACATGATGGTTTACTGGTTTCGGCAGTGATTACCACTTTCTGTCTGTTCTTTTTCGGTTATTTTAAGAGTAAAGTGACCGGGCAGCCACCGCTTAAAGGGGCAATCAAAGTTACCGCGATCGGCCTTATTGCCGCCGCTGCTGCATTTAGCATCGCCAGGTTAATTTCCTGAGGATTAAAAGACTTAGAATCAGTTGATTGATACAAGTAAAAAACACTAAATTGGTTTAGCTTAGTCGCACCTCAGCTAACAACCAAATTATAAACCTAATCATCAACTATGAAAACAAGACCTTTTATTCAACTCTACAAGGGAATTTTCGTCCTTGTCCTCTCAGTGATTGCCTTTAGTTCCTGTAAAAAAATTACAGACGGGGCAGGCACATCAGCCGGTACGCCATCAGATGCAGATTACCTGAAAAACCTGCTCGCCTATAAAAAGAGTGCACATCAGCTATTTCTGGGTTACCTGGTCGCTGACGGCAATGATCCGGCCGCAGCTTCGTCGATGTTAAATGTTCCCGACAGTGTAGATATTGTGGTCGCATTTGCGGGATGGGATAAAGATGCTTCCCATTGGACTACTTTACAGGCAAAGGGAACGAAAATACTGACCTGCACTTTTCCCGGGAATGATGCCTATTATGATGGGTCGGCAAAAGACACCACAACAACTCAAAAAACGCCTTTATCAGCCAGCAGTACTTATGATCACTGGGCAAAAGCCATGCACGATAAATTTATAAAGGGTATGGGATGGGACGGAATTGATGTCGATATTGAAACCGGCACTTTTGGTGGGGATGCGCCAGCCAGTAACGCAAAAGCTGTATTAACTTCAGTAGCTAAATATTTTGGCCCGAATGCAGGGGCTGGTAACCTGACCAAAGCGGGTGTAAAACCTATATTTATTTACGATACGGATGTGGATGTAGCGGGTGGCAGTCTTGGATACAACACAATCTACACACCTTTCAAGAGCAACTATACCTATGTTAACTTTCAGTCTTATGTGGGTGGAAGCCGCCGCTGGAGCGGAAGCAAAACTTCAGACCTGACCCCGTTACTAACTGCGTTTGATAAAACAAAACTGATTGTGCTGACTAACGGAGACGAATTTAAATACCCGAATGGTTCTGAAGATACTCCTGGCGGTGATGCTAAAGCGACTAAATGGTTGCTGGATATTGCCAGCTGGGCTAAAACAAACGGAACTGCTGGTGTAGGTGCTTACCGCATGAGCAGAGATTATAACCATACGCCTGTTTTTAGCAGTACGCGCAAGGCAATTCAAATTATGAACCCGCATTTGTAAAAAACACCCTATTGTCAAGGTTGCCGGCTGAGGTGAGATTCAGTTAAAGGCAGGTGATTGTAAAAAGACCTGCCTTTAATTATTTAATGAATATGCTTATCGGATGCTCCTAAAAAAATTATTCTTTAATCAACTGCTGCTGATCAACACGGTCTTCCACAGTATAAGGCAAATGATGTTTCTTTAATTTTTTGATCGGCAGGTAAGTAAAAAGAACTGAGCATACCCCTGCGGTTAATCCCAGGAGAACAGCCAGCACAGCTCCGTTATAATTATAAAGCTCAGGGAAGCCAAAATGCAGGCCAAGCATCACTGCAAAAATAAAAGATATTGTACAAAAACCGTTAATGCCTGCCATCTGAAAGATAAACTTAACTTTCTTGAAGCCTTCTGGCAAGATGATTTCTGAATGCCCTTTCTCTGATAGTGTAATGGTCTTTTTCAGAATATCAAAAGTGATGATGAAGGGCAGAAAAAAGGCCATCGGCAAAATAAACCGGGCCAGGTTCTGCGCTCCATCAAATAAGTGAACAGCATGTAAATCTGTAAAACTGAAGTACGGAATGATCGTATTAAAAAATACATTCGGAATGATATAATACAGTAAATTCTTACGTAAAAAACGCTTTAGCGTGACTTCATTTTTTTTTGTATCAGGTACAGACATATCAGGCAACGGATAATTGTTTTAAATCTTCAAATAATAAATTCATTACTTCTGTTTTAACGAGTTGTGCCTCTTGTTCAGTCAAAAAAGTATCATTTGACATCAGGGTAAAATCCATTTTGTTTTTATAAGTACTTGTGATCAGCGTATTCGGGTTTCTCCACGGAAAAGCAACCGTCGGACTATGAATAGCCACTACTTCAAAATTCTGATAGTTTTCAGCAATCCGGAGCCTGCCCATATTCGAAAGTGTAACATCATGTGTCCCATCTGTAGCTTTTAAAAACCTGACCATCCGGCTCACAATCGCATGGAAATATTCACTCATCCAGAGCATTTCTGCCACTTTCAAGGCCCCCACTTTAGTATTCAGATCGGTTTTCAGCATCCTTGCTTTTGTCCAGAAATCTATCTCCGCATTCTTGTCGATCTCCAATTCTACAATAGGTGCAAAGGCAAACATGGTGTCATTCTTGATTTCAGGGATAAACTGCCTGATATCTACCGGGCAGATTACTTTCCCATGTGCTTTTTCCCCTTTTACCTGCTGAAAGGCTTTCATGACCGCAATACACAAGGCGGCATGAACAGTTGTGCCGGCAGCTTTACTGCGTTCAACCAATTCAACTGTTTCCTGCTGATCCAGTCTCCAATGCAGCGCATAATTATTTCCTGCTGCAACTTTACGCTGTGTCGGTTTGAAATAGAAAAAGACCCTGCCCAGTAAAGAGAACAGGCGTGCCTTCAGGACCTTCGCCTGGGAAACTGAAAAAGAAGAGGCTAAAAGCTCTTTTACAGAAAGGAAAGAAGCATAGGGCTTAAGCTCCATACTTGGCTCATCGAGCAGAAATAACAGTTCCTGCATCAGCGTGACCAGCGTAGTCCCGTCACAAATACAGTGTGGCAGCACTAACAAAATATCCGATACTTCTGCCGATTTTAACCAGACAACCCTGGCTAATGGCTCATTTTCACCATCAAACAGTTTGTCCCATTCTGCTTTGGATTCATGCAGCCAGTCCTGCTCGCTTTTGCGTTCCATAACCCTTACCGGAATTACTTTAAGCTGTTCATTCAAAATAAAATATGGGCCACCGGCCTGCTGATCATCAATTTGCATCCTTAATAAAGGGTGTTTGTGCTGTATTTTATCAAGAGCTGCACGTAAATTTTCCGGCTCAATGACGCCACGGATCTTAGCCGTAAAAATGCAATTCACAGGGGTAAGTGCATCCACGTACATTACCCTTTCTCCAATGATCAATTTTCTTTTCATTTGTTATGCTGGTTGAAGCTGCGTTTGTAATTGTTCTTTGAGAATCGACATAATTCTTGTTTGTATAGCCTGGCCTTCTGTGTAAGGGACATAACCTTCGCTGGCTATAAATGAAAGGTCCATCTTGCCGCGGTAAGTAGAAGTGATGAGTGAAGTCGTGTTGCCTAAAGGGCCAATTACGGTTGGCGTATAGATCATTTCAATTTCAAATGTTTTGTAATGCGCAGGAATGGTAATTCTTCCAAGGTTGGAGAACATACAGTCATTATTTGATTTACCATACTTTAAAAAACGACCAAATTTATGAAGTACAGGATGCGCTTTCTCCAGTACCATTAACATCAGGTAGTGATCGAGCTTTTTAATTTTCTGCCTGATGTCTTCCTGTATGGCTTTGAGATTGCTCCTAAAGTCGAGAGCAGCATTAGAACTGACCACGAACATAGATCCAAAAGCAAAGATATTATCCTTTTTTATCCGATGGTTTATGTTACGGAGATCAACCGGGCAGGATATTTTATTGTGCGCATTATCTTTCCGGACTTCTTTGAAAGTCTTTAATAGCACAGCGCATAAAAGTGTATTCATTGTTACTCCAGAATTTTTGCACAATTGAGTCAGAGCTGCAGTCATTTCCTCCTCAACAGTCCAATGGATCAGGTAATCTTTTTGCCTTTCTACAGCTTTCTTTTTTAAAGGGGTAAGCCATAGTCCTAAAACTGCTATACTTCCGATCAGACTTGCCTTAAATCTTTTCTTCCTGTTACCCAGAATCTCTGCTGGTACTATATCATGAATTCCTTTGATCGGATTTTCCTGACCTATATCAGCGTCGCCATTGTCAATTAATTGATAAAGTGTTGTCAACAGTGTCAAAATTGAACCTCCATCAATCAGACAATGGTGTATGACCATAATCAATTCTGAAACTCCTTCTCCTTTTAGCCAGATCATACGCATCATAGGCTCCCGATCTGTTTCAAATGGAATTAACCACTGCTTAACTGATTCAACTTCCCAATCAGTATCACTATGCCGGGAAATGATTTGAACGGGAATTTTAACAGGATGAACAGTATCCGTAGTAAAGCTTGGACGGTTATTTTTATCATAAGAAATAACCGCATTCAGCCATGGATGTTTCTGTTGCAGCCTTAACAGGGCATGATGCAGGCTCGCAGCAGAAAATTCTCCGCGAATTTTAACAGGAATTATCCCGTTAAAAGGAGTTTTTCCATCACCAAGCATCAGCCTTTCCCCAAAAAGTAGTTTTCTTTTCATCTATTTTATTTATTGTTCTTTGGTTAGATGAGTATTTGATTCCCCGGGTTCATCGGTGTTAATTATTCTTTTCGACTAATTGTTCCGCTTCAGCAAAATCTTCCAGCAGCTGCACTGCTTTGTCATTCCCCCCTGAAGCAATAAACGTTTCTTTTATTTTTAAAGCTGCGTTCCGGTATTGCGGGTTTTCCAGCAATTCGAAAACAGCACTTTTCAACTCAGCAATTTTTAATCTTTTGTAACGGATACTAATTCCGCAGCCTGCATTGACAATGAGTTTGGCCGTATGGAAATGGTCATAAGCAATCGGTGTAATCAGCATCGGTAAGCCATTGGTAAAAGTATCGTTGACGGTGTTGAAACCTCCATGACAGATCACTGCATCCATATGCGGCATCAGTTCTGTTTGCGGAACAAAGCTGTTCACGATAAAATTATCAGGCCACACGTCGAAAATATCCGGATTCGTAGCAGCGATGATCGTGACTGGCTGATCTGCAAAAGCATCAATCAGTTTCTGAAAAAAAGCAGCCCTGATGTCCACTAATAATGTTCCCAGGGACACGAAAACTTTGGGTGTTTTTGCCGCCGCAAGTCTTTCCCAGTCAAAAGCCGCATGGTTTGGCCTGCCTTTTACCGGGCCGACAAATTTCATATGCGGCGGGACTTCTGTAAATCCGGCAAATACCTGGGAAGTGAAAACGAGATTGAGTTTATGAGAGTGAATGAAAATATCATCTTCATAGATACCAAGCTCTTGTTGTAAACCTTTGATCAGCTGCTGTTGCCATTCAAATATTTTAGGGGCACTGGTTTGGGTATCGCCAATCACATCTGGTGGCACGGGTGTAGTGGTCACAGATGGAATACCTTTGATATGGGCACATAAAGCCCCTGCAAAAGTAATGCAGTCATTTATAATCACAGCTGGTTTCCACTCGTCCACATAGTTACCCAGGCCCTTCATCATGATCTTTGCAAACGGAACATAAGTTTCTTCGAGCGCCAGTTTCATCACCTCAGGGCCCGAACAAGCAGGGCCGTCATCCTGACGTTTCAATATGCGGTCAATTTCTTCCTGATGTTCTGCCAGCTCTGCTTCAGGATAAATGAATTCTCCGCCTTCAGGGATATGTTTTGCAGCAAGTGGTGTAATCCCGATCCATTTCACCTGGTGCCCGCGGGCAATTAAACTGGAGCCTATGCTAAGGGTTGGGCTGATATGACCAAAAAAAGGGGGCACGACGAATAAAAATCTTGACATAATTCCTGTTTTAATTATTGAATAGAAACAAAGGTTCGTTAACGCTGAATTGCTCTAATAAAGTTGCTGCAGTTTCAGTACCGCCGGCCGCTATAAATGATTCTTTAATCTCTTGTGCCGCGGTTTTGAAAGTGGTATCGTGCAATATTTCCTGTACTGCCTGCTGAAGGTGTTTGCCTTTGAAACGGTTGAAATTCAAACGTAAACCTGCGCCAACACGCACTACCCTTCCGGCCACATGTGACTGATCATAGGCAATCGGAATCACAACCATTGGCAGGCCATTCATCAATGTTTCACAGACCGTATTGTGCCCGCCGTGACAAACTACCGCATCCAGATGCGGCAGCAGTTCCAATTGCGGAACCATACGCTGTACGATAAAGTTCTCTGGCCAGAGGTCAAACAGTTCGGGATCGGAAACAACGACTACAGTCAGGTCTTCGTCTTCAAAGGCTTCAATCACCTTCGCAAAAAAGTTCTTTTTATGCTCATGGTCAAAGGTGGTTCCGATACTGACCAATATTTTAGGCCTGTTATTTTTGTGTAATAAGTCCCAGTCAAAATGTGTGTTTACAGGCTTGCGGTTGATTACCGGGCCTACAAAATGATAAGTGTCGGGTAATTCTAATTCTCCGAAAAATTCTCTGGAGGTTAAAACCATGGTCAGGATACCTGAACAGGCTATAGAAGCCGGTTTATCAATCCCCAGTTCTTTTTGCAAAGCGACAATCTGGTTTACTTCCCATTCATGAACTTTAGGGAGTTCATCCATAATCTTAATGGCAGCAGGCGCGGTAACTGAGGTTGCATAAGGGATTTTATGGTTCACTGCAGCAATAGCTCCGGCAAACATCTGGTGATCGGTAATAACCAGATCGGGTTTATATTTTTCCAGCCAGCTCACTATACCTTCATAGCTGTGGCGGTTTAATGGAATTAATACTTCTTCATATAAAAACTTGATACTATCAATTCCATAAACAATCTTTTTAGTGATTATATCAAGATACTTTTCACTATCCTGTTTATCCTGGTCGCTTTCGTTATATTGAATCAATAACAACTCCCCTCCTTCTGGTAATTTCAAAGCCAGCTCAGGGTCCAGGGTAATCCAGCCCACCTGATGTCCGCGTTGCAGTAAAACAGCCCCCATACTTAAAGTGGGATTGATATGGCCAGTTAGCGGAGGAACAATAAATACAAATTTTGCCATAGAGAGCGTATAAGGTTAAATTAGTTTTTAAAAAATCCGGCTACAATATTTGCAACCATTTCTGGTTCCTGAATCGGGATATTGTGATCACCGTTTAGCGGGATCAGATCGGATCTGCTGATCAGTTTATGGAGCTGTTTTCCTGCCTGTAAACAATTAGAGGCTGAACCATACAATAAAAGCGTATCCTTTTCCAGCGTATTCATTTCTGGTGTACTGAAAAATCCGCTTTCCAGAATCATATCCTCTTTGATACTGGTCTGGTAAAACAGGTATTCATACATCCGGTGGTTACGTTCCATTTGTCTTTTCCCCATTTTCACCTTCGTGGTATCGGTAAAATTCGCAACATAATGCTCCAGAAATTCTCTGCTGTAGTCATCAATAATGCCGCGGGTTTTTTCATCATTCGGATCGGGGGCTTCAATGACTACCAGTTTGCCTAGTTTCTCAGGGAAACGCATCGCCATTTTTAAAGCAATCAGGCCACCAAAACTATAACCTGCCAGGTGCACTTTTTTGAGTTTCAATACGTCCATCAGCGCACAGAGATCGTCAGTCATGCTGTTCAGGTCATAACCTTCCAGCACACGTTCACTCATCCCATGGCTTTTCAGATCGTACATCACCACATGGAAATGTGCAGCCAGAACCGGGGCGATATTAAAGTAATAAACAGAAAGATTGCTGAACATCCCATGAACTAAAAGAACGGTTTCTGCCGCTCCTTTGTTCAACTCCTGGATATGCACTTCTCTTTGATTTACCTGGATAACTGGCATTCGTGTATGTAATTAATAATCATTTCCAGGTTCAGGTTAATTAACTGGTCCAGATCCATTGCGGATAACCATCCTGTAAAGTCGATCTGTTCACCAAAGTGTGTTTTTATCTTTTCAGAGAAGGATACAATTTCTATACTGTCCATTTCAAGGTCTTTGGTAAAAGAGCTTTGAGGGGTAATGTCCATTTCTTCCACAAATTCTTCTCCAATAACTTCTGTGATAAATTGCTTCATCAAGTCAAAGATTTCGTCGTTATTTAGTTGCTTGTTCGTTGCTATAGCGTCCATCCGATTATATAGTTATGGTGTTTAATGGTTTTTATAATTGTGTCTTTGATGCGTAATTCTTCGCCTATGATCTCTTCTACGACATAAGCTTTTGGATTGCCTTGCAGGCCTTTACCGAGGTACTTGCCATAAGCTTCTTTTGCGGTCCAGAAACGGGTGGCCCATTCTGCTTTATCCCTGCCTTGCAGCAAAGCCATTTCTGTATCGGCAAAGGCAAGCTCAAAAAATCCGGCACTGCGCTCTTCAATATTTTCGATGTCAATACCTACAGGCCTGTCAAGGCGTGCGACCCCCACGGCATCAGTTCCTTTATGTGCTAAAGAAACATGAATACCAGCAGTTTGACCTCCGTGAGGGTAAGGTTTTTGCAGTTCGTCCGACTTAATTTCAAAAGTGATCGGATAACAGGCTTGCTGTTTCTCTTTATTAAGCAGATCTCTGACGGCATCTTTTACGGCCACACGGCTGATCATCCAGGTCTTCCTTTTGTTAGGCAGCAATGCGTTATGATACTTTTTCTCGTCCTGATTGAAGTAACGTTTCAGAATAAAATCCCAGGAAACTACTCTTGAATAAGCATTGTGAAACATAAAAATGCCTGGTGCAATTTCTTTGGATAAACGGTTATGCAGGGGTGACATAGACACGCTCCACAGCGCATCATCTATTTCCAGTCTCCTGTTTTGCCAGCCTGAGATTATTGCCCAGACCTGGTTATCACGTTTAAGGATAAAGTTACCTGTGGCAAATTCTTCGTTCATATCGGTTAACACGCAGGTACATTCAAATTCACCCTGCTGGTCGTGCATATTTCCAAAAAACTCAATTTCCTGTATTTTTACCGGGAAAGCGATACGGTCTTTAGTCAGGATCAGTTGCAGCCATAAGCCAAAAAGCTGACCTGCATTATCCAGCAGTGAACCTTTTCCGGCACCACTTTCAATGATACCTGTGATCCCTTTTTCACCGACCGCTTTTAAGTGTTTGATGCCCTGGTAACCGGGGCCGTGAAACATGTGATTTTCATAGATCTGTGCTGAAGTCCGCTGGATGTCCAGGATTTGACCAATATCAAATGATTGCTGTACAGGTGGTGTAACCAGCTTTTCTGCCAGCACAACTTCAGCATTCGCAAAACGCTCTAAGTTGAGGTATACCTTTTGCTGATCTTTCCATTCTCCGGTAATAGTTTCGCGGAAAGGCTTGATCACATTCATCCACTGAAAAACTTTGATGTTCAATATTTTATGCACCTGTTCTGCAGGAGATTGTTCTGCTGCGATTTCTCCAAACAACTCAAAGATCATCGTCATCGGAATGACCGGGTCCATATCATCTACACAGTGCCAGTCTTTAGGCTGTCTGAGTAAAGCATGGTCTTTCAGATATGGGCAGTTTTCCAGCGTGATGTCTAATTGTTTGGAAAAAGGTTGCCTGCTGAAAGATGTTGCTGATACCTGAGGTGTCTGTGGCGCTGACACTCCAGGTATAGCTACTCCAGGCACAGCTACTGCTGGCGCTGTTGTCCGGTTCACATAATTTGCAGGCTGCAAAACTCTGTCTTTAAACAATTGCTGTATCTCGGCCTGGATATTTGCCATTTCCAGTACATTTTCATTGAAGGCTTTCATCACCGGATCGGCGACATCTTCCAATAGTCCTTTGGCGTATACCGCAGGATTGGCTTGTGCATAAGCTGATGAGGCCCCTGCTGCCAGTCCTTTCAGGCTATTCAGCCCGGTAATCATTGGTAAACCCAATTCTAATTTGATCCCCTTGCCTTTTAGAGCAGGGCTGGATTTAATTTGTCCCAGAAAGTTCAATCCTGTTTCCTTCCCTTCTACAAAAAGCGCAGCGATTACACGTTGCAGTTGAGTGATTCCTGATCTGACAGGTACATTGGAAGAGATCGTGCTGAAGTTTTTTCCTTTCAGGGTATCGTCAATAAAACCGACTAATCCACCTGATCCGATTTGTATAAATACCCTTGCTCCCTGTTCATATAGTTTCTCCGTCAATTCACGGAAACGCACGGGTTTGATCAGATGTTCTGCACTGAGCTGACGGATGGCTTCAAGGCCTTCCGGATAAAGTTCGAGCGTAGTTGCCGACCACAATGGGGTGGTGGTTTTACGGAATTGCATATCTTTCATCCCTTCCAGGATCACTTCCAGCTTATCCGCAATAAACGGAGAATGGAAACCAGACTGAAACGGTAAGATCTGGTGAAAAATCTGTTTTGCTTTCAATATAGGGGTCAGCTCTTCTAAAGCATTTTTACTGCCGCAAAGGATAACCTGCTGCGGGCAGTTGTCGTTAGAAAGATAAACGTCATTGATATTGGCGATGATCGGTAAAAGCTGTTCTATTCCACAGCCGACAGCGATAAATCTCGAATCTTTCAGTTCAAAAGTTTCCGGGTTCAGCACTTTCAGCAGTTGTGAAACGGAACTTTCTTCGGCCAGTTCTGATGATCTTGCTGCCAGCCATTCCCCTAAGCTGTGCCCGGCATTCATATCAGGGTATACGCCTAATTGTTTAAGGGCAATATCCAGTACGCTGCTTTTATTCAGTGTCTTTAAGGCATCACTCAGTAAACCTTCTGCTTTAGTATGCTGAGTTTCTGCGATATTAAAATAATCGGTTACGCTTGCTACTTCGCCGCCCGCCAGACCATCCAGACCAGGAAATACAAAGGCGATTTTACCACCCTTGCTGATTAATGGTTCATTGGTATACCAAATATCCTGTTTATTACGCCACGGGTTATTTTTTGCTGCAATCTTAATTGCCTTTTTGATTCTATCCGGGGTTGGATCAAATACTGCGATCCGGTAATTTCCAATGCCAGCGCTGTAATCGTTATTTTCCAAAGCATAGATTAATTCTTCGTGCGTTGGACGCGCAAGCAGTAAGACTTTGTCTTTTTTAGGGGCATTAAATCCTTCTAAAACCACATGGGCATTGATCCCTCCAAAACCAAAGGCATTGACCCCGGCTATTTTAGGCAATCCGGATTTCTCCCAGTTTAAGGGTTCCTGAACTGCTGAGAATTGTGTTTGCGCGAGTTGCGTTAAAGGGTTTTCACAGTGTAGTGTTGGCGGCAGAATATCATGGTAGAGGGCTAAACAGGTTTTAATGAGCCCGGCAATTCCTGCTGCGGGCATGGCATGGCCGATGTTAGATTTCACAGTCCCTATCCCTGCTTTTGGTAATTCAGCGTCATAGCCGAAAAATTGGGTAAGGGTTTCCAGTTCTGTTTTATCTCCTAAAGGTGTGCCTGTACCGTGTGCTTCGATATAACCAATGTCTTTAGCAGACAAGCCTGAATTCTCCCAGGCTTGTTCGATGGCCCTGAGCTGACCTTTTACCGAAGGGCTCATCACACTGGTACCGCTTCCGTCACTGCTTACCCCTACTCCTTTGAGTACGGCATAGATCCTGTCTTTATCCTGAATAGCATCTTCTAATCGCTTTAAGACCACAAAACCGCAGCCTTCACCGATAATTAAACCATCAGCACCAGCATCAAAGGGTTTGATCTTTTCTTGTTTGGAGAGTGCACCTAAATTGGAGAATATACTCCAGAAAGCCGCATTCTGCCCAACGTGTACGCCGCCTGCAATCACCATATTACAGCGTCCGCTATTCAATTCCTGAATGGCGTGGTCTATAGCAATCAGAGAGCTTGCGCATGCTGCATCCAGTGTAAAAGCAACGGCACCCAGGTTTAAACGGTTAGCAACGAGTGAGGCTACCAGGTTTGGAATTAATCCCATGGCTGTATCCGGGCCGAAACGACCTTTGCGTGCCTGGAATTCATGTTTTACTTTTTCTATGTCTTCGGTCCCCAGTTGTGGTAGTAAATCTTTCAGTACTGCAGCAATCTGTTCACCGGTTCTTACAATTTCAATGGCTCTGGTTGCACCAGGGCCTGCATAATTTCCTTTACCAATGATAATACCGGTCTTTTCTAAAGAGGTATTTTTTTCAAATACACCTGCGTCTTCCAGCGCCCTGTAAACCAGATCGAGCGTAAGCAAGTGATCGGGTTCTGTACCATTCACGGCTACAGGAAGGATACCAAAGCGCTGCGGGTCAAAGTTGTATTCAGGTATAAATCCACCTCTATTGCAATAAAAACGGTCTACTCCGGTTGAATTTTTATCGAAGTGCACCGGATCAATACGATCCGGCGGCACAACTTGAGTAGAATCAACCTTACTAATAATATTTTTCCAGAAAGTATCCAGGTCTCCCGCTCCAGGGAAAATACAGGACATTCCAATCACAGCTACATCCGTTTTCTTCATCAGGTATATTGTTTAAAACAGATCAGCTACCAGTTATTTCCAGCCATAATCAGTACCTGGCTTTCTTTTCCATATTTAAGTTCATTTAAGAAAGTCTCCATACCGTCTTGCAATGGAATCAGGGCTATGCCTCTTCTTTCGTACTCTTTTTCCAGTGTTGGAGAAACCATACCGGCTCCTTTCCAGGGGCCCCAGTTGATAGCGAGTACCTTTCCATTGATCTTTTGTTTCAAGGCCCAGGCATATTTATCCATTACACTGTTTGCTGCGGCATAATCTGTTTGTCCACGGTTTCCGTAGACAGAAGCGATGCTTGAAAAGAGAATGACAAATTGAGTTTCAGGTTTCAGTTTTTCTGCCAGTACTCTTAAAGGGGTAACTTTAGTATCAAATACCCGTTCGAAGGATTCTGAGGTTTTACTGTGGAATAGTTTATCTTCTAACAGCCCTGCGCCATGTACTACGCCATCAATCCGGCCATATTCTTTATAAACGCTGTCAACAAAGCGGCTCAGGCCTTCTTCATCCCGCAGATCCATCGATTCATAAACTACTTTCGAGCCTCCGCTTTCCAGCATAGCGATGCTATTCAGGATCTGGTTATTTTTATAAATCCTGGCCGTTTCCTGCTCTATCTCAGCTGGCTTTTTAAGTTCGCCCTGCTGCACCAGGAAGCTCCTGATTTCATCTTTTGTTTTTAAGGATGCGGCTACGCCCTGAACGGCTGACTTCGGATCTGCTGAACGGCCAACCAAAATATAGTTACAAGGGAAGTCTTTGGCAAAGTGGATCATCAGCTCAGCTGTAATTCCCTGAGCGCCACCCAATACCAGCACAACTGCGTCTTTATCCAATTGGATATGAGAGTCTTCGAGTCCGGTAATCAATTCTGCAGGGATCAGTTCCATAATCTGTCTTTTTTGATCGTGGTAAATGATTTCCGATGGTTTATCGGGGTTTAGAATCTCATTCAATGTGATGTTCGCAATAGCTTCACCAGACATTTTCGTTTCCAGGCTCACAATTCTGCATTTGGTATTTTCATACTCTCTGTCCAGACTTTTGAAAAAGCCTGAATAACCCTGGTAGAGTCTCAGCATTTCTACATCGGCAGTATCATTCAAATGGCTCCTGATGTCAGAAATCATATAAACCCATTTCACCGTTTCAAAATTGAGCTGTTTGATTATTGCAAAATGATCTATGATGCTCGATTTCTTTGCTGTGGTAAACATATTCAGGATAATCAGCCCCTGATAGCTTTCTAAATCATCGCCGGCAGTGATGACATCTACTAAAGCACCGTTTTTCTTAAACAGGTTTTTGATCTTGATAGCCTGCCCGTTACCGTCATCAGTAATGGCAAAACGTTGTCCTTTCAGAATGGCTGCTTCAATATCAGATACTGCCGCCGGAGTCAGTTCAAAACGCAGTCTTGATAATTTCTCCAGGCTCGAATTATCCACCACAGTTTCTTCTATAATTTTTTTTGCTTCGGTGAGCACTTCATTGGTTTCTGACTCAATATCCGAGATCCAGTTCACCAGTCCATTCAGTGTTTTAATGGCGGCAAGTTTCTCCATGATGTCATCGCCCTGCTCCTGTCCCTGGCTAAAGCCAATTTTCAGTTTCAGTTCACCGATGATCTCCATTCTTTTGATAGAGTCAATACTTAAATCGGCTTCCAGGTCAAGATCCATTCCGAGCATTTCTTCAGGATAACCTGTTTTCTCGCTGACCACAGACAGAATCGCTGCTCTGAGTTCTTCTGCTGAAAATTTAGGCTGATTACCTTTGACAGTGACTTCTATATTAATAGTTGCCGATACGTTGGTACTGGCTGGTGCTGCGTTTTCGGTAATCCAGTTCACGAGCCCGTTTAAGGTCTTGATACCAGCGAGCTGCTCCATAATGGTATCTTCACTTTGAGCGCTGTTAAAGCCTCCCAATTCAGTACGCAGGGCACCTATAATTTCCAATCGTTTAATGGAATCAATACTCAAATCGGCTTCCAGGTCCATTTCCATTCCCAGCATTTCTTGCGGGTATCCTGTTTTATCACTTACAATCTGCAATAAAGCAAGCTTTACATCTTTTTGTGCTACCGCAGGGGCCTGAACTACCGCTGCTTGTTGTATAAAGGTTTGCGGAGCTGCTGTCTCGTAATGAGCTGCTTGCGGTAAGGATTGTGCGAAAACAGGCTGTGGTAAGGCTACAGGATTAGCTAATACCTGGTTAAAGGGAACATTTTGCCCTAAAAAGGTAAGCATTACATCCCGCTGCGCCTGAATTAATAATTTCATACTGTTCAGATATTCCTGCATCATCAAATCACCGGTAGAGTGAGCGTTTTGTGCAGATTCTGATCTTAATTCTGTGTTTTTCATTTGGATAGGTTGTATGATAGGTAACGCCCCGTTAGCTGGCAACTTTCCGTTAGATGGGATTGCGTGCTGGCCATTAACGAACCAGACTGTAGGACTTTTTTTATACAATGCCGGTTCGTTAAGATTTAGTAATCTTGCGCCGCGGCCTTCAAATAATTTTTCGATGTCGATAGTACGTCCGGTCGCAATGTAACTGGCCAGCATCCCTAAAAGATGGGTCAGTTTATTCAATCCGTTATCTTCTGCATGCAGCAGAATTTCGTCTTTACCTAAACAGGCTTTGGTAAGTCCTGACAATACTTTACCGGGGCCAACTTCGATGAAGATTCTGGCTCCTGCAGCATACATATCCTGTACCTGGTCAACAAATTTCACTGGTTTGATCAGATGGTCTGTCAATCTTTCTTTGAGCTGTGCGGCTTGTTCGGGGTATTCTCTGGCCGTAGTATTAGACCATACTGGTAAGTTCAGGTCATTGAACTGAACGTCTGCCAATACCTGCTGGTAAAGTTCTTTTGATTTCACCACCAGCGGGCTATGGAATGCGCAGGCAACTTCCAGGGGTCTGAAAGATATTTTAGCTGTTTTAAGTACTTCCATCAGGTGCTGAATGGCAGGTGTAGTTCCTGCCAGTACACATTGCAGTGGTGAATTATAATTCACTGCGTAGATGTCTTTCAAACCTGAAATTACTTTTTGCAGGTCTTCTTGTTTGGCATTAACTGCAAGCATTGCTCCGGTATCTTCGCCTTCTACAGCGTCCAGAATAGATTTTGCTCTTGCGGAACTGAGTTGTACCAATTGATCTTCAGCAAATGCACCTGCGAAACACAGCGCTGGCAGTTCTCCGTAACTATGTCCGGCAACCATATCGGGCACAATCCCTAATGTTCTTAAGAAGTTTGCGATAGCGAGGTTGACAATCCCCAGGATAGGCTGCGCCATCCGGGTATCTTTGATCGCTTCTTTTTGTCCTTTGAGCAGTTCAGCATCAAATACTGCATTTGGAAACAGTACTTTTTCGTATTCCGGCAGGTCTTTTAATAACGCGCGCATCGCCGGGAAGATGACAAAAAGATCTCTTGCCATATTAATCCGCTGACTGCCTTGTCCGGGGAACATAAAGGCTACTTTACCGTCTCTTTTTTTAGTGGCATAAGTGTCTTTACTTTCAATACCGGAAAGGGTAAGTTCGACCTTCATATTCAGGTCTTGTTGCCTGTCTGCGACAATACACAGTTGTATCGGCTTGTTATCGGCTACGGCCAGACTGTAGGCAATGTCTTTCAAGTCAACCTGTGCGTTGCTGTCTAATAATGTTTTAACTGCTGTTAATTTGATTTTCGCTTCTTCGTAAGTATCACCTCTGAAAACAAAAAGCTCTGATGGCCATGTTTTCAAGGTTGGTACGGCAGTATTTACAGGGTTTTGATTCTCAATGACGGCATGGAAATTAGTTCCTCCAAAGCCAAATGCACTGACCCCGGCATAACGTTTATCTTCGCTCCACAATCCTGCTTCTGTATGAAAAGCAAAAGGACTTGTTTTCGCATTGTAATAGCTATTCGGATTTTTCAGATTGATGGTTGGCGGCTTAATTCCATGGTAAACAGACAGGGATGCTTTAATCAAACCTGCAAGACCTGCGGCACATTTAGTGTGTCCGATCTGGGTTTTCACAGAACCCAGGTGTGCTTGCCCGGCTATTGCACCTGCCTGGATAAATTTATCTGTCAATGCACTTAATTCTGTGCGGTCACCAACTACAGTTCCTGTGCCATGGGCTTCCACCAGTCCAACTACTGAAGGGGTAATTCCTGCCTGATCATAGGCACGTTCCAGGGCTTGTACCTGCCCGTTTTTACGGGGCGCAGTCAAGCCTAAGCTTTTACCGTCACTAGAACCTCCAACACCTTTAATGACTGAATAAATCCTATCTCCGTCTCTCAGGGCATCTTCGTGTCTTTTTAAAACGATCATCGCTATACCTTCGCCCAATGCAATTCCGTCTGCTTCGGCATCAAAGGTAGCGCACCTGCCTTTACGGGATAGTGCGTGTGTGCTTGAAAACATCAGGTAATCGTTGATCCCATTGTGCAAATCAGCTCCACCTGCCAGTACCATATCAGATTTGCCCAAAAATAATTCCTGACAAGCCAGGTCAACTGCCGCCAGAGAGAAGGCGCAGGCTGCGTCTACAGTAAAGTTACGTCCGCCTAAGTTCAGCCTGTTGGCTACTCTTCCTGAGATCACATTAGCGAGAATACCCGGAAAGGAATCTTCTGTCATTTTAGGCAGCGCCTGATCGATTTCAGCTGGCATTTCTCCGAAAACCTGTTTATAGAAGCATCTGAATCCGTAGCTGTTTGCCAGATCGTTACCGCCTTCTGCACCGATAATTACAGATACGTTTTCCTGATCATAACCGCCATCCAGATAGCCTGCATTGTCCATGGCTTGTTTAGCCACCATCAGCGTTAACAGCTGGGTAGGTTCTATCGCTGCCAATGATTGTGGCGGGATACCAAATTCAACGGGGTCGAAATCTATATGAGGGATAAAGCCACCCCATTTAGAGTGTGACATATCGCCTGCTGTGGATTCCGGATCATAATATAATTCTTTGTTCCAGCGTTCATCCGGGACTTCGGTTACACTGTCTTTCCCTAAAATAATATTGCTCCAGTATTCTTCCAGATTTTTTGCTCCGGGGAAAATACAAGCCATCCCCACAATCGCAACATCCAGAGATTTCCCTGTTTTTTCTGGCGGAACTGAAAGTGCAGCATTCAGCACATGCTGATAGTTTCCTTCTGCTACATCCTGATGCAGTTCAAGCAGGGAAACTACTTTATTTTGCAGCGAAGCAATCTGGCCAATCATATACATACCCAGGGTAAGCTGTTCTGCTTCATTGATGGTCACCAGCTCGTCTCCTCGGCGTTCTATGCCTTTGGCTGCAATTCGCAAACGCCCTACATTCAGCGTTTCCAGTTTAGCCCATATTTCTTTTTTATCTATGCCTGATTGCTGAAGTTTGACCTTCTCTTCACTGAAGAAATCAGAAAATGGAGATTTAAGACATCTTGTTTCGTGGCCGGGGGCAGTTTCCAGCAATATCGTATCACTGGCGCTTACGGCCTGCTGTTGAAATTTTTCCTGAATGGCTCCCGTACTTACGGCTTCTTTGGTATACAAATAGGCAGTGCCCATCAATACGCCCACTTTTACGCCTTTTGCAGCAAGCGGGGCCGCCATAATAGCAATAAATGCGGTAGAAAAGGCATCATGGATACCTCCGGCAAAAAATACACTGATTTGTTCCGGGTTATCTTCTTTCAGTAAGCGTTCAATTTGTTTTTCCCAAAGGACCATACTTGATAGCGGGCCAACGTGACCTCCGCATTCGCGGCCTTCAAAAACAAATCTCCGTGCACCTTCTTTTAAAAACATGTCTAAAAGCGATGCTGAGGGCACGTGAAGGAATGTTTTGATACCTGCCTTTTCCAGTGGTTTTGCTTGTGATGGACGACCACCGGCAATCAGCACTACTGGTGGTTTTTCTTCCAGAATATATTGCATTTGCTCATCACGCAGTTCTTGTGGTGCAAAACCAAGAATACCTACTCCCCAGGTCTTTTTACCTGCGAGTCTTTTGGTTTCCTGGATCAGTTTTTTTGCAGTTTCTCCTTTGAGCAGAGATAAAGCGATAAATGATAGGGCCCCTGCTCCGGATACGGCATCTGCAAATTGTGCAACGTCGCTTACCCTGGTCATCGGGCCTTGTGCAATTGGATAAGTCAGGTTAAGTTCTTTGGCTAAATGATTCTCAGGACTGATTACATTGAGTGATTTTGCCTGGTTCAAATGTCCGTAAATAGCTTCCTGAATACCAAACACGAGTTTGCTTAGTTTTTTATACCTGCTAAAAAGGTCTGCTGACAATGTAATATCCTGTCCTAAAGGAAGGTAACTTTTTTCCAGATCGAAATCAGTAAAATAGGCAGTCAGTTCTTTTGGGCTGATGTCTTGTTCAATTACAGGTGAGTTTGGCCGGGATAATACCCTGTAATTACCAAATAACCTGGTTTCTGTACCGCTTAGTTTAGCACAGCTGTCTTTAATGGCTTTAGGTGCGCTGCATTCTGGAAATAAAATCAGCTGACTGTCTAATATAATTCCGGCAGCTCCCTGGGCAACCAGAGCGGCGGCAGTATGTACGCCGACACCGCCTTGTACCCAAACGGGAATATCTTTGATTTCTTGTATCACACGCTGAAACAGGACGAAAGAGGATTCATGCGCAACTCTTCCTGCACCTTCATTTCCTTTTACAATAATTCCGTCGGCTGCTGCAGCTTTAGCTTGTCTTGCGGACTCCAGATCATAAACCTGGCGAATGAGTTTAACACCCGGTTTGTGATGAAATTCTATTCCATCAGGAATAATAATCAGACTTACTTGTACAGGGAGTTCGATAGTTGTTAAATCAGAAGACGGAATACAAACTCCAAAATCTGTCAACCCTTTTTGCACTAATTTATTCAAGGCCTGAATCGCTTCAGCACGTTGATAACCAAGATTAAGTACAGGAAATATTCCTGATTGATTTAAAGCAATTGCAAGTTCGGTATCTGGCTTTTCAAATGGGGTTATTCCGATTATCTTAAGATTTTCCATATTATTAGGTAGATAAAATATTAAACTTTATAGATATTATTCTATCAAAAACTTCAATTACAAATTGATTCAGTATGTCAAAGAATCCAGCCCGCTTATCTCCCTAATAGTTGTAATTAAGCTAATAAATTAGCTAAATCGAAAAAACTATAATCAAGATGAGTCTTAATTCTTTCAATAGAACAAATTTACGACTCTGGTTATAGGTTTCTGCCTCAGAAAGAGGAATGAACAAAAAGAATAAAACAGGTATAATTTATTCATGATATAATAACATGAAAGAAATAAAAACCTAAGTCGCGGTAAAACAAAATGAAATGAAATGAAGCGAATAGCGGGTAATTAATTGTTTTAAGATATTTCATCTGTAGTTTTCAGCAAGATGCTTAAACCTTTAGAAAGACCACTAAAACGTTAATAATGAGACTTTTTTTAAACAAAAATAGCCACCATAGGGTTATGGCAGCCACATTTTTATGTTCAATATATTTAAAGCGAGAGTTCAGGTACACCCGGATTGGGTAAAGACTATAGAAGTTTAAGATGATTTCATCTTTTATTTTCAGTTAATTTCAGCCTCTTCACAATAATGAACAAGCTTTCGGAGCATAAGCTTAAACTGACGGCTCCCATCTGACTACGTCTCCCCACATGTCATAAATATCTCCTTTTGAGATTCTTATATATTCAGCTTTTGCATTATAGATTCCTTCTTGCCAGGTTTCATATTCCTCATCAATGACAGTTTGAAATAGCACCTGCTGGCCGTGTTGCGGCAACGTGGTTTTGTCAAGTTTAACTTCCATGCCGTAAACATATAAACTTGTGCTGACATTCCCTAAAGGTTTGTCGCCACGCTAAGGATTAATCAGCTTAAAGAACCTAGGTACATCATTTTGATTACTCGAAGTAAATGCCAGACTTTTATCTGGGTTATACAGGTAAATAGCAGGGTACTGTTTGGGATGAAAAGCCATAATAAAGACGTGGTCACGATCTTGAACTACCTTCACATTTTTTTCCTGTAAAAATGGTTTTCCGAAATTAGTCATAAAGTAATCGATAGACCTGTATTCATCTTGTGAAATCATATAAACGTTTACATTTTTCAATTCTTTTGTTCTTTTACTCATTTGCGCCACTACTTTCTGACAGTGTTCACAGGTTGCATCAAAAAAGATAATCAGTGATTTTTTTCCACCAGGAATATTGTAAGTAGAAAAGGGGGTGTTATCTCTGTTGTAAAAGATAGCAGTGGGCATTTTTGAGCCTATGTCCTGCGCTGAAGCAGAAAGAGAGAAAAAGATAACAGTAAGACAAGTTATTAGTAATTTCATATGATGATTTAATTTTATACTTGCCACAAATATCGGTTTCCCTCTTTTGCTTTATGTCAGCTCATTTACAGTTTTTAGAAACATAACCGTTATAAATGGGCTGTTTTAGGCGTGCATGGTTTTCATCGCCTGGTAAAGTACTTTAATATCATGCTGCCCTTTATACAGATCGGGTGCTTTTTTATCCAGTCCGAGTAATTCATAAACTGCTGTTTGTGCGGTTCTTACTGAATATTCTACGGTAAATACGACATCGTCCGGAACTTCTGCAAACTGACCTAAAAAAGCAAAGTTTGATGTTCCTTCGGGAATTACAAGCGGCCTGTCCCCTTTTGCCCTGGTGAGGAATTGTGCAGTTATATAGGGAAGCATACAGGGAATACAATTCGCTTGTTCCAGAATTTCTTCCTGATCTGCATTAAATTTCAAATGATTAATCAGTTCTATCATCAGCTCCTCTCCTGTGCAGTCACTCATTTTTTTCTTCACGTAATCTCCTTCCTGATCAGGGAAAAGTCCGTATCCCCAGAAAACGGTTACTCCTTCCGGCTGATTGATAAAATGCGGCTGATAAGCGAGTACAATAGACATCATCCAGCTTGAGTCTTTAAAGGTGATAAGAGCCCCGGTTCCGGGTGCATTACCGGAAAACTTTTCTACAAGGTCAAAGAACAGCGTCCCTTTATTGGTAACTGTAAAGGATTCCCATTTGGATTCTTCGATTCTATTGCTGAAGTTTTTTGGATTCCCAAATCCTTTGTGTTTTGCTGCGAGTGTTTCCCACAGTGCCCAGGAGCCGTCTCCTTTTTTAGTATTCAGCACGGGTGCTTCGTGGTTTGAGCCCAGGGTAGAGTTAGCTGTCATGGAACCATTCGTCACAAAAACAAGGTCAGTTTCCGCTACTTTTTGAATTTTAGCTTCACCGTTTGATTGGTAGTGAATGGTTTGGGCGCAAAGATGTTCATTGGCTGAAGGTTTAAAATAAATGTCTTTAACTTCGCTGCCCATCACAAAATTAACGCCTTGTGCTTCGAGCCATTTAAGCATCGGAAGGACTATGGAGTCATATTGATTATAGACAGTACGGTCTACGCCTGCAAGGGTATCTATTCTTGTAATTTCATGAACAAAACGCAGTACATAGCGTTTAAATTCTACCAGGCTGTGCCAGGGTTCAAAGGCAAACATGGAAGACCACATATACCAGAAGTTGGTTTCAAAGAATTCGGGTTTAAACCAGTCTGTTATCTTTTTTGTACCGAGCACATTTTCTGGTATGGCAAATAATTCGACCAGATCAATACGGTCCCTTTCGGTAAAGCCTAAGGAAGAAACATCTACTATCTGACCTTCTTTATCTACCAGACGTGCGTTGGCATGGGTCTTTATTTTTTCATTGAATTCATGGGTTTCTTCGGTAACAGATTTCCCTGGTTGTGTTAATGAGGGGATAGAGGAAAGTAAATCGTAGGTACAGTAATAGGTGAAATTCAGCATTCTGCCGCCGCGGATCATGTAACCATTTGCTACTTGCCCTATGCCGTCCAGACTTCCTCCGCTAAGCTTGCTTTCTTCAAATATGGTTATATTTTTACCGGGTACTTTCCCGTCTCTGATTAAAAAGGCTGCGCCTGCGAAAGAGGCAATTCCGCCACCAACAAAATAAGCATTCCTGGTTTTCGGATCTATATTGATATTCGACATCTTGTTTTTATTTTAAGTGAGCAAGTCATTGTGCCATGCAATGTTGTAAATGTCACTTAACCGGGGTCATTTATACATGACTCCGGTCAACGAAAACTATGATGTGAGTTACTTATCAATTAATGAAGGTGAAATGGGATCTGCTGCATATACTTAATTTTGCTCAGTTCTTTTTGATCCATACCAGGGTAATAGATTGCACCAAACGTTTGTTTTCTCCTGGGATCGTTGGCTGGCACAAGCATTCTTGCGCCATGGTCACCGGAAATGATGATTGTTTTATTTCTCCAGTCGGGGATACCCTCCAGAATATCAAGAACTACGCTGTTCGCATAGCTAAGGTAGCCTGTATATTGTTCAACCACTGTTGAAGGAGGGGAAATGTTAGCATCTAAAATAGGTGATTCATTAAGTTTTCCTTTAGCATCTCTATAAAATGGCGGATGAGGAATTAATAAGTGTGCCCAGATAAAAGTTGGTTTCTTTCTTTTAGTATGTGTATTCAATTTAAGCTCGCGGATAACTTGTTGATTATAGTCATCAAATGGCTTATCACTTTTCGTGATTTTATCCATCAGGTTTGTAAATAATGTACCAAACAAGATTTGATCAAAATAATTGTCCGGAAACATTCTAAGATAAGCCAATTTGGGATACCCAGCGATCTTTGTAAATTCTAAACTAATAAAATCGTATCCATGTTGTGTTAACTGTTTAACCCATATACTTTTATTTAAATAATCGGTAGCATACATCGGACTCGAGACTTGAATGCTATCGTCCAGATTAAAAAGAGAGTTAACAGAATACAATGTGATATCACTCCGCGTATAAAGGCTATCATATACAAAAAAACCTCTTCCTTTTAATGAATCTACTAATGGGTCATTAAAGTGAAACTGACTTTTCAAACTAGCAGGAGATGCATATTCGTCAAGCAATATCCAGATAATATCTTTCTTGTTTTTAATGGTTGAAGTAAGTAGCTTCCTACTTTGTAAATATGATTTATGCTTATCTTCCTGCAGTTTAATTTGAAGCTCATCGAACACAGTAACTACGATGAGTATCATAATAAAAATATTCAAAACAGGATTTACCCTCAATGCTTGTTTATCGCTTAACCTGCTCCTGATCAGACTGATTAATAAACATAATAATATAATACAGATGAGCAAATACCTGACACGAACAAATGAAGAATTTGCAAATTGGCCAGCTGTATAAATAATTAGTTCTGGAAATAAAACAAGTGTCCAGATCGGAATGAAACAACCTATACCATATTTATAAATACCATTTTTTTTTAGAATCCAGACTATGCTATAATTAATCAGACAATAACCTCCAAAAAAAGCTATAAATAACAACGGATTAAACGATGCAAAATACTGAGAACTTTTATAAATCAAAAAAAAGAAACCAAAGCTATAAATAAACAATGGCCTGCTTAACCAGTCGTCTATAGTTTTTCCCATAAGAACAATTTTCTTAGTGATTTTTCAAATGGATAGCAGACAACTAATCTAAAATGATGCTCAAAGGAACTGATAAAATCTTTCTCTGTATAAGATTCAAAAATATCCCCTTTATGCTGAAGCAAAATCATAGACTTTGGATCTTCTTTTGGAACAAATTCAACGATTGCATACTTTGTAGTCATTTCAGAAAAAAGCCGGGCAACAAAAGGAAGTGGTAAATTTCTGCTCAGACATAAATGATGAATTAAGGCAAGCGCCATCACCATATCTCCTTTCAGACGTTTTAAAAGCGGCGACTTCTCCTCGTTATGCCAGCCCAATCCCGGAGAAGGATCTGCAAGATCTGCCAAAATTGAAGTAATATTGTTGTCTTTGGTCTGCGTATTAGTTCTATAAATTTCATCTACACAGTAAATGTCACTTTCAACCGCATAAACAGCCTTCGAAAATGGTGAAGCTAAACGAGAGAACTTACCTGTGTTAGCGCCCAAATCAATGGTCACATCAGGTCTTATTTCTGCCAGCCATTTTGTAATCACATCTATTTTGGCAGTGATGTACTTTTCACTTTCAATATCATTCTCATAATAATGATCCCATATACTATTTTTAAGTAAAGGTTGTTTCCTGGCCAAAACATTTTTGGCAATCGTATCAAAAAGAATCTTTAGTTTTTCTTTATTCAATCCCTGACGCGTAGTTTCACTTTTACCTTTTTTATCATTACTAAAGCGGGAATGCAAATGAATATGGATCAGACAAAAGGTATCAAAACGAGTCCGGAAAGGTAAATGACTGCTGACAAAAGGAAGAGGCAGCCCGGTAATGCTTCCTCTGTATAACTTTGACCACAATGGATCTTTATAGTGCATCAACAGGAATGGGGACAGAGATTCTTCACAAAATTGACGGTAGGCTATCCATGGGTCCCCATCTTTATAAAAGCCGAAAGACAAGGTATCAATTAATACACATTTATCATTGTGAAAAGTGAAGTTGTAAGGAGAAGCATCCTTTAGAATCATCCCGTGAGTTAATGACAGCTGATTAATCCGGGTATAAGCCAGTAACATTTGCTGCCATTGTGTGTAAGACCATTCAAATGGATAAGATATAAAGGCTAACTGCCGGGGAAATATTTTCTTATAATAACCGGGAAATTTATCATCTAATAAAACCTCAGTATGCGGTATCATTAACTCCTGATCTACCAGTGTTTGATAAAGTCCTGACTCAGTCAGGTGATCAAATTCCATTGCGTACTCAGGAGCAATATATCTATAATATCCATCTTCCAATTTAACTACAAAACCGGCAGGATCTTTATAAGAAATCGCTTGCAGTAAACTCATTATTCTTTACTTCCTTTCCTTGATTTAATGGTCCTGATAAAGTGTAAAACAAACACTTTTAGTTTGCTTCCAAAAACAGATAGTGTAAGGATAGCTGATAAAATAGCTTGAAAGAACAGGCTGCCTGTCCCCGGGTCAATGTAAAGTAAGTGACTGGTCATAAGGTTGTTATTTAGTTCAACATGGTGTGAGACTTCCTTTTTTAATAAAGGTTTAATGTGTATAAAAAAAAATACAAAGCTCTTTTTATTGCGGAAAACTACCTATTAATTGACGCAATCAGATTGTTCAATTTATTCATTACTGAAAAGCAAAAAAAATATTCACATCCCGTATTTTAAAATCGTTTTTTCTCCGTTCAGGATTTTAAGTCAATTTCTCGTGACGATGGCGAATGGTGTTACCACTCTTAAAAAAAAACAGTACTTTAGGCCGAAATGTATCAGCAAATAAAATATACAATTGGTCAATTGGCAGCTAAAGGAATCAAACCTCTGGCCGTTTTCCTGTTGCTGTTAATTTGCCTGCTTTCTTCATGTGCGGTCAGAAAAGGAATTCAGTCTTTTTTCTCTGATACAGTTTCTCAAAGCGCAGTATCCAATAAATTGATGAAATCTTTATGGGGCAGACCAGATCAGCTAATTGTTGAAAAAGCTGATTGTCTGCTTGCTCAGCTGAATTCATCTACCGATGAGCCTATTGTGAAACAAAGTGTTTTAAGAACCAGTTTAGTCATGCTTTTTGCATTTATACTCCCTGGCTTTATTCTATCCCTTCTCGTTTCTTTTAAAAAGCAGACTGAGCTGCCAAGACCTGAGTCTAAGTTACGCTGGCCGGTCATTCCGCTGTTTCTGCAAAACAGTCTGTTGTTGATATAGAAATTACATTCCAGTAATTTTTGCCGTTCCGTTATACGGATACACGGCTTTCTGCTATCCTCAACTAATTTTCAAATATGATGAAGTACAATCTTTATCTGATTGGTATAGTTTCTATGCTGATTAGTGTAAGCACCTATGCACAGCAACCAACAGGGCTGACTTTAACCCGTGCCTGGGAGCTTGCTTATCAAAATTACTCTGGCCTACTTGCAAAAAATGCACTGCTGGAAGAAGCTGAATATGCACAAAAAGAGATTCAAAGCCTCTCTTTACCCCAGATGCAATTGCAGTTGCAAAATTCTTATGGAACATTTGCAGGCAGCAATGGTGCATTTTTCCCCGTTCCAGGTGTATTTAATGTAAATGGCACCAAGGCCGACCAGGAAAATACAACCGCAGCAAACACATTCGGATCTGTTTTAGTAGACTGGAAGTTTTTTGAATTCGGAAAACAACGCAAAACAATAAAGGCTGCTGGTTATAAGGTGCAGGAAGCCAAAAGTGGCTATGATGCAACAAAACTGGCCTTGCAAGTTAAAGTGACCTCCCTTTATGTAGGTATACTTTATGCAAATTCAAATCTTGGATGGGCAGATCAGCAGGTAAAAAGAGTAAAAGAAATTCTTGATTTAGCGGTAAGCCTTGCTGATGCAGGTTTAAAGCCCGGTGCAGATACTGCACTGGCCTCCTCCTCCTATTTACTGGCTAAAGCTTCGAGGGATGAATGGACTGGTAAATATAATGCCGGAAAAATCAACTTTTCAGAGGTTGTACCGCTGACGGAAATTCAATTTCCGCAGCAATCTTTTATGCGTTATCAAGCATTACAGGTTTCTTCAGATTCGATTTCACCAAGTCATCCGTATTTGCAAATACTGGATAAACAGGTGAGGTACAATGAAACCCAGAATGAACTTTCTTCCAACAAAATGCTGCCTTCTTTCTCTCTTTTAGGTGGTTTATCAGCACGTGGAAGCGGCATATCGGCAGATGGAACGGTTAACCAGGATTTATCGGCAGGATATAATAATACTGCACGTAATTACCTGGTGGGTATAGGATTAACCTGGAACCTCAGCAATATCTATACTGGCTCTTTAGCAAAGAAAAGGACAGCTCAGGCAGTTCAGGCTTCAAAGTTCAGTTATGACCTGCAAAAACTGCAGATGAATACTGCTTTACAAGCGGTTAGCAGCAGAGTCAGCCAGCAGTTGAAACAGGTAGCCAATACCCGCATGGCTTTGGAAAAGGCACAACAGGCCTACAATTTATACCTGTCCAGGTATGAGAGTGGCCTGATTAATTTAACCGAACTGCTGCAAATCCAGTCTTTATTACAACAGGTCGAGAAAAATGCTATTGAGGTTCAGCAAGAGTTTTGGAACCTGCTGATTAAAAAAGCCGAACTCTCAGGTGATTTTAGTGAGTTGTCCAGTCAATTTTAATTATACGAATGAATATGATCCGTTTTGCATTAAAAAAGCCATTAACTGTCATGGTCGCCATTTTGGCCATTGCTTATTTCTCTTTCACCGCCATCAAAAATATCAATGTTGACATCTTTCCCAGGGTCGAGCTGCCTGTCATTTATATTGCCATGCCTTATGGCGGCCTTAGTCCGGCTTATATGGATGGTTTTATGGCGAATGAATTTCAGAAAGTACTGATTTTCGTAAGCGGGGTAAAGGGCATAGATTTTAAAAGTATACAAGGATTTACCTTGATGAAAATCACTTTCTACCCGGGCAGTGATATGGCACAGGCATCGGGAGAAGTCGCCGCCCAGGTTTCCAGGGCAATGGGCTTCCTTCCGCCGGGTGCCGTCCCCCCACAGGTAGTGAGGTTTGATGGTAGCTCTCTTCCTATCGGCCAGCTGGTTTTTGAAAGTACCGAGCGGTCCATTACAGAGCTTCAAACATTGGCATTGACTAAAATAAGGCCCATGTTTGTCACTATTCCAGGTGTAACTGCTCCTGCTCCTTTTGGAGGAAATGTAAGAACAATGGTAGTTAAAGTCAATCCTGAACTGATGCAGTCTTACGGCCTTTCTGCGGAGGAAGTAACTACGGCAATTGCCAAAAACAATTTTCCCTCGCCAGCAGGAAATATCAGAATTGGCGACCAGAACCTGATGAGCCCGGTAAATTCTATTGCAAACGGACCGGAGGAATTCCTGAATATCCCCGTCAGAATTGGCTCGGGAACAAATGTCTATGTGAAAGATATTGCCGTTGTAGAGGATGCTGCTGATATTACAACAGGTTATGCACTGATTAATGGGAAAAGGTCGGTGTATTTGCCGGTCATAAAAAAAGCAGATGCCTCTACGCTTAAAGTAGTGGAAAACTTAAAGGCATCAATTCCAATGTTAAAGGCTGCATTACCTGAGGATGTAGATGTTAAATATGTATTCGATCAGTCTGGGTACATTGAAAAGTCACTTGAAAATTTGGTGCACGAAGGAATACTCGGTGCATTGTTGACAGGCTTAATGGTTTTCTTATTTTTAGGGGATTCCAGAGGGGCTTTAATTGTGGTGCTCACGATACCGATCGCTATTCTCTCGGCAGTGATCATGCTCTATTTGTTCGGACAGACTATTAATGTGATGACACTGAGTGGTCTGGCGCTGGCTATAGGCATCCTGGTCGATGAAGCCACGGTAACGATTGAAAATATACATCAGCATTTTGAAATGGAGAAGCCCAAACAAAGGGCCATACTGGATGCTTTGCTGGAAATTTCTGTTCCGAAAATATTGATCTTATTTTGCATCCTGGCGGTACTTATCCCCTCTTTTTTGATGACGGGAATTCCAAGGGATATGTTTATGCCGCTTTCACTGGCAGTTGCTTTTGCCATGATTGCTTCTTTTATTGCCTCGCAAACATTCGTACCCATCTTAGCCAACTGGTTGATGAAGCCTGAACAATTCCAGCATCATAAAATCAGCTTGCATCAAAAGAAGTTAACCAGGTTTGAGAAATTTAAACGCAGGTATTTGTTATTGATCAGATATGGTCAAAGTAAGATTGGATTAATGATTGGGGGTTATGCTTTGATAGTACTGCTGATGATTGGTGCGGGTGGATTTTACATCGGTACAGACATTCTGCCTGCGAGCAACAGTGGTGATTTGCAATTGCGTATCCTCGCTCCTGAAGGCAGCAGGCTTGAAGTAACTGAAGGCTATCTGAAAAAAGTTACGCAGTTGATCCATGAGCAGCTACCCCCGGAAGCTGTTAAAATAAGTTCTGCATTTGTGGGTTTACAGCCTTCTGCTACAGCAATTAATCCTATTTTTTTATTCACCAGTGGCTCACATGAGGCGGTATTACAGCTATCTGTTGACCAGCACCTGTTTAAAGGTTCAATTTCCGGACTAAAAGAGAAAATAAGAAAGGTTATTCAACAGGAAATCCCTGTCCTGAAGATTGGTTTTGAACCCATGGAGCTTGTGGAAAAGATAATGAGCCAGGGAGCAATGAACCAGGTACAGATTAAAGTAGCCGCAGGACAAATAAAGGGAGCAGAAAAGTTCGCAAAGAAACTTGAACAGGGTTTACTGAAAGCACCTTTTTTCAGGGATGTACGTATAGCAGAACCAGTTAATTACCCTAGTGTAGAGATCAATGTAAACAGGGCGCTTGCTGCACAGTTTGGCTTAACGATGGATGATGTAACCCGAACCCTGACTATTGCAACTTCTTCTTCGCGTTTTACGAACAAGAATCTTTGGGCGGACCCTAAATCGGGATTGGTTTTCCAGGTGCAGGTACAGATTCCAGAGGCTGATATGCACTCTCTGGATAAACTTCGCTCTTTACCTTTAAAGTCAGGTCAGCCAAGACCAGTATTGGAGGATGTAGCTGACATCAGGCTGGTCAAGCTTCCTGGTCAGGTGAACCGCCAGGGTCCGAACAGGTATGTTACTTTATTGGCAAATATTCATCAAAAGGATATGGGGGCAGCTTCTAAAGCAGCCGGACAAGTGATTAAAGAGGCAGGTACCCCACCAAGGGGTGTTATTGTTTCAACAGAAGGATTAGTTCAGCTGCTGGAAGAAACACTTTCTGGTTTACAGACGGGTTTATTGGTCGCAATTGTGGTCATCTTTTTAATGCTGACAGCTTATTATCAATCGTTTGCCGTTTCCGGATTGATCTTATCTGTTGTCCCGGCTGTTATTGGAGGGAGTTTGATGTTATTGCTTTTATCAGGAAGCACCTTAAATCTTCAGTCCTATATGGGAATTATTATGTCTGTCGGCGTTTCGGTTTCTAACGCGGTATTGATGATCAACCAGGCAGAGACTAACCGGTTAAAACATGGTATGCAAGCTAAGCAGGCTGTTTTTCTAGCGGCCTCTTCCCGGTTACGCCCCATCATTATGACAACCATGGCTATGATTGCGGGGATGATCCCGATGGCTATTGGTATGGGGGAAGGTTCTGAACAGGTTGCTCCACTGGGTCAGGCGGTTATTGGCGGACTGATTTTGTCAACTTTAACGGCCTTATTGATTTTACCACAGGTGTATACCCTGATCATGAAAAATAAAACCAGGAATAGCCTGACACTGGACCCTGATGATCCGGATAACAAAAACTTATTGATTAACCCAGCTACTACTCAGGCATAAACAGATATTATATATGAAACTTAACAAGTATACCTTAACAATTTCCATACTGGCTTCTTTAGTCTTTGCAGGCTGCGCTTCCGATAAAGCAAAACAGAAGCAGCCACAAACAAAAGCCAATCAGGCAGAAGCGGTTCAATTTATTCACCCGGTTTCTGACCAGCCTTCTTATTCACTTTCTTTACCCGGAGAACTTAAACCTTATGAAGAGGTAGTCATCTATCCAAAAGTAAAGGGCTTTGTCAAAAAGATCTTTGCAGACAGAGGCAGCAAGGTTAAAAAGGGACAGTTGCTGGCTATTTTGGAAGCGCCTGAAATCAGTCAGCATTATTTATCAGCCCGGGCCGACGAGAACAAGTTTTATGAAGATTATTTGTATAGTCTGCAGGCTTATGAGCGCTTAAAAAAGGCGGCAACCAGGGCCGGAGCTGTTGCTGCGATAGAACTGGACAAGGCAAGAAGCAAGTTCAGAAGTGATAGTGCTGCGTATGCGGCTGTTAAAGCTACGACAGGTGCTTCTGCGCAATTACAACAGTATTTAAGAATTATGGCTCCTTTTGATGGAACGGTTATCCATAAAAATATATCGGCGGGAGCTTTGGTTGGTGACCATGCGCCTTTGTTTTCAATTGCCCAGACCAATCGCCTGAGACTTACAGTAGCTATACCAGAAAAGCATGTGCAGGCGGTGGGTAAAGACATGAAAGTATCTTTTACGGTTAGTGATCATCCGGATCAGCTCTTTTTCTCTGTTCTTTCCAGGAAAAGTGATTTATTACAGCAGGATTCCCGTTCGGTAACAGCAGAATTTGATGTATTAAATGCTCAGCATATATTGAATGGAGGTGAGTATGCGCAGGTAAAATTAACGCTTAAAAGACCACATGCTACACTTTGGGTACCTGTAAGCAGCATTGTCATTGCACAATCTGGGATATTTATTGTGAAAATAGAAAATAACAAGAGTAAAAGGATCAGTGTAACGGCCGGTACGCGTAATGGCGAACTTCAAGAGGTTTTTGGCCCGGTAAAAGAGACTGACCAGATTTTGGTAAAGGGAACGGAAGAACTGGCTGACGGAACTGAGGTTAAGTTAAAATCATAATCTTACAGGGCTATAGCCAAGGTTATAGCCCTGTATAAAAATTAGTCAGCAGCCTGGTTAAATTTTGAATATTTTTATTCAAATTATGTAAATCCAGCGAAGCAGTTTTGGAGTATATTTGTCTAACATGAAAATCCAGCGTTCCATCATGCTTAAAGCAGCCTTTCTCATTATTGTATTCTTTTTGAATACGGTAGTAGGTTTTGCTTGTGTTCTGGGAGCCGACCTGGGATTTAACAGGATACAGCATGCTGAAAATGTGCCGCATCATCATGAAAAGACCGGTGCTCACCATCACAATGCCGGGCAAAAACACGATTGCTGTAAAGATGAAGTTACGAAACTGACCACGGCTGATAAAGAAACACGATCTGCTCCTTCTTTTAGCTTTCAGCATTCAGTTTTAGCCATTTTACCTACGCCTATTTATATTCAGGATAGCTTAAGTTCTATTGCTGTAAATATTCCCAATACTTATTTTGCAAGGCATAACCGTCCCCCAATTCCGGATGTACGCATTGCGATACAAAGCTTTCAGATTTGATTTAAGGGTTTTAATTTTTCACAGGCTTGCCCTGTTGTACTAATAATTCACCATTAAAATCGCTAAAAATGAAAAGGATATTTTATATGATTGCGCTTATAGGCGTAATCTTCGTGCACCCTGTTTCTGCACAACAAAACACGGATCAATCTACCGCGCTGTTATCATCTTATTACAGTATTAAAGACGCGCTTGTAACAGATAATGCTAAGTTAACTGCTTCTAAAGCTGCTGAATTTGTTAAAATACTGACTAAAGGAGATCTTAAAACAATTGATGCAGCTCAACAAAAAGTCTTAACGGCAGATGCAGGTAAAATTGCGGCCAGCAATGCGCTGAATAGTCAGCGTGATTATTTTGCGGCTTTGTCTGCGCATATGATTTCTACAGCAAAAACTTCAAAACTATCAGCTGATCCAATTTATGAGCTTTATTGCCCAATGAAGAAAAGCAGTTGGTTAAGCAGCACGCAGGCCATCAGAAACCCTTATTACGGAAGTACCATGCTAAGCTGTGGTAAAGTAACAGAAACCATAAAATAACTTATATTTAAATAGCCGTTGAGCTGCTGTTCAACGGCTTATAAGCACACAAAACATGAAAAATTTCTTGTTAAGCATTGCTATAGCCACTATTTTTTTAAGTGCCTGCAGCAGCAATTCAAATCAAAAATCAGCAAAGGACACTACTCTTGATCACAAACCAGCAGTCCACACCTCCTCCTCTCCTACTCAGGAAATCATCACTGCTTATTTGCAGCTTAAAAATGCTTTGGCTAATGATGATGACCGGGCAGCAGCAGATGCAGGGAATATCCTAAAACTGGCAGTGGGAAAAGTTACGCTGTCTGCACTTAATCCGGCGCAGTCAAAAAACTTCAGTGAAATTGCAGGTGATGTTAAAGAACATGGAGAACATATCGGGGCTAATGCCGGAAACATTAAACATCAGCGGGAACATTTCGAAATGTTAAGTCAGGAAATTTATGAACTGGCTAAAGCTGATGGAAAATCAGGTCAGAAGTTATATTATGCGCATTGCCCGATGTACAATAATAAAAAAGGGGGAAATTGGATCAGTGAAACTAAAGTGATCAAAAACCCTTATCTGGGCAAAGAAATGAGCAGCTGCGGAAGTATCAGAGAAGAATTAAACTAAGCTGATGGCCCGGGTTAAAGTCATACTGATTGCAATGCTGCTTTTCTTAATAGCCATACAATTCATATCGGTTAGCAGCAATCAGGACAACCAGCTTAAAAATACAGACATCACCAGTATTTACCCTGTACCTCGGCAGGTACAGGCAATCATAAAAAAGGCATGTTATGATTGCCATAGTAATTATACTCCATATCCCTGGTATGCAAATTTACAGCCTGTAAGCGGATGGATGGCTTCACATATTAGTCAGGGGAAAAGAGAATTGAATTTCAGTGAATTCGGCAGTTATTCAAAATATAAACAACAAAGCAAACTAAGGGCTATCATAAATAGTATACAGGATAAAACTATGCCTTTAGCTTCTTATACTTTAATCCATAAAAATGCAAAACTAACTCCGGCAGCTCAAACATTAGTTATCAGCTGGATGGAGAAAACGAAAGACGGTCTTTCCTTAACAAATCAATAATGAAATCATTAATTATATATCTATTATTCACAGGCTTGTTTGGGTTTGCATCAGTGCAGGCTCAGCAGAAAAATCAGCGGCCAAAAGTTGTCCGTTATGATCTGTATGTCAATGACACGATTGTTAACTATTCCGGGAAACCAAAAATGGCTATGGCAGTTAATGGAAGTATCCCCGGCCCGGCCCTTGTTTTTACAGAAGGCGACACCGCAGAAATATATGTGCATAACCTGATGGACATGGAAACCTCTATTCACTGGCATGGTGTATTCCTGCCTAATAATATGGATGGCGTCCCTTTTTTAACGCAAATGCCAATTAAACCACATGCTACCTTCTTATATAAATTTCCGGTTATTCAGAATGGCACTTACTGGTACCATAGCCATACCATGCTGCAAGAGCAAAGCGGGATGTACGGAGCGTTAATTTTTAACAAGAAAAATGAGCCTGATATTCCTGCAATTCCGGTTGTGTTAAGTGACTGGACAGATATGAAGCCGGAAGAAGTAGACCGCTCACTCCACAATGCCAATGATTGGTTTGCCATTCGTAAGGGAACGACACAGGGTTATGCCGAGGCCATACAAAAGGGTTATTTTAAAACCAAAGTCGTTAACGAATGGAAGCGGATGAATGCGATGGATGTGAGTGATGTATACTATGAGAAGTTTCTGACGAATGGGAAACATATCAATGAGCAGCCTCAGTTTAAAGCTGGCGAAAAAGTTAAGCTCCGGATTGTTGGCGGCAGTTCTTCTACTTATTTCTGGTTAACTTATGCAGGGGGCAAAATTACAGTGGTTGCGAATGATGGTAATGATATTCAGCCTGTTGAAGTTGACCGCCTGATCATTTCTCCTTCTGAAACTTATGACGTAATTGTTTCTATTCCACAGGGTAAAAGTTATGAATTCTTATCCACCGCTGAAGACCGCACGGGCTCAACTTCTTTGTGGCTGGGCAGTGGGACCAAAGTACCGGCCAAACCTTTAGGAAAGTTAAAATACTTTGAAGGGATGAAAATGATGAACGGCATGATGAAAATGAACGGGGACATGGAACCGATGGGCATGGAAATGAGTAATCAGCAAATGGACATGAATGCAGTTATGTATCCGGAAGTAACGGGAGACAGTTATGGAAAGAAAAAATCAGCGTCTGCGCCTAAAATGGACAGTTCTGAAATGAAAGGGATGGATATGGGCGAAAAACCAGATCTGGTCACCCTGAATTATGGGATGTTAAAAGCTACAGAAAAAACTACTTTAAGAAAGGGTCCAGAGAAGTTATTACGCTTTGAACTGACTGGAAATATGAACCGTTATGTCTGGACGATTGATAATAAAACAGTTTCAGAGTCTGATAAAATACTGATTAAAAAAGGCGAAAATGTAAAGATTATCTTATACAATAATTCCATGATGCGCCACCCTATGCACTTGCATGGGCATGATTTCCGTGTTTTGAATGGACAGGGCGAATATGCACCTTTAAAAAACGTCCTTGACATTATGCCGATGGAAACCGATACGATCGAGTTTGCAGCGACAGAAAGTGGAGACTGGTTTTTCCATTGTCATATCTTGTACCACATGATGAGCGGTATGGGCAGAATCTTTAGTTATGAAGGTTCTCCTCCTAATTTGCTGATCCCCGATCCTAAGGCTGCTATTCAGAAATTATATGCTGATGACAGGAAAATGCACCTGATGGCCAATATAGGGTTAGAAAGTAATGGTAGCGATGGTACAGCCAGGTTAGCAAATACCCGTTACAGTGTGTCTACGGAATGGAGATTGGGACTAAAGTCACGTGATGGATTTGAAAGTGAAACCTACTTTGGCAGATATATAGGTAAAATGCAGTGGTTCATGCCTTTCATTGGTTTCGATTATCATTACAACAGCAGAGAGAATGGTAGTGAGAAAAACATGCTTGGACAATTGACTAACCAGTCTAACAGAAAAGCGTTTGTGATGGGTATGCAGTATACTTTACCTATGCTGGTAACCGCGGAAGCCAGGTTGGATAGCAAAGGAAAGTTACGTTTTCAGTTAAAGCGTGAAGATATTCCGATCACCAACAGGCTGAGGCTTAATCTTTCAGGGAATACGGACAGAGAGTATATGGCAGGTTTCAGATATGCGATGACTAAATACTTCTCTTTGTCCACACATTACGACAGTGATATGGGTTATGGTGGCGGAATTACAATAACCTATTAATAAATTTGAGTTTCACAGATAACATTTCTATTTTCACCGATTCAAAGCAATAAAAAGAAGAATTCGGGCCAATATTAATTACATATTTAAATAAATGGAAGAAATAAACTACAGAAATGCCATATTATCTGATCTTGAAACCATAGTATCCATTTATAATTCAACAATTCCTTCAAAAATGGTGACTGCTGACACCGAACCGGTCACTGTAGAGAGTAAAATAAAATGGTTTGAGCAACATACGGCCGACAAACACCCGCTTTGGGTCATTACAGACAAAAATAAGGAGATTATTGGCTGGATCAGCTTACAGGCTTTTTACGGCAGGCCGGCGTATAATGGTACTGCAGAAATAAGTATTTATCTGAATGAAAATCAACGTGGTAAAGGACTTGGTAAAAGAACACTGTCCGATTCATTAAACCGTTGTGCCGGATTGGGAATAACTACAGTTCTTGGATTTATTTTCTCACACAATGAACCTAGTTTAGGATTATTCAGACATTTTGGCTTTGAAGACTGGGGCACATTACCTGATGTAGCCATCCTTGATGGTGAAGAAAAAAGCCTTAAGATATTAGGAAAAAGAATTACAGCTCAATAAAAGCAAGATTTTCAGAGGCAAACAGGACATCCCAATAAATTGGTTTGTCCTGTTTGCTTTTTTACTGACCAAGAGAGAAACTGATCGGAATATTATATTTTACCCTAACCTTTCTTCCGTTCTGAATCCCGGGAGTCCATTTTGGGCTTGCTTTTAATACCCGGATAGCCTCTTCATCCGTACCAGCGCCTAATTTTCTTTCTACTTTAATATCCGTCAGGGCCCCGTCTTTTTCCACAATGAAAGACACAAACACTTTTCCCTGCACATTAGCTTCCTGGGCCAGTTCAGGATACCTGATCGCTTTTGACAGGTAGCTATAAAATTTGTCTATTCCTCCAGGAAAAGAAGGTTGCACCTCCAGGTTCACAAAGTCATGTACTTGCGTATCTTCTACTGCAGCTGCTTGTTTTGCTGGCCCGTCACCAGTTGCCCCTGTAACCACAACCTGCCCATCGGGATCGCCAACGATATTCTTTTGTCCGGGTGTTGCATTCACCAGATCCTTAAGCTGCACGGGATCTGTTTCAACTGTTCTGTCTACAACGATTGGCGGCGGAAATTTAACATGGGTTTCTTTCGCACGTGGAGGCACAATTGCAGCCGGAGGAGGAGTTACAGGTTTATCTGCCGGAGGAATAGCCTGAACCGTTACTACCCTTGTCGTCTCCAGATGCTCGTCTAATGTACTATTGCCTTTAATCAGGCTAATAATTTTAGGGGATAAAAACAGCAGGACAAAAAGTGTTCCTGCAATAAAAAGTGCTTTAACTGTATCAGAAGAACTTTGTCTGCGGAGCGCATAAGCACCGTAACTTTTGTTTTTCTGATCAAATACTATATCAAGCCACTCATTGCCAAATAAATCGATTTTTGAACCTAACATTGCTTTAAAATTTAGAGGTTAGCACCAGACTATAAAATACTTCTTGTTTATTTATAAGATGGATGCTAATTCCTGCGGCTTTCCATAAGGTCTGTAAATATTTCTTTTTTGGTTACAACATCTACCATTTCGGCTACAATCTTCCTGCTGGCAGTACTGACTTTTGTAGCAGTCAATTCATACACAATTAAATACTATTTAAAATGAAAACAATTTTTATTACTGGCGCATCAGCCGGATTAGGTAAAACCACTGCTCAATTATTTCAGGCAAACGGCTGGAAAGTCATTGCAACCATGCGTTCTCCTGAAAAGGAAACCGAACTCAATCAGCTGGAAAATGTAACCTTATTGAAACTTGACGTGACCAATACACAGCAAATCGAAGAGACGATAAAAGCAGCTCTTGAATTGGGTGATATTGATGTCGTGTTTAACAATGCGGGTTATGGATTAATCGGCCCTTTAGAATCCTGTACAGCAGAAGAAATAAGGGCCCAATTTGAAACGAATTTCTTTGGCGTAGTATGGGTTACAAAAGCATTTATTCCTTATTTCAAGGCCAGAAAAGAAGGATTATTTATTACTACAACGTCACTATGCGGTCTGACCTCTTATCCGCTTAGTTCTATATACAACGCTTCAAAATGGGCATTAGAGGGCTGGAGTGAGAGTATGTCTTACGATCTCGCACAATTCAATATCGGTATCAAAACGGTTGCCCCTGGTGGAATTAAAAGTAATTATATGAACGTAATGAAAGTTGCGCAGGACAAAGCCTATGAGCCTTTAATGCAAAGAATGACTGAAGGATTTAATGACGGAACGTTAATGGAATTCTCTGAAACGGAATTAATTGCTGATGTTGTATACCAGGCTGTTACCGACGGAAAAGATCAATTGAGATACCTTGCTGGAAATGATGCGGTAAGAATTTATGCTAAAAGACTTGAACAGGGTACTGAAGCTTACAGGAAAAACTTAACAGCCTATCTCCGTCTTGAAAGTCCATATGCTGAGGCTACTTTATAACAAATAATCAGTGGCCCGAGAAGCTATAAAAATATTTTCAGGCCACTGGTTATTAAAATCATTCTATCTTTGGAAAAGATAAGTTCTATTTCGATGAAAAGCGCAATTAAAAATTTCTTAATCCTGGGTTTTACCCTATTGTCATCAGTGAGTCTGGCACAAAATAAAATGCAAAGTCTGAATGAGTTGATTAATCAGACAGATCCGGCATGGCCATTGGTTCAAAAGTGGGTTGATTCTGCAAAAAACAAAGTTCAGGTACTCGAATTTGATTCAGCAGAAGCAAAAAATGTATTGTTCAACACCCAGGTTTCTACTTATTCCACACTGGGTGCAGTGATTTACAATAGTGGCGGAATTATGGTAGATGATGGCTGGTTAAGAATTCTGGGATCGGGAAGTAAAAAACTAAACCGTTCTGTTTCAGAATGGAACAAAGGAAAGACAATTCAGGAATATGGTGATAAACCAACTTATCTTTTAGTAGCTGATGATGCTGCGGGAGGTTTTTTCGCCATCAATTATGGTGCATTTGGCGAGGATTTAAAGAATGTTTATTATTTGGCCCCTAACAGTTTAAAATGGGAACCACTTGGTCTTGGTTACAGTGAATTTATACGTTTTTGTTTTGACAGCGATCTTTCTGCTTTTTATAAAGGTTTAAGATGGTCAACATGGAATCAGTTTATTGCAAACCTGGACGGAAGTAAATCTTACAGTTTCCGCCCCTATCTCTGGACAGAAGAAGGTACAGATATAGAAAAATGCAAACGAAAACTAGTCTCAACTGAAGAACTTTTCAAGTTTAACATCGAGAAACAAAAAGAATTGAGTGCTAAAGGGACTACTGAACCTCAATAAAAACAGGGAAGAATTCCATTGTGAAGTTATGGTATTTCAACTCGGTGATCTCGTTTACATAGGGCTCATTTTCTTTTTGAATATACTTGTCTTGATAAGCATGATCAATTAAGCTGTTCATTTCATCGTCTTTTAACTGCTGTCCACGAACATCAATAACATGTTCACCAAGTTTTAGCTGCCCAACACCTTGTGCAATGAATTCGGTAAACCAGCTTTTATTGCTCATTCCCCAGCTTCTTGCGAAAATCCGATGGCCAACAGAAACCATCCAGATCTCCAGAAATGTTACTCTGCTTGTTCCTCCTTTTATTTCAACAAGTGTGTTAGAATTGACATAGTTTATCAATTCCTGTTGAAGGTTTTCTTTATTCATCTGTTAATCTTAAAATTCAATTTTCAAACCATCGTCTGGCAAGTATTCCACCCATAAACCCTATCATAATTTACCTTCAATTATAGTTAAATAAATTAATATTATATTTAATCTGCATCAAGAAGACTTTCTCCCGACAAATCTGACCACAGCGCTTCTTCCAATATGATATTCTCCTTCATTTAAAAGCACTTCTTTTTCCTCCAGCATTAACGTATCATAATTTTTAAAATCAGCGGATATTTCTGTTTTAGAGAACAAGGTATCTATCTCTTTTGGCCCGCCAACCTTAGGGTCCAGGTTGCTCATGTGCAAATGTTCTTTGCTGAAAGCTTCAAAAATAATCAGTCCTTTTGGTTTGAGAAAGCCATTTAATTTTTCATGCAGTAAAGACTTTTTATCGGCTGGAAAATGCGCATAAATAAGCCCGATTGCATCAAATGATTCTTTTTCAAAATTGAGTTGCTCCAGATCTCCGACAATGTAATCCAGTGCGACATGATTCTCTTTGGCGAGCTGCAGTGCTTTTAACCTGCCTGTTTTACTGAGATCCAATGAAGTGACTTTCCATCCAAGCTGTGCAGCAAATACCCCATTACGTCCTTCACCATCGGCCGGCATTAATATAGATCCAGGTTCAAATTTTTGAAGCCATTCTTTAAAAAAGAGGTTCGGCCCTTTTCCGTAAGCATAATGCGCTTCCTGATACCGGCTATTCCATTTATTTTCAGCTTCTTCTTCTACAGACTTATTCATATTCATTGATTTAAAGTTTACAGGTAATAATTCTTGTTACAAAAGTACCTGCACGAATCAACCAGGAGCAGGACAAAAAATTAGTTTTACAGGACTTATTTTAAGTTACGTCTGAACTGCTCAGGTGAATACCCTGTATGTTTTTTAAAGAACCTGATAAAATATGAAATATCTTCATAGCCTAAATGATAGGCAATTTGATTGATTTGATTAGCTGTTGCCAGAAGACATCTTTTAGCTTCCAACAGGATATACGCATTCATGAGTTCTGAACAGGTTTTGCCCAGCATTGACTTCGCGATTGAATTCAGCTGATACGGGGAAAGGTTTAACATAGCAGCATACTGTGTGACTGGCTGATGCTCAAAAGCGTACTTTTCTAAAAGAGCTAAGAATTGCTCTATCCTTTCCTGTGCATAATTATTGACAGGATCAAATGGAACGCTGCGTTGTTGTCTGATAAGCTCAATCAGGAAAATATCCATGTTTGCTTTAATCACTTCCTGATATTGCTGTTCTTTAACAGTATATTCCTGAAAGATATTATTTAGTATAACTTGTAGCTTTTGAAATTTACCGGCATCAAATTGATAATGATTGATATTGGCTGCCTTGCGCAACAGCTGGTTTGATACTTTTTCATCAGGGAAATAGAATTCATTCCCAAATTGCACCAGATACCCGGTACTTTCTGCTCTTAATTCCAGCTGATGTACCTGCCCTGGACGCATGAAGAAAACAGCATGATCACCAATGGTAAAGGAGGCAAAATCAATCTGATGATGACCAATACCTCTTTTCAAAAAAAGAACATAAAAGAAATCATGCCTGTGAAGTTCCTGTAACATTTCTTTTCCAGCGAGTAAATCACTGATATAACGAATACTAAAGTTTCCGGATAATCCCGGCTCTTTTCGCGTTTCATTGATATGTCTGATCGGTATGAGTTCCATTTTAGGATAATTGACATCCAATCAAATGTAATTACATTTTATAAAACAATTCAGTTGCCATTTCACATCCATATTGCCTGCTTTCCTGAATAGGAATTGATAGATAATGATCGTGTCGGCGAGGTCAGGAAATAGTCAAATAATTATAAAAGCGAGGAGTTATGGTTATGATAAAAGGAAAAACCAATACATTTGAAAACATACTAATTAGTATCTTATGAGGAAGTCAGTGCAAACCCGGTTAAACATATTGCAAAAATCATTTGAATTGATTTATGTCAAAGGATACCAGTCAACCAGTATTGATGATATTCTTTCTTCGATGGAAGTAACCAAGGGTGCTTTTTTTTATCACTTTAAAAATAAGGAAGAAATGGGGCTCGCTTTAATCACAGATCTTTTATACCCCAGGATGAAACATTTTTTGATAGAGCCACTGAGTTCTTCTGCAGATCCTATAAAAAGCATCTATCAAATGATAGCGAACCTTTTGAAGGATACTGAGCATTTCGATGTTAAATATGGTTGTCCGGCAGTTAATTTAATTGAGGAAATGAGCCCGCTGAATACGGCATTCCACAAACACTTAAAGGACATCGTAGGCGAATGGACCGATGCCATAGAAAAGTGTCTGCTCAAAGGAAAAGAAAATGGTAAGATTGGCTTAATGATTAATCCCGCCGAGGCAGCAGCCTATATTGTTTCAGGATATGCAGGGGTTAGAAATATAGGCAAAATGTTAGGTACACCGGTCTATCAGTCTTATCTGAAACAGTTCAAATTATATCTGAACAGTTTAACCTAAAAAAATTTGCCTTTTTAACATACCAACTAGTATGTAATACAATTAAATTATTCTTATGTTTTCAATTTTACTTGTCTGCCACTCCATTCTCAGGTGGCTGGTTTTAATCAGCCTTAGCTTCACCATTTACAGCGCAGCAGCCAGCCTGCTGACTAAAAGTCCATTTACTAAAAAAGATGATCAATACAGGCATTGGACAGCAACAATTGTCCATGTCCAATTTATGCTGGGCATGGCCATGTATTTCAAAAGCGCTGCTGTAGCCCGTTTCCACCTCATTGGAATAGCTACAGCCAGGGGAATTACTGAACCTACTTTTTTCGGAATCCTGCATATATCAATGATGATAACGGCAGTAATTCTCATAACCTTAGGGTCAGCTTTTGCCAAAAGGTATGAAGACGATACTAAAAAATTCAGCACGCTGCTGCTCTGTTTCGGCATAGCATTATTGATCATTCTAGCTGCAATTCCATGGCCATTTTCACCATTAGCGCAACGCCCGTTACTAAGACCTTTATAAACCTATATAACATGCTCAAACTATTCAAAACAAATATCGGTCGTTTAAGACTGATTGGATTATTAGAAGGTATATCACTTTTAATCCTGGCAGGAATTGCCGTCCCGCTAAAGTATGGACTTCATCAGCCTGCTCTTGTCAGTAAAATGGGGCCTGTACATGGTACTCTTTTTCTTTTATTTGTCTTCAATACCTTCAGTGTGGCCATACAGCAGCGGTGGGACAAAATTACGACTGTTAAAATACTCCTCTCCTGCCTCATTCCTTTCGGAACTTTTTATACAGATCGTAAAATTCTGAGGCCGGCTTATGAACAGCATATCAAGCTTAGCAAAGAGATATGAGATCAAAAATTATTGTCATTCTTATATTCGCCCTGCCTGTTTGTTATGTTTTATCCTGCAACAGAAACAGCAAAACCATCGCAAATAATCAGCAGGAATTCCCTCAATCTCTTGCTTCACTGGGGCTTTTTAAAGGAAGAATTGATTCTCTTCTGCCTGCCCGGGGGGTAGAGATTTACCAGTTATCCTCCACTTTGTTCACGGATTATGCAGAGAAACAACGTTTAATAAAGCTTCCTGCAGGTAAAAAGTTAAGATTAAATGGCGACGGATTACCACAATTCCCTGAAGGTACTATACTGGCCAAAACTTTTTTTTACAGCCGTGCGAAGAAAGGAAAAAACATAGCGCGTCATATTTTAGAAACCCGGATACTGCGCTTAAAAAATGGCCATTGGTCAGCAGGTACCTACCATTGGAACCAGGCTCAGGATCGTGCACTATATGATCCTGTGAGCACCGAAGTCAATGTAAACTGGCTGGACAAAAGCAATACTGTTCACAGGGTAAAATATCACATCCCATCTGCCAGGGAATGTGTGAGCTGTCACCAATCTTCTGAGGAGATTATCCCGATTGGCCCTAAGGGAATGAATTTAAACAGAGAGATCCAGGTTGGAAAGAAAAAGGTAAATCAACTGAGTTATATGCAAGCCCGGGGAAAGCTAATACTGGAAAAGCATATCGACAAAATATCAAGATTGCCTGATTATGAAAATAAGAACATTGATTTGGAACACAGAGCCAGGGCTTACCTGGAAATTAACTGTGCACATTGCCATAGTTCAAATGGTATGGCCTACAGGCAATCCATTATGCTCGGGTACAAGGTACCAGTGGAACAGTCAGGAATAAACTTTAATAAAAACAATATCGTTGATCGTATGGGTAATATGGGGCAATTCCATATGCCAAAGTTAGGTACAACTGTGTTAGATAAGCAAGGTATAGACCTTATCAGAAAATATATAACAAGCCTGAATTAACACCATAGCATAATTCAATTGGATTATGCTATGGTGTTGCCTATCCGGCGGTAATTTTTAAATTCCTCCAATCTCCACCAGAGGCATTCCCTACCCAATAACCAATCCATTTTCCTCGTGTATGGGTTAATGACCGCACTTTTAGAACTGGCTGCTTACCGTTATTTACATAAACGCTTATCAGCTCTTCAGCTACAATTATTTTCACCCGGAACCATTGATTTGGATCAGGCGCAGGTGAAACCGGCTGCTCATATCTATTAGGAAAGCCATCCCGGAGTTTTGGCCAGTCATATCCTGGAACAGCAATATACTGTACTGCGTGCGACTTTCTAACCGGATCGGCTGCACGGAAATTAAAAGGCCTGAAATAAATAGATTCATAAATGCTATCATTCACTCCATGAAAAGCAATGCCCACAAAGCTGGCCTGAAATTCATCCTTTCCCTTCACCTCAAATTCAATTATACCTTTAGTAAATACTTTACCCTTAAGCCAGGCAATACCAGCACCTTCTGCTTCATTGAGGTGTACTGCTCCGGATTTCTTATCCAGGCTGACCGCACGGTTCACTACATTGAATTTCTCCTTCAAATTCTGAGCCCGGGCAATTTTGAAGCTGCTAATCATACAGCTGATCATCAGCAATGAAACAGCAGTTTTAAATATTCTTTCTTTCCCGGGATGAAGAAGTCTTAAGAGACTGGTTACTATTTTTGTCATAAATTGTTATACTTTTAAATGAATAAGTTCAGCAAATGTGATTAATAATTAAATCAGGGCCTATTCAACGTTGCGCCAAGTGCGTGCAAATACATGCAAGTGTATAATTGATTGAAAATCAGCATGAATAATAACGTGGAAATAGTAGCTGTTAAAAAGTGTTTGGAACTCATAGAAAACAAACTAAACCGGGGTGCAAGCGCGGATTGGACAGGTTATGATTTTGAAAAACTAAGTGATGAGATTCAGGTGGTCACTGGTGTGTTGTTAAGTGTAACCACCTTAAAACGACTCTGGGGAAGATTGAAGTACGGCAATACACCGACTACCACCACATTGAATACATTAGCACAATTTGCAGGATATAAGGATTGGCAGCAATTTAAACAGAGCCTGCCTTTAGCAACAGCTGTAAAGAAAACAGAGGGAAAATGGAAATACTGGTTATCTGGTTTTATCTTATTACTGATCACCAGTTACGCCATACTTTTATCATCCGCTAAAACCAAAGCCCCCATAAATCATTCAGTCTATAAATTCAGCAGTAATAAAATCAAAACCAAAGGGGTACCAAACTCGGTTATTTTTAGTTACAATGCTGCTGCTGGCACAGATTCTGTATTTATTGCCCAATCGTGGGATGTAACCCGAAAAGTAGCAGTATCAGCCCGGCAGCATACTTATTCAACGATCTATTATAGTCCTGGTTATTACAAGGCAAAGCTGATCGTTGGCCAGCAAATAGTAAAAGAACATGATTTGATGATTGCATCCGATGGCTGGATAGCTATGGTCTATAAAGATAGGGATGTCCCGTTATATTTTAAAAAGAATGAGGTGCTGAAAAACAATAAAGTAGAGGTCAATCAGGAGATACTATCAAAGTATAATCTTCCTTTACAGCCAGTCCTCCCGGCATTGCGTTTTTATAATGTACGGGATATGGGAGATTTTAAGAACGATCACTTTATTTTTGAAACTACTTTGAAAAGCGATTTTAACCAGGGCAATGCGGCCTGTCAGCGAGTTGAAGTATTGATTCTTTGTAAAGATGAAACGATTATTATTCCTCTTTGTTCTAAAGGTTGTATTGGTGATCTTTCTTTGTATGCGGCAGGCACCACAGTAGAGAGTAAACATGCAGACCTCTCCAAATTCGGCTGTAACCTTGAGCAATGGGTTAAATTAAAAGTGGAAAGCAAAAACCGGCATATGCGCTTTTTAATCAACGGCGAAGTAGCTTATTCACTTAAGTTTTCCAGTAAGCCCACTGCTATAGTCGGGCTGCAATATCGCTTCAGCGGTACAGGTGCAGTGAAAGATACCAGGTTTACCAAAGATGAACAAACCATTAATTTTTAGAGAAAAAAAGCACCAGCTACTATTGATGGCTGGTGCTCTTAATATATTAACTTTTAATAAAAGCCAAAAGATCTGCATTGATGGTTGCAGCTTCTGTAGTTGGCATCCCATGCGGAAATCCCGGATATGAAATAAGTTTTCCATTTTTTAAAAGCTTCACAGCCTTTGCTCCTGAAATAGGAAACGGAACAATCTGGTCATCCTCACCATGCAGTACCAGTACAGGAATATCTACACTTTTAAGGTCTTCGGTGAAATCTGTTTCTGAAAAGGCCTTAATACCGTCATGATGTGCTTTTACTCCGCCCATCATGCCCTGCCGCCACCAGTTATCCCTGACACCTTGAGATATTTTTGCGCCCTCCCGATTGTATCCATAAAACGGAATCGTAAAATCCTGGAAATACTGTGCACGCTGAGTTGCAGTACCTTCACGTATTTCATCAAAAACAGATGAAGGAACTCCATCAGGGTTACTTTCAGATTGTATCATTATTGGGGTAACGGCACTTATAAGTACCGCTTTGGCAACCCGGCCCTGCCCGTATTTGGCTACATAACGGATCACTTCGCCACCACCGGTCGAGTGACCAATGTGTATAGCGTCTTTCAGATCAAGTGCCTGTGTAAGCTCTGCAACATCTGCTGCATAAGTGTCCATATCATGCCCGCCAGAAGCCTGACTGGATCTTCCATGTCCTCTGCGATCATGAGCGATCACCCGGTATCCTTGTTTTAGGAAAAACATTAGCTGCCCATCCCAATCGTCTCCTGATAAAGGCCATCCATGATGAAAAAAAAGTGGTTGTCCGGTTCCCCAGTCTTTATAATAAATTTCAGTGCCGTCTTTTACTGTAATTTTACCCATTTCTTTTAATTTTAATTGTTGTATTTAATACAATTCTGAAGCTATACTTGTTTTCATTCTTTGTGGATTCTATTAACTCCAGCCCCCCCGGTAAACTAATTTACGACAAAAAAGATCGCCTGAGAAACCTTGCTGAATAACAAAAAACAAGGAATAGAAGCACGCTTATATTCAGATTACAATCAGGATGTTACATAAGATGCGCACCGCAGCATTTTAAAATATGTAATTTGAATGCTCAAAACCTAAACTACTATGAGATACAACCGTCGGCATTTTATAGAAAATAGCCTTGTGGTAACCACTGCATTACTTTTACCTGCGCTGGACATCTTCGGATCGCCCAAACTTGTCTCTAATAAACTGGAAAAAGGTTTTGCATTAAAGATTATGGCACCTTACTGGGGCTTCGACGGATCTGTAACTGATTTTTGCAAGCAGGCAAAAAAGGACGGATATGATGGAATAGAAATTTTATGGCCCTCCGCTATTGCCCAGCAAAAAGAGTTATTCATGGCATTGAAAACCTATCAGCTCACTGCAGGGTTCCTTTGCAGAGGCGATGAGCCACTTCCTGACAGCAATTTTACCACATTTAAAAAGGTAATTATAGCAGCAGCCGAAAACAAATACCAGCAACCGTTATATATCAATGTGCATTCGGGAAGGGATTTCTTCACCTATGAACAGAACAAACAGTTTATTGATTTCACTGTGAGTTATTCAAAAAAGACTGGCGTTCCTATTTACCATGAAACTCACCGGTCGCGTATGCTCTATTCTGCACCCGCAGCTTTGCCTTATTTACAAAAAAACCCGGATCTCAGACTTACACTGGACATTTCTCACTGGTGCAATGTTAGCGAAAGCTTACTGGAAGATCAGCCGGCTACTGTTGAACTGGCTATTTCCCGCACAGATCATGTTCACTCGCGGATTGGACATGCAGAAGGACCACAGGTTAGCGATCCTCGTGCCCCGGAGTGGAAAGCGGAAGTAGCTGCACATTTTGCCTGGTGGGACAAAGTTGTGGACCTCAAAAAAGAACAAGGTAAAATACTCACGATGTTAACTGAATTTGGCCCTCCTTCTTATATGCCAACCATCCCTTTTACTAACCGTCCCGTTGCCGATCAGTGGGAAATAAACGTGTATATGATGCAGCTCTGGAAAAAAAGATACTTATAAAGCGCCTGGCATCAGCAGAAAAATTTTATGTAATTATAACCCTTGTAAAATAATCCAATCAGCTTATGAACATCTTTCAAACATTCTACGACGAACTCACTGGTTTCTTTGGTATAGGCGGTCTTGTCAAAATGGTACAAACCGGAGATTACGGGTCGCTATCAACGTTTGAAGGCATGCAACACCTCATTGCGCCGATCATACCTGTACTTTTATTGTTAGAAATAATAAGAGCTTTCTTTTACAAACGTTTTAAAATAGATGAATACCGTATCCCCTTTTTTGTGTTTGTGGTAAACCGCTTTATCTCTAGATTTATATCAATTGCTGCTGTCGCATTCTGTATTGGAATATTAGAAAAACATGCTATTTTCACTACAACCTTTACTTGGTACTGGCTTATTTACGGTTATATTATCTGGGAGTTCTCGCATTTTGTTTACCATGCTTTAGCACATAAAGTCAGAATTTTATGGTGCCTCCATTCTACGCATCATGCACCACAGCAAATGAATCTCTCTGTCAATTTTGCCCATTTCTTTTTAGAAGCACCTTATGCGGATGTAGTCCGCACTTCAATTTGTATACTTTTAGGTGTAAATCCAGCCTTATTATTTTTCATTATGTTCATCGATGGCTTCTGGGGGTCCTTTATACATATCGGAGAAAACGTGATTAAAGATGGAAGACTGGGATTCTTAAATCATATTTTGCTCACGCCTTCACATCACCGGGTACATCATGCAAAAAATCCATTATACATGGATACCAATTTCTGCAACCTCCTGAATATATGGGACCGGATTTTCAATACTTATCAGGATGAAAGAACAGATATAAAAATCGAATATGGTATCACCAGGGAAATGAATCCCAATAGCCTGTGGGATGTTTATTTCGGTGAATTCATTTGTTTAGGAAAAGATATTGTTGCAGCACCCGGCTTAAAAAACAAAGTACTTTATATTATAATGCCACCGGGATGGAGCCATACAGGTGATCATAAAACTGCAAAAATTGCGCGGCAATCCTTTATTGATGAAGAGCAGCATAGCAGTCGCCCCTGATAAGTATTGAGCTTCTCAACAATTAAAGTCTGGACTTTTCAACAAAGCACGCAATCCTGTTATTACTCATCTTTGTATCCTGATTTCATCATATGATAAAGGAAAACAATCAAACATTAGTTTTAGTAACAGGTGGTACGGGCTTTGTTGGCATTCATGCTATCCATCAGCTGTTGCAAAAAAGTTACCAGGTAAAAACTAAGCTTCGTTCATTAAACCGGAAAGACGAAAATCAATTGCACCAATGCCGGGCATCAACCGCAATGCAAGCAACGAAAAAGCAAGGAAACTTCTGGATTGGCAACTAAAATCCAATGAGGAAACGATACTGGCAACAGCAAAAAGTTTATTAAAATATAATTTATGAAGATAATATTAACAGGAGCCACTGGTATGGCGGGTCAGGGTGTTCTATTAGAGTGCCTGCAAAATAATACCATTACAGAAATATTGATGGTCAATAGAAAACATTTAGACATTGTACATCCAAAATTAAAGGAATTACTGGTTCCTGATTTTTTGAAAATAGAGGAATTTAGTAATTCATTAAAAGGTTATGATGCTTGCTTTTTCTGTGCAGGTATTAGCTCTTTAGGTATGAATGAAGAAAAATATACAGTGATCACCTACAATACCACCATGCAATTTGCTAAAACATTGGCAGCGATTAATCCGGCTATGGTCTTCAATTACATCACAGGGACAAGTACCGACAGCACAGAGAAAGGCAAAACGATGTGGGCAAGGGTAAAAGGTAAAACTGAAAACGATTTGATGAAGTTGCCTTTTAAAGGGCAATATAATTTTCGTCCGGGTGGCATGTCACCCGTAAAAGGGCAGAAAAATGCTAAAATGCTCTATGTAATTATCGTCAGTATCATCCGCGTTTTTTCACCTGAAAGCGTCATCAGTTTGAATGAATTGGGGCAAGCCATGATTAATGCAGTACGTAATGGTTATGCAAAACAAGTTCTGGAAATCAGTGATATTAAAAAACTGGCCAAAGGATAGGTTGATGAAGAAAATCTTTAAAATCCTAAAGCGGACCATGCAGATACTTTTAGTGCTGATCGTATTAACAGCAATCCTTACATTTTTTTATATGCGCCAGGCTAAATTCGGGAAATTGCCAGCTGGAGAACGCTTAGCAAGAATTGAAAAATCAGCGCATTATAAAGATGGTACTTTTCGAAATTTGATAGAAAGACCAACGCTGACGGAAGGACATTCCATATTGGGAGAATTATATAAAACGCTTTTCATAAAATACCCTGACCGCAGCCCTGTTGATTCTCTGCCTTCGGTAAAAACTGATTTAAAAAACTTACCTGTTGATAGTAACCTGATTGTCTGGTTTGGACATTCTTCTTTTTATATGCAGCTGGATGGAAAAAGGTTTTTAGCAGATCCGGTATTTAGTGGGGCTGCCTCTCCTGTTCCCGGTTCGGTTAAGGCTTACAAAGGAAGTGATATTTACACCGCAGCTGAAATGCCGGAAATTGATTATTTGTTAATTTCTCACGATCATTATGATCATTTAAACTATGAAACAATAATCGCCTTAAAAAACAAGGTAAAACATGTAGTTTGCGGATTGGGTGTCGGCGCACATTTTGAACATTGGGGTTATTCGCCTGAACAAATTATAGAAAAGGACTGGTATGAAAAAGTGGAAGTTGCACCGGGTTATACCATTTTTACGGAATCCACACATCACGACTGTGGCCGGGGATTTACACAAAGCAAAGCATTATGGTTATCTTTTTTAATCCAATCTCCAACCCTGAAAATCTATTATAGCGGTGATGGTGGTTATGATAATCGTTTTGCTGAAATTGGTAAGAAATACGGGACAATTGACTGGGCAATTATGGAATGCGGACAATACAATAAGGCGTGGCAATCTGTACATGAATTACCGGAAGAAGTGGCGCAGGCAACAGTACAATTAAAGGCTAAGAATATGCTGCCTGTCCATCATTCTAAATTTACACTGGCAAATCATCCCTGGAATGAACCGCTGAATAAAATAACAGAATTTTCAAGCAATAAACCTTATCATCTGGCTACCCCTATGATCGGAGAAGTTGTACATCTGAATGATCCTGCACAGGTATTTACAAAGTGGTGGAAAACTGTAAATTAACATTACTATGAAGATTACAGAAATAACATCCTGCTATCTGGGCCCGCAGATTTCACCGGAACAATTTGTGCCGGAACACATTTTCATCTTTATAATTAAAGGTAAAATGAATGGTTATGATGGTACAAAACATACGAAAATAGAACCTGGAGAATGTTGTATCGTCCGCAAAAACAGATTGGCAAGATACAACAAGCAAAAAGACCAGAATGAGTTTGAAAAAGTAGTAATCATACTCGATGAAGAGTTTCTTAGAAAGTATCAAAAGAAATATGGCGTTTCAACAGCTGCATATTTTGTCTCTGATATTTTTATTCCTTTAGATAGTTCGGTGCTCATTAAAGATTTTATCTGTAACCAGCTGCCTCTATATGAAAGTCAGGAATCAACTGTACAGCATACAGACCAGATCAGAGAAGAATTCCTGCAAACCTTGCTGGTGATGCAACCCGCGCTGGCCAACTTATTCTTTGACTTTGGAAAGCCTGGCAGAATCGACCTGGAAGCTTATATGCAGCAACATTACAAGTTTAACGTCAGCCTGGAGCGACTGGCTTATCTGACCGGAAGAAGTCTATCCGCATTTAAAAGAGATTTTAAAGATATATTTAAACAAACACCTAATCGCTGGCTCATACAAAGGCGATTACAAGAAGCACACTTTCTTATTGAAAAGGAGAAAAAAGCATCCAGTGAGATTTATCTTGATTTAGGCTTTGAGGATTTGTCTCATTTTTCTTTCGCATTTAAAAGACATTTCGGTTATACTGCAACAACGCTCGGGCAGTAAAGGATATATTTGAAATCTGATTAGCTTTATAGCACCAGTATTTATTGAGGCAGAAACTCAAATAACCTGAAATGATTATGAAAACTTTTAAAATATATCAAATAGACGCTTTCACCAAAGAGAGATTTAGCGGAAATCCGGCAGGAGTAGTTGTCAATGCCGATGGTTTGAATGTTATCCAAATGCAGCAGATCGCAAGAGAGTTAAACAATTCTGAAACGGCTTTCCTTTTCTCTCCTGAGGACAATGATTCTGATGGCTTAGTCAGATATTTTACACCAACAGCTGAAGTCCCGATTTGCGGGCATGCAACAATTGCTGCGATGTATGCAAAAGCTGTTGAACACGATTTAGATTCTTGTATTTTAAGATTTAAAACCCAGATTGGTACGCTTCCTTTCGAAATAGTTAAGGAAAATGAAGATTACCAAGTCATCATGACCCAGGGTAAATTTGAACTTAGTGCTGCATTTGATCCGACAACGACTCAACAGATATTAACCGCTTTAGGTCTTGATTATTCTGATACGGATGAAAGATGCCCGGTTCAGATTGCTTCTACAGGACATTCAAAAGTTATGATTGGGATAAAGAGCAGGGAAAAACTCAACAGCTTGAATCCAGATTACAGTAGTTTGACTGCATTAAGTAAACAGGTGAATTGCAATGGATATTTTGTATTCACGTTTGACTCGGATGATGATGATATATTAACACATGGAAGGATGTTTGCTCCGGCAATCGGAATCAATGAAGACCCGGTTACCGGTAATGCGAACGGTCCGTTAGGCGGGTACCTTATTCAGCATAAAATCGTTGATTTTAAGGGTGACCTGTTCGAATTCAACAGTAAACAAGGAGCGCAAATAAACAGACCAGGGGTGATCAATGTCAGCGTTAAAATTGAAAACGGCTTACCTGCACTGATTAAGATAAAAGGTAATGCTATAGTCGTATTTAAAACTGAAATTGATATATGATCATGTGTTATGTTTTGATAACGCTATCACCAAACGTTTTTATTATTTCTTTATCCTGATCTGTAAGCGAAACTCATTTATAACTCTTGATACAGATCAAGTGTATTACTTGATTTAAGTCAACAGACGATTGAGCAGGTACCGATACCTTTGTTACACATATAGAAAGTATTGATTTAGAATTATAAGAGCATGAAAAATAAAGTAGCATTGGTAGTAGGAGCAAGCGGTATAACAGGGATTAATCTGGCCGAAAAGCTGATTTCTGAAGGATGGGAAACTTACGGTTTAGCCCGCACACCAAACCTTGAAGTTAAGGGTTTGAAGCCAGTGGCCGCAGATCTTTTAAATGCAGACAGTCTTAAATCGGCATTGACTGTTATTAAACCTACGCATGTCTATATTACTACCTGGATGCGTAACGACACAGAAGCTGAAAATATCAGGGTAAACAGCCTGATGATCCGTAATTTGTTAACTGTTTTATCAGAGAAAAAATCTGTTGAACATGTTGCATTGGTAACTGGATTAAAGCATTACCTGGGCCCATTTGAAGCTTATGCGAAAGAAGGATTTTTACCGCTGACACCTGTGAGAGAAGAACATCCGAGATTGGATGTTGAGAATTTTTACTATGCGCAGGAAGATGAAGTATATGCTGCAGCAGAACGTGATGGTTTTACCTGGAGCATCCACAGACCGCATACTGTAATTGGTAAAGCTGTTGGTAATGCCATGAATATGGGAACTACACTGGCAGTGTATGCTACAATTTGCAAGGAAACCGGCCGTCCATTTATATGGCCCGGATCTGCAGCACAATGGAATGGCTTGTCTGATGTTACTGATGCAAGGTTATTAGCAGCACACTTGATATGGGCTTCCACAACTGACGCAGCCCGCAATGAGGCATTTAATGTGGTAAACGGGGATGTATTCAGGTGGAATTGGCTATGGAAACGTTTAGCAGCATATTTTGGAGTAGAGCCGGTAGGTTTTGGCAGTTCAATCCAGTCGCTGGAGCAGGAAATGCAGAACGATGCTGGAATTTGGCAGGAAATTGCTGAAAAATATCATTTAAAAGAAACAGACTTAAGTCGCTTGTCTACAGCATGGCATACCGATCTTGATCTGGGCAGACCGATTGAGGTAATGACTGATATGTCAAAAAGCAGAAAGCTGGGGTTTACTCTTTTTCAAAATACAGAGGAAACTTTTTACGATCTTTTTGAGCAATTGCGTGCCGCAGCGCTCATCCCATCAAAATAACTGGTATGTTGAATAGATCTTCTGACTAAAAGGGGGTAAGATCATAGCTAAGTTCAGTAGGTGCTGCGCCGAACTTCTTCTTGAAAGAATGTGAGAAGTGTGACAGGCTTTCAAAGCCCAGGTCAAGATAAATAGCTGAAGGCTTCTGGTGTTTCGTCTGGATGAGGTGCTTCGCTTCGGTCAGCCGCTTGTCCTGCAGCCAGTGACGTGGCGGTGAGCCAAAGGTTTTTCGGAAGTCACGTTTGAAAGCTGCCAGGCTGCGACCAGTCAGCTGCGCAAATTTTTCAACAGGGACGTTAAAATGAAAGTTACTCAGCATAAACCTTTCCAAATCGATCTTATGAGGTTCTGAAAAATCGAATAAAAAGTTACGAAGTCCCGGGACGGCAAGTAGCAGCAATTTAACTCCTTCTTTCACTTTCAGGATGCCCATTGCATCTGTCATGGTTGCCCCTGAACTTCGTGCATATGGTACAATAGACTGAAAATACCCCTGCAGGAATTCATTAGATGGAATTAAGATATTTGGCGGACCGATATATTTCTGATCTGCTTCGAGCTTTTCTTCTAACACAATCTTACGCAACAAATCCTCCTGCAGGGATATGACGATTGTTTCATAGTTCCCCCCGGGTACTGGAGTTTTGGTAAGCGTACCCAGCTGATTTTTACCGATCAGCAGCATTTCTCCTCCATTCATCGAAATCTTTTGTACGGAGGTTTCCAAAATAAACTGTCCTGAAACCTGCAGTACCAAGGTATGGTGATTCCATAAACATACTTTCTCTTTCCGCTCAGCAGAGAGGTAAGAATAGAAGATCACACCGGGGAGAATTTCTGCTGGACTGGTCATTTAGCGTTGTAAGTAAGTGCCGCCATGTATAGCGCCTATTGTAAATGTAGTGTTTAAGATGTTCATTTCTTCCGGCGTAAATACAATATCCATCGCTGCAATATTTTCTGGCAAGCGTGACCTGCGGCTCATGCTGACTAAAGGCATTATATGATCTCCTTGTTCCTTCACCCAGGCGATAGCAACCTGTGTTGGCGTACAACCTTTATTGCTGGCTATTTGCTTCAAGACTTTTACTTTTTCCAGGTTATGAATTAGGTTTTCACCTTGAAAACGAGAGAAATGGTTACGGTAATCTTTTGCTGCAAGCGGCGCTTTCATTTCACCTGTTAATAAGCCTTCGGCAGTATTGGCGAAGGCCACTACAGCAATACCTAACTCTTTTGCTGCTGGAAGCAGTTCGCTCTCTATTTGACGGTCGGCCAGCGAATAGCCAATCTCCAGCGCACTTATGGGGTGAATGCTGTTGGCTTTACGAAGTTGATCAGCCGTAATTTCCGATACGCCGATGTGACGAACTTTACCTTCTTTAATCAGGTCGGCCACCGTTCCAATAATGTCTTCCACCGGAACGCTGTTATCCATCCTGCAAGGCTGGTAGAGGTCAATGGTTTCAATACCCAAACGGGTCAGAGAGTAGTTTATGAAATTCTTGATAGCGATAGGCCGCAGATCCAATCCCAGTGGCTGACCGTTGTGAAAGATGGCACCGAATTTTACACTGATAAAGGCATCCTCACGCCTTCCTTTAATGGCTTTACCTATCAACATTTCATTATGACCAGCACCGTAAAAATCTCCGGTGTTTAAAAAATTAATACCACTATCCAAGGCTTCATGAATCGTAGCGATACTTTCTGTTTCCTCAGGTGTAGAACTGCCCCAGATAGCAGACATACGCATACAGCCTAAACCAAGTTTAGAAACAAACGGGCCGTTTTGACCCAACTGAATTTTTGTGATGTTTTTCATCCTATAAAGATCAAACTTGAAAACACATAAAAGTTGCTTCCACGGCTCAAAGAGTTTGCCTATACGGCTCAAAGAACAAATCCTGATGGCCAAACGATTTTGATCAATTAAAAGATGCCCTGAAACCCATTGGCGATTGCCTGGTTTTAGCTTTGAACAATTTACTAAACGATTGTAAGTGTTCGAATCCTAATTCATAAGCAATTTCACTAACAGACAGATTAGTAGTAGACAATTTCTCTTTAGCTTTTTCGATCAGCTTATCGTGAATGTGCTGTTGAGTATTCTGTCCGGTGAGCACTTTAAGCAAGCTGCTTAAATACTTAGAAGATATGTTGAGCGACTGGGCAAAGTACGATACTGTTGGCAGACCTTTTGAAATCAAGTCATCATTATTAAAATAATCTGTCAATAAGTTCTCCAAACATTCCAATATATGGTGATTGATTTTCTCACGTGTAATGAATTGCCGATGATAAAAACGGTCAGCATAATTGAGCAATGCTTCGAGCTGTGAAATGATGATGCTTTTACTAAACTGATCAATATTCGAATGATATTCCTGGTCAATATTTTTAATGATTACTGTTATGATTTCTTCTTCCTTTTCAGAAAGACATAAACTTTCATGTAATGAATAATCCCAAAAATCGTATTGTTTTATTGTTTTGGCTAAAGAGGTATTCCAAATAAAATCAGGATGAAAATAAATTGCCCATCCTGATTTTTCCACTTTTTCGTCTTTGTTGTCAACACCGATACTAAACACCTGGTTAGGTGACATAAAGGACATAATGCCTTCCTTAAAATCAAATGGTTGTTGTCCGTATTTAACTTTGAAGTTGTGCATTCTTTTTACGGAAATTGAATAAAAATCCATGGCCATAGTGACTGGACCATCATCATACGTATTCAGAACAGTTGCAACATCAATTACACTAATCAGCGGATGAAGAGGCGCAGGCAAGTTGATGAATTGATGAAATTCACTTACCGTTTTAAAATGCTTCATACCTATCAATTATCTTTTTTGACTTCTAATACAAGCTTGCCACGTACATGCCAGGATTCACTTTCACGATGTGCTTCAGCTACGTCTTCCAAAGAAAACACTTTATTTATAAAAACCCGCACCTTGCCTTCATCAATTAAACGTGCTATCACTGTTAACCAATCCTGTCTGGGCTGGTTAGAAGAAAGTTCCGCTTTGGCATTTTTCCTGGAAACTGCAGCTATCACCTGATCATCAAAAGGAAAATCCGTATTTACACTGACAAGTATTCCCCCCTGCTTCAGTACACTGACAGATTTTATACGTTCTTTGTTTTCACGAATTGGCGAAGCCTCTAATACAACATCAATATTATGCACAAGGTTTTCATATTGCTGGGTCTTATAATCAATGACTTCATCAGCACCCAGTTCCCTGAGATATTCGATATTATCTGTAGAAGCAATCGCTATTACATATGCACTTTTGGCTTTTGCAAGCTGCACGGCAAAACCTCCCACTCCACCCGATGCACCCTGAATTAAAATGCGTTGTCCGGGTTGTAACTTTCCATATTTAAACATAGCTGTCCATGCAGTTAGGGCTGCCAATGGTACGCCTGCACTCTCATTAAAGCCAATGCTTTTAGGTTTTAAGGCAAATTGAACCGCTTTTGCAACACAGTATTCTGCATAACTTCCGTTACCCGGAAAATTAGGAACACCATATACTTCATCACCTTTTTTAAAGGATGTCACATCACGACCTGTTTCTTCTATGATACCTGCTGCATCCCAGCCCAGTGTCATTGGCAATGTTAAGAAAGATCTCAAAGCTTCGCTTTTACCATTTCGAATCACCCAATCTACAGGGTTAACACCACTGGCATAAATTTTAACTAAAATTTCATCTGCTGCAGGAACAGGACGAGCTATCTCTTCTAATTTGAGGACCTCAGTCCCGCCATATTCATTAATTCTAATTGCTTTCATAGTTCTGATTTCTGTATAAACGAAGATCAGAATGAATTGCAAAGCTAATTTAGCCAAACTTCGCTTTACCTTAGCCAAATTGCAAATCAGCTTTAAGGCTGATTGTTGAAAGTTTGAGTTTTTGGCAGCACTTGATGAGATAGATCCATACCTTGTTCAGGCCCATATTTATCATATTCCATTTGTTTTGCAATTGCTTCCGCAACTTCTTTACCTCTCAATTTTGAAACTAAATGCAAAGCACCATCTATACCAGCCGAGATTCCAGCTGTGGTGATCACTCTGCCATTATCAACATAGCGGACATTTTGAAGCACTTTAGCTTTCGGTACAGCTTTTTGAAGATTTGTTATGCTTTTATGAAAAGTGGTAACTGTAAGCTGATCAAGCAGGCCCGCTTTCCCAAGAATAAACGCTCCAGTGCAAACAGAAAAATAGCTTTTAGTAGCACTGTCTCTGGATTTTATCCAGGAAATAACTTCAGGATCATCTGTTGCCACTTCGTCTGAGCCACCAAATACTGCAAAAATATCGGTTTGCGGAGCATCTTTAATGCTGTAATCCGGAATGATCTTTAAAATACCCTGTGACAAAAGAGGAGCTTTAGTTTTTGCGACAGTAATGATTTTGAACCCTGCATAGGAAAAGACTTCCATTGGTCCTGCAAAGTCAAGTACCTCTACTCCATCATATAAGTAAAAGCAAACTGTTATTTTTTGATCCTTTGAGATTCGTTGATTTTTCCCTATCAATGTCATCCCGCAGTGCGCACAAACACCAGGTTGCTGATAAGTAATGGTATCATATGGATGGCTACAGGGCGGACATATAGATGTAGTTGCATAAACTCGCGTAAATGCAAAGCACGGAATAAAAAAAATTAGGACTAATAACTGTTTCATAGCTATTTATTTAAATCCAAAATTAATTGAATATAGCTATTAAATCAGGACAACCATAGTAACAATCCGGCCATTCTATCTATGACAACAAGTTAATTTTTTGCTTCTTTAACTAACTTCCTCAGCTGAGCAGTGCTATTATAACCACATTCTTTTGCTACCCAGGCCACCTTTTGTTTGGTTTTAAGCAGATGTCTTGCTTTTTCCTGTCTTAACGATTGAATATATTGCCCGATAGTGATTCCTGTGACAGATTTGAACAACCGTGTAAGATTCCGCTCACTGACAAAGGCTAATTCAGCCAATTCTCCTATTGTTATTTTATGCTGTAAATGCTTGGTAATATAATCCTGTATCTGATGTATATGGTGGTTAATATGCTGCCTGCTTTGCAGATAAATGCTATTTTGTGCTTCCATTCCATCTCTGCGTATATAAACAACCATATCTTTTGCTACAAGACATGCAAAAGCCGCCCCATGCTGCTCTTCAACAAGGTAGAGTGCAAGGTCAATACCTGTAGCAATTCCCGCGCTGGTAAAGATCCGGCCACTTTGCACAAATAATTTATTCTCTATCACTTTAAGCAGGGGATATTTTTGTTGTAAAGCTGTAGTCCATGCCCAATGTGTAGTGCAATTGTGCCCATTTAAGATTCCTGCAGCGGCAAGGGCAAAGGCTGCTGTACAAATTGAAGATATAGTAGCGCCAATTGCAGCAGCAGACTGTAACCAGGGTATCCAGAGGTGATCATCTGCTCTGTTCCATTTTTCAATTTCCATTCCTGCTACAATCACGATGTCATCCATAGTAACTTTTACCGAATTGAGTGGGGAAACATTTGTAAATCCAAGACCAGATGAGGTTCCCGGATTATCATATGGCGAAACATAATGTATATTGTAATTCTTTCCACAGCATCCCGATTCATAAAAAACAGTAACTGCACCAGCCAGATCCAGCAGATGAACGCTATTAAATATGAAAAATATAACACGATTGGAGCCCATGATTCAAAGTTAATATATTAGTATAAGAAACATATATAATAGCTTCTTTACAAAGGAACCTAGTAATGTCCTGATTGATGTCTATTAACATCCAAGAATTTGATTCAAAGAAAGCCTGTTTAAGTTATCTAAATAAAGAAATTCAGTGGTAATACTTTGAACACTGTTTGAGGGGTATTTAAGCACAAAAGACATAAAAAAACCGGAATCGATGTTTCGATTCCGGTTAGTACCCCCGGACGTACTAAGATCGAACCAGTTTCTGGAAGATCTTACCACAATATCCTGTATACCAATCTAATAACCTACAATAAATAATATTTCAATTGCTAACTTTTTTCAAATATACGCATTTAATAGAGACTTCAACCGATGAAAGTCTCTATTAAATATTCTCATCACAAAAGTAAAAAAGATCAGAAATCTTTCTCGGCTGATTTATAAGCAGTGGTTTTGAATTAGTGTACAATTTAGTTTCTTCAAAGTTGCTATGTAATAGTTCCTTAATGAGTGTGATTGAAGTGCTTTTAGTTAAAAACTAGTCAATCTTCGCACTTCTTAGTCTTAAAGAGTTTAGAATTACAGATACTGAACTGAAACTCATGGCAAGTGCAGCTATCATTGGTGATAATAGAATTCCAAAAATTGGGTATAAAAGTCCCGCTGCCACCGGTATTCCCAACACATTATAACCAAGTGCAAAAAATAGATTCCCTTTTATATTACCCATAACTTTATGACTCAATAACCTCGCTTTCGCAATTCCGTTCAGATCGCCTTTTACCAGTGTAATTGCAGCACTTTCAATAGCAACATCGGTTCCAGTACCCATAGCAATACCAATATCTGCTTGAGATAGTGCAGGCGCATCATTAATACCATCGCCTGCCATAGCAACCTTTTTCCCTTTCGCTTGAAGTTTTTTTACTTCATTTAGCTTATCTTCAGGTAACATTTGAGCTTTGAAACCGTCCAGGTTTAATGTTTCACTTACTGCCTTTGCTGTATCTTCATTATCGCCTGTAAACATAATTACCTCTAAACCTTCTTCCTGAAGTTTTTTGATGGCGCTAGCACTGGATGCCTTGATTTTATCAGAAATAATCACATATCCAACGACTTTATTTCCAACAGCTAAATAAGAAACTGTCTTGCCTTGCTTTTGAGCAGCCTTAACTTGTCCTTCTAATTCAGGATTAATTTTAGCTTTAACATGTTCCATTAATTTTTGATTACCTAGAGCGAGTTTTTCCTCCTTTAATGTACCAGTTACACCTTTACCTGTTATTGCTTCAAAATTTGAAATAGATTGAATACTTATTTTGTTTTCTTCCCCATAACGTAATGTTGCCTGCGCCAATGGATGTTCACTGCTAGTATTTAACGCAACTATTCTTTCAAGGACTTTCCTTTCATCAAAATCCGGGTATGCACTAACAACACTTTCAACGGATGGCTTTCCTTCTGTAACCGTTCCTGTTTTGTCAATAATCACCACATCGATGGCATTCATTTTCTCCAAAGATTCAGCATTCTTAATTAATACACCAGACTGTGCGCCTTTACCAACTCCCACCATCACCGACATTGGTGTAGCCAAACCAAGCGCACATGGACAGGCAATGATCAATACGGCAATGGCATTTACAAACGCATAAACATAAGACGGTTCCGGCCCATAGATTGCCCATGTAGCGAATGTGCTTATAGAGATTAGTACTACAACAGGTACGAAATAACCAGAAATCTTATCAGCCATCTTTTGGATAGGCGCTTTTGAACGACTCGCTGAGTTCACCATTTCGACAATCTGAGAAAGTAGTGTTTCTGACCCTACTTTTTCAGCAAGCATGACAAAGGTTTTATTACCATTAATAGTTCCAGAGCTGACTTTGTCTCCGGGCTTTTTTTCAACAGGAACAGGTTCACCTGTAATCATAGATTCGTCGATTGTCACTTCCCCAACTTTGATACTTCCATCAACAGGGATCTTTTCGCCGGGTTTTACCCGCAACATATCATCTTTTTGAATGTCATCTATGGAAACAGTCGTTTCTTTATCTCCTACAATCTTGGTAGCTGTATTAGGTGCCAACTTCAACAGTTCTTTAATTGCACTATTTGTTTTCGCGTGCGCCCTAGCCTCTAAAAGTTGACCTAGCAATACCAAGGTCAGGATCACTGTTGCAGCCTCAAAATATACATATACCGTACCATGATGAGTTTTGAACTGATTTGGAAAGATATCAGGAATAAGCAGCGCGACAAGGCTAAACAGCCAAGCAACCCCCGCACCAATACCAATCAGCGTAAACATATTTAATTTCCATGTTATTATGGATTGCCATGCACGCTCAAAGAACATCCACGTAGCATAAAACACCACCGGGATAGAAAAAGCAAACTGAAACCAATTCCAATATTTCAGCTCCATTAAAGTAAACAAAGGGTTATTAGGAATCATCTCCGTCATCGCTATGACAAAAATAGGGATAGTGAAAATGGTAGCAATCTTAAATTTACGCAGTAATGTCTCGTAGGTTTTATCCTCCGCTTCCAAATCCACGCCTATCGGCACTAAATCCATTCCACATATAGGGCATGGGCCAGGCTGATCCCTTATGATTTCTGGGTGCATAGGGCAGCTGAATTGTGTTTTTTGTTTTAATTCCGTTTCCTTCAATAGATCCATTCCACAAACTGGACAATTCCCGGGTTTATTATAAGTTTTATCTCCTTCGCAATGCATAGGACAATAATATACTCCCCCTGATTCATCCTTTTTCACTTTTAAAGGAGTTGTACCATGATGATGTACGGCTGGTTCGTGATGGCTATGATCAGTCTGCTTGTATATTTGTTCCTCTTTTGTATCCTTCTCATGAACATTCATTTCAATCTTGTAATCTCCCACCGCACTGATTGCCTCCTGCAATTTTTCAGTTGAAATATGTTTTTCCATAGCAATGATTGCTTCAGCAGGCTCTAAAGTGACCTTAGCGGCAATCCCATCGATTCCATTCAATGCATTCTCAACTTTGTCCCGGCAGCCCTTGCAGGTCATCCCGATTATTTTATAGGTGTGCGTCATGATGTTATGATTGGTTAGTTAATACGTTAATGTTAGCCCTCCGCCGTATCCCATGTCACTATCATAGTGAGTGGACAGACCAAAATATTTAGTGACTATATATCTGAGCCCCGCCATGTACTCCTTGTCTGTATTGACCATAAATTGAAAACGTAGTCGTTTGGAAATAGGAACGTCCTCTCTCATCAATTGAAACCGGACATTTCCTTTGTGGTCGATAGAAGCATCTGCAACAATTAGCATTGGCAAAGTATATTGTACACCCAAGTGAAATACCTGTCTAAAATTTTTGGTATTGCTCTGTCCAAAAAGATTATCTCCGGGTGATAAGGATTGTCCAAAAATATTTTTGTCCATTGGATCAATCGTTCTTTTACGAAAGTCCCAACCGATATAAGGGAAGAGCCATTGGTTTCTCCCGATGTACCTTCCAAAATGACTTTCGCTTTCATAACCCATTTCTTTATCAAAGCCAATCCTCCATTCGGTTGTGAAACGATAACGGGTATTCGCCAACATAATCTCTCCGTCACTGCCATTGCTTTCAATTCCAATTCTCACCATTGGATGAAATTCCCTGTCATCACTGAACAATTTTCGTTGCGCTAATTTAGGATTAGGAATTTCGGGATTTGGTGGCGAGTTTTCATAACTAAATACCCTGCCCATTCCACTCATCATGTGGTAAAGGATATGACAATGGAAAAACCAATCCCCACCTGGTTCTGTAGCCGCAAATTCGATGGTATCCCTCTCCATCGGCATAATGTCCAGAACATTTTTAAGTGGAGCGTTTTCACCTTGTCCGTTCACTACTCTAAAATCATGACCGTGTAAGTGCATAGGGTGACGCATCATACTATTGTTGAATAAGATGATCCTCACATTTTCACCTTTCTTAATCAGGATTTTATCGCTTTCAGAAACCGTTTTGTTATCTAAAGACCATACATAGCGGTTCATGTTTCCTGTAAGGTCAAACTTCAACTCTTTCCATGGGCCTTTAGGTAAAGTGGTTTTCTTAGGATCACGGAGCATTCCATAATTTAAAGTAACAATGTCCGGGCTATCAGCGGCCATGTTCATCGCTGACATGCTTTTATCGTTTGGCATTTGCATACCCGACATTTCTGTTTTTTTGCTTTTTGCTTTCGGATTCTCTATACCTGTTACTTCCGGATACATAACTGTATTCATATCCATAACCTGATTCTGCATTTTCATGCCTTCCATTTCGATCATGTTCCCGCTCATGTCCATCATGTCATTCATCATTTTCATTCCGGCAAAATATTTAAGCTTTGGTAGTTTCTGACCAGGCACCTTTTCTCCTTTACCTAGCCATAAAGAGGCCGATTTGGTACGGTCTTCAGGCGTTATCAAAAATTCATAACTCTTATTTTCAGGAATGGTCACCACCACATCATAGGTTTCAGACACGGCAATGATCAACCTGTCCACCTCTACAGGTTCTACATCATTTCCATCGGTAGCTACCACGGTTATTTTACCGCCTGAATAAGTCAACCAGAAATAATCAGACGCACCGCCATTGGCAATGCGTAGCCTTACTTTGTCGCCCGCTTTAAACTGGGGCTGAACATTCTGATTCTTGCCGTTGATTAGAAAGGTGTCGTAATACACGTCACTCACATCCATAGCATTCATGCGCTTCCACTCATTAGTCACTTTGGTTTTGAAATGACCTGTTATAATCGCCTCCGCATAACTTTGGGTCGTTCCTTTTTTAATGGCAAACCAATCATTTGCATTCTTCAGGCTTCGGTGCACCTCTTCTGGTTTCATATCCGTCCACTCACTGATGACCACTGGGATAGTTGGAATGTCCCATTCTTTCCTTTTGTTCATAATGAATGCGCCATACATACCAATCTGCTCCTGTAGTTCGAAATGACTATGATACCAGTGAGTACCATGCTGAACGATGGGAAATTTATAGATATAGGTAGAATGAGGGTTAATAGGCATTTGCGTAAGGAAAGGAACCCCGTCCATTTTGTTTGGCAAAAACAGTCCATGCCAGTGCAGCGATGTTTCTTCATTCAGTTTGTTATGCACATATATCAATGCCGTATCACCTTCGGTAAACGTTAATGTTGGCATCGGTATCTGTCCGTTTACAGCAATCGCCCTTTTTGTTTTCTTTCCATAGGTTACGGTTGTATCAGCAATGTAAAGATCATAGCGAACAGTGCGGGGCGGTACATTACTTGAGATGGTTTTAATTGACCCTAAATTTACCTTTGCCTTTTTGATGTTTTCCATGGTGGCACTATTGTCCCCCATATCCATCCCGCCCATGTCTTCCATTCCGTCATTCTTTTTGGTAGCATCTTTGATAGGCATTTCCATTTGGTCATGCTTCGGTGTAGTTGCCTTAGTTTTTTCCAGCACCAGTTTCATTCCGCACTTAGGGCAATTGCCGGGTTTGGTAGAATGGATTTCGGGATGCATCGGACAAGTATAAGATACGACCTTTGATGGCTCGTTACCTTCTTGTTTTTGCATTGGCATCTTCATATCACCCATATCTGTCGCCTTTTCGGGCTTTGTCTTGGCAGCTTTTGCTTTTTGAACGACGAGCTTCATACCGCATTTCGGACAGTTTCCCGGCTTACTAGATTGTATTTCCGGATGCATAGGGCAGGTATAAATAGTCTGCACCTGTTTAGCACTTCCGTTGTTAGGCATTTTCATTCCTTTCATATCCTGAGCAGAAGCTACAGAATAAAGGATCAATAAAAAGCCCGTTAATATATTTTTCATTTCTTTGGTGATTAAGGGTTAGTTAAAGGTTCTTTTTGTTTAAAATATCCTTTGAATTTTGAACCCAGTTGATAATTAACGATTTCTCCGCTTCGCTCAAAATGGCATTTCTATGGATCAGCGTATAAGAGAACAAAGGCATAGTGCCATCTTTCAAACTATTCTCAATGGAACGTAATTTACTCTGCTGTCTTCTTGGGGTGTAGGTGCCAAATTCATTAAAATTTAATTCTTCTTTACCAGAATGTATATGGTAATCCATAAACCAGTGCATGGGCTGTACATAAGTATACCACGGATAATTGGTATTGTTACTATGGCAATCATAGCAGGCTTTCTTCAATATTCCCTGTACATCACCTGGCATGGCAACCATTTTTGAAATATCATTTGGCATGGCCTGCCCACTTTTGTTGCGGGCAGGGTGTACAAACTGGATAATTATAAGGATTACCAATAATCCAAGAAGTATTTTCTTTATGCCGTTCATGGCTATTATTTTAATTCCTCTTTAACAGTACCGCAAGTTGGCATAGCTTTTCCAAGATAAGGGTTTTTAATATCCTTCACTTCGCTCAACCAGATTGCTCCCTTATTGTTGTTATACATTGGACAGTGGTCAACGTATAGTGGTTGTCCAGCCCCAAGCAATTTTACAAGGTCATACATATCTTTACTCAACATATCGAAGTGTTCACGCTGATGGGTAATATTTCCTGCATTAGCGCCAATGTGTTCAGCATGTTCTTTTGCATCATCCTGTATATCAGCATAGGTTTTGCTTTGAGCACTTGTTAATGAAGATTTATCAAAACTGGCAAATGCTTTAACCATTTCATTACCCGCCGCTGCTGCATCCTTGTCATTATCACTAGTAAAAGCATTTTTGAGCTTAAGGTAAGATTCAAGAAGCGAAGCCATTGGTGTTCCTTTGGCGATGGCGTTTGAAGGGGTAGTTTTATTTTTAGAGGAATCTGATGTAGAGGGAGTCTTAGTATTGCTATTGTTGCATGCTGCCATAAACAATAGAGAAAATGCCAGACTATATAATAATGTTTTCATTGTATGCTTGATTTTAAATGTTTAAAAAAATAGTTAATGTAGAAGCTCAAACTGGATACAGATTAGGCATTTTACAAAGGATGCCAAATCAAAAAGTCAATTGTACAGCCACAGCACCATCTTATGGGGTAGCTATACAATTAACAATCAGAATTACTTTAAAGTTTCTTTTATAGAACCACAAGTAAGCATCTGTTTTCCGAAATAAGGGTTTTTTATCGCAGAGTTATCAGAAAGCCAATAGCTTTTTTTCATAGGACAATAGTCGTAATAAACTGGTACTTTAGTCAGTTTTACCACTTTGGCCAGTTTAAAAAGATTGGATGAGAAATTTGCAAAGTGCTCACGTTGGTGGGCAATATCTTTGCTCTCGGAGATATGTTTTGCATCAAAAGCAAGCTTATCCTGAAAGCCCATAAAAGCATTCATATCTTCTGTTGGCATGGCTTTCATATCGACACTGCTTAGTGCTTTTGAGAATTCGGCTGCTTTGGATGCTGCCGCGGTTGCATCAGAGTTCACCAACGCATTTTTGATGTCGTAGTAAGAGGTTAATAAAGCTTGTGTCTGGTTACTTTGAGCAAAACTAGGTTTGATCCATACAGTTGCAATTAAAGCAACTATTAAAAATATCTTTTTCATGATGTAGTAATTTAATGTGTATACTTATTTTCTGACATAGCAGTAGCTATGTGAACGTATTTGTCCACTAACAGCAGTAAATAGGCTGTTGAGAACCTCACATTAAATCTTATATCTGAAAACTTTGAATAACTATGCGAATGTCCTTGTTCGGAGGTCTTTCTCTTTGGTCTACACAGAAGCTTTGATCAAGTTCAAGAACTGTTTCTGGAATTAATAAACCATAAGAATAATCAGGAAGCCATAGTACAGGTAAAACAACAAGTACTTTGCTACTTCCAGGAACTAACTTGCTTTGAGTAACCAAATCGTTTACTAAGGTTTTACAACAAAGATCTTGTTTTGAAAAATTCACACCCGGTACAGGAGCACTTTTGTGTTCATGTCCTATTGCAAGATGGTGGTCATGATCTTTGTGTACATGAGCGGTAGATTGTGCATGAGAATGACCTTCATCATTGTGATTTCCGTCCATTCCTAAAGCACAGCCAAAACCCACAATGGTATTGAGCAAAAATATAACTAACAGAAATATAGCTTTACTTTTCATGACTATGCAAATCTAACATAAAGATGCAGAAATAAACTTACATAATTCGGTGTTTCTTTTATATATAGTTGGTTTCCAAGGGCAGCTTAACCAATTCAAAATTTGGACGAATGAACTTTATAATATACAGTTTAGTAATTTCTTCGATACTTGTAATGTGGCCAGTCCTCGCAATGGAGATCAATTGTCTAATTTAAACAAGCTGCAAATACCATAGAAACTAGGTTTTAATAATCGTATTTTTTGCTTTGATTTTTTTCGATGATTAATGCTTATAGCATTTATTGCTTATTTAATTTTTGTGTAAAAAGAAGGGCTATCGCCAATATTCCTAATGAAATTATACCTCCGTAAAAAAAGTCGTTTCCTGGAAAATGCCTACCGGTGAACCCGGCGATAGGATAGGCAATCGCCCACCATAAGTGGGAAAAGGCAAAATGAGAGCCGAATACTTTGCCCTGTTCGGCAGAGGCTATGTTTTCTCCTATCAAAGTTTCGGAGGGCATTTCTGCTAAACTTTGGCCTAATCCGGCAATTAGCCAAAGGATTAATAAGACTGCATAATCAACATAATTTGCGCCTAAGATAGCTAACCCAAGTAATACCACGCCAACTATTAACGATACACGTCTGCTTTTTGATTTGTCCATATTACCTGCCACAAAAGCGGCTATGGCAGCTCCTATACCGAAGGCTGCCATTACCCAGCCGTATTGTTTATCACCTAGCAGAAGCCCGCTTTTAATATGGCCAACCGTATTGACTAAAATTTGTGCTCCGGCAATTGCCGAAATAAATTCAATTGCCAAGGCAAACCGAATCAATTTATTGCCAAAGAGTAGTTTTGCTCCTTTTACTACATCCGCCCAAGCAGATAAAGCTTTTTGAGAGGATAATGCTGGTGGCTTACTAATTAGTTTTGCAGGCAGCATGAGAATAAGAATCCCGGCCAGTATAAATGATGCTGCATCAATAAAGAAGATATCTCTTGCGCCAAACCATACAGCTATAATTCCTGCCAACCCCGGCCCAAGTACACCAAGCAGTTGAAAAGTGGCAGTGGATAATCCAATAGCCTGCCTGTAGTTCTGTTGATTTACCACTTGGGGAATAATGGATTTATAGGTTGGCGTAAAAAATGCGTTGAAGATATTTAACAGAAAAACCAATACATAAATCTGCCATTCTGCACTTACAAAGGGGAAGCAGCAGATGATGCCCATCCTTACGAAGTGCGTGATATATAATATTTTTTTACGGTCTATCCGATCTGCCAATACACCTGCAAAAGGAGAAAATATAATAAAGGCAATCACTCTAAGCGTTAAAGCAGAGGCCAAAATTACTGCTGAATTTTCCTTACCAAAATGATAGGATAACAGTGCAAGACCTACCCAGGTAAACGCATCGCCCAATAAACTGATGGTCTGGGCAAAGTACAAGGTAGCGAATGCCTTTTGTCTTAGTGCCTGAAAAGGCTCTTTTAAAACCGATGTGAGTTTTGCCAATGCCATTATTCCTCTACATTTTTCATTGCCGAAAGCAAAGTGTAAGCGCCTTTAAGTACAATCGCCGATTGACGGTTGAAATTATCTGGTAGTATGACCTCTACATAACCTTCCTGCTCAATCCCTTTTTTAACCGGGATCATTTTAAATGTAAATCCTTTTGTACCAGCAGCGGTCTGAATGAAGATGTAATCCACACCATCAGATTGAACTATAGCATCAGCAGGCAAGGAAGGCACGGATTGGTAAGTGGTTGCAATCAAGGCTTTCGCATACATACCAGGGAATAAAGCTGGATTACCAGCATCCGGTAAATGACAATGAACAGGTACGGTTCCCTCTGTTCCTGTTGATTTGCCGATTAGGAAAACCTTAGCATTTCGATTATAGGCCGTTTCGTTTGCTAATGCAAATTTGATTGTCTGTCCTACTTTAATTTTGTCGGCATCTTTTTCATATACATTCAGCGCTAGATGCATTTCACTTTTGTTAGCCAATTCAAATATTACATCAGTTGGATTAACATATTTTCCTGTGGTGGCATTGCTTACCGTTACAAAGCCATTGATTGGTGAATATAAATTACTGGTCTTGGAAATCTTACCTGAGTTTAGATTTTTAGCATTGATGCCAATCAGAGACAGTTTTTGTTCTAACCCACTCATTCTTGCTTGTATCATTTTATAGTCGGAACTGACCTGTTGGAAGGTTTTTGCAGAGTTTACATCTTCTTTTCTCAATTGTTCCTGCCTTTTGTATTCAAGAGAGAGAAATTCCAAACGACTCTGGCTCTCCAAGTATTCCTGCTGAATGTCAATAAATACCGGGTTTTCAATGGTTGCGATCACTTGCCCTTTACGAATCAACTGACCGGGAAGCAGCCCATAACTTTTAATATACCCTCCCAGAGGTGCTGATATGGATACCATGTTTTCAGGCGGAACATCAATTGCCCCATTAGCTTTGATCACATTGCTCAACGAACGCATCTCCAGCTCACCAGTTTGCAAAGCGGTGACCCGGTACTGATCTTTTGATAATCTAACTTCATCGTTCACTTTGGCAGCAGGTTTTACTTCTTTCTTTTCTTCTTTTGCTGCCTGATTACAAGCTGTCAAGGTTAAAAGGGACAGCATAAAAGCTGTTATATAATTTAGTGTCTTCATTTCGTGTTTACTTTTTACCTGTGATGTTTTCGATGTCTAATAAATTCTGGTTGTAAGCAAACAGCTCATCCAGGTAATCCGATTTAATTTTAATAGCTAACGCTAAACTTTGAAGATATTGCAAATAAGCAATTTCCCCTCCTTTAAATCCTGCATCCGCATTCTTGATGATCAGATCAGCTTGTTTTAATGCTCCTTGTTCATAATAATCCAGCGTACTGGCATGTTTCTGATTTTGCTGTAAAAGCTGACTGAAGGTGCCTTGCAAAACGCTCTGCTGATCCTCTAGGTTCGCTGAAGCAATCTGCTGGCTTACTTTAGCCGCATTTACCTTTGCCCTATTCCCACCAGGCATTAAAGGAATACCAATTCCAATCTGAAAACCACTAAAACGATCCGATCCGGTATATTTTTGTGCTACACCGTTAAAATTCTGCACCCCATTAAAGGACTGGTTAAAATAGCCAACCGAAAAATCAGGTAACCCCTTTGCTTTTTGAAGACGAGTTTCCTGTTGTTTTACGTTTACCTCCTGTTTTAAATAATTAAGATAAGGATTGTCTGATAGTATCGCACTGTCCTGCGCAAGGACAACAGGCTTTCTTTGAAGTTTATTTTCAAGTACACCAATCTGCTGGTCGCTATTGAGCAGCGTTTGCAATTCTTTTCCAGCAATATGGATATCCATATCAATCTGTTTCGAGGCATTTTTAAGCTCCATCAACTGAGTCTCCGAGGTTACCTTTTCCAGTCGGTTACTTTCACCAGTACGGTAACGAAGGTCACTGGCTTTTAATAGATTGGTATACAAACTATCCTGATATTGCAGCAGATTTCTTTTTTCTCCTAGATAAACCAGTTTGTAGTACACACTTTTAACCTTATTAATTAGTGCAAATACCTGAACATCAAATTGCCCCTGAGCTTTTATAACGTTTTGGGAAGCTAATTTGGATTGTCCGGAATAAACGCTGGGAAACTCGATTTTTTGATTGATGGCGACGTGGTTGTCCGTTGCATTGCTGTTGATCTGCCCCAGCTGGTAGGTCAAATTGGCACGTTCAAGGGTAAGGCTACCTTTCTTAAGCTTTTTTTGATAGTCAACTCCAAATGCCGCTGCTTTGATGCTATTGTTGTTTTTTAAAGCCAGATCAACAGCTTGTTGAAGGCTTAGTTTTTCAGGTCGCCCATCCTGCGCAAATGCTCCGTAAGGCACCAACAAAATGGATGATAATATCAGAACAAAAACGGTATTTAGTGCTGAAGCTAATTTAGGTTTATTGAATTTTTTCTCAAAAAGCATATACAATACCGGGAGAACTAAAAGCGTAAGCAATGTAGCGGTTAGCAATCCACCAATGACCACCGTAGCCAAAGGCCTTTGAATTTCTGCGCCGGATGAATTGGAAATCGCCATCGGAAGAAATCCCAATGAAGCAACGGCAGCGGTCATCAATACAGGTCTTAGCCTGATTTTAGTTCCGGTAAGCACCCGTTCATTAATATCTGTCATTCCTTCTTCCTTTAAGCGGTTAAACTCTGAGATCAATACAATTCCGTTTAATACAGCAACGCCAAAGAGCGCAATAAAACCAACACCTGCAGAAATACTAAAAGGCATATCCCGGATCAGCAATGCAAAAATGCCACCAATAGCTGAAAGCGGGATGGCAGTAAAGATCAGTAAGGTTTGTTTCATAGAATTAAAAGTGAAATAAAGCAGGCAAAGAATAAGTAGCAAGGCTACCGGAAGTGCAAATGCCAATCGTTTATTTGCCGCTTGAAGGTTTTCGAACTGTCCTCCATAAGTCACGTAGTAACCTGCCGGGAGCTTTATCCTTTCGTCGATTTTAGCTTGAATTTCGTTTACAATACTTGCCACATCACGGTCACGAACATTAAAGCCAACTGTAATCCTTCTCTTGGTATCATCCCTTTGTATTTGGTTCGGGCCATTCTTAAATTCTACGGAAGCGACCTCCTCCAGGGGGATTTGCTTACCTGTAGGTGTAGAAATGTATAATCCACGAACATTCCCAATATCTTGTCTATCCTGTGTATCCAACCTGAGAACCATATCGAAGCGTTTTTCTCCTTCATAAACCAGGCCTGCCGTTTCACCAGCAAATGCAGTTTTAATGGTGCGGTTGATCTCTTCAATATTTAATCCATATTGTGCTATTTTATCACGGTTAAACTTGATCTGTATTTGTGGTAAACCAGTCACTTCCTCAACATAGGTATCGTAAACACCGTTAATTGGCCTGATCAGTTTACCGATCTTAGCAGCCTCACTGGTCAATACATCCAAATCTTCACCGTAAATTTTGAGTACCACATCCTGCTTGGCGCCAGTGATCAGCTCATTAAAACGCATCTGGATAGGTTGTTGAAACCCAAAAGTAGCACCGGGTATTATAGAAAGTGCTTTTTGCATGGTGTCAGCAAGTTCCTCGCGTGTTTTGGCAGTTGTCCATTCGTCTTTATCCTTAAGGATTACCATCATATCCCCTGCTTCAATTGGCATAGGATCTGTTGGAATTTCGCCTGAGCCTATCTTATTGACCACCTGTTTTACTTCAGGGAAGCTAAGAATGATCTTTTGGGCTTTCCTGGATACTTCAATCATCTGGTCAATAGAACTTCCTGTAAGTACCCTGGTTTCAACAGCAAAGTCCCCTTCATCTAGTTGCGGGATAAACTCTCCTCCTAAACGTTTAAAGGTAACGATACTGATTACAAAAAGCACAATTGCAGTGATGACTACGGCTTTCTTATGCAGTATAGCCCTTTTAATCAGCGGATTATATAACTTCTGGAAATAATCCATCATTCTATCGGAAAAATTAGGCTTATGAGTGGTATTCTTGCTCAATCCCAAAGCCGCCATCATCGGAACATAAGTCAATGAAAGAATAAATGCACCCAAAATGGCAAACATTACAGTTTGTGCCATCGGTCTGAACATCTTTCCTTCAATTCCAACCAGTACCAATAATGGCAGATAAACAATCAGGATGATGATCTCTCCAAATGCGGCACTCGTTCTGATCTTTGAGGAAGCCTGATACACCTCTTCATCCATTTGCCTCTGGGTAAGCCGGGCAATTCCCTTGGCAGCAAGTTCTCCAAGTGCTATACGGTGAACAATACTTTCAACAACAATTACCGCACCATCCACGATGAGTCCAAAATCTATGGCTCCAAGACTCATCAGGTTACCAGAGACACCAAAAAGGTTCATCATACAAATTGCAAAGAGCATGGCCAGAGGGATAACCGAAGCGACAACTAATCCTGCCCGTAAGTTCCCTAAAAACAAGATTAAAATAAAAATCACAATCAAAGCGCCTTCAATCAGGTTTTTAGAAACAGTGCCAATGGCATTATCTACCAGTTTCTTCCGGTCAAGAAAGGGTTCAATCGTGACCCCTTCTGGCAAGGTCTTTTTGATCTGCTCAATTCTTTCTTTGACATTGTTGATCACCTCAGAAGAGTTAGCACCTTTGAGCATCATGACAATTCCCGTCACTGTTTCGCCTTCGCCGTTACGTGTTGCTGCACCATACCGTACACTGTTACCAAACTGTACGGTAGCCACATCGCGAACCAGGACGGGAATTCCGTTATTGGTTTTGATTACAATCTTGCCAATATCTTCCAAGCCAGCAACTAAGCCTTCACTTCTGATAAAGTAGGCATTGGGTGATTTATTAATATAGGCACCACCCGTATTCTGGTTATTGGTTTCCAGTGCCTTAAAAATGTCAGCAATGCTGACATTTACGCTGCGCAGGCGATCAGGATTTACCGCAATTTCGTACTGTTTGACGTAACCACCAAATCCGCTAACCTCGGCAACTCCCGGAGTGCCTAACAACTGACGTTTCACTATCCAATCTTGAATGGTGCGTAATTCAGTTGCATCATATTTTTTTTCGTAACCTCTTTTCGGATGGACTACATACTGGTATATTTCCCCCAATCCAGTAGTAACAGGCGCCATTTCAGGTTTTCCGACACCATCAGGGATTTGCTTTGCGGCATCGTTCAAGCGTTCACTGATCTGCTGGCGGGCCCAATAGATATCAATATCCTCTTTAAAAACGATCGTCACAATGGATAATCCAAAACGGGAAAAGGAACGGATTTGACTAATACCAGGAATACTGGCCATAGTTTGTTCAACAGGAAAGGTTATTAAACGTTCAGCTTCTTGAGCAGCTAAATTTGGGGTAACAGTGATGACCATCACCTGATTGTCAGTAATATCAGGTACGGCATCAATAGGTAATTTGGTTACGGAATAGATACCCCAGGCAATTAGAGCAAGGGTAAACAGGCCAATAACGAGTTTATTCTTGATAGAGAACTCTATAATCTTATTGAGCATTTTGAAAGTTTATTGTAAAAAATCATAAATTGAGATTGCATAGGCAATCCTTTCCATTTACTTCATTAGTAAATAATTGCGGTAATTAACAATAAACTGGGGGTCCTCTTAATGTCGAGGTATCCGCATCTAACTTTGTAGGGGGATATTCAGGCGGTCGAGTACCGAATTCCGGTGTAATAATTTCAAGAAACTGACTAAAGTTGTATTCTACAAAACTAACAATGATAGGTATACAAACAATGGTATGATCAAAATCCACTTTCTGAATTAAGTCTCCATCAAGCTTTACGTTATCAAAGGGGGTAGCTGAATGATCTTTATGATGATCGTGTTGATCAACCCCAAATTCTTTGGCTTCCTCATCATGGTGATGTGGAAAGAGGTTATGAGCCAATAAAAGGCAGAAAGCAAGTCCAATAAAAACACGGGCAAGCCATACTCTCATAATGCAAATATATAATTAAGTGTCATAAGTTTCCCCAACGCCCGCAATTTACCTTAGCAGCCTTAAACCACTTAAAATGACCAGCACGGTACTTCCCTCGTGTCCGACTACACCTTCAGGTAGGTTGATCATGCCCCCAATAAAGTTTAAAGTAACCAAAGTTAGTGCAACAGCTATTGCAAACACAATATTCTGCTTAATCACTTTGTCTGTCCTTCTACCTAATTGAATAGCAAAGGGTATGTTCTCAATGTTGTCCTTCATTAAGATGACATCAGCTGTTTCCATAGCGATATCTGTGCCGCCACTTCCGATAGCTATTCCAACAGAAGCCGTTGCCAATGCTGGAGCATCATTGACACCATCACCTACCATAGCAACCTTACCATATAGATTTTCCAGTTTTTGGACTATTTCCACTTTTTGCTGAGGCATTAATTCTGAATAAACGTCTTCAATTCCTGCCTGTTTTGCTATGGCCATTGCTGTTGTATTGCTATCTCCTGTTAACAAGGCTGTTCTGACACCCATATCCTTCAGATCACTTATTATCTTCTTTGCCCAGGGCCGAATGCTGTCCTGAATAGTCATGATACCAATTAATTTATGACCCGCTGCAATGTATATAACTGTTTTACCTTCTTCCTCTAACTGCGATGCAATTTTATCCTGTGCCTGTTCAACAAAAATATCAGTAAACATATTTCTTTTTCCAATGCTATATTCAACCTGATCTAATGAAGCTTGAACGCCTAAACCGTGAATCGCTTGTAATCCAACTGGCAGGGTTAGAGAAATGCCTTTTTCAATAGCAGCCTGAACGATTGCTTTTGCAATTGGATGTTCGGAGAGTGTTTCAACACTTGCTGTTACACGGAGCAATTCATCCTCCGAATAAGAAGCAAACGGTAAAACGTCAACTAGTTTTGGTCTTCCAACAGTAAGTGTACCTGTTTTGTCAAATGCAACTACTTTTACGCCAGCTATATTTTGTAGGTGAACTCCACCTTTAAATAAAACACCATGCCTGGCAGCATTGGATATTGCAGATAACATGGCAGGCATAATGGAAGATACAAGGGCACATGGTGAGGCGACTACCAAAAAGATCATAGCCCGGTATATCGTTTGATCCCAATTCCAACCTAAAAGATATGGTGGTAGAATCATTAAAAGAATAGCAACTAATACCACGACCTTTGCATATATTCCTTCAAATTTCTCCAAGAATAGCTGTGCGGGTGGTTTTTCATTTTTTGCTTCCTGAACCAGGTGAATGATCTTGGACAAAACAGTTTCTTCGGCCGGACTTGTTACCCTGATTTGAATCGCTCCCTGTCCATTGATTGTTCCCGAAAAAACTTCATCACCTTTTTCTTTATCTACAGGTAAGGCTTCCCCTGTAATGGAAGCCTGGTTAATTGCAGAATATCCTTCTGAAATAATTCCGTCTGCGGAAATCCTCTCTCCCGGACGTACCAATATAATATCTCCCAATTTTAATGTATCTACTTTCACAATTCTTTCAACACCATTTTCCAAAATAACTGCTTGCTCGGGCAGCAGGCTCATAATTGACTTAATGTCTCTATTTGTCCGCTCCATTGTATAGCCTTCCAAAGCACCACTTAAAGAAAAAATAAAGATAAGTATTGCTCCGTCCATCCAGTATCCAATTACGGCAGCGCCAATTGCGGCAACTACCATTAACAAATCAACATCAATATCTTTCTCTTTAAAAAGTGTTTCTAAGCCTTCCAATGCTTTTTGATAACCACCTATTAGGTACGCAAGGACATAAAAAGCAATCTCAATTCCCCCCATTTCATTCTTCCCTGCGAGCCAGGCCATAATAATGAAAACCAAACATGCTCCAGTAACTACGGCTGCTCCATGCTTTTCCCATAGTTCAGATGATAAGCGATTTTGAGGTCTTGGAATAATTAGCTCTGCCATAAAATCAGTTTTAATTGAATTGTAAAATTACAATGGCAACGAAAAATAAAACAGGTAAAAAACCGATGTTTTTCGGTAGCTTTAAGACATGAAAACTTTGCAGCTATTTCAAGACGTAGAGGTGACGATCAAGGAAATCACCTCTAATACATCTGGTTTACATAGACACTACTTCTTTGAGATGATTTATGTGATGAAAGGATCGGGTATCCATAACATTAACAATAACCACTTTGAGTTTTTTGAAGGAGATATATTTCTATTAACTCCTGACGATGCACATACTTTTAGGATCGAAAATTATACCAAATTCTGCATCATAGATTTTACAGAGAATTTTTTTTCAAGGAGTGCTTTCAGAAAGGAAGAAAAAATGGATGTTGGTGATTTTTTTAAACGCCTGGAATACATATTTCATAATCATCATGGTGTAACGGGAAATCTCGTAGCAGAATCGGATAAAAATTTATTTAAGGTTTTAATAACCCAACTAATAGAAGAGAAGGAAAACCAGCTTTCTTTTTCAAACATTATCACTCAAAACATCGTTTTTTTACTATTACATTTGATTGCAAGAAATATACAACAAAATATTATCAGCATTTCTAAAATCCATAACCCAAAAGACAGGATTCATGAGATAACAGTATATGTCCAGCAACATATTTATGCTAAGGAATTGATTAAGATCGAAAACATTTCAGCCCATTTCAATAAATCTCCAGATCATTTAAACAGATACTTCAAACAGCAGACAGGAAACACGATTAAAGATTATATCACCAAGTACAAATTAGAACTGATTAAAACACGTCTGAAATATAGTGATCTTACAATTACTGAAATTGCCAATGAAATGAACTTTACGGATGAAAGCCATTTGAACAAAACCTTTAAAAGTGTTTTTGGGCAAACTGCCTCACAATTTAAGAAAACAGTAGGTTAATTATTTTATTTCTGAACCGTATCCTAACTGTATATTACAATGAATGTGACCCCTTATTAATTAATTCTTGTATTTCCTGCCCTGTTTTATTCACTTAATTTCTTTTTATTTCTCCACCAAAGGATGTGTGAATAATACTTTGGTTTATCCTTTATTTTGCTGTATTAAATCCCATAAATTGCCATAAAGATCTTTGAATACAGCAACTTTCCCATAAATTTCATCAACGGGATCGCGTACAAACACAACACCATTAGCTACCATCATCGCGTAATCCCTATTAAAATCATTAGTACCTAGAAATAAAAAAACTCTTCCCCCGCTTTGGTTACCGATTACTGATTTTTGTGATTCATCAACTGCTTTAGCTAGAAGCAGACAACATCCTGAAGAACCAGGGGGTTGAATTAAAACCCATCGTTTTAAATCTGAAAGTTGGGAATCTTCAATTACTGTGAAATTCAGTTTTTCTACATAAAATTCGATGGCTTCATCGTAGTCGTTAACTAAAAGTGCTATATGAATTATTGATTGTTTCAACTTTCTAAATGCTTAATCCATCTTAAAATATTTGATAGTACCTTTTTTATTCTGATCTCATCTGAACTTTTTCAAAGATAACTTCAAGTTGATCAGCAAGTTTTGTATCATCATCGTTTTTGTTTTCATCAAGCAATTTCATGGCGCAATAAAGGCCGTTACGCATATCTACAACATCCGACCCTGCGAGTTCTAACAGGTCTGAAAGCGATTCGTTTTTTTTCAAAATAACATTAAGTCTGCTGGCAAGTATCCGATCTGAGCCATTTACGTATTTATTAAGCTCGTCAATTGCTAATTTGAGGCCATGACGTATGGCTGATGCATCAGATCCTTTCAGTTCTATTTTTAAATCCTGTAATTTTTCCATATTCAAATATCGTAAAGACTAAAACTAGACCTTTACGGTTTCCCGTAATCCCAATAATTAATCAACTTTCTAAACCAAAAGACCAACCTACTAAAATAGGATGGTTTTTTTATCATTATAAAAGAAGATATAATGATCAATCGGGAATTTTAGTGTAAGTCTTTTTGGTGCCATCAGCAGAAATCTGAATAATCGTCTTCTGATCGGTGTTAACTTTAAATATTCGCACTTGTCCTGTCATAGGTTCGGTAATCCTAAGTGTGGTATCACTGGCTTGTAATGTCGCTACTTCTAGGTCACCGGAACCATAATCGTTCCATACACCTGCTTTTTTATTCTTATTTGGCCTTTCGGGATCGTCCTGCTTTGCGGCAGACCATATGGCGATTATTTGGATGTCAAATTTACCATGATCGTTGGATTTTACTTGCATAGTGTCCTTGAAATAGTCATAATTATTCTCACCCGTAGAAGCATATTTTCCAGAAATATCATCTTTCAGTTTGCCTGAAGAGGAACAGGCGGAGATAAAAAGAAGTAAGAACAGGTAATTTAAAAGTGGTGTCTTTTTCAACGTTTTCATATCAATAACATTAAGAATGGACATTATTAATTTCTAATCTAACGAAAAATTTATAAATATCATATTGACTAGTAGCTTGTTGTAATTTTTACAGCCATCCAAAACTACTGTGGTTTGTTTATGTTAATGCTATAAAGATCACAAATGAGCAAGTTTAAAAAATCAAATATGCCAGACCATATTTCACCAATGCTATGTACACTGGTGAAAAAACCACCTAAAAATTCAAATTATCTTTTTGAATTGAAATGGGACGGTTATAGGATTGTTTCTAAAGTTGAATCCGATCAGGTTCGTATGAACTCCAGAGGGGGGTTAGATTATACCAAACGTTATCCCTTAATTGCCAAAGCACTGAAATCGCTCGGGCATGATGTTATTTTGGATGGCGAAGTGGTTGTTTTCACGGATGAAGGTAAACCTGATTTTGATGCAATACAGCTCTACAACGGGCATGAAACCTCAATACAGTATTGTGTGTTTGATTTGCTTTGGCTTGATGGGCACAATTTGATGGAACTACCGCTTTTGAAGAGAAAGGAACTATTAAAAACATTGTTATCCGATAACGAAGTATTAAAATTTAGCGATAGCTACGACGACGGGGAAGCCCTCTATCAAAAAACCTTCGAAATGGATTTGGAAGGGATTGTTGCTAAAGACAAAGAGAGCCCTTACATAGCTGGCTATCGCGGTGAATATTGGGTGAAAATTCCTACCCGAAAAAGGCAGGAATTTGTAATCGGCGGATGGGCAGATTCAGAAAAAACAAGATCTTTTAAGTCACTGCTTTTTGGAGCATATGAAAACGGTAAATTAACTTGGATCGGCAGGTCTGGCGGGGGCTACAAACTTAGCGAAATGCCTGCCATTCTTGAAAAGTTAAAAAAGATTGAAACGGATAAATCGCCTTTTGTCAATAAGGTACTGGACACAAAAGGTGCTAAGACCCATTGGGTAAAGCCACAACTTGTGGCGAATTTTGAATTTGCTGCGTGGACAAAATCTGGACGCATCAGAAAACCTGCAACGATCCTTGGCTTCAGGTACGATAAAAAAGCCAAAGACGTGGTACGGGAAATACCAAAAGAAACATTATAAAAAAAGCGGCAAACAATTATACCGAATGTTTACCGCAATCTAAATTAACGCTCTCTACTATAATACGTACGAAATAATGAATTATTGTCTCAAGCCGATTATTTACCCTTGATTCTACCACTATTTGTCATTGGTTTCCTGCTTATCAGGTATAGTCGCAGGTTTCACCCCATTATTATGCAGAAAATATCGTGCATAAAGCTATTTTAAATTGAACAAAATGAACAAATTTGAAAATATTGCAATTATAATGCTTTAACATACAGCTGACACACCTGGAAGTGCTTTTAAATTAACAGGAACTCTTATATGAACCAATTTTAAGTGACAGATTGCATCAACATTAAATTATTTAGGATTATTTTAGCGCCAAACCCACTAATTCTGACCGGATAGGAATAAAATCACATGGACGGCACTAAATATACTGGATTTGAAATCCTACTTAATGAACAGAAATTATTCATCCAGCCAAAAGAACCAACTGGTAGCTTCTATGTGTTTATATCAGACATATTACTAGGAATAGTCAGTGTAAAAATGCAAAACGGAAAGAGATACTGGTCATCAGAAACCAAACTTAACAAAAAACTTCTATCGAAAATTGGTAGTTCAATTACAAGATATCATCGTAAAACAACCTCATCGAAATAACGCTATGACTGTTATTATGTCCGTTAATTTTTATTTATGGGTTGCAAAGAAATATGATATAGCGATTAGTATTCCGATTATGATCAGGAACGCCCCAACAAATCTACCAACCTTTTCAAGCATTTGAATGGTATACGCATTCCCGTATGATTTAAATTCTTCCACTCCTGCCATATTTCTCCTGTTGAATTGTCTCTTATTAATTTGAAATCTTAAAAAAAAGCCGCCAGCTATAAATATAATCGCCCAAATCAGGTTCATGTTACTTTGTTTTTTCATCTATAACGCCTTTTTAACTATGATTATTTGGATAAGATATTGGAATTTGGATACCCAAGGTTATCCAGCCTATAAAATTCCTTCTGCTTGCATGGTAGCTATGCCTTTCGGTGGCAGATCAAGAGCTGTGTAATAAACAATCGGTATTTAACTTAAACCATATAGCAGAATTGTTTTATTTCTGCTATATGGTTTTTATATTATTTTATTTTAGCCAAGCATGTACGAACATCACCTATAAGTCACTTAGAGCACCTGCCAAAAAAGCCCTATTAATACCATTTTATAGGCGTTTAAAGGGCTTTTTTAGTCTTCCAAGGGGCTATCTTTAAGTATTTATATATCAAGTCCACGGCAATTTTAAACTTCTCATTCACGCTTTTATGATCTGCGTACTTAATAATCCGGTCATTTACAAAAAGGCTGGTGTAAGTAAAAAATAGCTGATCGCTAAAAACCCTGCTACTTTTAGCCATATTGAAAGAATGGCGTTTTAAAATCCCTGCGGTTTCCTCGGATAAAGAAAACCAGTAATCAAATCCTATAAATCCACTGTCCCATTCTTTGGCGTACCGCTCTTTATTTTCACGGAAATCGTTACACACATTTTGTAAATGCTTTAAAAAAAGCGGCATTTCTGCTGGGAAAAGGTCATGCAACAACCTTGCTTTTTCTGTATTTGTTAAATCTTCTATAGCTTTCATGATCAGATTTTTTTAGGTAAATTTTTCATTGAATTTTTCAGGTCTTCGGGAATATGTGGGGGACAGTCTGCCAAACTTAAAGGAATAGATTTTCCATCTTGGATGGCAAAGGCTATACGGGCAACCCGCACGCTGTTTATCTGCAAAATTTCAGCACGTTTTTTTTTCAGCTTAAAATATATATCCCAGAGTGCATTGTCGTAGCTACTGCCAAGCCCGTTAACCGTATGGCTTTTAAAGGTCTTGCCATTAACTTTCTTTATGGCTACATTAAAAATAAAATCATAGCCGATTGATAAACTTTTCATAGCTTTTTTTTTAGATAGGGAACTTTCATTCCCTATGTTTTCAAGTCGATTAGTTAATTTCAGCGGTTAAAATCTTCCCCGATCAGGGTTTGGGTTAATTCCAATTATGGTATGGCTTTTAACCTCTATAACACTACCGCACCGCTCACACCTGCAATATTCTGCGCCAATCGGACTAATCAAATTGCCGTATCGGTCACTGGCATTAAAACCGTCCAGTTTTTCAAAGTTTTTGCATTTGCAAACCCAATAATCCAAATATTCATGGTATCCCATTTCCTCCGCATCCTGCGGAATAAAAGTTCCTTTTTTTGTATTCATAGCGATAAGGTTTAGTCTAAAAATCCCTGACTTTTGATATTTGACAACCATAGGTTAGCGAATGCGGCTTGGTCTGCGTTCATCTGTGGAGCATATTTCTTAGTGATACTATCAATGATCAAAACACTTTCTTCAAATAACCCAATACTGTCCTGCTGAAACATAGAAGGGATTATTTTCACCTTTTCGTACGCTGTTGTGTCCGCCAGACGCTGATCTACGACAATAAAGCGCATTTCGGGGTCTCTCATCATATCACCCATTTGCTTATAATAATGGAGTAAACTATAGTGACATGCGAAGCCGTAAGGGGTAAGAATGCGCTCGCCAATTCTTTCAAGCACTAAGGGCATAAAACCCTCATTATCAATCTCGATGTAATCATTGCCGTTTAGTTTTCCTAAAAGCGCACAAAAAATTATGTTGCTATTTTTATTTAAAGTTTTCATAAGAAATGCGCCCTTTGAAGGGTTGCGCCTCCGCTTTAATCAGTTAATAAAATGATGGTTTTTTGATTTGTTGTCCTTAAGGATTTCACTGCCGTATTTGGAACGGATTTCCTCAAGCGACTTTTTACCGCCTTTGGTAACTTTGTATTCTCCCGTACGGAAGTACCATGCTAATTTTTTAGAAGCAAAAAGATAACCTGCTTCCTTTAGGGTGGATTTAACTGGGTAGGTATTTCCAGTGACCCAAATCCAATAGCCAACAAGTTCAATTGTAATTCCTTCCAAATGAATGATCTTTTCAATAGCCTGTCTGTATTCCTCGGAAAAACGGATTTCATTTTCTGTTTCTTCCTCGGATAGTTTACTATCTCCTTTAATTGCCTTTGCGGATGCAAACGCAAATTCTTTATTGATCTCCTGCATGGTAGCTGTATCGCCCCCTAGATCGGGATGATATTGTTTAGCCAGTTTTTTATACATCGCCTTAACCTCGTCAAGGCTGGTGCAGTCATTAAACCATTTCATAATTGCTTAGTATCAGAAATAAAAGATTCTAAGATTTCCGTTTCCAGTACCGTTACATTTTCTGTACTGCCAATACTATAATTTGTTTCGGTTTCAAGCTCCTGCACCGCTTTAGATAAAGTAAGGGAGCTAGAAACTTCTATACGGATCGTAAAGATTAAAGTGTAAGTTTTCATAATGAAGGAATTAAGGGTAAATAATGCCCCTACCATGAGTAAGGGCATTAAGGAGATTACAGGGTAAGGGAAATTTGTGCTTCCACCTCGGCTAGTTTATCATAGCAAAGGGTTTTAATCTGATTGGCAGTTTTATCGATGATAAAAGGGTTTTTGGTTTTAAATTCCCGGCCTGTATCGTCTTTGATGATAAGGGTACATCCTTGATAATGGTTCACGTTGGTTTCCTCTGCTTCATCCATTTGCGCAATTTCAAAGGCATCAAGTGTATCAGTGGTTTCGATCAGTTTATCCCTTTGATTTGAAAGACGCCCAAGGTCTTTTATTTTTTTAAGGGTCTGTTCAAGGTTAAGGGCAGGTTTTTCCTCCGCTAACTTTGCTTTAATCTCTGCTTTGGTGGGCTCTGCTGTTGGTTGCTCGGCTTGCGCTTTTGGGGCTTCCGATTTTGCTTGCGCCTGCACATTTTCAGTCAGAGGTTTTTGCTCCTCGGCATTACCGGCAGGTGTTTCCCCTTTTGCATTATCTTCAAACGATGAACTAATAGGTAAGCCGTTTACCTTGTCTTTTTCGGCTTTGCTATTTACTGCTGAACTGTTTACTTTTTCTTTTCCTTTGTTGCTTTCGATTACTGTAGTTTTCATAACTTTTGTATTAGTGATTATTAAAAAATGTTTCCTGTTAATTGCCCGTTGTTCGGGTGTTTGTGCCTTTGCGGTGCGTCCGCTCCGCTGTGGGTTGCTGTGGGTGGGCTTCTGCCTTTTTTTGTTTTCATGGGACTGTGGGTTTTAAAAAATATCGTCGGCGGGGGCCTCCTCGCCTTAATCTAATACCCTCACCTGATCACAATCCTTTTTTCAAGATCAAGGCTTTGCGAAAAAAAAAACCTCGTGAGCGCAGCGAGCAGGGAAGATTTTTTTTCAGCAAACCCGAAGGGTTGCCTTGTCGGAAAAAGGATTGTTCAGATCTTTGTTAAGATTTAGGCTTAGGGGGGATTTTATATGACTTAGCTAGTCATTCAGCACTTAGCAGGGAAACAGGAAAGATTTGAAAGATGTAAGTGGAAAAAATAAGAAAAGAAAACTGGGCGAGGGAAATGGGAAAGGTTAAGTCCAAAGACAGTTACGGTGGGTTAAGGCATAAAAAAAGCCTGAATGTTTCCATTCAGGCTAATCGATTTGCAAAATAAAGAGCTATACGTTCTTTTTGGCGGATACCTCTTTTCTAATATCCTGCGCTATTGTTTTGCCCAACAATAACGCTTTACGTAATCTTACCCCTGCGGCTTTGTTTCCCCTTTCGTAAAACTTACGGGCATCCGATTCAGCTGAAATAATCAGCGTTTTTAATTCAAAGAATCTTTTCATGATTTTATTTATTAAGTGAAAAATTAATAATTGATTTCGTACTAAAGGCAACTTATCGAGCCATTTCCTGACCTTGTGCCAGGTCTTTTTCTTTTGATTTGTCCTTATCAAGAAGGGCAGCCTGCGCAGGTTTGGAAAGAAACTGTTCACGTTTTTCAGGAGACCCATCTGGATTGAAGAAATTAACCTTTTTGAAACGGACGGCAGTTTCGATATCTAATTCGTGGTTTTTAGTACCATTGCTGGCTATTACCCTCGGCCTGTCTCCGTTTTTTAATGCATTTTCTAATTGTTCCCTATTTTCTGGTTTGTCCATACCTTTGATATTGTAATCGCTGATCACTTTTGACAAGTCAAAGCCGTACTCTGGGTCTCGGTGCATAGACAGCCTGAAATTCAGGCCAGTTTTACCGCTATCCATATCCAAGCTGACCCACGCTTTAAAGATGCTTCCACTTTTATGATCTACCAGATCATCACGGTAAACTGATCGGCCTTGAACCAAGTTGGCTGCTTGAGGGGCAGTAAAGCCTTTACCTTGTTCGGTAAAAAATGTCTGTTCAATAGGTTTACCGTAAAATGCACCACGAAAGTCCCTTGATACGAAATTGACTTCTCCTTTTTCCATACTGGCAAGCGTAGTTTTATGTGCCACATCTTTGCCAATAGCCAGTTCAACATTGCCTTCTCTTTTTTTAAACTGTTCTATGGCATCTATAGGATGATCAAACTTTTTAATATCGTTTTTACCATCCGTCCTTGGAGTGATAATAAAGTAAGACTGGCCTTCCTCCAGTGGTTTAATCTTATGATGTTCAACAGTAAATTTGGACATATAATAGTTGTCAGACTGTTCTGAACGTTTAAAGGGGTAGGTAATGTCCACATGGCCATTTGCGGCTTGCTTCGTTTCCCGTACATTAAAATTCAGTAGCCCGTTTCTCATGTTTTCTTCCATTTTTTTAATGGATTCTTCACTGGCACCAAGATCTCTCATATCCGCTTTGCGGTCTTCGAGATTGTTTAAATTAATCGTACTCATATCTTATGTTTTTAGGTTAAATTGGTTCAACGGATGATTCTCATTTGATTATCCTGCTGAACTTCCTTTTGTTGAATAATATTTGTTTCCTTGTTTTTATGCTGTTTTACAGGGTGAATGATCCTTTTTAGTGAGGATATGCTTATCGGCTTTCTTTCCGCATCGAAAAATTCCACCTTTCTTGCAGAAGGATCAGCGGTGACACTATACCTACCGTTTCCATTGACCTGAAATTCCACCCGGTTGCCTGCTTCAAGTCCGCGTCTAATTGAATCATTGGCAACAGTATAAAATTCCAGCTGTGTTCCGCTTTCCAGCAGTACCTGTTTCAAATCGTAGTCATAATTTGGTGGATAGATGAGCAACTGGGGTTTTAAATCATTTTCCTGTTGCCTATCAAGCTGTATCCATCTTTGGGAATGGGAGCCATCTGCGTTTTCATAACTTTTATATACTGGCCTGCCCTGTAAAAGATTTACGGCTTCAGTCAGGGTAATCCTGCTTTCAGCAGAAAAGTTGAAGCTTATCTTTTCGCCATTTTCTTTAGTGAGGGCTACATCATAGCCATTAAACTGGTAACTTCCTAGCTTGCTCTTTTCCAGATTGACATTGACTTCAATTTTATTATTGTTATTTAATCCACTCAACGATCTTAATTCAACTACAGGACTTTCAAAGTCAAGTTTATTTTGCAGGTTATCTACAAAATGATGAAGACCCGCTGATTTAAACTGTCCGTTTAGCGCCTGAAGATTCTCGCTTTTGTTTCTGTTGAACTGCTCCAAATGAGCAGGCTTGTCGATAATGAAAACTTTGAGGCGGTGCAACATCCTGACAAAAGGATTAGGATACAGTTCCTTTTGCAGTTTGGCAGTAACCGTTTTAATCGCTTGCATAAAAAGTTTTTCATTCTCTGTAGGGTTTCCAGACAGGCGAGCTAAGCCATTACTTAAGAAGTTATATTTGTACTTTAGTGAGTTCCTGTCATTGGTTACCCCTGCAAGACTTTCAATCTGTTTTTCCTGGCGCTCCCAATTTTCCCAGAGCTGTTTCGCTCTATTGACCTTTACATCCATGCTAACGTTATTTAATTTTAATGTTGAATTTGGGTTATCTATTTCAGTCTTTAATGATGACCGTAATTGAGTTCTTTCCAGCTCTTTCAGCTCATAGATCAGGTTGCCAATTGGTACGGCTTCATGCCAGTTCCATATCTGCTGATACTCTTTTGCATAACTTATAGCTTCAGATTCGCCCGCGAAGCATTGAAGGTCATACCGGGAACTGATTGGATTGTCGGTGTCATAGACCACCCATTTATGCCCACTTGCGGCCTGCTTTTCCAGATGATCCCGCAGATCTCCGGCCATCAATGGATCACTTAAGTTTGCCATAAGATCCGTTATCGGGTTTTAAGCTGATTATTACGTAAGAGGATCGGACGACCAGCCTGTATTTTGACTTTCACCTTTCTTAATTTTTTGCTCATCAGGTTCTTTGCAGCGTCAATTCCGGCACCTGCAACCTGTGTAGCCAAGGTCTGATCTATCCCCATTAAACCTATGTCACGAACGGCCTGATCTGTACCACTGTTGACGGCATCGGTAAGCATGGCTTCAGGAGCATCGATGCCAAGCATTCCATCCAGGCTATATACAGAAAGGTCAACAGGAATAATAGATGTGCCCAACCGGATCTGTTTGATGTCCAGTAACAGGCGCTGATTGACGATTTTGCAGGCGCCATAAAGATTGTGTCCTTTTGGGATCAGAACGCCTTTAATCCGTAAGGTATCCTGCAAAATAAGTTTGACGGTTGCGCCCTGTACAACTTTTTTACTTTCGGCAAGTGTGGCTGGAATAGCGCGGAACTGACTGTCTGCGCTCACCGTTTGTTGCTCCTTGTATTTTTGCTGTAGGCGTTCTGGATGCTGAATATCCAAAATATTCTGCATCAGCCCGTTTAGCTGTTGCATTTCCGGATCTTCAGTTTTATTTTCCTGCATGGTTTTCATCAGCGCTTCAAGCCTGTCCACATCACTTTTTATAGATGATGGCTGATTATGTACTGCGGAAGTTCCCCTTCGGTAATCTGTGGGTTCAATCGGTTTATTGATCTCCCTGTTCAGCGCTTCCAGTTTGGTGTTGATCTCTCTGGTCTGGGGCTGTTCGACCTGGCTATTAAAGCCAAGGTTTTTTGCCACATCTGCAATGCTGTTAGCTCTTCTGTTCAATGAGTCTTTGTCCGCCTGGTCATAGTAGTCTATTTTTTCCTTTGGCTGATCTTTTTTAAATGCGGCATCAGGCAGGCTTTGATTGATCCCGCCTTTCACATTCTGCTGGCCTGACAAATCATCGCCTTTTCCACCGCCCAATAAGTGGAAGCCCGATGCGAGCAAAGGCACGATGAGCAAGGGTAGCAACAACAGGATTTTCCTCTTGTCAATTCGTTTTTTAGTTTCCATATCTTAATATTTTGAAATGAATAATTAATTAATTACGCTGATGATCAGGAACAGGCAGTACGCTCCATACAGGGCGCAAAACAGTATTAGCAGGAAAAGCAATGTTTTCCCGTTAAGGGAGTTCACCTTTCTGTTTAAGTGCTTTGCAAGCTTTTGCCCCTGTCTGTTTACTTTTTGAGAAAGTTGATCGGAAAATGTATTTCCTTCATTTCTTTCCGGTGATTTGGTGAAAAATTTCATGGCTTATGATTTAGGGGGTAAATCCTGATTTTCTAATATTTCCCAGTTGCGGATGATAAAGCCGTGAGGATTCTCATCGGTCTGCTCTTTGAGATCATAGACATACCCCTGCGTAACGAGCCTGCGAAAAACAGTACTGCTTGACCTGACCAGCTTTTCGGTGCCGTAATAGGTGAACTGATAGGGATACTGTTCTATATTTAACTTTATACTGTCCAGCTGAACTTCCTTTGCGATATTGGCTGAGATCAGGTTATTATAATATCCTGATTCCCTAAGATTGTCGTACTGTTTTTTTGCCGATTCGTCGGACAGATACAAAGCCCTGCCCACGGTTGCCCTGATTGCCTTATCATCGGGGTTCAGGTTGAAGAAAAGCTGATGAAACGTTTTGATGTGATCTCTCAATTCCACCGGAATGTTGCTTTTCTTATCTGAAGCAACTGCCTCTAATACTTTTCCGTTATACAGGATATAAATCCGGTTACTGGCTTTTTCAATGACCCTGACATTGTAGAAAATTGAAAAGCAAGCAATGGAAACTGCCGCAATGATCAGAAAAATGCTGAACGTCTTGATGTGCTTAAAAGCAGAATCAATATTTCTAAATTGTGTGAACATAATAATCGTGTTTAATGGTTGAAAATGCTAACTCGGTTTTCCCGAAAGCTTATCTTTGAAATAATCCTGACCCGATGCCTCTGCCATACTTTTATCAAGGTTACGGCGGGAATCATCAAAGCGGTCAACGATCATTCCGGCACCGGCCTGTGCGCCAGCCATACTTTTGGCACCGACCTTTTGCCCTGCACCGCCTGCCATACCTACCATAGAGTTGACTTTGTTCAATAGAGAATTACCACCTCCCGCATGAATAATAGCGTTTGCGACATTAGGTACGCAGAAGTAACCGAAAATTCCAATGATCATAAAAATCAGGTATGCGGTGTCTTCTGAACTGAAAAACGTGTCACCAGTTTGCTGTGCCTCGCTGATATCAAGTTTGATCATGTTTTGCTGGATTTTACCTAATATCGCCCCGAAAATGTTAGCAATGGGAAGCCAAAGGTAGGTGTTGATGTACCTTGCAATCCAGACGGAAAGGGTATGTTGCAGGCCATCAAAAACGGCAAACCCAAATACTAAAGGACCAAGTATAGCCAGAACGATCAAAAAGAAAGTACGAACGGTATTGATACATAAAGAGGCGGCATAATAACCCAATTGAAGCACCTCACTCAAAAATTTCTTAAAGCCCTGCCTCATTTTGTAGTCCTGTTTATCAGCCCAAAAAAGGATATTATTGCCAATTGCTGCGTACCAACTTTCCTCCTTACCTTGTTCTACTTCTTTGGGATGTGTGTATTTGTACCACTCTTTCCGGTCACCAAGACCGTCATCACCCACCAGTGCCTTCCATTTTTGGGTCTTTTTCAGCTCTAATTCTTTTTGTAAAAGCAGGGCTTTAATAGCCTTATCACTGTCTTTGACCATAGCATTGGTACCAAGCACGGTGGGTTTTAGCACACCATTCATTACGCCAAGCACGGCGGGGAAAAACATGATCGCCAGTCCCAAAGCAAATGGGCGCAATAAGGGGTAAAAGTCGATAGGTTCGGCGCGGGCAATATTGCCCCAAACCCGGCTGGCAATATACCAGAGGGCACCAAAACCAGCTATACCCATTGCAACCGACATCAGGTCTTTGCAAAGGGGGATCATTTCATCATAGACCTTATCCAAAACAGATTGTAGTCCTTTTACTTCCTCGGAAAAATCCATAGCCATCCCTGAGAAAGGAAATAGCAATAAAGCAGTAACCACCAGAAGTGGTATTTTTATTTTCTTTGTTCTCATAACAGTAAGGATTAGGGGTATAAGTTTAGACTCTGTTTAATATCTGCCCTATGTTTCTCCCGTTGCAGGGAAAGTATGAGGGTTTCACTGTTGAAGCTCCGTAAGAACATCAGCTTATCCTGTGTGTCTTCAAAAATCTGGTCAATGGCACTTAGGCGCTCCTCATCACTCATTCTAAGTTGTGACGAGGTAATGATCATTAATAGTTGATCGAGATTATCTACGCTCTGATCAAATAGCTGTTTGTAGACCCTGCCCAGATAATCGACTTCAGTAGGGTTAAAATTACCCGTGGCTTTAAAGTTGCTGAACGCCGATTTATATTCGGATACAATCCGTTTTTGATAGGAGATAATGTCAATCACGCGCCTGTATTTTTTGACTTCGGGACTGACCAGCATCAGACCGTCCAAAAAAACTTCATGAAGGGAAAAATTTCCCTGTGAAATATCCTTGATGGCATTGTAACCACCTGAAACAATGGTATACCCTTTTTTCATGTCCTGCAGAATATTCTTCATCTGACTTAATTTTTCGACATTTAAGAGCAGCTGTTGTACTTCCGTAGATTGTGCTTTAATTTTGGTAATTCCTGTGATCATCAAAAGCATGATCACAAAGGGCATGAGCTTAATAGTTTTCATAGCTTTTTCTTAAACGGTTAATAAAATCCTGTTCTTTTTCTCTCTGGTTGATCAGTGTCATTACCTGCCCCACGAAATCTATGGTGAATCCATATTTATCGGTAATGGAACTGTAAATGCGGTCAAGCCGCCTGATGCGTTCCTTTTCGCTCATTTCCACCTTACCCCAAGTAATTACCAGTAGTAGTTCCTCTAAGTCTTTTGCACACTCATCCATCACTTTTTCCCGTACGTCAAGAATATACAATTGATTGGATAGCGATAGGGATTCACTGGATTTGACCGATCCAAATGCCCTGCTGATATTAAGCTGGATTTCGATGATCTCTGCAACTTTGATATTATTTCGGATGACAGGGCTTACCGCTTTCAGCGAAGTGATGTAGGCCGTATGCAGACCAAACTCACCACCAGTAATATCTTTTATACTCTGAAGACCTGTACTGGCAATATCATAGCCTTTTTTCGCGTAACCAATGTACACTTGCAAGGCGGCGATCTGTTCAAGCAGGTATTTTTTTTGAGTTTTTTTCTGGTTAAAGAACTCTCCAAAAGTTTGTGCCTGGGTAAGCTGAGAGGTGAATGCCATGAACAGGCAGACCAAAACAGCCATTTTACTGATGTTATTCTTCGATTCCATAAATTTCTTTGAGTTTAGCAGTTTCATCCAGCGAGTTTGATCTCTGGATACTGGTGGAAATATTCTGACTGTTGAATTTTTTGAGATCTGAGTAATTGACATCCATCTGATCTGCGGCCTTGTTAATGATCACGAGCCTTTCTGCATCGCTCATTTGTGTTTTAAAGGAGCTTATCACGAGCAGGATCTGGTCAAGGTTTTGGATACTTTCCTCCAAAATGCCCGAATAAATTTTCTCCATATACTCCAGCTCTTCGGCCTTGAAATGTTTGTCCTGCCGGAAAAGGTTCCACGCCCATTTATACTCGTCAACTATGGCAATCTGCTTAGCGGTAAGATCCTTGATGCGTTTGTAATAAGCGATGGATGACTTGATTTTCCATAGCTCATCATAATATTCGCTATATAGGTTCTTTTGCTTCTCTGTCCAATCGGCGATCTCGGTCAGCTTTAGTTTGGACAATTGGTTTTCTAGTACCTTTTGCGCATTTTGTAACCAGATGGTTTCATTCTGTAGGCGCTGTATTTTCAGGTCTACTGCTTTAATTACTTTTTTTACGCCTGCTTTGATCACTTCAACAACGGCAATCTGTGCGTTAGCCCCTGTGGGCATCGCAACAAAAAGCGTCATTGCACTGACTGGCAGGATGACCATGTACTTTTTCATAAGATTCTTGATTTTACCGGAGTATGGCCATACTCCGGTTAGTTTTCTAATATTCATATCGATATGATTAATTGGTATTTACTTGGAAATCTCTGATGATGATTAAGGTAGCTCTAGCTTCTGATACGCTCTCTGCCGGATACAGAGTTTACCGGATTGAGGATAAAATGTGATGAGTTTTACAGGGAAGGGCACCTTTAACGTTCTGGTGCCACTATCATAAATCGCGGTCCATTCTTCACTTGCATATTCTCTATTTCCGATTTCATTTTTAGAAATAAGGTTATATCCAGTTTTTCGATGGATCACATAATTATTACTTTCTCCTGTGAACTCAATAATAAGTGTATCGCTGGCTTTACTTTTTGAACTGCCTGTAGTATCCACATAGGTTCCAGGGATAAAAGACCTCGTGTCGTTGTTGTTACAGGCAAAAATTATCATCACTGCGAGCACCAATAAAATGCTAAGTGTTTTCATAAGGCTATTTTTTAGTTTTTAATTCCTTTGCAAGTACCGCTATACCCTTTTGGATACTTCCATATTTTCTGGCGTATTCCTGAACCTGGTTCTTTTCCCGCTCTTCGGTGGTATAAGTCAAATATTCCTCTAGGGATACTTCTGTACGGTAAACCTTGGAATGTTCACTACCCAGTGAAATGAAGACCTCTTTGTATTTTTTGTCGGGATCGTTTGCTTTATTCAGGGAAAGAATCTGCGCCTTTTCTTTATCGGTTAATCCCAATAGCTCCTGTATCTGGTCGAACTTATTCTGGTACTTGCTCTGATCGAGCAGAATTTTGCAATCGCTGTTATTAATGATGGCGTTTTTAACAATGGGTGAGCCGATAATGTCATCCACTTCTTGGGTAACGACGATAGGCTCCCCAAAAAACTTACGCATGGTTTTGAACAGGTAACGCACATATTCCGCTGTCCCAGGCTTTGCAATCGCCTTCCAGCATTCCTCAATCAGCATTACCTTTCGGATACCTTTTAGCTTACGCATCTTTGATATCACCAATTCAAAAATCACCATTACAGTTACTGTAAACAGAATTGGATGATCCTTCAAATTGTCCAGCTCGAAGACTATGAACCGTTCATGAAGCATATCAAGATTTTCCGTAGCGTTCAGCAGGTAATCAAATTCGCCGCCTTTGTAATAAGGGTTGAGGACATACAAAAAGTTCCCAATGTCAAAATCTTTTTCTTTCACTTTGCCGTGTTCCAGTACCTGCATATACTCGGACATCAGAAAATCGTAAAACGAGTTAAAGCATGGAAAAACATCAGGATTGCGATCCAAATGGGCAAGATATAAGGTCAGGGCGTTCGAGACAGCTACATACTCCGACCTTGTATAAGGCTCATCATCCTTTTTCCATAGCGCCAAAAGCAAGGTCTTAATGCTTTCCCGCTTTTCGGTATCCATCATGTCACCATCTGATAAATAAAATGGATTGAACCGGATTGGATCATCTTCCGAATAAGTAAAATAATAGCCGTCTACCAGATCGCATAGTCCCCTGTAGCTATGACCAATATCCATAATCACCACATGCGAGCCTTGTTCATGATAACTGCGCATCATGTGATTCGTGAAGAAACTTTTACCTGAGCCACTTGGTCCGCACAAAAATTTTGACCTGTTTCCGATCCAGGATAATTCCATAGGCAGATCACTGATATCCACATGAACCGGATTTCCCGTTAAACGATCCCCTAACCTGATACCAAAAGGACTGAGGGAAGATTTGTAGTTGGTCTCCAAATTGAAAAAGCAGGTTGATTGCTCCAAAAAAGTGTCAAAGGTGTCATTCATTGGGAAGTCAGCTTCATTGCCAGGCAATCCTGCAAACCAGATTTGAGCCTGTCCATCTGTTTCCTGTTTGGCAACAGCATCCATCTGCGCCATTGCTGAACCAACCAGATTTTTTAAGTCTGCGGTTTTAGTTGGATCATCCGACCATACGAGTACGTTAAAGTGGGCTTTAACTGGTAACTTACCTGAAGCAAGTGATTCATTTAAAAAGTCATTGGTAGCATCACGGTTTATGGCATTCTCGCGGGAATAGCCTGATAAGGATTGCAGTCGTAGTTTTTTTGCCTCCAGTCGTTTGATCGTCTGCTGTGCGTCTTCAATAAAAACATATTGGTTCAGGATGTGGTTGCAGTTCAGCAAAGCTCCCAATGGACTTGCAAAACCTATACTGAATTTTGTCCTGTCTGTGCTGTATTTATCGTAGTTGATACGGCTGCCGCATAAGGCAGGCAGGTCGTCCGCGTCGGCAAGCGCATACAGTTCCACTTTTTTATCTCCAACCTGTAGGCCGTCCTGAACATGAATGTCACGGATCATCGGCATTTGATCACGGCCTAACAGGAAACAGTAACGTTCAATAATTCCCGGCTTATTTGCCGTTCCTGCCAGCTCATCATCATCCAGCCTTTTTAAAGTGCATAACCCTGTGTCGGTAAGAATACGTTCAAATTGTCCTGCTGCATCTGAAAACTCCTGAAAAAGAAGTGGATCAATCGTTTGGGAGGGCACGATTGATTTACGGCAAATGTTGCTGTAGGATGAAGTTGATAGTTTCCTGCCAGATGGCTTTTTGGTCAAAAATATGAAGCACTCATGATCCAAATATGGGCGTTCATTAAAGAACTGCTCACTTGATCTGGATAAGAAACTTTGGCTGTTGTTCTGATAATCTGCTTTGTGCTTGGATGCTATAAACCAATCCTGTTTGTGAAACACGCTATGCTGAGGCAATAATTTGATTGCCCTTACCCAAGCTTGATGAAAAGTTTCATAGTCCCTTTCTGATAGGGTAAATATTTCTGGCAGGGTTGCACTGTAGACCATAGTAATATCTCCTGCCATAGAAAGAATGCAATTGTGTTCCACTTTGTAAATGGGTAATATTTTAGTTGCTTCGATCATAATGTTTATGCTTTAAGTGGGTGAATAAGCGTCTGGAACGGAATTTCAAATGATGCGGTAGGCTACGCTTGGCAAAGAATTTCATCAGGCCGTGTTCACCAAAACGGTAGCTCAAACGGAATATAACATAGAAAAGCGCGGTGCCCAGAATGATAATGGTTGGTACTAACAGATAGACACTTAATCCTGCTACGTAGCCAACTGCAAAAATCAACAACAGCAAGAGCAGGCCGATAGCCAGATAAGCGATATACTGTCCTTTCAGTCCTTTGAACATAATCGGCTTACTCACACCTTTATTAATTTGATAGATGCTCGACATGGCTAAACCCCGAAAAATGATTTTAAAACAGTTGCTACAATCACCAGGAATATGCAGGAGCCAAACCATGAAGATGCCACTTTGGATGTGTCAGGTTCTCCGGCATTCCATTTATTGAAAACTTTAACAGCGCCTATGATGCCCATTACCGCACCGATGGCATACATTAAAGTACAGCCTGTATCAAAATATCCTGCAACTTCGTCTGCTGCTTTTTGGATACCAGCTTCCCCATTTCCATTCTGGGCGTTAGCGGCAGTGATCGATAATATATGGTAGGTACAGATGGTATAAGCCATCAGGAGCCATTTTCCAAAGAGTTGTTTTTTATGATTAATGAATTGATTTTTCATTGTGCTATATTTTAAAGGTGAAATAGAAAAGGTTTGGGAATTAGAGATTACCAGAGGTCTTCCAGCTCTTCAGGAGAAAGATGAAAAGAGGCATTAGACAGGATAAATTCGTTGATCTGGGGAAGGCTGGGACTTGACGCGATCTTTGGATAGCGGTTTTTGACTTCCCCGATTAATTTCAGGAAGTCCTGTTTGTTACCGTCTTCCTGACCAAGAATTTTAAAGATCAGCTTGATCTCCTCGATCACATCGGAAACCAGCCCAAGTTTCTCGGTCTTGTCTTCCGGCTCGGAGAATTGCAGTTCCTCCATGTCAATTACAGATACACCTTCGGGCATTTTAGATTTTCCCATCAGGTCATCATCTGTTTCAACAGGAAATTCATCTACTTTGTCGTCCCAGTAGTGAGGCAGGGGCTTGTCGGTGGGCTCTTCAGAAGGTTTACCCTTAAGAAAGGATTTCAGCTCTTTGCGGTAGAAGATCAGGATTACAGCTACGTACCAGATCAGCGTGAGTAGGGAGATTGCAACAAGGAAATGTTGCCAAGAAAATTGTTGTAACATAATACTTTACTTTTTCCCGATGCTCCATTGCACCGGGTTCAAAAGCAAAGTTTGGCAGGTGACGAATTTTTAATTGACAACCACTTGGGTAGGTGTCATAAATAAAGTGTCTGGGAGAAGCTATTTTAAGATTTAATTGCGGTTTTCTTGTCATTAGGATCATAAGCATCTTCATCGTCAATTTTTTTATTGACCGCTTTGACCATATCATCCAAATACTTTGTTCTGCTAAGGCGCTTACGGAGTTTAATTTCTAAGAACCGTCTGTATGGTCTTCCAATGCTTACATTAAAAACCTTCTCAAATTTTCTCACAAGCTCCCCAATCCCGATTTTGCCATGATTGACCTGCGCAGTGCAATAGATGCCATAGGCTATTTCCAGTAAGTTGATGGTTTCGCCTGTCCAGTTGGTTTCAATCTCATCTTCTGTAAAAGGATGAAATTCAAGTCCCGAAATTGCGTTTTCAAGGTATCGGGCAATTTGTTCATTGGCCATGATCCTCGCAAACATATAATCTCCGGCAGTGGAAAATCTTTCATCTTGATCGATGCGAAGTTTGCACAACCACCTTGGCGGATCTGTCACTCCCCTAACAAACAATTGAGGGTCAAGATAATCATCTTCTGATCTGTAGTAGGCATAAATTTGCCTGTTCACATCGAAAAAACGTTTAATTCCTTTGAGTTCATTTTCATAGTAACCTTTTAGGTGAGATACCCCTCCTTCAGGTTTGTCCATTTCTATACGCTCCACATCACTGTAAAATATTAAAAGGCAACTAAATTTAGGTTTGATCTCCTTAAAAAATATAACTTCCTCATCAACAGTGTTAAAGGAATAATCAAGCACTTTCTCTTTTAATCCGGTAAGATAGTGTGAAGTTGTCTCCACTCTGGCTTTTCTTTGTGCAACCATACTCTGGTCGGATGAGTCAATTTTCTCTAATGCCTCACGTACATCTTTGTAATGGCTTTCTGCAATTTCTTTGATCATAACGCTTGTTTTTAGGTAAATAATTGACAATTTGCTATGATTTATCATTCTAAAACAGTGACATACCTGACATATACAAGTTGTCAGGTATGAATAAAAATGGTCTTTGGAAAACGGAAACGGTGTTTTTAAGTTACACTATGGGGTTGTAATTTTTTTTGTTTTAGGTGTTTTTATTTGGTATAGGATAATTACATTTGATAATAATCAGCGAATTAAAAAGGAATACAAGGGACAGCAGTTGTGCTGAAAATAAAAGGGAATATATTTTGATGGTAATAAATGCTACAGTATGCCACGCTTGGGCGGTACCATGACCATAATCTCCATAAATTTTACAGACGTATTAAAAAACAATTAGGTTAATGCTCCTTCTATGTTATGCCAGAGAATAAAAAACAAAATAATGAAGGGTTTATTGACTTGCTCATTGACCAGTTACCAGTTAGTGAATACTTTAAAATGAAAAGTGCGGAATTAGGCTTTTCCACATTAAGAGATATTACAGATGTGGGATGGGGAAAGCTAATGAAAAGAGAAAATTTCTGCTATAGCTGGTTCAATGAACTGGTTAGGCTATTAAAAGGTCGAGGATTGCTGGATCTCTTAGAAACCAAATAAGCAAAAAGACTTTGAGCTGTTCCGCAAAATGTGTGTCGATATAATTGACCATTGACATCAGCCATGCACGTACCTTTCGGATTACTTTTGAGTGAAAAACCCAGCTGGGCGAAAATATATTCCTCATGTATTGTGGTGAAGCGTTCGCTGTCCGGTCAGTTCTTATATGACGTTCCACAAACCTGTATAAATTCGCATTGGAATCCGTTTTGATGAAACGAACGCCAACCATAACCTTGATTAAGAAGATCAGTTCTTCGATACTTGTAGCCACCTCAAAATAATACCACGATTTTTTATTTGCCGTTCCGTTTAAGATGGCCGGAGCCTGTACCTCTTTCATTTTTGTGATCAGTTCCAGCTCACGCCGGATGGAACCACTGACAGATTCGAGTAAGGTAGGAACTTCAGGGTTGTATCCCTTTCTAATTTCCGGGCGGATATTCTCAATTATTTTGAGCAGGTGAAGCAATTCAATTTCCTGCTCTTCGTAGGGTGCGTGCGGATCTACAATCCCTGAAACGAACTCCAGCATAAACTCATAAAAAGTCAACGTATTAAAGTTATAACCTATCAGTAGCTTAATTAACCTAAGTGTATCTTCTTCTGTGTCCGGTGAATCCACAAAGCGGCATAACCTATTTACCACTCTTGTGTAATAAACATATTGGTGCCAATTTCTAGTGCTGTAGGCTTCAGTTTCTTGAAAATGGTTAAGAAAATCATGTATTAACAGGATAAGATCATTGTTAACAGCCTTACTTTGCAGGCCGGAAATAATCAGGTTTTTTTTTGATCCTACATCCTTATTAACATAAAAGACCCAGCGGGGAACTTTTCCGTAAAAGTTAAAGCTTTTGGAGAAGTTCATCTTAAGAAACTCCAGAATCCTGACCACTTCGTTTTCAATATCGTTAAAAAGTTTCTTCATCCGAACTTCAAACCCGGTTGTTGATGCCTCAACGCCCTTATAATATTCAAAAACCTGATCAGCGAATTCGGTTAAGCGGTCCTGGGTTATTTTAATAAGGACAGAGAGTTTCTCTTCTGTATCCTGCTCACCGATGCGCTGCTGTAACCTTTCGCTAAAAGCACTCCATGTGTCTTTCAGTCCGGTTTCTTTTTCAGCATAGTCGCTATCTTTTAAACTGAAATCTTTCAGCTCCCCAAAAGCATCGGCATATGTCTGTAGTCTGGTTAGTACTTCGATCATAATGGGCTCATTTTTCTAAAATCTTCCCTTTAAGTTTGAGCATTTTTAGGATATATGATACTGGAAGAATGCAAGCTTCATAGGGATCAATAGGTAATTAAAAGTAAATATCACCAAATTGCGCATAAAAAAGAAATTATTTTTTGTCAGGTAAAAACCTATTTCTTTCCAAGATCATGCCCCATTTCAGCGAAATGTGACACTTTTTTATTGAAAAGTGTCATGTGAAATAATCGTTAAATCTTTGTTAATTGTGGGTTTTATCAATTTACCTATCGATATGGAAGCCCTTATAAAAAAACTGGAGTCCTTTAATACAGCTACTAAAGATTCCGTAGAAATGCTCAAAAATCTCTTTGTAAAAACAGAATTTAAAAAAGGCTGGGTCTTGGGTGATTCGCCTTGGCAACAGACACCGACACTATTTTATATATCCGAAGGATTACTTCGTGGCACGGTAGAATATGGAGAAACCGTATACACAATGTGGTTAATGGAAAGCGGCTTCTTAATTCCTGGCAACAGATTTCTGAGTAAGAGAAACGGCATCACCGAAATCGTTGAATTTCTTAGCGATACCAAAGCATACGCACTAAATCTCTATAGAGCCGATAACCTCGCAAAGGACAACGTCTCACTTTATAAAATGTTACTGGAGATTTATGAAGAAAATTTAATCGATGGACGTAAACGCGAATTAATGCTAAGAATGGATACGGCTACAGAAAGGATAAACTATTATAAAAAAACCAATCCTTCAATCATCTATAAGACCGATAAAAACATATTTGCCCCATACGTTAGGATGAGCGTACGCCATCTGGACAGGTTTAAAGGGGCGAAATAGTCAAAGAGGTAAGATATTCAGACACCTGTCTGAAATTTCCAGACACCTGACCAGAAAATCGAGACATGAGAACACTCATTTCGAGACATGGAACAGTAGTTCTCCTAATTTACATGCCTAACTTTAGATCAACAAATCAATTGTAAGTTAAACTAAAAAAGAAAGGGTTGCTGTGACAAAGAGTATAAACGTTGGAGTAGGTTACGTACCCGCTCGTGGGAAATCCCATATTACTGATATGATGAGCCTACTCATCTTAAACAACCTAATATTAAACTTAAACATTAAAGCCCTATGGCACTTACAAAAAAAGTAATGGGAGTGGTTGCAGCAATCGCCCTTGTTTTAACAACAGTATTAACTTTCGCTTTTAAAGCAGATAAGAATGTCAATAATAAAGCTGGTAAAACTCTAGCGTCATTATGGTATGAATATGATAACGTTGGACCCAGAACCAGCGCATCTAGTTATAATATAGTGGCTACTCAACCTTCTAATGATGGTGAGGCATCAGAATTTTGCCCAGAAACAGGTGAAGTTTGCCTTATCAAAGCACCAGAAGGAACAAGTGGTCACCCAGCTACTTTTAGTCCGACTTTGCAAACTGAAATAAATACAGCAGTAAGCAGTGATACAGAAACAGCAAATGTGAAACTAAGAGCTGACTAGCACTACAACATTTTAATTGGAGGTTAAAATTTAACCTCCAATTTTTTATTATCTATCATTTTGGGTCAGATTGCTCGATTGAATGATTTTTGTTGGAATTAGAGTGTTATATCTTTTATCGTTGGGAAGCAACTCAAAAATTTTGTTTCCTAATTTTCTTTTCAAAATAGGAGAATAATTAGGCTCCTTTCTTAGCCTTCTAATGTCCGACCATCTTAAACCTCTTACAATCATTTCTTTTCTTCTTTCTTTCAATATTTCATCCAATGCTTCTGCATTCGAAGTGAAATGTTTAGGGATAAAACTAGCTGTTGCAATTCTTTTAATTAGTAAGGTATTTAAATTACTACTGGCCTTCTCGATAAGTCCCATTCTGGCGTTGCACTCGGCGAGGATAAGATATTGCTCATCAGTCGCTATTCCATTAAAAAAAGCTCCAGCATAACTGCCATCGTAACTTCCTTTAACCGTGTATGACCCATCAGTATTTTTCTTAAAAAGGATAACCTTTCTTAAATCATTTTCGGCATAAGAATTATACAATATTGTATCTATTTTACATCTAGAGGGTGCCAATTGGAATTGCAACATTAAAGTTGACATTTAGTTAAGCGGCAATATTTTGTTTATTTAAGTTTCTACCAAATTCTTCTGGGGACAAGTACCCCAGTGTAGAATGTAATCTTTTACGGTTATACCAAGTCTCTATATATTCAAAAACGATGAGTGCTGCCTGCTCTTTGTCTGTGAACTTATGCTGATACACACATTCAGCTTTGAGCGTCTTGAAGAAGCTCTCCGCTACTGCGTTGTCCCAGCAATTTCCTTTTCTGCTCATGCTTCTGATGATCAAAGGATTTTTTTCCAGTAAGCATCTGAATTCGTTGCAAGCGTACTGAACTCCGCGGTC
>NZ_QLLR01000018.1 GCF_003259615.1 Pedobacter cryoconitis | reverse complement strand
GGGAGTGTAAAGTGAACTGTGTCAACATCACTTCTTCTTAGGTGGAGGCTCCTTCAGCCTCCACCTAAGAAGAAGTCGCCGAAGGCTTTCAATCTATCACCAAATTTAATATGTAGTTGTGACATTGTCAAGCCCCAGTTCCACATAGGCATAGTCCACTTTTTAGAGAAGTCTCTGTAGGCTAGGTATACGAGCTTTAGCAGTGACTGATCTGAAGTGAAGGCACCCTTTGTTTTAGTTATTTTGCGGATTTGGCGATGCATTCCTTCAATTGCATTAGTGGTATAAATGACCTTTCTGATTTCTGCAGAATATTCAAAATATGTAGAAAGATTCGTCCAATTATCTAACCAGCTCTTTACTGATAGCGGATATTTTTTACCCCATTTATCTTCAAATTCCAGTAACTTTTCATACCCCTGTTCTTGATTGATAGCCTTATAAACAGGCTTAAGATCAGCAACGACAGCCTTTTTATCCTTCTCTGGCACATAACGCAGGCTTGTCCGGATCTGGTGGACAATGCATAACTGTACCTGCGTCTTGGGAAATACTGCCGCTATCGCTTCAGGAAAGCCTTTTAGCCCATCTATGCATGCAACAAGGATATCATCTACACCGCGCTGCTTTAAATCAGTAAGTACAGAGAGCCAGAATTTAGCACCCTCATTTTCTGAAAGATACACGCCAATTAAGTCCTTTTTTCCTGCGCGGTTAACGCCCAGAATATTATAAACTGCACGAGATTCAACACCTCCGCTTTCGCGCACTTTATAATGCATACAATCCAGAAATACAAAAGGATAGACCGCTTCTAACGGACGGTTCCGCCATTCATTCATCGCTGGAATAATCCGGTCTGTGATGTTGGATATTTCTGTTGCAGAAATATCCATTGCATACATTTCCTTTACATAATCAGAAATATTGCGAGTACTCATTCCACGTGCGTACATCGCTATTACATTGTCTTCCAGTTCCTCGGTAATGATCAATTGCCGTTTAGGAACGATCTTAGGCTCAAAAGTCCCATTGCGATCACGAGTACTTTCCAGCTCGAAATGCCCGGACTGAAGACTGCGTACAGTCTTCTTTGTCTTCCCATTTTTGCGGTTGCTTTCTCCGGAAGATCTACTTTCTTCCAGGTGGTTATCAAGCTCGCCCTCCAGCATTGATTCTAGCAGATGTTTCAACATTGGGGCGAATACACCATCGGTGCCACCCATCTTTTTGCCTTGATAAAGGCCCTCCATAGCTTCTTCTTTGAAGCGTTCAAAATCAAATGGTTTTTTACTTTTTCCTGTGTCCATAAGTTGGTGCTAAATTACTTATTCTTACTCTTTGTTGTCAAGAGTTGACACAGTTCACTTTACAGTCTCCTTTTTGATAAGATGTCTTTCTTTATTTTACTTCGAAGCTATAAGTAGCACCTTGCCAGATGGCTTCATAGGCTTTGCCCTGATGTTCACCTTTTACTTTTTGAAATTCAGCAACTTCAATCACATATCTTCCAGGCCAGATTGGTGTAAACTGCACATTACCATTTTCATCTGTTTTGGTTTCTTTAGCCCAGCCTGATGGAGAGAATATGGTAACTGTTTTAGCTTTTGCAACTTCTTTTTTTAAAAAGGCAGTTAGTTTAATATTTTGATTCACTTTTACTGGTGCATTGTTGTCAAGCTTTAAATTCAATACATTCGTATTTGCCGCAACTGCATGGGTTTTTCCGACAGTAACATTACTGCTTGCCAAAAAGTGGTATTTAGTAGTACCGCCAAGTTCTTTCGCTTCATGGCTGACTTCTAAGTTGTATGAGCCATTTTTATCAGGTGTAAAGCTACTTGTAAATGAATTGCTATCAGCAGTTAACTTAAGCTGAGTTCTTTGCTGATCAGGGCCTACAAGCCATAAGGTAAAATCTTTGACATCAGAGTACCATTTGGAAACATTTTCTCTTTCGTTAGACACATATTCGCCGTAATAGACTTTTACGGTTTGCTGCTGACCGATTTTTCCGGTAGTTCCGGTTTCTATCCAAAGTGCGTGCGCAGAAATTTTGCTTGTAATTAAACAAAATAGAATGCTCAGGGTTAAAAATGCTAGTTTTTTCATTAGTATTTAATTGTTTTTTATTGGTTATGAAGCTATCATGATTTTATTTTTATTTCGTTGCGTGATTTGAAAAATCATAATGGTTTCATTAGTTTTAATTGTTTTTTATTGGTTATGAAGCTATCATGATTTTATTTTGATTTCGTTGCATGATTTGAAAAGTCATGATGGTTTTATTAGTTTATAATTGTTAAGAGGGATTATATAGTTTCCTGTAATTCAGGTTTTGATAGGGGAAGAGGTTTAACCTCTTTTGCAATAGTAGATTGTGCAGGTTTAGTATTCTTAGTCCCTTTTTTCTTGAATTTACGGCCATACCAGATCAGAAAACCTGTGATTGGCAAAGAAGCACCAATAAGGGAAGCAAGGAAAGCCAGAACTTTACCGGGAAAACCGAGAATACTCCCAACATGAATGTCATAGTTCATTTTACGGATCTTACCGCCCACTCCGGCATCAGCATAAGAGGAGGAATAAATATCATCAGATTTGAGCTCTTTTAAAGTATGCTGGTCAAAGGTGTAGCCTACATTGTTGTAAAACTGACCCGCACTAGGATATACAGTAATGTTTATTGCAGATTTTGCCTCAGAAGCGTCAGGGAAACTATAATAGAACCCAATCGATTTCGGATGTTTAGCGGCAACTTTATGCCATGCTGCATCCATTGCCTTTTCCGGGGTATAGAATTTATTTGCTTGCAGGGAATCAGATTCCAGGCGTTTGAATTCGGCTAATTTTTCCCCTCCTGTAGTAGCCCAGTATAAACTTTCGCTATACCACTGGATACCATATACCATTCCTGTAAGGGCTATGGCAAGCAGAAAAAGCAGAGAATAAAATCCCAGTACATTATGTAGATCAAGATTCAGTCTTTTAAATGAGGCTCCCCATTTAATTTTGAAACTTTTATCACGTGTAGATTTGTTCCATTTTTTAGGATACCACCAGATCATTCCGGTAATGAGCAGCACCACAAATACCATGGTACCATAGTTTACAATCGGTCTTCCGATTTTATAAGGCATCCATAAAAAACGGTGTCCGTTGAGTATAAACCTGAAAAAGTCAGTTTCTCCTTTTTTACGTTCTACGGCGTTGATTACTTTCCCTGTGTACGGATTGATCTTTAAAGTTACCCCGCCGCTTCTGCGTTCTTTTGATTTTGGATCTTTTAATGCTAGTGTAATTACACGCCCTTGTTGATAGGTGGCATAAGAAGCTGTCAGATTAGGATATAAGCTTTTAGCAACGGTAGTTAACTGAGCAGGAGTCAATACCGCTTTGTCCTGTTTCTCTACTTTGGTTTCTGGCTCCAGTAAAGCGGTGATCTCTTCGTTGAATACCCAGATACAGGCCGTAATACAGACGATTAAAACGATAACTCCGGAAGCAAGGCCGAGCCAAAGATGCAGCCATTTATTAATCCTTGTAAAGAGGGAATCTGTTTTCTTCTTTTTTTGCGGGTTTTGCTTATTTCCGTTGCTCATTATTTGCTGTATTTCTTGAAGGGTATAAAAAAAGCAAAAGGTTGTCTGGTGAAAATTTGCATGTGTTGTTTCTTTTGCGTTTATTTAGACTTGTTATTGACTACGAGCAAAAGTAGTGTATTTGAACTACTAATTTTGCAGAAAAGTGTACGGAATCAGCAGGCGTAATGGTAGAAGTTTATATTAAGCAGGGAAAAGAGATACATATTGAATCAATAAGTATCCATAAACAGGAATATGCTGTAGTGCATAAGGCAGGCATAAAATCAATAGATTCGGGAACTTTATTGTTTCTTCCGGATGCTACTTTTGATAATAACTTCGCTGCTACTTTACCCGTTCAGCTCTCCGGGCATCAATTGTATAAAATTGGCTATGCTGTTCAGAAGATTTTAACTGAGCTTACCGGACGCAGTTCTGGTAAGTACACTAATTTTTACACCAAAATCAAAATCTGTGAGCTTATCGTTATAGTCATTGAAGCGCAGGAAAGTGCTGCAGAACATATCAATATGTGGAGTAAAAAGGATATTGCCAGTTTTGAAATGGTTGCCAGGGTAATCAGCCAGAATCTTTCAAAGAATATTTCTATTGCAGGATTAGCAGAAAGGGCAGGAATGAACCGTACTAAGCTTCAGGCTGGTTTTAAGGAGATTATGGGACAGACGATTAATAGTTATGCTTCTGAACTTAAAATGCAAAAGGCGAAAGCGTTATTACTGAATAAACCTGGTTATAGTCTCAAACAGATTGCAGCAGTAGTAGGATATAGTTGTGGTAATCATTTTTCTGCAGCGTTTAAGAAAAAATTTAGTTTCTCTCCATCCTCGTTAAAGAATACAGGGAATCTGCTGTGCTCCATTTTATTTTGGGACTTCATAATGATTTAATAAAAAGCAAAAAAAAAGGGCTTGTTTTAAACAAGCCCTTTTCATCTATATCTTATAAAGGTTATTCGTAATTGAATTGCCCTTTTTCACTGGTAATGGTTACTTGTTTATGTGTAGATTCTTCTACACGGCCGATGATTTGTGCGTCGATGTTAAAGCTTTTAGAAATTGCTATAATGTCATAAGCGATTTCCTGTGGTACATATATTTCCATACGGTGACCCATATTAAATACTTTGTACATTTCTTTCCAGGCTGTTCCTGATTGTTCCTGAATTAATTCAAAAAGTGGCGGAACAGGGAATAGGTTATCTTTAATTACGTGGATATTATCATTGATAAAGTGAAGTACTTTAGTTTGCGCACCACCGCTGCAATGTACTAAGCCGTGAATCTGACTTCTGTGTTTCTCTAATACCTTTTTGATAATCGGTGCATAGGTACGGGTAGGAGAGAGTACCAGTTTTCCAATAGTGAGCGCTGTGTTTTCATCGATACGGATTTTATCTGTCAGCTTTTTACCGCCTGAAAAAACCAGGTCGTAAGGTACTGCCGGATCAAAGCTTTCAGGATAACTGTCTGCTACTGATTTATCAAAGACATCATGACGTGCAGAGGTTAGACCATTAGAGCCCATACCACCATTATATTCTGTTTCATAGGTTGCCTGACCTGAAGAGGATAAGCCAACGATAACGTCTCCTTTTTGAATGTTGTGATTACTGATCACTTCGTCGCGCTTAATGCGGCAGGTGACAGTTGAATCTACAATAATAGTACGTACCAGATCACCTACATCAGCAGTTTCACCGCCTGTAGAATAAATAGAAATACCCATTTCTCTGAGTTCGGCAAGAATTTCTTCTGTTCCATTGATAATTGCAGCAATAACTTCTCCTGTAATCAGGTTTTTATTTCTGCCGATTGTTGATGATAGTAAAATATGATCTGTAGCACCTACACAGATTAAATCATCAAGGTTCATAATGATCGCATCTTGTGCAATGCCTTTCCACACAGAAATATCACCGGTTTCTTTCCAGTATACGTAAGCTAAAGAGGATTTAGTACCTGCACCATCAGCGTGCATAATATTACAGAAAGTATCGTCATTACCCAATATATCAGGGATGATTTTACAAAATGCTTGTGGGAAAATACCCTTGTCTATGTTTTTGATGGCTTGATGCACATCTTCTTTCGAAGCCGAAACGCCACGCTGGTTGTACCTGTTATCACTCATATTGCTGCAAAGATAGAGAAACGTCCGAATGTAGACGATTCAAACAAAAAAAAATAACCTCTGCATTTTATTGCAGAGGTTATATCAGTAAATTAATGGAATTCTATTTTAAAAATAACAACTCTCTGAATTTTGGTAATGGCCAAACGCTGTCATCTACAATTTGCTCTAATTTGTCAACGTTGTAACGGATGGTATCAAAATGAGATTTAACTTTCTCATCGTAAGCGATAGCTTTTTCTCTTGAATCTTCAATGGTATTGGCAACTTTACGTGCTTCTAACATTTCATCAATTGTAGTTTTTACGATTGATAAGTGATCAGATAATTTGTTGATGATCGCTAATGGTGCAACTAATGCTTCTTTTGATAAGCCTAATTCTTTAATGCTTTTTGCATTCTCCAACAAGGTATTCTGATAAGCGATACAAGCAGGAATAATCATGGTATTCGCAACTTCACCCATTACTCTGGCTTCAATCTGTAATTTTTTGTAATAACTTTCTAAAAGAATGTCATGACGTGCATGCAGCTCACGTTTAGTGAAGATGTTTGCTCTTTCAAATAATTCAGTTGATTTCTCAGAAATATAAGCGTCTAAGGCTAATGGAGTAGTTTTGATGTTCGCAAGACCACGTTTAGCTGCTTCATCTTCCCAATCCTGGCTGTAACCATTTCCTTCGAAACGAATATCTTTTGATTCTTTAATGTATTTTTTGATGATTGTTAAAAGAGCGATGTCTTTTTTCTCACCTTTTTTGATCAGTTTATCTACTTCAACTTTAAATTTAACCAGCTGATCTGCCATGATAGAGTTCAGAACTGTCATCGGTGCTGATGAGTTTGCAGAAGATCCTACGGCACGTAATTCAAATTTATTACCTGTAAAGGCAAATGGTGAAGTACGGTTACGGTCGGTATTGTCTAATAAGATTTGCGGGATTTTAGGGATACCTAACCACAATGCGTTATCTTCTTTAATTTTTTTGCTGATACGTGAGTGTTCGATTTCATCTAATACTTCGTTCAATTGCTGACCTAAGAAGATAGAAATGATTGCCGGTGGTGCTTCGTTAGCGCCTAAACGGTGGTCATTACTTACTGAAGCAATACTTGCTCTTAATAAATCTGCGTGTTCGTGTACGGCTTTGATTGTATTCACAAAGAAAGCAAGGAACATCAGGTTGTTTTTAGGCGTTTTACCTGGAGCTAACAGGTTTTTACCTGTATTGGTGATTAATGACCAGTTGTTATGTTTACCTGAACCGTTGATACCTGCATATGGCTTCTCATGTAATAACACTTTGAAGTTATGACGGCGTGCAACTTTTTCCATCAGATCCATCAATAATTGATTGTGATCGATAGCCAGGTTGATTTCTTCATATAATGGTGCACATTCAAATTGCAATGGTGCAACCTCATTGTGACGTGTTTTTAAAGGAATACCTAATTTAAAGGCTTCATTTTCAAAATCTACCATGAATGTGAATACACGCTCAGGGATTGATCCGAAATAATGATCATCTAATTGTTGTCCTTTAGCGGACATATGACCAAATAAAGTACGGCCTGTTAAAGCTAAATCCGGACGTGCGTTAAATAAAGCAAGGTCAACCAGGAAGTATTCCTGCTCAATACCTAAAGAAGCTGTGACTTTATCAATTCCTTTATCGAAATATTGACAAACGTCAACTGCTGCTTTGTCTAATGCGTTTAATGCTTTTAATAAAGGAGCTTTATAATCTAATGCTTCACCTGTATAAGCTACGAATACAGTTGGAATACATAAGGTCTTTCCTGCTTTACTTTCCATAATGAAAGCTGGAGAAGAAGGGTCCCATGCAGTATAACCTCTGGCTTCAAAAGTATTTCTGATACCACCATTCGGAAAACTTGAGGCATCTGGTTCTTGTTGTACTAAGGCACTGCCTGCAAATTTTTCTACCGGACCATCAATCGTAGGTTCGAAAAAAGAGTCATGTTTTTCAGCTGTTGAGCCAGTTAATGGTTGAAACCAGTGTGTGTAGTGTGTAACTCCTTTAGACATCGCCCAATGTTTCATCGCTGTAGCGATTTGATTGGCATCATCCTGATTAATTAATTCACCCTGATCGATTGCTGAGATTAGTTTTTCATAGACTTCTTTAGATAAGAAGTCTTTCATTTTCTTTTTATCGAACACGTTTGAGCCAAAAAACTCAGAAATTTTGGCTGATGGAGCCTTAACTTCTGGTGAAACTCTGGTTTGTGCCTCTTTTAATGCGTTTGTCCTTAAGCTTTTCATTAGTTTCTTTAAAATTTGATCAAAAATATAATTTTTATAATTAATTATTGAATAATTCTGACTAAAAAATCAATTATCAATATGTTAATTAATGCTATTTTAGGTTTTTTATTCCTTTTGGTTATGGTTTTGTTCCTTTAATCCTGCTTTTTAGGCTTTAATGCTGGTTTAAAGAAGGATTGCTTTTTTTATTAAATTGATGTTATTTTTTGGAATTTAGTCATTTCTATCCTTATTATTTGAAGATAATCTTGTTTTTATGTTAAATTTCTGCTCAAAGGCTTAGAATATTTACATTTGATCAGGATTTAAAACACGAAACGACATTATGTTCAAAAGAATTCATCACGTTGCTATTATTTGCACCGATTATATGGTTAGCAAAAATTTCTATGTTAATATATTAGGCTTAACGGTTGTTCAGGAAGTATACAGAGCTGAACGGAAATCTTATAAATTGGATTTGTCAGTAAACGGACTATATCAGATAGAATTATTTTCTTTTGAAAATCCTCCTGAAAGACCATCCAGACCAGAAGCAGCAGGATTGAGACATTTAGCTTTTGAAGTTGATGATGTAACTGCTGTAGCTTTTGCACTAAATGCTAAAGGAGTCGTGACAGAAGAACTGAGGATAGATGAGTATACGGGTAAGAAGTTTACTTTCTTTACTGATCCTGACGGATTGCCGCTTGAAATTTATCAAAGCTAAATGGGGAGTGTTTTCAGATTTAAACAGTTTGAAGTTGATCAGACTGGTTGTGCGATGAAAATAAATACAGATGGTGTTCTTTTAGGAGCTGTAGCGGAACATCCGGCTCCTGTAAATATTTTAGATATAGGTACTGGAACTGGAGTAATTGCACTGATGATGGCACAGCGTTTTCCTTCTTCTTTGGTTAATGCGGTAGAAATTGACGAGTCTGCTGCTCTGGCAGCAGCAAAAAACTGTCTGAATTCTCCGTTTACGGACAGAACCAGCGTGGTTCATTCTTCTTTCGAAGATTTTACAACAGCTTTAAAGTATTCGCTGATTGTTTCCAATCCCCCTTATTTTGTGAATGATTTAAAGAATCCTGAAAAGAGGAAGGAGATTGCCAGGCATGCGGATGAAGACTTTTTTGACTTGTTGTTGAAAAAGGCCGCGGGTATTTTAACTGAGGATGGTTTGCTTTGGTTAATTCTTCCGGTAAAGCAGGCGGAGTCTGTAGTTGTAAATGCAGTACTTCAAAAGCTTTTTCCTGCCAGGATTATTCATGTATATTCGGATCAGACTAAAGCTTCTTTCAGGCAGATTATTTGCTTGGGTTTTGCTGACGGGCCGCTTTTGGAAGAGCACATGTATATATATGAAGAGCAAAATTTATACACGGATCAGTATAAATGTTTGCTCAGGGATTTTTTACTGGCCTTTTAAACAGTTTTTAATAAATTTTAATGGCATTCTAAATGAAAAAGATTGGATTGATTTCAGATACGCATGGTTACCTGGATGATGCGGTTTATAAGCACTTTGAAGATTGTGATGAGATCTGGCATGCGGGAGATTTTGGGCCTGATGTTGCGGAAAAGTTAAAAGCGTTCAAGCCATTAAAAGGAGTGTACGGAAATATTGACGATAAAGAGATCAGAGCGGAGTTTCCAGAGCATCTGCGTTTTAACTGTGAAAATGTCGATGTCTGGATAACGCATATCGGCGGATACCCTGGGAAATATGCCCCAAATGTAAAGAGTGAAATATACACTAACCCCCCGAAGCTTTTTATCACTGGGCACTCTCATATTTTAAAAGTAATGTTTGATCCTAAAATTGGTTGCTTGCATATAAACCCGGGTGCAGCAGGTAAATCCGGCTGGCATAAAGTTAAAACTTTAATTCGTTTTTGTATTTCGGAAGAAAAAATCCATACCTTAGAGGCCATAGAAATAGGTAATAGGTAACGTATAAAGTACACTAAGTATATATGTCGGGTATAAAAACATTAGGACAATTCATTATTGAGAAACAGGCTGATTTCTCTTACGCAAAAGGAGAGCTTTCCAGATTATTGAGAGATATTGGGATCGCCGCAAAAATTGTTAACCGGGAGGTAAATAAAGCAGGATTAGTAGATATTCTCGGGGATGCAGGAACAGTAAATATCCAGGGGGAGGGGCAGAAAAAGTTAGATGTTTTCGCAAATACCCAGTTCATTTCTGCACTGACCAGCGGGGGAGAGTGCTGTATTGTTGCAACTGAAGAGGAAGATGATTTTGTACCAATCGATTCTCCGGTCTCTAAAAATGCAAAATACATTGTATGTATTGATCCTTTGGATGGTTCGTCAAATATTGATGTTAATGTAGCTGTTGGAACTATCTTTTCTATTTACCGCAGAAAATCTGTGGAAGGGATGGCTACTTTGGCTGATGTGCTTCAAAAGGGTACAGAGCAGGTGGCAGCGGGTTATGTGATTTATGGGTCTTCAACGATGCTGGTTTATACGACTGGTAAAGGGGTGAATGGTTTTACGCTTGATCCTTCGATTGGTGAGTTCTGTTTGTCTCATCCTAATATGAAAGTGCCTAAGGATGGTAGTATTTATTCAATCAATGAAGGAAATTATGTGCATTTCCCTATGGGTGTAAAGCAATACCTTAAATATGCGCAGGTTCATGACGAAGCGACTAACAGACCTTATACTTCAAGGTATATTGGTTCTATGGTTGCTGATATTCATCGTAATTTAATTAAAGGCGGTATATATATATATCCGACTACGGCAAGTTCTCCGAATGGAAAACTGAGGTTGTTGTATGAGTGTAATCCGATGGCATTTATTGTGGAGCAGGCGGGTGGTACGGCTTCCGATGGTTTCAGAAGGATTTTAGAGATCGAGCCGGTGGAATTACACCAGAGATCTTCTATTTTTATCGGTTCGGAAAAAATGGTAAAAATGGCTGAGGAAATGATGGCTACTTACGCGGAAACCGAATCGAAGGTTAAAACTGCTTAGTTTTCTTATAGTATATGGAGCGGGATAGATTTAATCTGTCCCGCTTTTTTGTTTACAATAAGGTTGCTTTATTTCTTTCTGCTTCGAATTCTGTATCGATTTGCTGTGCTGCTCTGTCTTTGGAAGCTGCAACGGCTAATACGTCACATCTTTCGTTTTCAGGATGATCGTTGTGTCCTTTGATCCAGATGAATTTAATGTCATGTAATTTATGGACTGCGAGGTAACGAATCCAGAGATCTTTATTCTTTTTATCCTTGAATCCTTTTTTAACCCAGCCAAATACCCATTTCTTTTCTACGGAATCTACAACGTATTTAGAGTCTGAATAAATGGTGACCTTTGCGCCTGGTTGTTTGATGGCATTAAGTCCTTCGATAACGGCAAGTAGTTCCATCCTGTTATTGGTCGTCATACGAAAGCCTCCGCTTAATTCTTTGTAATGACTACCTGAACGTAATATTACGCCGTATCCTCCTGGCCCTGGATTTCCGCTTGCTGCACCGTCCGTGTAAATTTCAATCATTATGCTTTTGTAATTACTATAAACAGGGTTATAGTGTTTAATTCGTGTAGGGGACTAAATTACAAAAGAAAATGTAAATGGGGGCAAGAGCCTTCATTTAAGAAGGTTTCATGGAGAAAATAATAGTGATGGCATTTTATTAATTGCCTGTTTTGGCATTGATCCCCTGTTTCTTTAGGAACTGCTGACGGGGTTAAAAATTCCGGCAAAAAAAAAGCAGTCCCGAAAGACTGCTTTTATACTGATTTTATAATGGGTGGAATATGGGGCTCGAACCCACGACCCTCGGTACCACAAACCGATGCTCTAACCAACTGAGCTAAAACCACCGTGTTTTTCAGTTTGACAAAAGTACGAATTATAATAACGTTAGCAAATTATTCTGAACTAAAATCTGAATTATTTTTTAAACTATTCATAGACAGTAATTTAAATTTTAATAAGTTTTTAAAATATATGTTGGATCTGAGGCTGTGAGGGTAGATAAATGACTTCTTTGAGATTTTTTTGATGTCTGGTATCGTGTTTTTTAGATCAGATCGCTCAAATCCGGAGGTTTTAAGTCTTACCTTCAGAAAAAATAAATGGGTTTATCATAGTGTAAAAGGTACAATTAACATCATTGTATCATAAATACTTAAAAAGTGTTAAAATTTTCTTTTTGTTAGAAAAGAATATTACATTTGAGCTTACCCTTTCGAGGGTATGTTTTTCATAGGTAGATGTAGGGCCGGAAATTTATTTTCGGCCCTTTTTTGTTTCTATAGGTTCTGTATCTTTACCACCGCTATGAAAAAGAAGAAAATCATCGTCGCGATCACCGGAGCCAGCGGTTCTGTATATGCCAAACTCTTATTGAATAATTTGCAGCAGTTAGCTGACCAGATCGAAACGGTAGGTGTGGTCATGTCTGATAACGCAAAAGAGGTCTGGCGTTTTGAATTAGGCAATAGTGATTATGACCAGTATCCTTTTACCTTTTATCCAAAAATGGATTTTAATGCTCCTTTTGCTTCCGGATCTGCAAAATTTGATACAATGATCATTATTCCTTGTTCTATGGGGACTTTAGGCAGAATCGCCCATGGCATATCCAATGATTTAATTTCAAGAGCTGCTGACGTTATTTTAAAAGAACGCAGAAAATTAATCGCTGTAGTCAGAGATACGCCTTTTAGTCTGATCCATATTAATAATATGAAAACAGTTACTGAAGCAGGAGGTATTATCTGCCCGGCCAGCCCATCTTATTATAGTATCCCAACAACGATCGAGGAAGCAGCACAAACTGTCGTAAGCAGGGTGATAGACCTTGCGGGATTAGAACAGGATAGTTACAGGTGGAATGAAAATCAGCAGGAGTAGTATAAAGATAACCTACCTGCATAATTTGACAATGAACAAATGTTTGGGGTTATACAAACATTAATCTAAAAACTTATCTTTGCAGCTCAAATGAACGCTGATATATTCAGCATTATACGCTTATGTATAGTGTTTGTTAGCGTCATAACAATATATTTCAATGAAAAAAGTAGCATTTTATACACTGGGTTGCAAATTAAATTTTTCGGAAACTTCAACTATCGGCCGTCTTTTTACTGATGCAGGTTATGCTGTAGTAGATTTTACAGACGCTGCTGATGTATATGTCATCAATACCTGCTCTGTAACTGAGCATGCGGATAAAAAGTGCCGTAAGGTAGTGAAGGAAGCTCTTAAATATGCACCAAACGCTTATATTACTATTGTAGGTTGTTATGCACAGTTGAAACCTGTTGAAATTGCTGAAATTGAAGGTGTGGATATGGTATTGGGTGCGGCAGAGAAATTCCGTATTGTAGAATATATCTCAGACCTGACCAAATTGCCAAAAGCTGTGATTCATCAGCAAAACATTGAAAAAGTTAATCATAATTTTATAGCTGCCTATTCTATAGGAGACAGAACACGTACTTTTCTGAAAGTTCAGGATGGTTGTGATTATCCTTGTACGTATTGTACAATCCCGCTTGCAAGAGGTGGCAGCAGGAGTGATACCATTGAAAATGTGGTTAACCGTGCCAGACAAATTGCAGAGAGCGGCGTAAAGGAAATCGTATTGACCGGGGTAAATCTTGGTGATTTCGGTATCCGCGATGGACAACGTGAGGATAAGTTCTTTGATTTGGTAAAGGCTTTGGATGAGGTTGAAGGAATCGAGAGAATCCGGATCTCTTCTATTGAGCCTAATTTATTAAGTAATGAAATTATCAGCTTTGTCGCTGCTTCTAAAAGATTTGTACCACATTTCCATATTCCATTGCAATCTGGTTCTGATAAGATCCTGGGACTGATGAAAAGACGTTACCGCAGAGATTTATACACGGAACGTGTGGCAACGATTAAAGCGTTAATTCCTAACTGCTGTATTGGGGTGGATGTTATTGTAGGGTTCCCCGGAGAAACTAAAGAAGATTTCTTAGACACTTATCAATTCCTGAACGAACTTGATATTTCTTACCTGCATGTTTTTACGTACTCAGAACGTGAACAGACTGAGGCTGCTGAAATGGCTGGAGCTGTTGCCGGAAGTACACGTGCTGACAGAAGTAAAATGCTGCATATCTTATCTGATAAGAAACGCCGGGCTTTTTACCAGTCACAAATCGGAACTGTTGGAGAAGTTTTATTTGAAGATGACCAGAAAAATGGTTTCATGCACGGTTTTACCAAGAACTACGTTAAGGTGAAAGCTAAATATGACCCTGTAATGGTTAATGAAATTAAAATGGTCAAACTAATGGAATTAACTGCTGACGGTGAGGTAGAAGTTATGGAAACTGAGCAAGTTTTAGCACATTAATCTTATATTCGCGTAAAAAAATATACGCGTATGTTTCCTACGGTTTCACATTTTATAGAATATCTTTTCGGTGTTCAGGTTCCATTGCCTTTTAATACTTTCGGTGTATTTGTTGCCCTGGCTTTTATTGCGGGTTACTGGACATTTACGCAGGAGCTGAAAAGAAAAGAAGCTTTAGGATTACTGCATCCTGTAAAAAGGATTATCACCGTCGGTCAGCCTGCAACAACTACAGAATTAATCTCTAATTGTATTTTTGGTTTTCTGATTGGCTATAAACTGGTTTATGCTTTATTAAACTATCGTTTATTTGTCAGTGATGCACAAACCGTATTATTATCACTGAAAGGAAACATTCTTGGCGGACTATTTTTCGCAGGATTATTTGCCTACTGGGATTATAAAGAAAAAAATAAATTCAAACTTGCTCAGCCTAAAAAAGTAGAAGTTACGGAACATGCTTATGAGTTAATGGGGAATATGATCGTATGGGCTGCGGTATGGGGTTTTCTGGGTGCAAAAATATTTGATAATCTGGAACATTGGGATACTTTTATCCAGGACCCTATAGGTGGACTATTGTCTTTTAGCGGCTTAACATTTTACGGCGGATTAATCTGCGGTGGTGCGGCTGTGTTATATATAGCAAAGAAAAACGGCATCAAGCCTTTACATATGCTGGATGTTGGCGGACCTGGAATGATGCTGGCTTACAGTGTCGGCAGAATTGGTTGTCATATGTCTGGTGATGGGGATTGGGGTATTGTGAATATGAACCCTAAGCCTTTTAGCTGGTTACCTGATTGGTTATGGGCTTATACTTACCCAAATAATGTGGCGATGGAAGGTGTACCTATTCCAGGCTGCGTTGGCAAGTTTTGTAACGTATTACCTCTTCCTGTATATCCTACGCCTATTTATGAGGTGATTGTATGTTTTATCTTATTTCTTATTCTTTGGCGTATCCGTCACCAGATTAAGCTTCCGGGCATGATGTTCGGAATTTATCTCATGATGAACGGACTGGAACGATTTTTTGTCGAACTGATCCGTGTCAATTCAAAGTATCATGTTGCAGGTATTTCTTTTACGCAGGCAGAGTTGATTTCTTCTCTCCTGTTTATCGGTGGCTTGTTATTGGTAATGTTCTCGATAAAGAATAAAAATACACACACAAGCTAAATTTTACAATTTGAATTACGAATTACTGAGTTCACAAGTTATCGCTATTGCGCGGTTGGCTGGCAATTTTATACGGAAGGAATCGATGCGGTTTGATGCGGAGGCAATTGAATTCAAAGGATTAAATGACCTGGTTTCTTACGTAGATAAAACTGCTGAAGAGATCATCGTCGAAAATCTTGATCAATTAATACCGGATGCTGGTTTTACAACGGAAGAACAAACGATCAATACGAAAGGAAAAACATATAACTGGATTATAGATCCGCTGGATGGTACGACAAACTTTATTCATGGCGTACCAACTTATTCTATTAGCATTGCTTTATATGAAGAGGATAAGCCTGTTTTAGGGATTGTTTATGAGATCAACAGGGGAGAAATGTTCCATAGTTACAAAGGTGCACCTGCTTATCTGAACCATAAGCCTATCCGGGTTTCTCAGCGGAATAGTCTGGCAGATTCTTTACTGGCTACGGGGTTTCCTTATTATGAGTTTGATAAACAGGCTCAGTATATGACCTTACTGGCAGAGTTAATGCAAAAGACACATGGTTTAAGAAGAATAGGCTCGGCTGCGGTAGATCTGGCTTATGTAGCTTGTGGCAGATTTGATGCTTTTTTTGAATATAACCTGAATTCTTATGATGTGGCTGGTGGTGCATATCTTGTTCAGCAGGCTGGCGGAAAGGTGATGAATTTCGGGGGAGGTGACGAGTTCATCGAACGCAGGGAGATTCTGGCCACCAATGGTTTGGTAGATATAGAAATGCTGGAGGCTATACAGCGGCATTTTGAAAGTTAAATGTATAAAAAAAAGGGTCTGTGAATTATTCACAGACCCTTTTTTTTATACAGAGATGGTTGAGTTATAAAGCGTTGGAAACAACTTCTTTTACTTCAGGGACCATACGCTGCAATAAATTCTGGATACCAGATTTTAAAGTAATGGTAGAGGAAGGACATCCGCTGCATGAACCGCGAAGTTCAACAGTAACTACGCCTTCTTCAAATGATTTATAGCTGATTGCACCACCATCCTGTTCAACAGCAGGACGAACGTAATCATGTAATATCTGCTGAATTTTTACTTCCAGGTCAGATCCTTCAAATGCAGGCGCTTCTTCTGTAGTAACTTCTTTGATTTTATATTCTGATTCTACAGCACCTTTAACAAACTCTTTTAAGATAGGCTCAATATCAGGCCATTCAGCATCTTCAGTTTTTGTAATGGTAACGAAATTACTTGCGAAAAATACACCATTAACAAAATTAAACTTGAATAATTCTTTTGCAAAAGGAGAGTGCTCAGCACTTTCTTTTGTAGCGAAGTCCTCGCTGCCATTAATCAGAAGTTTATTAACCATAAACTTCATGGTGGCAGGATTCGGGGTTTGTTCTGTATATACGTTAATAGTCATTGTCTCTTTTTTCTTACAAAAATAAATAATTCGCAATTCAATTACAGATATCGATGTCTGTTTTAGGTCATTATATATTATCCTGTATCAAGGTAGGTTAAAATATGATTTTATCTAAAATACGCCAGTATAATTAAATGGGGTAATCTGCTTCAGTTCTTGTTTTAAATCCTCATCAATTTGAAGGCCATCGATAAATGCTGCCATAGTATGTGCAGTAATCTTCTGGTTAGTACGTGTCAGATCTTTTAAGGCTTCATAAGGGTTAGGATAAGCTTCTCGCCTCAATACGGTTTGGATCGCTTCAGCAACTACTGCCCAGTTATTTTCAAGATCTGCAGCAATAACTTCATTGTTTAATAAAAGCTTGTTCAGCCCTTTTAAAGTAGAAGAAATAGAAATCAGCGTATGTGCCACCGGTACACCTACGTTTCTTAATACTGTAGAGTCTGTTAAGTCTCTTTGTAAACGTGAAATTGGTAGTTTTGCAGCAAAAAATTCAAATAAGGCATTCGCCAGTCCGGCATTTCCTTCTGCATTTTCGAAGTCAATCGGATTTACTTTATGTGGCATTGCCGAAGAACCAACTTCTCCTTCTTTAATTTTTTGCTTGAAGTAGTTTTTAGAAATATAGGCCCAGATGTCTCTGTCCAGGTCAATAATAATGGTATTAATTCTTTTTAAAGCATCACATTGCGCTGCAAACTGGTCATAATGCTCAATTTGAGTGGTGTGTTGTGCACGGCTTAAGGTTAATATGGTATTGACGAAATGGTTAGAAAAATCTACCCAGTTAATTCCAGGATAGGCTATATGATGTGCATTGAAGTTTCCTGTCGCACCACCAAATTTTGCACTATGAGGTATGTTTTTAAGACTGTTCAATTGAATTTCCAAACGTTCTGCAAATACCAGAAATTCTTTACCAAGTTTAGTAGGGGATGCTGGCTGACCGTGTGTGTGTGCTAATAAAGGAATATCTTTCCATTCTGCAGCCAATTCCTGAAGTTTCACAATCAGTAATTGGATGTTCGGATAGTATTCTTGCTCAAGCGCAAGCTTAAAGGTATAAGGGATTGCTGTATTATTAATATCCTGAGAAGTCAGCCCGAAGTGGATGAACTCTTTAAAATCTCCAAGACCTAAATCATCAAATCTTTTTTTGATAAAATATTCAACAGCTTTGACATCATGATTGGTGATTTTTTCTGTGTCTTTTACTTCCTGCGCATTTTCATCACTAAACTGTTCGAATATACTGCGGAGTTTGCTGTAATTTGTTTTATCAAAATGGCTTAATCCTGTTAAACCAGTTTCACATAAAGCGATGAAATATTCAATTTCAACGTATACTCTATATTTGATTAAAGCCGATTCCGAAAAATATTTAGCCAGGTTTTGTGTGGTGTTTCTATAACGACCATCAACTGGTGATATAGCTTGAAGAGGAGATAAATTCATGTATAGGGATATTTTTACAAATGCAAAGGTAGCATTTTACTCAAACCTATAGGCACAAAAAAAAGGCTTTGGAGAACCAAAGCCTTTCTGTAGATTTTATCTAGCTTATTTTTTAGCTTCAGCAGCTGGTTTAACTTCAGTAGTAGTAGTTTTAACCGCTGTATCTTTAACTGTTGAATCTTTAACAGTAGTATCAACGTCAGTAGTAACAACTGAAGAATCAGTTACTGCTGTATCAGTTGCACCAGCTTTTTTTTCTGAGTTACATGCTGCTACTGATAAAGAGATTGCTAAAGCTAAAAAGCCGAATTTGAATAAGTTTTTCATTTGAATTCTATTTAAAATAATTAATTAATTTTACAGATTAATACCACAATCGTCAAAAGGTAACCCACTATTTTAAAAAAAGATTTAAATAATTTTTTTGTCTAATATTGGGTTACCATTCACGTATAAATGTATTAATTGGTGAGTAACAAGTTAAGCGATTCAGTTCCAACAGATAGAGAGGTAGTTTTAGGGATACTAAATAACTCGGAAGATGCACTTAATAAGCTATATGTCGGGTATTTTCCGATGATATTGCAGTTTATTATAAATAATAACGGCGACGAGGACGATGCGAAAGATGTGTATCAGGAAGCAATTATTATTTTATATAATAAAATTAAGAGCGGAGATTTTGAGTTAAGCAGTAAACTTAAGACCTATATATATTCAGTTTGCAGACGTATTTGGTTAAAAAAGCTTGCACAGCAAAGCAAAAAAACAAATAATGTTTCTGATTTTGAGGATGTAGTGTCAGTAGAGGTTGATTTAGAATATCATGAAGAGAAGGATCTTCAATTCGAGAAGATGGGATCAGCGTTAGAAAACCTGGGGGAACCTTGTAAAACTATTATTCAGGATTTTTATATAAATAATCTCTCCATGCAGGACATATGTGAGAAATTTGGCTATACCAATACGGATAATGCCAAAACTCAGAAATATAAATGTTTGCAGAGATTAAAGAAATTATTTTTTCAATCTTAAGTACGGTATGAGGAACGACATAGAATTAGATGCTATCATTGAAGATTACCTCAGGGGTAAACTTACAGCCGCAGAAGCAGAAGCTTTTGATAAGTTGCGTGCCAATGATCCTGTAATTGATCATAAAGTGGTTGCACATAAAGTTTTTATGGATGCAATAAAGCAATATGGTAAAGTCCTTTCTTTGAAAGAGCAGATGGACAGAGCTCATGCCGGAATAGATGTAGCTGCACTGAGCGAGGAGCTTAGACCGCATCCTTCATTTATTATCAATATGTGGCGCAAAAATAAATCTGCGATGGCCATTGCTGCTTCATTCATCCTGTTAACTATATTCTCTATTTATTCTATACAGCATAATACCTTGCAAAACGGTAGTTATGAAGTGATGCGCAGAGAGATTACCAATATCAAAAACAGTCAGAATAAACTGGTAAGAACAATCAATTCAAGTCCTAAGACTGAAAAAGGACATGTCCGGTCAGCTCAATTTGGTGGAACAGGGTTTGCTTTAACTGCCAATGGATATTTATGTACGAATTACCATGTTGTAAGGGATGCAGATTCAGTATATGTACAAAATAATAAAGGTGATTCTTACAAGGTTAAGGTAGTTTACCGTGATCCGCAGTATGATATTGCAATCCTGAAAATTATTGATGAGTCATTTACACCACTTTCTGCTATTCCTTATAAGTTGAAGAAAAATAGTATCGGAATGGGGGAGAATGTATATACGCTGGGTTATCCAAAGGATGATGCAGTATTGGGTGAAGGTTATATCAGCTCAAAAACAGGTCATGTAGGTGATACTACACAATACCAGGTTTCTATTCCAATCAACCCTGGAAATAGCGGTGGTCCATTATTAGATAACTATGGTAATATTATCGGTGTGATTACTGCGAAAGAAAACCAAGTAGATGGTGCAACATTCGCCATCAAGTCTAAATACATTCTGGAGGCTTTAAATGCCATCCCTCAGGATTCATTGGGCAAGAAGGTAGTCTTTGCTAAAAAGAATCCTTTGCAGGGCTTAAACAGAACTAAACAAATAGATAAGATTGAAAACTATGTCTATATGATCAAAGTATATAATTAGGCGAAATGCTTTTTTGAAAAACCCCGAAACATAATGCTTGTTTCGGGGTTTTGTTTTTAAAGCCAATTTTATGGAATTTGGAAAAGTAACTTCAGACCAGGTTAAGGAGATAGATTTTACATTGCCTGAGGATGGACAGCAGACTTTGAAAGTCTTAAATGGCCGGCCTGGTAAGGCTGAAGTCTTTATAGGATGTGCAAAATGGGGCCGGAAGGAATGGGTAGGATTAATTTATCCGCCCAAAACTAAAGAAGCAGATTTTCTGGATCAATATGCAAAACATTTTAATGCGATAGAATTAAATGCGGCTTACTACCAGATTCCTGCTGTAGAGTCTGTGCGTAAATGGAGGAAAAAAGTTTCAGATAATGCGCCTGGTGATTTCTTATTTTGCCCTAAATTTCCCAAAATTATCAGTCATGATCAAAGATTGATAGGATCAGAGCAGAGTACGGCTGAATATTTGAAAGCAGTTGCTGAATTCGGGGATACATTAGGGACTTGCTTTTTACAGCTAAGTGAAAGCTTTAGTGTGAAAAATTTGCCAGTTTTATCAGATTATCTTAAATTTCTTCCCACAGAACCAAGGATTTTTGTTGAACTGAGGCATGAACAGTGGTTTGCTGATCCGGTAATCAGGAAAGAGGTTTTTGAACTCTTTACAGCTACAAAAAAGGGAGCTGTAATTACGGATGTAAGTGGAAGAAGAGATCTGGTACATATGGAGGTAACTATTCCTGAAGTATTTATCAGGTTTATAGGAAATGGCAGTGCACACAAAAAGAGTGATTTCGATAGGATTGAGGAGTGGGGGGCAAGGCTTAAGTTATGGCAGGAGAAAGGGCTGCAGAAGGTTTACTTTTTCCTGCACCAGCATGATGAACTAGATACACCTCTTTTAGCTGCGCATACTGTAAAGGTGTTTAATGAGCAGTTAGGGCTTAATATTCCGGGAATATCATTTCAACCCACATTGTTTGATTGACATCATTAAATATAAATGTTGGAGATTATTAATAATATACTACTATATTAGTAGTGTTTGCAGACAGATATAATTGTTCGATTTAAAATCAAAAAATAATAAGATTATGAGTATCAGAATAGGAGATACCGCTCCAAATTTTAAAGCTAAAACATCAATTGGTGATATAGATTTTTATGAGTTTCTTGGCGATAGCTGGGGAGTGATTTTTTCACATCCTGCTGATTATACTCCGGTATGTACAACAGAATTGGGGCGTACTGCTTCGCTTAAAGGAGAATTTGAGAAAAGAGATGTGAAGGTGATTGCGCTAAGTGTGGACTCTGTAGAATCACACAAGGGCTGGATACAGGACATTAATGAAACGCAGGATACCAATGTTGAGTTTCCAATTATAGCAGATGAGGATAAAAAGATCGCTGATCTGTATGATATGATCCATCCGAATGCTTCTGAAACCTTAACAGTACGTTCACTATTCGTGATTTCTCCTGATAAAAAGGTGAAGTTAATGCTGACTTACCCGGCTTCAACAGGCAGGAATTTTACAGAAGTATTGAGAGTTATTGATTCATTGCAGCTGACAGCTAAATATAGTGTGGCTACGCCTGCAGATTGGAAAGATGGGGATGATGTTGTCGTGATGAATAGTATTAAAACAGAAGATATTCCTGCTAAGTTTCCGAAGGGACATCAGGTGATTAAACCTTATTTAAGAACTACTCCACAACCAAATAAATAATTTTTAAAACTTGTTGCTTTTCTTTAAGTTTGATATAATTGATAATTTAAAGAAATATTAATTTTTATACTTAAATACTATGAGTACGGGAAAAGTAAAATGGTTTAATACGCAGAAAGGCTATGGATTTTTAATTTACGAAGGAAACAAGGATATTTTTGTCCATTTCAAAGACGTTATAGGCGGTATTGAGAGTCTTCAGGAAAATGATAATGTTGAGTTTGATATTACTGAAGGGAAGAAGGGCTTACAAGCGATAAACGTAAAAAAGATATAAATTTAGTCTTGCTGCTAAATAATTGAAGCCTCCTGTGATGGACTGCCGCTAAAAAGTAAGACACTTATTTGGGTAGTTTATTACGGGAGGCTTTTTACGTATTAGTAGTGCTGTAGAATTGTACTTTTAATAATAATTTTACCTGCAGTACTACTTTGTGTAAAAATGATGAACGCTGTATCATCAGGTTTAATATGATATTTATCAACCAGGGTAGCTGCCTTGTCGGGATAGTTTCTGACAATTACATTTCCAACCAGATTTTTTTCCTTTTTTATTTTTGCTGCAGAAATCACTTCGTTAACCTGAAATATCCTTCCCGGAAACTCCGGATGAACAACAGCAGAAGTATAAAGCTGAGTTTGGTGATGAAATTTTTGCAGCTGATACCTTTCTGCAATCAAATTGAAAGCACCGCTTTTTAAAAGTGCTACATCAGGTTCATATAAATATTGTCCTGGAATAACAGCGCCTGTAATAGCAGTTGTTCCTTCTTCACCTTGAGTAAATCTGAACTGCTTTTGGGTAGTGTTTAAAGTGCTGCAAATAATACCCGGGGAACCTTCAAAATCTCTTTCAATCACCCAGATCAATTCTTTGCATTCGTTTTTAACGCTCACAATATGTATTTCAGCCACATGATCCAGTTCTTTTAATCCTGCGCTGAGATCTAACAAGGGGGCAGTTTTAAGAAGTATTCGTTTTACTTTTGATAATAACAGGCTGAGATTTTCTACAATATCTGGTGTACAGTCTTTGAGCATAAAGACTTTTCCGGAACTGCTTCTTCTGGCAGGATCAATATAAACGCAATCAAATTCCTGAGTGGTAGTTTTTAAGAACTCCAGGCCATCCCCGGAAATAAACTGTACGTTTTCCTGCTTTAGTAAAACTCCGTTATAACTGGCAATCGCAGAGAGTTCTTCATTGATTTCACAGTGGGTAACGGATTTTAGTTTTTGGGAGAAGTAATAACTATCTACACCATAACCACCTGTCAGATCAATTATTGAACTTCCTGTGGCTAAACCAGCTTTATAAGCAGCGGTAATTTCTGAAGAACATTGTTCTACTGATAACAAGGGCGGGTAGTAAATGTAATCGGTATTAAACCAGGTTGGCAATTTACGGAATGACTTTTTTCTGGACGCAATCTGATTGGCCAGTTCTTTTCCCGTAACCTCTGGAAAAGGGCTTTTGGCCAGGGCAATTTTATGCACATCTGCGTTTAAATTGTCATGGATATAATCCTGAACGGTCTGTTCTGTAAGTCGCTTATTCAATAGTTGATTTGTCTTTCATTACAATCTGGCAGGTATGACGGCTTTTTACTTCCAGCAAAATATCTTTGTGGAGGGTCACTCTATTGATCGTATCCTGGTTATAGTAACGAATAGTTACCAGCTCTAGTCCTTCGTTATATTTTACTTTATACAAGATTGATAAATCCTGAATCAGGTTGTTTATCTTTTCTTCTTCGTGATCTACGCTTACAGAGAAGCTCAATGCTGAATTGAGCATTGTATTTACTTTTACCTTGTGTTTATGAAACAGGCTGAATATATCACTCAGATTTTCTTCAATAATGAAAGAGAAATCCTTTGGTAAGATAGAAATCAGCACCTGGTTCACTTTGAAAATGAAGGAGGGCACCGGCAGTTCACTGTTAATGCCGTTAATTACTGTTCCTTCACTGGTTGGATGAAGAAATGATTTTACATACAAAGGGATATTCTTATTTTGAAGAGGTTTGATAGTTTTCGGGTGGATCACTGTTGCACCGTAATAAGTAAGTTCAATGGCATCATGATAGGAAAGCTGAGGAATGCGTTCTGTTTCATCAAACCATTTAGGATCTGCATTTAATACCCCGGGTACATCTTTCCAGATCGTAAGTGCCGTCGCATTCAGACAGGCACAGAAAATGGCTGCTGAATAATCTGATCCTTCTCTGCCTAATGTAGTGGTAAAGTTTTCACTGGTACCGCCAATAAATCCCTGGGTAACTACAATGCTTTTCTTCAATAATGGAACAAGGTTACGTTGGACTTCTATTTCTGTTTTATCCCAGTCTACTTGTCCTTCGCGATAAGTATTGTCAGTTTTAATGAAGTTTCTGGCATCTGCCCAGACTGCATAAATATTGCTTTCATTGAGGTAAGCAGCTACAATTTTGGTAGAAACTACTTCACCGATAGAGACGATCTGATCATAAATATAATCTGGTGCGTCACTTGCTTCTTCTTCTAATAACCATTCGATTTCTACAAAGGTATTAGCGACATCATTAAATACGGGATGACTATGGTTATCAAACAGCTCATTTAGGATATTGAAATGATAAGCTTTGACTTCATCGAGTAATTGATGTGTGTTTTCTTGTCCGTGGATATAAGCATTGGAAAGCAGCTCTAGTTTATTGGTCATTTTTCCCATCGCAGAAACTACGATCAGTAAATTTTCTTTTTCAGCCTGCTGAATAATAGCAACAAGATTCTTTACTGCTTCTGCATTCACGACAGAAGCTCCCCCGAATTTAAATACCTGCATTTTTTATTTGAAATTGTTTTTAAAGCTGGTCTTTATTAAAAGACGCATTTAACCATCCTGTCTCAATCTGAGTATTATATTTATTATAGAAATTGATAGCGGGCTCGTTCCAGTCCAGCACCTGCCAGGTCATGCCGTTATAATTTTTATCCCTGGCCTCCTGCATTACTCTTTCAAAAAGGATTTTTCCTAGTCCTTTTCCTCTCTGACTTTCTGTAACGATGAAATCTTCCAGGTATAAACGGCAGCCTTTCCAGGTTGAGTACCTGGTATAATAGAGTGCAAAACCCAGAATTCCTGTCGCATCTTCTGCTACAAAAGCTTTCCAGACAGGCTGTGCCCCGAATCCGGCATCCTCAAATTCAGCTAAGGTAACTGTAACTTCTTCCGGTGCTTTTTCATAAACTGCCAATTCATTAATTAGCTCCAGTAAACGCGGGCAATCTTCTTTTACTGCGAACCTGAGTTGAATATCCATTAGCTTATGCTTTATAATGTTTGATTTTTCTTACACCAAAAATACTGCTTCCTATTCTAACCATGGTACTGCCTTCTTCGATTGCCAGTTTGTAATCTCCAGACATTCCCATGGATAATTCCTTGAATGAATCTTCTTTTCTGAAAAAACTGGTTTTAATACCATCAAAAAATACTTTCAGTTCCTGGAATTCATCTTTAGTTTGTTTTTCAACTGCATTGTTTGTCGCAATACCCATTAAACCAGTGATCCGGATATTTTTCATGGCAAGGTATTCTTCTGATCTTAAGAGTTCAATCGTTTCTGCATGATCCAGTCCAAATTTAGTATCCTCATCAGCAATATAAACTTGCAGCAAACAGTCAATTACTCTGTTATTTTTTGCCGCTTGTTTATTAATTTCTGCCAGTAATTTTATGCTGTCAACAGATTGGATCAATTGGATGAAAGGAGCGATATATTTAACTTTATTAGTTTGAAGGTGTCCAATCAGGTGCCATTCAATATCTTTAGGCAGGGCTTCTTGCTTTTCAACTAATTCCTGAACGATGTTTTCCCCGAAAATACGCTGTCCTGCATGGTATGCCTCTAAAACTGCTGCTGCATCATTGAATTTTGATACGGCGATTAATTCGACATTTTCCCCTTCTAATTCCGTTTTATATTTTAATAAGTTATCTGCTATGCTCATTTATCAGTATTTTTGGTAAAATTAACAACCTTAGCTTAAATAGCTACGGAAAAAATAATGTTTTATAAACAATGAAAAATTTATTGTGCATTTGCCTGCTGTTAATCGGCGTAGGAGGATGTAAGCCGGGTATCCCTTCTGATATTGTTCAGCCAGAAAAAATGGGGGAGGTTTTATATGACATCCACATGGTGGACGGATATATTTCAACTATTGCCAGTGCAGATTCGGCGAAAAGTACCAGTGCGGCTTATTACAAAGGCATTTATAAGAAGTTTGGGATAGATTCTGTGATTTATACTAAAAGTATGAATTACTATTATGATCATCCTGAGGTTCTGAATGTGATGTATGAAAAAATTACTGGAAAATTAAAGAAGTTAAAAGAGAAGGAAGATAAAATCAATGCGAAACGTTTAAAGAAGCTTGCAGCTATTGAAAAGGCAAAAAAAGACAGCCTGGATAAAGCTGACCCCAAGCGGGTAATCAGAGCAGCAGCTGCTAAAAAGGATAGTCTGGCTAAGGCAGAGATACTGCTTAAAAAGACTAAGGCCGATGTTGCCAGAAAATTAAAGAAAGATAGTCTTACCAGGGTAATTGAATTGAAGAAGGTGAAAAAGGAAGAGGCTAAAAAATTAAAAGTGCGTACAGATGAGGCGGCGGCCCTGAAAAAGGAGAGCGATGCCAGTGCGGCTAAAAAGAATAAATAGAAATGATATATCCCGATAATTGTTTAGATAGACTTGGCTTCAGTGAAGTCAGACAACTCATCTTAAAGCATTGCCTGAGTCCGATGGGACAGTATATGGTCAGCAAAATGCAGGTGATGAATAAATTTGATCAGATTAATAAGTTTTTAAGACAGACTAAAGAGTTTAAAAATATCCTGGAAAACCAGGAGCCATTACAGATCAGTACCTTTTTTGATATTAAATCATTGGCCGAAAAGGTCAGGGTAGAAGGTAGTTACCTGATGGAGGAAGAGTTATTCCAAATCTACCTCTCTTTACAAACTGTTTTTTCAGTATTACGTTTCTTTGAGGAAAGAAAAGATGTTTATCCTAATCTGGAAGCTTTATTTGAGCATTTGCCAGTGGAAAAAAACATCCTTCGGAAAATAGAAGTTGTCCTTGATCCTAAAGGGAAAATCAAACCGAATGCTTCTTCTAAATTGCAGGAAATCATTGGGGATATTGCTAAAGGGGAACAGGAAGTCCGTAAGCGGATGGATGTTATTTATAAGCAGGCAGTAGCCAGCAACTGGGTAGCAGACGGAAGTTTAACGATCCGTGATGGAAGAATGTGTATTCCTATTCTGGCTGAGAATAAACGTAAGCTAAAAGGTTTCATTCATGATGAGTCTGCGAGTGGACAGACCGTGTATATGGAGCCTGAAGTGGTATTCACGCTGAATAATAAAATAAGAGATCTTGAATTTGATAAAAGGCGCGAAATCATCCGTATTTTAATTGCCCTTACCGATGATTTAAGACCGTTTACGCCGTTATTGCTTTCTTATCATGGTTTCCTGACGAAACTGGATTTTGTAAGGGCTAAAGCTTTATTTGCAATTGAGGTAGAGGCAGATATGCCTGTACTGGTGGCTGAGCCACGTATTAAACTGATCAATGCGAGACATCCTTTGTTATACTTATCATTTAAAGAAGATAAGAAAACAGTAGTGCCTCTTAATATTCATATGAACGAAAATTTAAGGATCGTATTGGTTTCAGGGCCAAATGCGGGGGGTAAATCAGTTTGTATGAAAACAGTAGGGCTTTTACAGCTGATGCTGCAATCTGGGCTGCTGATTCCTGCGCATGAGTCAAGTGAGGTAGGCATATTTGATAATATCTTTGCTGATATTGGTGATGATCAAAGTATAGAAAGTGATTTGAGTACTTACAGTGCGCATTTAACCAAAATGCGTTATTTCGTTGCCCATGCTACGCCTAAATCATTGGTGATGATTGATGAGTTTGGTACTGGAACAGATCCTCAGTTTGGGGGGCCAATGGCCGAAGCTGTACTGGAAGTACTGAATAACAAAAAAGTAAGAGGGGTAATGACTACTCACTATTCAAATCTTAAATTATTTGCTGGAAATACTCCGGGACTGGAAAATGCTTCTATGTTGTTTGACAATGACAAGATGAAGCCTTTATATGTACTGGAAATAGGTAAACCCGGAAGTTCTTATGCTTTTGAAATTGCACAGAATATTGGCCTGCAGAAAGAGGTACTGATATTGGCAAGAGAAAAGACAGGAACAAATCAAAATAGAATTGACAGCTTACTGGTAGATCTGGAAAGAGAGAAAAAACAGATTTATGATACTAAAATTCAGTTATCCCTTCAGCAGAATAAAGTAAAGAACCTGGTTAAAGAAAACGAGGAGTTACAGCAGTTTCTGGAAGAAAACAGGAAAATATTGATTAAAGAGGCCAAGCTTGAAGCACAGACGATTATTAAAAATGCCAATAAGCTGGTAGAAAATACAATTGCTGGTATCAAAGAGAATCAGGCTGATAAAGAAGTAACTAAACAGTTAAGACAGGATCTGCAAAAGAGTTTAGTTCAGCATCAGGTTAAAGAAGAGAAGAAGCCTGAGAAGGTCGTGATCTCTACTACTGCTATTGAAGTTGGAGATTGGGTACAGCTGAATAATACGGAAACAATGGGGCAGGTAATGGAAATTAACCGTGGTAATTTAGTGCTGGCACTAGGTGATCTTCGTTCTGTTGTAAAAAAGGACAGGGTACAGAAAATCAGCAATAAACAGGCTAAGAAAGTTGTCCAGAGCAATTCTTTCTCCGGAAGAATGTCTGAAGCGATTGGAAATTTTACTGCTGAACTGGATCTGCGTGGAATGCGCGGCGAAAATGCAATTCAGGAAGTTGAGAAGTACCTGGATAAATCAATCATGCTGGGCTTTCCTTTTATTAAACTGATTCATGGAAAAGGAGACGGTATTCTTCGGAAATTAATCAGGGAATATCTGCGCAAATACAGCCAGGTTAACAGGGTAGAAGATGAGCATGCGGATAGAGGCGGCGATGGTATAACTTATGTGTATTTCAATTAATTAAACATAATTCATTCTGGATTGTTTAATCAGTAAACAACCGGTTATGAAAACAATCTTTACTTCAATCTTTTTTTTGTTTTTGCTATCAGCTTGTGAGAAAAGCAAAAACAATGATAGCCCGGATATTTTGCCGGATGCCGATATAAAAACAGAAGTACTCACTCAATCTTTAAAATTCCCGTGGGAAATGATATATGGACCAGATAATTTTATCTGGTTCACCGAAAGGGCCGGGAAAATCAGCCGGTTAAATCCGCTGAATGGCGTAATTACTTTAGTCCATACGATTACTGAGGTAACGAGTCAGGGGGAGGGCGGCTTACTCGGCATGGCATTACATCCGCAGTTCAGTACCAATCCTTATTTATATGTAGTTTATGATTACGGTTCGGGAAATAATTATAAAGGAAAAGTGGTTCGTTTTACTTTTAACAATGGAGTATTAAGTGCTCCATTAGTTTTATTGGATCAAATTCCTGCTTCCTCCATTCACAATGGCTCCAGGTTACTCATTACTCCCGATCTTAAGCTATTAGTGACCACAGGGGATGCCAGTGTGGCTGCACAAGCCCAAAATACCAATAGTTTATCTGGTAAGATTTTAAGAATAAATCTGGATGGCTCTATTCCTCCAGATAATCCTTTACCCAATAATCCCTTATGGAGTTATGGCCACCGGAATCCGCAGGGGTTAGTGATGGCAAACAATAAATTGTATTCATCTGAACATGGTCCCGATAATGATGATGAGATTAATATGATTCAAAAGGGCAGAAATTATGGCTGGCCAAATGTAGAAGGATTATGTGATAGGGCAGAGGAAAAGACATTTTGTGCGCTTAATAATGTTATTGAGCCGATGATGACCTGGACACCTACTATTGCACCATCGGGTTTAACTTATTATAATTCAGACTATATCCCACAGTGGAAAAATTCTTTATTGGTTGTATCGCTTAAAGGATCACGTTTATTACAGTTGAAACTGGATGAAAGTGGTACTAAAATTACCCTGGCAAAGGATTTTTTACAAAATCAGTTCGGCAGGCTGAGGGCTATTTGCCAGTCGCCGGATGGCAAAGTCTATATCGGAACCAGCAATGGGACAAATGACCAGATTATAGAAATCTCTGCACGTTAGTCATTTAAGATATTTCATTCAGAATATTTTGTTTCTAAACTATTTTACAGAATTGTTTGCAAACAGATCCGTGTAATAAAAAATATTAATATTTTGCCGGGGTGGTTTTTATCTATAATTTAGCGACCAAACCAAATATATGATCAATAAGAGAGTAGCGGATGCCGATGAAGCAATCCGCGATATTATAGACGGACAAACGATTATGCTTGGAGGTTTCGGACTATGTGGTATTCCTGAGAAGTGTATTGCTGCATTAGTGAAAAAAGGCGTGAAAGAGCTGACTTGTATTTCTAACAATGCAGGTGTGGATGATTTCGGAATTGGCCTGCTGCTGAAAACCCGCCAGGTAAAGAAAATGGTTTCTTCTTATGTAGGAGAGAACGCAGAATTTGAGCGCCAGTTGCTGAGTGGAGAATTAGAAGTCGAACTGATCCCTCAGGGTACATTAGCGACCCGCTGCATGGCAGCTGGTTATGGGATGCCCGTAATTTATACCCCTGCTGGTGTAGGTACTGAAGTAGCGGAAGGTAAAGAAACCAGAAATTTTAATGGAAAGGATTACCTGATGGAATATGCTTTTGACGCAGATTTTGCGATCGTAAAAGCATGGAAAGGTGATACTGCAGGAAACCTTGTTTTCCGCTCTACAAGCCGCAATTTTAACCCGGTCATGGCTATGGCAGGTAAAATTACAATTGCTGAAGTAGAAGAGCTGGTAGAGCCAGGTGAGCTTGATCCTGACCATATCCATACTCCTGGCGTTTATGTACACCGTATTTTCCAGGGTTCAGGTTACGAGAAAAGAATAGAGCAGCGCACAGTAAGACCACGTAATTAACCAATCAAATATTTATGTTAGATAAGAACGGAATTGCGAGACGTATCGCCAAAGAATTAAAAGATGGTTATTATGTGAATTTAGGGATTGGTATTCCTACACTGGTAGCAAATTATATCCCTGATGGAATTAATGTTGTGCTGCAATCCGAAAATGGTTTGCTGGGTATGGGCCCTTTTCCTTTTGAAGGAGAAGAAGATGCTGATATGATTAACGCTGGAAAACAAACAATTACTACTTTGCCTGGTTCTTCAATTTTCGACTCAGCAATGAGCTTTGGTATGATCAGAAGTCAGAAAATTGACCTGACTATATTAGGGGCAATGGAAGTTTCTGAGAACGGGGATATTGCCAACTGGAAAATTCCGGGGAAAATGGTGAAAGGAATGGGTGGTGCAATGGATTTAGTCGCTTCAGCAAAAAATATTATTGTAGCCATGCAGCATATCAATAAAGCAGGAGAGAGTAAGTTATTGCCAAAATGCACTTTGCCATTAACTGGTGTAAATTGTATCCGGAAAGTAGTTACAGAATTAGCGGTACTTGATATTTTACCGGAAGGTGGTTTCAGATTAATTGAAAGAGCACCGGGGGTGAGTGTTGACTTTATTAAACAATCTACCTCAGGAAAGTTATTCGCTGAGGCAGATGTGAAAGAAATGGATCTAAACTGATCGCTGTGAGCTCAGTATAGTTTCTTTTAATTCGTCTGATATTTCTTTAGAAGTGGCGATAATATCTTCCGCCACATGTTTATTGTTAATGATAATTTTCTGACAAGATTCCTTATAAGGAAGCAGAAATTGTTTGTAAGCAGGCATAACGTGGTTAACCCATTGGTACATAATCATATCACGGGTATAACCACGTTCTATCTCGTCTCTTGAGATTCTGCGGTTAAGTGTGATTTCTTCATCTGCGTCCATGAATATCTTCAGATCGAATAACTGAGATAGTTCCGGGTAATGAAATACAAATAAACCTTCTACAATTATTATCGGCGCACTCGTTATATTCATTAAACGTGCGCTTTCTTCATTAATATTGAAAGTATATTCTTTTCTTGAAATTGACTGACCATCAATAAGCAATTTTAAATCATCCAATAATTTGGTGTCATCTATTCCCTCCGGCAGGTCAAAATTGACCCATCCGTTCTCATCTACCTTTTGTTCACCAATTGGTTTGTAATAATCATCCTGTGAGATTAAACATACTTCCTCTGTACTGAAATGGTGGAGAAAACATTTTAAAAAGAATGTTTTTCCTGAACCACTACCTCCAGCAACACCTATTATATAGGGTTTATTATTGTTCATTCGCTTGTCCACTGTACGTTAAATTGCACAAAAACCTTTTATCCAATGCGCCCAACGCATCGGCTACCGCTTTTGTGACTACAATAATAACATCTTTTGTGGACTCATTCTCAGTAAATTTACCAACAACCTTTGCAAACGTAGATCTGTTGCTCATCGGATTGGTGATTTTCATGATAGTTCCTATAGGTGCAGTACGGTGAAGTACCAGCATTTTTGAAGAGTCTAAATCTTTATCCATGATCCAGACTCCAGCTCCTTTTTCATCCATTTGACTCAGTCCATAACGGCTGGCCGGTAATCTTAATGAAGGGTTTTTAACGGATTCTATAGTATCAACATCTTTCGGGTCTGAGTCGCTAGTGCGCTCATTTTTAACTGGATACTGTCCGTTTATCAGCAGTTTCTGACCCACGTAAAGTGAGTTGGTCGTTAAATTGTTTTTAGCTTTTAACTGATCAAGGGTCAGGTTGTACCTGGTTGCAATAGAATACATCGTTTCATTAGATGCAACCGTATGTTCAACAAACTGATTTTTGTCTGGAGTGCCTTGATTTACTGGCTTAGCAGGTTCAGATTTAACAACAGGGATTTCTGATTTTTTTACAATTTCAGGTTTTTTCTCCTGAGCCGGAACTGGTGTCGGCGCAGGTGTTGGATGTGCAGGCGTTACTACTGGTTTTGTCTGAACAGTTTGTACCGGTGCTTCTTGTAACGGAGTTGAGGATGTTGTTTCTTCTGCTCCGGCTTTTACAGGCATTTTTAGAATCTGACCAATTTTAAGGTTAATCGTCTTCAGGTCATTGATCCGTTTAATATCTGCTACTGTTGTACCATATTGTCTGGCCAGCATCATTAAGTTTTCTTTGGGCTGAACTGCGTGTTCTGTAAATTCTGAGTTTCCCTGATCAGGAGTCGTTTCTGCTGGCTTATTTACTACAACAGCCTGTTTAGCAGGTTCTGCATGTTTAATGGCTGCTGTTTTTACAGCAGGAACTGCAGCAGGCCCTGAGAAAGGGACATTTGTTGGTACTTTAATTAAAACTCCGATAGAGAGGAATTTATTTTCATTGTAAGCGATGATTTCCTTCGGGCTTACATTATATCTTCTCCCAAGGGAGTAATAAGTGTCTTTAGCAGCAACCTGGTGTAAAATAAGTTTTTTGCCATTCAGATTCTCAACACCTACGGAGTCTCTTAGCTTATTAGCCTTAACTGCTGATACGTTCAGGATAAGACCAAATAATAACGGTATATATAATTTTTGCATTAACGTTCTTGTGAATGATTAATTAGGCAATTATACGAATAATATATAAGAGCCTCAATTCTGAGTATTAAACGACAATTATATGTCTCTATTGTATCATATAGTTTTTTTTCAAAACCATTTAAGGCCTGCAATTGTTCCTCTATCATAGATTAACAACCCACAAATTAAATAAAAATACATTATGGACGCAAAAGAAATTAGTTTGAGTGAAAAACAAGTTAAGCCAGTCGTAGATTTACTGAATGATTATCTTGCAAACTATCATATTCATTATCAAAAGCTAAGAGGATGTCACTGGAATATTAAGGGACAGAATTTTTTTACATTGCACCTTAAATTTGAAGAATTATATACGAATGCACAATTGACTATTGATGAAATAGCCGAACGTGTTTTAACTTTGGGAAAACCACCACATAGTCGTTTTGAAGATTATATTAAAGAATCGGGAATTAAAGAAATCAATACAATAGGTCTACAAGATTTAGCGATGGTTGATGCTGTATTAGAAGATATGGCACATTTAATTCAATTAGAACGTGAGTTGCTGGATGCGACCTCAGCAGCAGGTGATGACGGTACCAATGATATGGTGAACCGTTTCATGCAGTTTAAAGAGAAAAATACCTGGATGTTACGTTCATTTGCCGGTAAAAAATAATAGGGCATATGCTCTTCGTTTAATAATGAAAAACCATGCTCAGGCATGGTTTTTCTGTTTTAATGACCTTTACAAACAAGAAATCTTAATACCTTTGATGCAGATGGGATATAAAAGCTTAGCCGAATGTGTGGCTGATTTAGAAAAACATGGTCATTTACTCCGTATCAAAGAAGAGGTAGATCCTTATCTGGAAATGGCAGCTATACATTTAAGAGTGTATGAGCAAAAGGGCCCTGCATTATTTTTTGAGAATATTAAGGGAAGCCCTTTTCCGGCAGTCTCTAATTTATTCGGAACTTTAGAAAGATCGAAGTTTATGTTTCGGGACAGCTTACCCCGTGTAAGTCAGCTGGTAGATTTGCGTTCTGATCCTATAAAGGCGCTCAAGAATCCTTTTAAATTTGCTGGTGCTGGTCTTACTGCTTTTTCGGCTTTGCCATTACAACAGCGTTTATTTAAAACTGCCTTTAAAAAGACAACAATTAGTCAGTTGCCACAAATTGTAAACTGGCCAATGGATGGCGGGCCTTTCGTCACCATGCCACAGGTATACACAGAGGATGTCAATAAGCCCGGGATATTTAATGCTAATCTGGGGATGTACCGGATTCAGCTTGCTGGAAATGATTATATAAAAGATAAAGAAATTGGATTACATTATCAGATCCATAGAGGAATAGGGGTACATCAATCTAAAGCGAATGCAAAAGGAGTACCACTGAAAGTGAGTATTTTCATAGGCGGGCCTCCATCGCATCCGCTTGCAGCAGTAATGCCATTACCTGAAGGTTTGTCAGAAATGACTTTTGCAGGCGCATTAGGTAACCGCCGTTTCCGTTATTTCTATGATGAAGAAGGGTTTTGCTTATCAGCAGATGCTGATTTTATCATCACCGGAACAGTATATCCACAAGATAATAAGCCAGAAGGTCCGTTTGGTGATCATTTAGGCTATTATAGTCTGACTCATCCTTTTCCTTTGATGAAAGTACATAATGTATATCATAAGGAAGATGCGATCTGGTCCTTTACAGTGGTCGGCCGTCCGCCTCAGGAAGATACGAGCTTTGGTGCACTGATCCATGAAATTGCCGGATCAGCTCTGCCACAAGAAATACACGGATTAAAAGAAGTTAACGCAGTAGATGCAGCCGGAGTACATCCCTTATTATTTGCGATTGGCAGTGAAAGATATACTCCGTTTTTAAACGAGCGCAGACCGCAGGAAATACTGACTATTGCAAACCATATTTTAGGTAAAAACCAGTTGAGTTTAGCTAAGTATGTGTTTATAGCAGCGCGGGAAGATAATGAGGCATTGAATACTCATGATATTGAAGTTTTCTTAACACATATATTATCACGTATAGATTTAAAGAGAGATCTTCATTTCCATACCGAGACAACAATTGATACCCTGGATTATAGTGGTGAAGGTTTGAATAGTGGTTCTAAAGTTGTATTGGCTGCTGCGGGGGGTGTCAAAAGAACATTGTCTGAAGTACTGCCTGCTGGTTTTACATTACCAGAATCATTTGGTACTTATCATTTTGTAATGCCAGGTATACTTGCGGTTACGGCTGAATCTTATACTACGCCGCAGGAGGCTGCTATTTCAGTAGCAACACTGAATATTCAGTTAAAGGACATACAGTTAGAAGGACTTGCTTTAATTGTATTGTGTGATGATGCTGCATTTGCAGCTGAGACTATAAATAACTTTGTCTGGGTAACTTTTACCAGAAGTAATCCTGCGGTAGATATTTATGGGATAGGAGAGTTTACAACAAACAAGCATTGGGGATGTACGGGGCCTTTAATTATTGATGCAAGGAAAAAGCCGCATCATGCACCGGAACTTATTAAAGACCCGGAGGTAGAAAAAAAGATAAACAGGTTTAAAATCTGATTTCCTATTGTATAAAAAAACCCTTGCTGAATTTCAGCAAGGGTTTTTTTATACTCTTATATTTAGAATCTTACACCAACGGTCATGAAGATATTATTTCTTGCCACTTTAGTAGATGCTATTGGCTCCGAACCATTATCCAGATAATATGGATTGAAGAAGTTATTAGTTTCTATACGCTGATAAGCTAAATCTATATAATACTGATTAATACGGTAACCGATACCACCAGAATAAGATTTGATAGCAGATAAATTACCTGGATCTTCTTTATAAGGTGTGCCACTGTATCCATAACCAGCTCTTAAGCTGAAAAGATCAATTTTATATTCTCCACCAACTCTGAAGTTAACGGCACTGGTATAGCTATTTTGGATATAATTATTATTACTGTTGATCACAGCAGGGTAACCATCGCTTTCTGAAATTTTTGTAGACTTGTAATCTACATAATCAACGTCAGCAGTTAACAAGGCATTTTTACCAAGAATAACACTTGCTCCTAATGAACCTTTGTATGGAGTTCTTACATTATAATTGAAGTTCGTATTCATGTAATCACCAGGAGGCAATTGAGTGCCACCAGAAAAACGTGTATCAAGTGTTTCGCTTGTATTTACTTCCATGTGCATCCATGTTGGTGCCTGGAAAGTTGCGCCTAATCTTACAGCTTCAACAGGTTTATAGATTAAACCTAATCTTCCTGTGATACCTGCTCCGCTTGTATTGCTGTTTACCATGTTAAGCAGGTTATAGGTCGTTCCTACATATGGATTTGGCTGATTAAATTTATCAGTTGCATCTGAAGGGTTTGAAACAATAGTTCCTGTTTCACTATAAGCTGAACTTGTTTCATAACGTACATTTACAAAGCCGATACTTGCACCCAGGTAAAGATTGTTAGAGATATTCATCGCTCCTGAGAAATTCAGTTCAGATGTTGAACCACGACGAACTTCACTCTGGCTTTGCGTATTGTTGTTAGCTGAGGTAGCAGGCACGTACTGATCAGTAGTATTAGGGACTTTATCAATTAAGAAATTGTCAAAAGCTGCTCCTTCAATACTCCCCTGGTTCAGGCCTCCTGGAGTATATCCTCTTGCGCGCTGAGCCCAGTCTGTAGCAATAGAACTTTGCATGTTTTTTCCTGAGTAGTTATTCTCAATACTAAAATCATTGTTTCTGTTATAACCTATACCAAATACTAAACTAACTACACCTTTATTTAAGTTACTGCCTTTTGGTCTGACAACCGGGTTGTACCATACAGCTGCAGCCTGGTTTAAATTAAACTTGTCCTTACTGGTATTTGTATTTTGACCCAGATAGTTAGAATTCGCCTGTATAATATTGAATTCTGGTGTTATACTAAACTCTGACCGGGTAAACATTCCTAAACCAGCCGGGTTACCACCAATAGAACTGATGTCTCCGCCTAAACTTGTTTGCGCATTTCCTAAACCTTTGAAACGTGCTGAACTTCCGTAGTCAGTTCGTGAAAACCTCAAAGCGTCATTTGCATAGATGCTCTGGGCATAAATATTACCTGTAGTGCCTACTATAGCCACTGCCAGGATTTGTATGAATTTTTTCATTTAGATATTAAATACATATAAGTTTAGTTTCTACCACTGCGTCCGCCGCCGCCGCCACCTGATGATCTGCCACCGCCACCACCGCCGCCGCCATAGCTACCGCCTGATGATCTGCTTGGACCAGGACTATAAGAAGATCTTTCACTATTACCTCTTTGTTGTTGAGGAGCATAGTTTTGTGATGATCTGTCAGGTCTTGTTGTAGACTGTCCATAAGATGATCTGGAAGAATTACCCTGACTTCTGTTACCGCTTCTGCCATAGCTTGTGTTCCTGCTATTTCCATAACCGTCAGCTCTGTTTCCATAGTTTCTGTTTCCATCCGGATTTGATCTGCTTACGCCAGAGCCATTATAATTGCCTCTTCCGCCATAGCTGTTTCCTCTTCCTGAATAATTAGAATTTCCACTTCTGCTATCTCTGTTGTATGCTGGTCTGTAGATGCTGTTAGATCTGTAACCGCCGCCCCAGCCGCCACCATAATAACCGCCGCCATAATAGCCACCACCATAGAAGCCTCCGCCCCATAGTCCGCCATAACCGCCGCCCCATCCCCAGGGAGAATAGAAAGGAGAATAAAAGCCGCCACCAAATCCCATTCCAAAGCCTAATCCTGAGTAATAAGGAGAGTAACCGCCGCCATAAAATCCATCATAATAAAAAGGATCATAATAGCTTCTGTAAGGGCTGCCGTAATAAAATCTATTGATACGGGATGAGTAATCCATGTCAGCATATAAATCGCTGCTGCCATAATAATCATCATTATCGTTATTTCCGTCGTTATAGCCGTCATTTACTGATTGCGAGGAATATGTGCGCTCAGGTGCGGTATACTCTACCGCTTTGGCTGTTGAGCCATAAACATCGTCATTATGACGAGTTTGCTGGGCCATTTGGGGAGCAGAGCAGGAGGACACGGCGAGAGCCGTAACGACCAGCATGCTGTAAAATAAATGGTTAGGTTTCATAATATGTGAGTTCTTTGTGTGTGTAAACAGTTTTTTTGTAGGCATAAATTTATAAATTTGTAGCCTAGCATGCAAGTTATTTAACACAATAAACGTTCCAAACAGTTATGAGCAAAGGTATTACAAGTAAAAACGAGGATTATTCCCAGTGGTATAACGACATTGTTATGAAAGCCGATCTGGCAGAACATTCCGCTGTAAAAGGATGTATGGTTATAAAGCCCTATGGCTATTCCATTTGGGAGAAAATGCAGGCTGTTTTAGACCAGAAATTTAAAGACACAGGGCACAGTAATGCCTATTTTCCTTTATTCATTCCTAAGTCATTTTTTTCTAAGGAAGCAGCGCACGTAGAAGGTTTTGCGACAGAATGTGCAGTTGTGACACATTACCGTCTTAAAAATGATGGAGAAGGCAATATTATTGTTGATCCGGAAGCGAAATTAGAAGAAGAATTGATCGTAAGACCAACTTCAGAAACCATTATATGGAATACTTTCAGAGGATGGGTACAGTCTTATCGTGATTTACCTTTGCTAATTAACCAATGGGCAAATGTAGTCAGATGGGAAATGCGTACGCGTCTTTTCCTGCGTACTACAGAATTTTTATGGCAGGAAGGTCATACTGCTCATGCAACCTCTGAGGAAGCGGTAGCAGAAACAAAGCAAATGCTTGATGTGTATGCTGATTTTGCAGAAAAATGGATGGCATTGCCAGTTGTTAAAGGGGTGAAAACGGCTAACGAGCGTTTTGCAGGTGCATTGGATACTTATTGTATCGAGGCACTGATGCAAGATGGAAAAGCTTTACAAGCAGGTACTTCTCACTTTTTAGGTCAGAATTTTGCCAAAGCATTCGATGTTAAATTCACGAATAAAGAAGGTAAAATTGAACACGTATGGGCAAGCTCATGGGGTGTTTCTACACGTATGATTGGTGCACTGATCATGGCACACAGTGATGATTTAGGCCTGGTTTTACCACCTATGTTAGCTCCGATACAAGTTGTTATTGTCCCTATTTACAAGAATGACGATGACTTTAATAATATTACTGCTTACGTTAACGAATTAACTCCTAAACTTAAAAAACTGGGTGTATCTGTGAAATATGACAACAGAGATTCTCAGCGTCCTGGATTCAAATTCGCAGAATATGAATTGAAAGGTGTGCCGGTACGTTTAGCTATTGGTGGCAGAGATCTTGAAAATGGTACTGTGGAACTGGCCAGAAGAGATACTGGTGAAAAGAAAACAGTAAGTCAGGAAGGTCTGGATATTTATATCGTTCAGTTATTAGATGAGATTCAGGAGAATATCTATAAAAAAGCTTTCGATTACAGAAAAGAGCATATTACTGTTGCAAACACATACGACGAATTAAAAGACCTTTTAGACAACAAAGGTGGATTTATTTCTGCACATTGGGATGGTACGCCAGAAACAGAGCAAAAAATAAAAGAAGAAACAAAGGCTACAATCAGATGTATACCGTTAGATAATAAGTTGGAAGACGGAATTTGTATCTATTCAGGTAAACCATCTGTTCAACGTGTTTTATTCGCCCGTGCTTATTAAGCTCCGGGCATCAAAAATTTAAAAAATAGCAACATGAAATTTGCAACTAAAGCCATACATGCAGGTCAGGAACCTGACCCAACAACAGGAGCGGTAATGACTCCAATCTATCAAACCTCTACCTACTGGCAAAAATCGCCGGGTGAGCACAAAGGCTTTGAATATTCGAGAGGAACAAACCCGACCCGTCAGGCATTGGAAAATTGTCTTGCTGCACTGGAAAATGCAAAATATGGTATGGCTTTCTCTTCAGGGATGGGTGCTACAGATACCGTTTTGCGTTTATTGCAACCAGGTGATGAGGTCATTACAGGTAATGACCTTTACGGAGGCTCATACCGTATCTTTACTAAAGTATATGCGAAATACGGTATTAAATTTCATTTTCTGGATCTGTCAAAACCAGAAAATATGCTACCATATATCAATGATAAAACCAAGCTGGTATGGATTGAAACACCTACCAACCCAACAATGCAGATTATTGACATTGAAGGCGTAGCTAAAATCACTAAAGAAAAAGGACTGATCCTAACCGTAGATAACACTTTTGCTTCTCCGTATTTACAGAACCCGATTGATCTGGGAGCTGATATTGTGATGCACTCGGTGACCAAATATATTGGCGGTCACTCTGATGTAGTGATGGGTGCTCTATTATTGAACGATGAGCAATTGTACAAAGACCTTTGGTTTATCTATAATGCTTGTGGAGCAACTCCAGGCCCACAGGATGCTTTCCTTGTTTTAAGAGGTATTAAAACTCTGCACCTGCGTATGAAAGCGCATTGCGAGAATGGTGAGAAAGTTGCCCGTTTCCTTAAAACCCACCCTAAGATTGATAAAATCTACTGGCCTGGTTTTGAAGACCATCCTAACCATGATATTGCGAAAAAGCAGATGCGTGGTTTCGGAGGAATGGTTTCTATCACCCTTAAAGGTGCCGATTTGGCAGAAACATTCAGAGTCGCTTCTTCTTTCAAAGTATTCACTCTGGCAGAATCATTAGGCGGAGTTGAATCATTGATCAATCACCCAACGTCAATGACTCATGGCTCGATCCCTAAAGAAGAACGTGAAAAAGTAGGGGTAACAGATAACCTGTTACGCTTAAGTGTTGGAGTAGAAGATATTGATGACCTTTTAGCTGATTTAGCACAAGCCCTGAGTTAATCAGGAAGCTCTTTAGCACCAATTCATAAATTATTACAAACATATAAAGCCAGTTTAAATTTTTTAAACTGGCTTTTATAAATAAAAAACCATTGGAATTTTTAGAACTAAAGGACTTTCTTGACATTAAAGTTGCGCAATATAACAGGCCTGACTTCATCACAAATGACCCAATCTGTATTCCACATCGTTTTTCTAAAAAACAAGACATTGAAATTGCTGCTTTTTTTGCGTCAATTTTGGCCTGGGGACAACGTAAAACCATTATCAATAAATGCACAGACCTCTTTGACCGGATGGATAACGACCCCTACAATTTCATGCTGCATCACGGTGATGAAGACTTGCGTCGTCTACTAAACTTCAAACACAGGACTTTTAACGATACCGATCTTCTTTACTTCGTCTCATTCTTTAAACATCATTACACGCTTTCAGACAGCCTGGAAACGGCCTTCCTGCCAGCAAACTTTGGTCAGGTGGAAAGTTTCACTGCCGAACACGCCCTGAATCATTTTCGTACCTATTTCTTTAGCCTTCCTGACTCACCCCGAAGAACCGTTAAACACATTTCTTCACCTACTCAAAAATCCACCTGCAAAAGACTCAATATGTTTTTGCGCTGGATGGTACGCAAGGACCAGACAGGAGTAGACTTTGGCGTATGGACAACCATTTCTCCAGCCGACCTGATTTGTCCCTGTGACGTACACGTAGACCGTGTTGCACGCCGACTTGACCTGATTACCCGTAAACAAACCGATTGGAGAACTGCTGTTGAGTTGACCACAGAACTTCGTAAATTTGATCCCTCAGACCCTGTAAAATACGATTTCGCACTATTTGGCCTCGGTGTAGAAGAGAAATTTTAAACCTAAAATGCTATCTTTAAATAATGATAACTTTTGAAGCAGAAATAGAACGCTTCTCCAAAATGGGCGAGAAAACCGGGTGGACATTCGTGACCATTCCAAAAGATATAGCCAATCAAATCAAACCCGGCTGCCGTAAAAGCTTTCGTGTGAAAGGACTTCTCGATGAACTGCCGGTAACCGGTATGTCCTTTATCCCAATGGGGGAGGGAGACTTTATTCTTGCCCTGAATTCCACCGTACGTAAACAATTAAAAAAAGAAGAAGGTGCAAAACTCTGTCTGCAACTTGAAGAAGATAAAACCTTCAAAATAGAAATGCCAGAAGACCTGGAACTCTGTCTGCTGGAAGAAAGACATTTTTTAGAGAACTTCCTTAACCTTCCTAAATCCCACCAGAACTATTATATCAACTGGCTAAACACCGCTAAAACAGAAACTACCCGTATTAAGCGGCTCACACAAATTGTCATCGCTATGGATAAGAAGCAAAATTTCTCTGAAATGATGCGGAGCTATAAAAACGACAAATAGCCAAAATGTAATCAATTTCTCCAGGAGGAAAAACCTTTAGAAATCTATTTTTATTAGAGTTATCTCTTATAACTCCTGAACCAACTCGTAATCTTCATTTGAATAACCCCCACAAAAGCCTCCCTAAAAATCCTCGTACTCATTTTAGAAGTCCCTTCCGTTCTATCCGTAAATATGATCGGTACCTCAACTACATTAAACCCATATTTTATCGCTGTAAACTTCATTTCAATCTGAAACGCATACCCTACAAACTTAATCTTATCAAAAGGAATAGTTTCTAAAACAACCCGCTTATAACACTTAAAACCAGCAGTAGCATCCTGAATATTGATCCTGGTAATCAATCTTACATACATTGAAGCAAAATAAGACATCAACACCCTGCTCATCGGCCAGTTTACCACATTAACCCCCCTTACATAACGCGAACCAATAGCCACATCAGCACCCTTTACACAAGCCTCACGTAACGCAAATAAATCATCCGGATTATGAGAAAAATCGGCATCCATTTCAAAAATATAATTGTAAGAATGCTCTAATGCCCACTTAAAACCATGGATATAAGCAGTTCCTAAACCCAATTTTCCAGTTCTTTGCTCCATATGTAACCCCGGAAACTCCAACTGTAACCTCTTTACAATATCAGCCGTTCCATCAGGTGATCCGTCATCAATAATTAAAACCTCAAAAGAAAAACTCAGGTTAAAAACCTTACGGATAATCTTCTCAATATTTTCTTTTTCGTTATAGGTGGGGATAATGACTAAGCTGTCTGACACGTGTGTAGAATAAATGGTAATAAATTATTTGCGAAAATATTGATTAAAATTGAAATTAACCTAATTATCAAGTGATTTAACATCCCTTAACAATAAACCCGTTAAAAAATAAAGGGCTGTAATTTAAAAAACTACAGCCCTCTATTACTCTTGTTTCTTAATTAAGAAGTCGCATTCATTGTTTTCTGTAACCACTTGGTGATGAAAAACAAGATCACCGAAGCAATACCCGCCATTACTACAAATAACATAAAGAAATCATATAGATTTTTGATCGTATACCCAAGGAAAGTAGGTTTCTCAGGATTAAGATTATAAACCTCTACTACAGAAGCAGTCTTATCACTACCCTTGATAATATAAACCTCAGTTTGAGCCGCATTCGTACCTAATAAGAATTTACCCTCCTTTTCACCAGCAACAGCTAATTTCGCAATTTCTGTTTCATCTAATTTTCTAGGAGAAATTCTGTTGATTTTATTCGTATCAATAGTCACAGCCTGTTGAACAGCAGTAATAGAAAGTGCTACTAAAGAATCAGGACTAAGGGAATGAGAGTTCTTTTTAACCGTACTCAAATCCCACTGCTGTATATTCTTTTTGTTATTCGCAACCTGTTGCCAGTCAATCGCGCTATTTGTCAATACTAAAGGACTAACCTTATATTCTGCTACTTTAGCTTCCTCTTCCGGATACTTAGAACTTAATTTTCCTGCCAATACGTTTGCACCTGCATTTGCAAGGAACCATACCGCCATTAAAAGAGAAGAAAGTTTTAGCGGAGAAAGCTTATTCACCAATGACAATCCAATAGGAGAAAGACATAACTCACCCCAGGTGTGGAAAGCGTACATACCAATCAGGTAAATCATACTCACCTTTATTCCTGCACCAACATCTTTAACACCAGTTGCAATGACAAGGTATCCAAGAGCAAGCAGCATTAAACCCAATGCCATTTTAGTAGGAGCAGAAGGTTCTCTTCTACCCAGTTTAATCCACAACCAGGCAAATACCGGTGCAAATACAACTACGAAAATTGAATTTAAAGATTGGAACCAACTAGAAGGAACTGTGAAGAAACCCAGGTTTCTTTGGGTCTGCTCTTCAGCAAAAAACGTTAATGAAGCTCCTGCCTGTTCGAAAGCACTCCAGAAAAACAAAACAAAGAAAGCTACTATGAAAATTACTGAGATCTTTTTCTTTTCAATCTTCGAAAGTGTTTTATCCGTGAAAATCATGATGGCAATACCAACTACTGCAATAATCAGCAGGTAGCTTAGATAACTCACAATTTTAGCATCAATGTATAACATGCCTACGCATAACGCAGAAAAAGCAAATAAACCAAGATAAACCAAAACTGGTGAAACTTTTTTGTCACCAGGATTAGCAGGTTTTAAACCTAAAAGATCTCCATTTGGGTCACGAACATACTTATCTCTGAAATTGATAAAAACTACAACCCCAATACCCATTGCTATTGCAGCAGCAAGGAACGCCCACTTAAAGTCGGCAGGATTACCAGTATCACCAAAATATCCACAGATAAAAGGGCCCAGAGCACCACCAACATTGATCCCCATATAGAAAATCGTGTAAGCAGCATCAATACGGCGATCACTCTTAGGATAAAGCTGGCCTACCATTGAAGATATGTTTGGTTTAAAGAAACCATTACCCGAAATCATGAAACCTAAACCTGTAAAGAACAAGAAGGTTGAAATATCTGGCATCGTATGATAAAGGGAGGCACAGCCGAACATAATCAGCTCTCCCAATGCCATCAGTATACCACCGGTTACAATAGATCGTCTGTTTCCCCAGTATCTGTCGGCGATAAAACCACCAATTAATGGAGTCAGGTATACAAGACCTGTATAACTTCCATATAAATTTGACGCAAATGCTTTGTCAAATAATAAGGCTTTGGTCATGAAAAGCACCAAAATAGCCCGCATACCGTAGTAATTGAAACGTTCCCACATCTCGGTAGCGAACAGTACATATAATCCTTTTGGATGGCCTTTTTGAGCAGCGTCTACTTGCTCCGGCTTAAGGATTTCAGATTGATCCATAAATATTGTTTTATAGTTTAGTTAAATTTAAAAGTTCGCAAATTAATTCTAATTATTGGTTTTTCCCCGTAACTATTTTATTCCTTTTTCCTCCATAATACCATTCAGCCATTTCAAAAGAAAGAAAGCAATAACAGCAGAGAAAAGAAGAAGACTAAAGTTTACCCAAAAGAAATTGGCTTTATTTTCATAAGTATCCCAAAGCGTAGCCAGTACACCTGATAATTTATTTCCAATAGAAGTTGCCAGAAACCAGCCGCCCATCATCAGGGAAGTGATTCTTACCGGACTCAGCTTCGAAACCAAGGACAACCCCATAGGGCTTAAAAACAATTCTCCAATAGTAATTACACCATATCCAGCTACCAGCCATAAGACTGAAACTTTTTCAGCGCCATTACCACCAGAATAAACAGCACCGATCATCACCAGTACTGAAAGCGCTGAAATGAATAAGCCGAATGCGATTTTTGTAGCTGTACTCGGTTCCCTGTTTCTGTTACGTAACCAGGTGAAGAACGCGACTACTAATGGAGTCAGTAAAATTACCCACGCTGGATTTATCGATTGACTTAGATTAGTTGCCCAAAGCTCGACTTTGCCACCTTCTGCAGGAAGCTTGTTTGCTGGGATATTTTTAAAATAAGTTGGGTAATTGTATTCTTTTAACACAATTCCGTCTTTCTTTTGAATGCGGAATGCGTTGTCATATAAAGGTATAGAGTCTTTCGAATAGGTGAAGTTTTGTGAGAAATTAAGTTTAGAGAATGTCTTTTCAGCAACTGGATTTTGTAAATGTCTGTCGGTATAACGATCAGCCCAGGTTGTTAATGCAGTACCATTTTGTTTGAATACCGCCCAAAACAAGATGACAACAGCAAATATTGTCAGTAATGCAGCAATAGGTCTTTTTTCATCTTTATCAGCCTTAGCGAGTAAAGAACCGTAAAAATAAATTACGGGTACACAAGCGAAGATAAATGCGTCAGTAGAAGCAGAACCAACCAGTGCATGCCCCATTAATTTAGTGGGAAGCACCCAGCCTATTACTCCTGCAATAACAGAAGGAACTAAAATTACCAGTACAATTTTCAAGAAGGACATGTCGCCTTCTTTCACCCCCTTTTTAACATCAAAAGCTCTGTAATGCTTCATTCCGTAGATGAAAATAGCTACCCCAATGAACATTCCAATACCTGCTGCAATAAACGCATAACCCCAGCCCAGCATAATGTACAATGCTGCCCCAAAGAAATTACAGATAAAAGCACCGATATTAATACCCATATAAAAGATATTATAACCTTCATCTTTTTTATCAGAATATTCAGGTGTAGAATAGATATTACCCAGCAGGGTAGATATATTTGGTTTGAAAAACCCATTTCCAATAATGACCAGTGTCATGGAAAGATATAGGATTGGTAAACTATGTATTGCCATCATGCAATATCCCACACCCATAAGCAGTCCACCAAGGATGATTGATTTTGCATAACCTAAATAACGATCGGCAATTAATCCGCCTAAAAATGGAGTAAGAAAAACAAGCGCTATAAAAGTGCCATACAGGTCGGCAGATTCAGCTTCGGTCATTGAAAAACCGGCTTTAACATCTTTTAAATATAGGGTAAAGATCCCTATCATCAGGTAATATCCAAAACGTTCCCACATTTCAGACAGGAAAAGAAAAGTCAGTCCTTTCGGATGCTTTACTTTAATGGCTTCATTCATCAATTTCAAAAATTAGTTGTGTGTTAGCGAAGTGACGCATCGCGCAATATAAGGACATGACCCCGTAATCACAAATTTAAGCCCTATAGAGGCGGTATTTTGCTTAAAAACTAGTTCTTTACAGTTGGTGTTTCTTTAGGTTTAGGGTCTATATAAAAATCATCCTTTGCATCGGGATCATTTTTTAATTCAATATTTTCCATCAATTTCAGTTGATTGCCCGCCAGGCGATAACCATCAAAACTTGAATCGGAAGCATAGTATTCAAAATTCCCTTCCATATTAGGATCAAAAGGTGCAAGATGATCAAATACAATCATTTGCTCATTCTTGTCCAGTCTTAAGGTCATGGAATTCAACTTGTTGTATTCAAAGACAATTCTGTTTTTCAATGGTGTATTCTTGGGGCCCTGGAAAATTGACTTTCCAAATTTCAGTTCATCATTTACAAATGAAAGGACCTCAATAACCTTTTTAGAAGTTTTGCTGGTATTGCCTTTCCAGCCAAGAAGTACATAGGAAGTATTTTGTCCGCTTACAATCAGCGGGACAATTTCATAATACCTTGCACCGTACCATTGTTTATTAGTAGTGATCTGATTCGTATCAGTAATATGGTCTGTGTCATCAATCAGCGGGTAAAGCTTTAGTTTCCCGTCTTTGGTGGCCATTTGAACAGTGCCAAAAAAGCGGTACGTACCTTCCACAGTGGGAACATACCAGGAGAAAATCCGGAAAGTATTGTCCGGTGACTTTACAACAGAGATTGTTTGCAGGGAATCGAAAGCAAAATCAAAAGATGAAGGTGTTTTCAAAGCTGCTACCAACGTTTTGATGAATTTAGAATTCTGTTCAAAACGGTCAATATTATTAGGCGCTGTAAATAAGATTTTAGTGATTTTCACCAGAGAATCCTGGTACTTATTCAATTCAGCTGTACCCGAACTGAGCTGTGCGGAGACATTTGTGGCCGCACAGCTCATCAGGAATACTATAAAAAAGGGTTTGAAAACCTTAAACATTAATTTAAATTTTCAATAACCAATGCACTTGCACCACCACCACCATTACAAATTCCGGCAACGCCGATTTTACCATTGTTCTGATTCAGGACTGAAAGCAAAGTCACTACTATACGTGCACCTGAAGCACCCAGTGGATGTCCCATTGCAACTGCACCGCCATTTACATTAACTTGAGACTCAGCAAGCCCCATTTCCTGGTTATTGGCTAATGAAACTACAGAAAAAGCTTCGTTGATCTCAAAGAAATCTACATCAGCAATACTTTTTCCGGCTCTTTGTAAAGCTAATGGAATAGCTTTCGAAGGTGCAGTGGTGAACCATTCTGGTGCTTGTTGCGCATCAGCATAACTTAAAATACGTGCCAGTGGTTTTAAACCAAGTTCTTTTGCTTTGTCTGCACTCATTAAAACCAATGCAGCTGCACCGTCATTTAATGCAGAAGCATTTGCTGCAGTAATTGTTCCGTCTTTTTTGAATACTGGTTTCAAACCTGGTAACTTATCAAAATTAACTGAGTAAATATCTTCATCTTTATCGACGATTGTTGCATTTCCTTTACGGTCAACTATCTCAACAGGAATGATTTCTGCATTGAATTTGCCATCATTGATAGAAGCCTGTGCTCTTTTATAAGAACTCACAGCGTAATTATCTTGTGCCTCACGGCTAATATTATAAGTTGATGCACATAATTCGGCAGCAGAGCCCATATGATAATCGTTATAAACATCCCATAGGCCATCCTTAACCAAACCATCGGTTAATTGTCCATGTCCTAATCTGTAACCTGTTCTGGCTTTATCAAGATAATAAGGAACATTACTCATGCTTTCCATTCCACCAGCAACAACAATATCATTTTGTCCTAAAGCAATGCTTTGTGCTGCAAGCATGATTGCTTTAGTACCAGAAGCACAAACTTTATTAATCGTGGTCGCAGGGACATCGGGTAAACCGGCAAATTTAGCTGCCTGAGTAGCTGGTGCCTGACCTACATTTGCAGATAAAACATTACCCATATATACTTCCTGTACATCTTCAGGTTTAATTCCCGCTTTTTCAACAGCAGCTTTAATGGCAAAACCTCCCAGTTGGGTAGCTGTAAAACCTGACAGCGAACCGCCGAAACTTCCAATTGGTGTCCTTAATGCTGATACAATAACTACTTCTCTCATTTGTCTCTATTAAATTTGGTTGTTGGCAAATCTAATAATTTTAAATTTGCTCAGGAAGGTCTTTTTTAAAACCTACAATAAAAATGACTTAAACATAGACCGGGCATATTCACCCCAATTCTTTAACGCATTGCTCAGTGTAAGCTTCAGACCCTTGTTATCAGTTGCTTTTCCTTTGATAGGAGGGATCAGCTTGCTGTTGCCTAGTGGTCTGTCTGTTACAGTTTTAGCGAACCATGTAACATTTTCATGAGGTAGTGCCAGTCCTAAGATCATTCCCGGTAAACCCGTAAATGATTCCGGACCGCCTGAAATGGGGATCTGATCAGTATAAAATGCAACTACGTAAATAGAATCCATGATCAGCGCATTTGCTCTGCGGCAATTGAACCCGGCAATTTCCCTGGTTTCATTGGTGATTTTCCAGTTAATCGTCCGGGTACTATCTTTAACCAGGAAAGTTTCTTCAAACACCTTTTTCTGTGTAATCTGCTGATGTGTATGGAGATCAGTATAAGTGGTGTTGATCTGACTGACAGCAGGATCTTCACCAAAGAATGGGACAGCAGGAGCATCATCTGTTACGGGTTTAAATAAGGTAGTCTGATTCGAAAAAGATAAGGTGCTTTTTGTCAGCTTAAACTGTGGGGATGTTTTTTTGAATTGCTCAAAAAACTGCCCCATGTAGCCTTCATTATTTTTATTGATCCTTTTCTGGATCATTGCATACATATTGTTGCTTCTTTCAAATTCTATAACTCCTTCAGTAATAAATCGGGCATTTTGAGCAAACGAAATGTTGCTTAAACCGAATAACAGACAGCTCAGGATAATTAACGTGCTTTGTTTCATCTATTTATTTGTTTTTTCTGTCAGTTGTTTTTTTGCGGTTCCTCCGCCCATTTTATTAAAGTCCCAAACAATAGAAGCCATAAAATATCTTTTGATAGTAGTATAACTGGTTTGTGTGATCATGTTTCCATTGGCATTTCTATTAAAACCAACATTCTGGTTCAGCAAATCATTAGCGGAGATTGAAAATTTAAGGCTTTCAGATTTCAGGAATTTTCTGCTTATCCTTGCATTTAAGAGAAAAAGATTAAAATCTGTATTGAAAGATTGTGTTTTACCCCTGTATTCATAACTAGCGTCAGAGCCTATTTCAAATTTACCAGGTAAATAAATGGTGAAATAACTTTGTCCATTTAAGCCCCATCCATTATCATTGGTTGACTTTTGCAGTGAAGACTGGCTGGTCGTGTAAGCAGGGCCGAAGGATAAACGACCTTCGAATTTTTTCTCCTGGTACTTTGATATTGATAACTGTCCGGAGTAGGTGTTAGATTGAGTTTTATTGAGCGAACCGTTTACATAACTGTAATAGGTATTTCCATTAGAATTTAAGTTCATTCCAGCGTAAAGATCCTGGAATTTCAGTTTCTGAGAAGCACCAACGTATAAATAGTAATTACTGGTTTGATGGTCAGTAAGGTTCATAGATTTGTAGGTGCTCTTTCCTGCAGGATCCGTATCTACACTATTTATAATTGCATTCGAAGTGAAATTGTAGGCTCCGCCAAGGTAAATACTCTGACCACTCAGTACTTTATAAGAATTATAATTAATATCTATTCTGTTATTAAAAGATGATTTTAAATCGGGATTTCCAATTCTGATGTTCAAAGGATCTGTATTGATAAGTACAGGCTGGATCTGATCTATATTCGGTTGTGAAGTATTACCAGTATAAGCTATGCGAAAAGATTTTTGCTGGCTGAATTTATATTGATAACTAACCTGAGGATTCCAGTTGATAAAATTCCGCTTATAAGAAGTATTGTTAATTACATTTTTTTGATCAAAGGAAATCGTGGCGGCTTTCGTCCCGAAATTGATAAGTGTTTTATCTTTTTTGAAGTTTAAGATAGCACCAGCAAGGTTAGAAATTTGATCCAGCTGGTAATTGTTACTGTAAAGAGTATCTAAATATGCGTAATTTCCATCAGGTGACTGATTAAATGATTTTCTATTTGCACTGCTATTGCTGATTCCGAATCCATAATTAACAATAAGAGATAGTGATTTGGATAAAGGTTCCGTATAAGCCAGGTTACTGGTAAACTTAGAAGATTTAATAATATTGGTTTTGAACTGATCAATAACCTGACTGCTATCCTGAATACCTTTAGTGTTAAAGAAATTATTTTCTGATTTTAAGAATCCATTGCTTTTACTTTCCTGAACGGACTCATTCATATTTAAAGACAATGTACGTCCTGTTTTTTTTAGTTTTTTAGTCCAGAACAAACTCGCATTAAATATTTTATCGTGACTATCATTTGATAGCTTTCTTGAACTTTTATTTAATAATAGATCGTTGGCAAAGCTACTGCCAATATAATTATTTTGAGTATTGCTGTTTTTGGCTGTACCATCGGCAGAAACTTTTAGGGTTGAGGTAGAGTCGAGTTTGATCTGGTAGGTAGCATCAAGTTTCTGTTTGAAAAGATAGTTATTGAAACTTTCATCAGAATTAGAATTGATAATTCCTGTAGGGAGATTGTTCTGGCTCAAAGTACTTTTTGTTCCATCCACACTCAATGAGCCAATCTTGTAATTTGTATTAATTGATTCTTTATCATTGTTCCATTTTGAATCATAATGCAAGCCTCCTGTTCTGGCTAACGGAATACCTTCGCCATTATATTTTCCATCATAAGAATCAAGTGCATCATTTTGATTGGAGGTTACGTTTATCCCGCCATCCTGAAATTGTATGTCATTTCCTGAACCATATTTACCATTATCCTGCCAGCCTAAACCCAGTTTTCCATTATTTCCCAATGTGCCATAAGCGGAAAATTTCTTTTTTCCTTTAAAGGCATTAAACATTCCTTGTGCCTGGTAAAATTCATCTGTTGCTCCGCCTAAATCCAGCTTTCCGAAATACCCGTTCTTTTTATCCTCTTTTAATTTAATATTGATAGTTTTCTCTTTTTTACCATCATCTATACCTGTAAAAGCTGCCTGGTCACTTTTTTTATCATATAATTGAACCTTATCTACCATATCACCTCTGATATTTTTAGTGACCAGAGTGGGGTCGTCTCCAAAAAATTCTTCCCCATCAACTAATACTTTATTTACCGCTTGTCCCTGGGCTGTTATTTTTCCGTCCTTATCAACCTGTATACCGGGAAGCTGTTTCAATAAGTCTTCCACCTTAGAGTTTGGCTGTATCTGGTAAGCCGATGCGTTAAATTCAGTAGTATCACCTTTTATCTTTATAGCTACTGCTTTGCCCTTAATGATGACATCGGCAAGGAGGGTTGCTTTTAATGTTAATTTTATTCTGCCAAAATCTATTGTAGTTTTAGTACTGTCCAAACTAAAATGCTCTACATAATCTGCATATCCCGGATAGGTAATTAATAAGAACAGCTTTCCCTTTTGAAGATCAGGTATATTAAAATTACCCTGTTCATTGGCTCTTGTGAATTTTACGAGTGTAGAATCTTTAGCCCGCAATACACTGATTGTCGTGTACTGTAAATTTGCACCGGAGGCCTGGTCGGTTACAGACCCTTTCAATACCCACGAACTCTGTGCAAATGTATAAATGGAGGAAAAGCAAAAAACAATAAATAGAGATAATCTCATAAACAATTAAGTATAAGACTAATATATAGCCTTTTTAAGGATAAAAGTATCCCTTTTAATGTTAAATAAGGTTAAAGTTTTAAAATTAATCAGACGTGATTTATTAGTTAATTCATTTGATATTTGTGCGTTTAATTGATTACTTAATATTTGAATTCAAGAGGTTAATGTTGTTTTTGGAAAATAAATTTATCATTGAATTGATTTTAATATTGACTCTTTTATAGTTGCAAATTGCCTGGGCATATGCCTTTTTCTCCCTGAATTCGACTTGATTACGTTTCCTATTGAAAAAATATAAGCTATTTCATTTATGAAAAAACGTTTTTCTTAAGCTATATGTGTAGAATTACATTCAACAGTATTGTTGAATTATAAAAAAGTATTTAATATTGAATATTAATTAGTTAGGTGTATTTGATGGAGATATTAGACAATAGAAGAAAAAGAATTGTAGAAAAAATGCCCTGGACTGAAGAAGAACTATTCAGTCATGTCAAAGCGGGAAATAAAAATGCTTTCGAGCAACTATACAGAGCTCATAGTGGAGGTATTTATTACAACTTAAGGAGAATGACCAGGGACGATGAGCTTGCTAAAGAAATTCTTCAGGATGTTTTTACTAAAGTCTGGGAAAAAAAAGCAGCACTCAATATTGATAAACCTTTTCAATTCTACCTTTTCCGGATGGCCCAAAATTCGGTAACGAGTTTCTACCGCAGTATTAAACGGGATAAAAAAATGTTGGAAAACCTTCAGCTTCTAGCTTCAGAAATTACCCATCAGCCAATTGAAAGTATACAAACCGGGGTAGAGGAAGAGCTACTGCTCCAGGCAGTAGATTGTCTTTCCCCACGAAGGAAAAAGATATTTATTCTATGCAAACTGGAAGGTAAGTCCTATGAAGAAGTCAGTAAAATATTGGGAATAAGTGTTTCCACGATAGGTGATCATATTGTTAAAGGGACGAAAACAATTAAACAACAGTTGATTAAATCAAAAGATCGTTCTTCTTTACAGGAATTTCAATGCTGACCGTTATTGATGAACATTTTCCAAAAAAAGTTTAAATAAAATGGAAATAGAGCAGATGAAAATTAGTGTGTTTGCGTCTTTACTATATAAGATCACTAAATAAAGGTATTGCTAACAACGCCCGTTGCTCTGGCAAGTTTAGGTTAATAATAGTTAATAAGCCAGTCGATGTATGTGGATGCAACATCGACTGATTTTTTTAAACTATCCTTGAAAATTCAATAGTATAGATCGTATTGGGCGAAGAATGCCATTTACCATCTTTATTAAACTGCATTCCTTCAGGTTCAGTTGTCCATATCATCTGGTTACCAGTTATAGTCAGCTTATAAACTTCCGTTTCTTTACCAAAAGATTGGATCATATAAAATTCATTACCTTCTTTGACTATCTCATAAGTGGCTTTTGAAGGGAAGGTTTCATTCTCTGTAGCTTTAAAATTTGTGCCATCTAACCCTATAACGATTTCAAGTTCAGTATTAATCTGATCAGGATGTATTGTATTTCCTTTTTTATCATTGAATACATATTTATCTGATACGGCTTTCCACTTTCCTGTAATTTGTGTATTGATCTGTTCTTTATTCTGCATTTATAATCTATTAGTGTTATTCATCATTAACCCATTTTGTTGATTGGGTTATTCTGCTACAAATATGCTACAAAAAAAATAGCCGGAATCTTTTTATAAGATTCCGGCTGCTTTTATATAAATTAACATTTAGATACACTAAAATGTTCTCTATTTTAGTTCTACAGGATAAGTGTTTTTGCCATCAGTCCAGCTACCTGTTAAACTTCCGTCTTTCTGGATCTTCAGTTTGAAAAATTCCTGTTTCTTTGAACCATCATTGTTTGATACTTTCAATAAAAGAGAAGAATCTTGATTGATAGTACCTCCCAAATCAGTTGCTGTACCAAATTTATCATAGAAGTAAGAACCCCGAAAATTATCTTCTCCCAGATAAGTGATTAATAATGTGATTGGGTAAAGCTGATTTATTTTGCCTTTAAAAACTCCTTTTCTTAAATCCTGATTTTGTGGCACTGTACATTTTAATCCTGCGGTAGCCAATAAACACTTACCATATTCATTTAAATAAGGCTCCAGGAATTTGTTACTTAATAGATTACTATAAATATCGGTTCCAACTTCAACGGGCTGACTTCTATATAATCCAGGGCAAGTGCTTCTGGTTAAAAGTAAACCATTCTTTTGAAATTTAAGATCATCAAGATTCAGGTTATCTCTATCTTGCTCCAACAGACATGAAGAGTATGTTTTAATAACAGATTCGTCTTTGTTCGCTGAATTTTTTAATGTTTTCAGATAATTACTCAATCTTGTCTTACGACTTTTGATAATGAATTGGCGAATTGTTTCATATCCTTCTTTTGTCACCAGATCACTAAACTGTATAAGTCTGCCCGTTTGTGCATCAAAATTGTTAATTGCAGAATGTTCATTGAGAGAAGCACTGCTATATACACTATTTATTTCTACAGAAAATAGCTTAGGCGTATTGACAAGAACCTGGTAGGTTAGTATTGTTACACCTTGATTTGAACCTTTCTTTGGTCTTACTCTTTCAAAAATGCTGATCTTCTGTTTTCCGGGAAGAATTTCAAGCTCCTTCCCCTGCAGGTACGTATTAATCAGGTTCTGTGCTGGTGTTTTTCCAGTAAGTACAGGGAAATCATATTCTCCGGATTCTTCAAATGTCTCTTTTATAGCACTGACTTTGAAATATTGTGCTTTTACCTGTATTGAAAATGTTAAAAGTAACAGGACAGTAAATGATTTAATAATGGCCATTCCGATTTGAATTTAAATAATTGATCTTGCAGTTAAATATCTGTTTTTTATGGTGATGTATTTCTCTTTTGTCAATGTTTATTCCTTAATAGGAATGCGTTTTTCATTGAATACTTTATATTTTTTAATCTTTTTTATAATCACATTATCTTTTCTTACAAATTCTGTGCTAGAATATACTTTGCTTTTCTGATCAAACTCAATATTCGGTAACTGTGAAAGTAAAGTGTCCAGCGTGAATAAACCAGCAGTATGATCATATAGATAATAGTTCTCATAGAGATTACCAAGCTCAACATCGTCCTTACTACTTGTTCTTAAAGAAAAGTCAGGGTATCCATCAAAATTATAGTCGTTTATATACAGCGTAGTATTTGTGGTATCTATGCCATCAAGTTCTGTGATATACTGCAAAGTTTTCTGATCTGCCCGGGAAGTTATTTTAACCGCAACCGGATTAGATTGTTCGTCTTTAATCAATGCGAAATTATATAATGATGTATTCCTGGTATATAATAAACCAGTTTCGGGAAAGAAGCATGCTTTTGTGATCCAACCTTTAATAAGATGATTGGGTGTTGTTGTAATTTCTACTTCAAAGAATCTTGCATTTTCGGATTTAATTACGGCATAATCTCCTTTTTTAACAGTAGCCAAAGTTGTTTTCTGCTCTTCTGGATATGGATATACAGCTGCAGCAGAAGCCATGACTTCTGCACCTTTATAATGATGATCAATCCATTTTCCATTGATGAGTTCTCCGCTACTTTCTTGTGTGAAAAATCCCATTGCTGCATATTGATCCCAATAGGCAGTTTTTGTGAGTTGTTGATTTATGAAAGTATACTTTTCTCCACCATGGTGTGCCGCGCCATCGCGCCAATTACTGCTGATAGTACGGTTTTTTACGTTTACATCTACTTGTGAAAGCTGGGATAACCCATCATGGTATTCGAAATTACTTTTTTGTGGATTATACAGATAAAAATTATTGGTGTAATTAGGTCCCGCTCCGCCACTTTGCATTAAAAAGCTAAAGTCTGGATAACCATCAAAATTGTAGTCGGCGACCTGAATTACCTGAGTTGGTTTTGATTTTAACTCAGCCCCTACATCAAGAAGGACCTGTTTACTACCAGTCTTTTTATTGATAATCTTTACTGCATTTACGAATTCCTGATCAGCCGAAATTTCAAAACGGAACCCTTCGGCCTGCTGTTGTTGCCTGATCCATGGAGCAGTGACAAGGTCTTCTTTTTTAATCCATCCACTGGTGGTTTGAAGCAGGGTTGTTCCTTCCTGCATCCCATCATCCAGTGTGTAATATTTTCCTGTATCCTTGCGTACCTCAATTCGATCTACCCCATACCATTGTGCTGAATCATCTGATGTAATTGCTATCGTTTCTCCTTTTCTAAAATAATCTTTAACAACCGCATGTGACCCTGACTTATCGTAGATCTGAATTTTACCCTGATTTACATTTGTTCGCAAATCAATATAAGGCTTAGGCATTTTTCCACGCCAAACAAAAAATGCCTGTTCAAATTGATAATTTTTGCCATTTTGATATTTTCCTGAAACCGTATCTTTTATAGATTGGTTTTTAATCAGCGGATTTTTATAAATCCCAAAATAATCATGTCTATTTTTACTAAAAGACCATTCTCCCTGTAAATTGCCTGCTAAAGAGTTATTGTTGCGTGTGATTATTGAATCTTTTTGAATAGAAAATTCCTGGGAAAAACAGGAGTTTCCAGCATGATCGAACGTTGGATTTTTAGAGATAGCAATCAATTGTTTTTTCCCCCTGGTACTTACTGTATCTCTTAAAAAAGCGACCTTAATTTGGGTATGTGCTTGATCTGCTGCAACGATTGCGTAAGTTAATCCATAATCGTGTACCTCTTTATAAGGAACGACTCTCATGGAAAGAAAGTCATCAATTGAATTAAAAAAAACAGCATAATGGCTGATCCCAAAGAAATTGTTACGCTGATCATCGAATTGATAGATGCCAGTTTGAGGAACTTGTGCATTCAGTGTAATACAATTGATAGCAATGAGAAGAAAAAATATTAAATAGCGCATAAAGATTTATAATCTGCAAATATAGGAGAGGGTAGACACAGATAATCATCAGAATTGAATTTTAAACTCCTAAAACGATTAGATAGGAGAAGTAAATTGCGGATCAGGTGCTTAATAAGTTTTTTTTACTGATTTTTAAGGATTAAATTCAGTTGACAACCTGTCAGTTTTTATCATAGTATACATTACTTCATCTAAAATTATACTTATAAAATATCTTCCATATAAATCCTGGTACACAATCCAGGTAACCGGATAATTTCTATCTTTTCTTAATCAGATAAACCCCTGTAGCATAATTCAGTAAGCTAATTTTTTTGCTTTTATCTAAAGAGAAGCGGATTGAATTTATTTTAAACATAACCCTAAAGTTTTTCGTCTTTTTAGTAAAGCTCAATAACGAAGACGGCAAGTTATACTCCGGAGGATCATCACGGTTGGACTTTTGCAGGTAAGGCTTTAACTTTGACTCCTCCTTCATTAAATCACTGATCAGCTCATTGACATTAAAAACAGCTGTATCATTATTCAGCCTGACCTGTAATATACCCGCTTTTTTATTTTCTGTATCTATTGATATTTTATCAATTACATAATGATTGTGTGTGTCTTCGTAATTGATATTCGCCTGATCAATCATGAAATCATATCCGGTAACGACTGTAATTTCCGGCTCACTTGTATTCAAAATATAATGTTTTTCCTCCTGCTGATCGCCTCTATCAAAATAGAAACGGTTTCCTGAGAATTTCTTCAGTCCGAAATAGCTGATCATCCACTTCATTTTTTGATCCAGTATATCATATCTTGAAGTTCTGAGGTGACCATAACTGTCTTTGACCTTGCTTAAAGAATCGCTGGCCACTTTAAGATTCTGGGTCACATAAGGCTGGAGCACTTCAAAATCATTGTGGCTAATAAGATATTCTAAAGTAGCTACTGCTTTTTCACCGTCTTTTTTAGAAATCTTATTGATTCTTACAAGTTTCCCATCTTGAAAGGCATGATTATCTTTGAAAATACGCAGCAAGATAGTTTTCTGAGAATAAGTTGAAACAGAAAAAGCACTTTGGGGACCATAGATGGATACCAAAGTAAACAGACATAAAGAAATTGGGATTATTTTAATATTTTGCTTTTTCGATAACAAAAAATAGAGCGTAATAAATAATAGCCAGCTTGCCAGGAGCGTCAGAAAATAACGGGGTTCCGTTAAGCCATAATCAGCTACCCTTGTGCCTAATGCTACAAATAATAAAAACAAGAGCGGCAGCATTAAAAAATAGAAAGTACGGGCAAAGGTTTTGATCCATTTATTCTCTTGTTTTTCGCGTATAGGGAAAATTAGCAATAAGGAGAGTATCCCAAAAACTGCATAACCCAAAATCAAGTAAGAAACCAGTCCCTTTGGCAATCTCCACTGTACCAGTATTTTTATTTCATAAGCTAACAAGATCACTACATATATAGTGGCAAGTGGTATCAGGACATATTGGGTGAATATTTTTAATCCCTTTGGATAGCTGAAATCCTGGTTGAGTTTAGAAAAATTATCTGGAACGCCAGAAAGAAAAAACACGGTATTGAATATACCTGTAATACAAACCCACAGGATATAAAAAGTATCATACTTAAAGTCTGCACTAAATAAAAAATTCATTGCGCCTATTGCAGCTGCGATACCAGCGTATAACGCTGCGCTATAAAGGGCGGTGGTTGAAAAGTGCAGAAAGAGCGTTTTGTTAAATTGCCAGAAACCTTGTATTGTACCAGCTTTAGTGAAGGCAGCAAAGGCAACCAGCAGATGCCCGGCAAGGATCAGCAAGAAAAACCTGATCAGATCAGCAGCATTTATAAGGGGATTGAATGTGAAAAATAATACTGCTGTGAGCAATGCGGCAATCGAGTTATAAATTAGCCGCTGCGGAGTTTTAATTGAGCGGCTTTCACAAAATAGGGTGGTAGCCAGGCTGATTACCAATCCAAGGGCGGCTGTCATCATTACCCTTTTACACCAGCTTTCCTTTAAATAATTCAGACTTTCCAACTCTATATAAGCGATCGCTGCTAAAGTTGCAACGAATGCAAAAAGGATTTCGAAAGGAAAACGCTTTAAAACACGAGATACACTTTGTTGCAAGTTTTTAAGAGAAGGAAATGTCATCATTGGAAAATTTAATCAAAGGTATATTCTCAATTTGATAACTTCAGTCATTTACAGAATAAACCATGATTTATTTTGTAACTAAATAAGAATGTCTAAATTGGATTTATTGAATATAAAACGATCATTTATGGCTAAGACACATCAGTATAAAACAAACCTTTTATGGGTTGGAAATAAAGGTTCCGGAACAATGGATTACAGATCTTATGATCGGAATTTTATCGTTTCAGTTGAGCATAAACCTGATATAAGTGGCTCATCTGACTCTGCTTTTCTAGGGGATAAAACCAAACATAACCCTGAAGATCTGTTGGTTTCATCTATTTCATCCTGTCATATGCTCTGGTACCTGCACCTGTGTTCGCAAAATGATATTATCGTAATGGATTACAAAGATGAGGCAACCGGCACTATGACAGAAAATGCAGATGGGAGCGGACAGTTTACAGAAGTTATTCTACGTCCGGTAGTGCTGATTATTGATGAAGCAAAACATGAAAAAGCAATTAGTTTACATACAGAAGCACATAAGCTGTGCTTTATTGCCAATTCATGTAACTTTCCAATTAAGCATTTGCCAGAATGTATTGTTGAACCTAAACGTTAATCCCCTAATGAAATTAAAACTGATTCTTCTTGTGTTGTTCTCGGCAAATCAATTATATGCTCAGGACACAGTGACTATACGTAAAATCTATGATGAAGCCCTGGTAAATAGTAAATGCTATGAAAACCTTCGTTATCTCTGTAAAAATATTGGCCCTCGTTTAAGCGGATCTGATAACGCTCAAAAAGCGGTGGTATGGAGCAAAAAACTAATGGAAAGCTACGGCTTTGATAAAGTATACCTGCAAGAAGTTATGGTACCACATTGGGTAAGAGGAGCGAAGGAGACTGCCTTTATTATTGATGGTCAAAACCGTATTTCCGTACCAATTGCTGCACTGGGAATGAGCGTTGCAACGCCAAAAAATGGACTTACTGCTCATATTATTGAAGTGCAAAGTATCCAGGAAGTAGAAGAACTTGGTGAAAATAAGATAAAAGGTAAAATAGTTTTCTTTAACCGCCCATTTGACCCAAAGTTTATCAGTACGGGTGAAGCTTACGGAAGATCAGGCGACCAGCGCTTTATGGGCCCGGCAACTGCTGCTAAATATGGAGCTGTTGGTGTGATTGTCCGTTCGCTGACTGAAAGTCTTGATGATTATCCGCATACCGGTGCTACACTATTTAATAAAGACGGTAAAAATATACCCGCTGCGGCTATTTCGACCAAGGCAGCAAATAAATTGAGTGCTTTGCTGAAAATGCGTAAGCTGCCCCTTGTTAAATTCTATTTTAAACAAGACTGTCAATTGCTTCCTGATGTATTATCCTATAATGTGATTGGCGAATTGACTGGTACAGAACATCCGAATAAGTTTATTACAGTTGGCGGACACCTTGACTCATGGGATCTGGCCGAAGGTGCACATGATGACGGTACAGGTGTTTTACAATCGGCAGAAGTATTGCGCATATTCAAAGCTTTGAATTACAAACCTAAAAATTCTGTTCGTGCTGTCTTTTTTATGAATGAAGAAAACGGTCATAATGGAGGAACTAAATATGCTGAACTGGCTGCTCTGAATAAAGAAGAGCATATTGCAGCTATTGAAACAGATGAAGGCGGTTTTACTCCGCGTGGTTTTAGCTTTGAAGATGTATCAAATGATTTTATCAAGAAAATTAATAAACAATGGAAACCTATACTTGAACCTTATGAAGCAGACCGTTTAACCATCGGCTATTCCGGTACTGATATTGGCCCGCTGAAGGAAAAAGTTCCAGGAGTTATCCTGATAGGTTTCAGGCCGGATTCTCAACGATATTTTGATATTCACCATTCCTCAAACGATGTTTTTGAAAACGTAAATAAACGTGAACTGGAATTAGGTGCAGCAAGTATGGCCTCGCTCATCTACCTGATAGACCAGCATGGACTATAAAAAAAACTTCTGGCTGGTATTTCTTGTGCTCTTTATAAATCTGCCAATGCAGACCAGCGCACAATTGTCTGTATTGAAAAAAACTTTTTCACGTGCAGATACGCTAAAAGGAAATCTGACACCATTGCGGAGTTGTTATGATATTAATTTCTATCACCTGGATGTGAAATTTAATATCGACAAGAGATTTATCAGTGGAAGTAACCTGTTTAAATTTACTGCAACACAAGATTTTACGAAGCTGCAATTTGATCTCTTTGCCAATTTAAATATTGATAAAATCGTTTACCATAATCAGGTACTCACTTACACACGTGAAGCTAATGCTGTATTTATTTCTTTTCCGGAACTGATTAAAAAAGATAATAAAGATGAGTTTACAGTTTTCTATTCTGGTTATCCGAATGCAGCTCTTAAAGCACCCATGGAAAGCGGGGTTGTATTTGCTAAAGATTCCCTGGGTTACCCGCTGGTATCCACAGCCTGTGAAAGTAAGGGAGCGAGTATTTGGTGGCCTAATAAGGATCATCTTTCGGATGAACCTGATAGTATGCTGATTAGTGTAAGCGTACCAAAAGATTTGAAAGAAGTATCTAACGGACGATTGAGAAAAATTACTGACCTTAAGAATGGTTATAAAAAGTTTGATTGGTTTGTAGGCAGTGCTATTAACAATTACAATGTGGCGGTAAATATTGGTAACTACACGCATTTCAGCGATAGTTATGCTGGTGAAAAAGGGAAGCTTACACTCGATTACTGGGTGTTACCTTATAACTTACCAAGAGCCAAAGCAGATTTCACAAAGAATGTGAAAACCATATTAAAAGCATACGAACATTGGTTTGGCCCTTATCCTTTCTATGAAGACGGCTATAAGCTGGTTGAAACACCCTATCCTGCTATGGAGCATCAAAGTGCAATTAGCTATGGTGGTTATATGCGGGGAGGCCCTGAAAATGACTGGGTGGGTATACCAAAAGGTGAAAAGTGGGATTTTATAATTCTTCATGAAACTGCACATGAATGGTTTGGTAATAACATTACAGCTAAAGACTTTGCCGATCTGTGGATACACGAGGCTTTCGGGAGTTATGCAGAATCTTTGTTTATAGAAAGTTTGTATAGTAAAAAGGCAGGACAAGAGTATATCCATGGCAACCGGACAGGTATAGCTAATGACAGGTCAGTTGTTGGCCCTTACCATGTGAATCAAATGGGTTCCGGAGATATGTATTCAAAAGGGGCCATGTTGCTAAACACGGTCAGGACGATTATTAATGACGATGAAAAGTGGCGGAGTATTTTGCGTGGATTAAACGAAATGTATTACCACCAGACAGTTACCTATGATCATATCATTAATTACATCTGTGCGCAGTCTGGTAAAAAATTAGAGTCTGTATTTGATCAGTACCTCCATTATAAAAGTCTGCCGGTTTTGGAACTTGCAGTTAAAGAAGGGAAGCTAAATTGCAGGTGGATTGCAGAAGCTGAAGGTTTTGATATGCCTTTACGGATTAGAATATCAAAAGGAGCGTATCAATTCATTTATCCTTCTGCCAAATTTACGCCTATAGACTTAGCAGGTATATCAGCAGAAAATATAGAAACTGATACCTTCAATTATTATATTGGCTTAATCAAAGCTGATTAAGCCAATAATTAAGTTAAAGATGTTTTTTGATGGCAATAAGATCTTCATTACCGAATTCTGCTTCCGCCTGCTGAAAAGTTTTACAAACTGTATTCCCTAGTGGAGAATCCAGGCCTTCTGCCTTTGCCAGCCTCAGATCTTTGGTCAGGAGTTTCAAAGCAAAGGCAGGATTATAATTTTCATTAATGATCAGTTCGCCTTTTAACTTCATGAACACACTACCCAGCGCTCCGTTATTGATTATAGACAGGATTTTTTCTGCTGAAATACTATGATGCTCAGCAAAATTAATCACTTCTGCAAGTCCTTGTGCCTCAATGGCTAAAAGTGTATTGATACTAAGCTTGGCAAGGTTTCCTGCGCCAATTTCGCCAATTAGACTGGATGAGCTTCCTAAAATGTCGAATAGCGGTCTGATACTTTCGTAGACAGCTTCTTCGCCGCCTGCCATAATCACAAGTTTTGCTTCTTCTGCCTGTTTTATACTTCCCGAAACAGGTGCGTCGAGATAAAATGCGCCTTTTTTCTTACAAATTTCGGCCATTTCACGATTAATTCCCGGAGAAACTGTACTCATGTTCACAATCGTTTTACCAGTAAGATCTGCAGACAGTATCCCGGCTTCCGATTTAAAAATATCTTCAATAGCGTGATCGTCAGTCACCATTAAGAATAATATATCGACGGTATTTACTAAGGTAAGCACAGATTGTGAAACGACTGCACCTTGAGCGGCCATAGCTTTTATGTCCTGCTCACGTCGACCATATACATAAACCGGATAACCTGCTTTTAACAATTGTCCGGACATGGGTTGACCCATTTTTCCAAGACCAATCCAGCCAATTTTTTTATTTTTCATCTTTATATGCGTTTAAATTCTTCTTATTATTTAACTGCTGTTAAGAAAAGTCTGTCGATCTGGTTAAACTCTTGAAGGTACATAATTACATTTTCAGCACTTAAATTTAATTGTGTTACATCTGAATAAAGCATTTTCCTTAAGTTTTGACATCCATGAGACATATAAATAGAATGTGAAATTTTCGCACAATGTTCGTGGAAACATATAAATTATAGTTTCTTTGTCAGCAGACAAACAGAACCGGTAAAAAATGGAAAATAAAAGAGATTATTTAATATTTGAGGATGTTAGTTCTGACTCCTCATTAAATGAATTGTTCGACATCTGTGTTAATTCTATATTGGAAGGAAAAGCGCAGGTGTCTAATACCCGCGAAGAGCCTGAGTATCCGACTTATGAATGCTTTGTTGTGAACGGACGGGAAATTTTAATAGATGCTCCACTGGAATATTATTTGTTTAAACTTGGTAATAGTGGTTTCGTATATGAAAAGGCAAGGGATTTTTCCGATACTATGCGGAAGCTATGTGGATGGCAGTGGCATGTAGATAGAGTCTTGTCTGACTGGGTGAAGCGGAATATCCGAGATCCATTTTTAGAACGTACTATCGATAATGATGGGTATGATCATTATAAGTTAAAACCCGGCAAATCTATTGGGCAGTTGCAGGAAGATTATTTGCGTTTTGCCTGCTATATCGGAGTGTGCTTTGTAAAATATGCTGGAAGCGAAGGCCAATACACTGCAAATAATATTTTTAAAATGGCTAAAGCAACAGGAAGCAATTTACCTGCAAAATTGAAGAAGCACGGTAGCGGTGAAATACCGGTAGAAATAAAACAATATAAAGACAATATAGTTTCCTGCGATGCTAATGATGTTTTTGCGACTATAAAAATCACATTAAAAGAGGAGAAAGAAGAAGCCTATCTGCTAGTTTTGAATTTTCTTTGCCGTTTATTAGAATTTGGGTTTCCAGGATCTTACACCATTACTTTCAAAAGCCCGGAAAAGAATTGGCTACCTATTAAGGGGTTGCAGAAAAAAGGCGTTCATCAGTTATTTGCAAATGCGGTAAAGTGGCCGGCACTACATGAGAAAATTGAACGTTATGCACGGCTTGCTATGAAAGAGGATGAATGGTATAATGATTTTGAAGCAGAGCATTGTGCTGTCCCTGGTAGCTTTGCGGTATTTTCATTAGGGCTTTTGGACGAAAAATATCAAGCGCTTATTTGTGATTATTTGACTATATGCGATGAAGAACATCAGAGTATACAGGGAGAATTTGTATTAGCATATATAGAAAAATATGGTTTTACCGAAAAAGGTCTGGAGCTTTACGATTTATGTGAAAAGAATATACAACAACTGCCAAAGAAACTATCGGTTCAATACGCAAAGTTGAAGTAGATCTGATGCTATCACCACATTAAACTTAATCTGAAAAGTATATATTAAATGGATACAAACGAAACCACTGCGACAACTCTGCAAACAAAACAGCATTTCGAAGTTCTCGACGGGTTAAGGGGCGTTGCCGCCTTAGCCGTTGTAACGTTTCATTTTATGGAATGGGTTTATACTGATTCCAGCAAGAATTTTATTGGACACGGTTTTTTGGCTGTTGATTTCTTCTTTTGCCTTTCTGGATTTGTGATTGGATATGCCTATGATGATCGTATCTCAAAAATGGGCATTCTCAACTTTCTTGTCTCAAGAATCATCAGATTGCACCCGCTGGTTGTAGCAGGATCGATATTAGGCCTGCTGGCATTTTTATTTGATCCGTTTGGGGGCCATCCCGAATTGTATAGTACCGGTAAGATCATATTGACTTTTTTTTGCTCGATATTCCTTATTCCTTTACCTGTGATAGCCGATCGTGGTTTTAACCTGTTCAGCTTCAATGCACCAGCATGGTCGTTGTTTTGGGAATATATTGCCAATATTGTTTATGCGTTTGTGCTTTATCGAATTGGCCGCAGCTATCTGCTGTTGTTGACCATACTCTCGGCCCTGGCTATTTGTTATATAGGTTACCGTTCCGGTAATTTACTGGGCGGCTGGAGTGGCCCGACTTTTTGGGACGGTAGCGTGAGAATATCGTTTTCTTTTTTAGCAGGGTTACTTATTTACCGTTCCAACTGGATCATCAAAAACAAACTAAGCTTTATCGGCCTGTCTATATTATTGTTGCTGGCCTTTATAATGCCGAGTTCAAAATGGAACTGGTTATCTGAACCTTTAGTCGTATTGTTTTACTTTCCAATACTAATAGCTTTGGGCGCAGGCGCTACATTAACTCCTGTCTGGAAAAAGATTTGCGTATTTTCAGGAAAGATCTCTTATCCGTTATATATGACGCATTATGCTGTATTATGGATGTTCGGTAATTACTACACCAGTCATAAGCCAGGGACTACGCAATTGGTTCTCATCGTTATAGCCGGGCTAATTTTGCTGGTTGGATTTGCGTACCTGGTCATGGTAATTTACGATATACCCTTAAGGAAATATTTAAGCAATAAACGGAATGAAAGGCTTGCTAAACAAAAAGCTGGACTTATTTAAAATATTCGAGTTGACAAGATCATTATCGAAGAATTTGCAGTCAAGTTTGCTTGCAATTGAAGAAATTGAAATAGATTAATCATGGAAAAAAGAATATCCTATGCGTAAAAATTTAATAGCTGTATTTGTAGCATTTGCATTTATATTGACGCTATCCAGTTTTGTAATATCTTATCCATCTGATGAAAGAAAACAGGAGAATAAGATGGAGAGCAAGATTGTTTACAATAAGACGAAACATAACTTAACGTTATCCTGGCCAGCATTTGGTTCTTCAGGAAATTATATAATCACCAGAGGCGGCAGTCGTTTGGCATCAGATTTTGTTTCATTAGGCTCGACTTCAAAATTGACGTTTACAGATAATAAGCCAAATGCAGATAAGTATGAAAACTATTATAAAATTACGCGTAACGCTATAACAATAATACTTTCGCTAGAGGGGCAGATTTTCGGTAGCAATATGTATTTCTACGATAGAAAACACGAAAAAGCAGAAACTGCACGGAATGAAATTAATTCGCAATTTAGTTCTATTGGTCTAAGCGGATCAAATGGCGAGTGGACTACCAAACGTCAGGCATATTATTTCAAAGCAAATGTTGATGGTCAAACTTACGATTCAGGTGGGGCAGGTTCTGCTTCATCGGCAGCGGCTAACTCCATAGAATTAGGGTTTTATTCCCACATTGGAGGTTTAGGTAAAGTGCCAGCAGATGTTAAATTGGGTTCTGTATTCACCAGACCTCACCTTTCGGGTGGAGCAAACGCTACGTGTACATTTTGGCGTTCTATGGAAAATGTAGCTGTGATGCGGGATTTTGCCTGGACAGTTTCTCAATCAACCAGTGCGCGAAGAATGCTGATTGAAAGCACTTCGAAATATATTTCAGATGTTGGAAACACTAACTTTTGGGGTAGCGGTGGTTTTATTGCCGACACGCATTATACATCATCCAGACCAAACTGGGGAGGACAGCAACAATGGTACACCAGAAATGCTATTTTCCCTTCAGGTTCCGGAGCTATGGGTGGTTCCTATAATATGGTTTGGCAAGGTTGCGTCAATCCTCCACAAGCAGATAATGCCAACTCTCCAATTCCTGCTACACCTATTATCAGAGAAAAACCTTTCCTTTTTATAGATAATGATGGCGAATACAAAGTATTTGTTCCAGCATGGCAAAAGGATAGAGTGGGAGTTTCCTGGTCGTCAACAGATATGGGGGAAGGCAAAGTTCAAGATTTGCTTACCGGCTGGTATATTGCCAAAGAAGGCGATACCGATGTAGAAATCAATACTGCGCTAAAAGCTGGCAGGAATATATTTTTCACACCAGGACATTATTCATTAAATGCTCCTATTCAAGTGAATAGAAAGGATGCCATACTTCTGGGTGCTGGTATAGCTTCGGTAACGCTGGAGTCTGCTGAGAAAAATACCTGGGGATGTATCTATGCAGACGACAAGGATGGAATTATAATTGCCGGACTTTTGATGGATTCATTTAATAGTACAACTTATCAAATTAGAATTGGTGAAGAAGGAGCAAATGCAAGCCATGCTGCAAATCCTATCTTGCTCACAGACATCACTTGCAGAGTAGGCGGGGTTCAATCAAAAAATATTCAGATACATACTTCTATGCAAATAAACAGCAGCAATGTGGTGGGCGACCATTTCTGGCTATGGCGTGCCGATCATGGTTCTCAACGTGGCGGTGATGCACGTTGGATAAGAGATAGATGTAAAAACGGGCTTATCGTGACTGGCAATGATGTTACACTTTATGGGCTGTTTGCTGAACACTATCAGGAATATGAAGTGTTATGGCTGGGAGAACGTGGTAGAACCTATTTCTTCCAAAATGAACCACCGTACGACGCTCCAAATCAAGCAAGCTGGAGCAGTCAGGGAGGTAAGGTAGATGGCTATGCGGCATTCAAGGTAGCTAATACTGTGAAAGAACATCATAGTATAGGAATGGGTTCTTACGCAGTTATCACAGGAACTGATGGGAAGGTGAATAAGAAAAATGGGTTTGAAATACCTAATAGCCCGAATGTAAAACTCGAAAAAATGTGTACCACTCGTTTTGCTGGTCCGGGTAATATACAAAACGTTATTAATGGAACTGGTGGTAGCACAGCAACTGGTGTAAAACGTGTAGCATTATACAACAATGGTGCAGGTATGCAACCTTACGACGAAGAATTTGATTTGCCTGATCGTGAATCATATCCTGCTCCATAACTTAACTCATTATCAGGTCACGAAAGAAGTTCGGATTTTTTAAAATCACTTCTAAGCAGGTTTAGAAACTTTAATTCATAAAAAAAGAGATCATTTGATCTCTTTTTTTATGAATTAAACTCGGGTGGCAGGATGCTTAACTCAACTCTTAAAATATTGATTGTTAATTGTATATCAAATAAAAATCAAATCAGGGAGCAGAATAGGGAACATTATTATTAAATACGCATTGCCTCAATTTAATGTCCGGGTTATTTTTTTTATCGTTGATTATCAATAAACTATATTCTAATTTAATGTTATTTATTATATTAAATATACAGACTTGTCTATTTAATATATACTTTTACTGTATGATCAAGCAGAGAGGACAAGTAATCGTTGATAAAATTCTGGATACAGCAGAAAGACTTTTTTTTAAACAGGGATATAATGTGACAGGAATCAACCAGGTGATCGAAGAGGCTGACATTGCCAAAGCATCTTTATATAAACATTTCGAATCAAAAACTGATCTGTTACTGGCTTACCTGCAGCGCACACATGAGCGCTGGTTTGATAACCTTGGAGACTACGTCAACAAAGTAGCCGACCCCAGGGAAAAATTATTAACGCTCATTGACTATCACCGTGAACGTCAGCTAAAGAATGGGTATAGCGGCTGTCGCTTTATAAAAGCAAATGACGAAGCCGGGATGAGTGACGAACGGGTATTAGCAGAGATCCAGAAGGCAAAGCAGCATTTTAAGGATTTTATAGCTGAGCTGGTGATTAATTCAGGACATCAAAAGCTTTTAACGGATAAAGAATTGACCGATCTGATATTCATGATGCTGGATGGAGGTATAGTAGCAGCCTCCATATTTAAACAGGCAGATGATTTACAATCGGCCAGAGCAATAATTCAAAAACTACTTTGAATGAAAAGAAATTAAAAATTAATAGCCAGATAAAAAACAATTAAACGGTATCACCATGAGTTTACGAAGGAATTTTATTAAAGCAGGGGCTGCCTTTGCGGCGTGCATGCTCATCAGTATTTTAAGTCTTGAAGCAGACGCTGCTCCAAACAACGATCAAAGGCTAAATTCAAAGCAAAAAGAACCAGTATTAATTTCGCATACATTTACCTCAAAGCGCACTACAACACATTATTGGGAAGCCGGGCCAGGCAACGGCCCATTGATGATCTTCGTTCACGGGTGGCCAGAGATTGGATTAGTGTGGCGTGCACAAATGGAAGCCTTTGCCTCCGAAGGATGGCGATGTATCGCACCTGACCTGCGCGGTTTCGGTGATTCATCAGTACCCACTGCAAAAGGAGCTTATGCTATCAAAGAAATCGTTGATGACATGGCAGAACTCGACGCTCACCTGGGCGGTAAAGCAGCAATTTGGGTCGGGCACGATTGGGGAAGTGTTGTAGCCGGGTCCCTTGCTGCACATTACCCTAAGATCAGCCGGGGGGTAGTACTTATGTCTGTACCTTATTTACCAAATGGCTGGGCATTGCCAAACTTGATACCGCTGGTTGACCGGGCCCTTTACCCCGCCAATAAATATCCGGACGGGCAATGGGACTACTGGCGTTTCTACCTGACCAATTTTGACCAGGCCGTGAGCGACATGGACGCTGATGTGCCGGCAACACTTGCATCTATCTTTACGAAGGGTGTTCCTGCTTCAGCCGGAAAATTGTCGCCCTCAGCATTAGTGACCGCTGATGGCGGACGTTATGGCACTGCGCACCGGGCACCTGCCACGGAGCCCGATTATACATTATGGCCGAAACCTGACTTCGATGCCTTGGTTGCTGCATTCAAAAAAACAGGCTTCCGTCCATGCAATTCCTATTATCTGAACGATGATGCCAATATTGCTTACGCTAAAACTGCGCTAAATAATGGCAAGCTGAGCCTGCCCGTTCTATTTGTCAATGATGAATATGAACCATTTTCGAATATTAATTTGAGTAAAGTTGGAAATCCTATGAAAGCAGCCTGCTCAAATCTTACTGTGATCGACCAGCCTTCGGGCCATTGGGTACCTTTGGAGCGTAAACACGAAATTACAGAGACTATACGCTCATGGGTTAAATTGAATGGTCTGAAGTAACAATTACAAGCGGGCACCGAATAAGTCACACTCTCCTTGATTTTAATATCAAGTGATAAAAATGACTAATAAGTATGCACTGTTCGAAACCGCAGTAATGGATCGTAAGTTGAAGATCTTTTAGAGAAACAATACCTGGAGGTATATTATTGAACCATTTAGGTGATAAATCCAATTTATTGTATCTTTCTAAAAAAAAATAAATGAAGAAAACCAAACTACTAATTCTAACCCTGTTTATTGCCAATTTCAGTTACGCACAAACCACATTAATGGATAGTTTAATTCAAAAAAACTACTCCACCTTTAAAAAAAACAATAACAACGCTTTCGAAGGTAAAGGATGGAATACCCTACAGGATGAAATCGGCAAAAACAATTCTGTGTTATTAGGCGAGTTACATTTCACGAGTGAAGTCCCTTACTTCACAAACGCGATTATCAATAATATTAAGTTTGACAACTATATTATGGAAATTGACCCATATACAATCAACACAATATCAACAAAAATTAAATCTTTGTCCCCTGCTGAACTGGACAAATTCCGTAATGAATCAGGTTCAGCTTTATCTTTTTTACAAGGTGAAGCTGAGTTTGATTTATTCAAAAACATACTTCAGCAGAATATCAAAGTATATGGAGCTGAACAAATTAGTTTATTTTCAGACCGGTTACTGCTTTCGGAATTGAGTAAACAATCCAAAAATGCTAAAGCAAAAGAAATTTATAAGCAGATGATCGCTAATTCTGCTGCTTATGACACAAAAAACAACACCACATTCTATTTGTTCTCTGACGATTGTCTGGCAAAAATGAACACATTGAGCGCCCTGAATTTATCAGCCAACGAGAAAGAGCAACTTGAAGCACTAAAATTAAGCAGGGAATTATATTTAAATCGGATTCATCGTTTAAGAATTCAATACATGAAACACCTGGTTCTTGAAAAACTCCCTGAATGGAAAGACAAGAAGAATCTTTTCAAATTTGGTGCTAATCACCTGCCTAAAGGAGAGAGTTTAATGGAAGTATTCGATATTGGCAACCTGGTTTCCAATATTGAAGAGGCAAATTACCGGAAGTCATTACACATTATGCTCATCGGAAAGGAAGAAGGTGAAACATTGGCTGATTTGGATGAATATAAATCTTTCTTAACCGTCGTAAAAGATGACAATTGGTATGCCTATGATTTAAGGCCCTTAAAACAAGCGATCTCTAAAAAGAAGCTTAAAGTAGAGAATTTAGAGCTGGAAAGAATTATAAAAGGTTACGATTATTTGGTTTTCATCCCAAACGTGACTAAAACCCCAAAAAGGGGCAAACAAGACCATTAAACCTATTTAAGAGCCGGCTGTTTTATGACGCACAGAGACTGTAAAGTGAACTGTGTCAACTCTAAAAATTTAGAGTTAAAATAAGTAATTTAGTGATACTTAGGACACGATGAAAAATAAAGAACCATTCGATTTTGAGCGCTTCAAAAATGAAGCAATGGAAGGCCTTTATCAAGGCAAGAAGATGGGTGGCACCGATGGTGTTTTCGCCCCAATGTTAAAGCATTTATTGGAGTCCATGCTCGAGGGAGAGCTGGATAACCATCTCCAGGAGAGCAAGGCTACTGATGATCCCAACCGACGTAATGGAAGGACTAAGAAAAATGTCCGCAGTTTGCAGTCCGGAGAATTTGAACTGGAAAGCACGCGGGATCGCAACGGTACATTTGAACCAAAAATTGTCGCTAAACGCCAGTTAATCATTACAGAGGAACTGGAAGACAACGTAATAGCGATGTACGCACGTGGAATGAGTACCCGCAATATTTCTGATTATGTAAAGGAAATGTATGCTATGGATATTTCTGCCACAGAGATATCCAACATTACAGATAGGATTATTCCGGCAATGAATGAATGGCGGAGCCGACCATTGGAAGCGGTCTATCCTTTTGTATTTCTGGATTGCATGCATTATAAAGTGCGCGAAAGTGGCGTTGTTGAATCCCGTGCGGTTTATAATATTCTGGGCGTAAATCGAGACGGAAGGAAGGACTTAATAGGTGTGTACTTATCAGAAAATGAAGGTGCCAAATTCTGGCTATCAGTACTCACAGACTTGAAACAGCGTGGTGTGGATGACATCCTGGTCGCCTGCATCGACGGATTGAAAGGTTTTCCTGAAGCTATCGCTGCTGTATTTCCAAAAACTCAGGTTCAGTTATGCATTGTTCACCAGATCCGCACCAGTCTACGTTATGTGCCAGAGAAAGATAAAAAGGCAGTCGTTGCTGATCTTAAGCCTGTGTATAAAGCCGTTAATCAAGAACAAGGATATGAGAAGCTCCTGGAATTCGAAGATAAGTGGGGTAAGAAGTATCCGTTATCAATTAAGAGCTGGTTAGATAATTGGACGAACCTTTCAACTTATTTCGAATATTCCGCAGAAATCAGAAAGGTGATTTACACGACAAATGCAATTGAAGGAATGCACAGACAGATCCGTAAAATCACCAAAACAAAGGGGGCTTTCACTTCAGATCAATCACTATTAAAACTCGTGTATCTAGCCTACAGGGACTTTTCTAAAAAATGGACGATGCCGATGTGGAACTGGGGCTTGACAATGTCGCAACTCCATATTAAATTTGGTGATAGATTAAAAGCCTTCGGCGACTTCTTCCTAGGTGGAGGCTGATCGCCTCCACCTAGGAAGAAGTGGTGTTGACACAGTTCACTTTACACTCCCGACGCACACGGCTTACTTGTGTGATTCATACAATCCTTTCAATAACTCTTGATGTTAAAATGATTAAAAACCCTCTAAACGTGATATTTAGAGGGTTTTTGGCAAGATGATTTACCTCTTGTTTAGTACATTGATATTCTATCTTCTTGTTACAGGCAGAAATAGTTTTATAGTCTTGAAGTATACATCAAATTTTATTTAACTTTTTTACCATCTTTATTGATATAAAATGTTTCACCTTTTTCATAAACTTCAATCTTACCTTCGTCAATATCTTTAATGTAATCATATTTTACAGGGGTAATTTCCAGCCCATTAGTATTGGTCAGTCCATATTTATTATCAAGTTTTACAATAATTAAGTTTTGTGATTGCAGGTAGTCGTATATTTCAATTTCATCATATTTTAATGGAATCAACACTTCTCCCTGTGTATTGATTAAACCACATTTATTATTGTTTTTTATTACAGCAATAGCGGGCAATTTATTATTATGGAATATTCCGATATTATCGAACTTTATCGGAGCCACTTCATCTCCTTTCTTATTAATCAAGCCATACTTATTAATATTTTGATTTCCAATAACACTAATTATAGTTCCAACTTGTGAAATTCCATTTTCATCAAAATCAGATACATGATCATATTTTATTGGAATTACTACAACTCCAGATTTATTTACAAAACCAGACTTACCTTTTAATTTAACATCGGCCATTCCGTTTTTAAATCTTCCAGCATAATCATATATAATAGGGACAATAATTTGTCCTTTTGTATCAATAAATCCATGTTTATCATTGATAACCGCAGCTGCTCTTTCCTCAAAGAAATTAGCGCCTTGTTCATATTTTAAAGGAATTTTTTCTATTCCTTCAGGAGACACAAAACCATATCTGAATTCTTTATTGTTATCCTTTCCAATTTTTTTTCCTACTGAAATCAGCCCATCTTCCTGGTAGTCGCTTATGTAATCATATTTTAATTTCCAATTGGACGATTGACAGGAAGCCATTTGGAAAAACAATGATAGTAAGGCAATGATATTTAACGATTTTTTCATCAGTATAAATTTTTGTTTTTTTTGTAGTGTTTAAGTTTTTAATGGTTGTTCAAGAGTAATCATGGTCTAATGGTGATGAAGCTATCATGTGCTACCCGGTTTTGTTGATTCCGGTTGGTGCTCTGCTGCTCATGATGGGTTCATTAATTAATTTAAATCAGTTGGGTGTAGATACTTGAGGTAGAAAAAGTTGATTAATGGCAGTTTTAGTATCACCAATGTAAGCTATTCGCGTTAAAGATTATCCTGATGCGTAAAAAATGTCCGCAATTGTCCGCAGCTGTCTGCAATTGTCCGCAGTTGTCCATGGGTTAGTCAAAGGGAAAATTATAATTTCATTAATCTTCATCCGGTTACGATTTGGTTGTGCCTGAGTGGTGGTCGGGATGACACCAGGTTGAGAACAGGCTTTAAGCATGGCAAGTCCATGTAGTTTCAACTAGTTGTTTTGACTTGGACTTGCCATGGACTCAGGGTACTCTTACCCTGGACTTACCCTAACGAGTACCCGGACAGTACCCGGCCGATATAGATCTATTATTAAGCTATTTTGAATTTATTTACTAACAGCCCGGCCTTGTTTCGGCTGAGTCATTCCCATGCAAATTGAAAGCTTTCAGCGCAACTTCCAGAGGCATAAGAGCATTCGTGAAATCAAAGACTTTCTGTTTAGCGTGTCAAAAATTTATGCTTAAAAAAGAGCCTGCTCCACAAGTTTATGACTTGACGGCTTTTTTGCTTGATCCATTGAAAATCACTATCAAACGATCTTGAATTATTTCGACAACAGATCTACCAATGCTTCTGCCGAAGCTTTCAATGCCAAACTCAAAGCTTTTAGATCCCAATTCAGGGGGGTGAGAAATATCGAATTTTTCTTGTACAGACTATCTCAGATTTACGCCTAATTTAATTCAGCCCCACAAGTTTTGGTATTGATCCAAGAATTCCGCTTGATCCAACTTTTGGCATTGATCCAAATATTATTGCATAAAAAAAGAGATCATTTGATCTCTTTTTTTTGAATTTAAGTCGGGGTGGCAGGATTCGAACCTACGACCTCCTGCTCCCAAAGCAGGCGCGATACCGGGCTACGCTACACCCCGAACTTGATCAACATTCCAGTTATAAATAACCTTCGTTGTTGTTGGGATTGCAAAAGTACAATAATATATTTAGTAAGCAAATTTATTTTGTTTTTTTATCATTAAATAATTGAAAAATATGAGCAGTAATCTATTGCTTTCTACCTAATCAATTGATTAATTGTTATTTGTCCATTTTATTAAAGAGAGTTTCTTAAAGTCACTTTAAAAGGGATTTGGATGTGTTCCGATGAATTACTAAGCAATAGCTCTGCAGTTTTTTCTCCCATCATCTTAAAATCTGTTGAAATCGTAGTAATTCCGTCCAGAATGATTTTTTTGATAGGGGTTTCATTATAAGAGATTACGCCAATATCTTTTCCTATCTGGTAATTACCCCCAATAATTTTTTCAATCAAGATAACCAGGTCATCTTCGATTAAATTAATATAAACTGATCCTGATTCAATCTCATGATAATCAAGGCCATTCAATATCTCATTGTCATAATTATAACGCTGACAAAAACGTAGAAAACCAAGTAATATTTTTTTTGAATAATAGGAATTCTGGGGGAAGATTATTTTTAGTTTATTATACTTTGATAACCTGTCAATCAACTTTTCCAAAGCAGAGAAAATATCCTCTTCAAAATTTTCATATACAGCCCCAAAATCGCCCGTCACCCCTTCAGCCAGTTTGTCCATCAATATTAACTTCTCTTTGGCGATTGTATCAATCAATTTATAGCCCATTTCCTTATTTTCATAGAAATGAGGAATAATTACACATTTGGCATAATGGTCTGCCTTATCCTGCAGCAGCTTCTTGAACACATTGAAATCATTATTATAGATATAAAAATCAATAGCTGCCTCAGTTCCCAGTGTTGCTGCAAAAGCATCATAAATGATCTTCTTGTGTATACTTAGCTTGTTAAAGAGCAGTAATACTTTGACCGGTCTTTGAAACTGGGTGTGGACAATAAAAAAGCCCTTTCCAGCAACAGACTGTACCAAGCCCATTCTTTTGAGTTCATTATAAGCACGCTCTACTGTACTTCTGGCAGTTTCCAGCGCATAACTAAACTCATTGATAGAGGGAAGCACATCATTTTTTTTGATCTGCCCGGACTGAATTCCCTGTAGGATTGAATTGATCAGCTGCAAATACTTTGGTGTAATAGAATACGCATCAATCCTTGCAATTTTCAGGATGTTGTTCATGTTTAATGACAATTCTTTAGACTAATAAATTTACAGAATTAGCACCCCAGCAAGAAATTTAGAAAAGAATTTCGCTTTAGAGAGATAGATGGTTTTCTTTAGTTACAAGAGTTGTTGCTGCCTAATCAAAATTATCAAATGATTATAATGTACTGAAATACAGCCTGTAATATGGTAGAAGTAACCTTGCGGAAATCTTATTCCGATTAATCCTTTAAGCACGATCCATGTCATAGCTATAGGTTATGAAATTAAATAGGTTAAAAACTAAAACACACAAAGATGAAAACATTTAGAAATCTAATGCTATTGGCAGTAGTAGCATCTCTATTAAGCTCCTGCATTGTTCAGGACCGTGGATACAGACATCACAGAGGTTATGGTGGAGGTTACTGGCATCGTGGCTATTAATCCATAATCAGCAAAAATAAGGGTGATCAGCGCCGGGCAAAAGAAAATATGTCCGGGCGCTGATCACCCTTTTTAAATATTTTAAACACTGCTGTAACCTTTTATCAAAAATGTCATCTTAAAGACATAACCTTTAAAGATGACAAAGTTAACCACTGGTATTTTGGCTTGCATAATCAGCCTTTTTACACTTTCCTCAGCAAACTCTCAGACTAATAACGTTACTGGTAAACTTAGCGGTAAAGTTTTGGATGAGAAACATATCAACCAATCCTACGTTTCCGTGAGTTTATTAGCTGCCAAAGATTCAACACTGATTAAAGGCTCTATTACAGATGATAACGGAATTTATCTTTTTGAACGTTTACCAGAAGGACAATATCTTGTCGCTTTTAATATGATAGGTTATAACAGAGTCTTTAAAGGTCCGTATACTATCAATACAGCACATAAAACTTATAACATTGATAACGTTGAATTGGTTCCTTCTGCGAAACAACTGAATAGCGTAAATATTGTTGCCCGTAAGCCCCTTATAGAAAGACAGATTGATAAAACAGTACTGAATGTAGAAAACAGTGTTTTGGCAGCAGGTAATACTGCGCTGGAAATCCTGGAAAAAGCACCGGGTGTGAGCGTTGATAAAGACGGAAAAGTTAGTCTGAGAGGGAAAACTGGTGTAACAGTTATGCTTGATGGCAAGCCTACTTATCTTTCCAGTGAACAATTAGCAAATCTTTTACGCGCTACAGAAGGGAATGCAATACAATCTATAGAATTGATCACTAATCCTTCGGCTAAATATGATGCTGCCGGAAACTCGGGGATTATTAATATTAAACTGAAGAAAAACCGGAACTATGGGACTAATGGTTCCTTAACAGCAGGTGCAGGTTACGGCAGATATTACAAAGCAAACGGCGGATTATCACTCAACCACAGAGAGAAAAAATTTAATGCTTTTGGTGAATTTAATTTAGGGAAGAACAAAAGATTCCATGACCTTGATATAGATCGTGTAAATAATACCGCAACAGACCAAACCTTTTTCAGACAGACAAGTGCGCAGGTAGGGCAGAGACAGAATTATAATTATAAGGCAGGTTTAGATTATTTTATCAATGATAAAAATACTATTGGCGTAGCAGTGAACGGCTACAGGGCTACCGGTGATAATAATGATACCAAAGTAGTAACCCTGATCGGAAGTCAGCCATTTAAAACAGATTCATCAGTTGTAGCCTCTAATCCAAATCAATATAAATATACAGGTATCACTTATAATGTGAACTACAAAGGTACTATTGATACTGTTGGCCAGGAGATTTCGGCTGATGCAGATTATTCAAGATATAGCGGATTACAGAATTCCAATTATGATAACACCTATTTAAATGCTGATAGTCAGCCTTCCAAAGCACCATACATCTTTAGAAACAGGACCCCGTCACTGGTTAAAATATGGGCTGGAAAGGTCGATTATACTTTACCTATCAACAAAAAGATGAAACTGGAGACAGGATTGAAAAGCAGTAAAGTCAGTACCGATAATGTCTCTTCTTTTGAAAATTTCCTGAATAATAACTGGCAAAATGATCTTACCCGCAGCGATCATTTCATCTATGATGAGAATATAAACGCAGGTTATGTAAATCTGAACCGTGAATTTAAAGGATTAACTGTACAATTGGGATTGAGAGCAGAACAAACAAACTCTAAAGGTAACTCTGTCTCCAAACAACAAATTTCTGACCGCCATTACTTTGATTTGTTCCCCAGTATTTTTGTAAACCGGGTACTTTCTAAAAATCATGAAGCTGGCTTTTCTTATAGCAGAAGAATTGACCGTCCAGATTATGAAGATTTAAACCCTTTTGTGTACTTCATAGATATATATACTTACAGTATGGGAAACCCCTTCCTGAATCCTCAGTACACCAATTCGTTTGAGATTTCCTACTCTTATAAAAAAACGATAAATGCTACCCTTGGCTACAGCCATACCAATAACGCTATTTCAAGGGTACTGGTTTCCGATACAGCAAAGAAAACATTATTTATTTCTTCTCAGAACCTTGCACAAAAGAAATCATACAGCCTGAATATCAATTCCCCTTTAACCCTGTTTAAATGGTGGACGACGAATAATAACCTGACCATTTTTTATAACGAATTCAGTACACCAAATCTTTTGGGCGTACCTTATAAAGGAGGTAAAACAGCTTTCAACTTTAATAGCAATCAGACCATCACTTTGAACAGTACCACAAATTTTGAACTGTCGGGTTTTTACCGCTCAGCTCAGGTAGATGGAACATTATCTGTAAGACCTATTTACGGTATTGATTTAGGGATCAGCAAATCATTTATGGAGAAAAAACTGAGTCTGAAACTAGCTGCAAATGATGTCTTCAACTTACAGAAATTCAGAATTACCAGTGAAATCCCGTCTCAGATTTATTCAGTGAACGAGAAAAGTGAAACCAGGGTTTTCCGTTTAACTTGCAGCTATAGATTTGGCAGTACCGCCATTAAAGGGGCACGTAAGCGTTCTAAAGGATCATCTGAAGAAGAAAGCCGTGTGAGATCAGGAGGATAAGCAAAGCCCAGCACTATAATTGCCAATTATAAAGGTAACCCGATTTCGGCTTTTGACTGCGAGATCACCAATGAACTATGTACATTACCAACATTTTCAAGCGGAGCAATCTTTTGACGAAGGAAAGCATTATAAGCGTGCATATCTGGAATGATAATCTTTAACATAAAATCATACTTTCCAGTAATATGATAACATTCAAGAACTTCAGTATAAGCAATGACGGTCTTCTGGAATAATGCCAAAGCATCCTCACTATGGCTGGTCAGTGCAATCTGTGGAAAGGCAATCAGGGAAGTCGTTATTTTTTCCCTGTCCAGAATGGCAACATATTTCTTAATATACCCCATTTCTTCCAGTCTTTTTCTCCGGTCAAAAATCGGAGAAAATGTTCTGTTCAGCTGATGTGCGAGTTCTTTATTGGTTAACCTCCCATTCTCCTGCAGAAGATTTAATATTCCCAAATCAGTAGGATCCAGATGCGAGTTCATAAATAGAATTATTGGCTTAGTGTAAATTTATTTGCAGGTAGATGATGAATCAAATATAACATATTTCATAATGAGGTAGGAACTAACTCCTGTGAAAAAATAGAATCAATAGGGGGATAGTGTAAAAATCTGTCTGTAGTTTTTTACTGATAAAACGATTTTTTATAAGTATAAGACTCCACTATTATCAGAGTCTTATACTTATAAAAAAAAATATTAATTATGGCTGATTCCACCAAAGAGGGGTTAGTAACCGGGTCTTTTCAGAATTATCCGCTACATTCTTTGGATTTCGTGTCGCCTCATTAGTTTCATAAACCATAGCCTGTATCCATGGATCACTATCATTTGGCGAGAAAATAGTTGTATTGATATTCAGTGGTTTTTTAAGTCCCGGGCCATAAATCTCTTTACTATAATCCATTCTGCGCATATCTACCCAAGTCTCACTATTTAAACACTGCGTTATATATTTCTGACGGAAAATGTGGCTTAGTCCTTGTGTCAGGCTTGAAAAATGTAAAGCAAGACCATCGCTCAGTTGTGCCGCCCAATAACTATTGATGTCAGGCGTGCTCACTCCCAGTTTTCTCATATTCGCTTTAACACCTGATTCATAATCTGCTAAAGCGCCAGCCGTATTGCCAGAACGTAATTTGGCTTCTGCTTCTATTAACTTCACTTCAGAATAAGTGATAAAAGGAAATGGGGAAGTTGTGCTTGTATAATAACCACTCTTACTAAAGGCTCCATAATCAGCAACCGCAGTTTTAGTTGCATCCCCATTTGACCCATCTGCCAATATGCCCTGGCCACCAGCAAGGGCACCTCCAGACCTTAAGCCTCTGTATATTCCGTCCGACGCTGCGGGGCGCATAATTTTGGTGATGCGCGGGTCCTGGTAAATGTTGTTGGTTACCGGGAAACTGGTTAACATATTTACAAAAAACTGGCTCCATGTAAAGTATCTTGGATCTGTAGTACTGGTAAAACCACCCCAGCTTGACCATGGGTTTTCATCAGTTTGTAATGCACCTGCGATATAGTCAAACTGCGCGTCCATTCCATCTGCATTAAATGCCTTTTCACAAGCTTCTATAACCTTTTCCGGATTATAAAGCGCCGTTTTTTTTGTTAAATGATTCAGATAGCGTGCTTTTAAGGCGTAAGCAAAACGTTTCCATTTACTTACATCACCCTGGTAAAGAATATCTCCGTTTTTAGAATTCAGCGCAGCCGTTTTATTTGTTCCGTCAAAAGCAATAATAGCTTCATCCAGTAAAGTTTGTATGCGTTGATAAGCAGTTTGCTGATCATCAAACGAAGGAACAAGATTGATACCTGAAGCTCCATTGTAAAAATCATTGACCACAATTGATCCATATTGATCTGTTAACATGCCTAAATTTAAAGCCAGCAGTGTTTTGCCCGCTCCTGTGAAATGCGGATTGCCTTCAGCTTCACCCAAATTAATTAAATCGACACAATTTGGCATCGTATACACATACGCATTTTGCCAGAAAACATAGGATGCCGTATAGCGCCACTGTTCAGCATTTCTATTGGTCCCAGTATTTAACTGTGTGGTGCCATATTGTACTAATCCAGCAGTTTCTCTGGAACCACGCCACATTGAAGCCCCGTTAGTCGTCGTTATTGCACCAACCAGACGGTTAGCAGCAGAAACCGAGGTTGGATTATTTGGATCTGTATTTACATCCAGATACTTTTTGCAGGAGGTATTCAGCATTAAAACAGCAAAACTTAAAATCGAAATAATTTTTATATGTAGTATTTTCATGATTGATAATATTAAAATGATAACCTCAGACCCAAATCAAATCCTCTCGTTGCCGGGATACCCAGGTTGTCAAACCCAAATGAACCTGAGCCACTCACTCCCGCTCCGCTCCCTGAAACTTCTGGATCAACGCCCGAATAATTCGTGATCAGGATCAAATTGCGGCCAGTTAATGAAACCTGTAAATTGGATAGTCCAATCCCCTTAATACTTGTTTTTGGAAAACTATAACTTATTGTCGCATAGCGAAGGCGGTACCAGCTACCATCTTCCACAAAATCGTATCCTTGTTTGGCATATAAAGTCTGATAATAATTCTGATCAAGGTTGATACTTTTTGTATTGACCAGTCCTGTAGACTCAATGATCCCGTCAAAAACCCTTGACGTTCTGTCCAGCGTCTTTTTACTGGTACCTGAATAAACCATGGCATTTTCTGTGTTATTAAAAATATCACCACCCCGTCTTATATCAATCATAAAAGATAAAGACAGGTTTTTATAAGTGAAAGTATTGGTAATCCCGGCAGTAAAATCTGGGTTTCTATCACCAATTATACTTAGTGCAGGTGCTACCTGGGGAGCTCCATTATTATCTAACAGCAACTTCCCTTCACTATTGGTTTTCCATGTCGTACCATTGATGCCGAATAAAGAACCATTTAGAAATGCAGCAGCCTGTGCTACATTAGCACCTCCGGCTGCAACCCAGGCATCCGATAATTCTATTCTGTCTAATTCGCCCGGCAATGATTTTACTGTTGATTTATTCTTTGCAAAATTCAGATCTACAGACCATTTGAAATTTTGACGTGCAACAGGCTGGATATTTAATATTGCTTCAACACCTCTGCTGTTAATAGAACCTCCGTTCAGATAAGCCAGAAATGCACCAGAGGAAGGCGTTGTGCGCGTACCAAGAATCTGATTATCTGAAGTAGAATTGTAATAAGTTACATCCAGCCCTAACCTGCTTTTGAAAAATCTAATATCGGTTCCGATTTCAAACGAATTAGTAAACTCAGGCTGAAGCAGCGGGTTTCCATAATATGCACCCGAATTGATAATAAAACCTCTTGGGTTTATTGTAAAACTATTTGTTGTTGTGCCTAATGTAGTAGCCAGCACATAAGGAGGAGCATCTTTACCAACCCTTGCCCACGAGGCCCTGAACTTGCCAAATGAAAAGACCTGATCGTCTGATTTAAGGCCCATTACTTTTAAGATCTCAGAGAACAAGACAGAGGTGCTTATTGCAGGATAAAAGAATGAACGTGCATCTTTTCTGACCGTAGATGACCAATCATTACGCCCACGGAAATTCAGATAGACCAGGTTTTTGTAATCCAGGTTCAAATCTGCAAAAACGCCCATTATTCTCCTTCTGGTAACCGTATTGATACTTGTTCTTGTGTTTGGCAGTGTATTATTTGTTGAATTGAATGTAGGGTCAATGAAGCCTAGTCCCGTTGTTGTTATTCCTTCATACGCCATTGATTCAAGATTGTGTCCAAGGGTAAGGCTAGTATTGAAATCATCCCAAAAGGTTTTCTTTCCCGTTACCAGCAGGGTAGAAGTAGTGATCTGGTTGGTTGAAGCGACTTCAGAAATAGCTCCTTTTTCTTCACCAACAACAGTCGTCCCCGCTCCCCTGATACTTTTAAACTTCTCATTATAGAAATCTGTTCCTAAGCGATAAGTTACATTCAGAAAAGAAAATGGATCATATACGATGTTTCCATTGGCAATTATCCTGTTTATTTTGTCAGTAACCGGTTTATAATTCCGGCTCCAATACGGATTGTCTATACCAGTAAGCGTGCGCTGACTACCATCTGGATTTAAATAAATACTCATGTTGTCACTTGTTGGCCACAGTGCAGCGCCCATCACGCCATTACCACTACCCTGTAGCACATATTTCCGGTCAGATTCTACATAATTCATCGTTCCGCCAACTTTTAGTTTATCTGAAATCCTGCTGTCGCCGCTCAACCGGAATGATTTGCGCTTGTAACTGGTGTTTTCTACAATCCCTTTCTGATCTAATAAACCAGCAGAAGCAAAAAAGGTGGTTTTTTCGTTGCCACCACTTGCAGAAACATCATGAGTTTGTGAGAATCCGGTTTTAAAGAAATCGCCAAGATTATTGTAAACAGGTTCTCCCTGATTTAACAACGGACCCCATGAACCAGTAGCAACTGTATTGGAAATGCCCTGTTCTCCCTGTTTATAAACAGATTGAAGTTCAGGCAGCTTGTTAACCTGATCAAAAGAGAAATTAGTTGAATAGGTAATCTTGCCGGCCCCGGAAACCCCTTTTTTAGTTGTAATTACAATGGCTCCCGAAGCTGCCCGTAAGCCATACAATCCGGCAGCAGCAGGCCCCTTTAACACCGTAATACTTTCTATATCCTCGGGATTGATGTCAATTGCCCTGTTTGAAGCCGGTGCTGCGCTTGCAGCTAATCCTCCCTGGGAAACAGGTGTACTGTTATCAATGGGAATACCATCTACTACAAAAAGCGGTTGATTATTTCCACTTAGCGAAGACCCGCCACGGATATTAATACTTGCTGAAGAGCCCGGAGCACCGCTTGAATTATTGATTTGTACACCCGCGACTTTTCCCTGCAGCGCGTTCACAATATTAGGCTGATTAGATTCTACGATTTCTTTTGCCTTTACATTTTGTGTGGCATAACCCAGCCCGCGTACCTGCTGCTTTACCCCGAAAGCGGTTACAGCCACTTCAATTAATCCCTTTGAATCTTGTTTTAGGCTAACGTTGAGTATAGCTGCTGGTCCAACCACTTGTTCCTGATTCATCGAACCAATAAAGGAGAATACCATAATTTCTCCCGGCCTGGCTTTGATAGAATAATTTCCTTCCGTGTTCGTCATCACACCCAAAGCCGTTCCTTTAATTTTGACAGTCACTCCAGGGAGTGGTAGTCCATCTTCTGCTGAAGTTACTTTTCCTGATACTGTTTTTTCCTGCCCCATTACCTGCACGGAAAAGAATAAAACGGTCATCAGAAATAAGAGTATAATTTTCTTCATTTCTTATTGATTTTGGTTAATTATTAGGTTAATATATATCGGAAAATAAGATAATAAATCCTGCTGATATGCCATGATTTTATCTTTATATAAACCAAAAAGAAAAATGATCAGATAAGAAAAGCCGCTTTGTTAATAACAATAATTGTTACCTGGCTGAAGAAGAAAGAGAAGGAAATAAACAAGAGAAACAAAGGAGCTGGCAGCGCCTGTGATGCGTTAAAATAATTGCAGAACGGATAGCAATATCCCTTCTGCAACTCATTAATATTCTACAAATACCTCGTCCGGGTAACATCATAACCAGCGTTCTCCGGGTTCAGCAGATGAAATTACCGGATGTTTACTTTTATGATAATGTTTAGTCATGTGTTTTTCCGGGGAATCATCACAGCAAAGTGTTTGCCCGCAAGTCTGGCAGACCCGTAAATGAACCCATTCAGTATGTTGCTTAATACACTCTTCGCAAACATAATCTTTACTTAATTTGACGTTTTTGATAGCAGTAATATGGCTGCAAACTTCCTGTTCATCCATTGTTTTGTTGTTTATGTTATATAAAGTTAAATAATATATCCAATCAGTTTGTTTGCCCAGCTTTTAAACAGGTCCTTATTTATAATACAATCTGACGCTTTTAAACTGTCGTCCATTGTCATTTGAGAAGTTGGTTTTACTATGCACAATTCTATGGTTATTAAGTACTAAAAAGTCTCCCTCATTCAAATAATATTGCTCTCCCATTTCATGGATTATATCTTCAAGCTTTTTGAGTATGTCTTTAGCAATATGTAATAGCGTAGTTGTATTAATCGTTTCCCCATTATAGCGCAGCTGGTATTCCTCATCTTTTTTAGTGAGTACAGCAGCTTTGCCCGAGCTAAATTCGAATATTGGTGTGCTCAGGATGTCGATGTCAATTTCAGTCAGTCTGGTCAGAATTTTATCGACATTGCATAAAACGGCTGGCTTATTATCTATATGAGCTGAATTCAGGCATAAATGTGCTATAACATCATGGAAATAGTCATCCTCACTGGATACCTCGAAATATTGCTCTGTGATTGGTGAACCCACCTCATTACAAATCAATTTAAAAAGATCCAGTGAATTGACAGAAGTATTTTTAACAATACATCCAAATTTGTCTTTGTGTAAGTTCTCGGCTACTGATGTGGAAATAGCAGAGACATGGTCATGTCGCAGCTCCTCATGCTGAAGATCAATAATGTGCATAATTGTAAAATTTAATAGTTTAAAATAGGTAGGTAGTTTTTGAATTTTTCAGGTATTTACATTTCTCTTTATGTTTTATTAATATTCTTAAAAGTTATTTGTTAATCCTTATGTGCAAGAATAAAGACTATTTTTTGATATTCCTAAGGATATTTCACCTATTAGTGAATAATAGAATCTGATATATGGCTAATTAATCAATGCTGAATAGTTTGATTTAGTATACAAGGAAATCAGGATGGTATAAAAAAGAGCAAACAGGAGTAGGAATCATTTGAAATGAATCAAAAGAGACTGGTAAGGAAGAGAAAAAGTGGGGCGGAAGTATAGAAGAAGAGGAGAGGTTCGGTTAACTATTTTTTTGCTTCAGTATAGCTCCATTTAACAATCTGGCGCAGGCTTTTGATAATTCTTTGCTGATCAGGTACTTCATTAATATCAAGACCACAAAATGTGCTGCCGTTTGACTTTGCATGTAAAACCAGGTAATAAATTCCTCCAATTAAAATCGCCTGAATAGCTCTTATATCAACGTCTGTCCCTCCAAAATGTGGGTCAGTAAGCTTAAAAAGTTCATTTCCTAAAACCTCCCTGGCATCGGCAATTTCCCGCATTAACTCATTCTTCTCACTGATTTCCCAAAGAATGACCTTCTGCATTTCTTCTGCATCAAGGAAAAAGTTAAACTGGTCAACTAAAATCTGGCTGGCAAGCTCCTGGCCGAAGTTGCCCTGATGTGCTTCAATTAACCCTTGTATACCCTCAGAAAAGGCACTCCAATAATCCTTCTGCCTTACATAAGTTTCTACAAGCTTGTCAACATTCTCAAAATAAAGATAAATAAGCTTCTTGTCAACCTTGGCTTTAGTAGCAATATTATTTACCCCCAAACCTTTATAGCCTTCGGTTTTTATGATTTCACCAACAGCATTTAATAATTTCAGCCTGGTTTTCTCCTTATTTCTTATCGGTCCTTCGGTAACTTTTCTGACCATCTTATGCACTTTGTCCTGCAATATCAAGTTTTTGATTTACAAATTCAAACGCACTCAGGGCTTTATCTAATTGTTCCCTCGTATGGGTCGCCATTAAACTCATCCTTATCCGGGCATCTTTTTTGGCTACAGCAGGATATAATATTGGATTTGTATAGATACCAGCCTTGAGCAATAACTTGCCAGCGTCACCAGTTTTATGAGGATCTCCGATTTTCACAGGAATTATGGCAGATCCGGTAGTGCCTGTATCTATACCAATATCAAGGAGTCCTTTCTTAAAATAATTGATGTTTTCCCATAACTTTAACTGCCATTGCGGCTCTTCATCAATTAACTCAATCGCTTTAATAATGCCCGCTGCTGCAGGAGTACTGGTTGCTGAGAAGATCTGTTGTCTGGACTGGAACTTAAGAAAGTTGATCAGGTCGGGATTTGCAATCACATACCCTCCGATATTCGCAAAAGTTTTACTGAAAGTTCCTGAAATAAGGTCTACCTCATGCAGCAGATCAAGCTGTTCCAAAGCACCTCTTCCGGTCGCGCCCAATACTCCGGTGCCATGTGCATCATCAACCATTACATAGGCCCCATACTGTCTCGCCAGGCTGATTATTTCCCTTAAAGGTGCAATGTCACCATCCTGAGAATAAACACCATCAACAATGACCAGTTTAGTTCTGTATTGCGTTCTGGCGGCTTTTAAAATTCGTTCCAGAGACTCCATATGGTTATGAAGAAATGTTTTTGTATTTGTTAAAATGCAGCCCTCATAAATACTCGCATGCACAGCCATATCCACTATCGCTAAATCCTCTTTCTGTAAAAGGCTCATTAAAGTAGCACTATTAGCTGTATAACCTGTAGTATAAATAACTGATGAATCCTTACCCCGCTTAAAAAAAGCTGCAATTTTCTCTTCTAAAATCTCATGGTAAGAAAAATGCCCGCCAATTAAAGGTGACGCACCTGCACCCGTACCGAAGTCTGTTATGCCCTGTATAGCAGCAGCTTTTACTTTTGGATGTTGCGTAAAACCCAGGTAATCATTGGAAACAAAGCTCACGTAATCAAAGCCATTCTGATGTATTGAAGTTTTTACACACATTTCCGGCCCGCAGCCTGAGAAATTCTGAAGACGGTAATTCATGTGGCCGTTATCCTTCATATATTGCAGAAAATTGCCGAAAACAGTAGCCCTGGCATATATATCGTGGCCTTCAATGTTCTCGAAATTTTTAAAAGTAGCAGTGGCAAAGTCCATTTTTATGGCAGTTTAAGATTGAGAGGTGAGCGAAAATAATTTAACACAATACTAGTTAACGTTATTTAAGTTTGCAAATTAATTTCACACGATGTTGAATGGTGATGATTTGTCTATATTTACGACGTGAAAAGGGTCTGTTTATACGTACTATTTCCAATTCTTTTTCTGAATACCTCTTTTTCTGAAGTATTCAAACTGCCCCATCTTGTCTCACATTTTCAGCAGCACCATCAGCAAAACAGTGAGGTTGGAATTATCGATTTTCTGTCCATGCACTATTTTGGTGAAGACCTGAACGATAATGATGACGATGAGGATATGAAACTGCCATTTAAAAAGATCAGTAGCCAGGGACATATTTCTCAGGCCATTTCTTTCTCAAAAACTATTCAATTTAAACAACACTATATCTTTTTGCTGGATGCCCGCGTTAAACCCGGGCAACACTGGCTGTGCAATCCTGCACTGGACAACTTGTTCAGACCTCCCAGAGTATAATTTCTTCTTTTAAAATTCCGCAGAAGCCATTTAAACGGCTTTTATTAGCGTGTTATGGAAATATTACTTCCATAGCACTGATGTATTCCTGTTTTTTTTAAAATAATTATAACTTATGCTTAACCTGATTATTAGCTTTTCTATAAAGAATAAGCTGATCATTGGTCTTTTTGTATTCACGCTGATTGGCTGGGGTACTTATGAGGTCACCAAATTACCCATAGATGCACTTCCGGATATTACTGATAACCAGGTTCAGGTGATCACCGTATCACCCTCTCTTGGCGCTCCAGATATTGAAAGACTGATTACTTTTCCTATCGAGCAGGCCTGCAGCAGTATCTCCGGTCTTAAACAAATCAGAAGTTTTTCCCGTTTTGGACTTTCCCTGGTTACCATTGTGTTCAATGAAGAAACCGATGTTTACTGGGCCCGTCAACAGATCAGTGAAAAATTACAACAAGTACAACAAGAGATCCCTGCAGGCGTAGGATCTCCTCAAATGGCCCCGGTTTCTACCGGACTGGGTGAGATCTATCAATATGTGGTCCGGCCACTTAAAGGATATGAAGCACAATATGATGCTACAGAACTCCGCACCATTCAAGACTGGATTGTACGCCGTCAACTTTTAGGAACGCCTGGTATCGCGGAAGTTTCCAGTTTCGGAGGTAAACTCAAACAATATGAGATTGCTGTTCGCCAGGAACAATTGAAAGCCCACAATCTTACTATAGCCGACGTATTTGGAGCTTTAGAAAGAAACAATGAAAATACAGGAGGCGCTTATATCGAAAAAGGACCTACTGTGTTATATATCAGGAGTGAAGGCCTTACTGAAACTACCCAGGACATACAGCAGATTGTAGTTAAAACATTAGAAAATGGTACTCCTTTACTGATGAAAGATGTGGCCACTGTTCAATACGGAGCTGCAATCAGGTATGGCGCAATGACCTACAATGACCAGGGCGAGGTAGCTGGTGCTGTAGTTATGATGCTGAAAGGAGAAAACTCCTCCGTAGTGGTTAAAAGAGTTAAAGATAAGATTGCTGAAATACAGAAAATGCTGCCAAAAGGAGTCGTTATTGAACCCTTTCTCGATCGGACTAAAATGGTGGACAATGCTATTCATACTGTGGAAACCAATTTATTAGAAGGCGCATTGATTGTTATTTTTGTCCTTGTATTCTTTCTCGGTAACCTCAGAGCAGGGCTGATCGTATCCTCAGTTATTCCGCTATCTATGTTATTTGCAATTATTCTGATGAATAAATTTGGAGTCGGAGGAAACCTGATGTCCTTGGGAGCGATAGATTTCGGACTGATTGTGGATGGTTCCGTTATCGTTGTTGAAGCGATATTACACCGCTTTGTACATTCCAAACAATTTAGAACAGCAGGGCATATCAGTCAGGAACAGATGGATAAAGAGGTTGGTAAATCTACTGGCTCTATGATTAAATCGGCTGTTTTCAGCCAGATCATTATTCTGATTGTTTATTTACCAATTCTTTCACTCGAAGGCATCGAAGGAAAGATGTTTAAACCCATGGCATTTACGATTGCATTTGCCATTCTGGGTGCATTTATTTTATCCATTACCTACGTTCCGATGATGTCGGCCTTATGCCTGAGTAAAAACCTGAAGCATGAAAAAAACATGACTGACAGGTTGATGGCATGGCTGGAAAGAAAATATCAGCCACTGCTAAGCAAAGTATTGCATTTTCCTAAAACTATCATCCTGATTACACTCTCTTTATTTGTGGTTGCTGTATTTATACTGACCAGATTAGGCGGAGAATTCATTCCTCAGCTCGAAGAAGGTGATTTTGCTGTTGAAACCAGGCTATTGACCGGGAGTAACTTAAATAACACGATTGAAACGACACAAAAGGCCTCTAAAATTCTTTTAAAAGAGTTTCCGGAGGTTCAGAAAATAGTAACCAAGATCGGGAGTGCTGAAATCCCTACAGATCCGATGCCATTTGAAGCAGGGGATATGATGGTTATTCTTAAAGACAAAAAAGAATGGACTTCCGCTAAATCATTTCCGGAATTAAGTGCGAAAATGACTAAAGCGCTCGAAGTTGTTCCGGGTATTACAGTTGGATTTCAATTTCCTGTTCAAATGCGTTTCAATGAATTGATGACAGGAGCAAGGCAAGATGTGGTCTGTAAGATTTTTGGAGAAGATCTGGATTCCCTTGCCAGTTATGCCCACCGTTTAACCGGAATTATTCAGACCGTCAAAGGAGCCATTAATATTTATGAAGAAAAAGTAAACGGGATGCCCCAGGTTGTCGTGAAATATAACAGAGAAGGCATGGCTAAATACGGCTTGAATGTGAGTGATGTAAACCGGGTGGTGAATACCGCTTTTGCCGGACAGGTAGCAGGCCAGGTTTATGAGGGAGAAAAGCGATTTGATATGGTGGTCAGGTTAGACGGCGGGGCACGCAAGAATATCGCCGACATACGTAACCTGAAGATTCCGGCAAAAACCGGAGGCCAGATCCCATTATCATTAGTTGCTTCAGTGGAGGAAGTTGAAGGTGTGAACCAAATTCAGCGGGAAGACACTAAACGCAGAATTATTATTGGATTTAATATCAAAGACAGAGACGTACAATCTATAGTAGAAGAATTGCAGCAGAAGGTTGGAAAAGATCTTCATTTGAATAAAGGATATACCATACAATATGGAGGCTCTTTTGAGAATATGACTGCTGCCAAAGCAAGATTAAGTATTGTGGTGCCTATAGCGCTTTTACTTATTTTTCTGCTGCTGTATTTTGCCTTTAGTTCAGTAAAACAAGGACTGCTGATTTATACTGCAATCCCTTTATCAGCTATCGGCGGGATTCTGGCACTGTGGATGAGAGATCTTCCTTTTAGTATTTCTGCCGGAGTAGGTTTCATAGCCTTATTCGGAGTCGCTGTTTTAAACGGGATCCTTTTAGTGACTGAATTTAACCGTTTGAAAAAAGAGGGCTGGACAGATGTTAAACGTATTGTGATACATGCTACCAAATCAAAGCTGCGGGCCGTTCTGATGACCGCTTTGGTTCCTTCCCTTGGATTTATTCCGATGGCGATCAGTACTGGTGCAGGTGGTGCCGTACAGAAGCCGCTGGCTACCGTGGTGATCGGTGGTTTAATTGTCTCTACTTTACTTACACTATTCGTTTTACCTATGCTTTACATACTCTTTGAAAAAGGGTTCAAATATTTCAGGCCGCAAAAAGCAATAGCTGCCGTAATTATCTTGTTCTTTATCAGCTTCCATTCAACCGCTCAGCAAAAAATACATTTGCCAGCGGCGATAGACAGTGCCTTAAAAAATAATAAAGCCCTGAGGGTGTCTATATTGGAAACCAACTATCACCGGGAATTGAAAAAAAGCAGCTTTGATGTTCAAAAAGCGACTGCAGGATTTGAATTTGGTCAGTATAACAGTTTAAATAATGATAACAGGTTTTCGATCTCACAAAGCATCGATTTCCCTTCAGTATATACCCGGCAGTCGGCTATTTATAAAACAAATATCCAGCTAAGTGAAACTGGTGAATTACAACAGCAGCTGGAGCTGAAAACAAGAGTCAAATCTACTTATTATGGCTTATTGGTGCTGGAAAATAAACGCAAATTACTCTTACAGGCAGACAGTATCTATGGTAACTTTTTGAAGAAAGCTGAACAACGCTTTAATTCAGGTGATGTAGACGCACTGGAACTCGTAACTGCAAGGAATCAGCGTTCGCAAATTTCTAACCAGCTGGAAATTCTAAAAACAGATTACCAGGTCTTATTGAACCGCTTTAACCTGTTGCTGAACAGTCAGGAGAAATTGGTTCCTGAAACCGATAGTGTAGTATATAAACTTGCTTCTTTGCCAGCAGCTGATCAAATTGCAGCTAATCCTTCGCTGAAATTACAACAACAGCAGATCCTGCTCTCTCAGCAGCAGTACAAATTAGAAAAAAGCAAACTCATGCCCTCCTTAAATGTCGGTTACAGTAACGCCAGTATTGTAGGCTTGCAGACTACCACTTCAGGCAACGATTTATACTTTGATAAAAGCAAAAGGTTCTCCTCTGTGAATATTGGTGTTGGAATTCCCCTGTTTTTTGGTGCGCAGCGTTCCAGGATCAAAGCCTCGAATGTATTGATCAGGCAGCGGGAACAGGAATTTTCTGTGATCGAGCAGGAGTTGAATAACAGGATGGAAGATGCGTTGAAAATTTATGCGCAGCACAGCAGACTAATCACCTCTTATCAAAGCTCAATTCTACCCAATGCCTCTAAAATAATTACCATTACCACCGATAAATTGAATGCAGGAGAAATCGGTTACCTGGATTGGGTGATCTTAATCAATCAATCTATCCAAATCCGTGGTGAATATTTCAATACTGTTCAGCAATTGAATGAAGCAGCTTTTGAAATAGAAAAAATAAGTGCCATTAACTAAGTTTTAACAACTATAAAAACAGATGAAAAAAGTAATTCTATTCGCGTCCTTTTTGCTCATTTTATTCTCGTCCTGCAGCAATAAGCAGCAAGAGGAAAAGACGGATGCACAAGAGCAAAAGCCAGTAATAAAAGCCGATGAAGATTTGGTGCAGCTTTTACCAGAACAAATCAAAAACTCAGGAGTGGAAACCGGGCCTTTTGAAAAGAAGGAAATGCACACGATCCTAAAAGTGAACGGCGTGGTTGATGTACCACCTGAAAATATGGTATCCATCAGTATCCCATTAGGCGGCTATGTTAAAAAGATGATGCTGATTCCGGGAATGCGGGTTGCTAAAGGAAGTATATTGGCAACCATAGAAGATCAGCAATACATTCAGTTACAACAAGACTATCTGACAGCAAAGAGTAAATTGAAATTTGCAGAAGCAGATTATATTCGTCAAAAAGGTTTAAATGCTACAAAGGCAACAAGCGATAAGCTTTTTCAGCAAGCAGAAAGTGAATTCAGCAGTCAGAAAATCCTTGCGCGTTCACTAGCCGAAAAGATCAGGTTAATCGGTTTGAACCCGAATGCCCTGAATGAGAATAATATTTCAAGAGCAATTAATATTTATGCCCCTATCAGCGGATACGTTACTAAAGTAAACGTAAATACCGGGAAGTACGTTACTTCTTCAGATGTTTTATTCGAGCTCATTAACCCGGGAGCTTTACATGTGAACCTGACTGTATTTGAAAATGATGCCTCTAAATTAAAAGAAGGACAAAGGATTGTTTGTACAACCAATAAACATCCGGAGAAGAAATACCTGGCTGTTATTCATTTGATTACACCAAACATAGGCGAAGACCGTACAACCAGTGTACATTGTGACCTGAAAGATTCCGGCAAAGATTTATTGCCTGGTACTTTTATGAATGCCACTATTGAATTAAACAATAACAGCGTAACCGCAGTTCCGGAAAGCGCAGTAGTGAAATGGGAGAATAAAGAATATGTTTTTTCCGCAGAGGGAGGAAATAAATTCAGAATGCGAAAAGTAGAAACCGGGGTGATTAACAACGGATTTGTTGAAATTAAATCACCATTGGATGTGAAATCAATTGTAGTCAAAAATGCTTATGCGATTTTAATGAAAATGAAGAATAGCGAAGAAGAAGGATAAATAATTAATTTCATATTATATTTACGACGAAGGTTGCCCTAAACAGGTGACCTTTGTTGTGAATAAATATAACCTCCCAGTCTGAATGAGTGCCCTTAAACAAATACTTTCAAAGAAAACTGATAAAGAATTATTGTTTTATATCAATAATATTGATAAACATACAGAGGAAGCAGTTCAATTAGCGCTTGCTGAATTAAAGCATAGAAATGTTGAATTACCTGAAACGGTAACGAGCGATATAGCAGGAAAGCTTAATGTGAGAACAATACAGACCTTACAAGGAAAAGAAGAAGTCTGGACTGAAAATATAGATGAATATTTTGGCGCTCCAGAATGTTATACTAAAACTGCTGTTTATACTTTTTCAATTTTATTTTCTGTTCTTCTAGGTGCATATATGCTGGCTGTAAACTGTAAAGCAACTGGCAGAAGAATGTGGCCGGTAGCTTTATTTGGTGTCTTCTATACTGTGTCGCTACCCTTTGTTCTGAGCTTTATGAAGCTGGATGGTATAGGTTTTGGATATATAGCTAACAGTGTAGTAACCCTGGTTATGTATGAATTATTTTGGAACAGTGAACTTGAAAGAGACTTTAAATGCCGGGCTAAACCAATACTGATTCCATTAATCATAGGTATTATTATCGCTATTTTTATATTTATACGAATTGTTATATTGAAAAATAAATAACATACAATTGAGTAGACTAAAAACATATTTTAACTGGAGTACAGGCAAAGATTCTGCCCTTGCGCTGCACTATCTGATGCAGGATGAAAACTATAGCGTAGAACATCTGCTTACCTCAGTTAATCAAGAACATAACCGGGTTAGTATGCACGGTCTTCGCAGAGAACTGTATCAACTTCAAATCAATGCGCTGAACCTTCCATACAGTACTATAGAATTGCCAGAACAACCCTCCATGCAGGAGTATGAAATGCTGATGAAAAAGGAAGTTTCCACTTTACAACAACAAGGGTTTACGCATGCTGCTTTTGGTGATATATTTTTAGAAGACCTGAGGAAATACAGAGAGAACCAATTATCAGCGTTAACTATAAAATCTGTTTTTCCCCTTTGGAAAAAAGACACCAGGAAATTGCTCACTGAATTTATTGACCTCGGTTTTAAGTCTATCCTGGTTTGTATCAAAGCAGATTTACTCGGTCAGGAATTTGCAGGAAGAATTATTGATGCAGATTTTATTAAAGATTTGCCCCCGAATGTAGATGTTTGCGGAGAGAATGGTGAATTCCACACCTTTTGCTTCGATGGGCCTATTTTCAATAAACCTATTCCTTTTGAAATAGGGGAAAAGGTTTACAGAGAATATCAGGCCCCTGAAACAGATGCGGACTCCTGTTCAACCCAACCCATAAAAAGCAATAGTGGATTCTGGTTTTGCGATTTATTGCCAGTAAATAATAGCGAATAATTAGCCTATGAACCGAAAATATTTTATTTCTTCCCTGGTAGCTTCAGGAGCAATATATTCCACCTTCAAAAGCTGGGCTAATGCTGCTGTAAAAGAAGAAATCAATAAGCCAAAAATTCCTCCATACCTGAAACCAGGTGATACCATAGGGATTACCAGTCCTGCGGGATCTATTAGCTTAGCAAATATCCAACCCGCTGTTCAGCTTATGGAAAGCTGGGGTTATAAAACCGCAGTTGGTTCAGCTATAGGAAAAAAAGATTTTACCTATGGAGGTACAGACAATGAAAGGCTCGAAGACCTTCAGCACCTATTAGATAACCCGGCTATTAAAGCGATAATGTGTGCCAGAGGCGGATATGGTATCGTGCGTATTATTGATCAGCTGGATTTTACTGAATTCATCAAACACCCTAAATGGTTAATCGGATTTAGTGATGTCACAGTTTTGCACTGTCATATCAATCAGAATTTTGGTATTGCCACCCTGCACGCTAAAATGTGTAATAGCTTTCCCGATGATTGGACTAAAGCAGAACCCATACAGATTTCTACAATCTTATCAATCCGGCAAGCATTAGCTGGCGAAGATTTTAAATATACTGCTCCGGCTGCGCAGTCGAACCGTACAGGCAGGGCAGATGGGATTTTAATAGGGGGGAACCTCAGCATTATTGCAAGTAATTCCGGTACAAAATCAGATCTGGATACGAAGGACAAAATCTTGTTTTTAGAAGATACGGGCGAATATTTGTACAATATTGACCGGATGTTCTGGAATTTAAAACGTACCGGGAAACTAGCACATCTTGCCGGGTTGATTATTGGAGGCTTTAAAGCAAAACCAGATGATCCGGGAGAAATATTTGGCAAAACCATTGAGGAAATTGTGAACGAAAAAGTAAAGGAATATGATTACCCGGTTTGTTTCAATTTTCCCTCAGGACATCAGCGCGCAAACTTCGCACTGAAATGCGGGGCCAAACATCTTCTTGAAGTGGGGACTGAAGGAAGTACCCTTCGCTCATTGAAATAACCGGGCCAATAACTTAAAAAATGTCCGGCAGGAATTCTGCCGGACATTTTTAATCAACTGTAATTATTTTTTAGTTACACGTATATCAATACGGCGGTTTTGAGCTTTTCCATCAGCAGTATCATTACTGGCAATCGGATGTTCTGCACCGTACCCCTCAGCTGCTAAACGCTTAGCATCCACACCCAGTTTTACCAGTTCCTGCATGGCGGCGTTAGCCCGTTCATTTGATATTTTCTTATTAATTGCAGCATCCCCTGTATTATCAGTATAGCCGCCTAATTTTAGATTAACCTCAGGATATGCTTTTAAAATAGCCACCATGTTTTTTAATTGCTCCTGCGACTCCGCTTTTAGCGTGCTTTTTCCAGTTTCGAAGTACAATCTGTCGAATGTAAACCAGGTAGTTTTATCCACAGGTTTACTCTTATCCTCAATAAATGCGATCAGCCTGCTTTCTACAGAGTTCTCCCCAATACTTATAACTGTACCATCAGGTAATTTCTTGTCAATTTTAGCACCCAGATCTCTCACAAAATCTCCTGCTTCATTCACCTTTCCAGCAACAGTACTACTTAAAGCAGCGGCTCCCGCTTTCATGGCATCGCCGGCAGAGTCCATTTTAGAACTCATTGAATCGACCTTATTTGATAAAGAATCAGTAGCACTGCCAACTGTTGATTTATTACACCCGGATCTGCCCAGAATCCACCAGGCACCAATGATGATAATCAGCAAAGGGATCAGCCATTTCAAGAATCCACCACCAGACTTGGTATCCTGCACCGCTCCATAATTTACAGGGGGTACTTTGGGTAGATCTACTTTAGGAACCTCTACCTTGGGGATTTCTACTTTAGGTATCTCCACCTTAGGTACTTTCGGCAGGTTAAGACCTGCTAAACCTAAAGAGTCACTCAAGCCTTGTGGCAGCGCTGCGGTAATCTCAGATTTACTTTCAAATATTTTGCCTAAGAGGTCAGAAAAACTCCAGCCCTTACCTGCCATTGTTTTGGTAATAAATCCAATAACCAATGGAGCGATCATAGCCATTAATCCTGAAGATTTTTCAGCACTTAATCCGGTGGAAGTAGCCAGTGCGCCCGTTACAGCACCAGTATCACTTCCAAATAAACCACCTAACAAAGACTTTCCTTTGTCCAGTAAAGAACCTTCACTACTATTTAATAAATCTTCAGGATCACTTTCTGCGACTGCACCAGTACCAGGCAGGCCAGGTAGTATTTTACTCAGGAAACCCGGGTCTGCTCCAGCTCCATTTTTCAGGATACCCCCTAAAACGGCGGGGATACCAGCAGCGAAACCAGTTTTTACCTGGTCCTCGCTTACGCCAGCTTTCTGGCTCAGAGATGAGATTAAAGAATCACTCACCTGACTTTTTAATAGTTCAATTAAATTCATGTTGATAGTTTTAAGGTTAGAAATTTTAGTGTTTTTATCATTCTTTTATAAAATAAAAGACGTATTAACTCATCATATTCAAACAACCACTATACACCCCCGCCTTTAATTTCCATTCAATACAATTACTTGTACTTACCTAAATATAAGCTAATTAAACGATTAATTGCTGTTCACTTTATCCTTTAACTCCGGACGCTTTTCTTCAATCAAAGAATTGACCTCGACCATGAACCCTCCAGGAGCCATAAAATAGAAAGTTATTCTTCCATGTTCCTCCCGAATTTCTTCCGGATTATAACCGCCGGCTGTTATTTTTTCGTGAAGCTCTTTTACCTGCTCAACAGTTTCCTGCATGAACCCGATATGAAAGATTTGAGGATACACAGCATCATCAGTTTTAAAAAAGGTAATTAATGAGCCATTCTTATCCAGTAAAAATGCCATTTTTGAACTGACCGGAGTCTGCGGCGCGCGTACCATACCAAAATAAGTTTCCAGCATTTCTACAGTTGCAGGAACCTCAGTAACTGCAAATCCAATGTGATTTAGTTTCATTATTTTTAAATTAAAAGGTGAGTAATATTAAATCCGATGATGTTTAAACTTTAAGTGCTTTGAGCACCAGTTTGAACGTTTGCCAAACAAGTTCTTCCGTTAAAATAAAAGTGCTTCCACCAGGTCTTTGTCCCTCATAATGGGCGCGGATCAATGATTGCAGGGGAGAAAATGCAACCGACCAGTAAACCTCAATTGGCATGGCGATAATCTCTCCCCGGTCAATTGAGTTTTTCATGAACCTGCGGATCATATGATCAAAATCGTCACGGAAACCACTATATATCTTGTCCTGATAAGACGAGGAACGCAGTAATTCGAAGAACAGGCTTAAAACGGGATTTGCGATCTGGTATTCAAATCTGTTTTTCCATTGAACATGCAATCCCTGTTCAAAACTGGCTTCAGGATCGAAACCTTTGATCACTGCCTGCCTCATTTTCGCAACTTCTTCGCTGGCAATCTGTATAATCAGATCATCCTTATCCTTATAATAGATGTACAAAGTAGCCATTGATATACCGCAAGCCTTCGCCAGTTTATTGGCACTAAAGCTCTCAAAACCATGGGTAACCAACATTTCAATGGTCAGTTCTTTAACTAACAATTCTTTCTCTTTATTTCTTGGGCGCATCAGCTTAATTTACTAAAACAAATATAAGTGATTGATCTCTTACTTATGAATATAATTTAAGATTTATACTTTTATGAAGCGTCAATAGCATGTTACAAAGGAAGAATTGCGGGCCTGATTATGTATATTGTCATTTTAGAACATTCCGATGCAATTTAATAATGAGATATTTAACGAGTATATACCTGGCATACCACACACTTTATCATGCTGATCTCCCGCAGCTAAATCAGGAGAAATTTATATTAATACCACCTCAGTTTTATTCTTTCGAAGGATAAAATCAGCAGTATTATTCCGCACTGCGACTAATTCATTTCATTTTTATTGACCTATCGGGATGTTGTTTAAAATATCAAACAACAAATAGAATAATTATGAAACCAAGAATAGGAATTATTGGTGCAGGCCCAAGCGGTCTTGCACAATTAAGAGCATTTAAATCTTCAGAGAAAAAAGGAGAGGAGCTTCCGGATATTGTTTGTTTTGAAAAGCAAGAAGACTGGGGCGGCCTGTGGAATTATACCTGGCGTACAGGTGTTGGGAAATACGGAGAGCCAATTCATGGGAGTATGTACCGTTATTTATGGTCAAATGGACCAAAAGAATGCCTGGAATTTTCAGACTATACTTTTGATGAACACTTTGGCAGGCCAATTTCTTCTTACCCTCCAAGATCTGTTCTTTTTGATTATATCAAAGGAAGAGTAGAGAAAAGTGATGTCAGAAAATTTATAAGATTTAATACCGCAGCACGTTGGGTAGATTACGACGATAAAACGAAGAAATTTACCATTGTACTGGATGATTTAGTTAATAATAAGACTTATACTGAAGTTTTTGATTATTTAGTCATTGCCAGTGGCCATTTTTCCACGCCGAACATGCCACATTTTAAAGGAATTGAAAATTTCCCAGGCACAATTATGCACGCACATGACTTTAGAGGAGCAGATCAGTTTAAAGATAAGAATGTGCTGCTGGTAGGCAGCAGTTATTCTGCCGAAGACATTGGCGTACAAAGTTATAAACATGGTGCGAAGTCTGTCACTCTGAGTTACAGAACTAATCCAATTGGTTTAAACTGGCCGGATGGGATCAAAGAAGTTCCTTTACTTACACATTTTGAAAATGATGTGGCCCATTTTGATGATGGGACAGCGGAAAGTTTTGATGCAGTGGTGATGTGCACAGGCTATCAACATAAATTTCCTTACCTGCCAGATGTTTTGCGCTTAAAAACACAGAATTGTCTGTACCCGGATAACCTGTATAAAGGGATTGTATTTAACGAATTACCTCAACTGATCTATTTAGGGATGCAAGACCAATATTATACTTTCAATATGTTCGATACCCAGGCCTGGTTTGCCAGAGATCTGATCCAGGGAAAAATAGATTTACCTGATCAGGAGCAGAGAAGGAGGGACATGGACTACTGGCTTGAAAAATCATCAGAGAGTACAACCCACGAAGACCAGGTTGATTTTCAAACGGATTATGTTAAAGAATTAATCTCTCTGACAGATTATCCTTCCTTTAACCTGGATGCAGTTGCCGTATTATTTAAACAATGGCTTAAAGATAAAGAAACAGATATTTTAAGATACCGTGATCAAACCTATACTTCCGTATTAACTGGTACTCAAGCAGAGAAACATCATACTGCCTGGCTGGAAGAAATGGATGACAGTTATCACCGGTTTTTAGGAGAAGAAGTTTAATTAAAAAAGATCCTTATCTGGGCTGCAGATAAGGATCTTAAAAAAACACATAAAAATTTGCGTGGCTGAATAACTACCTATATTTTAGTAATGAATTTAAAACGGGATGTATTTCAAAAAGTAAATTAAACTAGAACCATATGAATCCTAAGGTTGATTTTTACTTCAATAAAGCCAAAAAATGGCAGCAGGAATTAGAGCAATTGAGAACGATTGTTCTTGACTGCGGATTAACTGAAGAGTTGAAATGGGGTGTTCCATGTTATCAATTTGAGAAAAGCAATATAGTTTTACTGCATGTATTTAAAGAATACTGTGCGATCTTGTTTTTCAAAGGAGCCCTTTTAAATGATACCCATGGTATACTTATCCAGCAAACTAAAAATACGCAATCGGCGCGTCAGATCAGGTTTACGCATTTACTGGAAATTATTGAAATGAAGTCCGTCCTGAAAACCTATATCTATGAAGCTGTTGAAGTAGATAAGTCAGGTTTGAAAGTGGATTTTAATGCGAATACAGCAACTTTGATCCCTGAAGAATTTCAAAAGAAATTAACAGAGATTCCTGCTTTGAAAACTGCTTTTGAAACATTAACACCGGGAAGGCAAAAAGCATATTATCTTTATTTCTCTACGGCCAAACAAGCTAAAACCAGGGAGGCAAGGATGGAGAAGTATATACCGCAAATCCTCAGTGGAAAGGGATTAGATGATGAATAAAAAACATATTAGCGTAACTAAATAGTTTTATCTGCCATTAAGTTTTATTTCTCTTTGTAGTTTATTTGTCATTAAAATGTCTTGTTTTAAATCAGTCTAAATAATAACTACTTAGTAGCCAGATGATATTGTAAGTTTGTTGCCTCAAACAACACACACCAATATTTATGCTTTTTTCTAGAACAAAAATCGTTGTCACCGCATTTTTTCTTTTGCTGGTTACTTCAGTTTCCTTCGCACAAACAGGAGGAATTAAAGGGATTATAAAAACATCAGATGGTATACCAGTAGAGCTGGCCATGGTTGCTATCAAGAGCGTCGCCAATACCTCAACTGATAAAGACGGTCAGTACCTGTTGAAAAATATTCCGGCCGGTACTTATACATTAAGTGCACGTTTAGTTGGTTTAAACTCAGTTTCCCAAAGTATAACCGTAATCGCGGGGGAAACCACAATGGCAAATCTGACCTTTACCGTTTCTAGCCAGCAATTAAATGAGGTCATCGTTAGCGGTGGGAAAACTAACAAATTCGCAGTAAAGGAAAGTAAATTTGTGGCGAAAATGCCCTTAAAGAATCTCGAAAACCCGCAAGTTTATTCCGTTATCTCTAAGGAGCTGATGACAGAACAGGTGATCACCAGCTATGATGATGCCCTAAAAAACGCTCCTGGAATTGATAAATTATGGTCTTCTACAGGGCGTAGTGGTGATGGTGCAGGCTATTTCTCTCTCAGAGGTTTTGCCGTTCAGCCTACGCTGGTCAACGGTTTGCCAGGTTTAACTAATGGGAGTCTTGATGTTTCCAATGTAGAACGTATTGAAGTGCTTAAAGGCCCATCAGGAACTTTATTCGGAAGCAGCTTGATTTCTTACGGAGGATTGATTAATACTATAACCAAACAGCCCTTTGATGGTACCGCAACAGATGTTACCTATACCGCAGGAAGTTATGGATTGAATAGAGCAACTGCAGACTTTAATACCCCAATTGATAAAGACCATAAATTACTTTTCAGGGTGAATGCAGCTTTCCATAATGAAAACAGCTTTCAGGATGCTGGATTTAAGAAAACAAGATTTATTGCGCCATCGCTGTCCTACAAAGTTAATGACAGGTTATCCTTCGTGGTGAATACTCAATTTTTAAGCTCAAAAGGTACAAACCCTACCATGTTATTTTTCGACAGAGGTACTGCGCTGAAAGTGAATAATCTTGCTGGTTTAAACTATGATCCTAAGTTATCCTATACTAGTAATGATTTGAGTATGAAGACTCCGGTTGCCACTATGCAGGGACAAATAAATTATAAAATATCAGATCAATGGAATTCTCAGACTATGATTTCCATAGGTTCTGCAAAATCAGATGGGTATTATTCTTACTTATATGAATCGTCTGAATCTGTTGCGGGATCTTCTAAATTCGACCGTTATATCAGTGACCAGAATTCTACTACAAGAACTACCGACATTCAGCAAAACTTCATCGGTGACTTTCATATTGCTGGTATGCGCAACAGGATTGTTGCTGGTTTGGACTACTTTAGCAGAACATTCATCGATAAAAGCTCTGCTTACGCTGGTTTAGGCCTGGTTACCCTTGGTGGTAATGACACAGGTATATTGACCAGAGCAGGTGCAGATGCAGCAATAGCTGCGGCAGGGAGTAATAATAATAGCAATACAAATCAAAAGGTTTATAGCGCTTATTTCTCGGATGTCTTAAACTTCACACCAGCGCTATCAGGGATGTTTAGTTTGCGTGTAGACAGGTTTGAGAATGGAGGACAAACAATTGCAGCTGCAGACAAATATGCACAGACCGCATTATCCCCTAAATTCGGATTAGTCTACCAGGTATTCAAAGATAAACTTTCCGTTTTTGGAAATTATATGAATGGCTTTACCAATGTTCAGCCAGTAAATGTTTCTATTGATGGAGTTTCTTCTACGAAAAACTTCAAACCAGAACATGCCAATCAGTGGGAAACAGGGGTGAAGACAGATTTATTTGCGGGTAAATTAACCGCTTCCTTAAGTTACTATGACATCCGCGTCGCTAATGTGGTTTTGAACAGTGGCCAGAATGATGTTTCACAAGGAGGTAAGAACTATAGTAAAGGATTTGAGGTCGAAATACAAGCCAATCCTTTCCCGGGTTTTAATATTAATGCAGGTTACAGTAAAAACACGAGTAAGTTAACAGGAGCAAGTGAAGATTATGAAGGAAGAAGACCTGAAAGTGCAGGACCGGAAGATCTTATCAATGCCTGGTTTAGCTACAAAATTATGAATGGCGCTGTAAAAGGATTAGGCTTTGGTTTTGGCGGAAATTATGCAGGGAAAAATCTGATCTTGAACAGAGCGACTACAGGCGTATTTACACTTCCATCTTATACCGTGCTGAACGCTTCAGTTTCATATGGTATAAAAGCTTTTACTTTTGCATTTAAAGTAGACAATCTAACGAATAAAGAATATTATAAAGGCTGGAGTACCATTGAACCAATGAGGCCAAGAACTGCATTAGGAACAATCGGTTATCATTTTTAGTCCTTATAAAACATACTGAAATATCCTTATCTGCGTAAGCGGGTAAGGATATTTTTGTTTTTAGTGGTTGTTGTTCAGTTTTTCATGTCTTTTTCCCAATATTTTAATGTTTAAACAGCTGTTATTTTTATGAATTTTATTTTAAGTCATGAATTTATTAGTAATTATACTTTTTTAAGAGGCTGAATCATTGTTTTTTCTATAAAATTATAGGGGCACTGATTATTTTTTACAGTGTATTCGTTGTTTGTTGTGTTTTTTAGTCACGTTCACTAGTCGAATTGTATTTTTTAAGTCATTTTGCGTTCATATAATTTTAAATTGTTTTATCTACCATATTGTATTGTATCAGAATTGTTATATTCAGCTAACCACAAGTTAACTAAAACTAAACTAAATTTTATGAAGAAAATTCTAACGATCTTTTTCGTGATGATGCTATGTGCCAATTTTGCAATAGCTCAGGAACGGACCATTACCGGCACGATCACAGCCAAAGAGGACCAGCTGCCTCTACCAGGCGTAACTATTCGTTTTAAAGGCGCTAAAGGCGGTACCCAGACTAAAGCAGATGGGAAATTCTCTGTTAAAGTACCCGCGTCAGTAACTACACTTGAAATTTCCTCTCTCGGTTTTATCACACAAGAGAAAGTAATCGGCAGATCAGCTGTACTGAATATCCTGATGGAAAACAGTGCACAAACATTGAGCGATGTTGTTGTTGTCGGTTACGGCACACAAAAACGCGGAGAAATTACAGGGAGCAGTTCCTCGGTAACCGGGGCCGCAATTGCACAAAAACCGATTCAAAGTCTGGAAGCCGGTTTAGCAGGACGCGCCTCCGGAGTTCAGATTACTGTTCCTTCGGGAGTTTTAAACTCACCACCCGTGTTTAGAATTCGCGGAACAAATTCAATCTCATTGAGCTCTCAACCCTTATTTGTTATTGACGGTATTGTTGCTACCTCGGGTGATGCTTCAAATGTAGCCTCACTAACCGCTGCGGCAACAAATCCTTTGGCAAGCATCAATCCAAATGATATTGAGAGTATTGACATCGCAAAAGACGCAGCATCCACTGCTATTTACGGGAGCAGGGCAGCAAATGGAGTGGTATTCGTGACCACTAAAAAAGGTAAAACAGGAGTTCCCAGAATAAACTATGACAATTGGATCGGATGGTCAAGCCCTTACCGTTTGCCAAAATTATTAGACGCATTTCAGTATACAGATTATAAAAATGAAGCAGTAGCCAATGCGAATTCAATTCGGGCAGGCAGTGTAAATATTATAGTTAACGGAGTTTCGCAATTACCGAAATTTGCATTAACTAACGGGCCGGACGGGCAGCCAATCAACACCAGGTGGTATGACTATGCCTACCACACCGGATTTTCTCAGAATCATAATGCGAATATCTCTGGTGGTACTGAAAATACCAAGTATTACATGGGTGCAGGTTACTCCAATCAACAAGGTATTTACATTAAGAACAGCTTTAAAAGATTAAACGCATTATTTAATATAGATAGCAAAATCAATGATTATCTGACCATTGGAGGTAAATTGTCCTATTCAAATGAGAAGAACCTTGCAGGTATCAATTCAGGGTCCAGCTATGGTGATGCCTATGGTACTTCTGGTGTAGCCAGAACTGCGCTGGTTAATGCACCTAATGTTTCTCCTTACAATAACGATGGGAGCTTTAATCTGGGCGCTACCTTTGTAGGACCAATGAACAACGTGGTAAGTGGTAATCAGGTTGGGTTTTATAATTTTGCACAAGTACTTTCTAAGAACAGAGAAAATAATGAAGTAGATCATATTCAATCTAACGCTTATATACAGATCAATCCTTTAAAATGGCTATCGCTGAGATCTGTTTATGGAATTGATAACATCAATTCTGACAATGATATTTTTTACAATCCAGTACACGGACCAGGGCAGGGGCTGAACGGTCAGGCCCTTGGTATCTTCAGAAAAAGAAAAAACTGGGTCTGGACAAATACCGCGCAGGCAAATTTAACTACAGGCAAGCATAACTTTAATGCCTTACTTGGTCAGGAGCAGCAAAGAAACACTGTTACTGGTTATGGTATAGACCGTCAGGGATTAGCAGATCCGAATTATGATGTGGTACAAGCTGGTTTCACTTTAAATAATGCTTCTTCAATGATCTATGGAGAGAACTACTTGTTATCTTATTTTGGACGTTTAAACTACAACTTTGACGGAAAGTATTTCCTGAGCGGTAACTTAAGACAAGATGAATACTCTGCCTTAGGCCAGAAGAAAGGAACTTTCTGGGGTGTTTCTGCCGGATGGGAAATCACTAAAGAAGACTTTTGGAAAAACAGCAGCCTGGGAAATATCTTCAGCAGTTTTAAATTAAGAGGTAGTTACGGTAAAGTGGGTAATATCGGAGGTATTGACGATTACGCTACCTTAACAACATTTACTTCAGGATTATACGGCGGTGCAGCTACTTCTATCTATAATGCCGCTGGTAATACACAGTTGAAATGGGAAACCAGTAAAAAAACTGATATAGGTTTCAATTTCGGAATTCTGAACAACAGGTTAACAGCTGAAGTTGCTTATTATAAAAATAACATCGACGGGTTGATCATTAATGTTCCTCAAGCCCCATCTACAGGTGTGCCGACCAGTATTTTACTGAATGCAGGTACCATGTACAATAAAGGATTTGAATTTTCATTGAATGCAACCCCAATACAAACTGCAGCATTCAGCTGGACCAGTAATTTCAATATCTCATTTAACAAAAACGAGATCACCTCACTGGCTCCGGGTCTGAAAGAAATCATTTTTGCTACTGGAAGTACCTCAACAGGAGAGAATGTAAACAGGACTGCACCAGGTTACTCCATCGGATATTTGTATGTAGTTAAAACCGCAGGTGTAGACCAGGCTACAGGAAACCGTATATTTTTAAATGCTGCCGGCAGGAAGGTAACTTATCAGCATATTGTGCCAACCGGACAATCTAACTGGAAATATCTTGACGATGGAACCACAGCACCAGCAATTACGCAAAGTGCTGATGCGGTAATGTATAAAAACTCCTCTCCAAAAGCTTATGGTGGATTTGACAATACATTCCGTTACAAAGGATTTGATTTAAACGTGATGTTAACCTATCAATTGGGCTTTTATGTTTCCTATGGAACCAATGCAGGTCTGCACGATCAGCGCTACTGGAATAATGCCGTAGACGTATTGAACCGCTGGCAAAAACCAGGAGACGTAACCGATTTTCCAAGAGCAGTTTATGGGGATAATGTTTCTTACGGTAACACTATTCCATTAGATATTAACGTGTTTAAAGCTGATTTCGTTAAATTAAAGAATCTGTCTCTCGGATATACTTTTCCTAAATCGATTTTAGGAAAAGCGAAGATCAATAACCTCCGGGTTTTTGTAGCCGGTCAGAATCTTGCGATTATAACAAAATACCCAGGTCCTGATCCGGAAGTGGCTTCTAATGGTTTAAATCCAGGCGGACAAGGATCAGATAGAAACTCCGGTCCGAATTCAAGAACCTATACCATGGGACTTAGTGTAAGCTTTTAATTGATCAAAACAGAAAATCATGAATAAAAAATATATACTTATAACGGCATTATACGGCTTTATGCTACTAACAGCTGCCTGTAAAAAAGAATTGCTTAATCCAGTATCTCAAACCACTGTCGCTAGTGATAACGCATTTGATACCGCCTTACGTATCGAAAATCAGGCATTATCCTTATACGGGTCTTTAAAAAACGGCAACTTCTATGGCGGCAGATATGTGGTCTATGGAAATTTAAGAGGAGAAGACTTTATCAATGAAACCAGTAACCTGGTTACCGCGTCCGATGTATGGAGTATGAATGTGGCGAATAGTGCAACTTCTGTAAAAACGCTGTGGTCACAAGGATACCTTACTATAAACAGATGTAACGTCTTTATTGACGGCATGACTGCAAAAGGGACAGCAGTAGTAGGCGCTCCTGCAACCGCTAAATATATTGCTGAGGCCAGGTTAATCAGGGCCTTATCCTACTATAGCCTGCTACAGGTATTTGCAAGACCTTACTTAGACGGAAATGGTAATAAACCTGGATTACCGCTTAGGTTAACAGGGATTACCGCTCCGGGATCTTCCGATCTGGTCAGGAGTACCGTAGCGCAGATATATGATCAGATTATAGCAGATCTGAATTTTGCAGAAACCAATCTGGCTTTAACAAATACTACATCTAATGTAACCAGAGCACATCGCAATACAGCAATCGCTTTAAAAACCCGGGTATATCTGAGCATGGGAAAATACGCTGAGGTCATCACTGAAGCCAATAAAATAGTTCCGGCTGTTGCACCTTTTAAAGCAACAAGTGGTGTTCCAAATGAAATGCAGGCCGATCTTGCCTCAGTATTTAAAACCTACACGACTGCCGAATCTATATTTTCATTGCCAATGACTTCTTCTGCAATTCCGCTTGATAATCCCGGTACTCAGAACTCCCTGGCTTCTTATTTTTATATGACAGCAAGTGTACCCGGAACAACAGAATACTCTTTGAATTCAACAGGAGTACTGGCAAATACCGAATGGAAAGCAGCCGATAAAAGAAGGGCCTTGATTTTTAACAAAGCCGATGGTAAGAAATACCTCGCTAAATTTACAGCTCCGAGTCCTTACACAGACTGGGCACCAGTAATCAGGTGGTCTGAAGTATTGTTAAATCTTGCTGAAGCAAGGGTGCGCAGCTCTAATTCAATTGATCCACAAGCTCTTTTGTTGATCAATGCCGTACGTCAGCGCTCAGATGCAACTACGATAATCGCCCCTGCATCGATTACTGAATTTACTGACGCACTGTTATTGGAGCGGAGAATAGAATTCCTGGGTGAAGGCTTAAGAGGCCCTGACTTAACAAGGCTATTGCTTGCTATTCCGGCTAAAGGAAGCGCACCATCTAAAGGTCCTGCTGAAAGTGGGTATATCTGGCCAATTTCTTCAGATGAACTTTCTTTAAATAAATTAATGACTGATAACTAATCTCTGATTGAAAGCCTCTGAATATTACTATTCGGAGGCTTTCTTTTGATGGAGCTGATCCATTGCCACGTCAGTAAAACGATCACCACTGTAAAAACTATTATAGAAATCCAGTCGGTTTCCTGAATAATTCATATCCTGACTTACTGGAATACCTGTTCCCTCATAAGTTTTTCCGGCGGGGTCAGTATAAATCTCATTGGATAAACTAAACTCCCATCCAATAGGCAGTTCCTTCCAGAGTATCTCTGAGAAAATACCAGCAGTTCTGGAACCTGTTATTTTAATCTCCGGGTAACTAAGTGCAGCCAAGGCGAAAATCTCTGCCGCACTCGCTGTATTACCACTCAAAAGCAACTGCACTTTACCTTGATAAGCATTATTTGCCGGCTGTAAAATGCAGGCTTGTTTAGCTGTATTACCCTGGGGAGTTTTAGCCGCTACAGAAAGAACATGTTTACGCCCGCTAACAAAATAACTCAAAAGTCTTAAAGCTACCGTCTCCAATCCGCCGCCATTGAAACGCAGGTCAATAACCATAGCATCTGACTTCCCGATGTCGGCCAGGATTTTTTCCATAACCTGGTCAACGCCGTTAAGCTCCTCCTCGAACTCCACCAAAGGCGACCTGAAATCTTTGCCCTTATCCTGTTTTTTCGCAAAGCCATTCATATCCTTGATCAGGATATAACCAGTTCGTGTTCCTTTCACTTTCCCCCAGCTGATAACCCCATTATTATAAGCATGTGTATTTACTAAATAGCGCTCCTGTATAGCCTTAATAATATCATCCTTTTTACGTTTGATTGCCGGAGCTGCCACAACTGCTTTTGCTTTCAGGGAATCCGGAATTTCCAGCCTGATGTGACCGTCACCTATTTTTTTGACGATCTTCAGGAGCATATTACTAAACTCCTTTGGAGAATCTATCTTTTGTGCCCTTGGCAGGTACTCCTGATAAACCTGTTTCCAATTTACATTTCGTTCCCTGAAAAAGGCGTAATTATCATTAAAGGTTTCCCAGAAAACCTTAAAGTTCTCCTCATATGAAGCTGCCGTGGTGTCCATGTGTGTACATTTTGGAGGCAACGTATCAACGCGCGTAAAAATGTAGTCTACAATTCCTCCCGGATTAAGTACCATTTTATTGTTATCCAGGGAAACGACAGAGAACCTTCCGTCCAGCTTGCCCTCTGCCAGGGCCTTGCAGCTCAGGCTATTCGCATTATAGTAAGTATATGTACTATCTTCAATCTTTAAGTACCTTCCGTAACCCTGTTGAACCCAGGAAGTGTTTTTCAGCAGTCTTACAGGATGCTGCTGCGCGTTGGTACTTAAGGCTATCAGCAATAAGAAAAATGTGAAATAAAAATTAGTCATATTTTTTAAGATTCTTGCTTTAAATATTTTGACATATTGGCCTGATTAGCCTTGAATATATGCCATGATACACTTACTAAAGTGGTGCAAATCAGTATGATCATTGATAATCCAATAGGTAATAAAGAGAATTTAGAATCAGAAGATAACTGCCCGAACATTTTGGTCGTCAGGAAAAAAGAAAGGGGTATACCCACTATAATTGCCGTTGTAAGCGCGAACAGAAACTCTTTATATATCAAGTACATGATGTTTACCAGGTCAGCACCCAGGACTTTGCGGACGCTGATTTCTTTCATTCTTTTTCCTAAAATAATAAGGGCCAGTCCGAAAACACCTGAAATGGAGATAACGGTCATCAGCAGAGAAGTAACCGCTAATACTTCTGAAATTATGGAGAAACCCTTGAAATATCCGCTAAATACATCATCCTGTATATAAAAATCAAACGGAAGATTGGGGTATATGTTCTGCCAGATGCTTTTGATTTCTTCCCGCGCACTTAAAAATAGATTGGATGAGCTTTTGATATACACAAACTTCACTTCTTCGGGTGTGGCGCTGGTCAATAGCATAGGGGACACTCCATACTCAAAACTTTCATAATGAAAATCATTGACCTGTCCGACCACTAAATAATTATGGTTATGGTATTGAATACGTTTTCCAATAGCAGTTGACCAGTTCATCATTTTTAAAAATGCCTGATTGACAATGACAGCATCTTTTTGGTCTGTTAACTGGTTTTCGCTGAAATCTCTGCCTTCCATAACTTTTATGCCCAGCTGACTTATAAATCCTGGTAATACACTGATACTTTTAACCTGCTCAGTTTTACCCTCATTTTTAATCAAAATCTCTTTCGTATACTGCCCTACAGGCTGAACCGATCCAGTAACTGAGACTATACTTTTACTGCGCTTTAATTCTTCTTTAAAAGTTTTATAAGTGGAGCTGTTATCCAGCGTGACCACTACATTGTTTTGCGGCTGATAACCCCAGGATTTGTTCTTGATCTGTTTGGTTTCCTGCATAAATGCAATAGCAGTGGCGATAGAAATAAAGGTGAGGAAGAATTGAATACCCAGCAAAGCCTTTCTGAAACGGTTGTTACTGCCCATTTTAGCATTTCCCTTCATCATACTTACTGTATCTAAACGGGAGATATAAAATGCAGGATATAACGCGCCGCTTAAAGCAGAAACCAGGATAAGAAGCAGTGCAACTGTCCAGGTGCGGAAGTTTAAGAAAAATCCTGTACCCAATTGAAATCCTGCTACTGCGCTAAACCACGGGAAAAAGAAAACCTCTGCCAGGAACAATCCAATAAATACTGCAATGGTGCAAATTATAACGTTTTCAACTATAAATTGAAAGATAAGCTGTCTGCCGCTGCTGCCCAGTACCTTTCTGACGCTGACCTCTTTCAGGCGACCGGAGGCAGAGGCTACCGTAATATTTACATAATTGAAATACACCATCAATAAGATGGAAATGGCAATTACCACGAGCATAATCAAGCCTATAGGTTCCATTGTGCTAAAAGAACTTCCGGTTACCTTGTAGGAATGAAAATTCATAGTTTTTAGCGCTTGATAATGGAAGGATGTTAACTGATGATCAGGGTGTACCGCATTGTATAAATCAATATATTTTTTTTCCTGAGATTTAATGGAAGAAAGTGTCTTTTGATCAGCTGTTTCAATGAAGGTGATATTAGTGGACTCACTCCAATCACCGATTTTGTTTATCCCTAAAGAAACCATTCTGGAATGTGGTACAAGCGCAGAAAAACTGAAGGAAGCATTAGAAGGATATTTACTGAAAACACCCTTAACGATAAAATTCTCTGCTACAGTCCGGCCATTTACATTAAAAGTGATCGACAGCACTTTTCCAACAGCGTTGCGATGACCAAATAGCTTTTCCGATAATTCTGAAGTAAGTACGATGCCGTCTTTGTCTGTAAAATGTTTCTTGTCGCCCCATTTTACAGTATAGTCGAACATTTTATAAAAGTCGTCATCAACAAAAGCGACTTTGTCCCTGAAGAGGTTCTCCTTTTGTTTGATAACTACACTACTATAATTCAGGCGGGCCATATTTTTAACCTGCGGGAAGTCATTTTTAAGCGCCGGGCCTAAAGGGGAAGGGCTGCCGCCATGATACTGCTGATTTCCATTTTTGTCAGTTACGCTTTCAATAACAAACAGGTGGTTTATTTTGGTATTGAACGTATCCTGATGCGTTGCCCAATAAGAATACTCGAAAACCATTAAACAACATCCTACAGCTAATGCAAGTCCTGAAATATTGATCAATGAAGAGGCCTTATGTTTAATCAGGTGACGAAAGCCAAGCTTCAAATAGTTTTTAAGCATAATATAATTTTAGTCTGATACCATTTTACAAGTACAAGCCAATCAACATGCCAAAGTAAACATGTCGATCGTAACGCTTATAGAGCCATTAATTCAGAACTAAGATACAGTAAGGTGTTCATTATCGGACTTAGGTGAACGGAATTGTACAGGAAGGCAGCCAGATAAAATCAGGTTAGTTAGTGGTCTTAAGTTTATTGACCACATCTAATACAATGACTAATTTACTATGACTTCTTTGATCAATATCTTTCAGGTGATTTAAAATATTCATCTTCTCTGCTCTTCTGATGTAGAAATTCAAAGGAGTCTTTGAATTGGAAGTTAAATTTTCTTTATCATACATGATGTACCCTTTAATGAAGAGCAAATTATCTTCCTGCGTCGGAAGATTTGAATGAATACCCTTACCAGAATCATTTGAATTTACATAATCCGTTAACGTATTGACAGTGAAAAGAGAGAATTTATGATTTTGTGCAGCGAGTCCGAAGAACCTTTTGAGCGTAGTTGCGCTGATATTTCTATGCAGACATTTGAAGATCTCCCGGGAGATGTTTTTACAATCTGAGGGTTTGATAATTTCTATACAGGATTTAACCAATAGCTGGCGTTTAAGTTCAGGTAGATGAGAGTAATCGTGCATGTGCTTCGTTTTTATAGTTAGATGATGTTAAGTTACCTTATATTCAAACAAAGGGAAAAAGTTTCGTATTCTGATAATATCAATTGCAATTTGTACGTTATCAGAACAAAAAGGATAGAATCGGAACACAAAATGGCCTGAGATCAGCGTTTTCAGGAAATGGACAGTTGCGCTGTATTGATTTTCTGAAGATACAATGTCGGGCTCATTCCTGTTTTTTTCTTAAAAGCAATAAAAAAAGTTGTTCTTGAAGAGAAACCCGCTTCATTTGCCAGCCCCTCTAAAGTTAATTCTTTCCACTGCTTACTATTCAGCCTTTCAATAATATAACAGACTCTGTATTCATTAATATAATTATTGAAATGCTTGCCATAAACGTTTGACAGCAAAAAAGAGAAAGCATGTTTTGGAACACTGCAATACTTGGCCAGCTGTTGAAACGTTAAGCCTTTCTGTTTAAATAGATAATTATCTTTCAATTGAAGTTCAATACAATTCTGATAAACTAGTAAGGCTTCAGCTGTGAAAACCGGGTAGATGGTTTTTGCAGTCTCAGCATTAAAATAATTTGTGGATTTCTCTTTTACTTTCGGCGTATATCCGCATGTTAACGATGGATGCGTATATACATAACTGCATAAGAAAATAAAGGAAATGCACATGGACATTGCTGGAAGATATATCGCCTGCTTGGTGATACCGTACTGCTCTATATTCAGGTAAGCAATCAGGGTGTAGCAGGTTAAAGAAAAATACATAGCTGTTTTTGAAAACACTAAAACCCATATCCACTGATAATAACTTTTATAGATAGCAGTATCAAGTTTATACTTCTTATCATCTTTCATTTTTTGCAGATGAATAGTTAAATAGCAGATATATATTACTCCCTGGGCCGGCCTTAAAACCGCATGAATCCAGACTGGAAATATATTATATACAGTTTCATATACTTTGGCAGGGTCTTTTAAAATAGAATAAACGATGTCATATCTTTCACTGCTGCCCATCAGAAGCCAGGGGATAGTATCTAATACCATTAGTGCCGCAGGAAGGAAATGCCACCAAAAAAAACGAGGCTTATCAGCTGAACTAACCAGTATAACATATAAATATATACAAGGAGGAATCAAATAATAGAATGGTTTTGCAATTCTATAGTAGACAGGAATATCGAGGATAACCCCTGTTAAGAAAAGAAAATAATTTAAGGCATAAATTACAATGGAAAGAAATGCAATAGCGAGTAAAATATTAGCTAATTTATGTTCAGACTCTTTACAAAAAAGAAGCCTGAGAATTATGGGGAGGGAAAAAAGAATTCCCAGGAAAATTAAAATAGTTAAAGAGCCATCCATAGGTAGGATTATTGATCAGGATATAATGTTCTGACCAAATCTAATGTGTAGGTGTCACTAGTGTAGTAGAACTATTTCTAATCGCTAGTAGAATTAATTCTATAGAGGTAAGGAGTGGAATTGCAACATTAAAGTTGACATTTAGTTAAGCGGCAATATTTTGTTTATTTAAGTTTCTACCAAATTCTTCTGGGGACAAGTACCCCAGTGTAGAATGTAATCTTTTACGGTTATACCAAGTCTCTATATATTCAAAAACGATGAGTGCTGCCTGCTCTTTGTCTGTGAACTTATGCTGATACACACATTCAGCTTTGAGCGTCTTGAAGAAGCTCTCCGCTACTGCGTTGTCCCAGCAATTTCCTTTTCTGCTCATGCTTCTGATGATCAAAGGATTTTTTTCCAGTAAGCATCTGAATTCGTTGCAAGCGTACTGAACTCCGCGGTCAGAATGAAAAATCA
>NZ_QLLR01000017.1 GCF_003259615.1 Pedobacter cryoconitis | reverse complement strand
GGGTACTTGTCCCCAGAAGAATTTGGTAGAAACTTAAATAAACAAAATATTGCCGCTTAACTAAATGTCAACTTTAATGTTGCAATTCCAGGTTTTATATGTACCTAAAGCACTAAGAGAGTTGGAAGCGAATAAGAGTCTTACTTTTCAATATATCAATTATGATACTGCATTGGGCAAAAAGCTATTTGCTACTGGTACACAATCCTTCTTAAATGTTCAGCCCAAAGAAATTATCGTGACTAAGGATCACCTGATCATCGATTCAACAAAACTCATGATAGCTGACCTGAACCACTTTGCTGTAAATAGCTGGATTAGTCAAATCAGCTTACATAATAAAGAAAACAAGGTAGTCTTCAGCACTGCTACAAATGGAATCTTTAGCGGAAAAAGCTTCGTTTCCCTACTGGACAAGTTGATAAACTCGAAGGATTAACAAAGCAAACCATCTATATAATCAAACAGCTTATAACTAAACAAATTAAAATTACCTCTATAACTGATTCAATAATATGATTATCTACAAAGGCTGGGGCCCCCTGGCGCTCCTGATTCCTGTTGCTACTATTCTGATTGGTATATTCTTCTTTGGCAAAAATGGAAATGCAGGACTTGAACTATTCCTTTACTGTCTTTTATGCTCAGCACCCCTGGTTTATATAACCGGACTACGATTAAACAGAAAGTCAGTTCATGATCTTTATTTTATTCCCCTGCAATATTGGGGTGTCATTTGGGGAGTTATTGCCGCTGCAGTTTTAATTTACAAATACATACAAGGTTATTAAATATTAAACCCTCAACTTAATCAGGAGTTTATCAAATGATATACTATTGACACCCCTGCCGATATAATTATTGATAGGCTCCTGATTAATTAATGATATTGATGCCCCTTATGACCCTGGAAAGCTTATTGGTTTTTTAATACCGGAAGCCCATATAGGCCTCATTCGCCTCAAATACTATACCCCTTATATAACAAATATTCGAAAGGTAATCCTCTCCATTATCTCTGTACTTTCCGGCACATCCATGTCCGAATACATCTGAGTTATAAAATATGACTTCCCTTCCCTGCTTATCAGTTGCTGCCAAAACGCAATCATTACACACATAATCCGGATAGCGTAATGATACTACTTCTACTGCCTGCTTACACACAGGACAAAATTGTCCCTCTATCATTTCGTCGTTTTCTTTTGTCATTATTCGTATGTATTATCAATTTCAATTCTATCCGCAATAACTTATATACAATCACTTGTAAACATTGATTTATATATTGACTTGTATCAAGAACCTGCATACATTATCAATCATGCACATCGTCAACCTGTAAAGGCTCAATTCCATATTGTCAGCTGCCTATGCCATAAATTGAATAAGCCATCAATTACTTATATTAATATTAAGCGTAAAGAAATGAAAATTATTATCATGCCCCTATCAAAACATCCATTTAGATTTTCACCCCCTTTTAGTTAGGATTTCATCCCGTCTGCTAATTCTGATGTAGCGAATTTGCAGTACCAAATCAATATTTAAAAGCTATGAAAAAACTAAGCTACTTAGCAGTAATCGGGTTAGTGGTATGCGCCACCAGCTGTAAAAAAGAGGAAGCCCGGGGAACTGCGGCTACCGGAAAAAATGCAATCACACAGGTCATCGGGGACTCCGCTATCTTCTCCAAAAACCTTGTCTTCAGCGCCAATGCCCTGAGTAAAATCGGAGCAGACTTAGCCGGATCAAACCAGGCACAAATCCAAAAACTAATCACTAACCCCGCCTTTGCAGCCCTGACAAAAACCACCAACACAACAACCGTCGGCAACCAGGGAACAGACCTGAAATGCCTCACCCTGCAATGGGCAATCTCACCCGGAAGAGACACTGCAACCAAATATCTTGACAAAGCAAAAAGCAATTTACTCGCATGGGCAGCAGTCAACACCCCAAATAGCAGCACCCCTTCAGAAGCCGCTTTTATCGAGATTTTCGAAGCTTACTCCATCATCAGGTCAGCTATTCCCGCAGCAAATAAAACTACCATTGATGCCTGGCTAAAAAAGACCGGAACCTACTACATCACCAACGCTGCGAACTACACTAACAGAAAAAACAACTGGGAAACAATCAGGCTCAATCTCCTTTACGACATCGGCTATATCCTAAACGACGCAACCATCCTCAACCATGTTAAAAACGCCTATAATGTTCAGCTCAATGCGAACCTATTTGCCGGTGGAAAAACAGAAGACTACATCAACAGAGATGCATTCGCTTATCATGCCTACAACCTGTACTTCTATGCAAGAATCCTCAGAGCAGTTTCCCTGTACGACGGTCAAACAGCCGGAAATGATTTACTCAATAAAAAGAACAACATCAACATCAGTCTACCCAACACAATGACCTTTTGGGAACCCTATATGATTGACCCGGCAAATAACGTTCACCTTGAATTTGTCAACACCGGCTATGCCCCGGACAAAACACGCTCCGATTATAACAAACCCTATAACCCATCAAGCACCGTTTACGTCTTAGATCAGTTAGTCTACAGTTTCCCACAAGTAATCGATTATGAAAAAATCATAGTTGGCGCAAATACAACCAGATTCAAAAACTTAGAGTACTACCTGAACACACTTGAATACAACCTGTAAAATATTCATTTTGCAACCAAAATACTAACCAAATATTTGCCTACCCTGGCTATCCAATTAACCAAGCTATCCAACTAAACAAGCCACCAAGCTATCCCAACTAACCAGGCCGTCTAACTATCCACCTTCCCAACCCTACCAAACCTTGGAGGATAAAAACAAAAAAGAGACAACCCTATTCCAGACATTGTTCATTCTTCATGAACGTCGACTGGAATAGGGTTGTCTCTTTTTTGTTTTTCCCGAGAATCCCCTTACACAACCCTAACCTGCTCCGAAACCACTTCTCTCGAAAAAAATATCGAAGCACTCTGATCAAAAACCTGACTATCCCCCGTGGTATAAAAACTCATTTCCCCCTCTTTCGTCAATACACTCTCTATCTCAGTATGCCTGTTTAAGTAATCAACCAGGCTCTCAGCCACAATATCCCCCTGAACAACCAGTCGAACACCATCCGGCAAATAAGCCCTGATCTTAGGCACTAACAACGGATAATGCGTACAAGCCAGTAAAATCGCGTCAATATCTCCCGACTTCGCTAACAACTCATCAATATACTTCTTCACAAAATAATCCGCCCCCTCGCTCCCATGCTCATTATTCTCAATCAGCGGAACCCACATCGGGCAACTCTGCTGCACCACATTTAACGAAGGGAACTGATGGTGAATCTCTATCGGGTAAGAATCCGAATTAACCGTTCCCCTTGTTCCCATTACCCCGATCGTGTTTGACTCCGTATACCTGCCAATGACCTCTGCCGTAGGCCGGATTACCCCTAACACGCGGAACCCAGGATACTTTACCGGTAACACCTTCTGCTGAATCGTGCGCAACGCCTTTGCCGAAGCCGTATTACAAGCTAAGATCACCAGCGGACAACCCTGCGCAAACAACCACTCCACACAACTAAGCGTATACTGGTAAATCGTCTCAAAAGAATGATCCCCATAAGGAGCCCTTGCATTATCACCGAAATAGATATAATTATAATCAGGCAATGACTTCGCGATCGACTCAAATACAGTCAAACCACCATAACCCGAATCAAAAACACCAATAGACTTCTTATTTATCATGACAAAAAAAACGGCACCGGGGAAATACCCGGTGCCGCAATTTAAATATTTTTTAAATACTATTTTTTAGGAGCAGGAGCTGCAGAAGCAGAAATACCTAACTTAGCTTTAACTAAAGCAGTAACATCGTCACCACCTTCCCAGGCTAATAAATTGTTAGCACCATTCTGTGCAGAACTATCAAATACATAAGCTAAACCTTTTTCTCTCGCTACAGCTTTAACTGCAGTCTGGAATTTAGCATTTAAAGGAGCTAATAACTCACCTTGTTTAGTTGCAATATCTTGTTGAGCTTTTTGGCTTGCTTCACCGATACGTTTTTCCATATCCTGTAACTCAACACCCATAGCTTGTAATTCTTTACCAACTGTTTCTTTGTTAGCCTCACTCAAAGTTTTGTTTTTAGCAACTGCTGCTTCATACTTTACAGTGTACTCACTTCTCATTTTTTCGATCTCAGCTTGTTTTTGTTTTTGAAGAGTCTCTAAAGTTGCTGATGCAGTTTTTGCTTCAGGCATAACCGCAAAAATAGCTTCAGAATCCAGATGTGCAATTTTTTGTTGAGCACTAGCAACATTAGCAGTAAACATAAGGCCAGCTGCCACAAAAAATACGTTAATTAACTTTCTCATTTCTATTGTTCTTAATAATTGTTTTTAAAATTTATTTGGGTGTGTCTCTATTTTACAGTGTTTGGTTTATAACCCAATCTGATAATAACGTCATTACTCAGGTCATAATTGCTGCTTGCGTAAATCATCATCGTCGCTTCACTGCTCTTATCAAAGATAAAATCAAGGAACTTTGTTTTTGCTAAATCAGCAATCACGCCAGTTACTTTATCCTGGATAGGCTTAAGCAGCTTTGCTCTCGTCTGGAAAAGCTCTCCCTCAGGGCCGAACTTCTGACGCTGAAACTCCTTAGCAGCCTTTTCCTTCTCGATAATATCATTCTCTCTGCGCTTACGCATATCATCAGTCAATAAAACCTGATCCGCCTGATAAGCCTTGTACATTTTGTCAATCGCCGTAAAGTTAGCATCAACCTCTTTCTGCCACTGCTGAGACAATACATTCAGCTGGTTCTGCGAAGACTTATACTCAGGTAAATTTTTAAGGATATACTCTGTATCCACATAAGCAAACTTCTGTGCAAACGCTCCAAAACCTGCGAAAACTAAAACCCCGATTAAAATAATTTTTCTCATTTCTCTATTAATTAAATCCACCCAATTGCTGAGCAATACTAAAAGTGAAGTTCTGTTTACCACCATTAGCCTGACCAGGAATGTTATCAAACGGAAACCCGTAATCAATACCCAGCATACCAAATATCGGTAAAAATATTCTAGCTCCAATACCTGCAGACCTTCTTACGTTAAAAGGATTAAACTCTGAAAAACTGTTCCAGGTATTACCACCCTCAGCGAATCCCACAAGATACGCAGTTGCCTGCTGACTTGCAATAACAGGGTATCTTAATTCCATAACATATTTAGTATAGATCGGACTTCCTGAATTTGTTGCAGTTTGAATCTGTCCCGCAGTTGTTGCAGTTGCAGGAGTTACTGCACTATTCGCATAACCACGCATCGTGATGATCTCAGATCCCTGAAGGAAATCAAATCCCTGCATACCATCACCACCCAGTTTAAACCTTTCGAACGGAGACTGACCAACCGCGTTGTTATATGAACCTAAGAAACCAAACTGGGCCTGCCCCTTAAGAACCATTTTGCCCATTACTCTCTGGAACCACTGACCCTCAAATTTCCACTTGTGGTATTCAGTAAATTTATAACGCTGCTTATCAGATGCAGTTGCATAGTTCGTATGATTTAACAACGAATAAGGAGGAGTTGCCTGGATCGTGAACTTGAAATAAGAACCTTCCGTAGGGAAGATTGGTGAATTTCTTGAATCCCTGCTGATCTCCTGTGTTAAGTTGAAGTTATAAGACGTTCCTGTACTAAACAAATATCCAGGATAGTTATTCAACACATACTGCTGCATGTTGATCGCATGTGAAATCTGGAAATAATTGTCAGGCCATTTTAATACTCTTCCTAAACTTACAGTCACACCATTTAAACGGATACGCTGTGCATTCTGTCCAACATCAACACCATTCGAAGAAAGTGACGTAAATGCACTTAAACCGAAACTCACTGGTTTCTTTCCACCTAACCAAGGCTCAGAGAAAGAGAAACTGTAAGACTGGTAGTATTTACCATTCGTCTGACCACGAAGACTCAGCTTCTGGCCATCACCTTTTGGAAGAGGCTTGTAAGCTTTTGGATTTAATATATTTCTTAAAGAGAAGTTATTGAAAGTTAAACCAATTGTTCCAATGATACGGCCACCACCGAAACCACCAGATAATTCTACCTGATCAGAAGGTTTCTCTTCTACAGCATACTCAATATCAACCGTACCATCTGAAGGATTTGGTTTCGGAGTTGGTACAGTCTTAGACTCATCAAAGTTACCCAGCTGACCAAGGTCACGTACCGTACGCACCAATAAATCTTTAGAGAACTTGTCACCTGGTCTTGTACGTACCGCACGTAAAACTACCCTGTCATTTGTAATCGTATTTCCTTTTACAGTAATTCTGTTGTTCGTATACTGAGGACCTTCATAAATCCTTACTTCTAAATCTACAGTATCATTGTATATTTTTGTCTGAACCGGCTCCACGTTGAAAGTCAGGTAACCATCATTCAGGTAAATACTCGATACATCATCACTCTCTGCACCGTTACCGTGAAGCTTAGTATTTAACTTCTCCTCACTGAAAACTTCACCTTTCTCAATACCCAATACTTTGCTCAGATCTTTTGTTGCATATTTCGCATTTCCAGACCAGGTAATATTTCCAACATAATATTTTGGACCTTCGTATAAATCGATCTTAACACCAACAGATTTTTTATTGTACAGGTAAGTCGTATCCTTGATGATCACCGCATCACGGTAACCCTTCTCCTGCATTTTAGCAATCAGCTTTTCCTTATCCTCTTTGTATTTATCCTTGCTGAATTTACCAGAACCGAATACTTTATAGAAAGCCTGTTGCTTGGTCTTCTTCAAATACTTGCGTAAAGTAGAAGCCTTGAAATCCTTGTTACCCGTAAAATTGATCTCGTGAACTTTGACCTTATTTCCCTTATCCACAAAAACCTGTAAAACTACCCCATTCTCCATGTTCGGATCAGGCTTGGTTTTATAGTCTACTTTCGTAAAGAAATAACCTTTTTCAGACAGGTACTTATTGATGATTCCCGTCGTACTGTTGTAAGTATTTTCGTTGATAATCGTCTTTCCTGATTTAGAATTCAATTTCTCGGTAATATCCGTTTTCTGAGATTTACTTAGTCCGTTCAGCTCAAATGAACTTAAACGCGGTCTTTCCACTACTTTAATATCGAAATAAACGGTATCAAGAACCATTTTAGTAATATCAAGTTCAATATCATCAAACAATCCCTGTGCCCAAAGTGTTTTAATTGCATTAGAAGTTGCCTCCCCGGGAAGTAATATTTTTTCACCTTTAATTAATTTGGAAAGTGTAATAATAACTTCCTTATCAATAAACTTGGCACCACTTAAAGTAGTTCCCCCTATCGTATATTCTTTAGGCTGAAAATAATCCATATCCGTACCATTCACTTTTAAGCTGGGGGCATTAGGGTTGGACTTTGGACGGGAAATTTGTGCCATTGCCGGTGAGCCGATCAATAGCAATAATATGAGTTGGTATATTCTTTTCATTTACATTCTAAAAAACGATGCTAAGTTAATTTAAACACATGTTAAAAAGTGTTAAAAGTAAAATTAGTTCAACTGTTCACTAATTTTACCGAAGCGGCGTTCGCGCTTTTGGTAGTCTACAATAGCTTCAAAAAGATCCTCTCTTCTGAAGTCCGGCCACAAAGTCTCCGTAAAATACAGCTCGCTGTAAGCCATCTGCCACAGCAGAAAATTACTTACCCGGTGCTCCCCGCTGGTACGGATCATCAACTCCGGGTCTGGCATGTTCACAGTAGTTAATTGAGAAGAAAACTGCGCTTCATCAATCTCATCCACCTTAATTTTACCATCCTGCACCAGCAAAGCCAGCTTTTTCGCAGCCTCCAGAATCTCCCATTTAGCACTATAACTCAAAGCAAGAGTCAAAGTACAAGTGGTATTTGCTGAAGTTTTTTCCATTGCGCTTTTTAAATCATCAATACATTGCTGAGGTAAAGAGGCGATGTCACCAATGGCATTCAGCCTGATGTTATTTTTGTTCAGGGTATCAGTTTCATTGTTGATTGTAGCAATCAGCAATTCCATTAAAGCGTTGACTTCTTCAATAGGCCTGTTCCAGTTTTCTGTAGAAAAAGCATAGATCGTCAGGTATTTTACGCCAATATCCGCACACCCCTCTACAATATCTTTTACAGATATTACTCCGCTCTCGTGACCGAAAGACCTGAATTTACCTTGATTTTTAGCCCATCTTCCATTCCCATCCATAATAATAGCGATGTGTTCCGGTAAGCGACTAGTATCGATTTGTTCTTTAAATCCCATTTATTTGTGCAAATATGGCTAAAATGTCTAACATACAGAAGAATGGCACGTTAGAAAGCTTCAAAGTTATAAGATATTTTGTTTATTTCTACCATAAACTTAACAGGATAAGTTGATTTTAAGATATGGGAGGTGAATAAAAGAGTCTAAAAACTATAACACTTATCAGAAGTAAACGTATAAGAAAGTCCGATGTGTACAAAAAAGTAAGTATCATTTTTAACAAAATTGCCACGCTGACCACCTGGAGGGAAATTTGGATGATTTGGATCAGGCGTAATAGAAGGATCAGAAAGATTGAAGCCATCAGAATGAGCAGCACTTACTTTACCACGGGCCGGATCCGTTAAAGGGTACCTGTCACCCACATCATCCAGGTAATCTGTTTTTGCCGTTCTGTAACCTAATTGCGTAAATATCCCAAGGCGCTCCCCTATCCTGTACTTCATCCCTATCCCATAAGGGATACTTATAGCATAGTTTTTATACTTTTCACCTTCAGTTTTGTAGTATCTTAACTCGTTGGTTTCCCCTTCATAAGTCGCCTTCGGGTTGAACAATACCCCGCCAACCCCTGCGAATATATAAGGCGTAAAATTCTTTCTTCCGCCACCGGAAAAATAATCCAGGAAGTTAAAATCGACCTGTAAACTCAGTTCATTGAGTGAAGTAGAAAAGTTAAGATTGCGGGTTTTCAGACTTAAGTCATCAGAATTTGCATCATCCCCTTTAATTTTTCCATAATTATAATGGATACCAACAGCCCAGTAAGGATTAAAATTACGCTTTACATAAGCACCAAAAGCAACACCGCTCGGCTTAAATAGATTGTTAGGGTTAATATCTCCAATATAGCCTGCAGCACCAGCATTTACCCCTAACTCCGTGGTTTGCGCCAGCGCAGCGCCAGAGAAAATACAGCTCAATGCAACAGAAAATACTATCTTTTTTAATCTCATACCTAATAATTACGGGTATCAATTCCCCAAAGCAATTTGTTCCTCAAGGTAGTCAGATAACTTTCATTATTCAAACGAATAAGATTCACATGAAATGCAGCCTTATTCACCGTAATTTTCACAGAACGATCTACAGTAGCAGTTCTGGAATCGCAGGATACCAGGAATTTGGTACTGCGGGCTTCTACCTCAAACCTCAAAGTAACATCATCAGGAATAATTACCGGTCTTACATTCAAGTTATGCGGTGCAATCGGGGTAATCACGAAATTCTGTGCACTTGGAAATATGATCGGGCCTCCGCAGCTTAAAGAATAAGCCGTAGACCCCGTAGGTGTAGCAATAATTAATCCGTCTGCCCAGTATGAATTGATAAACTCGTCATTCATATAAGCATGAATAATCATCATTGCTGTATTATCACGTCTGTGGATAGTGATGTCATTCAGTGCGAAATTCTCATCACCAAAAAGATTATGCTTAGACTCTACATTCAGTAAAGTCCGTTTATCCAGAGAATACTGCTTATTAACTAAGGCTTCAATGGCATTTCTGATCTCATTTTTATTGATACTGGCCAAAAAACCAAGCCTTCCGAAGTTGATCCCGATAACCGGAATTCCAGAATCCCTGATTAAAGCAAGCGTATCAAGCAGCGTCCCGTCCCCACCCAGACTAATCAGGATTTCGGCATGATCACGCAGTTCCAGATGATTGGAAAAGGTTTCAATATGAGCAGGGAGCTTTACTTTATCTTCAATAAACTCGTAATACTCCTTATGGACAATAGTTTCAATCCCATAATGTTCCAGGGCATTGAATACTTCCTGCACGAAAGGCAAAACGCTGTTATTAAACTCTCTGCCGTAAATTGCAATCTTCATTTAGATAAATATTGTATGTTGAATGGTTACAGGAATGAATTAAACATTTAAATAACTCATTAACAAATTATATCTGTCTTCCGTTCCGTTGTCCTGAGTAGTGCTGTTAAAGACTGCTTTAACCTGGTAATCATATCTTTCAAAAGAAGATATGATTCCGGATAATTCAGTTTTATTAATTTTCAGCGTTACCTCCAAGCGCGTAGAATCTGGAAAATTCTGCACGTAAGAGGATAAGATTTGTGCATTGTCACCTTCAACAATCTGAGCCATATGTGACAAAGAATTGTTACGGTTATTAATTTCCAGGACGATAATTCCTCCTGGTTCTTTAACTGCAAAAATATCTGAAGTATATTTTAATAAGTCATGTATAGAAATTACACCCAGGTAATTCTTTTTATAATCCAGTACCGGTACTAAAGAAAGTTTCAGCTGATCGAATATCCTGATCACGTCATAAACATGAACATCCTGATAAACAAACGGATTAAGAATCGTTAGAGAAAGGCCTCCGATAGGCTCCTCCACATTTCTTATTTCCAGCAAATGATCTTCAGCCACAATACCCAGAAACTGGCCATTGTTCAATACCGGCAAATGGTTCAGCTTAAACTCAGCCATTCTATCCAGAGCAGTGTGCACCGTTTCAGAAGTCTGTAACGGCAGGATTGAATTTGATATGAGTTCAGATGCAAACATGGTTATTTCAGTAAAATTCTATCTAAGAAAGTACTCAGATATTTGTTAAAAACTTCAGGATGCTCCATCATAGGAACATGCCCGCATTTATCAACCCAGTTTAACTCTGAATTAGGCAGCAGCTGATGAAATTCTTCAGCCACATCCGGCGGAGTTACCTGGTCATTTTTCCCCCAGATCAATGAAACAGGGATGGTAATTTTATTCAGTTCCTTAGACATATTGTGGCGGATAGCAGATTTTGCCAAAGCCAGAATACGAATAACCCTTGAACGCTCATTAACCGTTTTAAAGATCTCATCTACCATTTCTTTCGTGGCGATAGAAGGATCATAAAAAGTAAATTCAACCTTTTCACGGATATAATCATAGCTCTCTCTTCTTGGGAAAGTACCCCCAAAAGCATTTTCATATAAACCAGAACTACCGGTTAATACCAATGCTTTTACGCTTTCCTGATGTGCCGCCGTAACAACAAGTCCAAGATGTCCACCTAATGAATTTCCAATCAGGACAACCTGTCCCAGTTTTTTAAACTTTATAAATTTATGAATGTACTTTGCTAAACTTTTAACCCCTAAAGTAAGGATTGGCAATTCATATATAGGCAAAATTGGCACTAGTATACGGTACTGCTCCTTGAAATGATCAATAACCGGTTCCCAATTGCTCAACTCACCCATCAAACCATGAAGTAATACCAGGGTTTCGCCTTTTCCGGCCTCTATATACTTAAACCCATCCTCTTCTATTACTTCGTATTTCATGTATGTATATATTTCTGTAAATGTTCCCGGAATGGTTACTGACACAATGGTGTCCGGTTCATCATTGTTTCTAAAGATACGGTACTAAGTTAGTCGCCTGAATTTATTTTAAACAAAAAAAACTATTATTTTTAAAAAATAATTCTTTGCAGATACCGTCTAACACAATTTATGCCAATTGACTTTTAACAATTTCAGCGATCAATTTGCCATCTGCCTTACCAGCCAGTTCTTTATTTGCCAGTCCCATAATACGGCCCATATCTTTTACGGTCACCGCACCAGCACCAGCTATCAGCTTAGCAATCAAAGCTTCAACTTCTTCTTTGCCTAATTGTTGTGGCATAAACTGGCTGATCACTGTAATTTCTTCGTCCTCAATTACAGCCAGATCTTCTCTCCCTTGTTGTTTATAAATATCAGAAGATTCTTTTCTTTGCTTAATTAAACGCTGAAGAATTTTCATTTCAGCATCTTCAGTAATCTCTTCTGCAGATCCTTTTTCCGTTCTTGCTACTAATAATGCAGCTTTAATTGCGCGTAAACCTCTTAATGCAGCCTGATCTTTAGCTAACATTGCTTTTTTTATTTCCTGATCTATAATTGCAGATACCATATTTTTTTTAAGATTTTATTCTAATTTCTATTGACTACTGTTGCAGATGCCTGTGCAGTTGGCATAATCAACATATCATTTATATTCACATGTGCAGGCCGGCTCACCGCAAACCATATTGCATCAGCAATATCCTGCGCCAATAAAGGTTCGAACCCTTCATATACCTTTTTCGCCTTGTCTTCATCACCTTTAAAACGTACCACAGAGAATTCTGTTTCCACCATACCGGGATTAATTGCAGTTACTTTGATACCATGCGGAAGCAGGTCAAAACGCATTCCTTTATTTAGGGCATCTACTGCATGTTTTGTTGCACAATAAACATTTCCGTTTGGATAAACTTCTTTACCTGCAATAGAACCAATATTGATGATGTGTCCTTTTTTGGCGGCGATCATCCAGTTGGAAACTATTTTAGTCACATAAAGTAAGCCCTTTACGTTGGTATCGATCATGGTATCCCAATCATTGGGATCTCCATTTTGAACCGGTTCCAGTCCCTGGCTTAAACCAGCGTTGTTAATCAGTACATCAATCTGTTTCCATTCTTCAGGTAAGCTTTCAAAAACTTCCTTCAAAACGGTATTATCTCTTACATCTGCAATCAGTGTTTTAATTTCTATTGCATATTTATCTGCTAAATGTTTAGCAACTTCCTTTAATTTTTCTTCTCTTCTGGCTACCAATACCAATTGATACCCTTGTTGTGCAAATAAGTGTGCACATGCTTTTCCTATACCTGAAGTCGCGCCTGTTATTAATGCAGTTTTCATAATCTATTTTTATTACCCGGAATATTTATCCACCCAAAGCGGGTGCTGGTTATACCCTTTCAAACAAAGCTATTAAAATTCAATCAGGCTGCATCATTCAAAGAATAAACTGAATGTCACATGACGCAACATCAATTTATCGATCGGATAGTTATATGGATTAGGCGTTGTTCTGTCTAAAATATCATTTAAGGAATAAGACAATTTAATTTCCGGAGACATTTTAAAATACTCAAAATACAGATCCATTCCAAAAGCCGCTTCTAAAGACCAGTAGCTCTTCTTATTCTTCAGGTATTTAAACTGTTCCTCCAAAATTGTATCGTCTGTCTTTTTCTTGGAAGCAATATCCATCGAATATTTTGCACCATATAACATATACGCCCTGAAGTTATTTCTTCTGTCAGACTTGATCTTGATACCCAGTGGAAATTCGACCAGCGTGGCAATCACTTTCTTTTCAATATTGCTGGGCAGGCCAGGGGTATTTATCTGGTTGCCGCTCCCATTAGGTGCATATTCATATTCCATCAGCCTGTCTGTAAAAACCAATGTTGGCGTTAACCTCACATCAATATGATTATTCACCCTTCCATTGACTACAAAACCAATTCCAAATCCAGGAGAAGATTTACTATACATCGCATTCAATGAATCTGTTAGCGGACTAAGCTTTGTTGGGTCCTCCTGAGATCTGTAAGGAGCTCTCCAATCCTTATTTTTATTGATCTTATAAGAAGACCCCGTATATTGAAAAGTAAACCCAAAGTGTACATTCTCATCATCTACACCACCACCCCAGTTTTGAGCGCTGGCAGCGGCGGCTGAAAAAAGAAAGACAACTAATAAGCCTATTTTTAATTTCATCTGAATGGATTAACCCTTTATTCCGGTGTATATCGTACTGATCCCAAAGGTCAGTGGTCTGTGTTTAGTCGTTTTGTAACCCACTTTATCCATCACTGCAATAAAAGACTTTCCATCTGGAAATGCTACTGCCGATTCATTAAGGTACGTATAAGCTCTGGCATCCTTCGAGAATATTTTTCCGAAAACCGGCAATATAGATTTGAAATAAAAATTATACAGCTGTTTTACCGGGAAGGTTACAGGTTTTGAGAACTCCAGAATGACAACTTTTCCGCCCGGCTTTAATACCCGCAGCATGTCTGACAATCCCTTTTCAAGATCCTGGTAATTTCTGACACCGAAGGCGACTGTAATCGCATCAAAATGATTGTCTTCGAACTTAAGACCTTCCGAATCTCCGATTTCTACGCTGAAAATATCCTGTAAATTACGGTCTGTGATTTTTTTTCGGGCTACTTCAAGCATTCCGGGAGAAATATCTACGCCTGTAATTTTTTTAGGATGAAGTATTTTGATCGCTTCAAAAGCCAGGTCACCCGTTCCTGTTGCTACATCTAAAATATGTTGCGGCTTCAGTGCTGACAATTCACGAATGGCCTTTTTACGCCATAGAATGTCTATTCCTGCAGAAAGGAAATGATTCAGGAAGTCATAAGTACCAGCGATATTATCAAACATTGTGGTCACTTGCTCCTTTTTCGTGATCGTAGCAGATTGGTATGGAGTTATTTTTTCGTTCATGGTGTGTCGCAAAGATAAGTATTGTTGAAAACTAATTTTCTACCTTTGTCAAATGATTATAAAATCAGCAACATTTATTTGCAGTAATACCAAGATTTCGGCACTGCCAGTAGCCAACATGCCCGAATATGCTTTTATTGGCCGCTCAAACGTAGGAAAGTCGTCCCTGATCAATATGCTTGTTAACCAGCATGGATTGGCAAAAACGTCTCAAAAACCAGGAAAAACACAGCTAATTAACCACTTTTTGATCAATGAGAAGTGGTATATCGTCGATTTACCAGGTTATGGATATGCGAAAGTTTCTAAAAACAGCCGTGAAAGCTGGGAAAAATTCATCCGTAATTACATCACCAAAAGAGAAAGTTTACAGTGTGTATTCGTTTTAATTGACAGTCGTATCCCGCCACAAAAGATTGACATCGAGTTTTGCTGCTGGATGGGAGAGATCCAGATCCCGTTTGTACTGGCCTTTACCAAGACCGATAAGCAGTCGACTTCTAAAACACATCAGAATATAGCGCTGTTCAAAAAAGAACTTTCAGGATGGTTTGAAGAAATTCCGCCGATATTTACGACTTCGGCAGAGAAATTAGTTGGAAGAGACGAGATCCTGAACTTTGTTGATCAGACCAATCTTGATTTTGCAATGCCTATCCTTACGCCAGAAGAAGATTAATAACAGCATTTTTAAATGAAGAAGTATTTTTCACTCGTGCTTTTTGCACATTCAGTCTTCGCATTACCTTTTGCGATGATTGGTTTCTTTTTAGGAGTTACCACTACGGATCACCCTTTCAACTGGGTGATTTTGTTGTTAGTACTCCTTTGTATGGTATTCGCCAGAAACTCTGCCATGGCCTTTAACAGGTATCTGGACAGAGACATTGACGCGAAGAACCCGCGGACAAACATGCGTGATATTCCTGCAGGAAAGGTTTCTGCGAATGAAGCATTAATTTTTGTGATTGTGAACTGCGTACTTTTCATCGTGACCACAGCATTCATCAATCCATTATGCCTGTACCTCTCTCCTGTTGCCCTTTTTGTCGTCCTGTTTTATAGCTATACCAAAAGATTTACCGCTTTATGCCATATGGTACTCGGACTGGGCTTATCCCTCGCTCCTATCGGTGCCTATATTGCAGTAACTGGTCACTTCGCATTGGTTCCTGTCCTGTATTCGCTTGCCGTATTATTCTGGGTAAGCGGATTTGACATTATCTATGCTTTGCAGGATGAAGAATTTGATAAAGGAGAGAAATTACACTCGATCCCTTCCGCGCTTGGCAGAAAAAAAGCGCTCAGATTATCTGAATTCTTACACGTCCTGTCTGCGATCTGTGTCATCTTACCGATTGTATTTTCCACTTTCAGCTGGGCCTACTACCTTGGCGTGACCTTCTTTTGTTCGATGTTAATTTATCAGCATCTGCTGGTTAAACCCAACGACATCAGCAAGGTAAACAAGGCATTTGCAACGACAAATGGGTTCGCCTCTGTAATTTTTGCAGCCTGCTTTTTGCTCGATGCTTTTTTAAGAACAATATTCAAATTCTAGACCGATGAGCGATCTTATCATTACGAAAAAAATCAGGACTTATATTCCGCAGACGCTGGAGATTAAATGGGAAAACCTTTCTCCTGTACTGGATGAACTGTTAGACAGAAGAATTGCCAATGCCGGCGAGCTTGAAAAATGGCTGAAAGACAAAAGTGAATTTGAAGCGGCACTGGAAGAAGACTTTGCCTGGAGATATATTAAAATGAGCTGCGACACTGCCAATGAAGAATTGGTAAGCAGCTTTCAATATTTTGCTACCGAGATTGAACCAAAAATCTCTCCGGTTGCCAATTTATTAAATCAAAAACTGGTAGACAGCCCATTTATTGATGAGCTGGACCAGACTAAATACTTTGTTTATTTACGGGCGATTAAAAAAGCACTGGAGATCTACAGAGAAGAAAACGTAGCACTGTTTACGAAACTACAAATCACCCAGCAAAAATACCAGGCCACTACTGGTGCGATGAGTGTGGTGATCAATGACAAAGAATATACTTTAGAGCAGGCAGCTGTTTTAACAAAGGATATAGACAGAGCGGTGCGTCAACAGACATGGGAAACTATCCAGCAGCGCCGTCTGGTAGATAAAGATGCTTTAAACATTGTGTTTGATGAGTTGGTAGCAATGCGTCATGAGGTTTCTCTGAACGCTGGATTTGAAAACTACAGAGACTATATGTTCCAGGCTTTAGGCAGATTCGATTATAGCGCGAAGGATTGTTACGCATTCCATGAAGCGATAGAAAAAGAAATCGTACCTATTTTAAAAGAACAAGCAGACAAAAGAGCAGAATTATTAGGACTGGAAGAATTGAAACCATGGGATATGGAAGTCAGCACTTCTGGCAAAGCAGCCTTGAAACCTTTCAAAAACGGGGAAGAGCTGATTGAGAAAACCATTGCTGCTTTTAATGCGATCGATCCTAAATTAGGCCACATGCTTTCAATTATGAAGGCAAACAACCTGTTTGATGTAGAAAGCAGAAAAGGTAAGGCTCCCGGAGGATATAACTATCCGCTGGCCGAAACTGGTGCGCCGTTTATTTTCATGAATTCTGCAGGCTCATTGAGAGATCTGACTACGATGGTTCATGAAGGCGGACATGCAATCCATACTTTTTTAACTGCAGACCTGGAACTGAATGACTTTAAACACTGTCCTTCGGAAGTTGCAGAACTGGCATCTATGAGTATGGAATTAATTTCTATGGATCAATGGGATATATACTTTGATAACCCTGCAGATCTGATCCGTGCGAAAAAAGAACAGTTACAAGATGTACTGAAAACTTTGCCATGGGTAGCAGTGATTGATCAGTTCCAGCATTGGATCTACACCAACCCTACCCATAACGCTGCCGACAGAGAGGTTGCTTTCAAACAGATCTATGAAAGATTTGGTGCAGGCTTTTCTAACTGGGATGGTCTGGAGCAGGAGTTTGGTAACATCTGGCAAAAACAACTGCATCTTTTTGAAGTTCCTTTCTACTATATAGAATATGCGATTGCACAGTTAGGCGCGATTGCGATCTGGAAAAACTACAAAGAGAACCCTGAAAAAGCGTTACAGCAATATCTGGATGCACTGGCGCTTGGTTATACTAAACCAATGAATGAGATTTACGAAACTGCGGGTATCAAATTCGATTTTAGCAGCGGATATATTAAAGAACTGGCTTCCTTTGTAAAAGAGGAATTAGATAAATTAGATTAATTTTTTATACTTTGAGCCAATTGATGCCTGTCTGTATTTCAGACAGGCATTAAGCTAACCTAAAACCACATCTAACCGAATTGCCCATTATGTTTGAAAATCTTTTCAGAAAAAAGTCTATTACTAAAATATTAGAAGATGCCGAAAAGGGCTATGGCGATCATGGCGCATCTTTAAATAAGACACTGGGTGTAAGAGATCTTACTGCTTTTGGAATTGCCGCCATTATTGGTGCGGGAATTTTCAGTACAATTGGAAAGGCAAGTGCCGACGGTGGCCCTGCAGTAATTTTCCTATTTATATTTACGGCTGTAGCTTGTAGTTTTGCGGCTTTTGCTTATGCAGAGTTTGCTTCTATGGTTCCTGTTTCCGGAAGTGCCTATACGTATTCTTATGTAGCTTTTGGAGAATTGGTGGCCTGGATTATCGGGTGGTCACTCATTATGGAATATGCGATTGGAAATATTACCGTCGCCATTTCCTGGTCTGATTACTTCACGGGTTTACTCTCCTCGATCCGAATACCGGCATTAGGTATAAACGGGATTAACCTTCCGGACTGGATGACGATGGACTACCTGACAGCTTTCAATGGTCATAAGCACGCTGAGGCCATGCTGAATGCGGGTAAAAGCTTTGCGAACCTGGATGATGCCACCCGTATTGCGAACAATGCCTGGGCTACTGCGCCTACTATCGGAGGTTTCCATATCGTAGCCGATTTACCTGCTTTAGGGATTATCATTCTGATTACCTGGCTGGTATACAGAGGGATGAAAGAATCCAAGAATGCGAGTAATGCGATGGTGATTGTGAAGCTTGCAGTGATCTTGCTGGTACTTTCTGTAGGTGTTTTCTATGTGGATACGGAGAACTGGAATCCTTTTGCGCCGAATGGTGTTTCTGGAATCCTTAAAGGTGTTTCTGCGGTATTCTTCGCCTATATTGGTTTTGATGCGATCTCTACGACTGCTGAAGAGTGTAAAAACCCGCAGCGGGATTTACCAAGAGGTATGATGTGGGCGATCATTATCTGTACTGTTCTTTATGTAGCGATTGCGCTGGTATTAACAGGTATTGTAAAGTATGATCTGCTGGCTGTGGGTGATCCGCTGGCCTTTGTGTTTGATCATATCGATTTAAAATTAATGAGTGGAATTATTGCGGTGAGTGCAGTATTTGCGATGGCGAGTGTATTGCTTGTTTTCCAAATGGGCCAGCCAAGAATCTGGATGAGTATGAGCCGTGATGGTTTATTGCCCAAAAGGTTTTCTAAGATCCACCCTGTTTATAAAACACCTTCATTTGCAACTATCGTAGTTGGTTTTGTAGTGGCTGTACCTTCTTTATTCATGAACCTGACCATTGTGACAGATTTATGTTCTATCGGTACGCTGTTCGCTTTTGTACTGGTTTGTGCGGGGGTATTGGTGTTGCAAAACAAAACTGATATTCCAAGGGGTAAGTTCAAGACTCCTTATGTAAATTCAAAGTTTATCATTCCTGTTGTTTTTATTGGGGCGATCATTTCTGGTTTCATCTTTTTTAAGGCAGAAATGACTTCTTTCATTACCAATGAGACTAAGGTGCATGATCCGATCAGTTTCATTACTTCGCTCGATAAAACGGAGTTGAATAATGTGAAACAGGAAATTATTGCAGCACAGAAGGTATCTAATGTGATCGAGAAAAATGTTGATGCGGAGGCTTATTTAAATGGCCTGAGTACAGAGCAGTATAAGAGTTTTATTGAGAAGAGTGCAGTGAGTACGGATAAGAAATTTGAAAGCGGCTGGGCTTTGTTTAAACACAAAATCCCGATGTGGATCTTCTTCTTTATTTGCGTGGCGATCACTTATTTCTGTATTACACACAACCTGTCTCTGATCCCGGTATTGGGTTTACTGAGCTGTTTGTATATGATGTGTGAGCTGGGTATTTCTAATTGGATCGGATTTGGAATCTGGCTGGTGATCGGACTGGTTGTTTATTTCTTATATGGTTTTCACCATAGTAAGTTGAATGTGAAGAATCAGCCGGCGGTATAGTTCAGCAAAATATTATAAGCTCTGTTTGAGGATTAGTCAAACAGAGCTTTTTTATTCAGAAAGAATTCGATAAAGTTCAAGGTTGAGGTAATAGCTGTTCCCCTGAACAACTCTTTTTTCCAGAACTCCCATTTCTATTAAGGTTTCCAAATATTTTCTTGCCGTATTCTTTGCATATACTCCAGCAGAAGTAAAATGTTTGATTTTGGTAAAAGGCTGGCTAAATAATGCTTCCACTAATTTTTCAGGTCTTAAAATATTTCCCCCTCACTTCTCCTGCCAGCATTCAGCTGAAATTTCGTATTCCGCTTTATCGGGATCATAAGCCATTAGCATAACCTGATCATTTTGGTGTATACCTTTTACAGTAAAGCTGGCATCCCATTTAAAAGTTAAACCTTTCTCAACTATGCTTACGTGAACATTGGCAGTAAGCGGCATTTTACCCTGGCTGAATAAAACTTTCGCAAGATCTATTTGCTTGTCAGGATAACTACTCGAAATGGCATTTAATCTATTGTAAGAACTCGCTATAGCCACTAACCAGGGAGTAATTAGCTTTGTCATTACCCCAAACAGCCGGCAACAAGAAAATAAACAGGCACAAAAAAGCCGCCTTCCTATTTCACAAACATAGAAGGCGGCTTTAATTAATTAAGATCTCTTACTGTGGAATCAAGCTGATCGCTTTCTCCAATTGCGGATCAGTACCTGCATCCAGCGCAGCTTTATTATATTTAACTTCTATATCTGGCGGGAAACCAATTCCTTCGTATAATTTTCCATCGACATAACGTAACGCCGTTGAAGAAGTATAAACCAAACTTAAGAACCCGGTCTTAAATTGTCCACTATTATAATAGTCGTTATTTGCTAACAAAGGGCCATTACCACCCCAGGTACGCTCACCTACAAATTTCACATTTCCGCCCGGCATCGCCTTTAAAGCCATTGTCGTCATTTCCGCCATACTCACTGAATTTAAATCAGCCAGTACAATAATCGGAGCAGTAAATAACTTCGCATCTTTCCCCGGATGAACTGTTGCAGGTATCCATGGCGTATAATCCAATCTTCCGTTTCCAATTTTTGAACGGGTAGCACCGATAGGGAACTCCTTATCCGTTAAACCGCCCACCAGCAAATCCAAATCAGAAAGATAACCACCACCATTACTTCTTACATCAATAATTATCCCTTTTAAGCCTTCCGGTTTTTTTACCTGATCAAAGTAATACTGTAATGCTTTCTGTGCATTGTTAGGCGTTGGCGAATCATTGATTACATTTAAACTGAACTCGTTAAAATGAAGATATAAGATATTGCCTTTAATCTTACCTGCAACAGCAAAGAACTGGTCTGTAGCCGATAGATTAACAACTCCTTTAACATATCCTTTATCCAGATATTTTGGAGGAATGGTGCTGTAAAAGAAGTTAGGGTTAATATTACCGTGGTAATCAGGACTCTTTTGATGTCTTGCATCAGACGGACTGATATAAGTTGCTGAATCTTTCACATACTTACTGTTAATTCTCAAAGCATAGTGTGAATCTATCAAAGTAGAAGTCATTTCTTTAAAATAAGTATAAGATTTTCTGACATCCGTCGAATCGTTGATATTCATCTTTGCAAATATTGGCTGATATTTACGGTAGATTTCATCCCAGTTTGTAGGGTCAGTATCCCAAAAGATATAGTTATTGTTCATTCCATTCCAGTAAGCCTCAAAAGCTTCACTGAAACTACCTGTAATATAACGTTCAGGCTGGTTGATTTGAGGCGACTCTTTACGGCAGGAAGCCAGTGCACTCACAAAGCAGATACCCAGTATCAGCTGGAGCATATTTTTATATAAAAATAGATAGGTTGATTTCATAAAAATGTAATAATGATGAATAAATTATTTGCCTAAACGGTACATACAACCCACCTGGATAACATAGGTATCGTTGTAACGTGGAATCTGGTTGATCATGTAGTTTTTCTGCTGATCTGTTAATCCGCGGTAATATCTCGCTTCCGCAAAAATCTCATACCTGGGTTTAAGCTGATAACTTACCCCTGTTCCCACCAATACGCCTAATTCTATTCTGCGGTCACGGCGGCTGTCAAAAGTAAACTTCTCATTATAGTTATAACCCGGCTCACCATCCAGAATACTTGGGGTTTCTGTGCCATCTGGAAGATCATATTCTTTAGCAAAAGTATTAATCTGAGTGCCTTTAATACGGGATGAAGACCAATAGCCGGCATATCCACCCAAGTTTAGAAACCCTTTCAGCTTCTGGCCGCCAAACGTGAAATGTGCCATCACAGGAAGTTGAATGTAGCTGTTCTTGTTCGTATGGTTAATTCCTTCGAAATAACTGCTGCGCACAATTTTATAGCTTTTTTGAATGTACTGCGGATCTGCTTGTATGGCAAACCAGTTGTTCAGGTCATATTTAACAGGTATCCCGATGTTAAATCCATCAAGCGGTTCATACTTGGTAAAAGCCCTGAAGCCAATGTTGGTAATGATGTGGTTTTTGTTGTAACCACCTTCCAGTCCGATAGAGAACTGGGCATGTGAAGTGAGCGTCCCGGCAATTATGCCCAGACCTAAGAGTAAACATTTTTTTTTCATAAGTATTAGATTTAGCAGATTTAATCCTTTGTTCTCCAGACCAGCTGTATATTTAAAATTCATTTGGCTGTTCCCCGAAAGACGAATGCGCAATGCTATATAACTATAAACTAAAATGCAACTTAATGTCATTTTAGCACACCACTTTGTATAAAAAAGATACTATTAAGCTTTTTTACTCCAGGTGAACAGCCTGAATAAAAAGAAATATCTTGTTCAACAACGTAATTATGCTGCAAAGAATAGTCATGAATAGAAATTAACAATTGTATTTATAGTATTCTAAAGCCATTTAAGGGAAAAATCAGGTGGCAATATAGAAAATTTAACAATAACTTTAAAAATAAATCAACAGAATTAAATAGCCGCTATTCTATCCAAAAAAGGCACTATTTTAACAATTGAATAATCGACAACTGTTAAAATGTGTTAAATATTGTCCTGAGTACAAAAAGATTAATTATTGTGTAGAATTATTCATTACTTTTGTTGCAATAGATGAATATAAAAACTAAAACGGTCTCACTGATTTACATAATTTGCATACTTTGCATCAGTGTCTGCTGTGGATCAACAGTTTTTGCCCAGCGTTCAGATAGTATCGGTACAAATTCCAAATACAAAAGGATTGTTAAGACCCCTCAAATCAGAGGTGATGTCCCTTCTTACAAGCCAAGTTACCTGCCTGGTTCATCTTTAAGCCCTTATAACAGCCTTCTTTCGCACGGCAGATCAGCCAGCGGCAGACCAGATAAAATTCTTTCAGTCCTTAAAGTTTACCCTAACCCGGTTGATGACCAGATTAATCTGACGATCCGTCTGGAACGTGAGTCTAACCTGTCTATTAAGATCATGGATTTATTAGGCAATGAGGTTGTCACTTTATCTAATGAGCGCCTGTCTGCAGGTGAACAAACTAAAACTTTCACCATCCCTAACCGGTTGAACAGCGGGATCTATTTCCTTCGTTTTGTTGCCGGCTCAGAGACTGTCGTGAAACGTATTTCTATTCTATAAGCTGAATACCCGTTTAAACTCAGCTAATTTTACGCATCAATCTTTTTTTTACCGGATATAATTTACTTTTACGCATCATGCAAGCTGCATGTGAGATAACAGACGTTTTTTATATACCTGAAACAGAATGAAGATAATTGCTATTGGCCGTAACTACGCTGCACACGCTAAAGAATTAAATAACCCGCTCCCATCAAGCCCTGTGATCTTTATGAAGCCGGAAACAGCCGTGCTTAAAGACAATAAACCTTTTTATATTCCTGAATTCTCATCAGATGTACATTATGAACTGGAAGTTGTTTTGAAGATCAATAAAGAAGGTAAACATATTGCAGAGAAATTCGCAGCCAATTATTATGATGAAATTGGTTTAGGCATTGATTTTACAGCGCGTGATCTTCAATCTGCTTTGAAAGAAAAAGGGTTACCGTGGGAACTGGCAAAGGCTTTTGACAATTCGGCTGCTGTGAGTCATTTTATTCAGAAAACAGCGCTTGCTGATATTAAAGCGATACCTTTTGAGCTGAAAGTAAACGGAGAGAGCCGTCAGATTGGAAATACACAAAATATCCTGTTCTCTTTTGATCAGATCATTTCTTTTGTTTCACAGTACATCACGCTTAAAAAAGGAGATCTGATTTTCACAGGAACTCCTGAAGGTGTTGGCCAGGTGCATCCGGGCGACAAACTGGAAGCATGGATGGGTGAAGAACAGTTTCTGAATTTCGATATAAAATAAGTTTAATGATCAAAAAAAGTATATTCCTGCTGGTTCTGGTTGTATTTGCAATCAGCACACAGGCCCAACAAATTTTTAGTAACAATAAATATCCGCTGGTAGACTTCCGCACACCGCTTGATATAGTCCCCCCGGCATTGGCAGGGTCTTTTGGTGAGCTGAGAGGGAATCATTTTCACTCGGGAATAGATTTCCGCACCAATCAGCGTGAAGGGTATCCTGTGCACGCAATTGCAGACGGTTATGTTTCCAGAATGAGAGTGCAGAACAGTGGGTTCGGCCAGGCTATATATTTAGTTCATCCGAATGGCTATACTTCTGTATATGGCCATATATCCCGTTTCGCACCTAAAATTGCAGAAGCAGTAAAGGCTTTGCAATATCAGAAAAAGACTTTTGAGCTGGATGAATTTCCTGCGGCAGAATCATTTCCTGTACATAAGGGTGATATAATTGCCTACTCAGGAAACAGGGGCAGCTCGGGAGGCCCCCATCTTCACTTTGAAATCAGGGACTCCAAAACAGAAAACACCATTAATCCGCAACTTTTCGGGATTCAGATTCCAGATAATATTCCGCCGGTTATTTATGCTTTGTACTTATATAAGCTGAATAAAAAGCCTTTCAATGAATATACACCCAAAACTTTTTTCCAGGTAACTGGCGGAGCAGGGAAATATAGCATCGGTAAAACCGAGCCGCTCAATATCAGTGGTGAGGTTGGCTTCGGCATTACCGCTACAGACAGACATAATGGCGCTTCAGGTATTAACGGCGTATATTCTATTGAACTGGAAGTGGATGGCAAAACTGTTTTCACATCTTCTTTAGAGAAGTTTGCTTTTGAAAACAGCAAGGCGATTAATTCGCATATCGATTACCCGGCTTATATGACAACCAAAAGAAGTATCCAGAAGAGTTTTGTAGATCCTGGAAATCCTTTGCAGATCTACAGCAACCTGGTCAACAGTGGCCGGATTGAATTTAAGGACCAGCAGGTACATGAACTGAAATATATTGTAACAGATGCCAAAGGGAATAAAAGTATCTTGCCATTTACCGTAAAATCAGATGGGCAGACTGTGATTTCTACGCCGGACCAGCCGGACGGTATTCCTTTCTTTTATGCGAAAGAGAATGAATTTGCCGCGGATGGTGTTAAAGTGGTCTTACCGAAAGGAACTTTATATAATGATTTCAATTTAGTTTATAAGGTTAAGCCAGAGCCTGCAAAAGGTGCTTATTCTCCAGTTTACCAAATTCACAATAACCTGACCCCTTTGCATGTTGGTTTTGATTTATGGATTAAAGCAGATGCCCGTTTAGGTGCATTGAAAGATAAAGCGGTGATTGTCAGTACTAGTGGTGCATCGCAAGGCGGAGTTTTCGAGAATGGTTATGTAAAAGCTACCCCCCGGAACTTCGGCAGTTTCTATATTGCTGTTGATACTATCCCTCCTTCAATTATCCCGGTTAACATTGCTGATGGTAAAAATATGAGCGGCATAGCTAAAATGGTTTTTAAAATCCGTGACAACCTTTCAGGTATTAAAAGCTTTAATGGCTATATTGATGGCAATTGGGTTTTGATGGAATTTGACACCAAAACTGCTACCTTATGGCACTCCTTTGATGAACGTACCGCAGTTGGAAAACATCAGTTTAAATTGGTTGTGGAAGACATGAAAGGAAACAGTAAAACGTATTCAATTAATTTTATAAAATAATTATGAGTGAATTAAAAGAAGGTCAGAAAGCTCCTGAGTTTACCGCAGCAGATCAGGATGGGAATACAGTCTCTCTGGGTCAGTTTGCAGGTAAAAAAGTGGTTTTATATTTTTACCCGAAAGATGATACTCCTGGTTGTACTGCTGAGGCTTGTGATTTCAGGGATAATTACCAGGGATTAACAGCGAAAGATATTGTCGTACTGGGTGTAAGTGTTGATGATGAGAAGTCACATCAGAAATTTGCGGCTAAACATAGTCTTCCTTTTACCTTATTGGCCGATATTGATAAAAAGATTGTAGAAGCGTATGGTGTATGGGGAGAAAAGAACATGTATGGTAAAAAATATATGGGCACCAACCGTACTACTTTTGTAATTGATGAAAATGGTGTAATTGCACATATCATTAAAAAAGTTGATACTAAGAACTCAACAGCACAAATTCTGGAGTTATTAAAATAATCAGGGGCTGTTTTATTTTAAAATTTTCAAACGCTGTAAATACATAATATCACATCTAAATGGTATTTCAGGCCTTTTACATTAAATAATAAATGATAGCAATAAACTATATTTGCTATCAATAGATAAATAATCCAATTTAAATGAACCCGATAGCATTAAAATAGCTGTTAAAACCGCAAGGCAAGACTTATTTTAATCCTCAAAGGCTCGATCTGACAAAAGAAGACAATAAATAAATTAGATGAAACATACAATCAATGAATTAGAGGACATTGTTTCTCAGGTACGAAGAGATATTGTAAGAATGGTACATGGCTGCCAGTCCGGACACCCGGGTGGATCACTTGGTTGTGCAGAGTTCCTGACAGCTTTATATTTTGAAACCATGAACCACTCCACAGATTTTAAAATGGATGGTGCAGGCGAAGATTTATTCTTCCTTTCCAATGGTCACATTTCTCCGGTATTTTATAGCGTGCTTGCCCGTTCTGGTTATTTCGAAGTTAGTGAATTAGCGACTTTCAGAAAATTAAACTCCCGTGTTCAGGGCCACCCGACTACACATGAAGGATTACCTGGTATCAGGATTGCTTCGGGATCTTTAGGTCAGGGTATGTCGGTTGCAATTGGTGCAGCTTTAACCAAAAAATTAAATAAAGATCATTCTTTAGTCTTCAGTTTACATGGTGATGGTGAATTACAGGAAGGACAAAACTGGGAAGCTATTATGTTCGCTCCTCACAATAAAGTTGATAACCTGATCTCTACTATTGATTATAACGGACAACAAATTGATGGTCCTACAGAGAAAATATTATCATTAGAGAACTTACAGACTAAATTTGAAGCTTTCGGATGGCATGTAATCACTTCTAATGGAAATAACATGGAAGATATTGTTAAAGCTTTGGAATATGCTAAATCACTTACGGGTAAAGGCAGACCAATCTTAAACTTAATGAGCACTCAAATGGGTTATGGTGTAGATTTCATGGTAGGTTCACATAAATGGCATGGTACTGCGCCTAATGATGAACAGCTTGCTTCTGCTTTAAGTCAGAACAAAGAAACATTAGGGGATTATTAATTCATAACCATTAAACTACGTCCGTCTTGTTCAGGATAGAGGGGCGATAAAAAAGATATTACATGAAAAAATATACATATTCAGAAAAAAAAGATACCCGTTCTGGTTTTGGTGCTGGTTTACATGAGGCTGGTCAGAAAAACCCGGATGTGGTTGCACTTTGTGCGGATCTGAAAGGTTCTTTGAAAATGGATGCTTTCGCGGATGAGTTTCCGGAAAGATTTATCCAGATCGGAATTGCTGAAGCCAATATGATCGGAATTGCAGCAGGTATGACTATCGGAGGAAAAATTCCTTTCACAGGTACTTTCGCAAACTTTTCTACAGGAAGAGTTTATGACCAGATCAGACAGTCTGTTGCTTATTCAAACAAAAACGTTAAAATCTGTGCTTCTCATGCTGGTTTAACTTTAGGTGAAGACGGTGCAACCCACCAGATTCTTGAAGATATAGGCTTGATGAAAATGTTACCTGGAATGGTTGTGATCAATCCTTGTGACTATAATCAAACTAAAGCTGCTACTTTAGCTATCGCTGAGTATGAAGGCCCTGTTTACCTGCGTTTCGGCAGACCAAGTATTCCTGTATTTACTGATCCTGATCAAAAGTTCGAAATCGGTAAAGCGTGGATGGTTAACGAAGGGACTGATGTAACTATCGTTGCCACCGGACACATGGTTTGGAAAGCAATTGAGGCTGGTGAGCAGTTAGCTGCTTTAGGTATTGATGCAGAAATTATAAACATTCACACGATTAAACCGTTAGATGAAGAGGCGATCTTAAAGTCGCTTAAGAAAACAGGTTGTGTTGTGACTTGTGAAGAGCACAATAAATTTGGTGGATTAGGTGAAAGTGTTGCGCGTTTATTGTCAACAGAACTTCCTTCTCCACAAGAATTTGTGGCTGTGAATGATAGTTTTGGTGAAAGCGGAACTCCTGATCAATTGATGACTAAATACGGACTGGATACAATTAACATTGTTGAAGCAGCTCAAAAAGTTATAAAAAGAAAAAAATAATAGATGAAGCAGGTTGAAGATGATGAAATACTGGCGAAGTTCTCTGTAGAGCGCACGCGCAATGAAGCCTTTAACCTGCTTATCTCCAAATACCAGGAAAAAACTTATTGGCATATCCGCCGCCTGGTTATAGATCATGACGATGCGGATGATCTTGTTCAGGAAGTTTTTATTAAAGTCTGGAAGAATCTATCCAAATTCAGGAGCGACTCTAAGTTGTATACCTGGATTTACCGGATCGCAACAAATGATTGCATTACCTTTTTAAACAAGAAAAAACAGCGTAACAATATCCCTCTGGATGATGTTTCTGCTGAATTATCCGAAAGTTTAGTCGCTTCTTCTTATTTCAATGGAGACAAGATCCAGATGAAGTTACAGCAGGCGTTACTGACACTTCCAGAGAAACAGCGCCTGATTTTTAATATGAAATACTACGATGAACTCAAATATGAAGAGATTTCTGAAATTCTGGGAACGTCTGTAGGTGCATTAAAAGCTTCCTTCCATATTGCTGTAAAGAAAATAGAAGTTTTTATGCTAAATGAAGACATTACCTTTTAAACCTTTTGTGATTTTAAGCATCCATATAGCAGGTAAATTCAGGAAGACCTGATGTTATCATCCTGCAATAGCTAAATTATTTACAATGAAACACGATATAGAAGACAATGAATGGAAACAAGAAGCGCCTTATCTCGCTTCTCTTGAAAAAGAAAATCCATTTGGCGTTCCACAGGAGTATTTGAATACCTTACCTGAGTTGATTCATGGCGCTATTTACGTCAATGAATTGAAGGAGGCTATTCCTATGTCCGGATTTATCGTACCTGATCAATATTTTAACATTTTACAAGATTCTATTTTTGCCGAAGCAACAGGTAACGGTTTACAAGATCTACCGAAGGCTGAAGGTTTTCATATACCTGATTTATATTTCCAGAAATTACAGGCTAATATCCTTGCAAAAACTGTAGCCTCAGATTTTCCAACTAAAGCCATTGAGCAGGATCAGCATGTACAGTTAGTTGAGGCGGATTTTTTTGCTAAAACGATTGTCAATACTGCTTCTGAAAAACATGAACCGAAGTTAATTCGTCTGTGGCATAATGACCTGGTTAAATATGCTTCAGCAGCCTGTTTCATCCTGGTTACTGCATTTGGACTTTATTTAAATCAGCAAAATTATACTACCGAAAGCAGAAATGCCGATTTGGTTAGCGAACAAACTATATATGATCTGAATGAACAGGATATTATTGATCATATAGAAGGAAATAATGTAGACGTATCAAATGACAACACCGCCAATGCGGATCTGGAAACTTATATTTTAAACAATTATTCTCAAAGTGATCTGTCCTCAGCATTATAATTAAATATCATGAAACACATACTTGCCATTGCTTTCATATTATCCCTTCCCTTTCTGGCGGCTGCACAAAGGGGCGAAGGAAGAAGTAAGGAAATAGAAGCTTATAAAAATACTTATCTCAAAGAAAAATTAGAGCTGACTCCGGAAGAAGCAAAGATATTCTGGCCAATTTATAATTCGATGCAAAGCGAACAGGGTGAGTTACGCCAGGAACGCAGAAAAAACATGATAAGCTTCAGAAAGAGTACGGAGATTGAAAACCTTTCGGACACAGAAGTAGAAAGCCTGATCAACAATGAGCTCAATTTTAAACAGAAAGATTTAAATATTGACCGCAAGTATTATAATAAATTAAAAAGCAGCCTGCCTATCAAAACTGTAGGTAAATATTACCGTGCAGAGCAGACTTTTAAAAGAGAACTATTAAGCAGGTACAGAGAAGGTAAAAAGTAATTAATTCATTTTTTGTCTCTTGATCAGATAGGCAGCCAATATGTTTGAAAAACCTGCTGCAATGTCTGCATCAATCAGATCAATCTTATATTGCGCACATTTTAACGTAAGCATTTGCCTGTAATCCCCATACGCTTTTAAATAAGCTTCCTTAACAGTGGCTGCATTTGCTTTTAGTAATTCCCCTGTTTCCATATCCACAAATTGATAAGGTCTGTTCTCAAAATTGAAGTCTACTTCTTTGGCTTTATCACTCACATTGAAAATGATAACTTCGTGCTTATTAAATTTTAAGTGCTGCAGGGCGGAGAACAAGTCTTCCTGATTGTTGTCTGTATGGTTTGTAGTTAAAAGATCAGTAAAAATAATGACCATAGAGCGCTTGTGCACCGAGTCTGCTACTTGGTGCAAGGATGTACTTAATTGTGTCGCAACGTTGAGCTTAGGGATTTTTAATGCCTCTTCTAAGTGCGTGAATAAATACTTCTGGTGCATGGTCGTCGATCTGGCGGGAGTATTTAAAATCAGTTGATCTGTAAATAAGCTTAATCCAAAGGCATCCCTTTGTTTTTTCAGCAGCTCAATCAGGGCAGCTACCGCCTGCACAGAAAAAGTAAGTTTGTTATACTCTCCCTGCGGAAAATACATTGAGGAAGAAGTATCAATTACAAACTGGCAGCGCAGGTTTGTCTCTTCTTCATATCTTTTGGTATAAAGCTTATCAGTCCTGGCAAATAACTTCCAGTCAATGTTCCTGACATTATCACCACTATTATAGGCCCTGTGTTCAGCAAATTCCACAGAAAACCCGTGAAAAGGGCTTTTATGTAATCCAGTTATAAATCCTTCAACGACCTGCTTAGCGAGTAACTCCAGGTTGCTGTTAAATTGATATTCCGACTGGTCTGTATGCGTGCCCATTTTGTAAATTTAATAAAAGAAGTCTAACTTGCTAGTCACAATGAATATCTCTCCAAATCCCGTTCAAACTGAATCGCCGCTTCATCGCTTATTGTTAAGAGGAATCGTACTCTTCTATTCCCTGTTATTCCTCTGCGGATTAATCTCCTCTGCATATTTTCTGGGTGGTATTGTCGAATTGAAACCTATTCCGATGCTGGGCTTATTAAAGTATATTTTATTATGTATCCTTTTCCTGGTGCTTTTGGTTAACGCATTAAGGGCTATCACCTTAAATTCAGCACATCTTAGCCGTTTATCAAGCAGTACAGGGAATTTCAAATGGCTGTTTACATTGGCTGTAGTGCTTTGCATTGCGGCAAAGGCAGGTTTATTTGATTTGAGCAGAGCCCATCCTGTTGAAATTTCCTATATCCAGATCGGCATATTAACTGTGGTTGCCGTTTTCTGCTATTGGAGCGGCGGATTACTAAAGGGCGAAGAGTTAAAAGAAGAAGAGCTCAGGGGAGAGGAAAATGTTTTTGAAGAAAGCGAAGCAGAGGATTTACCAGAAGAGCATTAACACTATAAGGGCATAAATTGTAAAATGGTCTGTATAAAAAAAGCCGTCCCTAAACAAATAGAGACGGCTATTCTATATATATCGGGTTGATTACAATTGCTTGTCCAATTTACCAGCTAATACCGATTTTGGAACTGCACCAACTTGTTTATCAACTACTTCACCATTTTTGAAGAATAACAACGCAGGGATGTTACGGATACCAAACTGAGTAGAAATCTGTGGGTTATTATCCACATTTACCTTACCCACGATTGCTTTTCCTTCGTATTCTTTTGAGATTTCATCTACTACCGGACCTACCATGCGACATGGACCACACCATTCTGCCCAAAAGTCTACTAAAACGGGTTTATCTGATTTCAACACAACTTCCTCGAAGTTAGCGTCTGTGATTTCTATAGCCATAATTCTTATTTTTATTTATACAAAGATATAATCAATTGTAATGCCACCATATTTTCTAATGCCAAAATGACATTAGTTCAACTTATAACTCACCACATTCAGCTCTTTCAGCTGTTCCAAAAACGCGTTATCAGGGTTGATCTTCAGCGATTTAGAAGGAAGATCAAGCGAAACATTTTGTTCCCGATCGTACACAATAAAATTCAATTGACAGTTTTGTTGTTCTGTATTTTCTTTATTCTCTGCAATGATCGCCAGGATTTGAGTAATAATCTGATCATTAATTCCCTGAATTGGAATCTGTATTGTGATACATTTAGCCAGCTTATCTCTTAAGTCAGATAAAAGGGCTATAGAAGTGATTTTAAACTCCCAGTCGCCTTCTTTACGGAAGCGTTCTCCCACACGGCCACGGATTTGCAGGAAATAACCATCGGTCATAAATTGCTTGAATTTCACAAAGTCTTCTCCGAATAAGGCCAGTTCACAACTGTCGTTATAATCTTCAAAAACAATAGTACCAAAAGGTTTCCCGGTTTTAGTCATCCGTTGTGCGGAGAGGACAACCAATCCACCGACTACTAATTCCCTGTTTTTTAGTTGTTCAAACTCTGCCAATACGTCTTCATTTGTATCTCCCATCCGTATTTTATTCACTACAGCGAGGTGACGAACGTTGTGCTGACAGAATTCTTTCAGCTCTAATTTATAATTATCGAGCGGATGCCCGCTCAGGAAAATCCCAATCGCATCTTTCTCGTATTTCAGTCTGTCTATTAAAGTCCATTCTGCGGCAACTGGTAATGTAGGCTCATTAATCAGGTCTGCAACCGTACCGCCAAATAGCGAAGATTGCGCAGAAGACTCACTGTTCTGGAAATCATTGGAATATTTGATCAGCTTTTCAATACCGTTAAGCTTATCATTAATCCCTACAAAGAAGAATTGTGCCCGGTGAAAGCCGAAACTATCAAATGCGCCGCTATATACGAAACTTTCGTAGGCTTTTTTATTCACCGTCCTGGTATTGGAACGTCTGGCGAAGTCATAAATACTATTGTAGAATCCACCGTTAGTGCGCTCTTCGATGATACTTTCTACGGCTTTCTCCCCTACTCCTTTAATTCCGGAAAGACCAAAACGTACCTCTCCCTGGGGATTTACAGAGAACTTCAAAATAGATTCGTTCACATCCGGGCCAAGTACTTTTACCCCCATTTGTTTACATTCTTCCATGAAAAAGGCCACCTGCTTAATATCACTCATATTATTGGTCAGTACCGCAGCCATATATTCTGCCGGGTAATGTGCTTTCAGATAAGCGGTCTGGTAAGCGATCCACGCATAACAGGTAGAGTGAGATTTATTGAAAGCGTAAGCAGCGAATGCTTCCCAATCTTTCCATATTTTCTCCAGTGTAGCCGGGGCATGTCCTTTTTCTGCTGCCTGAGTAACAAATTTAGGTTTCATCTTATCCAGTACGTCCTTCTGTTTCTTACCCATCGCTTTACGCAGTACGTCGGCCTCACCTTTGGTAAAACCGGCCAGTTTCTGTGATAAAAGCATCACCTGCTCCTGGTATACTGTAATTCCGTAAGTTTCTTTCAGGTACTCTTCACAAGCGTCCAGATCATATTTAATTTCTTCTTCACCGTTTTTCCGGCGTACAAAAAGAGGAATATACTCTATTGGTCCCGGGCGGTACAGTGCGTTCATGGCAATTAAATCTCCGAATACGGTAGGCTTTAATTCCTTCATGTATTTCTGCATTCCGCTGGACTCGTACTGGAAGATACCAATGGTTTCCCCGCGCTGGAACAATTCGTAGGTTCTAACGTCATCTATAGGGAATTCATCAGGATCGAGCTGTATACCGGTTCTTAAGCGAACCAGTTTAACGGTATCTTTAATCAGGGTCAGTGTTTTCAGCCCCAAAAAGTCCATTTTCAGTAGTCCCGCGCTTTCTACTACAGAGTTATCAAATTGCGTAACGTACAGATCGGAATCTTTGGCCATGGCCACGGGTACGTAATTGGTAATGTCGTCTGGTGTAATAATTACGCCGCAGGCATGGATACCGGTATTTCTTAACGAGCCTTCCAGTATTCTGGCTTGTTGTATGGTTTCGGCACTTAAGCTTTTGGAGTCTGCAATATCTTTCAGCTCCACAACTTTCTCGTATTCATCTGCGCGCAAAGCCCCCCGGAGTGATTTCTCATCGAGGTTAAAGATCTTGGCCAGCTTCAGGTTGGGGATCAGTTTAGCTATTTTATCAGCTTCAAAAAGTGGCAGGTCTAATACGCGGGCTGTATCCTTAATAGAGGACTTGGCCGCCATTGTACCATAGGTGATAATTTGGGCCACCTGGTTTGAGCCATATTTTTTGATTACGTAATCCATAACACGGCCCCTGCCCTCGTCATCAAAATCGATGTCAATATCGGGCATGGATACACGGTCAGGATTCAGGAAACGCTCAAAAAGCAGATCATACTTCAGCGGATCAATATTAGTGATCCACAAGCAGTAAGCGACTACGGAACCTGCAGCGGAACCACGGCCCGGGCCTACAGAAACATCAAGGTTCCTGGCTTCCCTGATAAAATCCTGCACAATCAGGAAGTAACCCGGATAACCTGTTTTCTCAATAGTCTGAAGCTCAAAGTCCAGACGTTCTATAATTTCCGGAGTCAGTTCTCCGTATCTTTTTTCTGCCCCTACAAAGGTAAGGTGGCGTAAATATTTATTCTCGCCTCTTTTCCCTGCGTCGTCTTCATCTTCCTGCACAATAAATTGTTCAGGAATATCAAATTTAGGTAAGAGTACTTCTCTGGCAAGTTTGTAGATCGATATTTTGTCTACCACCTCCTGAATATTTAAAATTGCTTCCGGAAGATCCGCAAACAGCTTTTTCATTTCCTCTGAAGATTTGAAATAATATTCCTGGTTGGGTAAACCGTAACGGTATCCGCGCCCCCTGCCTATTGGTGTTGCCTGCTTTTCAGCGTCTTTTACGCAAAGTAAAATATCATGTGCGTTGGCATCTTTTTTATTGATGTAATAGGTATTGTTTGTGGCAATCAGCTTAACTTCATGTTTTTGAGCTAAGGAGATCAGCGTTTTATTCACGACAGTTTCATCATCCTGGTTATGGCGCATAATCTCCATATAGAAGTCTGCACCGAATAATGATTTCCACCAGATTAATGCTTCTTCTGCCTGGTTTTCCCCCATATTCAGGATCTTACTGGCTATTTCACCGTAAAGATTTCCAGAAAGCACAATAATGTCTTCTTTGTATTGTTCAATAACATTCCTGTCAATCCTTGGGATATAGTAAAATCCTTTGGTATAAGCGATGGAAGACATTTTAGCGAGGTTGTGGTAACCTGTTTTATTCTTGGCCAGCAGAACCATCTGGTAGCCGTTGTCTTTACGGGATTTATCAAGGTGATTTTCACAGACAAAGAATTCACAGCCTACAATTGGCGTAATCGGCACTTCTGAGGGCTCTTCTCCTTTTTCTATGGCTGCATTATTCCTGGCTTCCACGCCTTTATTATGATTAAGCACCTGGTTCACAAAGTGAAAGGCCCCCATCATATTGGCGTGATCGGTCATGGCCACGGCAGGCATTTTATCAGCCGCTGCTGCAGCAATCAGACCTGGTATATTAATGGTAGACTGCAAGACTGAAAACTGCGTATGGTTATGCAGGTGGACAAATGTTGCGTCTTTAAGTTCTTGCTGGTTGTCTTTTAAGTCTTGTTTTGATAAACCCGGGCCTTCGGCTTTGGCTTGTCTTTTCCTGATTTCATCGGAAGCCGCTTTAAGGTTAATGTGCTGAATCCCTGCACTTGGGATCACAGCTGGCTGACTGGCTATAAAGGAACGGATGTACTCCTGATCGGCATGAAGCTGTTCAGGGGTAAAGGTTTCCATTTTAACTAATTGAAGGAAACAACGCGTGGTTGCTTCCACATCTGCGGTTGCGTTGTGTGCTTCTGCAAATGGAACGCCAAATAAGTAACTGTGTAATTCGGTCAGCGTAGGCAGTTTAAACCTGCCCCCTCTTCCTCCGGGAATCTTTAATAAGTTAGCGGTAACTTCTGTACAGGTATCCAGAACGGGCATCTGGGCCATCGGGCTCTCTATACCCATCCGGTAGAATTCAGAGCCCATAATATTGACATCGAAGCCAATATTCTGTCCTACTACAAATTTAGCTTTGGACAGGGCAATGTTAAATTTCTCCAGTGCTTCACGAATATCAATACCTTGTTCTGTGGCTAATTCTGTAGAGATACCGTGGATACGTTCGGCATCGTATGGAATATTAAATCCATCGGGCTTAACCAGAAAGTCCTGGTGTTCAACCAGGTTTCCTAACGCATCGTGCAGCTGCCAGGCAATCTGAATACACCTTGGCCAATTGTTGGTATCGGATACGGGTGCATTATAATTGGCAGGAAGACCTGTAGTTTCGGTATCAAAAATTAAATACATAGAAGGGTAATTATGAATCCCTGTTCTCTGGTTATTATCCCTCAAACAAAGCGAGGTACAAAATTACGGTTTTTTAAGAAGCGGTTGAAATTTACCTGATAAAATTGTTGTGCTTTTCAGGAAGATTGCGCCTGAGTTCTGGGTGCTGCCGGCTTATGTTCCTGTGAGACAAGCTTTGAGGTATCATAACCTTTATGCTGGCACCGGTCGATAATTTCAGTAAGGAGTTCATCTGCCATTTCAGGCTTCCGGCAAAGGATGTTAAGGTGTTTGTGCTTGGGATGCCCGACAACCACATAGGAGTAATCTGCTGCCAGTTCGATAATCCAGTAGTCAACTTTTAAAGGCCATACAAACTGGGCTTTAAGTTGTGCATTATTGGTTCCGCGAACAACAATCAGTTTGGAGCGGACATATTTAGTGCCTTCGTCCGGTGGTAGTTTATAAGTAGTAAAAACAGCATAGTAACCGTCAGGATGTATCACATACGTCTCTGTGGTTTCATGCCAGTGTTTGTCCATAAAGGTGGGTATTGAACACAGTGAATACCATTTACCTGCGTAAGACATTATATCAACTTTTTCAACAGGTTTATTCTCTAACATAGCGTTCCATTATTTTTAATATGGTAAGAATATCTGTTCAGATTCATTTATCAAAATCAATTTACAAATCTAAACAGACGTTAAGCAAATGTAAATTCTTTCTCATAAAACCAAGAAGGTCTGATAAAGTTTTAAAAAGGATATTTAAAGATTTTCTGATAATGCCTTAAATTTTATAACTTGGGCAGGAAGATCTAATGAAGGTTTTATTACAATTTAAAAATTGAATCCATGAAGATAACAGTTGTTGGTGCAGGGGCAGTTGGTGCTACTTGTGCAGATAATATTGCTAGAAAAGAGTTAGCTGAAGAATTAGTTTTATTAGATATTAAAGAAGGTTTTGCTGAAGGCAAAGCGATAGATATGATGCAGACTGCTGCATTGTTAGGTTTTAATACAAAAATCACCGGGGTAACTAATGATTATAGCCAGACTGCAGGTTCTGCTGTCGCTGTGATTACTTCTGGTTTGCCACGTAAACCGGGAATGACCCGCGAAGAGCTGATTGGCATCAATGCGGGTATTGTTAAAGGTGTAGCAGAAAATATATTAAAGTTCTCTCCGGATGCGATCATCATCGTGATCAGTAATCCAATGGATACGATGACTTATTTAGCGCTGAAATCATTGGGACTGCCTAAAAACAGGATCATTGGTATGGGCGGTACTTTAGATAGTGCAAGGTTTAAATATTACCTGAGTGTCGCATTAAACTGTAATTCAAATGATTTACAGGGTTTTGTAATTGGCGGCCACGGGGACACAACGATGATCCCGTTAACGCGTTATGCGACTTACCAGAGCTTACCGGTAGCGGATGTGTTATCTGCTGAGGTACTGGCTAAAGTTGCTGCAGATACGATGGTTGGCGGCGCAACGTTAACTGGCCTGCTGGGAACTTCTGCCTGGTATGCACCTGGTGCTGCTGGTGCTGCATTGGTAGAGAGCATCGTTCGTGATGAGAAAAAACTGTTTACTTGCTGTGTTGCCCTGGACGGGGAATATGGACAGACTGATATTTGTTTGGGTGTACCTGTAATTGTTGGTCGCAATGGCTGGGAAAAGATTATAGATTACAACCTGAATGAGGAGGAAAAAGCAGCATTCAATAAAAGTGCTGATGCGGTAAGAGCAATGAATAATGTCCTTAAAGAAATGAAGCTTATTTAATGCGTACGGTTACAGTCCCTCTTACTTTAATCAATTTAAATGATGACGGTTTCCACCTTTTGGTGGAAATCGTTGTTTTTAAGGAAAAGCATTGGGCGGTGGTAGATACCGGAGCCTCCAGGTCTGTATTTAACAAGGCTTTTATTGAACAGTATAGTGATACGGTGATTGTCCAGGAGCAGGAAGATACGAATGCGACCACACTGTTCACAACTTCCAGCACTATACAGACGGTTATTCCAAAGTTAAAAATCGGCAAACTGCTTATTAAATCTTACCCTGCGGTAGCATTGGATCTGGAAACCGTAAATGATGCTTATATATTGATGGGACATCCGCGGATTGTAGCTATTATTGGCAGTGATATATTCCTGAAGTATCAGGCAAAAATCAATTATAAGAAGCTGAAAATTCTATTTTCTTCTAAACCGGGCTAATTTCCAATCAATCTGCTTAAATTTACCCGGATAAAAATACCTGCTTATGAAACTCCTTATTGTTGAAGACGAGCCTAATGTGGTATCAGTTTTGAAAAGAGGGTTAAGCAATGAGGGCTTTGAGCTGAGTGTAGCACCTGATGGATTTATTGCGCTGGAAATGGTTTCAGCACATTCCTTCTCGCTGATTATACTGGATATTATGCTTCCGGGAATCAATGGCCTGGATTTGTGCAAGCAGATCAAAAAAAATCATCCGCAGATTCCTATTATCATGCTGACTGCTTTAAGCAGTACAGAAAATATCGTTACAGGGCTTGATAATGGTGCTGATGATTATCTGGTAAAACCTTTTAAAATTGCGGAACTGAGTGCAAGGATCCGCATGTTGTTAAGACGACATGCCGGGCTCCAGCAGGCAGATGAAATCATCACTATTGGTGATTTACAAATCAATATTTCCGGTAAAACGGTCACAAGGGCAGATCATGAGATCACTTTAACGGCTACTGAATATCGCTTGCTCCAGTTTTTTGCGCGGAATAAAAACAAGACTTTATCACGGATAGATATTTTGGAGAATGTCTGGGATATTGATTTCAATATGGGCACGAATGTGGTTGATGTTTATGTTAATTACCTGAGAAAAAAGATAGACAAGGGTTTTAGTACGACATTGCTGCATACAGTTGTAGGGCTGGGCTACTTGTTAAAAGAAAAATCATTGTAATGAATTTAAATACCCGCATCACCTTCTTATTTGCCATTTTATCTGCAGTTATTATCTCTTTATTGAGTGGTTTTGTATGGTATTTTGCGAATGAGTTTGCTTTTGAGGATTTCTACAAAAGGCTGGAAGCACGGGTAAATATAGCGAGCCAGATCAAGGCTTCGGCGGGAACCAATACTTATGAGTATAAAGAGGTACGTCAAAAGTATCTTGAACGCCTTCCTCAGGAGGAGGAACAGGTATTTGTAGCAGATAAAGCCGGAAAAATGGCTTTTGAGAAAAAGGTACGTCTTCCTGCCAGTTTTTATAAAAATATTGAATCGGGTATAATGGCCCGATACCGGAATGAAAATGTATTTTATGCGGGTAAGTACTTCAAAAATGGGTTGAATGGCTATATCGTCATCATTTCTGCAAAAGATCCTTATGGGTACAGAGAGCTTAAGGATCTACAGAAAATCTTGTTTGCGGGTTTTTTCCTTTCGGTTGCATTATCTTACTTTGTAGGCAGGAAGTTCTCTGATTTCACTTTTAAACCAATCAGGGAGTTAATTAAAAAGGCAAAGGGCATCAGTGCGGAGAATCTGCATCAGCGCCTGCCTATTATTAAAGGGAATGATGAGATCGCAAAGATTTCACAGACTTTTAATGATATGCTCGACAGACTGGAAACTGCTTTTGAGACACAGAATAATTTTATCAGCAATGCTTCTCATGAGTTAAGAACGCCTTTAACGATCATCAGTGGGGAAGCTGAGCTGACCATTGCCAGGGATGGACACCGTGATCCTGAACTTCAGAAATCTTTAGCAACGATCCAGACGGAATCTGAAAGACTGGAAAATATATTAACAAGTTTATTAAGTTTAGCGCAGTCTGGTTTTGATGGCGAGAAACAGCGCTGGGAGGAAATCCGGATGGATGAACTGATCTGGGATGTCAAAGCTTCTATTGACCTGGTCAATCCTCATAATCAAATTCAGGTAGATTTTTCTAAACTTCCGGAAAATCCGGAGAGTATCAATTTGAACGGAAATTTAAACCTGATCAAACTGGCTGTAACGAACATTGTAAACAATGCTTGCAAGTATTCTAATAACAGAGTGGTTGAGGTGGGTTTGTCAGTGACACGTACTAATATCGTAATTAGTGTGAAGGACCAGGGAATTGGTATTCCTGAGGATGAGCTGCAGCATGTTTTTGAACCTTTTTTCCGTGCTTCCAATACGACGGATTATAATGGATATGGTGTAGGCCTGCCTTTATCATTAAATATTATCCGTTTGCATAAGGGAAGCATCGCCATTAAAACTGTCCAGGAATCGGGGACTGAAATGAGCATCTTATTGCCACGTTCGCGTTAACAACAGGTTTCTTCTCTTATTAAGTTCCTGTTTAACACAAGATTGTCTAAATTAAGTCAGTCTTCACTCTAATCTGCCGATTGTTGCAATTCTAATCTGGTTCTAATCTCACTCTTATACGGCTGTAATGTCCGGGCTGTACTATTGTATCATTAACTAATCAAAGATACAATATGAAGACAGTCTTAATTCCTACAGATTTCAATGAAAATTCAGTTTATCTCTCAGAGAACATATTGAAGAATTTCAAAGATGAACCCATCAGGATTTTATTCTTTCATGCTTATAAACTGACAGATTCTATCTCCGATTTATTAATGCTTTCCCGAAGAAGCACTGAGTATGGACAAATTCCCGAATCTTTCCATAGGGCGTGTTATGACTTCAAAAAAACACACCAGTTTCAAATAGATACTATAGGTGTTGAATATTTTTACGGGAGTACAATGGCCGCCTTCAGAAATTTTGCGGAGGCACATGAGGTAGATTTCATCTACTGTCCTGAAACCTATAGTTTCCGTCAGATCTCAAAGTATAGTATCAATCCTGATGTATTCTTAAGTAAGTCGGGTATCCCGATCATCAAGGTTATCCAGGAAGAGGAACTACCTGTTAAATTAAAGAAAGAGTTGGCGTTGGAGCAGGAAGTTGCTCAGCTTGCCTAGTGATTACCTTTTAAAACAGATTATATGTTATTAAAGAAAAATGTGCCACTTAGCTACATATTTGGCAAAATATATAAAGATCTGATTTTAGTAACCCTTTATGCTGTTGGTATCGTGGTGCTTTATGAGAACTTTCATTTTACCAGGATCTCTATACCAATTGCCGTTCCCGCCCTTTTGGGTACAGTAATTTCACTTTTACTGGCTTTCCGGTCTAACCAGGCTTATGACCGCTGGTGGGAAGCGCGGATTCTCTGGGGTGGAATTGTCAATGATTCAAGATCGTTAACAAGACAGGTGCTGTACTTTATTGATGATCCTTATTATTCTGCAGAAATACAGTTGTTTAAGGAGCGCTTTGTGAAAAGACAAATTGCATGGGCTTATGGCCTGAGTCAATCGCTGAGAAATACAAATCCGATACTTGGACTGGACAAATTTATGAAACCTGATGAACTGGATTTTGTCAGCAGATATAAAAACATACCGATGTCTATTTTGGAACTGCATGCACGGGATATTAAAATCGCCGTTAAGGAGGGCTGGATCAATACGTATCAGCAGATAGAGATTGACAGGACTTTATCAAATTTATGTGACCGTATGGGTGGTTCTGAGCGGATAAAAAACACGGTATTCCCGGTAACCTATAGTAAGTATATCAATATGACGATCTATTTATTCATTATCATGCTGCCTTTCGGATTGATTGAGTTCTTTGGATACATTGAGGTGCCGGTAGTGATCGCAATTGCAGCGGCTTTCTTATTAATTGAGAAGATGGCTATTCATTTACAGGACCCTTTTGAGAACAAGCCTACGGATACGCCTACGACTACAATTTCAAGAACAATAGAAAGAGATTTATCACAGATGCTGAATGATGCACATTATCATGAGGATAAAATGGTAGCTATGGAGCCTGTCCATAATTCGAAAACCTACTATATATTATAATAGCGGGCTTATTTCCAATAAAAAAGGAGGTGTCTTTACAGATACCTCCTTTTTTTATTAAAAGACTGAAAGCCTAAGCGTCAATCTTCGCATATTTAGCGTTTCTTTCAATGAATTCTCTTCTTGGTGCTACTTCATCCCCCATTAACATAGAGAAAGTATGGTCACACTCTGCAGCATTTTCAATGGTAGCCTGCATCAAAGTACGGTTAGCAGGGTTTAAGGTAGTATCCCAAAGTTGTTCTGCATTCATTTCACCCAAACCTTTGTAACGCTGGATGTGAACACTTTCTTCTTTACCTTGTCCTTTTAAGCGTTGTACTGCTGCATCACGTTGCTGATCATTCCAGCAATATTCCTGCTCTTTTCCTTTTTTAACCAGGTAAAGTGGCGGCGCTGCGATATAAACATATCCTGCTTCGATTAATGCTTTCATGTATCTGAAGAAGAACGTCAGGATCAGGGTAGTAATGTGTGATCCGTCAATATCCGCATCCGTCATGATCACGATCTTATGGTAACGAAGTTTGGTAATGTTCAAAGCTTTGTCATCTTCAGGAGTACCTATACTTACACCGAGTGCAGTAAACATATTCTTGATCTCGTCGTTCTCGTAGATTTTATGCTCCATTGCCTTTTCCACATTCAGGATTTTACCTTTCAATGGAAGAATAGCCTGGAAGTTACGGTCACGGCCCTGTTTTGCAGTTCCACCCGCGGAATCTCCCTCGACAAGGTACAATTCACATTTTTCAGGATCACTGTCTGAGCAATCGGCAAGTTTACCTGGTAAGCCAGATCCGCCCATTACACTCTTACGCTGAACCATTTCACGTGCTTTACGTGCTGCTGCACGTGCTGTAGCTGCAAGAATTACCTTGTTGACAATCATTCTGGCTTCTTTTGGATATTCTTCCAGATAGATACCCAATGCTTCACCAACAGCAATATCCACAGCACCCATAACCTCAGTGTTACCTAATTTGGTTTTGGTCTGCCCTTCAAATTGCGGCTCTTGTACTTTTACTGAAATTACTGCAGTAAGACCTTCACGAAAGTCATCACCTGTAATTTCAAATTTAACGTTTTTAAGTAAACCTGATTTATCAGCATAAGCTTTCAAAGTACGGGTTAAACCTCTTCTGAAACCGGCAATGTGCGTACCGCCTTCATGTGTGTTGATATTATTTACATAAGAGTGTACGTTTTCAGCATAGCTGTCATTGTACTGCAAAGCAAGCTCTACAGGAATACCATTTTTAATTCCCTCTACATAAATAGGCTCAGCAATCAGCGAAGGACGACCTCCGTCCAGGAACTGAACAAATTCTTTTAAACCACCTTCAGAAAGGAAAAGCTCAGTCAGGAAGTTTCCCTGATCATCCACTTCACGCTCATCTGTTAAGGTTAGGCTGATTCCTTTATTTAAGAAAGATAACTCTCTTAAACGCGAAGCCAGTGTATCGTAACGATATTCTGTAGTCTGGGTAAAGATCTTGTCATCCGGAGTAAAAGTAATTACTGTACCTCTTTTTTCAGTCTCCCCAACAATTTTCACATCGTATTGTGGTTTACCTTCACGGTATTCCTGTGCCCAGACTTTTCCTTCACGGTGTACTTCTGCTTTCAGGTGTATAGATAATGCGTTTACGCAACTTACCCCTACACCGTGTAATCCACCGGAAACTTTATAAGTGTCTTTATCGAACTTACCACCGGCATGCAGTACAGTCATTACAACTTCAAGTGCCGATTTTTGTTCTTTTTGCATGATCCCTGTTGGAATACCACGACCGTTATCCTCAACTCTGATAGAATTATCTTTAAGAATATTTACGGTAATCGTATTGGCATGTCCTGCCAGAGCCTCATCAATTGAGTTATCTACTACTTCATAAACCAAATGGTGCAATCCTTTAACACCCGTATCACCTATATACATCGAAGGACGCTTACGCACCGCTTCTAAACCTTCTAATACCTGTATATTATCTGCCGAATAATTTGACTTTGAATCTTTTTCTTCGCTCATAAATGTTAATAAAAAATAAGATTCAAAAATAACCAATTATGGCCAATTAAAGGCAAATGTGGATAACTATTTGAGCAAAAAAGTGCATTAATGACCCAAAAAAAACAAGTTATTTAGGATACTAAATTGGAAATTTTATATTTGCTAAAATTTACTCCGTCAGTTTAATCCATAAATGGAGGCTGAAACTGGAAAAGAATTAAAAACAACATTATAATACACGCATAAATGAACAGAACATCCTTCAAACTAAGCACACTGGCTACCGCTGTAGCATTAGTTTCAGTATTGGCTTCCTGCCAGAGTAAAGACAACAAAGCTGCGACTGATACTGCGGTTAAAACTGACGTTGCGACAACAACAGTTAAAGCTAACGAGCCTATCGTTTATGTAAATTCGGATTCTTTATTAACGAAGTACCAGTATTTCAAAGATCTTAAAACTAAATTAGATGCTAAATCTAAGGCTGCCCAAACTGATCTTGCGGCAAAACAACAGGCTTTCCAGCGTGAGGTTGCTCAATATCAGCAAACTCAAAATACATTGCCTGCTGACCAGAGAGCTACTACTGAGCAAAGATTAGCCCGTAAACAACAGGAATTACAAACTTATCAGCAAAATGCTGGTGCTGCTTTACAAAATGAGCAAGGTGCTGAGCAGGAAAAATTATACAACAAAATTGCTGATTACCTGAAAATCTATGCAAAAGGTAAAGGCTATAAAATGGTGTTGACTTACCAAAAAGGTAACAGTGCTATTTTATTCGCTGATGCTTCTTTAGATGTGACAAGTGAAGTGATCACTGGTCTTAACGAAGGTTACAAGGCTGACAAAAAATAAGCTGTTACAGCTCCATAAAAAAGCCCTGGTAGTTCAGAACTACCAGGGCTTTTTTATGAAACCGTATTATTGTTATTCGTCTTTTTTGTCTTCGTCTTCGTCAAAAAGGTTACCTTTTAAATCATCAATCTCTCTACGATCTCTTTTGGTTGGCCTTCCTGCTCCCCTGTCCCTGATTAAAACTGGTGAATGGAACATGCTTTTATACCCCTGCGTTTCTTCGAGCGGGGTAATGTCTTTATATTTCGTAATTGCGATCTTGGATTCAACCCTGGTATACAGTAGTTCGACAACCTCAATGATCTTTTTTTCGATTCCTTTGGAAACCTGGTAAACGTCACCGGGTTTGACAACTACAGAGGCTTTCACATTCTGACCGTTAAATTTAACGCGGCCAGCTTTACACGCCTCAGTTGCTAAAGTTCTTGTTTTAAACAATCTTATTGCCCACAAGTATTTATCTATCCTTAATTTTTCCTGCTCTGCCATAAAAAATCAAAAATACATAAGTAAAAGATCGCTCAATACATAAAATTGATTTATTTTGTGAAAAAATAAAAATTGATAATGATTAAAGAATTGAAAAAGTTAATAGAGGCTGCTTGGGAAGACAGGACTTTATTAGAATATACTGAATATTGTGAAGCAATCGAGACTGTTGTTATGCAGCTTGATAAAGGAGAAATCCGCGTTGCTGAACCAATTCTAAATTCATGGGGCATCAATGAATGGATAAAGAAAGCTGTTATCCTTTATTTCCCTATCAGAGAAATGAAAGAAATTGAAGTTGGTCCTTTTGTGTTTCATGATAAAATGAAATTGAAAACCAATTATAAAGAATTAGGTGTGAGAGTTGTTCCTGGTGCAAGTGCGCGTTATGGTGCATTTTTAGCTAAAGGCGTAATTTTAATGCCTTCTTATGTGAACATCGGTGCTTATATTGATGAAGGTACAATGGTTGATACCTGGGCTACTGTAGGTTCTTGTGCACAAATTGGAAAACATGTTCACTTAAGTGGTGGTGTTGGTATTGGTGGTGTTTTAGAGCCAATTCAGGCTGCTCCGGTTATTATCGAAGACAACTGCTTTCTAGGTTCAAGAGCTATCGTTGTAGAAGGTGTACGTGTAGAACGTGAGGCTGTTTTAGGCGCAAACGTGGTATTAACTGCTTCTACTAAAATTATTGATGTGACAGGAAGTACTCCTATTGAATATAAAGGTATCGTACCTGCAAGATCAGTAGTAATTCCAGGAAGTTATACTAAAAAATTCCCTGCTGGTGATTACCAGGTTCCTTGTGCACTGATCATCGGAAAACGTAAAGAATCTACAGATAAAAAGACTTCACTTAATGACGCATTAAGAGAAAACAATGTAGCAGTGTAATGAATATTGGTTTTGATGGAAAAAGAGCTGCCAATAATTTTACCGGTTTAGGCAATTACAGCAGATCACTTGTTTTACAGTTATCGGAATTTTTCCCTCAAAACCAATACTTTATTTACAGCCCTAAGGTAAAGCACCAAGGGCAGATTTCTTCTTTTTTCGAAAAGCAGAACATTCACCTGGTATTGCCTGAAAAGGCTTCTTTCTTATGGAGAACTTTCGGGGTAAAAAAGCAATTAAAAAAAGATAATATTGCTATCTATCATGGTTTAAGTAATGAAATCCCTGTCGGGGTATCTCCGGCGATCCGGACTGTAGTTACGATACATGACCTGATTTTCCTGCGTTATCCGCAGTATTACAAATTCATAGACCGCACGATTTACAATTTCAAAAGTAAATATGCCTGCAAACATGCAGATCTTATCATCGCCATCAGTGAGCGGACTAAAAATGATATTATTGAATATTATCAAATCGATCCTTCGAAAATAGAAGTGCTTTATCAAACCTGTGATGATTCTTTTAAACAAATTATTGGTCAGGAGTTTAAAGATTCGATACGCGAAAAGTATCATTTACCTGAAAAGTATATCCTTAATGTAGGCACCATCGAACCAAGAAAAAACTTACTGGCCGTAGTACAGGCTTTACCTGCTATTGATCCTGAGTTTAAATTGGTCGTAGTTGGCAAAAAGCAGGCTTATGCACAAAAAGTAATGGCTGAAATTGAAAGGCTGGGTCTTGGGGAAAGGGTAATTTTCCTGAAGGATATTCCATTTACAGACCTCCCTGCTATCTATCAGCTGGCCACTGTATTTGTTTATCCGTCTTTTTACGAAGGATTTGGTATTCCCATTATTGAAGCACTTTATGGCCGGATACCAGTTGTCGCGGCAACGGGCTCTTGTCTGGAGGAAGCGGGTGGTCCGCATAGTTTGTACATAAATCCTAATGATTCGGCTGCACTGGCAGCGGCAGTAAACTCCATTTTAGCCGATCCGGAGCTTGCCGGCAGGATGAAAGATGCGGGTCTGAGTTATGCACAGCAATTCAATACGTCTGTTTTAGCCCGTCAGCTGATGGATTCTTACAGCAACCTGATCGCTAAAGATTAAGAACCTTCTGAATACCGGAGATTATTTAATAAATTTACACCATGCTAAAAACGGAAATTGACAAGGCTTTAACAGTCTTGAAAAATGGGGGCGTAATCCTCTATCCTACAGATACAGTATGGGGTATAGGTTGTGATGCGACGAATGAAGCGGCAGTCGAAAAAATTAATGTGATTAAAGGCCGCTCTGCTGATAAGAGTTTTATTGTCCTGGTAGACAATGATTCGAAAATACAAAGTTATATAACTGAAGTGCCTGAGGTTGCGTACGATCTGATCGAATTTGCGGAACATCCATTAACCCTGATCTTTTCGGGGGCAAAGAATTTAGCTAAAAATGTGATCAATGCAGATGGCAGTGTAGGCATCAGAGTGGTTAAGCATGATTTTGCACAGCAGTTGGTGCAACGTTTCAGAAAACCAATCGTCTCTACTTCAGCTAATCTTTCAGGTCAGCCTACTCCACAGTTTTTTGATGAGATCGACGAAGAAATTAAAGCTGCTGTCGATTATGTTGTGGACTGGGAACAGGAACTCAAAATCATTAAAAAAGCATCTACGATCATGAAATTAAGTCCTTCTGGTCAATTTTCCTTCATAAGAAAGTAAGTTTTAGTACTTTTGCAGACGCTATTGGAAGCATCATGAGTTTATAAGCTCAAAACAATATATAATTAGTGAAAAAAAATCTAGAACATCCTGTTTTTAAGGTACTGGCTGGTATTGCCGATGAAAATCATATCGAAGCCTATGTGATTGGTGGATACGTACGGGATATTTTTCTGAAAAGGCCATCAAAGGATATTGATGTAGTTGTATTGGGAAATGGGATCGAATTTGCTGAACTTACCGGAAAACAGTTAAAGAGTAAAGTTGCTGTTTTTAAGAACTTCGGAACGGCCATGTTAAAGTACCGCGATCTTGAACTTGAATTTGTTGGTGCAAGAAAAGAATCTTACCGTGCTGATTCCCGTAAGCCTATCGTTGAAAACGGTACGATTAAGGATGATCAGTTAAGACGGGATTTTACAATCAATGCTTTAGCGATCTCCTTAAATAAAGAGAATTTCGGACAGTTGGTTGATCCGTTTAATGGGGTGGAGGATTTGAATAATAAATTAATCCGTACTCCACTGGATGCTGAAATTACGTTTTCGGACGATCCTTTACGTATGATGCGTGCGATTCGCTTTGCAACTCAATTGAATTTTAATATTGATGACCAGGCCCTGGCTGCAATTGCCAAACAAAAGGAAAGGATCAGCATTGTTTCCAAAGAAAGAATTACTGATGAGCTGAATAAGATCATTCTCTCTGCCGTTCCGTCAATAGGTTTTAAATATTTATTCGATACAGGCCTGCTTCATATCATATTTCCGCAAATGGCTAATTTATATGGCGTGGAAATCATTAAAGGAAAAGGACATAAAGACAATTTTTACCATACCTTGCAGGTACTGGATAATATCTGTGAAGTTACAGAAGATCTTTGGTTACGCTGGGCGGCAATTCTTCATGATATTGCTAAACCTCCGACTAAACGCTTTGAGGAGAATCATGGCTGGACATTTCATGGTCATGAAGATAAGGGAGCGAGAATGGTTCCTCAGATCTTCTCCCAGTTGAAATTGCCGTTGAATGAAAAGATGAAGTTTGTTCAAAAAATGGTTCAGCTGCATTTGCGTCCTATTGTTCTGGCACAGGAAGTGGTGACAGATTCTGCGGTAAGACGCGTATTATTTGATGCTGGTGAGGATATTGAAAGCCTGATGTTACTCTGCAATGCGGATGTGACTACTAAAAATGAATATAAAGTAAAAAAATACCGGAATAATTTTGAGCTGGTTAAGCAAAAGCTGAAAGATGTAGAAGAGCGGGATAAAATAAGAAACTGGCAACCTCCTGTTTCAGGAAATGACATCATGGAAGTATTCGGCCTTGCTGCCGGTAAGGAAGTGGGCATGATTAAAAATGCAATCCGCGAAGCAATTCTGGAAGGCGAAATAACAAATTCACCTGGCGAAGCGTTAGCATTTATGTTGCGCAAGGGAAAAGAATTTGGACTGATCCCTATTACAGAACAACCCAAATAATTAATGTGAATACCGGGGTTATAGTTCCTGTAATTATGGCCCAAATGGCATCATATCTCATAAAATGAATATGTAGTAGTGAAAACATATTTTATTTTATAATTTTATAATATAGAAATAAAGCACAAATGGCAATTTATAGATTCAGACTTAGTTTTGACGATTACGATGAAGTGATCAGAGAAATCGACATCAAATCAACGCAAACTTTTGAAGATTTACATAAAGCATTACACCGTACCACAGGTTATAATGCAGAAAAATCTTCTTCATTTTATGTGAGTTCTGATCATTGGATCAAAGGGGATGAAATCGCCTATCTTCCAACGCAAAAGAAAACTGACCGCGGTGTGAGCTTAATGGAGAAATCCAAGCTGAGTGCTTTTATTGAAGATCCACATCAGAAATTTTATTATATCTACAATTTTGACCGCCCTTATGAGTTTCATGTAGAACTGATCAAAATTATCTTGCAAACAGATCCAAATATTGAATATCCTGTTCTTTTTAAAAGTATAGGTGAAGCGCCTAAGATTTTTGATGCCAATAACATCCCAACTGAAGTAGTCACGAATAATCCTATTTCAAATGATTTCGATTTTCTGAATGAAATGGACTTTGTGCCTGAGGATACGGAAGAAATTGAAGCTATGGATGGCCGTGGTATCACAACATCAGAAAAAAATGAAGATGCTGATGACGATGATTCAGAGTCGGATGATTTCTCAGAAGATGAGGATTATCATGAGGATGAGTACGATAGCAAAGAAGATTACTAAGCCATATCAATGGCAAAAAATAAAACATTAATTGTAATTGCTGGGCCTACGGCAATAGGTAAAACAGCTTTAGCTATTACGCTGGCCCAACATTTTACAACAGAAATTATCTCTGCTGATTCCAGACAGTTTTTTAAAGAAATGTCAATAGGTACTGCAAAGCCTCATGCAGATGAGCTTGCTGCTGCGAAACATCATTTTATTGACTCTCATTCTATCAATACTTTCTTTAGTACCGGAGATTTCGAAAAACAAGCCCTAGGGTTATTGGATGAAATCTTTACAAGGCACGATCTGGCAATTATGGTTGGAGGATCTGGTTTATATCTGGATGCTGTAACCAAGGGGCTTGATGAATTACCGGATACGGACATGGAAATCAGAAGTCAGCTAAATAATTTATTTGAAACAGAGGGACTTGAACCTATCAAAGCACAGCTTGAAGCGGCAGATCCTGAATATTATGCGAAAGTAGACCAGGCGAACACACAACGTCTCATCCGCGGACTGGAATTCTTCTTGTCTACTGGAAAAAAAGTGTCTTCATTTTTAACAAACAGCAGGAAAGAAAGATCTTTTAATATCATAAAGATCGGCTTAAATATGGAAAGACCGCTTTTATATGAGCGTATCAATAACCGTGTAGATGTGATGCTGGAGGAAGGCCTTTTAGAAGAAGTCAAATCTCTAATCGAATTCAGAGAGCTGAATGCACTGAAAACAGTAGGTTATGCAGAACTTTTCGACTATCTGGATGGTACGATTACTTATGATTTTGCTGTGGAGAAGATCAAACAGAATACCAGGCGATTTGCAAAGCGTCAGCTGACGTGGTTCAGAAGAGACACCCAAATCCATTGGTTTACACCTGATCAACCGGCAGAAGTCATTAATTTCGTCGAACAGAATATAAAAAACTAAAATAAAGGAGAAAAACAACGGCAGAAATCATTTTTCTCCTTATTGATCAGGAAGCTTCTTTCTTTAACAAGAAGCTTCTTTGAATTAAGCTTGCGCCGTCGGCCCGCCAAAATTCATTGGAAATCCTGATGGCTCTTCCTGAGTTTTGATCCTGCCATTAATTGACTCGAATTTCTCTATATTATCCTGCATTGCACTCATTAATCTCTTGGCGTGTTCCGGAGTCAAGATGATTCTTGATTTCACTTTTGCCTTTGGTACGCCTGGCATTACCCTGATAAAATCCAGTACGAACTCCGTGTTAGAGTGCGTGATAATGGCAAGGTTTGAAAATATACCTTCTGCTATTTCTTCAGAAAGTTCAATGTTAATCTGATTATCGTTGTTTTCGTTTTCCATACTACAAAACTACTTCTTTAATTCCTTAGCATGGTAGCTATATTAAAAAAAAATCCCCCCTGACAAGATCAGGAGGGATTAAAAAAAAATTAACTATTTAAATTATGCTTCTATTTCTTCTTCTTGTTTCGAAGCTAATAATTTGTCATACTCTTCTTGTGAACCAACGATAATACGTTCGTATCCGCGAACTCCAGTACCTGAAGGAATCAAGTGACCAACGATTACGTTTTCTTTCAGTCCAAGCATGTTATCACGTTTACCTGCAATTGCAGCTTCGTTCAATACTTTTGTAGTTTCCTGGAAGGAAGCTGCAGAAATGAATGATTTAGTACCTAATGATGCACGTGTAATACCTTGTAATACAGAACTAGCAGTTGCTGACCTTGCATCACGAACTTCGATCTGTTTCAAGTCTTTACGTTTTAATTGAGAATTTTCGTCTCTTAATTTACGCAGAGAAAGAATCTGACCTGGTTTAACAGTATTTGAATCACCAGCATCAATAACAACTTTCTTGTCATAGATGTCATCATTTTCAATCATGAAGTCCCAACGATCTACAGAATTATTTTCTAAGAATGTAGTATCACCCGGATCTTCAATATGAACTTTCTGCATCATCTGGTGTACAATAACCTCAAAGTGTTTATCATTGATTTTTACACCTTGTAAACGGTAAACCTCTTGTATACCATTTACTAAGTATTCTTGTACAGCAGCAGGGCCTTTAATTGCTAAAATATCCGCAGGAGAAATCGATCCGTCTGATAATGGCATACCAGCTTTCACGAAGTCATTGTCCTGAACCAGGATGTGTTTAGATAATGGTACAAGATATTTCTTGATCTCACCATCTTTTGATTCGATAGTCATCTCACGATTACCACGTTTCACACCACCTAAAGTTACCACACCATCAATCTCAGTTACTACAGCTGGATTAGAAGGGTTACGTGCTTCGAACAATTCAGTTACACGTGGTAAACCACCCGTAATATCTCTTGTTTTTCCTGTAGCACGAGGGATTTTAACTAAGATCTGACCAGTTTTAACTGCTTCTCCATCATCGATAGAAACGTGAGCTCCAACAGGAATGTTATACTGTCTGATTAATTCACCTTTTTTATCTACTACTCTTACTGATGGATTTTTAGTTTTATCACGTGTATCGATAATTACTTTCTCACGGTGACCAGTTTGCTCATCTGACTCTTCACGGAAGGTAACACCTTCAATAATTGCATCAAATTCGATTTTACCGGCAAACTCCGAGATAATAACCGCGTTATATGGATCCCATGAACAAATCTTATCACCTTTTGAAATTTCAGCTCCTTCTTCAACATATAAGAATGAACCGTAAGGGATATTATTGGTCATGATAACTTTACCAGTACCTTTTTCTACGATTTTGAATTCACCTGAACGGCCTAAAACAATTTGTTTCACACCTTGCTCACCTGTATCATTTGCTACAGTACGAACATTTTCGAATTCTATGATACCATCAAACTTCGCATTGATCTGAGATTCAGCAGCAATGTTTGATGCAGTACCACCCACGTGGAACGTACGTAATGTTAACTGTGTACCCGGCTCACCGATTGACTGTGCAGCAATTACACCAACAGCTTCACCACGTTGAACACGTTTACCAGTTGCAAGGTTACGTCCGTAACAAAGCGCACAAACACCTCTTTTATTTTCACATGTCAATACTGAACGTATTTCCACACCTTCTAAAGGAGACTCTTCGATTGATTTTGCGATGTCTTCATCAATATCCTGACCAGCACCTACTAATAATGCACCATCCAGAGGATTAAATACATCATGAAGTGAAATACGACCTAAAATTCTGTCATATAATGGTTCAACAATATCTTCGTTATCTTTCAACGCAGTAGTATACATACCTCTTAAAGTACCACAATCAGCAGCGTTCACGATCATATCCTGAGCAACGTCATGTAAACGACGGGTCAGGTAACCAGCATCTGCAGTTTTTAACGCTGTATCCGCCAAACCTTTACGCGCACCGTGGGTAGAGATAAAGTATTCTAATACTGATAGTCCTTCTTTAAAGTTCGAAAGAATCGGATTCTCAATAATTTCACCACCTGAACCTGATTTCTGAGGTTTTGCCATCAGACCACGCATTCCGCAAAGCTGACGAATCTGCTCTTTAGATCCACGTGCTCCAGAGTCAAGCATCATATATACCGAGTTAAACCCTTGGTTATCGCTAGATAACTGAGTCATCACGAATGATGTTAAACGGTTGTTGATACGAGTCCAGATATCGATAATCTGATTGTAACGCTCGTTGTTGGTAATGAATCCCATGTTATAGTTATTCCTTACCTCTTCAACTTCAGCAGAAGCTTGTTCTAAAAGAACTTGTTTCTCTGCAGGGATGTTTACATCCTGTAAGTTAAACGATAGTCCACCTCTGAATGCCATTTGGAAACCTAACTCTTTAATATCATCAAGGAATCTTGACGCGCGAGCCATACCAGTAACCTTAACTACATCACCAATAATATCTCTCAGTGATTTTTTAGTCAGCAATTCATTGATATATCCTACTTCTGCCGGAACCATTTGATTAAACAGTACACGACCAACTGTAGTTTCAGTTAATTTATTAACAATATTTCCGTCAGAATCTTTAACATTCACCTTTACTTTGATAAATGCGTGAAGATCGATACGTTTCTCATTGTAAGCAATGATAACTTCTTCCGGAGAATAGAATGAGAAATCCTGTCCGTTAACAACACGGTTTTCGTCAGTTCTGCGGCCTTTAGTAATGTAATAAAGACCCAAAACCATATCCTGAGAAGGTACAGTAATCGGAGTACCGTTTGCAGGGTTCAGAATGTTGTGCGCAGCTAACATCAATACCTGGGCTTCCAAAATAGCAGCATGACCCAAAGGTAAATGCACAGCCATCTGGTCACCGTCAAAATCGGCGTTGAATGCAGTACACACTAACGGGTGTAACTGGATTGCTTTTCCTTCCACCAGTTTAGGCTGGAAAGACTGGATACCCAATCTGTGCAGCGTAGGTGCACGATTCAGTAATACAGGGTGTCCTTTTAAAACGTTCTCAAGAATGTCCCAAACTAATGGATCTTTTCTATCAACAATTTTCTTTGCAGATTTAACTGTTTTCACGATTCCACGTTCGATCATCTTGCGAATGATAAACGGTTTGAAAAGCTCAGCAGCCATATCTTTAGGTAAACCACATTCGTGTAATTTAAGGTTTGGACCTACAACAATTACCGAACGCGCAGAATAATCCACACGTTTACCCAATAAATTCTGACGGAAACGCCCTTGTTTACCTTTCAGAATATCTGAAAGAGATTTCAAAGCACGGTTACCTTCAGTTTTAACCGCATTTACTTTACGTGAGTTATCGAATAACGAATCTACAGCTTCCTGTAACATACGTTTTTCGTTACGTAAAATAACCTCTGGTGCTTTAATCTCGATCAAACGTTTTAAACGGTTGTTACGGATAATCACACGACGGTACAGATCATTTAAATCTGAAGTAGCGAAACGACCACCTTCAAGAGGTACTAACGGACGTAATTCCGGTGGAATAACAGGAACAATTTTGATAATCATCCATTCTGGATTATTTTCAATACGTGTTCTTGCACCACGGAAAGCTTCAACAACCTGTAAACGTTTTAATGCTTCGTTTTTACGTTGTTGAGAAGTCTCGTTTGCAGCCTGGTGACGTAAGTTATAAGATAAAGTATCTAAGTCTATACGTTTCAATAAATCTTCTAATGCTTCAGCACCCATTTTGGCGATGAATTTATTAGGGTCTTTATCGTCTAAGTATTGGTTTTCTTTAGGTAATTTATCAAGAATATCAAGGTACTCTTCCTCAGTAAGGAAATCCATGTACTGGATACCTTGTTCTTCCATTAAACCAGATTGAATAACTACATAACGCTCGTAGTAAATGATCAAATCTAATCTTTTGGTAGGAAGGCCTAATAAGTAACCAATTTTGTTTGGTAATGAACGGAAATACCAGATATGCGCAACAGGAACCACCAAATTGATGTGCCCCATACGCTCTCTACGTACTTTTTTCTCCGTTACCTCAACACCACAACGGTCACAAACAATACCTTTATAACGGATACGTTTGTATTTACCACAGTGACATTCGTAATCTTTTACCGGACCAAAAATACGCTCGCAGAACAAACCATCACGTTCAGGTTTGTAAGTACGATAATTAATAGTCTCAGGTTTTAACACCTCACCACTAGAGCGCTCTAAAATAGCCTCCGGCGATGCCAAACTAATGGTAATCGAGGTGAAATTGCTTTTTAATTTATTATCCTTTTTGTAAGACATAGCTCTGTTGTTTGAATTTGAAAATTTAAAAAGTCAGAATGGGCTCCTGCTTTAACAGGTCCCATTCCGACATTAAAAAATTCAACATTAGTCTAACGTAATATCTAAACCTAATCCGCGCAGTTCATGTACCAGTACATTGAATGATTCCGGTACACCTGGAGTCGGCAGGTTTTCGCCTTTTACAATTGCTTCATAAGTTTTGGCTCTACCGATTACATCATCAGACTTCACAGTCAGGATCTCTTGTAGAATATTAGCCGCACCAAATGCTTCTAATGCCCAAACCTCCATCTCACCAAAACGCTGACCCCCGAATTGAGCTTTACCACCCAATGGTTGTTGTGTAATTAATGAATATGGTCCGATTGAACGGGCGTGCATTTTATCATCAACCATGTGACCCAATTTCAGCATGTAGATAATACCTACTGTAGTTGGCTGGTCGAAACGCTCACCTGTTAAACCATTATGTAAATAGGTTCTTCCTGAAGCAGGAACACCAGCTTTAGCGATCCACGCTTCAACTTCATCATGCTTGGCACCATCAAAGATCGGAGTTGCAAATTTAACACCCAATTCTTTACCGGCCCATGCCAATACAGTTTCGTAGATCTGTCCAAGGTTCATACGTGAAGGTACACCCAGTGGGTTCAACACAATATCAACAGGAGTTCCATCATCAAGGAACGGCATATCTTCATCACGAACGATACGGGCAACAATACCCTTATTACCGTGACGACCAGCCATCTTATCCCCTACTTTTAGTTTACGTTTTTTAGCAACATAAACTTTAGCCATCTGCACAATACCTGAAGGCAATTCATCACCAACACTGATGGCGAATTTATCACGTTTATATGCACCCAGTTCTTCGTTTACACGGATACCGTAGTTGTGGATCAAAATTTTGATCTGATCATTTTTATCGTCATCAGTAGTCCATTTGTATGGATTAATGTGAGCGAATTCAAGATCAGCTAAACTTTTTTGAGTGAACTTAGCACCTTTAGGGAATAACAATTCCTTGTAAACGTTGAAAATACCCTGAGAAGTTTTACCATTTACAATCTGGAACAATTTGTCAACCAACTCATTTTTAAGATTGGTTGTAGCCAGATTATATCTCTTATCTAATTTCTCTATCGCAGCTTTTTCTTCAGCTTTAGTAGTTTTCTTAGCTCTTGAGAATAATTTAGTATCAATTACAACACCTCTGATCGATGGTGGAGTTTTCAGGGATGCATCTTTCACATCACCTGCTTTATCTCCAAAGATAGCGCGTAATAATTTCTCTTCCGGTGAAGGATCAGACTCACCTTTTGGTGTAATTTTACCAATCAGAATATCGCCTTCTTTAACTTCAGCACCGATACGAATGATACCGTTTTCATCTAAATCTTTAGTAGCTTCTTCAGAAACGTTAGGAATATCTGGTGTTAATTCCTCTTCTCCACGTTTCGTATCACGCACTTCCAATTCAAACTCTTCAATATGCAATGAAGTAAAGATGTCTTCACGAACAATACGTTCACTGATTACAATCGCATCCTCAAAGTTATATCCCTGCCAAGGCATGAACGCTACTTTAAGGTTCCTGCCTAAAGCAAGTTCACCATTTTCAGTTGCATAACCTTCACAAAGTACTTGTCCTTTAACAACTTTCTGACCTTTTTTAACAATTGGTTTTAAGTTGATACAAGTATTCTGATTGGTTTTCTTGAATTTAATTAATCTATAAGTTTTGCTATCACCTTCAAATGATACTAAACGATCTGCATCGTTTCTTACATATTTGATAGTAATTTCGTTAGCATCCACATATTCAACAACACCATCACCTTCAGCATTGATCAATGTTCTTGAGTCACGTGCAACACGACCTTCCAGACCAGTACCAACAATCGGAGCCTCAGGACGTAATAAAGGTACGGCCTGACGTTGCATGTTGGAACCCATCAGGGCCCTGTTCGCATCATCATGTTCAAGGAAAGGAATCAATGAAGCAGCAATCGAAGTAATCTGATTAGGTGCCACGTCCATTAAGTCTAATTTCTCAGGCTCAATAATCGGGAAGTCACCCTCGTAACGTGCTTTAACACGTGCAGTGGTGAAATTACCTTTATCATCATAAGCAGCGTTTGCCTGTGCGATAGTTTTACCATCTTCATCTTCCGCAGAAAGATAAATTACATCTTCATCTACAGCAACGATACCGTCTCTTACGATCTTGTATGGCGTTTCTATAAAACCTAATGTATTGATCTTTGCATGTACACAAAGTGATGAAATCAAACCAATGTTTGGTCCCTCTGGTGTTTCAATCGTACACAATCTACCGTAGTGAGTATAGTGAACGTCACGCACCTCGAAACCAGCTCTTTCACGGGAAAGACCACCTGGGCCTAATGCTGAAAGACGACGCTTGTGCGTAATCTCTGCAAGAGGATTAGTCTGGTCCATAAACTGTGACAACTGGTTTGTACCAAAGAATGAGTTAATAACCGACGATAAAGTACGGGCATTAATTAAGTCTGTTGGCGTGAAAACCTCATTATCACGAATGTTCATCCGCTCACGGATTGTACGTGCCATACGCGCAAGACCTACACCAAACTGAGCATATAACTGCTCACCTACTGTACGTACACGACGGTTTGACAAGTGGTCAATATCATCGACCTCTTCTTTGGAGTTGATTAATTTGATGAGGTATTTAACAATTGCAATAATATCTGCTTTTGTTAATACTTTAACGTGATCAGGAGTATCCATTTTCAACTTACGGTTGATGCGGTAACGACCAACATCCCCTAAGTCATAACGTTTGTCTGAGAAGAATAAACGCTCAATGATACCTCTTGCAGTTTCCTCATCAGGTGGTTCTGCGTTACGCAAAGCACGATAGATGTTTTCAACAGCCTCTTTTTCAGAGTTTGAAGTATCTTTTTGTAATGTATTATATATAATAGTATAATCAGCCTGACTGGCACCATCATCTTTAGATAAGATAATAGTTTTAACGCCAGCATCAATGATCATATCAATATGCTCGTCTTCTAAAACAGTATCCCTGTCCAAGATCACTTCGTTACGATCTATCGAAACTACTTCACCAGTATCTTCGTCTACAAAATCTTCAACCCATTTTCTTAAAACTCTTGCAGCAAGCTTACGTCCGATATACTTTTTCAAACCAGATTTGCTAACCTTAACCTCATCAGCCAAGTCAAACAATTCAAGGATGTCTTTATCAGAATCGTAACCAATTGCACGTAAAAGTGTGGTAACCGGGAATTTTTTCTTACGGTCGATATAAGCATACATGACGTTGTTTACGTCAGTAGCAAACTCGATCCAGGATCCTTTGAAAGGAATCACACGTGCAGAATAAAGCTTGGTTCCGTTAGTGTGACGGCTCTGGCCGAAGAACACACCCGGTGACCTGTGTAACTGAGAAACAATTACACGCTCTGCACCATTGATTACGAATGTACCCTTAGGGGTCATATATGGAATAGTACCCAGATATACATCCTGAATGATAGTTTCAAAATCTTCGTGCTCCGCATCATTACAAGACAATTTCAACTTTGCCTTTAAGGGAACACTATAAGTTAACCCACGGTCAATACACTCAGGTATATCATAACGCGGTGGGTCAATAAAATAATCAAGGAATTCCAAAACAAAAATATTTCTGGAATCAGTGATTGGAAAGTTTTCAGCAAATACTTTAAACAAGCCCTCTGTGTGACGGTTGTCTGAAGTAGTTTCTATCTGGAAAAATTCTCTGAATGATTGCAACTGTACATCTAGAAAATCCGGGTAATCTATGATGTGCTTACTACGTGCAAAATTTACTCTTTGGTCGACTTTATTTGCCAAGGTACTAAAGTTAATTTAGTTTAAGAATAAACTATTTGTTTGGTTTGCCGTGAACATCCCACCAACCAAACTTAGATGAAATGTATATAAACAGGTATAGACTCCGACTGTACAGTCGGAGTCTATGTTTAAAGTTATATTAAAATTAAGTGATTACTTAATCTCAACTACAGCTCCAGCTTCTTCTAATTGTTTTTTCAAAGCTTCAGCTTCGTCTTTAGAAACACCAGTTTTTAATTCTTTTGGTGCACCGTCAACTAAGTCTTTAGCTTCTTTCAAACCTAATCCAGTTAAGTCTTTAACCAACTTAACAACTGCTAATTTAGCACCACCAGCTTCTTTCAAGATAACATCGAAAGTAGATTTTTCTTCAGCTGCAGGAGCAGCATCACCAGCAGGACCTGCAACAGCAACTGCAGCAGCAGCTGGTTCGATACCATACTCGTCTTTAAGGATTTGAGCTAATTCGTTAACTTCTTTTACTGTTAAGTTTACTAATTGCTCAGCAAACGCTTTTAAATCTGCCATTTTATAGAGTTTTTAAAATTTGACGTGAAAAATAATTTATAATAATATGAAACTTATAAGGTGTTCCTTAACCTTCTCTTTCCTGAAGAGTTTTAACAATTCCTGCGATTTTACCACCACTAGATTTAAGTGCTGAAATAACATTTTTAGCTGGCGATTGTAGCAAGCCAATGATGTCTCCAATAAGCTCTTCTCTTGATTTCAAGCTTACTAATGCATCTAAATGATTATCTCCAACATAGATTGCTGTGTCAATAAACGCAGCTTTCAACTGTGGTTTGTCAGATCCTTTTCTCAAGGCTTTGATCAGCTTAGCCGGACCATTACCTGTTCTTGAGAATAATATTGCTGACTGGCCTTTTAATGCTTCAAAAATACTTGAATTGTCGCCTTCTAGTCCTTCGATCGCTTTTCTGATCAAAGTATTTTTAGCAACCTGCATTTCAATACCGCTTTCGAAACATTTGCGACGGATGTTGTTAATTTTCTCAACAGATAAGCTTGATGTATCAGCAATATAAAAATTGCCAAAGTCCTGCATCTTCTCTTGAAGAGCCGAAACTACTTCGTGTTTTTCTTCTCTGTTCATAATTAGATCCCTGCTACTGATTTTGTTTCGATTGCGATTCCAGGACTCATTGTAGAAGAAACATGAATGCTCTTAAAATAAGTTCCTTTAGCAGCAGATGGTTTAAGCTTAGAAATTACTTGAAGAACTTCTAATGCATTTTCATATATTTTTTCTGCTGGGAATGATACTTTTCCTACCGAAGCATGAATGATACCACTTTTGTCAACTTTAAAATCAATCTTACCGCCTTTTACGTCAGTTACTGCTTTACCAACTTCGTTAGTTACAGTACCTGATTTTGGGTTTGGCATAAGGTTACGTGGACCTAAAACGCGGCCCAGTTTACCTACTTTAGCCATACAAGCAGGAGTAGTGATAATAATGTCAACATCAGTCCATCCACCTTCAATCTTGGCAACATATTCGTCTAAACCTACGAAATCTGCACCTGCCGCTTTAGCTTCGTCTTCCTTATCAGGATTACAAAGAACTAATACACGTACAGTTTTACCTGTACCGTGTGGTAAAGTAGCGATACCACGTACCATTTGATTCGCTTTACGCGGATCAACACCTAAAGCGATGTCGATATCAACCGAAGCATCAAATTTAGTAGTCGTGATTTCTTTTACCAAAGCAGCCGCATCCTGTAAAGAATACGTTTTACCAGATTCTAGTTTAGCATGTGCCTTTTTTTGATTTTTTGTTAATTTAGCCACTGTTGTAAACTGTTTTTTGTTAATTAATTTGTCCAGGGTGCATCGCCGCTAACGGTGATTCCCATACTGCGTGCTGTACCGGCAACCATACTCATTGCCGACTCGATAGTGAATGCATTTAAATCAGTCATTTTATCTTCAGCAATTGACTTAACCTGATCCCAAGTCACCGAACCAACTTTCTTACGGTTGGGCTCAGCAGAACCACTCGCTAATTTAGTAGCATCCTTTAACTGGATAGCAACCGGCGGGGTTTTGATGATAAATTCGAAAGACTTGTCAGCATAAACAGTAATTACAACAGGTAATACTTTACCAGGCTTATCTTGGGTACGAGCATTAAATTGCTTGCAAAATTCCATGATATTAACACCTTTAGCACCTAATGCAGGCCCTACTGGTGGTGATGGATTTGCAGCTCCTCCTTTGATTTGTAATTTAACAAGCGCACTGACTTCTTTTGCCATTTTCTGATTTGTTAATTGTAATACTCAATGTTAAAATGTTGGAAGCATGTAACATTTAAGATCTTTATTCTACTCTTTTTCTACTTGCATATAATTAAGTTCCAGCGGAGTTTTTCTGCCGAAAATCTTAACCATTACTTTTAGTTTTTTCTTTTCTTCGTTAACCTCTTCAATCACACCAGTAAAGCCATTGAAAGGACCGTCCATTACTTTGACGTTCTCACCAACATAATAAGCTACATTCATAGTCTCACCCTGCTGACTCATTTCATCTACTTTACCCAGGATACGGTTAACTTCTGCCTGACGCATTGGAACCGGGTTTCCACCTTTATCCCCTAAGAAACCGATTACGCTGTTCACATTTTTGATAATGTGTTCTAACTCACCGTCCAAAGTTGCTTCAATCAAAACATAACCAGGATAAAAGTTGCGCTCTTTTGCAATCTTCTTTCCTTCTTTCATCTGGTAGTATTTTTCCATAGGGATTAATACCTGCGGAACAAGATGAGAAAAACCTAAACGACTGATCTCTGAATCGATGTATTGTTTTACCTTCTTCTCTTTTCCGCTTACCGCCCTAACTACATACCATTTTAGCTGATCGTTCATTTAGTTCTATTAATTAGAAAGTGATTTATAAAAAGTATCTAGCACAAAAGTAGATCCCTTATCCATTGCAAAAATAACAACTGCAATAATAAACGAAGCTACCAAAACCAGCACTGCAGAATTTTGCAATTCTCCCCATGTAGGCCAGGTAACCTTCTGGGTCATTTCCTCATACGATTCTTTAATAAATTGAACTATGCTAGCCATATCTAAGTTTTTGCACGGGAACAAGGATTCGAACCCTGATCAAAGGTTTTGGAGACCTCTATTCTACCGTTGAACTATTCCCGTGTATAAGAATTAACCTTTTAGGGGTTAATCAAACATTTTTAGAACAAAGTACCCAGACTATAACGTCCGGGCACTTTGTATTATTATTTAATTGCTTAGCGACCCTAAGGACGGTTAAGTAATTATTTTACAATTTCAGTTACCTGACCAGCACCTACTGTTCTACCACCTTCACGGATAGCGAAACGAAGTCCTTTTTCCATTGCGATTGCGTTGATCAATTTAACATTGATTGTAACGTTATCACCTGGCATAACCATTTCAGTTCCTTCTTGAAGAGTGATCTCTCCAGTAACGTCTGTGGTACGGAAATAGAATTGTGGACGGTATTTGTTAAAGAATGGAGTGTGACGTCCACCTTCAGCTTTTGATAATACATAGATCTCAGCTTTGAAATCAGTGTGAGGAGTTACAGAACCTGGTTTACAGATAACCATACCACGACGGATATCAGTTTTCTCAATACCACGTAATAATAAACCTACGTTATCTCCTGCTTCACCATAATCAAGGATCTTACGGAACATCTCAACACCTGTTACAGTTGATTTAAGATTTTCTGCACCCATACCTAAGATCTCAACAGGATCTCCAGAGTTGATTACACCACGCTCAATACGACCAGTTGCAACAGTACCACGACCAGTGATCGAGAATACATCTTCAACAGGCATTAAGAAAGGAAGTTCAGTTAAACGTGGAGGGATTGGAATGTAGCTATCTACAGCATCCATTAATTCCATGATTTTACCAACCCATTTCTCATCGCCATTCAATCCACCTAAAGCAGAACCTTGAATAACTGGGATATCATCACCTGGGAAATCATAGAAAGATAATAATTCACGAACTTCCATCTCTACTAATTCTAGTAATTCAGGATCATCAACCATATCCACTTTGTTCATGAAAACCACCAATGAAGGTACACCTACCTGACGAGCCAATAGAATGTGCTCACGAGTTTGTGGCATAGGACCATCTGTAGCCGCTACAACGATAATAGCACCATCCATTTGCGCCGCACCTGTAACCATGTTTTTCACGTAATCCGCGTGACCTGGACAGTCAACGTGAGCATAGTGACGGTTAGCAGTTGAATACTCAACGTGTGCAGTGTTAATAGTGATACCTCTTTCTTTTTCCTCTGGAGCAGAGTCAATCGAATCAAATGAACGCGCCTCAGATAAACCAGCATCAGATAACACTTTAGTGATAGCTGCTGTTAAGGTTGTTTTACCGTGGTCAACGTGACCGATAGTGCCGATGTTTAAGTGCGGCTTGCTGCGGTCAAACTTTTCTTTTGCCATGTTTTTATACTTATTAGTAGGTTAACTTTTATTTTTAATTATTGTTTTGATACAATTCAATACAAAAAACCTTGTTCATTCTGGGCATAATGCCAGATTTAACAAAGCTTTTTTATCTTTATTCCTGAGCCAACGATGGGACTTGAACCCATGACCTCTTCCTTACCAAGGAAGTGCTCTACCGCTGAGCTACGTCGGCTTTTTATTCTCTTCACAATCTTCAATACCGGTCTGGCATTTAAACTGTGACCATTATGCCGACTGCTCTTGAATCAAGAGCGAAAGACGAGGTTCGAACTCGCGACCTATAGCTTGGAAGGCTATCGCTCTACCAACTGAGCTACTTTCGCTTTTACTATTATTATAAAGTGGGGGGAGAAGGATTCGAACCTTCGAAGTCTCGCGACAACAGAGTTACAGTCTGTCCCATTTGGCCACTCTGGTATCCCCCCATTTCTCCTAAACCGCCACATATCAAATGCGGGTCTAAAAGAGCCTCCTATCGGGATCGAACCAATGACCTACTGATTACAAGTCAGTTGCTCTACCAGCTGAGCTAAGGAGGCTTATTATTATTTATTAAACATTCACAGAACAAACCAATTCTTTATGGGTTAACCCCTGTTCCGAATTGGAATGCAAATCTACAAGAATATTTTATAGTTGCAAAACTATTTTGAAAAAAAAACCAGCAGACTGTATTCTGCTGGTTTTATATTTAAAATTTCCAAAAATAGATTCCTAATAATCAGACACTTCATCGGCATTTAATACCGCCTTAAGCTCAGAAACTTTTATTCTATTTTTTTCTTTATGTTTTGTTATTTGCTTTTTTAATGACTCAATTGACAAATCCGTCGCTTCTTCGAAAGACTTGCATTGCTCCTTTGCGAATAAAATTCCACCAGGAACCATCAGTTTGATCTCACTTATTTTGTTAGCCTCATCGTCTACGTTCTCTAATTTTAAATAAACTTCCCCACTTATGATCTGGTCGTGGAACTGTTCCAGCTTGTCAACTTTCTTTTGAATAAAGTCTAATAGTTTGTGATCTGCATTGAAATGGATTGATTGAACTGTAATTTTCATGTTGTCCTCCTTTTTTTATGCCTTTGGATGGGCCTGTTTATATATTGATTTTAATCTTTCTATAGAATTATGCGTGTATACCTGGGTTGCCGCTAAACTGGCATGCCCGAGTAATTCTTTAATCGCATTTAAATCTGCCCCCCTGTTTAGCAGGCTTGTTGCATACGAATGCCGTAATACATGGGGACTTTTTTTATCCTGTGTGGATATATATGTCAAATAACTTTTTACAATCTTATAAATAAAGACCGGGTAAACTGCTGTTCCTTTATTAGTAACGAACAAGTCGTCTGTTTTGTTATTAAATTTCTGTAACGATTTCAACTCAATATACTCTTTAAGCTGATTAATAAGTTGTTTGGTCACAGGAATAATTCTTTCTTTTTTTCTTTTCCCCAAAACCTTGACAGATTCCTGGTAAAAATCAATGTCTGTTTCCTTTAAACCTAAAAGTTCTGCTAAGCGCATCCCTGTTCCAAAAAGCACTTCGATGACCATTTTATCACGAACCGAAGAAAAAGTCGCGTCAAAGAACTCTCCTGAGTCCAGCAGGTGATCCAGCTTCTGTTCCTCTATAAACACTGGTAACCGTTCAGGTGTTTTAGGAGCTTTGATTAATGACATCGGGCTGGTCAGGATAATTTTCTGGCGATAAAGATATTTATAGAAACCCCGCAGACTCGATAATTTTCTGCCAATGGAGTTGGCCCCAACCTTATCTTCCATCAGGTGGACGATATAGTCTCTTATATGTACATATTTAGCCTCTTCAGGCTCCAGCTCATAAGTTTGTTCAATGTATTCATTAAACTGTACCAGGTCCGTTCTATAGGCTAGTACAGTGTGCGGAGAATAGCGCTTCTCGTGCTGAAGGTAGTTTAGGTAGGATTCTACTGACATTAATTACAATTATTATCCTTTTATCGCTTGTTTTTAAGCTAAAACAGCAACTATAAAAGTCAATGTACGGAATTACTACCTAAAAAGAAAGCGCCACCGGAAAAATCCAATGGCGCTTTAAAATATTTAGAATTAAAAGGGGAAGAATTAAATCTTTCCTTCTAAGTGCATATTTTCTTTATAAATCGCGTGCTTAACTAATGTACGACGAGCTACAGATTTTTTCTCGTATGCCTGACGGCTACGTAGTTCTCTCAATACACCAGTTTTTTCAAATTTCTTTTTGAAACGTTTAAGGGCTTTATCAAGTGATTCGCCGTCTTTAATATTAATTATGATCATAACGTTAAAATACCTCCTCTCGTTGTTTTAAGGATTGCAAAGGTAGAACATAAAACCTTATAAAACAAGCATAAAAAAAATCCAGTCTGCTTTCGCACACTGGATTGGTAAAATATATTTGGTTAGAATATGTCTATTTGGAATTTAACAGCTATTTTAGGTTTAGGCTGTTATTATTTATTTAAGATTTCTCTCGCAATTACAATTTTCTGGATCTCAGAAGTCCCCTCCCCGATCGTACATAACTTACTATCACGGTAGAACTTTTCTACAGGGAAGTCTTTCGTATACCCATAGCCGCCAAAGATCTGTACAGCTTCTGTAGCAGCCCTTACTGCAACCTCTGAGGCAAAGTATTTCGCCATAGCAGACTCTTTAGTCATTTTCTGACCGCGATTCTTTAAATCGGCAGATTGTCTGATCAGCAATTCAGCTGCTTCAATTTCAGTAGCCATATCAGCCAGTTTAAAACTGATTGCCTGGAAACTTGAAATTGGCTGTCCGAACTGGTGTCTCTCCTGAGCATAAGCAAGTGCCGCCTCATAAGCACCTTTTGCAATCCCCAATGACAAGGCAGCAATAGAAATTCTTCCGCCATCCAGCACTTTCATGGCCTGCTTAAAGCCCTCACCTACATTGCCCAGTAAATTTGCTACTGGTACACGGCAGTTATCAAATATCATTTCTGTAGTCTCAGATGCACGCATCCCCAGCTTATTTTCTTTTTTACCAGCCGAGAAGCCTGGAGTTCCACGTTCCACTACAATCGCAGAAATACCTTTAGAATCTCCTTTTTCACCCGTTCTTACCATTACTACAGCAATGTCACCTGACTTACCGTGGGTAATCCAGTTTTTCGCACCATTCAATACATAATGATCACCATCCAATGTGGCAGTAGTCATCATTCTCAGTGCATCAGATCCGGTATTTGCTTCAGTTAAGCCCCATGCCCCAATCCACTCGGCAGTTGCCAGTTTAGGCAGCCACTTCATTTTTTGTTCTTCAGTTCCAAATGCAAGGATATGGCCTGTACATAAAGAATTGTGTGCAGCAAGGGATAAACCTATAGATCCGCAAACCTTGGCAACTTCGACAATTACGTCTACATATTCCTGGTAACCGAATCCCGATCCGCCATAAACTTCAGGTACTAATACACCCATCATTCCCAGCTCACCCAATTTCTTAAAAACTTCAATAGGAAAAGTCTGTGCTTCGTCCCATTCCATTACATGAGGACGGATATTCTTTTCCGCGAAATCTTTAACCATACTTCTGATCATCAGCTGATTTTCTGAAGTACTAAAATTGAACCCTGTATTTTGTGCTAACGTTTCTTGCATGTTTTATATTTGAATACGGCAAGTATAGAGAATATAAGCCCAAGCAAGCAGTTGAATATTTGCCCGGAAACAGAACGAAACAGTATTTAGTTCATTTTACAGTATAGCATAAGAACTGAAGCCCTTAAACAGCATGATTTTTTTTCAACTATTTTATCAGTTTAATAGGAAGCCAATGCGAAATTGTTCGTAGAAAACGCTTTTAGTCTGTCTTTTCCATTTAAAAAATCCAGGGCAATGATAAATGAATACCCTGCAACTACCGCATCCAGCTTCTGTATCAATTTAGAAGCCGCAACCACAGTACCGCCTGTAGCCAGTAAATCATCATGGATCAATACATGTTGTCCTGGCAGAATAGCATCCTCATGCACTTCAAGCGTAGCACTTCCATATTCCAGGTCATAAGATTGCTGTATAGTTTTGTGCGGCAGTTTTCCAGCCTTTCTGATGGGCACAAAAGGAACATTCAGCAAATTAGCCAAAGCCATTCCAAACAGAAAACCTCTGCTTTCAATACCAGCTACCACATCAATTTTAACTGCTGAAAGCTGCATAGCCAGGGCTGTAGTAATTTCCCCGCATAAAACTGCATCTTTTAAAATTGGTGTAATGTCTTTAAAAACGATACCCGGTTTTGGAAAATCGTTTACATCGCGTACAATCTGTTTTATTTTAGTTTCCATTGTCATGATTAAAAAGAAATATAAGGGGCTAACTTCTCTATAGTTTCAGCAGATAAAATAGCCACCTTTCTTAAGTCCGCAATATTACCATAATTTCCGTGTTGTTTTCGAAACTGAATGATTGCATTGATCTGTTTATACTTTAAATAGGGGTGATTTTTCAAATCATCAAACAATGCAGTATTGAGGTTAATTGTGGTCAGCACCAGATCGTCCAGACTGAGCTGATCTTTAATTTCAGCATACTTTAAACTATCCAGCCCATAGATCTCCAGCAGCTGCTCTTTTTTATAGAACCCGCCAAGACGCTGCCGGTAATTACAGATTCTTCTGGCAAAAGCCGGCCCTATGCCTCTGACCTCCATCAGTTGTAAAGTATCGGCAGTATTCAATGGTATAGATAAAGGTTTCTGCTGCGCAGGATAATTTTTAGCAGTATATTCAGGATTCAATTGCTGACGCTGCCGGTCTTTTCCCAAACCTATACTTATATAAGGTATCAATCTTTCATACATTTCCGGACTTATCACATACATTTTCTGCAAATCTTCTTTCTTAAAATACCTTCCCCCCTTTCCTTTATACCTGGCCATTACACCAGCCTGTTTTGCAGACAAACCCAACCGCTGCCAGTCATCTGCATCAATCAGGTTAGGATCAAAATTAAACAGGGTTGATTTCAGTACCGGAGCTTCCATCTTCTGCTGCCTGTGTGCTGCCTCCTTATCCGACTTCATCCAGCTTAATTTATTGATAGCCAATCTTTCTGTCTCCGGATTTGTCAGCTCTGGAAAAAAAAAGCTATAAACAGCAGGAATAGCCCTGATCAATGCGATCAGTACAACCATAGCCAGCAAGCCATTGTACTCCCGTTTGGAGAAATTGAAATAAGAACTTAACCACTTTCGCATATTGGCTCAATGTACCCCTGTTCTCCAGGAACCTGGTTAGATTTCTGAATAAAATTATTCTTTCCCTTATTTTCAGATAAGATGAAGTAATTATGACGGCAAAAAGGAAGCTTAAACGTGCGATCAGATAAATTTTAAACTTTTCTAAAAATATAAATCTTATTTTTGAGATTGATTCAGGAACATATTCAAATCTCTAGCTCAAATATGCTCCTAATTCTCTCCTTTTAAGAACAAATATGAAGATCATAACAACCAAAGAATTTGCAAAGGCTACTAAAATTGATAAACTCGGTGTTCCGGGACTTGCAGATTTACTGATGGAAGTCATGAAATTGAACGATATTAATAAAGTTTTCTCTCAGAATCAGCATTTCAATGGTTTAGAGTTTGTAGATAAAATACTGGAAACGATAGGGGTGTCAATTGATTTCGATGAAGATGACCTGAGAAACATTCCCAAGACAGGTGGCTTCATTGCGATTGCAAACCATCCCTATGGAGGGATAGAAGGGCTTGCACTGGTCAAATTATTATGTACAGTGCGTCCGGAAGCTAAAGTAATGGTGAATTTTATTCTTCAGAAAATTCCTAACTTAAATGAGTTTTTTGTTGCCGTTAACCCTTTTGAAAATGTGCAGCACTCTTCAAGCATCAGCGGATTAAAAGCAACATTTGATCTATTGCAGAACGGGGTACCTATTGGAATTTTCCCTGCAGGTGAAGTCTCAACCTTTAGCCTGGACAAACAAGAAATTACAGACCGCTTATGGCATCCTGTAGTTGGAAAGCTTATCGCCCGTGCAAAAGTACCAGTAGTCCCAATTTATTTCCATGGCAATAATGGGGTATTATTCAATATCCTGAGTTTTATTCACCCTACCCTGCGTACGGCGAAATTACCTTCAGAATTCCTGAATAAACAAGGACTGAAAATAAAAGTCAGAATAGGGAAACCCATTCATATCGAAGATATTTCTTACCGCAACAACACTAATAAATTACTTGATTTTTTACGTGCACGTACTTATGCCCTTGGTACAAGTATAGAACAGGAAAAGAAATTGTTCAATCCAATTAATCTTTTCAAAATCAAGAAGACTCCGGAGCCAATTATTGAAGAAACTCCAAGAGCAAGTATTGTGGAGGAAATTGAACAGCTGGAAACATACAGGGTGTGGACGGAGAAAAATTATGAAGTTTACATTACCCCTTCAGCTAATATTCCAAATATATTAAGGGAAATAGGCCGATTAAGAGAAATAACTTTCAGAGAAGTCGGCGAAGGTTCTAATAAAAAGATAGACCTTGATAACTATGATATTTATTATCATCATTTATTTATCTGGGATGTAGATCAGAAAAATATCGTTGGTGCCTATCGTATTGGTAAAGGAGACGAGATTTTAAATACTTTAGGCAAAAGAGGATTTTATCTTTCTGAACTCTTTAAAATCAAAGACCCTTTTTATCCTGTATTGCGCCAGGGAATTGAACTGGGACGTTCATGGATCCGTAAAGAATATCAGCAAAAAGCATTGCCGTTGTTTTTACTATGGAAAGGTATTTTAAAGTATCTGTTGGATAATCCACAATACCGTTACATGTTTGGTCCGGTAAGTATCAGTAATAACTTTTCCAAATTCTCTAAATCACTGATTGTTGACTTCATTACCAAGAATCACTTTGATTACGAGTTGGGACAGTATGTAAGGCCAAGAAATAAATTCAAGGCTGATTTGTCAGCGATTGATAAAGACCTGCTGATTGAAAGCAGCGATTCACTAAAAGATCTTGATGTCCTGATATCTGACATTGAAAATACACACATCAAAATTCCTGTGTTGTTAAGACAATACCTTAACCTGAATGCAAAAATTATCTGCTTTAATATAGATCCGAAGTTTTCAGATTGCCTGGATGGATTCCTTGTGGTCGATATGCAAAGCATCCCACCAGAAATGCTGGAGAAAATTGGTAAAAACTTCTAAAAAACAAATAGCCCGGACATCCACCCGGGCTATTTTGTTATCAACTAAACCTAAACTTGATAAATACTAACCAAATATTTACAGCACAAATATAGAAGTGATATGTTAAATCAGGATTAAGGATTGGTTATCTGTGTTAAACATTTCTATACATTAATAACATATCTGTTATTTCATATATTCAGCCAGCTGATATTGCAATTCAATTCCATTTAAGTCTCTGGTGACTATCATTCCATCAGGATCAATCACAATACTTGACGGAGTTCCCTGAGTACCATAAAGCTTTGCTGTAGTAAGCGGCCCGGATTTCACTCCCCATACCTGTACCCATGGTAGTTTATTTTCTTTCACTTCTTTCGCCCAGGCCTGCTTTCTTTTTTCAGGGTCTAAAGAGATACTGATAATTTTAAATTTCTTATGCTTATATAATCCGGCCGCTTTGATCATTTTATAGTTTTCCGCTTTGATCAGGTCGTTACCTGTAACCCAGAAATACAGGACCACATAATTGCCACGGTAAGCAGATAACTTTACCGCTTTGCCGTTCACATCATATAAAGTAAAATCTGGTGCAGGCGTGCCGACAGCACCCTGGCTCATGGTCTGGATACGTCTCCCGATACGTTGCCCTTCTGGGCTATTCCTCAATTTCGCATCAATAGATCTGTAAGCAATACCTGTCCTGATCATATCCTTTCCATACCCCATTAAGGTAATATCCTTAAGGGCAAACAGGCTAAAGTAAGATTGAGGGTTTTCATGTATAAACTGTAACTGCTTCTCAAAGCGCTCCGCTTTGAATTGATACATGTATTCATCAAATTCTTTAAAAAAAGGATATGAACTCCACAAATACGGAGAAATCCTGTTCCTGTGATTTTTATAAGCAGCAGTGACTGTTCCTCCTATAAATTTGTTATAGGCCATATACTCGTCATTGATCCTGGAGCCTGTAACGGTTCCGCGTATCAAAGAATCCTGAGCAGTAACAGTAATTTCAGAATTATCTAAAAAAAAGGTTAGCTCATCCGTATTATTCTCCAGATTGACGCTATCTTTTCCAACACCATACCTGTCTAAAATGAGATCTGCCAATCCGGTCTTTTTTGCAATCCCCTTAAATTGAAAGCTTCCATCCCTGACAACTGCTGAATCTGATATTTTACCTTCATAAAAATCTAAATAGACTTTTGCAGGACCATGAAGACCTTTGATTTCCCCTTTGATTGTAAAACCTTTCTGTTGAGCAGCGGCTCCACTAATTCCAACACTAAAAACTAATAAACTTAAAACTATACGCTTCATAAAATGGGTAACTATGACTAAGATGAAATGAGTAAATCATCATTTCAGGGCCAATATAAGAGAATCTTACAGGGATTAACTAATTCCCAGGATTTCAATATGGGATTTTTATTAAGTTAAATCTTTTGATCAGCTTTGAATATGCAGACGAAAGTTCAAAATAAACAATCCTTATTTTCTTTATTAGAGACTAACAGCCAAAAAATTAAGATCATTTGGCGTTTCTGAATTAAGTGTTTTTGGCTCTTTTATTACCGGGAAGTTTCACTCAGATAGTGATGTTGATCTTTTATTTGAGTTCGCCCCTGAACAAAAGACTTATGACAACTTTATGAACCTATCTTTCTTTCTTGAAGATTTATTAGGAAGAAAAGTTGAAGTTGTAACACCTCAATCACTGAGTAAGTATATTGCCCCTCATATTCTAAATCAAACAGAATATGTTCCCCTTTAACCTTGAATTACCCAAACATATTCTTGAAGAAGTTTCCTTTGTCCTTAATTCAACAAAAGAAAAAATAAAGAAACTGTAATTAATGACCCTATCCTTTCCAGAGCAATTATAAGAAGTCTGGAGATAATTGGCGGGGCAAGTGCCAAGGTTGATCCTGAATTCAAAACATTATATCCTCCTATTGAGTGGCGAAAAATCACTGCTACAAGAAATCATTTAATTCATGTATACTTTGGAATTGATTATGATATTGTCTGGGATATTATAATTTCTAAACTTCCTGATCTGGAAAATAATATTGCCGAAATTATCTCAGTAAATTAGTCTTTCTTTCCTCTAATTACTGGCCCTCCGTCAATTCAGCAGGATTAAATTCACGACTGAACAAAATTACAACTTCATTACCATCTGATTGGTTAGTGGGGATATTTCCTTCATAATTCCAACCCAGCCCGGTGAGGTAGTTCATTGCCTGTACAAAATTCGACAAAGACTCGACATGTTCCATCTTGTGAACAAAGGCAGAATCCTTTAAAGGACTATACTTCCTTCTCTGTCCATAATCTATATGTGGAGTGTGCAAATCTTGACTGTAATAAGTTAAAGTACAGAACTTTTTTATTTTCACCTGCGCATTGGATGGTAAAATAAACAAGAACGAAACAAGGGCAATAAGAACAAGAGTTTTAAGGTTCATAATTTTATAATTCAAGATCAATATAACTTACGATTTGTTTATCAATAAAAATACATATCAAATATTAAATAACATATTAAATAAAAACCCCTTAGCTAAATTAATAACTAAGGGGGTTTTATAAAAGCTCCTTCTATAAGAAGCTAACCATTCATTAGAAGCTGTATCTCAAACCAAATTGCATTTGGAATCTTGAAGCAAAGAAGTCTTTTGAATAATTACTTGTATTTTTCTGATCAAAAGTATAAGTAGGATAAGCTGTCGGGCTACCTGCTCCACCTGTTGTAGGGCTTAAACCAACACTTGCCATAGAGTTATAAGTGTTAGGAGAGAAATACTGAACACCCCAGTTTTTGTTTAATAAGTTAGTTAAGTTAACAATATCATAAGTAAACGTTAAAGTATGCTTATGTGTACCATTCTCTATAATTTTGAAGTCTTGAGCAAAACGGAAGTCTAACTGAGTATTCCATGGCGTACGTGCAGCATTTCTTTCCGTAAAATTACCTCTTCTTGTTTTTAGATATTTGTCGCCATCAATAAAGCTATCGAATTGCGCTGCTTGTTGTGCTGCTGTTAATCCGCCAGCTATATTTTTAAAGAAGTTAACAGTTTCTCCTTCTTTAGGAATATAGGCCAAACTTACGTTCTGACCTGTCCCGTTGATCGTAGTATTCAGGAATCCATATGAATATGGAGAACCAGATTGTGCACTATAGAAAAGTGAAAAGCTAGATACATATTTGTTCGCCTTATCCCAGGCAAATTTATAATTTACTGTAGAAACGATACGGTTACGAATATCAAAGTTCGAAGTAGCTAACTGAGGATTGTTAGGGCTTAAAGCTTGATTTAATTGCCAGTTAGATTCCATTGAATTTCTAATACCATTAGTCACATCTTTAGACTGTCCATAGGTATAAGCTGCCATTACATCTAAACCAAAAGGGAAAGACTTAGAGATCTGTCCGGTTACACTGTAACGGTAACCTTTGCTCGTATTAGAAAGCAGGTAGGCATTTGTATACAATGGATTGACCTTAAGATTGCTATTATAAATTGGTTGTTGATGCTGTGTATCGTAAACTAAATAGGTAGGATTATCTACAATATTAACTTGTTGAAACTTCAGGTCATTGATTACTTTAGTGTAAATACCCTCTACAGTAAATTTCCACTGATCTTCAGTTTTATAATCAAAAGCTAAGCTACTTCTCCATGTCTTAGGCATTTTAAAATTATTATCGATCAGATCGACTTGTGTAGCACCATTTGCATTATTAACATTCTCACCAGGTTGTTTAGCCACATAACCAGCTTCACCATTTCCAGTTAAAGCATCTTTAATAGGATCAGATCCTGGAGCAACAACCGGATTCTTTTTATCATATGCACCATAAGTTACCCCATTGTTATAATAAGCATAACCTAACCATGCAAAAGGAACTCTGCCTGTGAATAAACCACTACCCCCACGCATGATCAAGCTTTGATCACCTAATACGTCGAAGTTAAATCCAATACGCGGCGAAACCTGTACCTGTCCAAAGAAACTGTTTTTAATCTGGCTTGGTTGTGTATAAGTAAAAGTAGTACCATAGTTAGGATCTACAGGAGAACCAGTAGTTTTTGCGCTCAATGGTTGTTTGTTTGGCATATCAGCCAAATCAAATCTCAAACCATAAGTCAGTTTGAAACGATCTGTTACCTGCCACTGATCTTCACCATATACACTGTACATATTTAACTTAAACTGTGCAGGTGGATTAGCAATAATATTATCTCTTGTATTATCAGCGTAGTTATAATTAGTACGAATACGTGTTGGAGTACCTGCTAAGAAACCGTCTACATCTTTATAAGAAATACGACCATTCCACGCATTCACGAAACCATATGTAATATTATATAACTCATTGTGTGTACCGAAAGTGAATGTGTGCTTTCCTTTTGTTAAAGTGAAGTTATCAGTAAATTCAAATGTCTTTTGTTTCATATTGAAGATACTTGCTTCACGATCTGTTCCTAAGAAAATCGTTCCACCATTTCCACCACCAATTTCAATCTGAGGTATTGCAGCATTAGATGTTGGAGTTCTGAAATCATGGATATTTGAATAACCTACCACTAAGCTATTGGACATATCATTATTGATTCTGCTTTTTAACTCAGCAACAGTAGAGCTTTGATTATTTGTTTGTTTATAATCAATACCACCGAATCTGAAGTTCGACTGGTCACGCTCTAAGTTAGTCGCTTCAGAAGTAATCGTGTTATTACGGATAGTCAATTGATTTTTATCATTGATGTTCCAATCTACACGGTTGAAGAATTTATTTGATCTGGCATAAATGTTATAGTTCCCAAAAGAACCAACATCAATACCATATTTATTTTTCATCAGGTCAGAAATTTTCTGAGCCTGATCTAAAGTAAGAACTTTCATATCAGGAGAACCAGCACCTAAGATCACAGGATCCTGACGACGGGTAATCTCCTCATTGGTAAAGAAGAATAATTTATTTTTGATAATCGGGAAACCTAATCTGAAACCAGTTTGGTAATCATGGAAAGCCGAAGGCTCTTTTGATCCGTCACCAGTTTTATTGTTACCAATTAAACTCGCATTACGACCGTAAGCATAAACAGATCCCGATACATCATTAGTACCAGAACGCGTTACCGCATTCACACTACCACCAGTAAAGTTACCAATCTTAACATCGTAAGGAGCTAATAAAACCTGAACATCCTGAATCGCATCAATCGATACCGGGTTTGTTCTTGTACTGCTGCCTGGCATACCAGAACTTCCGCTCTGACCGCCCAATGAAGGACTGAAACCAATGGCATCATTATTAATCGCACCATCAATAGTTACGTTATTGTATCTGAAGTTGGTTCCCATGAAAGAGTTGTCTTTGCTGCCTTGTGGAGTTGTACGGGTTAAATCCGTTAAACTTCTGCTTACAGTTGGCATGTTCTTGATTTGCTCTTCGCCAATCTGTGTACCAGCACCAACTTTAACACCACCTCTTTTACCTTTAACAGTTACTTCACTCAACTGCTGACCTTCATCTGTTAAAGTGAAGTCCAAACGCTGGTCAGTACCCAAACCAAGGCTGTTAATGTCTTTTTCCTGTTTATTATAACCTACATAAGTTACAGTGATTTTGTAAGGTCCACCAGGATTTAAGTTATTGATACGGAAGTATCCATCAGATCCGGTAACCGCACCATATTTAGTTCCGGTTGGAACATGTAAAACTAAAATACTGGCTCCGGGAATAGTCAGTCCCTTTGCATCTTTAATTTTACCGTTAACGCTTGATGTCGTTACCTGAGCATTTACTCCTAACCCCATAAAAAGGAGGAAAGTGAGCATCACGCAGGAGAGATTAATTGATAGAAATTTTTTCATTTTTCTTGCTTCTGTTTGTTTTTGTAAAACTAGGGTAGCAATGTGACCTTAATATTAATTTTACATGAATGAGCTCATGAGTTAATATCAAATTATAGATAAATTAAAACACAGCTAAAAAACAAGTAAAATGAGCTATTAAGGCTATCAAAATGAGGTTAGAAGGCATTAATATTATTTCCCCGGATGCTCAGGGAGCCTTAAAATAGTGTTTCCCTAATATTAAGCTTACGTTAACTCGGCACAAATCAGCATATATCGCATAACAAAGCCGCTGAGTATTACCCAGCGGCTTCATTTTTTTTAACTTATTTAAGATGTTGAGCTGAAGCGATGAACATGGCCTCTTAGCTAAATCGCAGGTTACTAATATTTCAAGCCAACCTTTAAACAAATAAAGTGTAATAACCAGATCGGACCGATTAACAGAAATTTAACATCCTGTAAAAATGAAGGCTTTTTACCCTCGATTTTATGACCGATGAATTGTCCAATCCACGAAAGCACAAAAATTACTGCACAAACCAGCCAAAGTGCGGGCCCACCAGCCAATTCCCATTTCTCCAGTTGTACAATTACAGCTGCAGCCGCAAAGATTAATAAGATCATCAGATAAGAAAGTACCGGCGACAGGCGGTAATAATAATATCCTGAAAAAGCAATAACGAAAGAAGCCCAGTTCACAAATCCATTATACTTTCCAAGGAAAGCCAGATGCGGAAAAGGAATAGCCCAGATCATTCCCAATAAGCTAAATACAATCAACGGCACACAAACCCAGTGAATCAATTCATTACTGGGATTCTGATGACTTTCTGAGTAGGTATCAAATAGAATATCCACTTCCTTTTTATGCTCCAATTTTCCCACCGGGGATTTCTGCTTCTTCATTGTATAAAAATAAAAAAAAGCGATAGAATAATCTATCGCTTCAGTAATAATATTTATTAAGCTGCTTATTTAGCAAAGGCAACCGAACGGGTTTCTCTGATTACAGTAACTTTAATCTGACCAGGATAAGTCATTTCCGTTTGAATACGGTTAGAAATATCTGCTGCCAGTAATTCTGCCTGCTGATCAGTTACTCTTTCACTTTCTACCACAACTCTTAACTCTCTACCTGCCTGAATCGCGAAAGTTTTCTCTACACCAGGATAAGAAAGAGCCAGCTCTTCTAATTCTTTTAAACGTTTAATATAACTTTCAACAACCTCACGTCTTGCACCAGGGCGTGCACCAGAAATTGCATCACAAGCTTGTACGATCGGTGAGATCATAGAAGTCATTTCGATTTCATCATGGTGAGCTCCGATTGCATTACAAATTTCAGGATGTTCCTTATATTTTTCTGCAAGCTGCATTCCTAAAATAGCGTGTGGCAATTCAGGGTTATCATCAGGTACTTTACCTATATCATGTAATAATCCTGCACGTTTAGCCATTTTAGCATTTAAGCCTAATTCTGCCGCCATTGTTGCACAGAAATTAGCCACCTCACGAGAGTGATGTAACAAATTCTGTCCATAAGAAGAACGGTAACGCATACGTCCCACCATCCTGATTAACTCAGGGTGCAATCCGTGAATACCTAAATCAATAACCGTACGTTCACCGATTTCGACAATCTCATCTTCAATTTGTTTCTTCGTTTTTGCTACCACCTCTTCAATACGTGCAGGGTGAATACGTCCGTCAGTTACCAGGCGGTGTAAGGCTAAACGGGCAATCTCTCTTCTTACCGGGTCAAAACCAGATAAAATAATAGCTTCAGGTGTATCATCTACAATGATCTCAATACCAGTCGCTGCTTCAAGCGCACGGATATTTCTACCCTCACGTCCAATTACCCTACCTTTAATTTCATCACTTTCTATATGAAAAATAGAAACTGTATTTTCAATCGCCGCTTCTACAGCTGTACGCTGTATCGTTTGGATTACAACTTTTTTAGCTTCTTTAGTAGCAGTTAACCTTGCTTCATCCACAATATCCTTAACCTGGATCATGGCCTGGGTTCTGGCTTCCTGTTTCATGTTCTCTACCAGCTGATTTTTGGCTTCTTCAGCACTTAACCCGGCGATAGTTTCCAGTTGTTTTACATGCTGATTTTTCAGCAAGTCAACCTCTTCTTGTTTTTTAACCGCAATATCAGTTTGTTTATCCAGGTTTTTCTTGCTGTTATCCAGCTCCTGTTCCTTGCGGTTCATGTTTTCCAAACGCTGGTTCACAGATTGTTCTTTCTGCTTGATAGCATTCTCTCTCTGATTTACCTGGTTATTTTTAGCATTTACTTCCTGCTCATGCTCAGTCTTCAATTGTAAAAACTTCTCTTTCGCTTCCAGTAATCTGTCTTTCTTTAAGATCTCTGCATTACTTTCTGCTTCTTTTAAGATCTTCTTCACTTTTGACTGTGCAGCAATCTCCTGTTTTTTCAACAGGTTGCGCAGCAAATATCTGCCAACCAGTATCCCAACAACTAAGCTGGCCAGTACATATCCAATTATTCCTATTATTTCCATTTTAATTTATATATATAAACGTGCATAAACATAACCTATGCTCATGCAAGCCTCTTATTACCTTTCTAAAATTCTGACTTAAAAAAAAACCGCTGTTCAATTTTAAGTTTCCTGCGCTACTACTCTAAATACATGCCATGATTAACAGCAACTGATCCCAGCCACCCGCCTGTATTTAAAGATTACGAAACATGAAACAAAAAATTCAACAACGGTTAAATCTTTTTTATACGCTTTTGAAATTACGGACCGATTCTATTTGGTAAAAAAATCGTTCAGTAAACTATCTAATTCCTCAACTTTTTCAGCTACTGCAGTATCTTGATCCTGCACTTTATTTTCTACCCTTAGCACAGCTGTTGCATAATGCAATACTGCCATAGATAGCAAATCCTGTTTATCTCTGACCGCATAATTTTCCTGATAGTCCTTTATACGCTCATTAATAATTTTGGCTGCCCGCCTTACAATTTCTTCCTCCTCCATATTCACCTTTAAAGGGTAAATGCGGTCCGAGATAGTTATTTTTATCGAGATTTCTCCCATTTCTTAGCTTTGTTTCAATTTCGTGTAATCCCTATTTTTTAAGCAACACTACACATTTATCGATTTCACGCACAAAATCGTTAATTTTTTGCTTAATATCAAGTGTCTTTTCGCTTGTTCCTTCAATACTCTTCGCCAATTTAAGCACCCTCATCTTCTCATCCAAATCTGAGTTCTTAATTTTTGCCGCATTCAAGGCTAACTTAACAGATGAATTTTCCTGCTTTAACAACTCGTTTTCCTCTTGTAATGCATTACAAAGCTCGATAAGCCGGGCCGCTTTATGTAATACTGAATCTAATTGTTCTGCAACCGAAGACATCTTTTATTTAAAAATTGATAGTATTTATATTATTCCTAAAAGTAACAAATAAAATTACTTTCTTATCTCTGCTTTCGCACTTTGGGCTAAGTTAGCGATAATCTTTTGCATAACTGCATCAATTTGCTTGTCAGTCAAAGTCTGCTGATCATCCTGCAAAGTAAAGTTCAGTGCATAAGATTTCTTGTTTTCAGGTAATTTATCACCAACATAGACATCAAATATCTGCACATTCTTCAATAACTTCTTCTCCGTTTTGAAAGCAATTGTTTTCAAAGCTTCGAAGGTTACATCCGTATCTACCAGCATAGAAAGATCTCTTCTTACTGCAGGATACTTAGGAATCTCTTTGCTGATTATTTTATTCTTTCTGACAATGTCCAGCAATAAAGCCCAGTCAAAGTCTGCATAATAAACATCCTTATCCACATCCGTCTGCTTTTTATCTGCTGCTGTTACTGCACCAAAAGTAACAATTGCCTGCGGGCCTCTGAAATACTTCAACCCGAAAGCAAAGTTCTCATCACTGATTTCTTCCGTCTGGTAATTCGTAATCCCCAATCTTCCGATCACCGCATCAACTGCCGCCTTTAAGTTATAAAAACTTACAGGAGCAGGTTTTTGATTCCACTGTTCAGTAGCATCCGATCCCGAAAGCACCAATAGCAATCTTGGACGTTCTACGTATTTTTCGTTGATCAAATGATAAGTTTTACCAAACTCATAAAACTTAACATCACCATTTTTCCTGTTCTGGTTATAAGCAACACTTTCCAATGCCGGCATCAGCAAACTCTGACGCATCACATTTAAATCTGAACTTAAAGGATTCAGAATCTGGACCACCTCTTCTGTATTCTTAGAATAGGTACCTTTAGTTAAAGAGTTACACCAGATTTCCAGGTATCCGTTAGCCGTTAACATATCTGCAACCACATGTTGTGTCTGCTCTCTGTCTGGCTTGGCAGAAAAGGTCAGTGAAGCATTCACTTTACTTGGGATCTCAATATTATTATACCCGTAAATTCTTAACACTTCTTCCGTAATATCACACTCACGCGTAACATCTACTTTAAAACTCGGAACTTTTAAAGATAAACCTTCAGCTGTTTCTGAAGCAACCGTAATCCCTAATGAGGTAATAATCGCTTTGATTTCCTCATCCGGAATAGCTGCACCTATCAGCCTGGTAATATTTTTATAGGTAACCTTAACATCAAAAGGAGCAACCGGCGAAGGGTATATATCTGAAACTACAGAAGAAATCTCACCACCTGCCACTTCCTGAATCAACAAGGCAGCATACTTTAAAGCTGTCACTGTCATTTCCGGATCCGTACCACGCTCATAACGGAAAGAAGCATCTGTTTTTAAAGTATGTCTTTTCGCCGTCTTACGAACCGATACCGAATTGAAATAAGCACTCTCTATAAATATATTTTTAGTTTCTGCACTCACTCCGGAATTCTTACCACCGTAAACACCTGCAATCGTCACTGGTTTCTCTGCATCACAGATCATCAGATCTTCTGCAGATAACTTACGCTCTACCCCATCCAAAGTAACAAATGAAGTTCCTTCAGCTACCTTTTGTACAATGATCTTTTTTCCTGCCAGCTGATCGGCATCAAAAGCATGAAGCGGCTGACCTAAACCATGCAATACATAATTGGTAACGTCTACTATATTATTAATCGGACGGATGCCGATTACTTTTAACTTATCCTGTAACCAGTCCGGAGAAGTTTTAACCGTTACCCCGCTGATCGAAACACTCGTGTATCTCGGGCAGGCAACCGGATCAGCAACTTCAACTGCGATTGTGAAATTTTCATTCGCTGTTTTAAAAGAATCAATAGCCGGCATTTTCAAATCAATTCTCAGGTAGGCCGCTAAATCTCTGGCTACCCCTAAATGTGAAGCTGCATCAGCTCTGTTTGGCGTTAACCCAATTTCAAAAAGATAATCATCTTCCATTTTGAAATAGTCTTTAGCTGACTGGCCGATCAATGCGTCTTCTGCAAGGACCATAATACCAGCATGAGAACCACCCAGTCCAATTTCATCTTCTGCACAAATCATTCCTTCAGAAACTTCGCCCCTGATTTTTGATTTATTAATTTTAAAAGGTTCACCTTCATTCGGATAAACAGTCGTCCCTACCGTAGCCACAACAACTTTTTGTCCTTCAGCAACATTCGGCGCACCACATACAACCTGTATCGCTTCTGCAGCACCAACATTTACCGTAGTAACCCTCAGCTTGTCTGCATTGGAATGTGGAACGCATGTAAGCACATGGCCAATCACTAATCCTTCCAGACCACCCACCACTGGTTGTACTTTTTCAAGGCTTTCCACCTCCAGGCCGATATTGGTCAGAATCAATGAAAGCTCCTGTGGATTAAGGTCAGTTTGTATGAATTGTTTAAGCCAGTTGTATGATATCTTCATGTTATATTTTCTTCTAAAATGCAAAGATATAAAATAATGCTTTGCTGTATATTGATTAGCCCATAAACATGGAAGAATTGACATTAAATAATTTCTTCATCTGCCATGCTGTAGAACCTTTTATTCGTAATTATGAGGTGATCCAGTACCGGGGTATCCAATAACAGACCTGCTTCAACGAGCTTTTTAGTGACATCAATGTCTTCTTTACTCGGTCTGCAGTTCCCCGAAGGATGATTATGTGCAAGGATGAGATAAGCGGCTTTCATGGCAATTGCTTTCTCAAAGATGATTTTTGGGTCAACAGTTGTACTGGCCTGTCCTCCTTTGCTGATCATATGTTTACAGATTACAAAATTGGCTTTATTTAAAATCAGCATCCAGAACTCTTCATGGTCCAGATCTGCCAGGACAGGTCTTAATAAATCGAATGCGTCATTGGAAGAATGAATTTGAGGGAACTCTTCATGTGGTTTTTCTTTTCTGCGGCGACCGAGTTCAAGCGCGGCAATAATAGACAGCGCTTTGGCTTCACCTATTCCTTTAAACAGGATCAATTCCTGAAAGGATGCCCTGGCTAACAAATCAAGATCATTCCCATAGTTAAGCAGGATTCGCTGACTGACCTCTAAAGAAGTTTCATTTTTATTTCCTGAGCTGATCAGGATGGCAATAAGTTCTGCGTCCGATAAATGCCTGCGGCCATTTAAAATTAGTTTTTCACGGGGACGATCAGCCGGGGCTAAAGATTTAATTCCTATTTTATGTTCATATTTTACCATAAACAAAAAAACGGGATAAGCCAAAGCCTATCCCGTTTACAATATTGTAAAGCTATTACTATTTTAAGCCGTTAACAAATTTAGTTAACTTAGATTTGTTGTTTGCAGCTTTGTTTTTGTGAATAACATTTTTCTTAGCTAAACGATCTAACATAGAAATCACTTTAGGCAATAACTCCTGACCTGATTTTTTATCTACAGATGCACGTAATCTTTTAACAAAAGTACGAGTAGTTTTTGCTTGGTATCTGTTACGTAAACGTTTAGTAGCGTTTGCTCTGATTCTTTTTAAAGATGATTTATGATTTGCCATTTTCTAGTATAATAATATTTTTATATGTAAAGGTCTGGTAATTACAACAAACCCTGTTTATCCTTTTTTCGGACTGCAAATATAGAACTTATGTTTTTAATATGCAAAACGATATTACAAATATTTTAAATATTCTTGATTATACTATAATCCGATTATAAGATTCTTAAATATTGTGAATCAATATTTTGCAAAAAAAAGCAATTACACACAATATTGTAATAGTTCAGTTGGTATTTCCCTGCTCCAAACAAACTTCATCCTCTTCCTGCCATTCCTGATTATTTTAATAGCAGAACCACACCTATAGTATGGTTCTGCTATTAAGTTGTACTCTACTTTTCTATGAACCCATACCCACAGCAGCTCACCTCCACAGTGGATTCAGACACTAGTCAACATGAATCAAAACAGGCTTTATCTATGCCCTTAATTAGCGGCTCCCCCTGCTCCTGAACTGTCAATCTTTTCGCGAACCGGCCCGGTCTATGGAAATTATTTGATAACTTAACATATTGTTAACTCAAGCCTGTTAGTAATGACGCATATAATCAATAGTGTTTTTGATTTACAGCAAAAGAATAAGTACGCCCTTCGGCTAACTACTGCAACTGAACGTATTGATAAACTGCATTTACTGAAGTCAACTATTCAGCGGTATGAAAAAGAAATATACGCTGCTTTACAAACCGATCTGAGAAAAAGTAAATTTGAATCCGGAGTTACCGAACTGATCTTCATCTATAGCGAAATAGACTTTGCGATTAAAAACCTTAAAGGCTGGATGAGCCCCAGGTATGCAGGCAAAAGTTTCACAGGTTTGCTGGCTAAAAACAGGATTTATTATCAGCCAAGGGGGATCTGCCTGATTATTTCTCCGTGGAACTACCCATTTCAATTGATGATGAGTCCTTTAATTTCTGCAATTGCAGCCGGAAATTGTGCAATTCTAAAGCCTTCAGAATTCAGCCCTGCAACCAGTGCGGTAATTGCTAAAATCATCAGAAAAGCATTCAAAAAGGAAGAAATAGCATGTTTTGAAGGTGATGAGTCTTTGGCTAAAGCTTTATTAGAACTTCCATTTGATCATATCTTTTTCACCGGAAGTACTGCTGTCGGCAAAATAGTGATGAAGGCTGCTGCACAGCATTTGACTTCAGTTACGCTGGAATTGGGCGGAAAGTCTCCTGTAATTATTGATGAAACAGCTGCTGTTAAAAATGCAGCAACAAAAATTGCCTGGGGGAAACTGGTTAATGCCGGGCAAACCTGCATCGCGCCTGATTATGTATTTGTTCATCAGACCAAACTTGAAGAGTTTATTACTTTTTATAAATCAGCTGCCAGTCACATGTTCCTGAATGAGAACGGACAGGCTAATGAATCTTCCTACGCAAAAATCATTAATCTCAAACACTTCGATCGTTTAACGGCCTTAATTAAGGATGCGGTGAATAAAGGAGCCGAAATAGTTTGGGGCGGAGATTACGTGGTATTAGAACATACAATAAACCCTGTACTGCTTATCAATGCAGATTTGAACAGTAAAATTATGCAGGAAGAGATCTTTGGCCCGATTTTACCGATTATTCCTTATACTGAGCTGGAAACGGTGATCCGGATGATCAATGAAAAAAGCAAACCTCTGGCACTTTATATGTTTAGCGAAAGTAAGCCGGCTATCAGGCAGGTGTTGAAAAGCACGAGTTCTGGTGGAGCTTGTATAAATGATGTGCTGATTCATATTTCTAATCCGAATTTGCCATTTGGAGGAGTAAATGGAAGCGGAATGGGAAACTGCCACGGTTTTTTTGGCTTCAAGACGTTTTCCCATGAAAGAGCAGTAGTCTTTCAATCATCAGTTAATATGTCTGGAATGATATATCCTCCTTATGAGAAAAAAGGATGGATATTAAAAATGCTGGAGAAATTGATGTGAGAATAAGGGCTTTAAGTTAAAAAATGAATATATTCTCATTAAACCCTTTCATTCAATACTCAAAATACTATTTTTGACAAAAAACCACTTTATATAGATTCAGCTATCTATCCTGCCTGAATATCATTAAGATAAATAAGATGAAAACCGGCGAAGCCAGCTTGAATACCATTAAATAACAATAAACAACCAATGAAAACCGGCGAAGCCAGCTTGAATACAATTAAAAACAATAAATACTAATGAAAACCGGCGAAGCCAGCTTGAATACAATTAAATAACAATAAACAACCAATGAAAAAACGTATAGCAATTTTTGCCTCCGGTTCGGGTTCTAATGCCCAGAAAATTATGGAACTGTTCAAACACAGTCCAGAAGTAGAAATTGCACTGGTATTGACCAACAATCCTGACGCATACGTTTTACAACGTGCAGATAATTTTGAAATTCCCTCTCATATTTTTGACAGAAAAGAATTCTATCAGACCGATTCTATCATTGATTTATTAAAAAACCTGGATATAGACCTGATTGTTCTCGCGGGTTTCCTCTGGCTTATTCCTCAAAATCTGATTGCTGAATATCCTGGCCGCATTATCAACATTCACCCGGCTATCCTTCCTAAATTTGGTGGTAAAGGAATGTATGGAGATCATGTACACAAAGCAGTACTGGCAGCAGGCGAGACTGAAGGCGGCATCACCATTCATTACGTAAATGAAAATTATGATGAAGGAGAATATATCTACCAGGCTAAATATAAAATTGATAAAGATGACAATTTGGAAATGGTAAAATTCAAGGGACAACAGCTTGAACACCAACATTATCCTCGTATTGTGGAGAGTATTTTGAAAAAGATAAAAAAATAAGGTACTTTTTATCATTTCTCTCTGAAATTTATCGCTTAAAAATCATAGTTTTGCGGCTCAAAAATCACACCCAATGAGTCAACAAATAAAGATCAAAAACGCTTTAATCTCAGTATATTACAAAGACGGTCTAGAACCACTTGTTCGCTTGCTTGCACAGCAAGGTGTTCAATTGTTTTCTACAGGTGGAACAGAACAGTTCATTAAAGACTTGAATTTACCTGTTACAGCTGTTGAAGATCTGACCGGCTATCCCTCTATTTTAGGCGGAAGGGTTAAAACTTTGCATCCGAAAGTTTTCGGTGGTATCTTAAACCGCAGAAACCTGGCAGCAGACAAAGAACAGATTGCGGAATATGAAATTCCTGAAATCGACCTGGTTATCGTTGATTTATACCCATTTGAAGAAACACTGAAAGCAGGTGGTTCTGATGAAGAAATCATTGAAAAAATTGATATTGGTGGCATCTCCCTGATCAGGGCTGCTGCGAAAAACTTTAATGACGTGGTAATCCTTGCTTCAAAAGATGACTACGCAAACCTACAACAACAATTAGAAGAGCAAAACGGCGAAACTTCTTTAGCACAGCGTAAAGCTTATGCTAAAAAAGCATTCCACACTTCTTCTCACTACGATACAGCGATCTTCAATTACTTCAATACCGAAGAGCCGCTTACTTTATTCAAACAAAGTATTAACACGGCAAAAACTCTTCGTTACGGAGAAAACCCGCATCAGCAAGGTGTTTTTTACGGAGATCTGGATGAAATGTTCACCAAATTAAACGGAAAAGAACTTTCTTACAATAACCTGGTTGACGTTGATGCAGCCGTTAGTTTGATCGATGAATTTATCGAGCCTACTTTCGCAATCTTAAAACATACTAATGCTTGCGGTATTGCTTCGAGAGAAACAATAGGACAAGCCTGGGATGATGCTTTAGCTTGTGACCCGGTATCTGCATTTGGCGGGGTACTGATTGCAAACCGTGAAATTGACCTGGCGACAGCGACTGAAATCAACAAATTGTTTTTCGAAGTCCTGATTGCTCCTTCTTACGCATCTGAAGCAGTTGAATTGTTCAAAGCAAAGAAAAACAGGGTAATTCTTCAGCGTAACCACGTTGAATTAGGTAAAAAACAATTCAAAACTTTATTAAACGGTGTTATTGAGCAGGATAAAGATTTAATCATCGAAGGAACTGATCAAATGGTTACCGTAACAGAGAAATCACCTTCAGCTGCAGAGCTAAAAGATCTTTTTTTCGCAAATAAAATTGTAAAACATACTAAATCGAACACAATTGTGTTTGTAAAGGACAATACTTTACTGGCAAGTGGAGTTGGACAGACCTCAAGAGTTGATGCTTTGAAACAGGCAATTGTAAAAGCAAATGCTTTCAACTTCAGTTTAATCGGATCGGTAATGGCTTCAGACGCTTTCTTCCCATTCCCTGACTGTGTTGAAATCGCTGCCGGAGCAGGTATTACTGCTGTTCTTCAACCGGGTGGTTCAATTAAAGATGCTGATTCTGTGAACATGGCGAATGAAAAAGGTATCGCAATGGTAACCACTGGCATCAGACATTTTAAGCACTAATTTTTTAACTGCGAATACAATAAAAAGACGTAGTTTTACATTAAATAGTATATAGAATTTTTAATAATAACTTATCACCTATAAATGGGTTTATTTAACTGGTTCACACAAGAGGTTGCCATCGATTTAGGCACCGCCAACACCCTGATAATACACAATGATAAAGTGGTTGTTGATGAGCCTTCAATAGTTGCTTTTGACAGACAAACAAATAAAATTATCGCAATAGGCCGTCAGGCGATGCAGATGGAGGGTAAAACCCACGATAACATCCGCACCGTAAGGCCACTGAAAGATGGTGTTATCGCCGACTTTAACGCTGCTGAAGCAATGATCAAGGGTATGATCCGTATGCTGAACGGTGGAAAAGGCTGGATGTTTCCATCTTTGAGAATGGTAATCTGTATTCCATCAGGAATCACTGAAGTTGAAAAACGTGCAGTAAGAGATTCGGCAGAAATTGCCGGCGCAAAAGAAGTTTACTTAATTCACGAGCCAATGGCAGCAGCTGTAGGTATCGGAATTGACGTAGAAGAGCCGATGGGTAATATGATCATCGATATAGGCGGTGGTACTACTGAAATCGCTGTAATTGCACTTTCTGGTATTGTTTGCGACCAGTCTATCCGCGTTGCGGGAGATAACTTCGATTCAGATATTGTAAACTATATCCGTCGTCAGCACAATATTATGATTGGTGACCGTACTGCAGAGAAAATCAAAATTGAAGTTGGTGCTGCTTTACCTGAATTATCAGATCCACCAGCAGATTTCGCGGTACAGGGAAGAGATTTAATGACAGGTGTACCAAAACAGATCACTGTTTCATATACTGAAATTGCACACTGCCTGGATAAGTCTATTTCTAAAATTGAAGAAGCAATTCTGAAAGCATTAGAGATCACCCCACCAGAACTTTCTGCAGATATCTACCAGACTGGTATCTACCTGACAGGTGGCGGAGCATTATTACGCGGACTGGACAAACGTGTCGCAGCTAAAACAAAACTCCCGGTACACGTAGCAGAAGATCCATTACGTGCGGTTGTTCGTGGTACTGGTATCGCACTGAAAAATATCGGTGGCTATAAGTTTTTAATGCAATAAATTAATCATTACATACAGTATAAAAAATGTGAGCCGCTTGTATAAAGCACTCACATTTTATCATTAAATAAAATGAGGACTGTAGCTCAATACAGAATGAAGAAATATGCGTAACCTTTGGATTTTCATAAATAGATACAACGCATTTTTCCTGTTTGTCATCTTTTTCACCATTGGCATCATCCTTACTGTTCAAAACAACGCTTACCAAAGGAGTGTAACGCTTAATTCTACCAATGAGGTTGTTGGACATGCTTATGAGCGGCTCAATGTATTCAAAAAATATATGAACCTGGGCACAGTAAATGATAGCCTTGCTTTTGAAAATGCAAGACTTCATACCGCCCTTCTGGCGCTTAAAAACATTGATAGTGCCAAAAATACATTGGTTAAAGATACAGCTACCCATGTTCAGTATACTTACCTGGCAGCCAGAGTAATCAAAAACTCCATCACTTTAAGAAATAACGTCATTACGATTAATAAAGGAGCTTTAGATGGCATAGAAAGCGGGATGGCTGTAATCTCTGCCGGCAAAGGTGTAGTTGGAATCATCCGTGATGTATCACCACACCTGGCTACTATAGAATCTCTGCTGAATAAAGATGCAAAAATCAGTGTCAGTATCAAATCAACCAAGGCATTAGGCTCACTGGTATGGGGTGACCGGAATTCGGATTACAGAACCGCATTCATTAAAGATGTTCCCAACCATTTCAAAGTAAAACTAAAGGATACAGTAATCACTTCTGGTTTTGGCTCCTTCCCTCCTGGTATACAGGTAGGAACGATCAGTAACAGAGGGATCTCTACCGGAGATAATTTCCTGACTATCCAAATTAACCTTTTTAATGATTTCAGCACTTTACAATATGTGTATGTGATCAAAAACAAACTGGCAGAGGAACAAAAAGAATTAGAATCAAAATTGCCGAATGAACAGTAAAATCATATTAATCAATATCTTAAGGTGGTTCATTCTGCTTTCCATACAGATTCTTTTGTTAAGGAACCTGAGTTTTTATGATCTGGCTACTCCTTTCACGTATATTCTGTTCTTACTACTGCTTCCCTTTAGTATTCCCAACCCTATTCTATACCTCATTGCTTTCGGTACAGGCTTAACACTGGATGCTTTTTATGATACTTTAGGTGTACATACTGCAGCCTGTGTAACGCTGGTTTTTGTACGGATTTTATTCATTTCTGTAACGGTAAGCCGTGACAATTTTGATGAACCCGAACCTACTTTAGGTAATATGGGATTCAAATGGTTTGGTTTGTATGCCTTACTTTGTACCTTTGCGCATCATCTTGTGCTTTTCTTATTAGAAGCTTTTAAATTAACAGAACTCTCCTATACTTTGTTAAGATGCCTGCTTAGCGGTATCTTTACTTTATTCACTGTTATATTGATAGAATTTATCTTCTATAATAGAAAAATGCGCTAAATGGAGAATCTTTTCAATCGAAAATATATTATACAAGGTCTGTTTATAGTAGTTGCACTTATTTTAATGGGGCAGCTTTTTTATATACAAGTGGCCAGTGACCGTTATTTTTTATCCGCAAACAGCAATGTGTTACGGAAAAAATACACTTTCCCGGCTCGTGGGGTCATCACAGACCGGAACAATAAAGTATTGGTTCAAAATGAACCGGTCTATGATTTAATGGTCACGCCCAGTCTGGTCAAACCGTTTGATACCCTTGCCTTATGCAGGATCATTGGAATTGATATGGCTGGTTTCCATAAAAGATTTAACAAGGCCAGAAACCAGTCTAAATACCAGCGTTCTGTATTTGAGAAACAATTATCGGTACAAACCTATGCTGCCTTACAGGAAAGACTTTCCCGGTTTATTGGTTTTGAAACCCAAAACAGAACAGTCAGGCATTATCCGGACAGTGTAGCCGGACAGTTTTTTGGTTATGTAAAAGAGGTTTCAGACAAGGATATTGAAGAAAGTGACGGATATTACCGCCCGGGAGATTATATCGGAAAATCAGGTGTAGAACGTCAGTATAATGATGTACTTCGCGGTGAACGTGGCGTAGAGAATACGATTTACAATGCCAGGAATGTTCCCCAGGGAAGTTATCTGAATGGTAAGTTTGATACGCTGGCTATTTCCGGAGAAACATTGGTGTCTTCACTGGACATTGATATTCAGAAATTAGGAGAGCAGCTGCTGAAAAATAAGGTAGGCAGTATCGTAGCTATTGAACCAAGTACTGGTGAAGTACTGGCTTTTGTCAGCAGCCCGACTTACGATCCTAACCTGATGGTTGGAAGACAGCAGGGTAATAACTATATGGATATTTTCCGTTCGCCAAACAGACCATTTTTAGTCAGGCCACTTTCAGGTTATTACTCTCCTGGTTCTTCTTTTAAACCACTCGATGATTTAATCGCACTGCAGGAAGGTGTAATTGATCCGAATACGACTTTTAACTGTCCTGGCGGTTATTGGGCAGGAAATCACTTTGTAAGTTGTGAACACGTAGACGGAAATATCTCTCTTCGTAAGGGACTCGCAAGATCCTGTAATACTTATGCTTGTTATGTGTTTCAGAAGCTGATGACGCAGAAGAAGTACAAAAATAAAATTGAAGCTTATGATTCCTGGTCTGCAAAAGTCCGCAAGTTCGGCCTGGGTTCTAAACTGGACCTGGATATGCCCTTTGAACGTAAGGGACGAATATTTACTTCTGATGAATATACAAAAAGATTTGGTAAACACTGGGGGTACACCACTGTAATCTCCCTGGCAATTGGCCAGGGTGAGATGAGTGCAACACCTTTACAAATGGCTAATATCATGGCGATCATTGCAAACCGCGGTTATTATATCAAGCCTCACCTGGTTAAAGGTATCGGAGAAAAGAAAGATGTAAAAAAAGAATACCTGGTTAAAAATTCTGTAGATATTGATGCAGCACACTTCGAACCAGTTATTGATGGAATGCAGGACGCAGTTAATGCGTCTTATGGTACAGCGCGGGCTTCAGCGATCCCCAATATCCTTTTCTGCGGAAAAACTGGTACGGTACAAAATCCACACGGAAAGAATCACTCTGTGTTTGTTGGTTTTGCGCCGCGTGATAATCCAAAAATTGCCATTGCTGTAATTGTCGAAAATGCGGGTTTTGGTGGTGTTTACGCCGCACCTATTGCCAGTTATATCACAGAAAAATATTTAACAGGTAAGATTTCTGGCGGAAGGCTGGCGCAGTCAGAGGCGATGAAGAAACTTGTCGTTTTACCTGATGTACCAAGACCGAAAATCAAATGGGCTCCTAAAGGAACTGATAGTGCTGCTAAACCAGTTGTATTGCCAGCTTCACCGGAAAATAAAATTGTAAGTACTAAAACAACTATTAACTAAGCAAATGACTACGCAACAAGGCAGCCGCTTTTTCTTCAATGTAGATTGGATCACCATTTTGATTTACACGGCCTTATGTACCATTGGCTTCGTTAATATTTATGCTTCGCTTTATAATCCCGAAACTTCAACACTGTTTAACTTCAGCAGTAACTATGGAAAACAATTAGTTTATATCATTACCGGGTTAATGCTTGGGTTTTCCATCCTGCTGCTCGATGCCAAATTCTTCAGCGTATTTTCACCTGTAGTTTATGGGATTACGATGCTGCTGCTGATGGCAGTACTGGTAGTTGGCCGTAAAGTGGCTGGTAACCAGGCCTGGATTCCTCTGGGCGCTTTCAGGTTACAGCCTTCGGAACTGGCTAAATTCGGAACGGCCTTGCTGATTGCCAGGTATGTCGGGAATTTCAACCCCAAGTTTACAGATGTTAAATCAATTTTCTTTGCCGGGCTGATTATCGGTTTTCCGCTGTTTTTAATTATGCTTCAGCCTGATACGGGATCGGCGCTCGTATTTCTTGCCTTTATGTTTCCTTTATACAGAGAGGGCTTATCCGGTTACTTCTTATTGATTTTCCTGGGGATGATCGTATTATTTATTGCCGATTTCCTGGTTCCTTCTTATATCCTGATCCCGATTATTGCAGTGGTTGGAGGTTTCTTTATTTACCAGAACAGGAGAAAACAGAAGATGATGTTTTCGATGATCCTGACTACCATTGTAGCCATTGCATATCTGTTTCTGGTGAAGGTAGCTTATGAAAAGGTTTTGGAACCGCACCAGCGTACACGTATTGAAATTATGCTGGGCCTTAAAACAGATCCTAAAGGAGCAGGTTATAATGTGATCCAGTCCAAGATCGCCATCGGGGCAGGGCAATTGACCGGAAGAGGTTTTCTGGAGGGTACACAGACCAAATATGGCTATGTACCTGAGCAAAGTACTGATTTTATCTTTTCTACGATTGGAGAGGAATGGGGTTTTCTGGGTTGTTCAGTTGTGATCGGACTATATATCTTTTTACTGTTGCGGGTAATTAACCTCGCCGAACGGCAGCGTTCTACCTTTTCCAGGGTTTATGGCTATTGTGTGGCGAGTATTATCTTCTTCCACGTATTTATAAATATAGGGATGACCATTGGTATCATCCCGGTAATTGGTATCCCATTGCCATTTATCAGCTATGGTGGGTCCTCTTTATGGAGTTTCACGGTATTACTCTTTATCTTCCTGAAACTTGATTCAAACAGAATGGGCTTTATTTAACAGTAAAGCGCTGGTTTAACAAATCGTAAAACTGATCCACTGTATCCTGTTTGTCTGCCCAGTTATTCTTCGCTGCATAACTGCTTTGTAAAAATTCGTCCGCAGTTTTAAAATCAGGCATTTTATTCACCAGATCTATTGCTTCTGCGTAGGCAAGATTGTACCCGTTAAACAGGTCTTTGATATACCGCATCTTATCATTCAGGCTGATGGCTTGCTTCAAGTCCTTAATCTGTACTCTGCTGCTCTCAGAATTGATATTCCTGACATTGGTATTGCCAGACAGAATATCATTCAATGTAGGCTTAGCTACGGGCTTTTCGGGTTCGCTGTCTGCTTGACTTTGCACAGGTGTGAATAATTCTTCCTGAACTGGCTTTGCCCCGAATGCAAAAATTGGTTCTTTAACAGGTTCTTCTTTATAAACAGGAACAGGCTCTGCTATGCGCTCTTCTTTGCTATGCTCAATTACCGGAACTGGTTCCTCTTTTACAGGTTCTATCACAGGGGTAATCTCTTCTTCTACCGGCTCGGTTACGGGAATAACTTCCTCTTCCTCCGGTTCAGGTTCAGGTATTATTTCAGCAACGGGATGTTTAGCTTCTTCTTCCTGAACAAACGGCACTTCCTGAACAACTGGCACTGCAACAGGTTCTGACACCAAAAATGGTTCTGGCCCAAGCTCATCCTCTTCAGGAAGCTGTATACCCAGGCTATCCATTTCCCTGAGCTTTTGTTTTTGCGCAATAATCACCTCCTCTTCTTTGCTCAGTGGTCTGTCAAATATGGCATCAATAGATTTTTCTTCGAATTCGAACTTATCTGTAGATGGCTTCTCATTTAAAATGAATTCGAAATTTGAAGGTTCGTTATCCAGTTTAAAAATATCATCATCCAGTCTGGGTCTGGCAGGAAGAATTTCATGCGTAGAGGAAACATCTTCTGCAGGCTCCTCTTTTTTGACTTCGGCAGGGCCGGATAATATCCGGGGGGCAGTACCGCTATTTATTTTCTTAATAATGTTGACGTGATCAGACAAGAAACTGGCATTGGCCAGGAAAAGTTCAAGTTCCAATTCATTGAGTTCACGGGGATTTTGGGCAAGATATTGATACTGGTCATTTAACTCATTAAGTATCTGCCCTATCTTTTTGAATATGTCCTCCTGGTTCATCATAGTTGTATAACGTAAGAATTGGTGATTTATGTTGATAACTAAACACTCAAAAGTACTACAAAATTTCGATATTCGCCGGTCATTACACCCCCAGAATACAGCATGTTATTTAGCGAACAAAATTACAGCAGAGGAGAATATGGCGGCAGCATTGAAGTAATTTGCGGCTCTATGTTTTCAGGCAAAACGGAAGAACTGATCAGAAGATTAAAGCGCGCAGAGATCGCTAAATTAAAAGTAGAGATCTATAAACCTGCAACAGATACCCGTTACGACGAAACAGCAGTCGTATCGCATAATTATAATTCTATTGAAGCTACCCCGGTAACACACTCTTCAGCAATTCTCTTATTGAAGTCCGATACCCAGGTTGTTGGCATTGATGAGGCACAGTTTTTTGATGATGAACTGCCTGAAGTTTGTAATAAACTTGCTAATAAAGGAATCAGGGTGATCGTAGCCGGACTGGATATGGATTTCAGCGGTAAACCTTTTGGCCCTGTCCCTGCTTTAATGGCCATCGCAGAATTAGTCACGAAGGTAAATGCAGTCTGCGTAAGATGCGGAAGCCCTGCCATGTATTCTTTTCGCAGGGTAGCCAGTGATGCTAAAATCCTGCTCGGAGAAAAAGAAAGTTATGAGCCAAGGTGCAGAGCTTGTTTCCACGCCAGGGATTAATTCAAATCTCCGGCACTTATGGAGCAATATGAGGTTTCACCAGGTAAATTTCTCCGTCCTTGAAACTATATTGCTTCACCACATCTGCTCTTTTGCGCAAGATAGCCAGGTTAAGCAGGTCAGGGTCCTCTACCGCACGGAACCAGATCACATAAACCCCTTCTTTACAAAAGAAATCATGAATATCATGGTCTTCGATCCAATGGGGCAGCGAGGTTGCCCTTAATCCACCGTTAAAGTACACTGCTTCTGCTGCATTGGAATATAGCTCATACTCCGGTTTTAAAACTGCGGCATGTTTTCTGAGGAATGCGGAAAGCTGAGAGTTTTTCCAGGAATCATCCGTATAACCGGCGATGCCGTAATCTTTGACCTCCTGATACATTCCATAAAGTTTCACAAGTTCATGTGCCTGAAAGGCTATCAGTACAAGCCCTGCACCAACTAAAGCAATGCGGCGCTTAAGTACCGGAAGCCTGGCAATTAACCCCGGTATCCAGCAGGTTATCGTAATCAGCATCGGAATAAATACCGGGGAGATAAATCTATTGTTGATCTGCTCAAAATGTGAAAGTGTGGAAACCCCGATAATAAATACTGTATAGACAATGAAAAATGCGGCAAAGCAATTTTCTGCGGTTGCATAAGCGATACTAAACCAGGCGCGTTTCAAGTAGACTGCACAGCCGATTAAGAAAAGGAAAATAGCGGTGATCATATAGGCTCCGGGGTGTTCATCCAGCGCAGGTAACCACCAGCAGACTACTTTTCCATAATAAAAAATATTATCTCCTAAAGACGTAATTCCGGATTCCCTGGGCCCCGTAAGTGATTCTGCAACCATTCTGTTATGGATCAGATTAGCAGCCAGTAAAGTGACAGAGCAAAAGCCAAACAGACAACAATGCAATATCTTTTTTCTCCATTCCAGCGTGCGGTCAAAAACCATCAGCATCAAACCTGTTGCAATCACTGTAATACCAGCATACCTGGTTACACAGGTTATAGCAGCAATTAATGCACAAAAGAGCAGGTCAACTATTGAACGTGTCTTCAGATAGCTTCTAAAGGCGATCAGGAATAAAAGTGACAGCAGTATAAATAATGTTTCCGACCAAAACATGGCGTACACATCAAACATTGCCGGGCTAATGGCAATGGATAAGAGTATAACCAATTTATAAAAGCGGCTTTTTTCCTGAAATGATGCGATCAGATGACCGGTACAGAAAATGACCAGGGCAAAAAGAAGGGCATTCAGCCAGGGCCCCGCAGCAACAGGGTCCACTCCGGAAAAAAAGGAAGCTGCACTTAAAAATAAAGGATAAAATACAGGAAAATCAACTACTGGCTTTAACGTGTAATCCAGTAATGCACCATAATCATGAATATTCCTTGCGACACTCACATAAACAATGGAGTCGGGAGAGATTCCAATTCCTGTATGCCTGGTATAAGTCAGGAGCAGGATAAAGCCAATCAGCGCAACAAAAAGGCTATCCAGGTTTTTAAAAGGCGGGGAACCAGCCAGAATCTTATTCATTTAAATGTAGTAAGCTTTTTTTTGTAACAAATATACAGTTAAAGTTTTTTTTCTGTACCTTATACTTTTATTATTCTACATCACCAGCCACCTGTTTAAAACATAAATTGTTTTATAAAAATTAATCTCCCTATGTGCTAAATGATAAGGGTTTACAATTTTTGAAATAGATTAAATTATGCAACATTATATTGTCAAATTTCAATAAATTAACTTATAAAATAGAAACACTTCATATTTACACTTATGTGTGTAAATTATAAATGGGAATATAAATTACTTAGTCGGCAAATGGAAGGAAAGGTAAAACTAGATCTTATTGAACAACATGTGGTTGATTTCGTCAGAAAATTAAGAGCTGATAAGAAATTAAGACAGGAAGACATTGCTTACATTATCGGGGTTAAAGCATCTTTCATTGGCAACGTGGAAAACAGCGGAAATCCGGCCAAATACAATTTGAAACACATCAATGTATTTGCCGATCATTTTGGCCTGTCGCCCAGAGATTTTCTGCCATCCGCAGCATTGCTCGAGAAAAAAGACAAGCAAGTATAGTCCGTCAATTGAAAGGTTTAATACATCCCCCGAAGATCAGATTAAACCTTTCAATTGATGTTTTTCCGCAAAGAGTTATACCATTCTTTATAGAACGCTCTATAAACATCAATACGTTTGTCCAGGTTTTCTTCTCTTTTCAGCCGGTCATCGAGCAGAAGTAATTTTTCACCATACCATTTATGAATTTCCTGATGAATGGGGATTCTGTTCTTTTTATCACCAAGACTTAGTCTCATCATTCCAAAAAGTGACATGCAGGAGTTCGTTTCCACAAATTCAATCAGGTTGATCGCTCTTTCACTGGCCATGGAAATATTATTCACAAAATATTGCAGTACTTGTACTGCTTCAATGCCATTCATCCGGCAAAGCAGGTTAAAATCAAATGTCAGGGCCAGAGAATGGTTTTCATCCAGCGAAAAGTCGCGGGGATAGTCTACCAGCGGTGACATATCAATCTCCCATTCTCTCATCAGCGTAAAACTTTCTTTCATCTTATCTATCGTTGACAGGTAAGGGTTATCATTCAGTTCACTCAGCATTAAAATATATTTCAGAGATACCCGCTTTACCTTCCGGTCTGTCACTGCCTGTATTTCTGCATTTACTTCTTTCTTACAATCAATGATAATACTTGTAGCCCATAAAGTTACCGCTTCCATTTCGCCCCCGTTAAATGCGTAAAAAGAAACCCGGTCAACGAAGTACTGCAGAACCTCTTCTTGTTTCAAATTGTTGATTGTACAGGCTACTTTGAAATCCTCAGTAGATACTAATTTAACTCTTCCATTTGAGCCCATATTGCTAATTTTATTTTCTTCACAGGCATAACCATATCTATGACCCAAGAGTTTTAATTTATTGATTTACTGCGCTGCACAATGGTTCCATTGGGGAGCAGTCAAAGATGTACTTTACCCACCGCCCGTTGAAACAGGCCATTCAGGCAAGAATAACCAGGTTTGATTAATTGATGTGCTGATTTAGTGCATTATACCACGCTAGATAAAATTTATTATAATTTCTTATTTTGTTTTCCAGACTACTTTCTCCTTCTTGCTGTTCATCCAGCTTTTGCAATTGAGCTGCGTATTTTTTATACATCTCCTGCTGCGGTAATATCTTATTTCTAAAACTTTCGTGGTTACTGCTCAAAAGCAACAGGAAAGCTGTGCTGGGATCTGTTTTAACGACCCGATGGAGGTTTAAAGCACGCTCTCTTGCTAAAGAAACCTGGTTGATAAAATATTGAAGCAGTCCTTGTATAGCTGACCCGTTCATCCGGCAGACCAGGTTAAAGTCGAATGTCAATTCAAGCACATAAACTTCACTGGTCTGTATTTCCAGTTCATAATCTGTAATGGGCAGCATTTCTGAAGACCATTCCCTCATTAAGGAAACAATTTTCTGGTGTTCTATAATTTTTGAAGCTGCACTGCTCATATTCATAGCAGTTAGCTTCTTGATATATTTCAAACAGATTTCTTGTATTCTATGGTCATTTATTGGCTGAGGCTGTCCTCCATGTACTTCTTTAAAATCAATGCAGGTAGTCGTTGCCCAAAGGTACATCGCATCCATGTTACCACCTATAAACGCATAAAAAGAGACATAACTGATAAAATATTGCAGCAGCTCTTCGGGCTTCAGGTTATTTATTTTACAGGCAATTTTAAATTCCTGAGTATAATTGAGTTTAATTTGTCTTTTTGTTTCCATCTTTCTTGTTCATTACGATTTAAACATAAAAACAGGTTTCTTTCTTCCAGGAAGATGAAACTTTATTTGGTCTGCAAAAACCTGCAAAATAGCCTTGTTTAGTCCAAAGGGGAACTTTAACCTCTAAAATAATAATTTTGATTAAAATCACAGAAACTTAGGATATATTTTCCCTAAATCAAAATAAATTTAATCCTAATTGACAATAATTTTCCTTAACAAGATTATTGTATTCCAGCCAATTGTGCAACTATTTTGACCTGCTATTTATAGTCCCTATTTCTTTTGAAATATTTTCGGTTGATAACGTGTTATTCTTTAGCACATTATTACTGATTAAATTACTAACTTAAGCGCTTATTAATTAAGATTAATTGCTTTTATTGAATGTCCGTTTAAATTTATGCTCAAAATAACATGCTTTAAGCAGAAAGACAATCATTTTTGCCATTTCTTAATATATTTAGATTAATTTTTAGAAAAAACCATTAAACAATCACACTAACAGGTCTTGAAACCAATTAAAAGTTTAATTAAATTTTATTGCCAGATATAATTTAAATGAAATACAACAGTCTCTCTGATAATTCGTTGGTAGATCTATTAAAAGATAGCGATGGGCTGGCTTTTAAAGAGATCTATACCCGTTATTGGGCAGGGATTTATAAAGCAGCTTATGTCAAGGTTTATCATAAAGAACTGGCGGAAGAACTGACACAGAATCTCTTTGCAGATCTTTGGAGAAGAAGGGAAAGTATCACCATCAATACACTGGATTGTTATTTATTCGGAAGTCTTAAATACAGTATCATTAACCACTACAAATCCCAGCTGGTCAAAGAAAAGTATCAGGATCATGTAACTGGTCAGCGGCAGCATATTACCAGCAGTACTGATGACCTGGCTTTAGTCAATGATCTTTCTAAAGCACTGAACCAGGGGATTGCCCTGTTACCAAAAAAAACAGGGGAAGTATTTAAGCTAAGCAGAATCGATAACCGGTCTACCAAAGAGATTTCCCAGCAGTTGAATATTTCGGAAAAAGCAGTAGAATACCATATTACACAATCGCTGAAAAGTATGCGGTTTCATTTAAAGGAATATCTCTTTTTATTCCTCTCCTTCCTTTTGTTTCATAAATTTTAAATTTCTTTTACTTTTCTTTAGGGATAGGGCCGATTTAACGTACATATAGTTTTAAAGGCACCAAATGAAAAGACAAGCCCTTCATTCATTATTAGAAAAATACCTGGAGAACAAATGTTCTCAGGAAGAGTTAATCGTGATTGAAAAATTGTATAGCATGCTCGACCGGGATGACCTGGAAGAGATTTATCCCAATGAGTTACCTACACTTGAACAAAAACTTTGGGACAGGATCAACCTGGAAACCGGCAGCAGTAACCAGGTTCACGTTTCAACTCCACATCCTGACCGGGTAAAACGCCTGCCATTGCTGGCATGGTTTGCCGCAGCTGCTCTCCTTGCACTTACTTTGGTTACTGGTTATTTGTTTCTGAATAATCATCAGGACCCGCAATATTTAAAGTTCCAGGCGCTAACCACCATACTGGAGAAGAAAAACAATACTTCTGCCCCAATCAGAATCAATTTGGAAGATGGCAGCGTTGTTATCCTTCAACCTTCTTCTTCCCTGTCTTATCCGGAACATTTTTCTGCACAGACCCGGGAAGTATCTTTACAGGGAGAAGGTTATTTTCTGATCAGCAAAAATCCACACAGACCTTTCTTTGTCTATAACAAAAACGTAATTACCAGGGTAGTTGGAACCAGCTTCATTATCAAGTCCGATCCGGCTGCTGAAGAAACACAGGTAATCGTAAAAACCGGGAAAGTAATGGTTTGCCTGAACAAGGATCAGCACTTAAACCTTAAACATCTTTTTAATCAGGATAAAAAGGTAATGCTTACGCCAAACCAAAAGACAACCTACAAAAAGGATAATGATGATTTCGAAACTACTTTAGTTGCTGACCCCCTGCCCATCGTCCCCGTTAATCCAAACCTGCATAAAGCAGCTTATGTATTTGAAGAAGCACCATTAACCGAGGTACTGAATCAATTGCAGACCACTTATGGGATTGCATTCATTATTGAAGACCAGGAACTTTATAACAATACGTTTACGGGAGATATTTCTAAACAGAATTTATATCAGAAACTAGACCTGCTGTGCCATACGATAAAAGCACATTATGAAATAGCAGGTACCAAAATAATTATCAAAACTAAATAACCTAACCAACTAACTAACCAAAAATCAAAGTAGCCTATGGACCGATTGAAGATCTACTAACCAAATTCCTCAAAAAAAGAAGGCTGACAAAGTTCCCCAACATTGCCAGCCAATAATCTCTGTACGAAATTTTCACATTAACGAACAAAAACTTCTAAAGGTATGAAAAAAAAGCGATTTGTTGCTTTAATCAAAACAGCAATGCGGATATCCATGACACAAATTTTTCTTGGCATTTTATTCACCTGCACGTCCTTCGCCAAGAATGTGACGGGGCAGGAAATATTAAACAAGGAAATCTCAATTAATATTAACCAGGGCCAGATCAAGCAGATACTAACCGAAATACAACTGCTGACCAAGGTAAACTTCGTTTACAGTTCTACTGTGATCAAAGCACAGCGTAAGGTAACTGTCAGTGCAGTCAATAAGGTATTAGGACAGCTACTGGACGAAACCCTGAATCCATTGAATATTTATTATAAAGTGGAGGACAACCAGATCCTGCTTTATGAGAAAGATCTTTCGGGATTAACAATTGGTCTGCCAGGCAATCAGAACCAGCTCACTGTAAAAGGTAAGGTAACTTCTGATAAAGGTGAGCCCTTACCAGGGGTAAGTGTCAATGTAAAAGGAACTAAAATCGGCACCACAACAGATGTGAATGGAAGCTACGCGATTGTTGCAACCGGCCCCGATGTAGTATTAGTCTTCTCTTATATTGGGTTTACGGCCAAAGAAATGCCTGTAAACGGGCGCACAACGCTGAATGTACAACTTGTTGAAGAACTCACTTCTTTAGGAGAAGTAGTTGTGGTAGGTTATGGTACGCAGCGCAAGAAAGATCTGACAAGTGCGGTATCGGTTGTCAATGTAGGTTCTATGATCAAACAGCCTACTGCATCGGTTAACAATCTCTTGCAAGGTCAGGCTTCCGGTGTAACGGTATTAGGCTCAGGGCAGCCTGGAGAAGAACCACAAGTAAGAATCAGAGGCGTGAACACCTTTGGAAATAATAATCCTTTATACGTAGTGGATGGTGTACCTACACAGAGTATCGCCGATCTGAACCCAAATGATATTGAGACTATGCAGGTCTTGAAAGATGCAGGCTCGGCTTCAATTTATGGCTCCAGAGCTGCAAACGGGGTTATTGTGATTACCACTAAAAAAGGCAAAGGTAAAGTAACAGTGACTTATGATGCTTATTATGGTACGCAGCGCCCTAAAGGTGGCAATGTGTGGAATATGCTGAACCCTCAGGAAATGGCAGATCTTAAACATATGGCGATGACCAATTCGGGAGCTACAGATTTTGTAGATTCCTTATATGGCAGCGGACCAACTTATGTACTGCCGGATTATATTTTACCGGCGGGTGCTAAAGAAGGTGATCCAAGAGCCAATCCTTCGCTCTATAAACTAAAACCTTTTTATACTTCTGCCAACGAATTCAATAGTTTTTACCGGATTTCAAAGGCGAATAAAGAGGGCACAGACTGGTATCACGAGATATTCAAGCCTGCTTCCATCACGAGCCAGAATGTGGCCATTACGGGAGGATCTGATCAGGGCAGTTACCTTTTCTCTGCAAATTACTTCAACCAGCAGGGTACCTTATTGAATACTTATCTGAAAAGATATACGATCCGTTCCAACAGTCAGTATAATGTGAGTAAACATGTACGTGTGGGTGAGAATCTGGCTTATTCCATTACAAATAATCCACAGATTGCGGGTTTAAGTGGTGATAATGCTATTGGTCATGCTTTCAGAGAGCAGCCTATTATTCCTGTCAGAGATATTATGGGAAACTTTGCCGGATCTTATGGTGGTAACCTGGGTGATGCTTATAATCCGGTAGCGATGCAGGAACGTACTAAAGATAATAAATCGCAACAGAACAGGTTGTTCGGAAATATTTTCGCGGAAGCTGATCTGACTGACTTTTTAACGATCAGATCTCAGTTTGGCGGAGAAAATTATTCGGGCGCTACCCGCGCATTTGTATATCCGCAGTATGAGAATTCAGAAAATTCAACAACCAATTCTTATAGTGAATCTGCTTTGGATGGTTATAATTATAGCTGGACCAATACGCTTTCTTTTAACAAAACATTTAATAAACACCGGATTAAAGCAGTAGCAGGAACAGAATTTTTCAGAGAAAACACACATGTTTCTACAGGCTCTAACCAGGGATATTTTTCTTTTGATCCGGATTACACCAATCTTTCTACTGGTGGCGGCCCAATGAAAACAACCAGCGAAAGAACGGCTAATACTTTATTCTCGCTGATTGGAAGAGTAGATTATAGCTATAATGATAAATATCTGATCGGTGCAACAATACGCCGTGATGGTTCTTCTAAGTTCCTGCAGCATGTATATGGCTGGTTCCCTGCAGTAAGTGCGGGCTGGAGAATTTCTCAGGAAGGTTTCCTTAAAAATGTAAAATGGATCACTGATCTGAAAATCAGAGGTGGTTATGGAATCATGGGAAATCAGCTGAATGTAAGTGGCGGTAACTCGTTCACGACTTTCGGCAGTAAGGTCGGCACGTCTTATTATGCCATTGGTGGCGGAAATAATATCGTTTCCGGATTCTATCAGAATCAAACTGGTAATCCAGGAGCTAAATGGGAGAAAAACATCAATTCAAACTTTGGTTTTGATGCGACTTTATTCGGTGGACATATTGATATTTCTGCTGATTATTACCGCAAGAATATCAAGGATCTGTTGTATAATCCTGAAATGATTGGAACAAGCGGTGCAGCAAAAGTACCTTTTGTCAATATAGCGCAGATGAAAAACAATGGTTTTGATATCTCGGTTTCAGGAAACACGCAGGTAAGCAGTTCCGTTAAACTGAATGCAACGGCTACGATTACTACTTACCACAATGAAATCCAGAAGATCTCTGGTGGTTCTGATTATTACGATGTAGATGCACGCCGTTTTGATGGAAGTAATATTATCCGCAATGCGGTAGGACATCCGATCAGCCAGTTCTTCGGTTATAAAACAGATGGTTTCTGGAATTCTCAGCAGGAAGTGGATGAGGCTAACAAAAAAGCGCAGGCAGCATCCGGTAATCCCAATGATGTATACCAGACTGATATTGGTGTAGGCCGTTTTAAATATGCAGACGTAAATGGTGATGGTCGTATTACTGCAGATGACCGTACCTTTTTAGGGAATGCAAATCCATCTTATAGTTATGGATTAAACCTGGGTGTGACTTATAAAAACTGGGACTTCAGTGCATTTTTCTATGGTGTTCAGGGTAACTCGATCTGGAACCAGGTAAAGTGGTGGACTGATTTTAACCCTTCATTCGGAGGCGCGAAAAGCAAAACAGCTTTATATGATTCATGGACTCCGCAAAATCACAATGCGAGTGCACCGATTCAGGAAACTTCGAATTCATTCAGTACCAACGCGGTTCCGAACTCTTATTTCGTAGAAAATGGTTCTTACCTGAGGTTAAAAAATGCACAGATCGGTTATTCGTTTAATTCGGCAAGACTGCAGAAAATAGGAGTCAATAAATTGAGAGTTTACTTGTCAGGAGCAAATTTGTTTACGATTACCAAGTACTCTGGTGTTGATCCGGAAATAGGCACATCAAGTGAAACCGGACAGCAGACTGCTTATGGTGTTGATGATGGTTCTTATCCTAGTCAGCGCACTTTCTTAGTCGGCTTAAATTTATCCTTTTAATCACCCTTTGGTTTAAAAAATATAAAGATGAAGAAATCTACATTTGTTTTGTTGACTGTACTGGTCTTTACAGCACAATTATTGCCTTCCTGCAAAAAGGCTTTACAACAGCCTCCGCTGGGCTCAGTATCTGAAGAACTGGTGGCTAATAAAAACGGCGTAAACGCATTGCTGATTGGCGCTTATGCAGCATTATATGGAATGCAGGGAGCAAACCAGAGTTTAGGTGGCGGTGAAGCCTGGCAAGGTTCACCAAGCAACTGGGTCTTCGGATCAATTGCTGGTGGTGATGCTTCTAAAGGCAGTGATGGTTCTGATCAGCCTGCCATTGATCCTATTGCAAACTTTTATTCTGATCCGAACAATGCGTATTACAATGGGAAATGGAAAGCACTATATGAAGGTGTTGCCCGTACCAACAACGTATTAAAGTTTTTAGCTAAAGCAACGGACATCACACCAGAAGAAGGAAAAACCATCGCCGGACAGGCCAGATTTTTAAGAGCTCATTACTATTTTGAGATTAAAAAGTTCTGGAACAATGCGCCATGGATCGATGAAACCACCACTGATTATAATCAACCGGTAAGTACTGAACTATGGGCTAAAATTACCAGCGATTTCAAGTTTGCTTACGAAAATCTTCCTGCAACACAGGGTGAAATAGGCAGAGTGAATAAATGGGCGGCTGGTGCTTACCTGGCTAAGTCTTATTTATATCAGAAGAAATATGCAGATGCGAAAGCAATATTTGATGTGGTGATTCCGTCGGGTGTAACCAGTAGTGGTAAAAAATATGACCTGAACGCTTCCTTCGAGGATAATTTCATGCCTAGTAAGGAAAATAATCCGGAAGAGGTATTCACGATACAAATGGCAGCGAATGCAGATCCTTCCGGACCAACCAGTGGCAATAACGGGGATATGCTGAATTTCCCTTACGGGGGCAGTCCTTTTGGGTGCTGCGGATTCTTTCAGCCTTCTATTGATTTGGTAAACAGGTTCAGAACGAATGAAACAACGGGGCTTCCTTATCTTTCCAATTACAATGACTATGCGGTTAAAAATGACATGGGTATTAGCGGAGGTACAGAATTCATAGCGGATCAGGGAACATTAGATCCAAGAATTGACTGGACAGCTGGCAGACGCGGTATTCCTTATCTGGACTGGGGAAATTATCCGGGCGCAGCATGGATCAGAGATCAAAGCTATGGTGGGCCTTATGGACCTAAGAAAAATATATACTGGCAAAAAACTGCAGCTACGGATGCAGACAAAACGACCTGGGCCCCTGGATCAGCTATCAATTACCTGGTTATCCGCTTTGCTGATGTCTTGTTACAGGCTGCGGAGTGTGAAGCACAGGCAGGAAGCCTGGCTACGGCACAACAATATGTTAACAGGGTAAGAGCGCGGGCTGCAAATAAAGAGGGCTGGGTTTATAAGTATATAGATGACAGTAACCCGCTTGGAGGGTTCTCTGATGTGCCGGCGGCAAATTATAAGGTGAGTGAGTATCCTGCCGGCGATTTTGCCAGCCAGGGCCAGGCTTATGCTTTAAGCGCGATTTATTATGAACGTAAGATAGAACTGGCGATGGAAGGTCACCGCTTTTTTGACCTGGTACGCTGGGGTATTGCAGAGAAAGAATTGAATGCCTATTTCAGCTTCCAGGGCAAGATAACTTCTGATGTCAGAAGGGGTAAATTCACCAGTGGAAGAAATGAGTATTATCCTATACCTCAGCGTCAGATTGACCTGAGTGTTCAGGGGGGCAACAAAATACTGACACAAAACCCTGGCTATAACTAACCAGAGAATTCATTCAGGAACTCCTTATCTTTAAAGGAGTTCCTGTTTAAAAAGGAATAAATCTAATAAGCCTATGAAACCACTAACCGAGCGTTTTCTTTCCCTGGATGTATTCCGTGGCATGACCTTATGTTTCATGATCATTGTAAATTCTCCCGGAAGAGGCGCAATACCTTTTGGCATACTTGAACATGCTGCCTGGCATGGGTTCACTCCTACAGACCTGGTTTTCCCTTCGTTTCTTTTTGCGGTAGGGAACGCAATGAGCTTTTCTATGAAAAGATTCAGTCAAATGGACAATTCCCAGGTACTGCTGAAAATCTTCAAACGTACTTTTTTAATTTTCCTTATCGGATTCCTGATCTACTGGTTTCCATTTTTCAAACATGACAGCCAGGGGCATATCATATTTGCAGATATAAGAAATACCCGCATTCTGGGTGTTTTACAAAGAATAGCGCTGTGTTTTGGAATTGCTTCGCTAATGATCCATTACCTATCAGGAAAAACTGTCATCTGGATGAGTGTGCTCTTCCTGGTAGGTTATTGGGTCTGCTTATTAGTTTTTGGTGATCCTGGTGCTGAGTTAACCATGACCGGGAATGCAGGGTATTACCTGGATAAATTCGTGATGGGAACTTCTCATTTGTATCATGGCGATTTTATGAATGGTAAACATGTTGCTTTTGATCCTGAAGGAATATTAAGCACAATTCCATCCATTGTGAATGTGATTATCGGATACTTTGCGGGTAAGTTCATTCAGGAAAAAGGAAAAGGGTATGAAAGTATTGCCAAGCTTTTCCTGGTGGGAAGTTTATTCGTCTTAATTGCGGTCTGCTGGAATTCAGTACTGCCGATTAACAAAAAGTTATGGACGAGTTCATTTGTACTGGTCACTACCGGACTTGATCTGATGATTATTGGTGTACTGCTCTACATTATTGAGGTAAGACAGTCTACCCGATGGACGAAATTCTTCGTGGTGTTCGGGAAAAACCCTTTGTTTATTTATATCGTTTCAGACTTATTACTGATTATTATTGATTTACTTTTTCCACAGTTTCATTTTAGCAAGTGGATAAATGTTAATTTCTTCCAGGTGATTGCGCCGGGGCCAATAGGTTCCTTATTATTTGCAATCAGCTTTATGTTAGTGTGTTGGCTTGTGGGCTATGTACTCGACAGACGTAAAATCTATATCAAAGTCTGATAATGAGATTTTAACACCAACAAGTTATCCACATAAAATGTGGATAACTTGTTGGTTACGTTAATAACTTCGCTCCTGCTTGATTTAATGCCATGCTTTTCTCAGGAACCGCAGCCAGTTTCCCTGCATCAAGTTCTTAATATCTTCAGCTGTATATCCTCTTTTTGTTAAAAGTGCGGGTATCTTCTGCAAATCTGCAATGTTTTCCACATCATAAGGACATTGTTCTGTTCCGAATGCCCCATCCAGATCTGATCCTATGCCCACATGTAAAGTATTACCTGCGATCTGGCAAATATGATCTAAATGGTTGACCATCACTTCCAGGTTACAGTTCATACCTCTTGGTGTAGACTGTCCGCGAACCCAGTTTGGAACCATCATCCAGGCATCAAGGGCTAAGCCGATCACTGCGCCACGGGTAATTAGTGCTTTAATTTGTCCATCGCTGTATTGACGGTTGTGGTTAACAAGGGCTCTGCAGTTATTATGCGATGCCCAGATATGCCCGTTAAAATGGTCTAATGCTTCCCAGAAACTATCGTCACACAAATGTGTAGCATCCAGAATGATATTCAGACGTTCCATTTCTCTGAGCAGTTCATGACCTTTTGGGCCCATAAAACCTGTGGCATCTGTACCTTGTGCATACCGTCCGGGGCCATAATGTGCTGGTCCGACTGCACGAAGACCATTGGCATGAGCACGTTCCAGATGCTGAATAGTCACCATAGAATCTGCACCTTCCAGACTTAAAATATAACCGATAGGTTTCTTCTCGTCTTGCTGGTCATTTTCCCAGAGCTGCACATGTTTTTCAAGGGTTTCCAGGTTATTGATCTGTACCATTTCCCCTGCTTCTTCCATGGCTTTATACCAGGCCAGTTGCCCTTGTGTTTGTGCCCAGGCCTGCTCTGGCGAATGCCAGCCAGGTAAATTATTTCCAGGAGCAACGTAACGTGCAATCTGGGTGGCAACGACCAAACCAATCTTACCTTTTCTGAGCTCCGGTAAAGAAACTACGGCTTTGGCACGGTCGGGTTTATCGGTCAGTCCTTGTTCTCTTGCATTGATTGCAGCAATTGGCAACCGCAAATCGCGGTTCCATTCCAGTGCATTCATACTTAAATCGAGGTGTGCATCTATAGTAAACATCAGTTTAAAAATTAAATATTAATCTTCCTCTCCCTTGAAATTATCTTCCACCCTCCTGTTAGTTTATGCTTATTAATGATATTGGCATTGCTGTAAAGTGCTACTGTAGGACAGATATGTATCGGTAAACCATACAAAACATCACCTATCTGAAAGCCATGGTCTGCTCCCAGTTCCAGCACCAGATGTTCTTCACTCTGGCTTACGGCTTCTGCTGTGGGTGCATTTAAGAAATGTACCCTCTTTTTTAATGGGTTCTCTGCTGCAACGGATTTATGCCCGAGATCAACTGTGATTTTTGTAGCAGAGGTCAGTGAAATTACACGGGTGATTACCAGCGCTGCGGTCAGATAGTCTTGTTCTGTAAAAGCATCCTGATAGCCTTTATCCCACAGCACGAATGTGCCCGGACTGCATTCTATATAATCCAGCTTTGCATAAATTGGAAAAGTGGGTGTCCCTCCGGCTATGATAACTGGTTCTGACATCCCTTTGCGGACGATCTGTTCGGCTAGTTTGTGAATAGCAGTCAGGATAACAGCTGCTTGTTCTTCTCTGAGGCTGTAATCTGCATCATGGATGTGACCGTCATAGGCATGAAGTCCCAGTATTTTAATACCTTTTTGAGCTGTTGCAGCTTCATAAAGAGCTAATGCTTGTTCATCCGGCAGTATGCCAGTTCTGTTCATTCCAACATTAAGGTCCAGAAAAAGACTTATAATTACCCCTGAAGCTATTGCTGCATGGGCAATCTCTTTCAGGGAGAACTCATTATCAATCAGACAGGAGAATGCAGTATCCGGATAGGTTTTGATCAGCTGAATAAACCGATCAATTTTTGGCCCTACAGGCTGATAGGCTAACAGTACATCGGGCGCTTTACAAAGACCCAGCATTTCTGCTTCAGCAATAGTTGCACATTTAAATTTAGTAATCCCGGCCGCTAACAGCTGCTGGGTAATTTCCACTGTTTTATGGGTTTTAACATGCGGCCTCAATCTGTCTGTTGCAGGAATATTTCCCTTTAATTTCCCAATATTTGCAGTTATCCTTTCCTGGTAGAATACCAGGGACGGGGAATCCAGCAGTTCCACGTCATCGATTAAATACCAGTCTGCTGCCATATTACTCATGTAATTCGAACATCGCTTCAATTTCTACCGGAATATTATCAGGCAGTGAACCAAAGCCTACAGCACTGCGTGTACCTACCCCGTTTTCTTCTCCCCATACTTGTGCAAATAATTCACTGCAGCCGTTAATAATGAAGGGGTGTTTTTCAAAGTCCGGTGTACAGTTCACCATTCCTAAAACTTTGATTACTCTTTTTACCCGGTTTAGTGTACCCAGATTAGTTTTAATGGTAGACAACATGGTCAGCCCTACTTGTCTTGCGGCCAGTTTACCTTCTTCCTGATCAAGGTCAGCACCTATACGCCCAATAGTCAGGCTTTTATCGTCATTGACAGGGCCGTGGCCAGATAGAAAAAGATATTTACCATCAATCAAATATGGTTTATAAACACCAAGAGGCTTTGGTGCTGGTGGTAGAATTAATCCTAGTTTCGCGAATTGCGCTTCTGCACTTAAGTTTTCCATTATATATTTTTTAGATAATTTGATTTAATAAAAGTACGCCGATCAGTCCTATTGTACCAACTATCGATTCCATCAATGCCCATGATTTAAACGTATTTTTCAGGCTGAGGTTGAAATATTCTTTGAACATCCAGAATCCGGCATCGTTTACGTGAGAGAACATCAAGCTTCCGGCCCCTACTGCCAGCACCATCAGATTGGGGTTGGTATTGGTCGCAAACATCAGCGGTAAAATAATGCCTGCAGTAGTTAAGCCGGCAACTGTAGCTGAACCGACACAAAACCGGATAACGGCGGTAATGAGCCATCCGAGAAATAAGGGCTGCATATGCAGTTCTTTCAGCATAACCGCGATCTGTGCGCTTACTCCGCTGTCTACTAATACTTGTTTCAATGCACCTGAGCCTCCAATAATCAACAGAATAAGGGCTACATCTTTAATGGCTTCTCCATAAAGATCCATGATATAAGTCATTTTCTTTCCCTGGAAAATACCCAGCGTCAGTGTCGCGGTAATTAAAGCAATCAGCATCACCACATTTGATTCGCCTACCAGCCCCATCAGGTTGTGGAGTCCGGGTACCTGGTTAGCGGAGAAAGATAATATGGCGGCAATAACAAGTAATAAAACCGGCAAAAGTGCTGTAAAGAAACTGTTAAAAGTGCCTGGCAGTTCGTGTTCTGGTTTATCAACAGGCACAAAACTTTTTAATGGAGTGGAAGGAATATTTTTAAGTGTTCTGGCAAAAAGTGGCCCGCCAATCACAATCGCCGGTATGGCAACGATTAAACCATACAATAAAGTAAGCCCCATATTCGCTTTAAATTGTATAACTAAAGCAGATGGTGAGGGATGTGGCGGAAGAAATCCATGGGTCACAGAAAGAGCGGCCAGCATGGGAAGCCCGATATAAATTGCTGGTAACTTGTATTTATAAACCACGGAGAAGATCAGCGGGATCATTAAGACAAAGCCTATGCCGTAAAAAAGAGGGATACCGATTAGAAATCCGGTAATCACTACTCCCCATTGAATGTACTTTTCACCACAGATATTCATAATTACTGCGGCTATCCGCTGTGCTGCTCCGCTATCAGCAACCAGTTTTCCCAGCATTGCACCCACGGCAATAATGATAAGTAAGGAGCCCAGCACATCACCTATTCCTTTTTCAACAGAACCTGCAATTTTATTCAGCGGGATACCCAATGCGATGCCGGCAATGATTGATACAATTAAAAAAGAAAGAAAGGCATTGATCCGCATAGCGGACACCATTATAATTAATAAAAGGATACAAAGCAGTACAATAATCAGGGTCATTTGGCTCTTTTTAGATCAGATAAGATACAAAGTTTAACTGTATCAGGAGAGGAAATCCCAATAAAAAAAGAGGCTGTTAACGTTCCTGAATTTATCATCAGAGAAGTTAACAGCCTCAGCTATAAAGTGGTTGAATTAAACATTCTCCATGCCGTACTGCTTCAATACATCGGCTGGTACTCCCATCCATTTATTGGGTACATTCCCTACGTACCCTAAATCTTTTACACCCATTTCTGTGGTGAAAAATCCAGAAGCCGTCAGATCTCTCATCAGGCTGAAAAAAGCCGCTCCCTGTTGCATTCCTGGTTTAACTTTTTTCGGATAAGCAATGTCTTCTACCATTTCAATACGCTGTTTTTCTGATGCGTCTTTAAATGTTTGCTGAAAACGGTTAAGGCACTGGATGTCCAGCCATTTTAATCCACCGCGCATCGGTATCTGATGGTCGGGAATATCTTTAACGATAAACTCAATAAATTCCGGCACTTTAGCATCCGTTGCGCTTCCTGATTTCCCATCTTTGGGAATGATAATATCTGAAAGGATTGCAATGGTAGCCATTTCATGTGCGTTGAAGAACTTCGCTGCGTTTAAAGCGTTGTCTCTCTCTACTTCGAAGGCTTCTCTGCCTGGTTGAGCGGCAGCTTTTTCATCTGCTGCTTTGTCTGTTTTAAGTGCTCCTGGTTTACAAGCTTCCAGCAATACTGCTGAACTTATAGCCGTCAAGCCTAAGGCTTTAAGTGATTCACGTCTGTTCATGTCTATTTTGGTTAGCTCAGGTTTAGTTTTTTCTTTTCTGCAAGGATATATTCTGCCGTACGCATCGATAAAGCCAGAATTGTCCAGGTTGCATTTTTATCACCTTGTTGCACAAAAGGTGCAGCATCCACCACAAACAGATTTTTACAATCGTGTGCCTGACACCATTTATTTAGAGCTGATTTCTTTGGATCGTCTCCCATTCTGACTGTACCTACCTCATGGATAATTTTACCCGGAGCTTCCAGTCCGTAGTTATCTTCCGCTCCATGGACTTTTGAAGTCACAATAGCGCCCATGGTGTGCATCATTTCCTGAAAAGTTTCCTGCATATGTTTGGCCTGTTTAACTTCTTCAACAGCCCATTTATAGTTAAAGCGTAATACAGGAATACCGTATTTGTCTACGACTTTAGGATCTATTTCACAGTAGTTTGATTCTCTGGCAATCGCTGTTCCACGTCCGGCCATACCTACTTGTGTTCCAAAGAAGCGTCTGTAGTCATCTTTCAAACCTATACCGTATCCGCCAGCTTCTTTCATTTTACCGTCTCTTGCGGGCACAGCACCATTCATATTTTCTATACCACCGCCAAAGCCGTAACCTGGCATGTGCAGGCCACCACCATATTCTATATGGTAACCACGTGGGAAGTCTAATTTTTTATTGTCAAGCCACCATGGAGAATAGATGTGAACGCTGCCTACTCCATCTTCATTATAGCGTTTACGATCCATGAGCTGTGGCAGAAAACCACTTAAACTTGCACCTGTAGAGTCATGCAGGTATTTACCGACTACATTGCTGTTATTCGCCAGACCATTAGGATGAGCTACAGATTTAGAGTTCAGCAGCAAACGAGCAGATTCACAAGCACTGGCTCCAAGAATAATTACTTTTCCTCTTACCTGGTGCTCTTCCATCGTAGTTTTATCTACATAAGATACACCGGTAGCTAAACCAGCTTTATCTGTCAGTACCTCACGTACCATGGCATTGGTAATTACAGTTAAATTCCCTGTTTTTACCGCTGGTATGACCAGGCAGGATGAAGAAGAAAAGTCACCGTAAACTTTACAGCTTCTGCCGCATTGACCGCAATAGAAACAAGGGGCACGGTCTTTATTATTTGGCAATGCTTCTGTTAATACTGACCCGCGGCCCGGAATAACGGTTACTCCATTCTTTTTAGCTGCTTTTTTTATAAACAGTTCATTTAACCTGGGTTTCGGCGGTGCCATAAAGATACCATCAGGTTCACTTTCTATACCTTCAACAGTTCCATAGATTCCGATTAACCGGTCTACTTTATCATAAAATGGCTTAATTTCCTCATAGGTTATTGGCCAGTTATCTGTCAGTCCGTCTTTACACTTAAAATCTTCGGGTCCCATTCTCAGAGAAATACGTCCCCAGTGATTGGTTCTTCCTCCCAGCATCCTGGAACGGAACCAGGCAAATTCTGAATTATTCTTTTGGGTGTAAGGTTCTCCATCAAGTTCCCAGCCTCCGTAAGCAGCATCAAAATCTCCGAACGGGCGTACAGTTCCGGCACCACGTCTTGGAGATTCCCATGGCCATTTTAGTTGTTGCGCGTCCAGACGTGGATCAAAATAAGCACCTGCTTCAAGCATCAGCACTTTTTGACCGGCATGGGCAAGTACATATCCTGACATACCTCCACCTGCTCCGGATCCAACTATTATGGCGTCATATTCGACGTCTGACTTTTTAATTTGAAATTCGTTCATACTACCTGCTTTTATTATTAAATGGTTTTAGCTCGTATTTGGCGTATGTAATTTAGGATTAAATTCTAAATTTTGGAATTTTTATCAAATAAGTTACTGATGATCGATTCTGTCTCCGGATGAGATAAAACAGGTTGTTTAATCACATAGTCGGTAGCGAGTTGCGTGAGCACTGTAGAAAGCGTATTTATACCCCAGTGTTCGTAATATTTACCGTCCACGACTCTTACGATGTCTATCACCTGAATCGCAACTTTTTTCCCGGTTGGCGGCATTCCCATAAAGGTACCGTTGTGTGTTCCTGTGATCGTTTTACGGGTAGTCACCAGTTCTCCTTCTGCAATCTGATCATAGACTGTGACTTTCATATCAGGAAAAGCGGGTCTTAAAACCTGGTTAAATGTATAAATCATTCCTCCCGGGCCGTTGTCAGTACCTTCAGGAGCGGTATGGTTAATAAACTGGTCATCCATCAATTCTTTAAAGCTTTCCAGGTTACCTTGTTCAATTACTTCGAGATTAAAGCGTTTAACTACTGTTTTGTTTTTTTCCAATTGGGTTTCCATTTTTCTATTTGCTAAGAGAGCCTGTTTAAATTTGGTTAGTTATGTTATAAACAAAGATAGGGCCGTTCTGATTGGGCTTAGTATTAATTTTATACAGCAGTTTACAAATGATTTTAAAATATCGCTAACTTTATAATTGTTTATTCAGCAACCTTTATGGCCGAACTGCTCCTATTAATGGGTTTAATATTACCACAAACTATTGCCGGGATTTTTGCAAAAAGTCAGGGAAGAAGTTTTTGGTTCTGGTTTTTCATTTCATTTCTTATCCCGATCATCTCTTTAGTAGTGTTATTGTTTTTGGACGATAAGAGTGAAGGGACTACAGGCTTTAAGCTTGCAGATCATGTAAAAAGAGATCAGGAAGAAGTATAAAATGAATTCGGGATTATTGAGGATTCAGTACAATTAAAGCGAATGAAAACATTGCTTTTCCTTCTTATTTGTTTGTGAAATACTTAAGTGTTTTAAAAACAATTAGGATCGTCATTGAAACTGTGTAAAACAGTTGTAAAACAATTACGATCAATTCAACAAAAAAAGGATCAAATCATAAACTTGTGGATCAGGGATTAAATTTCAAGTTTTGGGTTTGATATTTCTTAGTTCAAAGCAGATGGTTACGATTCTTTAATAAGCTGATTACTTCCTGATTTTATAGTTCAATTTATCATTATTAAAGTCTCCTGATTACTTTGATAAGAGATCGGCCAACGCTTCAGCGGAATTCTTAGGGGGAGGAAAGATCCTGATTTTTCCAGGCTTGCTACTTTTACGAAAGTTCTCTGATGCCTTTGGGTTTCCATTGATTGTTTCATTATGCCCCTTACAGAACTTTTGAAACAACCTGTACTCCAAACTGCTGCTTTAAAAATGAAATCGCCCAGGATTCCCTTTACAAATTTACCCGTTAAACTTCCCATAATAAATAAATGCCTTTCCACCAATGTAGGCTATTCGCGTTAAAGATTATCCTGATGCGTAAAAAATGTCCGTAATTGTCCGCAGCTGTCTGCAATTGTCCGCAGTTGTCCATGGGTTAGTCAAAGGGAAAATTATAATTTCATTAATCTTCAACTAGTTATGGTTTGG